>JAZKDT010000094.1:0-8622 GCA_040387475.1 Bacteroidota bacterium | reverse complement strand
AGTAAAGACATTTTTGAATGATACTTTTGCAAAAGTATCATTATAAAAACCTACAGCAAATCCAAACTATTATTAATGCCATAAGCTATCAACTCTCCCGGAGTTTTTAACCCTGTTTTGGCATAGATCTTTGTCTTGTGCGACTCTACCGTACTTTCTGCAACGCTTAATACATCGGCAATGTATTTATTGGCGTGCCCTTTAGATGTTAAGCTAAGCACCTGCATTTCTTTTTCGGTTAAGTTGAAAGGATTTTTAAACACCAACGCACTGCGCTGAATAACGCTTTTCGACAAAGCCAGGCAATCGCCGTGCTTTTTGGTTTCCTTCATAGCTTCGATTAGCATTTCAATATCGCAACCTTTGGGAATTAAGCCGTGAGCCCCTTTCTTGCGATACTCTTCCAGCAAAAATAAATTAGCATCGGCACTCACCACAATGATCTTGAGATCGGGGAAACGAACGTGTAAAATATCAATAGCCTGCGAACCATTCATAATGGGCATGCGAATATCTACCAATACTATGTCGGCGGGCCGGGTACTGAGCAGCTGCAACAACTCTTCGCCGTTGGCAGCTTCACCAACGATGGTTATTTCCGGAAAATAAGCCAGCAGTTCTCTGAGTCCTTGTCTGAACATTGCATGATCATCGGCAATAACAATTCGCATCTTTTCCATTACAGTGCATTTTTGGGTGGTAAAGTAAAGATAAGTATTTATATAAACACTGGGGGTTTCCACTATAAAATATAGGGAAACCCCCGAGAAAAATGTTACTCAAATAGTTTAGGTTTGGAAACAAATAAAACATCATTATGGATTTCAAAGACTTAATAAAACAACTTGGAGACAGAGTCATAAAACTTAAAGACCAGGTACACACAGAGGAAGCCACCAAAAACGCCTTCATTATGCCTTTCATCCGTGAACTCGGATATGATGTATTTAATCCATTGGAAGTTACGCCCGAACTGGTAGCCGACATTGGAATGAAACAGGGAGAAAAGATTGATTATGCCATTATGCAAGATGGACAGCCCATTATTTTAATAGAATGCAAACATCACGCTGCTCCGTTAAATGTAAACAATGCGTCTCAACTTTTCAGGTACTTTCATACCACGAAAGCAAAATTCTCTATTTTGACCAACGGAGTAGAATATCGTTTTTACACCGACCTGGTTGAAGCTAATAAAATGGATGAGAAACCTTTTTTCTCATTTAATATTACTGATATTAAGGAAAACCAGATCGAAGAACTAAAGAAGTTTCACAAAGCCTATTACGATTTCGATAACATTGTCAATACGGCCAGCGAACTTAAATACACGAATGAACTAAGAATTTTAATTAACTCTGAATTTGCGAATCCAAGTCCTGACTTTGTAAAACATTTTGCAAGGCAGGTTTATCCAAGTGTTATCACGGCAAAGGTACTTGAACAGTTCACCAACCTGACTAAAAAATCACTTCAGCAAAATATCAGTGATCTGATAACAGACCGTTTAAAGACAGCGTTAACAAAAGAAGACCAGGTAACAAAAGAACAGGAGGCTACTCAAACTTCCAATGAACAAGGAAAAGCAGACGACATTAAAATTGTAACAACCGAAGAAGAACTAGAATCCTTTATGATTGTTAAAACTATCCTTAGACAAAAAATAAGTTCTGGTAGAATTGTTTACAGAGACGCGCAATCTTATTTCGCCATTTTATTAGATGATAATAACCGTAAGCCTATATGCAGGCTATATCTTGACGGCGCTAAAAAATACCTGGTAACGTTTGACGATCAGAAAAAAGAGATCAAAAATGAACTGACTACGCTGGACGACATTTTCAAATTTGATCAACTGCTAATTGCAACAGTAGAGAATTATGATAAAGTGAAAGAGGTTATCAGCTAGCATAAAGAGCCAAATGACAAGGCAGAAAGTCTTTTCAAAAAAAACGGATCTATAAACGAAATTATTCACATGAAAAAAATATTGATTGCTACGGTCCTATCTGTTTTACTATTTAGCTGCGTTTCTAAGCGGGAAACAATAAATACCGGACTAAGTGCAACAAGCTATGATGTGCTTCCGGAAGAAAAAGTTCAGACGAACGGCACGAGACTCTGGATTCTATTTATCCCGATTGGAATAGGAAAAATAAAGTATGACAACCGAAAGGAACATGCCATCCAACGGTTTTTAAAAAGGACAAACGCCGATGCTATTCAAAATGGTATGATCGTAGACAAAAAGATTGTGATACCCCTAATTGTTATAACCTACTCATATCGTTGGACGGTTTTAAAAGGAAAACCATTGAAAATTAAATCCGTTCCCAATTAAATAATCTAAAAATCAAACCGTTAAATCGTGAGGTCCAAAAAAGATATTTTACAAATAGCTATGAGTAATTTAATAAAAGACAAATATGACAACTTTAATACAAGAAGTACAAAAAAAGCTCAATGCAATTAAAGCAGACAATACGACAATTGAGGTGTTCAATAAATTAGCAAATTCTATGTTGCTAGAAAACGAACTTGTACAAAGAAGCTTTATTCAAATTTCCCAGCATCCAAATCCGCAATTGCAAGGCTTAGCGGTAGAAGTGTTAATTATAACAAAAGACAAATTACACGATATAGTAGTTGGCGTAAGTAATTTAACTATAAATACTGTTTGGATAAAAGAGATCGTAAAAGTTGAATTGTTTGTCAATTCGACTCACAGAAGAACTGTGATGGGTGCTACAGAACAGACTATTTCTGACTTTCACACACAATTAAACATAATGTATTCGTCAGGCCATACACTTTATTATAAAGCAAACCTCGACAGATACCAAGATTGTGTTGATATAAGGAATCTAATTATAAAAATTAAATCGCACGCAATATGATATTATTAGAAACCACTATTGTCGCCAAAGAAGGATCTAGTTTATACATATGGATCTGCAACAATTATGCTGATATTTTAACAACTCTCGCGGTTATATTGAATGCGCTATATGTTTTTTATACTGTTCGTACTTTTAGGCAAATCAAAAAACAAACTGACCTACAATTAAACGCTCATTTATCCTCAGATATAAAGTTAGTTAATAACTTAGCAGCGGAAAATAAACAAATCTGCAAAACACAATATATTAACACGGATTTAAGTGACTCTTGGAAAATCACTATGCAACATTCATTTCCAGACTTAACTAGTGACACTCAATTATTTGACGGCAACTACTTTGCCCTGAAATTCTCAAACTATGGTAATACAGAAATAAAATCGATTGACATACAAATTGACATCTTAATTAAAAATTCAAAAAATTGCATCGAAAATAAAAAACTTACTCCTTCAGAGAGTAAGCAAATCAAATTTCATATAAATGAAGAGATTGCAAAAGGCGAATCTATCGTCGTCCCATTATTTCCAACGGCGTCATTTCCCATTTTTAGCGTTAAAGTGACCATAAAACACAAAGATGTCCGTGGTACATTATATCCGTTAAACGTTATCCAACACGATGGTGAAAATAAATATATTCAATAAGGTTATTATATAAATAGAAGTGCAGCACCTATGTCGTCTTTATAATTGTCGTTACAAAGAGTTTTATTAATTGGTGAGAGTCGACTAAACATATATATTTGTTAAAAACGTTTTATACTGACATTTAAATACAACTATTTAGTAATTCGAACAGAATTCTATATTTATGACAAACCAAAGAAAATATTCGAATAGACAAATTAATTTTGCGGGCCAGGTTCTAAAAGAACCAAATAAATATAAAGTAGGAGATCTAAGAGAAGCTGAAGATATTTTAACCTACTGGAGAACTATACACGCATATCCGATCAACACTTTTCAATCAACTTTAAGAGATAAAATAATTAGACTCGACATTCAATCACCTATAGTTGCACAAAGATTAAAGAGAGCTGTGTCAATTGTCGCTAAGCTTGAACGGTTCGACCAAATGAAATTATCAACTATGCAAGATATAGCGGGACTTCGTGCAATAGTAAAAAGCGTAACAGATGTTCGCAAACTCGAAAAAAACTATAAAGAAAGTTCATTTAAACACAATTTAAAAGGGTATAAGGATTATGTAACTGAGCCAGCGATTTCTGGATATAGAGGTATACATCTAATTTATGAATTTGTATCTGAAAATAATGCCGAATCTAACGGTTTAAGAATTGAACTACAAATACGATCTAAACTGCAACATACCTGGGCAACCGCGGTTGAAACGGTTGGAACATTTTTAGAGTCGTCATTAAAATCAAGCCAAGGTCCAACCGAATGGTTAAATTACTTTGGATTAGTTAGCGCTGGATTTTCAATTCTAGAAAATTGTCCTATTTCCCATCCATATAAGATGATCTCAAATATAGAAATTTTTGAAAGGATTTCAGATGAAACAAAACAGTTAAAGGTACATGACAAACTCAAGGCTTTTACAGTGGCAGCAGACCATATCAATCAAAAATTAAAAAATAGTAAATATAATTTAATCACACTTAACCTTGAGAAAAAGACGGTTAATGTTAAAAGTTATTTTGCAAATCAGTTAAAACGAGCTAATAAAGACTATACAGGAATAGAGAGGAAAATTAATGAAGGCGCGCCGCTACAGGTTGTACTAGTTTCTACGGGCTCTATTGACAATCTTCGTAAAGCTTATCCTAGTTACTTTTTAGACACTAAAGAATTTTTGCAAAAGCTAGATTTAATTGAAAATAGACTTGCAAAGTTATAAAAAGTACGTTTCATGGTTACAATAGGCCCACGTCATAAAACAACCCCATCACTCTCCCACCCACTTAAAATCCTTATACCATACTACCATAGCAGGATTTTGTTTCGAAAAAATGATGAGGGGCTGTCGTTCAATTCTAAATTGCCTTTGTTAGGTTGTCGGAGTAGGTTTGTTCATTGGTTTTACCTTTCACATGCAATTCCGCATTCACACTATAAACTTTTATAAACCAACCTGAAATGCTACAAATTGTAGCATCAGGATGCCTCACTGGTCCTTAACTTTGTTATTGTAAACACGTATCGAGATGACACCTGAAATAAGCCAAGCCTTTATCGAAAGATTTACCAAACATTACAATGAATTTAGCTTAAGCAATCCCGTGGTTTCTGATTTGTTGAATGACCTTATTGTGAGCATCAGGCAACAGGATGAAGCGGTTTATACTGATGATCAGTCACCCGAAATGTATGAAGGTATTCAGAATTCTGTTCAGGTTCATCTGGATGCCTTGTTACAGGAATTAAAGTACATCTTTGAGGAAATGCCGGATGAACTGACGCAGAATACACTAAAGGATTGTTTTTTATTTAAGAAAAGTCTGAAAGAAAGAACGTCTGAGTGAGGGAAATCTATTTCCTGATTAAAAGTATATGCGCGTGGGCCATGTTTGTCTGTTCTCCACCCCCACGCTCTGCAGGGTTTGTAATGCCGCGACTATCTTCATCCATCCTTCATTGAAATTAGCTTGTAACAAACGTAAAAATCCCGCTACCTCACCACCATCCTGAACACATTGCCCCAATGGCAGGCGTTAAAGGAAACAAAGTAAGTGCCGGTATCGGCCTTTGTTAAATGAATGTAATTGGTGTGCGCCTGCAAACTGTAAGAAATGTATTTGCAGGGCTTAGCGTGAAGTGAATCTTTATGTAACCTCACGTCGCTGTAGGTGCCGCCGTAGGGAAAATAAACTTTTATACTGTCAGCACAATGATGTGTGACCTCGATCGTTTGCGGAACGGCTTTGTTAATATCATTGCTTGTAATAAAATGGTCGCCGTAGGTCAGCTCGATGGCATTATTCAGGTGTTCGGTGTGATTGGTTTTGAAAGTAAATAAAGAAGGTTCCTGTGCATCCCTGGATGATTTAAACAGAACAGTTAGGTAAACTGCATGAGCTGCACTTACAGCGAGTGTATCCCACAGATTGATCTCTTTTGTATTACTATAGAGTTTAAATGGCTCAGTACCCAGTTTAAAGTCACGGACGGCAATTGGTTTTTTTGAATTAGTAGTTACAGTAAATGAAAATTGCGAAGCTTGTGCGGTACAGTTCCTGGTGATATGAATGGCCCGGTCAAATTTTATCCAGATGTATTTTTTCATCACCGTAAAGGAGCTGAGCAGTATAAAAAGGAAAGCCATTAATAGTTTCATCAAGCTTATGTTTTACGGGTTAACGCTTATTATAAATATACAGCTATTAATTAAACTATTCTGCATCTCCCAACCCAAATTTCATGTGCCAAAAATGATTGCTGCTTAAGCAAAAACCCCGCGTGCTTAAGCAATATCTAAATCTGCTTCCCTTAAAATAGCCGCTGCTTAAGCAAAAATGATTCATGCGTAAGCAAAAGTGGTTCGTGCTTAAGCACAAATGAAATATGCTTAAGCATATACTGTTCATGCTTAAGCATCAGGCGTTTTTGCTTCCCCTAAACTGATTTTTGCTTAAGCGAAACTAAAAATTGCTTAAGCAAAAGTGATTTCTGCTTAAGCAAAAATGCATATTGTACCGTCAAATGTAAAAATATGTTAAGGCAAATTAGTTTTAAATGTCTACACAATAAAACAAAGAGTGCGATTTAAATATGCTACTCATGTTGGCTAAGTCCTTTAAAACAGGTGATTCACAAGCATGCCAACATTGCTGTAAACTAATTGATGACAAACTAATCATCGTGTTTGATTTTCTATTTAACAAATTTTTGAAAATAGGTTTATACTAAACTCAAAATGCAGTGCGTTATTCCACACATAACAACACATTATAGAAAACACTTTTACTCAAAAAAAACAGAAGCAGGGGAACAGGTTCAACGGTGAACGCAGGCTTCGGTTTATATCAGGCGCCGGATATAAATAACCCGTCTATAATTAAACACAAAAAAATAAATTAAACTAAATTAAATGTTATGAGTACAAATGTGAGTTTCATCCCAACGTCGGACAACGACAAAGCAGTATGGTTAAATAACTTTTCGGCGAAGCTGTCTATCTATGCCGTGCTTTTAGGCATAACGCCTGCCGAGTTAACAGCCACGCAAAAGGACGCCACCTTTTTTCAATTCATTATTAACCTGCTGGAGCTTTACAGGCAAACGCTCAAAAATCTTACAGGCTACAAATCGCTGGTAAAGCATGCTGTTGGCCAGCAGCATTTGCCCACAACGGTCCCGGCACTGCCGGCGCTTGGAACAGCGCCGCCAACCATACCGGAAGGCGTGTTTGACCGCGTGAGTAAATTAGCAGCACGTATTAAAAACAGCGCTAACTACACCACCAGTATGGGTTATGATTTGGGCATCATTGCCACAACGCCTGTGTTCGATCCATCAACGATGCAACCCACTTTGAAAGTGAAACTGGATGCAGGACGCCCGTTCATTAAATGGGTCAAAGGCGAATCCGATGCGCTCGACTTATACGTTGATCGTAACGATACACTGGGCTTTGTATTATTGGGTCGTTTGATGCGAAACGAATATGTTGATATCGCGTCCTTACCAGCCAATAAATTAATTGACGAATGGAATTACAGGGGCATGTATGTCATCTCTGATCAACCAACGGGATTATTCAGTTCAGTTGTGCCTATCAGTGTCAAAAAGATGTAAGTTATGAGGGTTAGATAAATGAAGAAAGATCCCTGCAGGCCAGCAGGGATCTTTTTTTTGAGCACTTACGCTAATTTTGAAACAGTATTTTCTTTAACTTCTATTTCTGTCATGGTTTGTATGACACCACTATCATAACCCGAACTATTTAGCAAGGCCCGGGGTTTACCTATTTTTGTATCGTCAACGACGTATTACCATTAAAACCATTAATCATGAACTCTATCAACTACACCTCACTTACTTTAGTTACGGTAAATGTTTCGGCCCAAAAAGCATGGCCGGTTATTCAGCAAAACTATCATACAAAGTCTGTCATGTTACCTTATACCGTACCCATGGAATATAACATCGCGCATTTTATCATGGATAAGCTTAAAAAGTTTAAGAGAATTAACTTTGAATACCTGCTTGAAGAAATGAATAACCTGTTTTGCATCGAGGCTATCAACGGCGTTATACTGGATACTTTACTCACCAAAAAAGGTGTGGTGTTACATAGTGGTTACCTGGTGATCGCTAAACCCTAAGATTAAAAAAATCTTCCGCATTCGTAAAATTTTTCTTTTTGCTATGTCACTTTTTTCTTTTCCTGAGCGGAGTCGAAGGGCGTCAAAAAGTATGGAAAGTTAAAAGATACTTTTGCAAAAAGTATCCAAAAGCGATTTCGCTTCGTTCTTTTTTCTTGACGAAAAAGAACCAAAAAGTCAAGGCAATTCGCCGGTCCCTATTTACCCCGCAACATCTTCGCAGAATGGTGACCCGCACCGAATTGCCAAAAGCAGCCGCACTATTACCAACGTATGCAGGGCTTCGGCTCCGCTCAGCCACCGCGCCCTAATATTAACTTCTCCTGAGCAGCTAAGCGGTTATATTCACCCGTGAAATAAAAGCCTAAACTTTGTGCCAATGATTTTGTGCAGTAATAGTTTATAAAAGCAACGAAGACTTGAAGCCGACAG
>JAZKDT010000093.1:0-12626 GCA_040387475.1 Bacteroidota bacterium | reverse complement strand
TTTTTGTTTCTTTTTGTTCAAGCAAAAAGAAAGTATTAATAAAATAAATAATATTTAAACATGATAACAACAGACATAGCCATAATAGGCGCAGGCCCCGTTGCCTTATTCGCCATCTTTGAAGCAGGCCTTTTAAAAATGCGCTGCCATTTAATTGATTACCTGCCTCAGGTTGGAGGACAGCTTTCGGAGATCTATCCCAAAAAACCTATTTATGATATTCCAGGCTTTCCTTCAGTATTAGCGCAGGAACTGGTAGATAATTTAGTGAAGCAGGCAGAACCGTTTAATCCAACCTATACTTTAGGAGAACGTATCGAATCTTTAGAAAAGATAGGAGAACGCGATTTTATGTTAACCACTAATATGGGTACCAAAATAAATGCTGCGGTTGTAGTAATTGCCGGTGGATTAGGCTGTTTTGAACCACGCAAGCCGGAAGTAGAAAATTTAACGCAGTTCGAAAATGGCAAAGGAGTTAGTTATATGGTTTTGGATCCGGAAACATATCGTGATAAACATATTGTCATAGCAGGCGGTGGCGATAGTGCTTTAGATTGGACGATATTTTTAGCAAGTGTAGCAAAGAAAGTTACTTTGGTTCACCGCAGCGAATCTTTCAGGGGCGCACCGGATAGTGTGAATAAAGTAATGAACTTAACTGCCGAAGGAAAGATCAATTTGTTGTTAAATACAAATTTAACACGCGTAAATGGAGATTCGGTATTACAAAATGTAACAGTGATCGATTCAAAAACCAAAGATGAGCAGACCATAGCAGCTGATAGCTTGATTCCCTTATTTGGTTTGAGTCCGAAATTGGGTCCTATTGAAAATTGGGGACTTAACATTGATAAAAGTGCCATTGAAGTGAACACGGAAGATTATTCTACCAGTACGGAGGGCGTTTATGCTATAGGAGATATCAATACCTACAGAAATAAATTGAAATTGATTTTGTGCGGTTTCCATGAGGCGGCTATAATGAGCCACAGTGCTTATAAATACATCAATCCCGGCATTAAATACACCATGAAATATACTACCGTAAATGGTGTGAATGAGTTTTAAAAATTGATTATCTTTACCTGTAAACCAAACTTTTTTATGCAAATTAAATTAAAACGAATCGATACCGATTTTAACATTGAAGCAAGCAATAGTGAAGGTAACACGCTATTAATGGATGGTTCTAAAGAAATAGGGGGCAATGGAAAAGGTATGCGCCCTATGCAATTATTGTTGTCAGCTTTGGGTGGTTGTAGTTCAGTAGATATTATCTCTATTTTGAGAAAGCAAAAACAGGAACTCGACTCTATTGAGATTGAAGTAAACGGTCACAGAGATCCAGTGGGGAGCGATGGTTATTCGTTGTTCAAAACCATTGAAGTTCATTTTATACTGAAAGGAAATGTAGATAGAGATAAAGTATATAGGGCCGTGAAATTATCTATGGAAAAATATTGTTCGGTAAGCAAGACATTAGAGCCAACGGCAAAGATCACTTATAAGGTAACGTTAAATTAGAAAGGGCTAACCACAAAGAGGCAAAGAAGACACAAGAAAACAGAGGTTTGATAAAATTACATGAGTCAGCTTTGCGCAATCTGCGAAGAAACTTAGTACCCTCTGCGGTAAAAATAAAAAACATACTATGGAAAACAAACATTTTGAAACACAAGCCATCCGCGGACAAATGGAGCGTACAGAGTATAACGAACACTCAGCGCCCTTATTTTTAACATCAAGTTTTGTATTTGATGCAGCCGAAGATATGCGTGCGGCTTTTAACGATGAGTCGGATGATTTTATTTACTCTCGTTATGTCAATCCCAATACAAGCGAGTTTATCAATAAAGTATGTTTGCTGGAAGGGGCCGAAGCAGGCTTTGCAACAGCAACCGGAATGGCAGCTATTTTTACGACCTTCATGTCTATTCTAAAATCAGGAGATCATGTTGTATCCTGTTCGTCAGTATTTGGCGCAACGCATGCCGTGTTCACTAAATATTTTCCGAAATGGAATATCTCCTACTCTTATTTCGATACAGGTTCTGTTTCTGAAATTGAAAAGCTGATTAGACCGGAAACAAAATTTATCTATTTAGAAACGCCTACCAATCCGGCTATCGAATTAATTGACCTGGAGTTGGTGGCGGCTGTGGCAAAAAAATACAATATCTTGTTGATCGTTGATAATTGTTTTGCTACGCCTTATTTGCAACAACCCATTAAATCAGGCGCCGATCTGGTTATTCATTCGGCTACCAAATATATGGATGGACAAGGGCGTGTATTAGGCGGAGTAGTAGTAGGAAAAAAAGAATTAGTGAATGATATTTATTTATTCGGAAGATTAACAGGGCCGTCTATGAGTCCGTTTAATGCCTGGGTATTAAGCAAAAGTTTAGAAACCTTAGGATTGCGTATGGACAGACATTGTGATAATGCATTATACATTGCACAAAAACTGGAAGGGCATGCTCAATTAGAAAATGTATCTTACCCGTTCTTAACGTCACATCCTCACCATGCCATTGCTAAAAAACAAATGAAAGCAGGTGGTGGTATTTTAACAGTAACAGTTAAAGGTGGTTATGAAGCAGCGAAACAGTTTTTAGATAAATTACAAATGATAAAGATATCACCGAATTTGGGAGATGCCAGAAGCATTGTTACACATCCGGCTTCGAGTACCCATTGTAAACTAAGCGAGAATGAACGATTAAATGTTGGAATAACTCCGGGATTGATCCGTGTATCCATCGGACTGGAAAATAAGGAAGATATATTAAATGATTTACTACAAGCACTAAAATAATACGCGTGAGGGATGCAAGCGGAAATCCTTTTGCCTGCCTTTTTTTGCAAAAGATTGAAGCGACAGCCCGACCCCGACGCCTCTTTGCGGGGGGCACGCCCAAATAAAATGAAAAAGATAATAGAAATAGTAAATAATAAATCACCAGAAGAAGCTTTGGCACTATTAGCCAAAGAATTCCCATTCAAGGTGGTCTTCTCAACCAGTTTGGGTTATGAGGATCAGGTGATCTCGCATTTTATTTTTTCACAGCAACTGCCTATTGAAGTGTTTACTTTGGATACCGGGCGTTTATTCAATGAAACCTATTCGGTATTGAATAGTACTTTAGAGCGATATAAAACACCCATCAAAGTTATGTATCCACAAACAGATGCTATTGAAAAATTAGTTAGCAGTAAAGGACCCATCAGTTTTTACGAAAGTATGGAGAACCGGAAAGAATGTTGTTATATCAGGAAAGTTGAACCATTGCAGCGAGCTTTAAAAGGAAAAGAGATCTGGATCACGGGAATCAGGGCAGATCAATCGGGAAACCGAAATGATATGCCATCGGTGGAGTGGGATGAAGTCAATCAAATTATTAAATTTCATCCGATCTTAAACTGGACATTGGACGAAGTAAAAGCATATATCAACAAGCACAATATTCCATACAACAGTTTGCATGACAAGGGATTTGTAAGTATTGGTTGCGCTCCTTGTACCAGGGCCATTAAAGAAGGAGAAGATTTTAGAGCAGGTCGTTGGTGGTGGGAACAAAATGATAAAAAAGAATGCGGATTGCACGCTAGATAAGTTAACCCAGAGAGCGAAAGAAAAAGAGAAAATTAAATATATAAAAGAGTTTTTCACTTCGAGTGATTTTGCCTGCCTCCTGCAAAATTGTATCGAGAAGTGATCAAAGGACATAAAAACATCTCGATACGAAAATTCAAAAGAGGCAGAATTTCCTATTCGATGTGGCAAATTAAAATTATGAACAACAAAGATTATTTAGATGAATTAGAAGCAGAAGCCATTTACATTCTGCGTGAAGTAGCCGGACAGTTTGATCGCCCTGCATTATTATTCAGTGGCGGTAAGGATAGTATTTGTTTAGTGCATCTGGCACTAAAGGCATTTCGTCCTGGTAAATTTCCATTTCCTTTAGTGCACGTAGATACGGGACACAATTTTGAAGAAGCTATTACTTATCGTGACGAACTTGCTAGAAAGCTTGATGAAAAATTAATCGTCCGTTACGTGGCAGATACCATCAAAACAAAAAAGTTACAGGATGGTAAAGGTAAATTTCCGAGCCGTAATGGATTACAAACTTATACTTTGCTTGATGTAATCGAAGAGTTTGAGTTTGATGCTTGTATTGGTGGTGCACGACGTGACGAAGAAAAAGCAAGAGCTAAAGAACGGATCTTTTCTGTAAGAGATGAATTCGGGCAATGGGACCCTAAAATGCAACGTCCTGAATTATGGAATATCTATAATGGTAAAATTAATAAAGGCGAGAATGTGCGTGTGTTTCCTATTTCTAACTGGACAGAATTAGACGTGTGGAATTATATCAAACGCGAGAACATTGAATTACCTTCTATTTATTTTACACACGAACGCGAATGTATTTTAACAGAAAGCGGACAGTTAATGAATACAAACCAATTTGTAACGATGGAAGAAAAGGACGTGATCGTTAAAAAGAAAGTGCGTTACCGCACCGTGGGTGATATGACCTGTACAGCCGCTGTTGAAAGCGAGGCTTATACGGTAGATGATATCATTACAGAATTGAAGGAAGCAAAAATCAGCGAGCGTGGCGCCACCCGTATGGATGACAGGGTAAGCGAAGCTGCAATGGAAGACCGTAAGAAAGGCGGTTACTTTTAGATTTAAAAAACAAACGAAAGAATTAAAATATAATTACGAATCCAATACGAATATACTAATCTAAGCTGTTTCAGCATCGATACACAGATTAATATATTCGTACTAATTCGCAATCAAAAAGATAGCACAATATACAAAATGCAACTACTTAGATTTTTCACAGCAGGCAACGTCGATGATGGCAAGAGCACACTCATCGGACGCTTATTATATGATAGCAATTCTATCTCGACCGATATTATTGAAACATTAACACGTCAAAGTAAAACTACGGGAACCAACGCCGACATTGATCTGGCGTTATTGACCGATGGTTTAAGAGCAGAGCGGGAGCAAGGCATTACAATTGATGTGGCTTATAAATATTTCAGTACCGGTAAACGCAAATTTATTATTGCCGATACACCAGGACATATTCAGTATACCCGTAATATGTTCACCGGTGCGTCCAATGCCAATCTGGCGATCATATTAGTTGATGCACGAAATGGTATGACCGATCAAACCAAACGTCATAGCATCATCTCATCTATATTGGGCATGCCAAAGGTATTAGTGTGTATCAATAAAATGGACCTGGTAGATTACTCGGAAGAGAAATACAAACAGATAGAAGCAGATTATTTAACTTTCGCAAAACAAGTGGGTTTAAAAGATGTAGCTTTTATTCCGGCAAGTGCTTTGGCCGGAGATAATGTGGTAACCAAGTCTGACAAGATGCAATGGTACGCAGGCAAATCTTTATTAGAGTTTTTAGAGACCGTTGAGATTGCGGAAGCCAAACAAACGGATGTTTCGCGTTTCCAGGTGCAGTATGTCATTCGCCCGCAAACCGATGAATTGCATGATTACCGTGGCTTTGCCGGTAGGGTAGTGAGCGGTTCGTATAAAAAAGGACAGCGTGTTACGGTGTTGCCGTCGGGCATTGAAACTTCTATTGATAAAATAGAAGTGAACCAGCAGGAAGTGGAAATTGCGGAAACCAATACTCCCGTCGTCTTGCATTTAAAAGACGATGTGGATATCAGTCGCGGGAACTCGATTGTGCCTGTTGAACATTTACCCAAGACAGAAAAGGAATTAACAGCCACTATCTGCTGGATGGATAATGCCGCTTATATTCCCGGACAAAAGATCCTACTGCAACAAAACGCTTTCCGTACGAAGGCCGTTATAAAAGAGGTGATCAGTAAAATTGATATCCATTCCTTCACACCCCTGGAAAGTGATGGGGCGATGAAATTGAATGATATCTGTAAAGTACTCATCAAAACCGCAGAGCCTGTAAGCTTTGATAGTTATAATGATAATCGCAGCAGCGGCTCTTTTATTTTAATTAATGAAAACACTAATAATACCATAGCAGCCGGAACGATTGATTAAACCTATTTTATTTCTTCTTTGTGTTTGCCGCCCAGAACAAACGTAAACCCAAAATTCCATAGCAAATTATTGGAAACAGTTTTTTCTGAATATCCCGAGTTGCCGGTAAAACCACCCGGGTAAAATGTTACTTCGGTTAACTGTACCAATTTACTTCGCTGATGGCCATAGCCTATATTTGTATTAAAAGCCAGGTATTCGTTAAAAAAATGATTAAAACCGATCAAAACTGCTCCTCCGTAAGCCGAGCTGTTTGTCGTTCTTTTTTGTGTGTTATCCAAATTGCCATTTGGTTTATAGTAGGCTAATGTTTGTGTGTTAAACAGAGCGCGGTTATAATTTCCTTCAACCTGGACATATAATTTGTTATTAGAGTTTTTTCCCGACAAGTAACAGCGTATAAAAGGAATTAATCCCAGTGTACCTACTTTTAAAGAAGTATTAGAGTAGCCAATACCGGCAACATGATCTGAATTTGATTTTTCGTAGGAGGTTCCATAGTTAACTCCTATGCCCAATGCAACAGCGTTGTTTACAAAGTATCCGATGCGTTGATCCACACTTCCTGAAAAGCGTTTGGTGATGTAAACGTAAGTGGAAGGATAGCTGCTTTGTGTTGTTTTGTCTTTAGAGAGATGAATGTTTCCTAAATTTCCTTCTAATAACCATTTGCCTTTAAAGGATTGAGCGTTGGTGACTTGGTTAAAGGAGAACAAGGTGATCAGGGCTAAAAATGCTCGTAATTTAAATTTCATAGAGGGTCAGGTTGTTTTGTTTTTTTTTTGCAAATGTATATATTATCAGCAAACAAGGCTGGAATACTATTAAAAGAATAAAAAAATATTTATTTTTACGCCTACTTTATACCAGATACACATGGAACTTATCACAACTTACATTTGCAAAGAATTTGATTTAGGAATACACTCCAACATGTTTGGAGGGCGCATTATGTCTTTGTTAGACGATGCAGCAGGATCCTTTGCGTCGCAACTGTGTGATACGCCACGGATGGTGACTATTAAGGTAGATGAGTTGATGTTTAAGAAAGCCGTAAAGGTGGGAAGCATCCTTAAAATATATGCCAGGGTTGTAAAGTTTGGCAATACCTCATTGCAGTTATATATGGAAATGCGTAAGCATAATGTATATACCGGCGAGCAGGAAATTGTAACCAGCACCAACATGACCTTTGTTCGCATTGATGAGGAAGGCAATGCCATTCCTATTTCTGAGCGTGTGAAACTGCGTTATGCCGACAGACTAAAAAACTTTGGTAAAGGGTTACTTACTTCTGAAGAAACCAGTAAGGAGAAAGAAAAACATAAACTGAATTAAACCAATCAACAGTTTACCTGATACTGTCGCGCTTCAAATAATTTTTTTCTTTTATACGGAAATCGTTGCGTCGGTTGGTATCATTTAGTTGATCATAGGCGTGCGACAACATATAGTAAATCTTGTTAAGCTCAATACGGTCGCTTTTTATGGCCCGGTCATTATATTTCAATGCTTTTCTGAAGTCAGCAATTGCCTTTTCAGGTTGATCTGTATAATAGTAAGCAATTCCCCTGTCAAAATAGTTACGTGGTTCTTTTGGGTTTAATGTATGTGTTATATCCAGGTATTCGATGGCCTCTTCATATCTGTTAAGTGCATTTAAAGCGGTACCCATATTATGAATGAGGTATTCATCGCCCGGATGTTTTAAATAGGCTTTCTTTATATCGTCATAAGCTTCCTGGTATTTATTCATATTATAATAAATAGCGGAACGTTCATTGTAAAAATCCATATCCGTAGAGTCGATCTGTATGGCTTTATTGATAGACTGAAGCCCTTTTTTGTAATCCCCATTTAAATTATAGATACTTGCCAGGCCTACATAGGCAAAGGCAAACAGGGAGTCCATTTTTAAACAGGCCAGATAATATTTTTCTGCCAGCTCATCATTTCCTTTTCTTCGCTCTAATCTTCCTTTTAATATAAGGTAGCCGATAGATACCGTGTCACTTTTAAATAATTTGTGGATTGCACGCTCCGCTTTCCCTAATTTGTTTTGTTCGAGCAAGCGTACAATATCGGCTTGTTGTTCAATGCTGGATAGCTCATACGCATCGGGGTTTTCTTCGTCCTGCTGTAAATTTTTTGTTTGACAGGATATAATGCTTAATAAAGCCACAGCAATGATCATTTGAAGTTTTCTCATGTGCGCGCGCGTTTGTTGCTTTTTATACGGCCGTTTAATTACTTTTTATTGTAAACTCAGCAGGTAAAGCAATAATCCCTTTATTACCTTCTATCTTTAAATGACGAATCATTTCCCCGGAAGTCATATTCGTAACCGAATGCATAGTGTCATTTAGGTATACTACCGTGTCTTTACTAACGGGCATTAACCAAAGTCCCTGTTTCTTTCCATCCACAATCTTGTTAATGGTGTCATAGACACTAACCCTTGTTGTTAGCTCATAGGAATCTACTGTAGGTTTTTTTTCTGCGTTACACGAAACAAGACTTAATAAAGCCAGCGACATACTTAAGAGATAAGTTTTCATGTTTTAAGGATATTAATTAATGACTATTCAAAACCAAAGAATCAAAATCTATAACGGGACCACGCGCCCCTGTTTTTAATTCGCGAAGCATTTCGCCTGATGTCATAGGTGCGTTAACAGCATAAGCCGTGTCATTTAAATACACAGTGGTATCAGGGCTACTTTGTGTAACCCATACCCCTTGTTTTAATCCGTCAATCGTTTGATTGATCGTATCGCCACACGAAGCGGTGTGAGTTAAGTCAGTTGAAGTAACTGCCGTAGCTTCTGCCTGTGGTTTTTCTGAATGACAGGAAACACAAGTTAGTAAGGCCACCAGGATGCTCAGGATACATATTCTCATGTATTAAAGATATAGAATCCATTTCATATAAAAAACTTTTGAAAAGTACAGATGTGTATTTAGAATAATAAAGCGCGATTGGAAGATCTAGTCCTCCTTTTAATTTTAACCAAGAAAATAGATGCACTTTCGGCAGGGATTGTGCGGCGATTCTGGGGGTCTGAGGCCGGGTTTTCAGAATCGGGCGAGAAGTGCTTCGTTATTTGTAAGACAAATTTAAGAAGTGGTTGTCTTTCTTTGTTACTTTCTTTGCATGGCAGGTAAAGAAATTAAGTTCTGAATAGGTACTACCTATTATTGGTTCTTTTTTGTCCGGAAAAAAGAACATAGAAAGTCGCATAAAATTTTCAACTGCTCTTTGAAGGCAAAGAAAGTATGTTCTGAATATGTAAACATATTTGCTCTTTTTCTTTTTCATCATGGAAAAAGAAAAATGAAAACTACTGGCATTTAGTTTGAATTACTCTTTCCAAATCATTTCCTATGAAAGTTGTTCATAAAAACTATACGATAGAAAAATACCAGCTCGACGAAAATGGCAATATTCCCAACAGCCCCTTACCGGTTATTATTTATAAAGGCGTACTGACCTTGCCTTTTCTTTTTCCGGCAGCATTTGTAAAGACAGTGTTTCGCCAGTATAACTGGAGCAATGCCTGGAATGACGGCATCTATGGTTTTAATCACTACCACAGCACCACGCACGAAGTGTTGGGTATCTATAAAGGCTCGGGCACGCTGCAGTTTGGCGGGGAGTTTGGGGAACGCGTGATGGTAAAAAAAGGAGATGTGATTATTATCCCGGCCGGCGTAGCGCATAAAAACCTGACACCGCAAATAGAATTAAAATGTGTGGGTGCTTACCCGGATGGCAAAAATTTTGACCTTAATTACGGTAAACCCGAAGAGCGATCAAAGGCAGATGCCAACATTCGTAACGTACCTTTACCTGCAACAGATCCCGTGTTTGGAAAAAACGGCAAGCTCACGAATTATTGGACACACTAGGTCAACAATTTGGGGAAGTTTTGGGGCATGTGTAGCTGTCAGTTTACTTTTTACTTAACCAACCGGTAGTTAAATTGCCCAGCAATTTGTCATAAAATAACTTGGAAAGCATGCTTACTGAAGAGATTGCCATGATAAAAAGTGCTCTATTTGGCCAATGAGTATATAGGTAAAAATGATAACCTATTAAAAGAAGCGAAGTAATTAAAAGAACGGAATTATATACAGCTTTTTTATTGGTTAATGTTGTTAAGAGATTGCCTACAAACGCCAATAGAAAAAATACCATTATTGAAACATTAACCGAGATGCCAAAGCTAATTGACTTGTGAGGATTTCCGTAGCAATTTGAAATAAGAATTCCAATTTGAAGCAATAAAACATAAGTCACCAATTGTAAGATGGTTGTCCCAAGAACAAATATTAAAAGTTTTTTAACCATAGTGATCTTTTAGTTTGCCGGATTAGTCTGGCGGCTTACTGCTAATGTTTTGGATTAGGTACTGACGTGACTACCGAAATGTTTAAATAAAGATACCATGTTGCTATGCAATTGCAAAGAAAAAATTAAAAACTTCCATGTTGGTGTAAGTCGCGATTCTATATATATATATTCTCAGTGAAGTATGGATTGTATGTTACTTTTGGATTAGCACTTTGTCTAATTGCTAAATAATCATCTTTCTCTTTGTACGTTTTTGTATACTGTCTTAGTTTGTTGTCTGAATGAAATTCAACACTAACTCTATTCAAATTGTCATTGAATTCTATTTTGTCTACGCGAGTTGTTTTGGATAGAGTCAATGTTGTTATGTCGCCCAAAAGTATATAAAAACAAAAAAGAATTAATGAAAAACCAATTGTATACGTTACAATTGTCTCCCAAGTAAAATCTCTTTTTCGATGTTTAATATTCATGTTGATTGTCAAGTGCACTTGCAACTAACGGTTTCGCGTTTAGCAAGGGTTTGATTTGAAACACTGTCTGCCGAAATGCCTTTAACAAAGCTAAATGTTTTATGGACATTTGCAAAGCATAAATAAATGTCTTTCCCGAAGGGACTACTTTTGCAAATGCCTAAGCCGAATTCCCAAATTGAATTTAGGTGCTGTTAGCACTTGTAGCATTTATTTAATTTGACATCCTGTTTCACTCATAGGAACACTTCCCCAATGGGAATCGTAGTAGTCATCACATAATTTTTTGGCATTTTTTCGGGTGTCTTTTGTGGTGAATACTTTTTCTGTACCGCCTGGTCCTGAACATTCACAAGTGTAGTTTTTCTTGCAGCTACCAAGTGTCAACACTACTGCTGATAATAAAATTAATGTTTTCATATAGGTCGATTTATAAGTTTAGGTCAAAAATGAGTATAATTATAATTGTACAATAAGTAGTTGCGTTTTGAAACCGTTGTCTACCGAAATGCGACTAACAAAGATAACTGCTTATTTGACTTTTGCAAAGCGAAAATAATTGTCTTTCGCGGAGCGAAAATTAATGGATGGATTTAAAGAAATGGAATTGCCTTTAGAAATAAGAACACGTAACAGACTTTTAAAAGAATATTAGCACTCCAAGCTCGATACATTACTGGTAATAAAGTCGTTATACAAGAAGCAATATAACAACCCTATTAAAATAACATACGCTGTTAAAACAACAGCGGTCCCAACATGTGGTTTTTTTAAAAATGGTCTAAAAATAAAATAGTTTGATACTCCAATTAGAATTAAACCAATGAAGATTTCCAACATAAGTATTGGGTGAAAAAAAGGAAGATATTCTCGACACGCTTTTTCGACATTTTCTACCGTTATAGGCCCTGTCATTCCGCAACTTATTTTTGGCGTTGTGCCGAAGTAAATTAGTAAGAAAAAGAAAACTATGAAAGTCAAAATGGCATCTCCAGCAATTGTCAATACTGTCGTAATTATCTTTCTGTTTTTAGTCATTTCTAATTGTTGTTTTGTCTGAGCGCTTATTACCCATAACGTTTTGCAGCTACCAGTAGTGCGGCTCAAGGCTGTTTCTACCGAATGCTTCCTAACAAAGATAACTGTTCCTATGCATTTGCAAAGCGAAAATAACTGTCTTTCGCGGAGCGACCGCTTTTGCGAATGCATTATACTTCCGCCCAAATTGAATAAACCGTGTGTTAGTACTTGTTGCGGCCATCTAGTTTCCACATAGCTTTCATGTCTGCATGCAATTAATTGCGATGAGAATTAATTTTTGTCATTATCGTCGCAGCCAATTGTCTGAGACCTAGCCAGTGGTCTTTACTTCTTATTTCGGAGGCTGTCTTTGTTTTTTCAATAACACTTAATGTTTTAATTCTTAGGTCTTCTACTAAATCAGAGATGTCTGCTGGAATTAATTTGTGCTCCATTAGTTGGTCTACTGTCTGCTTGTGCAAAAATGAAATTGCTTCAATATCTAGTTCTTCAAGTATAATATAAAGCAATTCCTCATCATTTTTGTCTAAATGTTTTGGGTCGTAACGTCCTAGGGCTGTTAAGAACCAACTGAACGATTCTTCTATTGATGGGTCTCTTGTCATAATTTTAGTCTTTGTCTCTTCCTGAAAATGGTTGACATGTTTTTATGATTTAAAATTAATACTAT
>JAZKDT010000092.1:15131-24464 GCA_040387475.1 Bacteroidota bacterium | reverse complement strand
GTTTATACGCTTCATTTTGGTTGATTTATTGTCAACCTATTTCAGTATAAGACATACTGTAAAATTGCCGCTAACGTTTTCGCGGTTTGCTTCGGCCGTTTTGCAACCGTTGTCTACCGAAATGTTTAAATAAAGATAACTGTTGCTATGCAATTGCAAAGAAAAAATTAGAAAAGTTTCTACCGTTTTTGCAATTGCTTTGTTGTCGGCAAGGCTGAAGTAAACCGTGTGTTAGGCGCTCGCTTTTATTTATTATTTTGCTTCATTGCCTGATGCATTCCTTCTATAGCTTCTTTTAATTCAACTGTCCAGTAACCAGCCTTTCCCGCATCGAACCCTTGCCTCCATTGTTTGTAGCCTTCACTAAAGTCAGGTACATTTTTAATTGAATCAATTAATTCTGTTAAAGATAGTTCAATTGATTTTTGGGAAAAAGGTAAATGACTAATAACTTGAGTGGCACTGTCTACGGAATTACTATTGCCGAAATTAACTCCGTCAACTCTAATATGCATTATAGTATCTCCTTTATCATATTTCTCAATTTTGAGAATTGTTACTTTTGAATTGTCTTCGCCAATTCGATTTTTATATTTCCATACTTGTCCAACTTTAAATTTTGGAATAGTAATGTCTATGTTTTTTTCTTTGTCTTTATTTTGTCCAATACAGCTTAAAAGAAAACTCAGTATTCCTGCCATAATTATTAGTTTTATTCTTGTCATTGTTTATTAATTCGTTTGTCTAAAGTGCCGCCTAACTTAATTATACCGCCATAAACATTCGCCTATCTAACATACGGTAGCAAGATTGTCGAATGTTTGTGGGCTTATCTCTTTTACCAAATATACAATTTTTGATCAGATGGCATTTGCAAAATAGTAAGATAATTTCAATTGCCTTTTTTTGCTTTTAATGTCACGATATCATCCAATTTGGAATAGCTGATTTCAAACGTCCTTGTCCAATTATATTGTTCTGATTTAAGTGTCCAGGTGTTGGTTTTAGTATTATGAATTAGTTTACTAATGTCAAAGCTGTAAGCAACTCTAAATTTTTCGTCGCCATATTTTATAGTTGGATCCGATGGTCTGTTACCATAGATCATTGTATACGTTTTCTTTTTAAAATCAAAGATGATGTTTGATGGATAAACGTGTAAATAGTCAATATACTCTGGCAAGTTATTACATTGCAGGTATTTATTTTCAACACAACTTCTGCATTTCTGTTCCGTTTTAAGTTTAATTAAAGTCTCTACAGTCAAAACAGTGGAGTCGGTTTGACAGCTTTGAAATACACCTCCATAAAAACTTGTTGGAGTAGGGTACTTTGAGATCAAACAGGATGTCAGGAAAATGGATATTAGATATATGGGCAGTTTATTCATACAATGATTTCTAACTTTTTGTGGCTTGCTTATTAATAATAGGTTTAATGCTTTAATAGTTTTTCTAATATCGCCCCTTTAGCTCGTTTAACAGAGTATCTGAAAATAAATGTTTATTTTTTTGCAAAAGATCTACGCAAACTGCCGGTGTACATTCATTTAACAATTTTATGCCGTCATACGTTAGAATGTCCATACAACTATTAATGTAGGCTTTTGAATCTTTTTGTTTTGGAAGCGGCATGAAGACTTTCACAAAAACGCCCTGGTTTGAATGTATGTCTTCTTCTTCGGTTAGAGAAAATTTATTAACCCTACCAAACTTCTTATATTTTTTTGGAAGATCACTGGCATAAAACGAAAGCGGATAATCTTCCAGGTAGGGTGGTATTTTTAATTTATCTTTTTTGTCTTTCGTATTGCTTAAAAAATCATAGGTTAACGTAATGTAAAAACCGGTAAATGCTCCACGAAATGAGTTTTTGTGAAACACGAGTAGTGCCGGTGATTGATGAAGATAGTAACGTAAGCCTGTTTTTTTAAAACCCATCGGTACTAATTTTTCTTCAGCCAGGGTGTCGAATAGTTTGTTGAATTTTTCCGCGTCCATTTTTTTGAATCGATGGTTGTTTACTTACCGGGATTGATACGGTTTAGCCAAATTGTGGCTGCATAGTAGTTGCTATACTGTTGATCAGGAGATAAATGAAAAAACAACTTTCCATTTTTAACCAGTAATTTAGGTGTGTTGATATACGGTTTTAGCTCACTGATATCACCTTTAATTTCAAGGGTATCTCCATGGACGGCATATGTTCTTTTAATCCATTTTACTCGGTCCACCCTTCCAACACGAATGGAGATTTCTGTACTGTCGTAAATATCAATGTTACAAACTTCCTCCGCTTTTTGAAATTCTGCAGCTAGCAAAGCTATGTTACCGCCTCTGTTATCCATATAGCCTATTTTTGCATGCGTTAACTGATAGGCAAACCAAATCCCCATAATAAGAACAGTTAACAGGATGATTAAGAGGCTCTTTTTCATGGCTATCAAATATACCATTTTTCATTGTATAGTATTTGGAAAACAGGATCCTCTGCAATGTTATTTAAGGACCCAAGGCGGTGCGCCAAACCGGCAGACACCCTCCGAAGATAATTCGCGACAGGCTCTTGAACAGGGAATGAGGGCCGAACAGAAAAAAAGCCCTCTACTTTCGTAAAGGGCTTTTGGTATTCGTCATTGCGAACGGAGTGAAGCAATCTCATACGATACATTATACCAATTGTGAGATTGCTTCGTCGCTAAAAAAGTTTCTTGCAATGACGATGTGCTACAACACAATGGCTGTTTTTACCTGGCTGTACCCACCTTTGGTTTTTGCGATGGGAGCGTATTTAAATTGTAAGGTGCTGGCTGGTGTTTGGTTCTTTAACTGAACTGTAGCCAGCGAGCTGCATTCAAATTCTGTCCAAGTATTGCCTCCGTCATAGCTGCAATAGTAAATGAAAGCTTTCTCCCCGGTATGGCGAGGTACTGATACCTGCATAATACCATTACCTAATGGTACCACAGTAAGATCGGCCACTGCCGAATTGCCGCCGCCTCTGTTCACTGTCATGCCGGCTGCCTCAATTACTGTTTGAGGATCCAGTGTATTGTTGGCCTGCATTTCTACATAGGCACGCAATACGTTAAAAACCGATAACACGATCCTTTCTTTCTCGTGCATGTTGCTGGCGCTTCCCTGCGCACCGCTGCCAGCTGCAATGATCGCAGTGTGCAGACTGGTTATGGCTGCTGTTGCAGATGCCAATGGGAGCGGCAAACTGGCTGTTGGAAAAAAGGTAGGCGCCGCTACAATAGAGTTAATGATGTTTTGACCTAAGGTCACTTTCCCGTCGGGAGTTTGTGAGCTCATGTTAAGAGCTACTTTCAATTTAGTTGTCATAAGATTTAATATTAGGTTAAATAATTTCAACCCCGAATCATTTGTAGTTAAAAGAAACATAAGTTAACAGGACATCAGTATAGATCATTGGCCACTGAGCTTTACTTATCAAACTATGTTATCCGGGAGTAGATGTATCTTCTATAGTATTTTTTTTTCTTATAACGTTTTACGGGTTGACTTATTACCCACTATAGTGCCATAAATTGTTAAGGGATGTTAAGGAAAATAATTCGAACCGTAATTGTATACGATGTAAGTGGTGTTCATTCTTATTCAGGCTCGTTTATGAAATGTACACGAAGCCTTCTTTAAACAACCAATCGCATTAAGCTTCACTAACGTTGACTTATCATCTAATGATCACGACTTCTTTATCATACAAGTTGCATTAAGCAGCATTCAGGTTGACTTGTTATCTAACGATCACGGCTTCTTTATCAAACAGGTTTCATTAAGCAGCATTCAGGTTGACTTATCATCTAACGATCACGACTTCTTTGTCATACAAGTTGCATTAAGCAGCATTCAGGTTGACTTATCATCTAACGATCACGACTTCTTTATCATATAAGTTGCATTAAGCAGGATTCAGGTTGACTTATCATCTAACGATCACGATTTCTTTATCATACGAGTTGCATTAAACAGCATTCAGGTTGACTTTTTATCTAACGATCACGACTTCTTTATCATACAAGTTGCATTAAGCAGCATTCAGGTTGACTTGTTATCTAACGATCACGACTTCTTTATAAAATAAGTTGCATTAAGCAGCACGCAGGTCGACTTATTATATAATGAGCGAGTGTTCTTTATCAAATATTCTAAATAAATGTTAAAGTGGTAGTCGGTTATGTAATAGAATGACACGTGACACGTTACACATTTAAACATGGCATACAGCTTGTTTTACAAATACATCATGTCAAAGAAAAAAAGAGTTAGTACAGCTCATCTTCAAAAAGTAGAATCGTTACAGCGTCGTAACCAATTTTTTGAACGCCTCAAACAATTTTGTGACCAGGTAACCGATGTTCCGGTTTTCCAATTTATCTCTCAGGCGCATCTCGACGAAATATACGAATTGAGAGTACACCCGATAAGAGTAAGAGCCGCTAAAGGACAAGATGTTCCGGTGAACGTGTTAAAGGAAATAAAAAGCTTTGTGACTGAAAGTTTAAAAAAAACACCGGTACATATTGGAGTAGGACAAGTCAAAGATATGCCGCTACATGATTTTATGACTATTGGTTTCACCTTGATATTATACGCAGGCAGACTAAAAATAAATGATTATCAAAAAGCTGAATTGGTTAAATCTAAATTGCTCCCACTTCGTGCCTTTACTAGTAGCGACACTTTTAATAAAAGCTTCAAAGGTTATTTTGATATTACGGATAAGGTGAGCCTATTAAAAAGCGATCTCGGCTCTGCTATATATGTCCTAAGAGAAGATGAATCGGAAGAGTATAATAACAACTCCGGTATTTATTTTTGTTTGGACGTATATTGTGTTAAGACACCAAAGATACAGGTTTCAATAGAGGGAATGAATCGCCCCGCATACCGTGTTGGATGGCTTTTACCCGATGATCCGAGCCTGTTCACACCCGTGAGTATTGATATGGAATGCCTTGGTTTTCCTTCAAATGTTTATCGTGAGGTTTATATTCAATCACACGCCCTTGATCGCTTGAGCGAAAGAGTAGATGGTGTTGACAAGGGGTTTCTACATTTTAGTATTTATAACTCACTACAACAGGCTAATGTTCGTATCAATAAAAAACGTGAGTGGTTATTTGAGTTTAGATTATCAGGAAAAAAAGTGGGATACTTTAAAGGGGATCTGGTTGATGGTAAAATAATCCTACGTACCTTTTTATTTTTAACGAACAATGGTACACCCGAAGGTGAAAAGCTGCATGAGCATACAGGCATTATGAAAGAAGATAAAATGTATTTAACCATTGATAAATTCAGCAGCTTTGTTCATTCTGATATCAAAGATAACGAACGCGTGAAAGAAATATTTGTCAAGGCAGGTTGCGAAAGCTTGTTTGATATTGATCCTTTGGTTTGTGTGGGACAGGCCCGAGAATATACGCTTGCCGTCCTTATTGAAAATTATTTGAAAGCGGGTTAGTTTGTGCGTTTTAAAGTAAGTCTAGCCGTTAAATATGATTGATGTTTAACTGATAAATCCGAAAGTAGTTTTGTTAATTTTGTGATGTACAAGTATACTCCGCAAACCAAAGCACTGGAGAAATAGGATTGTAAATATCAGGAACCGTTTTTAATGCTCAATTCATTAAAAAATGTTGTATTTTAGTAATTGCAGGCACCACCTTATCACAAAGACCTTTTTATGTTGTTACAAGTGGAGGATGCCTGTATCAATTTTCTAACACACACTGAATTTTCATGAATATGAAAACATGCCTTTTAGTTCTGCTGTTTATGTTATTTGGCAGGATACTTTCAGCCCAAAATTTTATTACCCGTTGGAATTTAGCAACTGCGGGGTCCGGCGCTAATCAATTATCTTTTGATATTGTGAAAGCAGGTTTGGCCCCGGTTAGTTACACCTGGCAGGAATTATCTCCGGGCTCAGCCAGCGGTTCAGGTTCGGTCGTAGTTCCTTTCTCCATCGGCACAGTGAGTATTACCGGTTTATCCGCGGGGTCGGTTATTCGTGTAGAGATAGCGCCCGCTAACTTTCAGGCCATTACCATAAACAGTAACGCTGATTGCAACCGCCTTACACAGATAGAACAATGGGGTAGCACAAACTGGACCAGTATGCAAAATGCATTTGGGGGTTGTACCAGTTTACAGGTAACTGCGACCGATGTTCCAAACCTTTCAGGGGTGAGTAGTATGGCCGGTATGTTTCAAAATTGTTTTTCCCTCAACTCTCCTGCCAATATAAATAGCTGGAATACGTTTGCAGTGACCAGTATGAAAGGCCTTTTTAAAGGTGCCAGCAGTTTTAACTTGGATATTAGTTCATGGAATACGGCTGCAGTTACAAATATGACTTCCATGTTCAATCGCGCTTCTGCTTTTAATCAAAACATCGGCTCGTGGAATACCGCCGCCGTTACCGACATGAGCAATATGTTTAGGGGTGCAAGTGTTTTTAACCAAAACATAGGAACGTGGAATACCTCTTCAGTTACCGACATGAATTCCATGTTTTATTTAACCAATTCGTTTAACCAAAATATCGGTGCCTGGAACACAGCTGCGGTTACGGATATGAGTAGCATGTTTTATGGAGCAACCGTTTTTAATCAAAACATTAGTTTGTGGAATACGTCGGGTGTTACAGATATGAGTTTGATGTTTGGCCTTGCCGGTGTTTTTAACCAACCTATAGGATCATGGAATACCGGAGCAGTTACTAATATGTCTAACATGTTCAGAAGCGCCGCTGCTTTTAATCAAAATATAGGCATGTGGAATACAGCTGCCGTTACTAATATGAGTTCGATGTTTTATGGCGCCGGTGTTTTCAATCAAAACATTGGGTTGTGGAATACAAGTGCGGTTACCACAATTTATGCCATGTTTCAGAACGCTGTTGTTTTTAATCAGGATATTGGTTCGTGGAATACAGGTGCTGTTACTAATATGTCGGCTATGTTTAATGGCGCCGCCATTTTTAATCAGGACATCAATTCATGGAATACATCTTCGGTGATCAATACGAGCCAGATGTTTTTCGGTGCTTCCGTCTTTAATCAAAATATCAGTGGGTGGAATGTGGCTGCTGATACTTCTATGAATAGTATGTTCAGGGGAGCCGTTGCTTTTAACCAGGATATTGGATCCTGGAATACCACAGCTGTTGCCAATATGAACTTTATGTTTAACGGAGCAACCGCTTTTAACCAGGATATCGGTTCATGGAATACGGCGGCTGTTAATACGATGAACGCTATGTTTAATGGAGCTACCGCATTTAATCAAAACCTTGGAGCCTGGGCTTTAAAGCCGGGCGTGCTTTTAATGTCGATGCTTAACAATTGTGGTATGGATTGTATGAATTATTCTTCAACCTTGATGGGCTGGCAGGCCAATAGTAGTACACCTAATGGTCGTAACCTGGGGGCATTGAATTTAAAATATGGTCCGCAGGCAATGGCCGCCAGGGCAAACCTGGTTATAGCAATAGGGTCGGGTGGCAAGGGCTGGAATATTACCGGTGATGGAGTTATTGGCGTTATGCCAACGTTTGCCCCAGTTGCTGCTATTTGTTCAGGAGCAACGTTATCGCCGTTGCCAATTACATCCACAAACGGGATCAATGGAACCTGGTCTCCCGCACTTGATCATACCACCACGCAAACTTACACCTTTGCACCAACTGCAGGACAGTGCGCATATACCCACACGTTAACCATTACTGTAAATGCTTTACCGGATGCAACAACAGCAACCAATGCCAATGTTATTACCGTAGCGGAAGCAGGTGCTACCTATCAATGGATAGATTGCGGCAACAGCTATGCACCTGTGGGCGGAGAAACCAATCAGAGCTTTACAGCAACCGCGAGCGGAGATTATGCCGTTATTGTTTCAAACGCCACCTGTACTTACACATCGGCCTGCATAGACATGATTATAACAGGAGTTACCGAACAGCAACCGCCTGTTGCGAGTGTTGTGTATCCAAATCCCGTTACAACGTTATTACGTATCCAAACACCAGCTGTCATTAAACAAGTGGTTATCTACGATATGTCAGGGAAAGCTGTTCAAACAGAAACGTCGCATACCTTCTCCGTAGCATCACTGGCAACCGGAATTTATATGTTGCAGGTAACTACAGAGGAGGGATCAACACTAGTGCGCTTCACGAAGGAGTAGGCGATGGATTCGATCACTTCTTATTGCAGGTTATAAACGCTACTGGTCTTAAAATATCATTACGGCTATTCAAAAAGTTTTTTTACTGTATTTTTAAAAAGCGTGTCCTGCGACAGGCTCTCTATTTTATTCCCTATCTCCATCAGGGTTTTAAAGGAATAACGCTCGCCGCTGAAATTAAGATCAACACGCAAAAAATGTAGTTTGGAAAGATCTATATCCAGTTTTTGATGTGTGATATAATCCGTTGCAATATACTGAGTAGGAAGAATGTCATATAAATTAGTGGTCCAGTTATGTTTACCGTTATCAAAATTGCCGGTAGATATGGAGATCAAAACAATATCTTCTTCCTTAAGTCCGGCAGATGAATAATAACTTTTGTGCTTCCACACTTCTGCCACTGCCGCTATCGCCGGATTTTTGATATGCCAGCCGGCGTCTGCGCAGTTGAGATCCTGCTTGTCATAGCGAACAGGATGTGATGGAAAGATCTGCGGTACGGCCGACGTGGCCCGGCATACATCAAAGAGTTTAATGTTCTTGTTCTCGTTGAGAATGGCTGAGCGTGTTTTGAAAACAACGATGCGCCTGGAGTTGAGATCATAAGTCGGTACAAAGACGGGGAGGTATGTATCGGCTATTCTTTGCCTTTCAACCGTGCGCGTTATCAGCTCGCTTAGCTTCATGGTTTCTTTTCCTGATCCATAACCATTTTGCAATAAACTTTGAATGGCTTCCAGGTACATATTCTCCACATAGCTTAAATCGTGCTTTGCATTGCCCTCATTGTTTTTTACGGCCAGGGCGCAAGCAATCAAACCTCCGGTAGAAGTGCCGCTGATCAGATCAAAAGAATCCGTGACTTTCTTTTTGGTGATATCTTCAATAATCTGGAGTATCTTAATGGCAATAAGCCCTTTTAATCCACCGCCATCAATCGCTAGAATATAGAATTTGTTTTTCATACAAAGAGAACAGCAATTAAAGAGCCAGTGGGAATAGACGTTTAAACTGATGCGGTGATTTCTGCTTTAAGAAGGATCATTATTCTTCGATATAAATTCTTTTAATTCATTACTATGTAATGTAATTTTTTTATTTAACTGATCGA
>JAZKDT010000092.1:0-15121 GCA_040387475.1 Bacteroidota bacterium | reverse complement strand
TATCAGTTGCTCTCCTGATCATGTCAATGGCAAATGTTATTTTAGCAGGAAGCTTTTCTATTTCTGCTGTTTTAGGCAAATAATATTTTGCCCCGAGCTCCCTGGTTATTTTCATGTCGTATTCTGAAACAGAGGTAGTATACACAATAACCGGAATTTGCCGGAAAGCAGGATGTGCATTCAGTTGTTCTAAAAAGCCAACGCCATTCATCACCGGCATATTCAGGTCAAGAAAAATAAACTGGGGTAATACCGTCAGCGGTTTCAGTTTTTCAAGAGCGTCTTCGCCATGCATCGCATGTATGCAGGTCATTTCCGGATTTATTTTTTTTAGTGCTTCCTCAAAAAAGAATCTGTCATCTTTATCGTCATCAACGATCATTATCAACTGTAGTTCCATATAGTAAAGTGTGCTGGTGGAATCACCATGCACAATGTGTAGTTTAATTAAACTGATAAGTTACCTTCAACACCATCGCTGGCATTTTTTCCGGTGATAGCCCCGATAAGCATTCCCGCAAACTGGATCATTTTTCCATGTTTGGTGTCGCAGTAACGGCCTTCCTTTGGTGTAAAATAGATCACCGTTATATTGGGATCGTCTTTTCCGTCAAACCAGTTGTCGGCAAATTTGTTATAGAGCTCATCAATGTCTGCCTGATTGCGGGAAATAGTGGCGGTACCAAATACGCTCATATACTCACTGTCACCATCATTGGATATGGTGAGCTGCATCTCGTTTGAGGAAGAAATTTCTCTGTTCTTTAACGAATCTTTATGACTCAAAAAACGAAACGTGCCATCGGCGGTTGCTTTATGCAAACCCATAGGCCTTGTTGAGATAGGACGTTTATCAAGCGCGGTGTGCATTTGACAGGTTCTGGCGTGGCTTGCCATTGTTTTAATTTTCTCAAGTGCTTCGGCACCTTGTATGTTTTCGTGTGAATCGCTCATAGTTAAGTTTTTCATTACCCTTAAAATATTATGCCAGAGCATACGCACGGTTTGAGCGTAACCGTATATTTCAAAAACAAGGGCCCGTGTTGAGCAGGATTATTTTACATATAAAAAGTAATAATGTTGATCGGTTAGTTAGCGCCTGTTATACAGTTCTTCTCTCATTTCAATTAAAATGTCCTCAGCTTTTTTACTATCCGGTTGTTCCTGTAAATCCGACTTCAGGTAAAGTTCATCGATCCTGTAAATTTTTTCGTTGGCCAGTTCAACCAGTTCTTCATAGGAAAATGCTCCTGATCTTACCTTCAGGAGAGCATCCCGGTCGCTTCTTCTTACATTCACTTTGCCTTCTTTTGCAATCTCTTCGGCCATGTTCAATAGTCTGAACGTATGCATCATATTTTTAGCATCGTAATTCTTTCCATGATCGATGGTGTTTTCATAACGTATATCATTTCGTTTTTCTACCCAATCCCAATAGTCTTTATAATCCCCGCAATATTTAGAATAACCATCTTTATTGAAACTTAATATCGCCAAAGGTTCAATTTCTTTTTCTACTGAACTTAACGAAACATCATTGGCATCGACGCCCGAACAAATTCCTTTTAAGTAGCCTGTAGTTAACTGATCATTATGAAAAACAGCATATACCTCCCGCATGTGGGCAATATTTACCAGGCCGCAATGTTCCTGCTGCAGTCCTTTTTTATGTAACCATGTAGTTAGGGGCACAGAGGCTTGCTGTTGTATCACATGGCAAAAATCCAGTACCGATTTTCGTTCTTTATCAACGGGGTTAACTATTTTTTTATTAAGTCCTTTTGCTTTTTTTATTTGTGATTGTGCATAACCGGCAAAGGTTTGCTTACATAATTTTGATAAAAAGAGTTCAGGCTTTAATAGATCCATGATAGGATGCCTATGCCTGATGCAATCAGATGGCGTATTTAAGAGTTCCAAAATATTAGGATTGTTTTTTAAAAGCAGGTCTACAAATCGTTTCAGTTCATAGTACACTTCATCGTTCGTTTCATTGTTCACTTGTTCAACATATCCCAAACCGTAATAGGTTCGCATGGGCAAAAGAAACACGCCCTTCATGTCCGTGTCGGATTGAGGGGTGTGTAGTCCGTAAGCTCTGCTTCCGCTTATGCAATCGATCAATAATATGTTTTGTTCTTTTAGATTCTGTATGTTCATATTAATAATTTTTGACGATGTTTCTAAACAAACCATCAAGGTCAACGTCTTTTTCTTTTCTTCCCGCTAAACTGTTAAACATTTGTTTTGCTTTTTCTAATTCATTAAAGATAAACTCATTTAAGGTTCTTTCCGCAGGGTGCACATAATTTTCGTTTTGTCCCGACTTTAAATCTATCAGATCTTTTATTCTTGTTTTCAATTCAGCATCGAAAGAAAGCTCATTCACCATCGTTATAAATACGATTGGAGGCACAGACTCGTTTTCGATGATCCATTTACAGGCTAAGGTAGCTCTTAGCGCATAAAATAATTTTTTTAATTTTACTTTATCCCTGCCTTCTATTTCCGAAAAACTATTTTTTGCCATGCCTAAATAATGATGCATGGTTGCTATAGGTGCAAAACATTTCTCTGAGTATTGCCTTAATACCGAAGAGATGCTTTTCACTTCTGTATAAACAACCGGCGATTGGACTCTTTCCAATAATGCAGCATTTGATTTCCACATCAGCTTTAAACATTTTTTGATGTCCCAACCGCTTATATCTAACTCACCATCTTCCGACATAAACTCTATCGTGTCTTTTTTGTCAGATAATGAAAGGTACCAATCGGGCTCATGCCTGTATATGATACGAACGTCGTAATCACTATCCGGCGATGGAAAACCCCAGGCACGGGACCCTGTTTCGCAGGCATACAATATTTTTATGTGATAGTGCTGTTCTAAATCATTTAATTTATGTTTTATGGTTGTTTTCATTTCTTTTATTTTTTGCCCTGGCATAAAATATATCAGCTTTGGCCGTTATTCCCAGTTTAGTGTATATATCTCCAATGGCGGTTAGTGTTTCTGGGCCTTCATCTTTCGAATTTAAAAGCTCACCCAATTTTTTATTTAAAATCCGTGGTTCACGTATATTCTTTCTACAACATGCACAACTTTTTGGGTATGCATAATAATTGAAATGCAGATCTTCGTACCAGAACTTTTGTTCGGATGCACTGAACGTGAAATCCTTTTGACAAGTCTCACAATTCAGCGTTTTATCTCTGTAAATCATGATCGGACCACCTATTCCATAATTTTGTTTGGAGTAATCCGGAAATATAACAGATGCTTTGGATTCACAGGAAAGGCAGGCCCAGTCGGTAAACTTCCCCGCTCTCGCTTCCTGAACCAAATCTTCCGCATACCACCCATTGTGGTTTTGCATCCAGGTCTTTATCTGCTCTAAACGGGTTTGTTCAACCGGTGTTTGTTTTTTACACAGCGGGCAAACCAATTCCCTGTTTTCAGGTAATAAATAGTGTGGTGTCTTTTTCATTTCTTTTATTATTAATCTTCTCTGCTTCCATCGTCGGCCATACGCACGATCTTTGGTGTAAACTTAGCAACTACATCCACAAGTTCGGTTTGCGAAGCCATCACGGTCTCAATGTTTTTGTATGCCATCGGCGCTTCATCCAAACCGGCACCAATTAGAGTAACACCATGGTCTTTTAAAATAGTTTGCATATCGTTTTTAGTAATACTTTTAATAGCCTGGGTTCTGCTCATCTGTCTGCCTGCACCATGAGAGGCAGAGTTAATAGCATTTGCTTCACCTTTACCTCTTACTAAAAATCCTGGTGCGGTCATCGATCCCGGAATAATTCCCATCACATCTTTGGATGCAGGTGTTGCTCCTTTTCTATGCACGATCACTTCCTGTCCGTTCCAGGTTTCTTTCCAGGCAAAGTTATGATGGTTCTCCACCTTTGCCAATACCTGTCCGCCAATAGCTTTGGTTAAACGCTTGTGAATAACTTCGTGACAAGCAGATGCATAGTCGCCGGCTAAATTCATGGCCAGCCAATATTCCTGCCCTTCAGCGCTGTTCAGATCCAGGTAAGCCAGGTTTGCGGCTTCGTGCTGAAGCAAGCATAGTTCCTTAGCCAGTTTTGTATAATGCCCGGCAATAGTAGCTCCAAAACCACGGGAACCTGAGTGTGTTAGCAAGGCCACGTATTTTCCTTTTTTAATGTTCAGTTTTTCATCGTCGCTGTTGAACTCAATGATTCCCCATTCCACAAAATGATTTCCACCACCCGACGAACCTAATTGTGAGTAAGCTTTATCGTGCAGGTTCTTGATGAAAGGTGTTAAGTTAAAATCGCTCTTATCCAGTACGGGGTGATTAGCTCTGTACTGGCCGGTAAAGCCATGTCCTGCCCCAAACTTTGTCCACGCAATTAACTCTCTTTTAAACTTACTTTCATTTTCTAAAAAATGAGATTCAGGAATATCGTAAATAGATAGCGCCATTCGGCAACCAATATCCACTCCAACACCATAAGGTATAATCGCATTATGAGTTGCCAACACACCACCAATAGGCAAGCCATAGCCCTGGTGTGCATCCGGCATCAACGCGCCGGCAACAGTTACCGGTAATTTCATAGCAACTTCCATTTGGTTAATGGCGCCTTGTTCAATATGGGCGGCGCCAAAAACAGCGTAGGGCAGACCCGTTTCTCTTAAGGGTATGATCAACGATTCATCTCTGTTGGCGTACTCTATTAATGCTGTAGCTATACTTTCTAAGGTAGCGTGTTCCAGGTAATTTTCAGGCTTTTGAAGCACTTGTTTTAGCACAACTTCAAGCTCGTCTTTTTTTGTACGCGCAAAATATTTTTTGACGACCTTTAAAGCCACGCCAATTGGCTTACCTTCCGGGTAACCTAATTCCATTAATGTTTCGCCGTTGATTGATTTATTTTCCATGGTTTAATTTGTTTAATTGTTTAGTAATTTTTTTTTCAAATAGGTCTTGTGTGATCTTGTGTTCTTTCCATTCGTATACTGCCTCGTAAAATGATACCGCCTTAATTTTTTCTTTTTCTATTTTTAAAAGTAATGGTAATTTGAGTTTGTACGATTCCCTCCTTAAATACCTTAACTCTTTCTCCACCAGGTAACTGTCAATTTCACTTTTATTATTATAGATGGTTTCAAATTCTAAATGGATAAGCGGTTTTAAATTTTTTTCGATCGGATCAATCAGCCGTTTATTGGAGCTATACCATAAAAAATGTTTTCCGTTGTGTTTCGCTCTGAATTTCCTTTTCATACGCGCATGTTTCATTTCTTCCAGTAAAGCATTAACACCTAAAAGCAGGATGACGGCCCCTATTGTTAGCGTTACTTTATAGAAATAGATAGCCAACACAGCTATAAGCGAGGGTATGATAATAGTTGAAATTGTTTTCATATTACAAACTAACCGTATAAGTGCGCAGTGGATATGCGTAGTTAATTTAATTTCTTAAACTATTCTTAACTGCTTGATCTTAAGTGTTAAAAAGTATTTTACCATTTTTTGGGAAGCAGGATAAAAATAATTATATTTACTTTGATTCGCAAAGTACTTTTTAATAGAAATTAACATTAAACCTATTTATTATGAATACCGCCACCACAAAACCTTATAAGCTCGCGTACTTTTTAGGCCTGGCTTTAATTATCACATCATTCATCGTGTATTTGGTCTCAAGGGGACAATCCTCCCGCGGAGACATTTTTTCACAGTCTTTTTTCATCAACTATGGTTTATGCATCCTGTATGCTATATATCTTGGAATATGTAAATTAAAATTCGAACATCCACGTCCTAAAATTTCTTACGGCTGTTGGATCAATGTTGTGCTGTTATTCACCATCAGTGCATTCTCTTTGAATCAGGAGATGGATGTATTTGCCGCTTTTCCTAACTGGCTCAATATATATACACTTACCATGGTTGCCTTGTTTTTAGCGTATCCGTTTTTTCATCATTTCCCGGGAAGTGTCAAAGCCGTTACCTATCTGGTAACCGGAAGCGCCTTGTTATTATCTGTTTACATGGTTATTTATCTGATGGTTTTGGTGCCTATTACAGTTATTTCGTTTTGGTTCTTTGGTTTTTCACTCCACACGTTTGTACCTGCTTTATGGGTTTGGATCCTGCTCAATTTCCTGATTAAGAAAACTGAACCGTCAAAATTGAAACATTTGGTGTGGGTAGGTTTTATGATCCCTCTTTTTGTATTGGGCTTATATGTTAATAAATGGCATACTATACAAAACCAGGTTAAAGACATTCTTGCCTCAAAAAATATGCAGCTCGAAAATCAGTTGCCGGATGCTATTCAACTCGCACAAAAATTACCCTCTGATCCTATGACAGAAGAAATTCTTCTCTCACCTGTCATGTCACAACACTTTTGGGCCGATGGTTTTGGACTAAACGGCATGGGACAACAAAAATTTCATGATCCTTTATCGGTAATTTCGGTTGCGCTTTTTGGCGACCTGGATATTGATTATAAGACTGTGCAAACATTGCTTAATATCAGAAAAGATTATCGCCATAGAAGTACGGATCGCTTATGGACCGGTATAAGTTTATCTACATCAGCAGTTTCAAATAACATCCGCATCTTTCCTGAATATCGTGTTGCTTATCACGAAAAAACGTTTGTCATACATAATGATCCCGATAAAAATACACGTAATGTCTGGTTTGTTCAAAATACCCAGGAAGCCCTGTACACATTTCACGTTCCTGAAGGTAGTATCGTTACTTCTCTTTCGTTATGGATAAATGGCAAGGAACAAAAATCGAGATTAACTACTAATCAAAAAGCAGATAGTGCATACACAACCATTGTAGGTAAAGAACGAAGAGACCCTGCCATTGTTCATTGGCAGGAAGGCAATACAATTAGCGTTAACGTATTTCCCTGCACTAAGGAAGAGGACCGGACATTTAAGATCGGATTTACATCCCCTTTGTCATTTAAAGACGGGCACATGTGGCTGGAAAATATTTGGTTTGAAGGTCCTGACTTTAATACTGCACGGGAAGCTACTTCCATATTTGTAGAAGGTAAAGGCGTTACGTTTTTTGAAATGCCTGATCGTTTCGAAAAGAATGCGAAAGGTGAATTCGTATACAAAGGCGAATACATACCCGATTGGAAAGTAGGAATGGAGCCTGTACCTTTGTCGGTTAACAAGTTTAGCTTCAACGGTTACGATTATTCGCTAAAAGAAATTGAATTGAAACACAAAACGATGGATGTTAAAGGGGTGTTTCTGGACATAACCAAAGAATGGAGTAGGGAAGACTATAATACAGTTATTAACGACCTTGCAGGTAGAGAGGTTTTTACCTGGCTTCCCGAAAAGGTTAAGATCACTTCGGATAATAAAGATCTGGTATGGAATGAAGTTAGCACAAATCAGTTTTCCATGCCGTTCCTGTTTGATATTACCAGGCCCGAAAATACCATTTTAATTACCAAGGCCGGACCGGTTTCGCCATTATTATCAGATCTGAAAGAAAGTGAGTACGCCGAAAAAAGCATTAACTATTTATTAAACGCTCAAAGTAAAATAGCGGTCATAAATATTGGGAACGATCTGTCGCCTTTATGGAGATCATTGCACGAATTGCGGCTTATCGATTATCATTCGTCCGGATTAAAGGATGCTTTACATATGATCAATTCAGGTAAAATAAATGTTGTTACCGAGGATAGTTCTGTTGTTTCCTTGAACGAAAGCTATATGAGTATTGTAAAAACTAAATCGTTTGATTCCATAGCTAAAGGAAATGCACCCGATCACTTGCTTCGATTATTTGCATACAACGATATTTTGCGAAAAGTAGGGAAGAAGTATTTTGAGAAGGAAAAATATGAAAATGAGTTATTCAGCGAAGCCGAAGAGGGTTACGTAGTAACACCCGTTACAAGTATGATCGTATTGGAAAGCGAGGCAGATTACGAAAGAATGGGAATTAGTGAGAATAAGAAATCAGTAGGAAATGCAGGGATCATTTCCGGAGGAGCCGTACCGGAGCCACATGAGTGGCTTCTGATCATGTTGGTGTTTATTTTGATCTCGCGACATATTTATTTAAAATATAAAATCCAGCTTGGAAACTATTTTAGAAAATAGACCGTTGAAAATTTTTGGTGTCAGGAATACTAACTATGTATTGCCTGCTATAGCCGTTATTCTAGCAATCTGCTTGCTAAAGGATTATTTTGTACCGGGCATTCAGATAGCTTTAGGAATAATGGTGGCGCCCTTTGTTTTCAAAGTAAAAAAGTATGAGTTCTCCTACAGGTATGCTTATGCATTTGGGTTCTTCTTATTAGCTTACTACTTTTTGCAAATTTATGTATTGCTATTCCTAAGTGTAGGTTGCCTCATCTTTTTTACCATCGAGTGCCAGTCTGGAAAAATTGGTTTGTTACCTTTTCTTTTATTGATATGTGTATCGCCGGCCATGTATTACATCGTGAACGTATTTACGTTTTCTATTCGCCTCGAACTAAGCAGGTATTCGGCCATGCTATTGAACACCGTTGGAATGGCTGTTGAAAACAGGGGAAGTTTTTTTATAATGCCGGATGGAAGCACATTTAGTGTGGATACAGCCTGTATTGGGTTAAACATGTTTAATACGGGATTAATCGTTTCGTTACTTCTGATCGGCTTATCAGAACAAAGAACAAAAAAAGACTTTGGTTTTTTTCATCTGATACTTATTTTTCTTGTTACAGTTGCATGCCTTATGGCAACCAATTTGTTAAGGATCGTTGGCCTCGTTTTTTTTAAATCAGCACCCGGTACAATACAGCACGATCTTATGGGGATGGCTTCACTTATTTTATATACGGTTATCCCGGTTTATTTTCTGATTTCTTTTATTCAAAAACGAAACAGGAAGCCTATCGCACCAGAAGCCCTTGCCGTGCGACCATCATTTAAGAAAAACGTATCGATTACGCTGCTGCTAGCAGTGGCTGTAGTAGCCGTTAGTTTCAAAGTTAAAGACCATTTAAGCCACACGATTAAGGATCAAAAATTGTCAGAACTTAATCTTCCCGGATTTACCAAACAGACAAAAGAAGACGGTGTGGCCGAATTTAGGCAGGACAGCATCCTGATATATATAAAGCCTTCCGTATCAGGCTATGAAAGCGATCATCCGCCGTCCATGTGCTGGCAAGGATCCGGATTTAAACTTGAGAACGTTTCCGAAGAAGTGTTTTCCGGTTACACGTTATTGAGTGCCGTTTTGAAAAGAGGTGATGTAGTGCAATATACAGCATGGTGGTACGATAACGGAACACACAAAACCATTGACCAACTGGACTGGCGTTTTTCAAAGGGAGAGCCCTACCGCATTATCAACATCACTACAAAAAGTAAAGCAGAGCTTGACAGTCTTTGTGCGGTATACATAACTAAGAAGTTGTTTTGATATAAACCTAATCATTCCCAACCCATCGCTTTAGGAAGTCATCGTCATCACTGATCTTGCCAACCACGCGGTACTTCGATTTTGAAAGAACGGAGGATTCGCTGATCCTGTCTTTCACCACCTTAAACGGAAACCATCCGGTTGAATGAATAAACCAATGCTCATCACCATTGAGGTAAAGAAAACCTGTGTGGTTATCCAGACCTATGATATAAAGACCATTTCCATAAGTAATTAATTTTTTTTCGAAATCCTTAAGAGAAACACCGGAGATATGATAGATGTTTTTTTTAGAGGTGAGCGACTTAATCATTTCTTCGGAAGCACATTGCGCCATTTTTACACGATTGATCGGAACGCCCATGTCGCGCAGGGTAGTAGTTACAAAATAACCACAGGCAATACTTCCTTTCTGCGGCATTTCGGTTGTTCCGTTATAATCCCATTTGGTGCCATACCAGTAAGGAAAAACTCTTTCTGTAATATGTTTAATAAATGCAGCTTTCAGTGTTTTCTTGTCAGCATGTTTCTTTTTTAATACAAAGCGAATGTTGCGAATGGTATCCAATTCCGGTTTATAAAATGTATTGTTGAGAATGACCTCTTTGCTATCCATTAAACGATGGTAGATGATGTATCCGGAAATACCACATATAAGAGCAATAAAAATAACCAGGATTCTTTTTTTCATGGGTCAGCCTAACAGGAGTTATAAATGTAATTATAAAATGGCCTGTTTGTATTTCAAAAAAGGGCAATGAATAAAAAAAGTGATATTGCTTTCATTTCAAGTGAAGTAACTTTTTTCGACGGCACCTTTATGAGAGAGGCAAAAAGCCGGCATAGTTTATAGGTTGCGTGACAGGCGAAGTAACTATACCGTACGGCACTCTTTATCTTAAGTTGTTTTGAATTTCCAATGATCAAAATATTTTAAGAACAGCTTTGAAATGTTCCTGGCATCGTCAATTCCACGATGATGTATGCCTTGTAATGCAATGCCGTCCATTTTTAACGCACCTGACATGCCAACAGGGCGGTTTAATTTTTTGATATCGGTATGCTGGTGTTTTAAACTAATGTGTTTACTTACCCAGGTTGCATCTGTGTGATGAAGATTGCAATCACTTATAAACTGCGATTTGTCATAAAAGCCCCAGCTGCATAAAAGATAATCTTCACTTACAGGTATCCAGGCCTTAAACCGCTCAATTACTTTTTCAAATGTATCGGCCGTTTCTATATCTTTTTGAGTAATGGATGTTAGCTTCGTACAGAAATCAGACAATACAGGATAAAGGGTAGGTTTTATAAACTCACTGAACTCGCTTTCCGTTTCTTTGTCACTATTGATACATATAGCACCAATTTCGATGATTTCATTTGTGTTATTTTTATCTTTCGTCGCCCAGCAGGTCGCTTCCAGATCTACAATAATATATTTCATAATTGTAATTTATTTTAAAAGTTTTTTTTCTCCATTGTACTCACTTTCTATGGTTTTCCCAAATATAGTATGAGTCCACCCGTTCTCATAACCATGATTGTTAGCAATTAAAAAACCTTTAGTTGAATCTGTTTTTACTATTTTATGAGCGTCGATCCATCTGCCTTTTACTTTACAAAATACAATGTCGTTTTCTTTGTAATATTCTTCTTTTTTAAAGGTAAGTAATGAACCACTTTTTAATATGGGTAGCATTGAGTTTCCGAAACATTTCATTTTTCCTGTGCCGGAGGTTTCGAGCTCCAGCTGTAATCTTTGATATTTATTCATTTTTATTTTAATTAAAAACCTGATAATTTAAGGTCTTTTGTCGGCTTACATGGATTCGAACCATGGACTCCCGTCTTAAAAGGACGGTGCTCTGCCAGCTGAGCTATAAACCGATGAATGAATGGGCGATATGCGACAAGAGTCTGTTGCGCTCTAACCACTGAGCTATCCCGAAAAACGGGAGCAGGATTCGAACCTGCGACCACACGAGCCTGAATCGAAGGATCTCTTATCTACGGCACCATTCAATAAGGTTGATGAGGAAAAAAACGCATAGCATGTTTTTTGTTGAGCTACTCTAAGAGACGGGGTTTGAACCCGCAACCTTTCTGTAATTAACAGAACGCTCTACCGATGTATTGCTAAACTACGTCACTCATCAATGTTTTTTATAAAAGAGCAAATGGCAATAAGAGAAAATCCTGAATAAATCAGGAGCAGGATTCGAACCTGCGTTAACCACGATGTATCTCTTATTTACGGCATCTTTTAATGTGTTGTCAAAAGCAAAAGACGATTTAAGTTTGGGGATTTTGCATAAGGATTTGCACCTTTTCTCAATTTGGATTGAGACCCTTCCCCTTCATTTTGGAGCGAAGTAACTCAAATCTACGGCATTTTGACAATTTCAATATGTTAAAGAACTAATTTTTTATAACCCTCTCTGTCCAGATTAACAGAGAGGGACGTCTATTACAACTTCACTTGTTTGATCTTTTCAACTGCACTCACACCGTTTTCGATTGCGTACAATACATCAAGCACTTTATCCGACCAACCTGCTATTAAGCATACGTCGTTACTTTGTAAGCTTACAGGACTGTTTCCATAACCTGCCAGGTCAAACAAATACAATTTTGCATTTGGAAACATGACTTTATATGTTTTCCAAGACTTAGCAAGTGAAGAACCTCCAAATTGACTATCCCATAACTGGCAATCAGTAAACAACATGATCTTATCCATTTCTACTTTACGATTGATCAGATCATCTATTACTTTATAACCATTTGTTGCATAACCAACTTCACCTTCGCGCTTGTAAAACTCGTTCACATTTGCCAACAAATTTCTGTTAGATATATTGATCACTTTCCAACTATCACCAAACATACCACTTACAACGCGTTTGCATTTTGATTGCATCAACATACCCAGCATTAAACCAATATCAAATAACAATACTTTGCTTTTTGCAGAGATAGCTTTTTGCATTGAACCGGATACGTCGCAGGCAATTAATACACGGGTGTTTTCGTCAAATCCTTTTAAGTTTTTTGCACTTGCAACAACGGCGTCTTCCAAAGCATTTAAAACCATAGATACCAAATCTGAATTCAAAATTTTGATCTCACGATATGCCGCTAAAAAACGGAAAGGCAATTGTTTTGAATTTGCTACCGCGGTTTCATCCGACAAGTAATCGCATACTTTTAAAACATGACTTACTGATACTTTTGCTTCCAGTATATTACGCAGGTTTCTCATCAAAGCCATATAACCTATTTTATTACTATCGATCAACTCTTCCCATTTTGCTTTAACCGCTACTGCTTTCGCTTTCTCGTTTTCATATTTCATCTGACCTAAAGCCGATAACTCAGTTTCCCAGGTATACGGTACTGCTAATTCGTTTGCCGCTATCTTGTTGAATATAGTTTGTTGTTCATCATTTTTTGCTTTTGGGTGAACAAGGAACAAGGCGTCACGTAGTTTTATTTCGGCATCGCGATTATACTTTGCGAACTGGTATTCATCAAAACTATTAAATGATTCTGACAAACCCTTTTGTACCTGTTTTGAAAGTCTGTTCAGTTTTTTCACGTCGTTACGGTTATTTGCCATTTGGTAATAAGCCAGTAACTCAGTGATCTCATCTGCCCGTTTCACAACTCCTGAAACAGTTTTTCCAACAATGGCATTACCCGAATTTGCTTTTGCCAGTTCTACTGCCAATACCATTGGTATACTTCTCATATACATTTCAGTACGGGCGTATATAGCTAGTTTCGCAATATATTCAGGATCGTTCTTTAACATCAGTTCCTGAATACGTGCTAAACGAACATCACTTTTTTCATAAAAGTTATCGTTTAATCCGGCAGTCACAACGGCTGAGTATAATTCCATTTCAGGGGTCAGCTTGTAAGCTTTTTCACCTGCGTAGTTAGTTACGTTGTTTGCTTTTTTAGTAAAGATGTTAAATTTCATAATTTCTATTTTTTAATTGTTTGTTTTTCATTAACGACACAAAGGTTATATACTTCAGCGCACAGGAATTGCGCAGTAAAAAATAATGGGCTTAAATAGTTCTTTTATTATTTAAGTTGCTGTAAATCAATTTACTTAATTTAGAGGATAAATGAGCTAAATGCCTAACTACGCAAATACAATGCGTAGATATTTATAAATTCTTATATTTAACTCGTATTTTAAATCAAAATCTAATGCCGATTAATAAACTTGCCTTAGTGCGTTACAAAACCATTGATCATTGCCTGCAAAACCATTTTCGTAAATGGACGCTGGAAGATCTGATGGAAGCCTGTTCTGATGCTCTTTACGAATACGAAGGCATTTCCAAAGGTATCAGTAAACGTGCCATACAGCTTGATCTGCAAAATATGCGTAGTGAAAAGTTGGGCTACAATGCACCAATTATTGTAATGGATAAAAAGTACTATTGTTACGAAGATAAAAACTATAGCATCACTAATTCTCCTTTAACGCAGCAGGATCTTGGTACATTAACCGAAGTGCTGGATGTATTAAAACAATTTACCGGCTTTGGTTATTTCCAGGAATTAAACGGCATGGTAACACGTTTGGAGGACAAATTATATAAACAACAACATAAAGGAAAGTCCTATATTGATTTTGAAAAAAATGAATTGCTGAAAGGTTTGAATCACATTGATCCTTTGCACAAAGCCATCATTCATAAAAAAACAATTGAGATCACTTACCAATCGTTTAAAGCAAAACTGGCCCAGCAAATTATTTTTTATCCGTATATGCTGAAAGAATACCGTAACCGTTGGTTTTTAATGGGAGTTAATAAAAAAGGCAAGGCTGTGATGATCCTTGCTTTGGATAGAATAGACCAATTTAAAGAGTTGTCTTCCGAAAAATATCATAAGCCTGAATTTGACATCACTACGTATTTTAGCGATGTGATCGGTGTTTCAAAGGTACCTAATCAAAAAGCACAAACAATTGTTTTAAAGATTATCAAAGCACATGCGCCATATATTATCACAAAACCTATTCATGCATCTCAAAAAATGTTGAAGGAAGAAGAGGATGGAACGATCTTTTCCATTGATGTGATCTGGAACTTTGAATTAGAGCGTGAGCTTCTTGGTTTTGGTGAACAAATAAAGATACTAAGTCCCAAAAGATTATCAGGCAAGATTCAGGCTCGTTTCAAGGAGTCGCTGAATCATTATCGTATATAACCAATATGTCAAAGAACGTTTGTGGGAATAGTAGGATTCGAACCTACTCAGCCGAAGCACCGGTTTTTAAGGAGTAATTTTTATTTTTAATTGTCTCCTTGAACTCTCATACTCGTTTCAGCCGGCCTAAAGCGTATTCCCTTTGGGCGAGATAAGGGATTAACCTTTACACTACCCTCACCATTTTTATTTTTGTCGGGGAGGCAGGATTCGAACCTGCGAACTCTGGTTTCCAAAACCAGCGAGGACGGCCTGACTCCTCCACTTCCCGTTTATATTGTCGATCTATAAGGATTCGAACCTTAAACCTTCCGATTCGTAATCGGAAACTCTATCCAATTGAGCTATAGATCGTTTGTGGGAATAGTAGGATTCGAACCTACTCAGCCGAAGCACCGGTTTTACAGACCGGCCTAACTCTC
>JAZKDT010000091.1:0-3987 GCA_040387475.1 Bacteroidota bacterium | reverse complement strand
GGAAGAGATAGAGGTGCAGGATGACGATGATGTATTGTATGAATACGTAAAGGAACTGGATATACACCAGTTAACGGATTAATGGTTTTGCTACAGGTATCGCGGATTAAACGAACTGAATACTTCGGGTAATAATGTCCTGATGTATGCATGTTGTATCGGGGAATGTTCCGCCATAACTTGAAACTTTTGTCACTTCGAGCGAAGTCAAGAAGCGTTCTATAATAAATCGACCAGGAGATAACATCAATGTCACATTAATAACAAAAAAGTGTTTGCAGAAATGCGAACACTTTTTTTATGATCCATTACAAAGGTAATTCTTAAGCGCTTCCTAAAAAGTCGTCAAGGCTTACCGCCGAATTTCCAACGGCTTCGATAGCCTTACGTAACTCGGTTTCTGTGCAATTAAATTTAGAGGTCCAGTAGTTAACTTCCCAGGTTTCGTTCAGGAAGACACGCTTTGTGTTTTGTGGCACTTGTTTACTGGTAGTGGCAGTAGTGGTTTCCATGTTCTAATTATTACTTTTATAAAGGTTAACGATTTCCATCTGTTCTTTATGAGGTGGTTGAATCGTTTTTAGCTTTGCGGCTTTCACGTGATCAATCACTTCAAATATTTTGTCAGCCAGGATAGCGATGAACGCATCCTTCTCGGCGTACTTTAAAGCATAGTCAATAGCTTCTTTTTCGTCAGATATGATTTTAACGTGTCGGTCACCTTCCGAATAAATGCCTTGTAGTAACAAGTCTGTAATCTCTTCTTTGGTTCTTCCTCTTAAGTCCTGGTCGTGTTTAATAATTATCTCATCAAAGGTTTGCGCGCACAGTTTTCCAATATTAACAATGTCTTCATCCCTGCGATCGCCGGTTGCTGATACCAATGCTACTTTAACTGAAGCAGGTGTTTTATCCATGAATTTTTTTAACTGAATAAATCCGTCGGTATTGTGTGCGTAATCCACCATAACGGTAAAGCCGGTGAAATCGAACATATTCATACGACCCGGTGTTTGTTCAGGTGAAGAGATAAATGTTTTTAAAGCCGCTTTAATGTTTTCAATTTCAACACCCTGGATGATTGATGCTAATACTGCCGGCATAATGTTTTTGATCATACATTCGGCACGGCCATTTAAAGTTAATGGAATACTTTTTACTTTTTCGATGCGTGTTTTCCATGGACCTTTACAAATCACCAAATATCCTTTTTCGATGATAGCTGCCAGTCCACCGTTTTCGCAGTGTGCTTTTACACGCGGATTTTCTGGGTCCATGCTAAATAAGGCAATATTGCAATCCAGGTCTTTGCGCATATCGTATACCAGATCATCATCGGCATTTAAAATGGAATAACCATGGTCAAAAGTACTTCTGGCAACCACGCCCTTAACTTTTGCCAGGTCTTCCACGCTGTGAATGTCCTTTAAACCTAAATGGTCTTCAGTAACATTAGTGACAATACTGATGTCGCAATTATCGAATCCTAATCCTGAACGTAGAATTCCACCGCGGGCGCATTCTAAAATGGCCAGGTCGATCGTTGGTTCCAATAAAATGGTTTCGGCACTCACCGGCCCGGTGCAATCGCCCATTTGAACCGCGTGATCCTGTATATAAATTCCTTCGGTAGTTGTATAGCCCACTTTATAGCCGGCATGTTTGGTGATGTGAGCGATCAATCGGGTAGTGGTAGTTTTACCATTGGTGCCTGTAACGGCAATAACGGGTATTCTACCAGATTCTTCTTTAGGGAATAACATCTCCATGATCGGTTCAGCCACATTACGTGCTAATCCTTTAGAAGGATTTAAATGCATTCTTAAACCGGGACAAGCATTCACTTCCACAATGCCGCCGTTATTATTATCTAAGGGTACACAAATATCTTTAGCTACCACATCAATTCCGCAAATATCAAGATCCAGTAAACGGGCTACGCGCTCCGCAATAAATACATTATAAGGATGTATCAGGTCGGTCATATCGGTTGATGTGCCCCCTGTACTGATGTTGGCCGTATCTTTTAAAAATAAAATTTCGCCGATCGGTAAAACGGATGTTAACGAAAGATCTTTACCAGCTAAAATATTTTGAGTGATCTCATCCACTTTAATTTTTGTCATTACTTTTTCGTGACCATCACCTCGGTTAGGATCATTATTGGTTTGTTCTATTAACTGTGAAATGGTTGATTGGCCGTCGCCCATGATCATCGCCGGTGTGCGTAAAGCAACAGCAACCAGTTTATAATTGACAAGGAGTAAACGATAATCGTACCCTTCAATAAATTTTTCAACGATCACTTTTCTTGAAATGGTTTTGGCAATTTTAAAAGCGCTGATGGCGTGCTCCATATCATTGATATTGGTAGTAATGCCTCTGCCGTGGTTACCATCTACCGGTTTTAATACAACTGGAAAAGAAATATCTTTTAAAGCATCTTTCAGGTCCTCTTCATCATACACTAAAACTCCTTTTGGAACCGGGATCGCCGCTTTGGCCAGCATGCGTTTGGTTTCATTTTTATCGCCTGCCATATCAATACCCATTCCGCTGGTAGCGCCGGTCATAGTAGCACGAATCTTTTTTTGCTTGTTGCCGTAGCCAAAAGCAATTAATGAATCTCCGTCTAAACGCTTGTAAGGAATATTTCTTTTTTCAGCTTCTTTAATAATGGAACCGGTGCTCGGTCCGAAGCTGTATTTTGCTTTTAAGTAACGTAATTCTTCCAGATCTTTTTCCAAATCGTATGCTTCGCCATTAATTAAGGCCTCAGCAATGCGAATAGCAGCCTCTGCTGCATATAAACCCGCTTGTTCAATTTCATAACTAAATACGACGTGGTAAACGCCTGTTTCGTGTGCCGAACGGGTGCGACCATAACCACATTCCATACCGGCAAGGGTTTGTATCTCTAATGCAATGTGTTCTACGACGTGTCCCATCCAGGTCCCTTCTTTCACACGCTGAAAGAAACCACCTTCATGTCCTTCCGAACATTCGTGGCAGTATAGGGTAGGGATCAATGCTTTTAATCGTTCTTCAAAACCTTCGATGGTGTTAGTGGGACGGTTTTCGAGTTCCTCTAAATCCAGTTTTAAAACAATTACTTTTTTTCTGTAGTTTGACCAGAAGTTTGGTCCGCGCATAACTTTGATGTCCAGGTTCTTCATTTTAGTGTAGTTTGTCCCGTATTGCATACGATATCGTGCCAAGATGTAACCTGTTAAAAATCAAGTGGGTTGTTATTTCCACTTCTACAATTTTACCGCCACAGGTGTGGAAATATTTGGACTTTTTGGTGATGAATGATGGGCATCCATTATTTTAAGCCCACAATGGCTAACCGACTAAAAACAAAAAATCCCTTCAACCGGTTTGATTGAAGGAATCAATATATAGGTAAGAGCTTATAATTTTACTGTAAGGATCAGAAATAAAGGGGTAGCAAATGATGCAGCTATATTAGTAGTTTGTGTTACTTTTCCGTTCGGAATGTTTGGATAAAGTGCATTATCCTGTGAAACATACGTGGATTGTGAAGCTGCTTTTCTGATATTGTATGAAAAACTGGCCTCCGTCGTAAGACTGACTCTGTCATTGAGCCGGAAACGAAATCCAAGTAACGGTGAAAAGCCGTAAGTCGTTTCTTTATTAACCGAACCGTTAATGTAGCCGCCGTTACTATTATTGGCTTCGTTAACCTGACTATAAATGGTAGGACGAAAATCCAGGCCGTAAAAGGCCTGCCATCTTTTGGAGAGTTCACTGGTGAACTCGTAACCTATCCGCACCGAAAAATTAGTGTAGGTGGCATGAAAAATTTTATCTTCCCCGTTGACCTTATAACCTACCAAGTCGTTTTTAGCGTAACCACCACCAATGCCAAAACGAATAGCCGATTTTTTAAAAAGATACCTGTAGCTCATATAGTAAATAGGATCGGGGCGATAATAATTTTGGTTACTGTTTAAATTAAAGAAC
>JAZKDT010000090.1:25392-39123 GCA_040387475.1 Bacteroidota bacterium | reverse complement strand
GGGGGGAGAATTTGTGACTTTTTCCCAAACACCTTCACACAGGGTATTATTTGATTGGGATGAATACAACAGCGCAGATTTATTAACATCTTCCTGTACACATACTTGGTCTGGTGTTCCTGTGAATAAATTTGGATATTTAGTGCCTAAAGATGGAAATAATGTTGTTGGAATACAGGTATTTCCTAATATACCTTCATATGAGAGTAAGGAATATATATTCCAGCAAATCCTATTCCAAGTGATCCTCAATATGCTTACTACTACATCGACGATATGACGTTAATCGATCAAACGACTGTAGGTTTAAAAGATAATGATGAATTAGGAGTTATAAACATTTATCCTAATCCCACGAAGGATTTTTTAAATATCGAAACCAATATTCAACATGCAGAAAATCTTACAATAAAAATAACGGATGTTATTGGCAGAGAGATTTTAATTTCAGATTATAACTAACAGTTGGATATTTCTCTCTTAGAAAAAGGTATTTACTTTATTTCTATAGTACAAAGAAATAAAACGTTAATCACGAAAAAGATTATTAAGGAGTAAATTTTCAATTTTGATGAAAGCCCGTGTTAGGGATGCCCCGAAGGGGTGTAACAAGCGAAGATCCTTTGCCCGGACACTGAGCGGAGTCGATTGCGGCAAAGATTGCAGTGGGCCAACCCGGCCGCAGGCAACGTCCAAAATATTTTTATTATACTCAAAATGCAGCTACTGTTAAGCTAACCGAAGCGCAACTGGCTATTTCTTTTCTTTATCAAGAAGAAAAAGAAAATAAACTGTGTTTGAGATTGCTTCTCACGCTGCGGCGTGATCGTCATGACGATCTTACCTGATCTCCCACTCTTTCCAGTCCATTTCCTCGCCGTTTAAAATGCCCAAATAGCTTTGGTAACGTTCGGGTGAGATCTCGCCGGTTTCAACCGCTTTTAAAATGGCGCAGCCCGGTTCATTCACATGCAGGCAATTATTGAATTTGCAATCGTTCATGCGCGCCATCATCTCCGGGAAGTAATGTGCCACTTCTTCTTTTTTCATTTCCACCAGTCCTAATTCTTTAATACCGGGCGAATCAATGATATCGCCGCCAAACGATAAGGGAAATAATTCGGCAAAGGTGGTGGTGTGCATACCTTTTAAATGCGCTTCCGATATGTCGCCCACCTTCAGATCAAGATTTGTATCAATGGCGTTTACCAAAGTACTCTTCCCTACCCCACTATGCCCGGAAATTAACGTGACCTTATCCTTTAAAAGTGTTTTAATAAATTCAATGTCTGCTTTATCAAATGAGCTTACCGAATAACAATCGTAACCGATATCGGTATACAGTTTCATGATGTCGTTTTGCAGTTCCATCATTTCTTCATCCAATACATCTTTTTTATTGAAGATGATCTTTGCCGGAATATCATAGGCCTCGGCGGTTACTAAAAAACGATCGATAAATCCTAGTGACGTTCGCGGAGCAACTAACGTAGCTACTAAAATAGCCTGGTCTAAATTACTGGCAATGATATGCGCTTGCTTAGATAGGTTAATGGATTTACGGATGATGTAATTACGACGGGCATGAATATTGGTGATCTGATTACTGCCATCTTTATCCCTGTCAACATCCACAATATCACCTACGGCAACGGGGTTGGTGGTCTTCCTGTCGTCCAGCCTGATCTTTCCTTTTAAACGGCATTCTATTACTTCACCGTTCTCTATCCTAACGGCATACCAACTTCCTGTAGACTTTACAACTAATCCCTGCATGGCGTAAAGATAATGAATTGAATCTCTTATTTCTTTTTCCTTGACGAAAAAGAAACAAAAAGTCAAGGCAATTCGCCAACCACCATTTACCCCGCAAAAGCTTCCCGGAACGGCGGTTCGCTCCGAATTGCCACAACCAGCCGCACTATTACCAACGTATGCAGGAAAGTACAAGAGCTTCTGATTAATGCAGCGGGCGCGTGAAGGGTTACTTGGAGCGGGTACACTAAGGGAAAATCTTTTTATTGGTCACTGAGCGGAGTCGAAGTGCAAATAAAAAGAGCTCAAATAATGCCGCAAATACTTGTATTCGCTGTCACCAATTTTAAAATAAAAATAGCAGCAATCCCTCACGCGGGAATACGTTCCAAATTAGGAGTTTACGCTTCGATCTTATCCCAAGCCCTGCGTGAGGGATGCGAACGGAAATCCTTTTGCCTGCCTCTTGCAAAAGATTGAAGTGGGCCAGCCCGGCCCATCGGGCACGCCCAAAAAATCAAATAAAAACTCATAAAAAAACACTATTTTTGAGATAACAATCTACTGCTATGTCCATTAAAGTAAATAACGTCACTAAACTATACGGTGCCCAAAAAGCACTGAATAATATCTCCTTTGAAATAGGTACCAATGAAATTGTTGGATTCCTGGGGCCCAATGGTGCCGGCAAAAGCACCATGATGAAGATCCTCACCTGCTACATTCCGCCAACCGAAGGTTATGCCACCGTTTGTGGTTTTAATACCAACGAACAAAGCATAGAGGTAAGAAAACAAATTGGCTATTTACCCGAACATAATCCTTTGTACCTGGATATGTATGTGAAAGAATTTTTAGAATTCATTGGCGGCTTATACAAGATCAAAAACACCAAAGAGCGTGTAAAGGAAATGATTGAAGCTACCGGCTTACAGATTGAACAGAATAAAAAAATAGGGGCGTTATCCAAAGGATATCGCCAGCGGGTTGGTTTGGCCCAGGCAATGATCCACGATCCTAAAGTATTGATCATGGATGAACCCACCACCGGTTTGGATCCTAACCAGCTGGAAGAAATACGCGGACTGATTAAAAAACTGGGTAAAGAAAAAACAGTGATGCTCAGCACGCACATTATGCAGGAAGTAGAGGCGGTATGCGACCGCGTGATCATTATCAATAAAGGTGAGATTGTAGCCAACGATACCACAGAAACGTTACAAAAAAATACAACCAAACAGATCATCACCGTGGAGTTTGATAAATCAGTTTCGGTGAACTCCTTAAAATCTATTCATGGCGTTGAAGATGCTGTTTTAGTAGAAGGCAATACCTGGAAGATCATTTCGGATGTAGATAATGACGTGAGAAAGGAATTATTTAACTACGCTGTGAAACATAACATCGGCGTATTAACCTTAAATAAAGAAGAACAAAAACTGGAAGACGTATTTAAAGCCCTTACTAAAAAATAATGCAAAAGCAACAGTACAGTATCTATTTGGCCGGCCGGTTTATCACATCAAACCATGTTCTTGAAGTTAAAAATCCTTTTGATCATTCCGTAGTGGCTACTACGTTTTTGGCTGATGAAGCGATCCTCGAAGAAGCCGTTACAAAAGCCTTATCCGTAAAACAGGAATTGCAGAACCTGTCTCCGGTAAAAAAGCACCACATTTTAAAACAGATCTCAAACGAAGTGTATGCTAACCGAAAAAAGTTAGCAGAACTGCTATGCCTTGAAAGCGGCAAACCCATTAAATATGCGCTGGCCGAAATTGACCGCTCGGCGTATACCTTTTTGTTAGCCGCAGAAGAAAGTAAGAAAGACCGGGTTGAACACCTGGCTTTGGAACGTATTTTACAATCGGATAAAAGACAGGGAACGGTTAATTATTTTCCGATTGGATTAATTGCCGGTATTGCTCCTTTTAATTTTCCGATGAATTTAGCCGTGCATAAATTGGCACCGGCCATTGCCAGTGGTTGCCCTATCATTTTAAAACCTGCCAGCCGCACACCGTTATCGTGTTTGGAACTTGCAAAAATTATCGACCGTACCGAATTGCCGAAAGGCGCGGTATCTATTTTACCAATGGATAGGGAAACCGGAAATTTACTGGTAACCGATGATCGCTTTAATCTGCTAAGTTTTACAGGGTCTCCGGCTATTGGCTGGAAAATGAAAGCGGATAGCAGAAAGAAAAAAGTAGTGCTGGAACTTGGCGGCAATGCGGCTACCATTATTACGGAGAGTGCCGACTTAAAAGATGCGCTTCCGAAATCATTGATGGGTGCTTTTTCTTACAGCGGACAAATTTGCATTCACGCCCAACGCTTTATTGTACACACATCGGTGTATCAAAAATTCACCGAAGACTTAAAAGAGTTAACGCTCAATTTAAAAGTGGGCGACCCTTTGTTGGAAGCAACGGATGTGTCGAACATGATAGATGAAGACAATGCCAAACGGGTAGAAAGCTGGATCAATGAGGCCATACAACAAGGTGCCAAATTAATATGCGGCGGTAAAAGAACCGGCAGTTATGTGGAACCCACTATTTTAACAGAGTGTACGTCGCACATGAAAGTATATGCTGAAGAAATTTTTGGCCCCGTAGTTTGCATTAACTCTTACAACACCATTAAAGAAGCCATTGAACAAGCCAACGATACCAAATTTGGTTTACAATGTGGTGTGTTTACAACCAACACCGCCGAGCTGGATCAGTGTTTTAAAGAGCTGGAAGTAGGCGGTGTCATTCACAATCACGTACCCACACTACGCTACGATCAAATGCCTTACGGTGGAATCAAAGAGAGCGGCCTGGGCAGAGAGGGCGTTAAATACGCCATGATGGATATGCTGGAACCCAAGGTGTTGGTAAGATAGTAAAGTGGTGAACCAAAAATGTAGTTAAACCTATCCCCATTTGCAAAGGGAAAGGGAGGAAACTAAAACACCTAAGAATTATTACACAAAAAAAATCCGGTTAACCAACCTATGATTAACCGGATGTTATATGTATAACTTCAAACTATGGATTAGTCGTTTGTGCTTTTTTCTTTTTATTATCTACTGCATTACCCGAACCGTATCCTACGCCCGATCCAACTGCTCCACCAACAGCGCCACCAATAACAGCTCCTTTGGCAGGATCTTCTTTATTGATGATAGCACCGGCCGCGGCACCTGTTATAACACCCGCCGCTGTACCAATTAAAGCACCTTTGGTTTTATTCGACATTTTCTTCCTTTCGGTTTCTGTAGTAGCTGTTTGATTGCCGCCACCAGTGTTACTATTGTTAGAAGAGGCCGAAGCGTGGTGATGACTTTGTGCTGCGTTCATCGAGTCAATAGTTCTTTGTTTGGCTTCTAAAGCCGCAACATTATTCATAGAGTCTATGGCACTTTGTTTGGCTGCTTCAACGTCATTGCTTTTAGAATCACAAGCTGTAAATGCTACCGCTAAAATTCCTGCTATCATTAAATTTTTCATGTGTATGTATGTTGTTTTTAAATTTATGTACTAAGGATTTTTGGCCGCGTTGGCTCTATTGATCGAATCTTGTTTTGCTTTTTTTCTATCAGAAGCTGCACCACCGCCGTACCCTACACCAGATCCTACAGCTCCACCGATCACGCCACCAATAACACCGCCTTTTAAAGGATCTTCTTTGTTGATGATCGCCCCGGCTGCTGCTCCGGTTATAATACCTGCAGCTGTACCTATGATAGCACCTTTGGTTTTGCCCGACATTCCTTTTTTCTCTTCTACCGTCGTATTATTGTTTACGCCGGTATTATCAGTAGCAACCGTAGGCGTTCCTGTTGTTTTAGGAGGCGCCGTTGTATTTCCTTTAGTAGAACCTTTTGATGGACGCACTGTTTTTACGGGCGCTTGATCACTTCCGATAGGGTTTAAAATAACTTTATTTTGCTCACTGACCAAATTAACTGAATCAAGGATCCGTTGCCTGGTAAGTTGTAATTCCGATTGCATTCTCATCGAATCAATCGTCACTTGTTTTTCGCGCAAAGCCTCCTCCTGTTTCTTGGATTTGTTACAGGCCGTCATGGTAACAACTGCTGCAACTAGGATGATTATATTTTTCATGATACTAACTATTAAATGATTACTTGCTATCTTTACTATGCAAACAACCATGCATGCAAAACACAAAACATTAACCTTTGACTATCAGTTAGTTAATTTTTAGACTGCCGATTAATTTGCTCATAGTGGGAAATAATATAAAAACTGAATTAAATTGCATAAACTAATTATATCTATGTTACATTTTTCGATCAAAGTTTTTCTTTCATTAATACTGACCTGCAATTTGGTGATCGCTCAGGTGCCTCAATTTACATGGATGTCGGGTTCAGATACTGCATACTCTATTGGTGTATATGGAACAAAAGGAGTGCCTTCTGTTAATAACATTCCATCTCCCCGATGGAACAGTGTCTCCTGGTCTACAAATAATACGCTATGGTTATTAGGCGGCTATTTTGGTAATTATGATTACACGAATGATCTATGGAAATATACAATTTCAACTAATGAATGGACCTGGGTTTCCGGATCCAATACTTATAATCAACCTTCAAATTATGGAACAAAGGGAGTATCGTCGCCCGGCAATGTTCCAAGCGCAAGATACAGTTCTGCAACATGGACAGATAACCTTGGAAATTTGTGGCTGTTTGGAGGATGGGGATATGCCGCGGGAAACTATGGATATTTAAATGATTTATGGAAATATAATACAGCCACCAACGAGTGGACCTGGATATCGGGTAGTAATTATGCAAACCAATCAGGAAATTATGGAACCAAAGGACAATATTATATCGCTAATATGCCGGGCGCAAGAAGCAATGCAGTTACCTGGATAGACAACAATATACTTTGGTTATTTGGCGGCAGTGGACTTGCCGGTAGCTCGGGAAATACCAGCAACCTGAATGACGTTTGGCAATACAATATAACTACAGATCAATGGATCTGGATGTCGGGATCATCTGTGGGGAATCAGTCAGGAACCTTTGGTACCCAAGGGCAGGCATCCATTAACAATATTCCGCCTGCAAGATACGATGGAAATGGATGGAAAGACAGTAATAATGACGTGTGGATATTTGGTGGCATCAGTTCAGCATTAGGGTGGCTTAATGACCTCTGGAAATACGATTCAACCACTGGTGAATGGACCTGGATATCAGGATCAAACGTTTCAAATCAATTTCCTGTATATGGCGTTAAAGGCACACCTGATGCAGCTAATACACCCGGTGCAAGAAACGGCAGTTCGTCATGGATCGATAATAACGGACTTTGGCTGTTTGGCGGACGTGGCACTGGTGGAACGAGTAATGGCACATTAAATGATCTTTGGAAATATAATACAGGAACAAATGAATGGACATGGATAGCCGGCTCAAATACGCTCAACCCTCTTTCCGTATACGGTACAAAAGGAGTTTCGTCGGCTAATACTATTCCTGCCGGCAGATATAATTCTTCTTATTGGAAAGATAACAATAATAATTTTTGGATATTTGGAGGCATGGCACATTTTAGTTTCTATTATGATGCAACGGCAAATGACCTTTGGAAAATAGATGCGGCTACCCTTATCGGAATAAATGAGTTGGATCAAAAGGCAAACAGCCATGTTTCTGTTTTACCAAACCCGTCCAATGGAGAATTTACTATAACAGCTAAACAAGATCAGGCATTAGCAGTTATTAATGAATTAGGAATTATTACCAATAACGTGGTATTAAACACATCCAATAATTATACAACACAGTTAAAAATAAATACTCCGGGAATTTATTATTTAATGTCAAACAACAACAGTTATCCAGTTAAAGAGAAAATAATAGTAATTAAATAATTTTATCCCATGGAATACAGAAGATTAGGCAAATCAGGACTACAGGTAAGTACATTATCCTTTGGATCGTGGTTAACCTTTGGAAAACAAATAGAGAATAACACCGCCGATGAGCTATTAACGATTGCATATGATAACGGTATTAACTTTTTTGATAATGCTGAAATATATGCCTCCGGCAAATCGGAAGAAGTGATGGGCAAACTATTGGCTCAAAAAAAATGGGCGCGCAGCTCCTACTGCGTATCCAGTAAAGTATATTTTGGTTACGAAGATAAAAAGCCAAACCAAACAGGCTTATCACGCAAACATATCATAGAAGGTTGTAACGCTGCTTTAAAACGGTTACAGGTGGATTACATTGACTTATTCTTTTGTCACCGCCCCGACAAGAATACGCCTATTGAAGAAACCGTATGGGCCATGAACACCTTGATACAACAAGGCAAAATACTGTATTGTGGAACCAGCGAGTGGGCCAACGACGAGATCATGGCGGCGTTTGTATGTGCCGAAAGAAATCGCCTGATTGGTCCAACCATGGAGCAGCCACAGTATAATATGTTCGAAAGAACCAAAATGGAAAAAGACTATCTGCTGCTGTTCCGCGATTTTGGAATGGGAACCACTATCTGGAGCCCGCTGGCTTCCGGATTATTATCCGGTAAGTACAATAACAGCATGCCCGAGGATACCCGCCTGAACATCGAAGGCATGGATTGGCTCAAAGAACGAACACTGGGCGAAGAATCTAAAATTGAAAAGACAAAGAAGCTGGCTTTGCTGGCTGCTGACCTTGGAACCACGGTGGCAAAGCTGTCCATCGCCTGGACGGTTAAAAACCCACACGTAAGTACCACCATTTTAGGGGCTTCTAAAAAAGAGCAGTTGATAGAAAACCTAAACGCATTAGATGTTGTACCGCTTCTTACACCCGAAGTGATCGAAAACATAGAAATCATCCTAAATAACAGGCCTGTTTTGTCACCTTTTTAATTTATTTAATTATATTTATTCAGTATAATATTTACACTTTATGAAATTTCTTCTACCTACTACATTAGCTTTTTGTTTTCTTTTCAATAATCTGCAGGCCCAGGATCCCAATTGGCAGAAAATCAAACTGGCTCCGCCGCTTTTCCATTCTGATTCAGTGATCGGTGCCGGCGTTGAGCTTCATAAAGCAAAAAAATATGATGAAGCGATCATTGAATACGCAAAGGTTCATGAAAATGACTCAAACTATGTGTTAGCGCAGTATGAAACTATTTTGTCGTACATGGCTCTAAAAAAAGACTCCGCGGCTATTATCCTTTGTGATCATGTTGCCTTTGTTAACAGAGCCTATCATCCTACCATGATGTTATTAAAAGCGAATTGTTACGATAACCTAAAGCAATTTGATAAATCAAAAGCCCTTTATATGGAGGGCGTTAAACAATATCCTTACAGCGCCAAATTTTATCATGAATATGCAATCTCATGCTTTAATCAAAAAAAATATCAGGAAGCTCACGACAATTATATAAATGCCATCAGGATAAACCCACAGTATGCCCCCTCGCATTTTCAACTGGGCATGCTTGCGTTGAAGCAAAAGAAAATTATTCCTGCCATGCTGAGCTTTCAATACTATCTGCTATTGGATAATTCGAGCGCCAGAGCCAAATCAGTGATTGATGTGCTTGAAAAAATAGGCGACGACGCCGTTAAGTATGAAGACTTAGCCGTTATTGAGCCACTTGATCAAAACGATGATTTCTCTGACCTGGAATCTATTGTAAAATCAAAGGCTGCCCTTAGCAGCAAGTTCAAATCAAAAGTTAAATTAAACTTCCGGCTGTTAAAACAAATACAGGTTGTACTCGATAAAATAGAATATAACGCCGAAGACAAAGGATTTTATAACCAATTTTACGCCAAATTCTTTAAGGACATGGCGTCAAAAGACCTTACCGAAGTTTATTTGTACTCGGTATTGAGTGGTGTAGAAGTGGAAGATGCAAGCAACTGGGTTAAAGGTCATAAGGCCGACATGGATAAATTAAAAAACTGGTATGCAGATTACATGAAACCTTATAATGAAGTGAGTCTTAAAGAAAATACAAGCGGTAACAAAGCCTATAAAATATATCAGTATAACGAAATAATTGCCATTGGTAGCGTTAATGCCCGTGAAGAAAGATCCGGTTACTGGAATTTTTTATATGCCAAAACAGCCATCCTTAAATCAGAAGGTAATTTTGATGATAAAGGTGAAAAAACAGGGCAATGGAAATTTTATTATGAAGATGGTGTATTAAAAGAAAAATGCTCATTCAAAAATAATAAACTGGATGGGGAGTACATAAAGTTCCATAATAACGGTAAAATGATAGAACATTTATTTTACAAAGATGGGAAATATGATGGCGTACAAACGGTTTATTATTCTAACGGAAATATAAAAAATGTATATACGTATAAAAACAATGTACAGGATGGCGAAGAAAGCGGTTACTACCGCACCGGAAAACTTGCCTATAAATCGGATGCAAAAAATAATTCCTTTAATGGCCTTTACACATCCTATTATGAAAACGGCTCGGTTAAAAAAACATACATGTTTACCAACGGTGTAAAAGCCGGCCAATCAAAAGAATATTTTAATCATCCAAAAGATCAGGTATATGGCGAAGGAAACTATGAAAACAATTTCGCCACCGGAGAATGGAAATACTATTTTGATGACGGGAAACTATCTCTGGCCGGAATGCTTAACAAAAAAGGCCAAAAGGAAGGTGTATGGAAAGACTACTTAAAAACAGGTGTCCTGATTGAAGAAAATACCTATACCGATGGAAAATCAGAAGGCATCTCTAAAAACTTTTATCATGACGGAAAAATATATGAGGAGTTTTACTACCGCAAGAGTAAGGTTAACCAATATAAGTACTACAGCAAAACCGGGGAAGTTGTTAAAGAAATCTCCAAACAAAAAAACGAACTCAATCTCGAATTGTACAACCGCAATGGCACTGTTAGAATAATGGGTAAGATGGTAGGCGAGCAAATTGATGGTCAGCTCACAACCTATAACTACCTTGGATTAAAAAGTGAAACCACTGAATATAAAGGCGACGAAAAAATAAATTCAGAAAAGACGTATTACCCCAACGGGCAAATAGCGGCTGAAACCCCTTACGTTAACAACGTGCAACATGGCTTATTCTCAAAATACTTTGTAAGCGGTGCTGTGTCGATGAAAGGATATTACGTGAACGATAACATGGAAGGTTACTGGTTTTATTACGACAGAGGGGGGCCATTATCTGAGATCAGGCATTATGTGAATGGCGAACAGGTAGGCTGGCAGCGCGACTTTGCCTGCAACGGAAAACTACAAAGAGCTGAACGCCTGGAGGATGGAAGAATAGTAGAAAGATGCTATTATGATACCTTAGGTAAGATCATCAAAAGAGTAAACTACGACAGTTGTAATAACTGTGAAGTGATGATCCCTAATATTGATGGAAAACCATGGATCAAACGCACCCTGAAAAACAATTATATCAATGGTGTTTCCACTACCTTTTATCCCACGGGCAAACCCTTGTTCGAATCAACCTATGACATGGATCTCGAAAATGGACTATCAAAAAGTTACAACATTTTTGGCAAGCTGCAAAGCGAAACCAATTATGATATGGATGTAAAACAAGGTAAGTATACAACATATAAAAACGAAAAGATACAATACACCGCTACCTACAACAATGGCAAAGCAACCGGCGTAACAACCGATTACTACGAAAACGGTAAACCTTTTCAAACCACAACTTATGAGTATAACGATGTACAGGGGCCACTAACGCGCTATGACGATAACGGTAATGTTGCTATTGTTTTAAACTACATTAATGATAACCTGGTAAGCTACAGTTACGAAGATGAAACAGGTAAACTCGTTCCGGCTATTGAGATCAACAAACCGGATATGGAAGTGAAAGCTTTTTATAAAAACAAAAAACCTTCTGTTAGTTTCAAAATAAAAAATGGAGAGAAAGAAGGGACCTATGTGCTCTATTCTGCGCTTGGAACAAAATTGCTGGAAGAGAATTACAGTTATGGTTTTTTAAACGGTACCCGTACAACCTATTATGCATCTGGTAAACCTAAGCTAAAATCTAACTTTAACTATGGAGATTTTAACGGGATGTATTTAGAATATAATGAGAATGGAACGCCACGTACCGAACTCACTTATGTGAACGACAAACGTCATGGCCTCTGTAAATATTATGATGAAACTGGAAAATTACTATTGAAGTCTTTTTTCTATAACGATTACTCCATAAAAATAATTCCATAGTTTGAAAAAAACAGTCCTGCTTATCAGCTCATGCTTCCTTTCCTTCCTTTTATCCGGGCAGGATAAGGAGTTATTTGATGCTATGGTAAAGAAATATCCTAATAGTCCGATGGTTGGACTTAACTTTCTTAAAAACATAGAACTTAATGTAGAGGAAGGAAAAATAAAAATTATTGAAAAAACGAAGGAAGAAACCATCCTGTTGAACGACGATGCTATCTCTTATAGAAACTACTCGATCTACTCCAACTCTTTTGTTAAGACTAAAAACATACTGTCTAAAACATTAGTTCCTAAAGGTAAAGGATACAAAAGTACGACTAACGAAAACATCGAAGTTCAAAAAGATAACAGTTCGTCTTCTTTTTTCGACGATCAAAAAAAACACATTGTTTATTTTGAGAATATTGAAAAAGGCGCCATCCGATCTATCAGCTATGAAAGAACCTACGAAGAACCACGTTTCTTTGGCGACGAATACCTGTGTGATTTTTATCCTTCCGAAAAAAGAGAAATAAATATCAAATGCGCTAAAAGTATCACCTTAGCCGTTAAGTTTTTTAATGACAGCACAAGCGCAAAAAAACTGGTAATTACCGAAGATTCAAAATATAAATATTATAGCCTGAAGCTCGATAATACCACAGAGTGTAAAAACTTCCGCGGATCGCCCGGAATTAAATGGTATTTGCCGCATGTTGTATTTTATATCACCTCTTATAATGATGGTAAAGAAACTAAAGACTACCTCAATAATATCGTTTCCTTATCTAATTGGTATAGTTCAGTTATTAAACATTTACCCCTCATTACCAATAAAGAACTTATTTCTATAACGGATAGTCTTACCGCTAACGCCAAATCAGAATCTGAAATGGTGAAGAACATATTTTATTGGGTACAAAAAAATATAAAATACGTCGCCTTTGAAGATGGCATGGGCGGCTTTGTTCCGCGAGATGCTTCGGTTGTTTTTCAAAAAAAATACGGCGATTGTAAAGACATGGCTTTTTTGATTTACTCCATGCTAAAATATAAAAACATCGATGGCTATCTAACCTGGATTGGCTCCAGAGACCTGCCCTACTCTTTTACCGAAGTACCGACCCCTATCACCGACAATCATATGATTGCTTGTTACAGAGAGAAAAACGGGAACTATATATTTTTAGATGCCACCGACAAGCAAATCAAATATGGTTTCCCAAGTTCCTTTACGCAAGGAAAACAAGGCCTTATAGCAACACAGCTGCAGTATAAAGATACAGCCTATGTTCCTGTAATGCCTTACCAACGGAATGTAAGCACCGATAGTTCATTTGTTAGAATAGAAAACCTGGAAGTGAAAGGGCACTGCGTTAACTATTTTACAGGATACAATCGCGTCAATTTTATTAATGAAGTAAGCTACAAAGCCAAACAGAAAAAAGAAGAATATTTTATTGAAGAGTTTGAAAAAGGAAACAATAAATTTTTTATTACTAATCTGAAGGAGAATTTTAATTACAACGATACAACAGCAACCCTCGACTTTGACTTTACAATAAAAGATTATGTCAAAAAATTAAATAATGAAATTTACATTAACTTAAATTTGGAACAAAATACAGAAACCTATCACCTGGATGAAACGTTTACTACGCCCTATAATTTAGAAGAGAAACACACCCTTAAATATGTGAAAGTATTGGACATACCCGGCAACTACAAAGTGGAGT
>JAZKDT010000090.1:0-25382 GCA_040387475.1 Bacteroidota bacterium | reverse complement strand
GGAGTATCTTCCTAAAAATTACTCCAAAGACGGCCCCGATTATAAGCTGTTTGTAAATTACGAAGTAAAAGGCGCAAAGGTTATTAATACCGTTGAACTTGTATTTAATAAATTAATTGTTCCACTTCGTGAAATTCCTGAATGGAATAAATTTGTAAAAGAATATAAAAACCAGGCGAAGCAGATCATTGTTTTAAAGGAAAAATAATGAACTCTTATTCGTTTTAACATTGTAAATATCATCCACCAAATAATTAGCCATGAATAGTAAAATCCTTCTTTTTTCACTTTTAGTAGTACTACAAAATTTAACCGGACAAACCAAGTTCTATTTAAATTATGACTGGGACAAAAAACCTGTATTAAATGCCGTGGACCCAAAATATAAAGACAGCGACTACTATACCGTAAAAGAAAAACATGTGCTCGAATATGCTTATAACTCAAATAATGAATTGGGTTTGTATGAAACAAAGCATGTGATTACACACATTAATAATGATAAAGGTGTTGAGTACAAAAATAAAATGTATATATCCTCCAGTAAGATTATCGAAATGGTAGATATCAGAGCAAGATGTATTACTGCTTCCGGAAAAATAATTAACCTCGATAAAAACAGTATTAAACAAGTAGATAATTTTGAAGACAGAGGCCCCTACACCATATTTGCGTTTGAGGGCGTTGAACCAAATTGTGATATTGAATACCTGTATACCTCAAAAAAATATGTGACCACCTATGGTTCTTTTGATAAACAGTTCTCATTTCCTCAAAAAAATATGGAAATAGATTTCATTACACCCAAAAATTTAATATTTGAACTAAAATCATACAATGGTTTCCCTCAGTTTACTTCGGATACATCAAACCAAAAGGTAAACCATTTGGTTACCAAAGCAACCGATGTTCCTGAATTTGAAACAGAAAAATATTCGGCCGATGAGGCCGGAAGAATGTATTTTAGCTATCATTTAAGATACAATACTGCCACTTCAAAAGCTAAATATTATACGTGGAATACCATAGGAAATGATTTCATTAACACCTACTACAAAACTGAGAAAGATGATTCAAAGGCAGTATCCAAATTAATTGATAAATCAGGCGCATCAAAAAAAACAACCGATCTTGAAAAAATAAAAACACTGGAGAGTTATGTTAAAAAAAATATCATATATACCACCGAACCACCCGAAAATTTAACGCTTGAAAAAGCGATCAATCAGAAAGTGATTTCAGGATTTTTATTGAATAAATTATTTGTAACAGCGGCCATCGAAATGAATATAAATTTTGAACTGGTTTTCACAAACAACCGTTTTGAATGCGAATTTGATGGTGCTTTTGAAGGGCACACGCAATTGAATGAATTGCTCATCTATTTCCCGTCGATAGGAAAATATTTAACACCCGCTAACTATTACAGTCGCCTGGGCTTTCCGCCGGCTCAATTTACGTATAACAAAGCGTTATATGTAAAAGCCACAGAGGTATCAGGAACAATGGCAGCCATTACAAAAATTAAAACCATTCCCGGATCGGAATACATGGCAAGTCAAAACGTTATAAAGGCAAAGGTTTCATTTGAAGGAGAAGACTTTACGCCAAAAACAAATGTGAGTCACGAATTTAGCGGGTATTCAGCGTTTAACATACAACCTATTTTTTATGTGCTTACCGACGAGCAAAAGAAAGAAAGTGCTGAAAGCATTTTAAAACAGGTTGGAGAAAACACCGTTGTGAAAAATTATAAAGTGGAAAACACCGAAGCTGAAATCATTTTTGACAAACCATTTATCATCAATGGCAATATCGAAACATCTCAGTTAGTTGAAAAAGCCGGAGAAAAATTTTTGTATAAAGTTGGGCTGATCATTGGTCCACAAGCCGAACTTTACCAGGAAAAACCACGTAAAAACGACATCGTTTTAGAATACGCGCATGGTTTTGTAAGAAACATTGAAATAGAAATACCGGCAGGCTATAAAATCTCCAACTTAAAAGATCTGGAATTGAATGTTGTATTGAACGAAGATAATAAGGAAACCGCCTATTTTAAATCCACTCAAAAAGTAGAAGGTAATAAGTTGATTGTTGACATAAGCGAACAATACATGAAAACCTTTTACAGTAAAGCATTATATAAAGAATACAAAGATGTGATCAATGCAGCGGCCGACTTCAATAAAATAACACTCATTTTCGAAAAAATTTAATCACATGAAAACGTTATCCATACTGCTTTTATCTCTTTTTTCTTCTGTATTATTGTCCCAATCTGATCTTGACTTTCATCTTAATAAAGCTCAAAAGTTAATGGATGAGGAAAATTATTCGGAGGCCGTTCATAGCCTCAGTAAAGCATTGGAATATAAAAAAGAGATAAACAATTCCTATAAAATTGCCAGCTTATATCTTACCAGGGGTATCTGCAAGCAAAAATTGAAAAAATATTCAGAAGCCGAAGCAGATATGAATATGGCACTGAATGTGTCGCCGGAATATTTGAAAGCCTTTGACAGTAAAAACAGTGTGTACTTTGAGTCGAGGCAATTTGACAAGATCATTACCAATTCCAGCAAGGCTTTGGAACTCAATCCAAAAGACACTAAATTTCTGGAATGGATGTCGCAGGCCTATATTGAGAAAAGAGAATACGACAATGCCTTGATCTATACCGATTCTATTTTAAATTTTATACCGGATGATATTTCCACCCTTCGCTTAAAAGGGTCGATCTTACATCGTCAAAAAAAATACGAACCTGCCATTGCCATTGAAAATTTAATTTTAGCCAATAAGCCTAACGATCCGGGAGCTCTGTTAAACCGAAGCATCAATTATGCTTACATAAAGGAATATGAAAAAGCAGAAAACGACAACAATTTTGCAGCTAAAGTAGACACATCGTTACTCTATGTAGCTTATAACAATACCGCTTACTTTATTAAATTAAAAATGAAAGACTACAAAGGCGCTATCGAATTATTTGATAAATGCCTGGCCCTTAAACCCGACTTTGCCTACGCCTATAGCAACAGGGCCTTTTGCAAATCGCAACTCGACGATGTGAGCGGAGCCCTTAAGGACATTCAGAAATCACTGGATCTTGATCCAAATAATTCGTACGCTTTTAAAAATTATGCGATTATTAAATTGAAACAAAACAAAAAATCGGAAGCCTGTTCGTATTTAAAAAAAGCGAACGAAAAAGGGTATTCCATTGAGTATGATGAGGAAGTAAACGACCTCCTTAAGGCCAATTGCAACTAAAGCGTGAACAATTTTTTTTCAGATCTAAAGGTAATTGAATTAGCTGGTGTGCTTGCAGGGCCATCAGCGGGATTATTTTTTAAAGAACTGGGAGCAACCGTTATAAAAATTGAAAACCCTAAAACGGGTGGAGACGTGACCCGAAATTGGAAACTGCAATCCGAAAACACAGAAAAAAATACAAGTGCCTACTATTGGAGTATAAACGCGGGCAAACAGGTGTTATTTTTAGATTTATCTATTGAAAAAGATCTGAATCAATTTTACACCCTCATTGAAACCGCCGACGTACTTATCAGCAATTACAAATTAGGCGACGACCTAAAATTAAAAGTGGATCATGGCGCTTTAAAAAAAATAAATCCCCGACTTATTTATGCATCCATTAATGGATTTGGCAACCATAATCCCCGAACGGCTTACGATTTGATTTTACAAGCCGAAAGCGGGTTTATGTTTATGAATGGAGAAAAAAACGCAGAGCCCTTAAAAATGCCTGTAGCATTGATCGATGTATTAGCCGGACACCAGCTAAAGGAAGCGATTTTAATAGCACTTTTAAACCGGCATAAAACTCAGCTGGGTGCGCACGTCACCGTATCCCTATTTGATACTGCCATTGCCTCTCTGGCCAATCAGGCTACCAACTGGCTTATCGCGCATCATCTGCCTTCTGCCCAGGGGTCGCTGCATCCCAATATTGCGCCTTATGGAGAAATATTTACAACAAACGACTTACAAAAAATTACTTTTGCCGTTGGCAGCGATACACAATTTAAGCAACTCTGTGAGTTATTAAATATTCCAATGAGTGCCTCCTACCAAACCAATAAGTTAAGAGTAGCAAATCGACAATCCCTGTTTGAATTGTTAAACACAGAGATTAAAAAAATAAACTTCCCTGCTTTATTTGACGAATGTTTAAAACACGGCATTCCCATTGGCAAGATCCGAAATCTGAAAGAAGTGTTTGAATTACCGGAAGCCAAACAACTTCTGCATAAATTTACGAATGACGGAGAACAAATGACTTCTGTAAAATCAATCGCTTTTAAATTTCACTGAATTGCATTAAAAAAGCACCGACCTTTGGCCGGTGCTTTACTATAAGCCTACCAAGCTTAATAGGTGTAAGAAAGGGTTAATTCAAAAGTTAACGTACCTGCACCGTTATCCACAGTTAACGTTGTTGGAAAGTGATCGCCACTTGTGTAAACCGGAAAATTAATAGCGCCCATGGAATCATCTGCATCCGGTGAAGTATCATCGTCAAATAATTCGATATTCAGCTGAGTAAGCAAATCCGTAACATTGTATGGAGAAACCGTTAAAACATTAACTGAATTAGCAGGCACATCACTGATAGCAGAGGTGGTAATTAAGGTTGTTCCTCCTTGTTTTACGACTGCAAAAATATCAGGATTAGTATATCCCGGATATGGATCCCAATCTGAAGTACCACTTAATGCCGGAAACTTAACGACTTTAATACCGGTAATCGTAACCTTCGTAGGCGTTTTTTGCGTACCACAGTCTGCTCCCGAATAGCCTGTAGGGCAACTGCACGAACCATCTACACAGGTTCCGCCGTTTAAACACACGGTATTGGCGCAGGGATCTGCAGCAGGCTCTTCAGCTTTTTTCTTTTTACATCCGTCAAATAATAATAGCGAACAGGATGTGAGTGCAATAATTAAAATCTTTTTCATGAATAAGGGTTTAGTTTTTACTAAACTAGCGGTAATCGTTTGAAAACACAAGCATTTTAACAATTTGAATTATAAACAAAGCAGAGCTGGTTTTTAACTAAATAAGCCCATAATTTCATAGTATATATTTGGTATTATTTGTAAACTTGTTCAATAATTTACTTATGATCCGAATCCTCTTCCTTTCATTATCTGTTTTTTTGTTGGTCCTACAAGCCAAAGGACAAAACAAAGACACTATTTTACTAATGAACGGTAACATCGTGGTTGAAAAAGTATTGGATACCGTGATTGGTGCGGTAACCATTGTAAACCCGGCAAACACCTTAGATAAACTACATTATGAATACGATGAAATTTTTTGCGTAAAATATGCCGTGGGTTTTACTGATTACTACTACACCCAGGATACGATGAAGGGTAACTATTTCACACGCGATGAAATGTTATATTATATTTATGGCGAACGCGATGCGCGTAAGGGTTTTAAAGCGCCTGGCGCAATGATCGGTGCCGGACTGGTTGGCTTGGCCAGTGGCGGAGTTGGATTGTTTTTTGCTCCTGTTTTCCCGTATGGATATATGGCTTTAACCGGAATACCTAAAGTACGAATAAGGCACAAAACCATTAGTAACCCAAATTACATTGAGCACGATGCTTATATTTTAGGTTATGAAAGGGTAGCACGAAGCAGGCGACGTATTAAGGCGCTCATTGGCGGCACAATAGGTTTGGCGGCAGGCTACGGATTATATTTTGGTATATTAAAAGATAAACTACCGGCAACACTAACACTCAGATTTTAAATGATACGTCAAAAAATTTTATTGCTTGGATCAGGCGAATTAGGAAAAGAAGTAACCATTGCATTGCAACGCCTCGGGCAATACGTCATCGCCGTTGATTCATATAAAGATGCTCCGGCTATGCAGGTGGCGCACGAACATGAAGTTATCAACATGCTGGATGGTGATGCTTTAGATGCCGTTGTAGCAAAACACAAACCCGATCTGATCGTTCCTGAAATTGAGGCGATCCGTACCGAACGTTTTTATGATTATGAGAAACAAGGCATAACAGTTGTTCCAAGTGCTAAAGCGGCAAACTTTACCATGAACCGCAAAGCTATTCGCGACCTTGCAGCTAAAGAATTAAAATTAAGAACAGCCAATTATTTATATGCTACTACCTTAGATGAGTTTAAAAAAGCAGTTTCCGAAATTGGTATTCCCTGCGTGGTAAAACCTTTAATGAGCAGCAGCGGCAAAGGACAAAGCGTTATTAAAACCGAACTGGATATTGAAAAGTCATGGAGCTATGCGATGGAAGGTTCCCGTGGAGATTATAAAGAGATTATTGTAGAAGAGTTCATTAAATTTAATTCTGAAATTACTTTATTAACGGTTACACAAAAAAATGGTAACACCTTATTTTGTCCGCCTATTGGCCACCGCCAGGAGCGTGGTGATTACCAGGAAAGCTGGCAGCCTTGTGCCATCAGCGATAAAGATTTGAAAGAAGCTCAGGATATGGCTGCTAAAGTAACAAAGGAGTTGAGCGGTGCTGGTATTTGGGGAGTTGAATTTTTCCTGACTGACAAAGGCATTTATTTTTCTGAACTGTCTCCTCGTCCACACGACACCGGCATGGTAACATTAGCTAATACACAAAATTTAAGCGAGTTTGAGTTACACGCCCGCGCTATTTTGGGTTTTCCTATTCCTGATATCCAGTTACAACAACACGGCGCATCGGCTGTATTATTGGCAACGGCCGAAGGCTCATCTTATCATTTCAACGGAGTAACCGATGTGTTGAAAAATACAAATACCGATGTAAGGTTATTTGCAAAGCCAACAACTCGTCCTTACCGTCGCATGGGAGTTGTTTTAACATACGATAATTTAAAATCAGATGTGAACGAGGTTAAACAAAGAGCCATTGATCTTTCCAAACAAATTACTATTTCTATTAATTAATGAAGTCTCTTTTTTTCATATTTATTTTGCTGGTTAGCGTGGATGCTTTCTCTCAAAAAACAGTGTTTCCCGAACATTTGAGCAAAACAAATATCGCCAGACTGCAAACCGGCGATTCATTGGTGTACTATCAATGTCATGTAGACAGTGCATCCCAGGAAATTACGCTCTCCAACGGAAAAAAAATAAAAAGCAAAAAGAAAAGGATTACACTTACCGAAAAATTTGTGATCCATAAACGGGACTCTGCTTTTACCTGCAAATATTTTAATTCATCCATCACCAATTACCCCAACAAAAAATTTCCATACCTCACTTTAACTGAGGTAAAGAACTGGGAATTTGAGTTAAAGCAAACCAAAGACTTAACACCAGAAGAAGTAAAACTAATTGCTGCATTTGAAACCAAAACCCATTCCATTGTTCACTACGAACTCAACATCAATAAAACCTGCCCTAATGAAATAATCATCATTGGTAAAAATGTAAATGAACAATTTATTATTGAGGGCAATTATTTGCTGAGTAAGAGTTTGAATTGTTTATAGACTCCTTTTTTATTAATTGACCTTGCCCCTCCTCACCTTTATATTCTTCTTTTAACGCAAGCCCGCGTTAGGGATTATAAAGTAAACCCGTTTACGTAACGGAGGGAAGTAAAAGCGTGAAGTGGAAAGCCGGGTCCGCCAGCTGGCGGAAACGCCCAAACCTTAAAAACAATAAACCTAAATCAACTCCATCTGGTACAAATCCAAACCCTTTGCCCAGTGGTCTTTTTCGTAGGCTACAGTTTTAAAACCATATTTCCAAAAAAACTCAAATGTATGTTGTGTTGTTCCCAATGCAATCGTAACGCCCGGGTAAATTTCCTTTGCCTGTTCAATTCGGTGCAGTAAAAGTAATTTTCCAAATCCCGACTTATGGTGTTTATTATCTACCATACCCCAGGTCATAATCACATGCGGCTCATTGGTATATTTAGTTGGCTGGTTTAAAGCAATGCCGCCGCAGCCAACAATATCATCATTATTAAAAACGAGAAAGTAAGGCCCTCTTTCCAGATCGCGATCCAAAAAAGCATCAAACAAAGGCAATTCTTCATCCGCAAAATATAAGGGCATATTGCTTTTAAAGATGGAAAGCAAAGTGTTTTTATATTCGGGTAAATATGTTTTAATGGTTGTCAATTACCTTTGGCACTTTAAAGTAATCTGAGTCTTTTTTAGGAGCATTTTTCAGTGCCTCCTTTTGTGTAACTGTTTGCGCTGGTTCATCCTCACGCATCACATTATACTCATCTGTCATGTATATCAAGGGATCAACGCCTTCTGTATCCAGTTCATTCAGTTTATCTACAAAGGCAAGCATACGGTTCATATCATTTAAAATATCGGCTTTACCTTCTTCTGTAAACTCCAAACGGGCCAAATGCGCCACTTCTTCTACTGTTTTGATATCAATTTTTTGTGCCATTGTATTCGTTTAATGTATCGTTTATTAATTTAAAAACGTGCTCCCGTAAATCTACTAAATTTTCTTCGGTCATACCTTTGGTTGGTACAGGCTCCAGCACAACTGTTTTAGCAATACCAAAGCACCCATGGCTCTTAAAATAACCACCGTTCTGTAATAATTTCCAGTTGTTCAAATTTACAATAGGTACGATCGGCACCTGCTTTTCAATGGCTAATTTAAAGGCACCATTTTTAAACGGCTTGAGTTTACCAAAACTAGAAATGGTTCCTTCCGGGAATATAACCATACTCCTTCCTTTATCAATTTCTTCGCCGGCTCTCACCAAAGCACGGTGTGGGTCTACCCTGCTTTTTCGGTTTACCGGAATATCCATTCCTTTAAAAAAGGTTTTGAATAAAGGGGCTTTCATCAGCTCGGCTTTCCCCATGTAAATAGCTAAATGATCAATATAAAACGTGCTTAATACAATATCGAGGTAAGACGTGTGATTACCCACAAAAATACACGGCTGCGGCATTTTCTTAGACTTTGACTTATAAATAATAACAGGAATAATACCGGATAAGTACGCTATACAACCCGACCAAAAGCGTTTTACCTTAAAGGCGGCATCTAAACGGCCTGTTTTTATAGTAAAGAAAAAAAGCGGGTACAGGATAATTAAGGTTAACACAAACTCTATAAAGAACCAGGTTTTCCAGATGGGAGCAAATATGAATTTGATAGTTTTCAAGGGCGCTAAGATAAGAAAAAATAGTGAGGAATAATGCTATTTAACTACATAGAAAACTGGGTTGGATAACAAGCTAATTGCAGTATAACATAGTATACATGGCTAATGGAAGCCACGGTTCAATCTAACAAAACTCATATAAAAACTGGGCCCTTTCCAGGTTCCCTTTTTTGTATGTGGTTAATTTTATGAAAAATGCTACTTTTACTCAAATTCAAATCAACACTTGCAAAATTCAATTTCCATACAACTTACCAACGCCGGAAAGAAATTCGGGAGAGAATGGATATTTCGTAAAGTAAGTCTCGATGTTGCAGCGTCGCAAAAAATAGCCATACTTGGATTAAACGGATCCGGAAAATCTACCTTATTACAGGCACTTACCGGATATCTAACACTTACTGAAGGCGGTTTAGTATACACACATAATAGCCAAACACTTGAACCCGAACAATACTATAAATTTATTAGCCTGGCTTCACCCTACTTAGAGCTGGTAGAAGATTTTACGTTAGCAGAACAAATAGAACATGCGGCTGTATACAAATCGTTTTTAAACAACATTACAACAGATAAGGTGCTTGAGTTATCGGGCATGGCGGCACACAAACATAAATACATTAAATTATTTTCGAGTGGAATGAAACAGCGCCTGAAATTAACACTGGCTATTTTAGCTGATGCACCTGTTTTATTTCTGGATGAACCCACTACCAATTTGGACGCTACCGTAATTGACTGGTACAAACATATGATAGCCTATTATGCCATGCATAAAACTATCATTGTGTGTTCCAATTCTATTAAAGATGAATATAACTTTTGCGATCACGTAATTACGATGGAGGAGTTTAAGTAATGTATTACTTCAGGCTACCTGCAACCCATTGGCTGAAGGCTCAAAAAAACTAAAAAATGAAAACACTATATCTCATACGCCATGCTAAATCCGATTGGAATAATCCTGAATTAAAAGATAGTGAACGTCATTTAAATGAAAGGGGCTATGCTGCTGCCAATTACATGAGTGGCAAATTTAACGTTACACCCGATCTCATTATTTCAAGTCCAGCTATACGGGCCATAAGTACGGCAATCATTTTTGCAGGGAATTTGAATTACTCGCCGAACAAAATTCTTATAAAAGAAGAATTGTATGAAACTGGCGTTACGAATTATCTATCCGTCATCCATTCGATAGATAATACATTTTCCGAGGTTCTACTATTTGCTCATAATCCCACCATCAGTAATTTAGCGCAACAATTAACGCAGGCTCTTCCCCTCGACATGCCAACCTGTGCTATCGCCCAAATTAAATTCGATATCAACGACTGGAAAAAAGTAATTACCGGTCAACTCATATCATTTGAATATCCAAAGAAAGGTGAGGATTAAATGCTCTATAGTAGGCCTGTTTATAGCTGCCTTGTGTTATTCGCAGGTCGACACGTCACATGTTATAAAGATTTACTTTTTATACGGTTCCAAACCACTTAAAGCGTATAAAACTACAGAGTTTAAACATTTTGGCGGCTTACATGGAGGCCATGTATCTATCCAGGTTAACCAAATGGATTATGGCTTTGAACCTACTAATACAGTGCACGTATTTGCTCACTGCAAACATTACCAGGCAAACTTTGTAGATAATAGTAAGTGGAAACATGCGTTACGACTCCACAAGTAAAATAACAACATTCATTATACCTTTAAGTATTGATCAGTATAATAAGATCAACCAGATAACCCAAAACTACTGCAAAATAACGCCCTATGATTATGCGTTCTTTGGGATGCGATGCGCCTCTACCGTACAGGACATTTTAGGGCAAATTGGCGTTGTAAAAAAGAAAAAAAGACTTTCAAATATTGTAACCACTTTTTATCCAAAAAAATTAAGGAAACGTTTATTTAAACTGGCTAAAAAAAACAACTATCAAATAATTCGCTATCCGGGACGCAAAACCAGGAAATGGGAAAGTGATTAAAAGCAGGCTTATAATTTGCATACCTTTCACATGCCCACCTATAAAAATATTTCCGGCGATTCCGGCATCCGATCCTACGGCATTGGCCCCGACTTTATAAAAGTAGTTTTTAAAGATGGCGGCGCTTATACCTATACCTTTAAAAGCGCTGGCGTTAAACATGTAAGCAATATGATGGAGTTAGCTGTTCGCGGAAAGGGACTTACAACCTATATTAATCAACATGTGAAAGATCTTTTTGAAGAAAGATCGTAACCGCCTTCCATTAACATAGAGTTGCATTCTTCTGACTGTTAGTTGCATTCTCGTGACGATGAGTTACATTCTAGTCACTGGTAGGCGCTTTCTCGTCGCTGTGGGCTACATTAGTCTGACTTTGAGTTGTATCCTCCACATTGTAAGCTGCTTTCTCGTAACTGTAGGCGATCATACCCCAACAGGAAATTTATTCCGCAAAAAAACCAAAAAAATCAAAGTATTTGGCTGGCATTAAATTTTCAGCTAATCAGTAAATAATAAAATAAATCATATGAAAAATTCATCATTAATAGTCGGTCTCATTGCGGGTGCAGCTATTGGAATGCTATTAGCTCCGGATAAAGGAAGCGTAACACGCAAAAAAGTATTATCCTGTGCTAAAGACCTTACAGATAAAATAAAATCAAAATATATGGGCGAGGAAAGTGAAGATATCTTCACCGATCCAACATCCCAGGGAGCAACAATTTAGCAAAGTGCAGCAACGCATGACTCATGTCCAGCTTACCTGCCAATGCTGATGAAAAGCCCGCCGTTTATACAGCGGGCTTTTTTGTGTGGCAAATTTGATGTTACCATTTCTTTGACCTTATGAGGATATAAATTATATTTGAATATGATTAATAAAGAACCCTTAGAATTAATTGTTTCAACCGTTCAGGAAATTTCAATTGCGCGTGATTTAAATACATTAATGTTTATTGTTAGAAAAGCTGCTCAAAAATTAACTTCTGCACAGGGAGTAACATTTGTTTTGAAAGATAAGGATCTTTGCTTTTATGCAGATGAAGAAGCTATTGCTCCACTCTGGAAAGGACAACGTTTTGCAGCTGATAAGTGCATCAGCGGCTGGGTGATGATTCATAAAGAAATAGCCATTATTAATGACATTTACCAGGACAATAGAGTTCCACACGATGCCTACCGACCCACTTTTGTAAAAAGCCTTGCCATGGTTCCCATTCGTAGCGTAGATCCTATTGGTGCCATAGGCTGCTACTGGAGTAAAGAATATACACCTGATCAAAATGAAATCAGATTTTTACAAACCCTGGCTGATGTAACAGCTGTTTCTTTTGAAAAACTGCAACTTTACAACTACCTCAAAGAAAAGGTAGGGCCAAATATTGTTGATAGTCACCATACGGCTGACATTCTTTTTTCGCCCCAAAAATTCTTGTCCCGAATAGCCACCTTATAATATAAACATGATAACATCTACACATAAGAATAAAATAATGATCGTTGAAGATGATCCGGATGATCAATTCATGCTAAAAAAAATATTCAGTTCCATGTTTCCTGATATGATCATACAATTAATAGACAATGGCCATGCTTGTATAGAATATCTGGAAGCGAATACAACTGAACTTCCGCAATTAATTACAATGGACCTCAATATGCCACTCATGAACGGACTGGAAGCAACTGCTCACATAAAAAAAGATGTGCGTTTTACAAATATACCAATTGTAATACTGAGTACCAGTGATCGTGATACCGATATGGTAGCATCAACCGAAGGGGGCGCCGATGACTATTATGTAAAAAATATCAACTACGAAGATCTCAGAAATACTATTAAAACACTCTCCGAAAAGTGGTTAAAGAGTTAAGCTTTACCTTCTTTAAAAATTTGTTACCAAAAAAAGTACTACTCCGCTTTATTCAGCTTACTTTTTTTATATCCATACATGAAATAAACCAGGAGGCCAATCAATAACCAAACAGAGAACATAAGCCAGTTAGTCCATCCCATGCCGGTTAATAAATAACAACAGGACAGTAAACCAAGCACAGGAATTAACGAATAACTTTTAATAAACGACTGAATCGCAATAATTATCCATACCAAATAGAAAACGATCATAGGGTAATCAAATTCTGTATTCAAATCATTTCCGTAAATAGAATTAGGGTAATAAGTAAACACCATTACAAAGCCCAATATTGTGATGGCCGGAACAATGAATTTTGAATTAACATAGGGCATTTTAAACTTACCTTTTTCCTTGGCATCCATATTACGTGGCATCAATAACACACCGCCGCAAACTAATACAAAGGCAAACAAAGTTCCGATACTCGTAAAATCCAACACAAATTTTGGAGTTACAAAAAATATAGGAATCCCAACAACTAAACCTGTAATTAAAGTTGAGAAAGCGGGCGTTTTATACTTAGGATGAATCTCCGCAAATTTCTTTGGCAATAAACCATCGCGGCTCATAGCCATCCAGATACGTGGCTGACCCATTTGAAATACAAGGATCACACTCGTCATAGCAACAACGGCAGCAATAGAAACAATAAATAACATCCATTTAATGCCTTTTACAGCAAACACTTCGGCCAAAGGATCAGATACATTTAAAGCGGTGTAAGAAACCATGCCCGTTAACACTAACGCAAGAATAATAAATACAACCGTACAGATAATTAAAGAATAAATCATTCCCCGCGGCAGATCACGTTGAGGATCCTTACATTCTTCGGCTAATGTTGATACTGCATCAAATCCTATATAAGCAAAGAAAACTCCCGAAACACCAGCCATTACACCGCTAAATTGGTTTGGCATAAAAGGCGACCAGTTATCAATGTCTACATACATACCACCAACAATAATGACCAATAAAATAATGGCAAGCTTGATCATCACCATAATATTACTGGCGTTACGGGATTCTTTTGTACCCACATAAACAAGCCAGGTAACTAAAATATTGATCATAACTGCGGGTAAATCAAAAATGATTCGCAGTCCGGCAACACTTGGAGCAGATGTCCACGCATCGGTTAATTTACCGCCAGTGCCGTCTAAAAATGCCTGATGTGAATCAGAGTAGTTTGCCGCTAGCCAGGAAGGAAGGTGTAATCCAAAGCCATCAAGCAAATTTACAAAATAACCGCTCCAAGAAAATGCCACATAAATATTTCCGATCGAATACTCCATTAACAAGGCCCAGCCAATGATCCACGCAGCCAGTTCACCAAACGACACATAAGCATAGGTATAAGCACTACCGGATGCAGGTACCCGCGTAGCAAACTCTGCATAGCACATAGCAGTAAAGCCACAGGCAACAGCACATATAATAAATAAAAAAACAACGGCCGGCCCTCCTGAAAAACAAGCTGAGCCAATACTACTGAAACTTCCCGCACCAATAATGGCTGCAATTCCAAAAAAGGTCAAATCACGCACAGATAATACCCGGTGTAATCCTGTACCATGACTTTCGGCATCAGAAATAGCCGAAACTGATTTTTTACGAAATAAACTGTTAAAAATATAACCCATAATTTTAAAAATAAAATGCTTTAAACAAATATAACTATTTAACTAAAAGATTGATGACCGGCACCTTTTTTATGCGCTCAGGGTCGACATACATCAGTGGGATCATTAATAAAAAAGGGATAAAAGGTGTTTTATAACGAACGATAGCTCCCACGACGGTAGTTGTAAGGCCCACTAAAATAAAAGCACATATTACCAAAGTAATACATAACAATAACAGATTTACATCAATAGCCGTCTTTTTTCGGAACCAGAAACAGAACACAAAAAACAAAAAGAACAAGAGGTTTTCCAACGATGCCATTACCTCTAACACCGAACGGCTATCAAAAAAGAAAGGGCGTAATAATACATTGAGGAACGATTGCGGTATAAGTTTAGCAAAAGAACCGGCGTTATATTCCAGGCGTTCCATATTTATTGCTGAGCCCGATGCCGTAACCTTGCTTATAAATTTAAAGGTTGATGTATCCTTATTATTAGTTTCGTATATGGTATCCCGCAGGTTGTTATCCCGCCAATACATAAAAGCCGCATGGCGATTCAATTTAAATAGTTTGTTTTTTTCATCTATTGATTCATAATGCGTAGTATCGCTGTTTTCAAACCTCACGTACTTACCGTCTTTCAAAAAAAATGTGCCGCCCCGGCTCAAATTAATAAAATCGTTTTGCCTCACAACTATTGTTTTAAGCACATCCTTTTGAAAAGCGTATTTTAATATACCAACAACACCGCCATATATAACGAGCAAGCCTACAAGGTAAAATAATGAAAGTCTTTTCAACGTAAAGCGTTGCGCCAAAGCAAATAATAACAACGGAATAAAAACAAGAAATAAGATGTAGGGTTTTAATACCAGAAACACCAGCGCAGATATACTACACAGTAGGATATATTTCAATCGAAATTGTTGCTCAACAAATAGTTTTATAAATGAATAAATAAAAAGTCCCAATAAACAAATAGCAATGGGTTCTTTTAATACACCTGAGGTCCAGAATAAAACAGAGGGTGATAAAAAAATAATCAGGCCAAGCAATTTTTCTCTTCCCTGGAAATAGTTTTTAAAAGCTTTATAAAAAGCAAACTGCCCCACAAATGAAAAAATAAGCATAGCTAAAGCATGAACTGCATAATTCCCAAAAGAAAATAACATGATGATAGCATTTATCCGAATCGGGGTACGATTATCATTTAAAAAAAAACTGCTACTGATATCAGCTCTACCCCACTTTTCGATATGATAAAAATAAGGCTGATATAAAGGGTCAGTATCTAAATCGGAGTGCAAGCCCAATACCATTTTTATAAAATCTCCCGGATGCTCAGGCAAGGCATCATACATAATCCTTGCGTCGTGTAACGTCGAAACACTATCGCCATTAAACCCCGCAGGATAATAGCAAAAATAAACCCAGTAATAAGCAAAACAACCGACACATTTAATCAGTAAAATTCCGAGAATGAACTTGAGGGAAAGATGTTCGTCTTTAAAAAAAAGCAGCTTGGTTACCAAAAAGCAAAACACTAAAAAATATATAGCAGCTAGGATCAATACTCATCAAAAAATTTAATACCCATTAAACGTTTGTTTCCTTCCTGGCTTTCAAAACCAAACCGGGCATATAAACGATGCGCATCTAATGTTGCCAACATCAAGCGGCGTAATTTTTTAGTAAAATCCTGCTCCAGAATAAATTTCATCAATTCCTTACTCAAACCCTTTCCGCGGTGGTCTTTATCTACAAATACATCTGCTAAGTAACCAAAGGTAGCCTGATCAGTAATCACACGAGCAAAACCTACCTGTTGGTTATCAGTATAAATGCCAAAACATAGGCTCCCATCTATCGATGTTTTTACAATATCAATGGGAATATTTTTTGCCCAATAACTTTCAACGCTTAAGTAATGATGAATGTAATTTAATTGTAATTTACTCTTATCATTGGATAACAAATAATTACCTATATATTTCTCGCTACTCATAAATTACTAACGATGGCTAATTGTTTACTTTTTGAATCAAACGTAAAACGCGTTATCTTTTTAATTCCCAATGTAGAAAAAGAAAAAAGTATATCCCAGGTTTTAGTCTGCTCATTATAACGCAGTAAATCTGAATTTTCCGATTTAATTAATCCAAGATCGGGATGCCATATAAAATCTTCACTACTTGAGGGATAAGTAGCATACAATTTACTTTCCCTTAACGTCGTATTGTAAATTCTAAATTCAGTGTGAACAGAATCTTTTATACCATAAATAAAATTAGAACCGTTCCCTGTCTTTTTAAATGCCCGCGTTGGATAATCACAGATCCACACATCCTTATTGGTAATTACATCTAACATGTGCAAAGAATGTGGTTCAGTTAATTTATAATACAACAGTGTGTTGTTAGTTATCCAGGCATGATAACCAATAGAATCTGTAGCGTCATTTATAATTAAACTTAAACCACCTTTTAGATAGTATTTCCATAAACGTTGAGAGGAATCTTTCTCCACGACCACTGCGCTAAAACTTACAGCATCGGGAAGGGGTGTTGGTGAGTATTCTGATATCTGCGATTTAGTTACATTAAATGACGTCTTTTTACTAATGTTGTATTGATAAATATCCGCCTGTTTTGTTGAATCGATACAGACATATAGAATACTTTTATCGTCTAAACTAAAAGCCGGCTGATTGTCGTAACCTACCCGATGTGTTATATTTAAAGGGTTTGCGTAGACATAGATATTCTGCTTTTTTTCAATTTTAAATAACCAGATATCCGTTTCCGGAAGCTGAGAAAACGCTGAAAGCGAACACAACATATTAAATAGCAATAATCTCACGAAAGTATTTTTTAAAAACATTTTGTGTCAACTTGTATATGATAAAGCCCCAAAATAAGCCGGTGACAATCCCTACGGTTATATCTGAAGGATAGTGTACACCCAGGTAAATACGTGAATAAGCCGTTATGGCAGCCCATAAAAAAAACACCGACCTAAATGCCGGAGACCTGCCCGAAAACAATAAACACAAAAACATGGCAATACCAAAGGAGGTAGAAGCGTGGCCGGAGAAAAAGCCGTATTGGCCTCCTTTATAATCATATACTGTATGCACTTTCGGGCCGATCTCAATGTTATGGGTGGGTCGGTAACGTTTAACAGCATGCTTGATCTGATTGGATGTTTGATCGGTCAGGGTTACCAAAAGGATCATGAAACCCAGCAGTATCAATAGTTTTTTTGCTCCTGTTTTTTTATATACCAGAAATAGCCAGTACAAGAACAATGGAAAAAACACCCAAATTTGCGACACGTAGTACATAAAACTATCTAAAACCGGCGAATGAACGCCATTTAAGAATAGGAATATATCTCTGTCGTACAGTTTAAGGGTTTCAAACATCCATTAAAAGTAAAAAAAAGACTTTACAAAGATGGATATTTCGATTAAAATCGAATTGTTAAAAACTTGTTACTAATTGATTCTTGCACATTTTTAAGCACTTTTCAACAAAGCCCCTGAATGCACTTCTAACAATTATCTTTGTGTTTTACAACAATTTATGAGCCAGACAAAGAAGATTAGCAGTGCATTGATTTCTGTTTATTACAAAGATAATTTAGAACCAATAATTAAAAAATTAAACGAATTAGGAGTAACTATTTATAGTACCGGTGGTACATTAACATTTATAGAAAAGCTGGGAGCACCCGTAAAATCAGTAGAAGGGCTAACTTCCTTTCCCGAAATTTTAGGAGGTCGTGTTAAAACATTACACCCGAAAATATTTGGCGGTATTTTGGGACGTCGGGAATTAGATACGGATGTGGCACAAATGGAACAACATGAGATACCGACCATTGACCTGGTAATTGTAGATCTGTATCCATTTGAAGAGACGCTGGCGAGTGGTGCTTCTGAAGAAGATATCATTGAGAAAATCGATATTGGTGGTATTTCATTGATTCGTGCTGCCGCAAAAAACTATAACGATGTGGTAATCGTTTCGTCCAGAAATGATTATTCATCTTTATTAAATTTACTAAACGAAAAGAACGGGTCATCTGATTTAGCAGATCGTAAAACCTTTGCAGCTAAGGCTTTTGCCATGAGCAGTCATTATGATTCGGCTATTTTCAATTATTTCAACGCCACCGAACAATTACCGATATTAAAACACAGCATCAACGATGGTGTAACCCTGCGTTACGGTGAAAATCCTCATCAAAAAGGGGTTTTCTACGGGGATATGAATGCCATGTTTGAAAAGTTGAATGGTAAAGAATTATCCTATAACAACCTATTGGATGTAGATGCTTCTGTTAACTTAATGGCCGATTTCACAACCGAACCAACTTTTGCTATTTTAAAACATAACAACGCCTGTGGTGTTGCTAGTCGCGCTAAAATCGCGGACGCTTATTTAGATGCCCTGGCCGGAGACCCAACATCGGCCTTTGGCGGTATTTTAATCAGCAATACAGAAATTGATTTTGAAACGGCAGAGGAAATCCACAAATTATTTTGTGAAGTGGTTATTGCTCCGTCTTATTCAGCAACTGCTTTAACGTTATTAAAATCAAAAAATAACCGCATTATTTTAGTTCAAAAACAAGTTGCTTTACCCACTAAACAAATCAGGACGTTATTGAATGGGATTGTTGAACAGGATAAAGATTCCGTTACGGAAACCAGTTCAAATTTAACAACAGTTACTAACGCCTCTCCAACTGATGCGCAGTTAAGAGATTTATTATTTGCTAACAAATTAGCAAAACATACAAAATCAAATACGATTGTTATCGCTAAAAACAATCAGCTCATTGCAAGTGGCACAGGACAAACCTCCCGTGTAGATGCTTTAAAACAAGCAATTAACAAAGCAACCGCTTTCGGTTTTGATTTAAAAGGTGCCGTGATGGCCAGCGATGCGTTTTTCCCTTTTGCTGATTGTGTTGAGATTGCCCACAAAGTTGGGATTGATACTGTTATTCAACCCGGCGGATCTATTAAGGACAAAGACAGCATTGAATATTGTAATGCAAAAGGGATGAGCATGGTATTTACCGGCACAAGACATTTTAAACACTAATTCATAAACATTTAATGTTTAGTTCCTGGTTATTATAAAACCATCTAAACAATCATAACTAACTCTAAAAACTTTAAAGAAATATATGGCATTGTTCGACTTTTTAACGCAAGACATCGCAATTGACTTAGGTACCGCGAATACGATTATTATCCATAACGAAAAAGTAGTGGTTGATCAGCCAAGTATTGTGGCGGTTGACAGAACAACTGGAAAAGTAATAGCAGTTGGTAAGCAGGCGCAAATGATGCATGGTAAAACCCATGAAAATATTAAAACCATTCGTCCGTTAAGAGATGGAGTTATAGCTGATTTCCAGGCGGCTGAAGAAATGATCAAAGGGATGATCAAAATGATTAATACCGGGAACCGGTTTTTTAAACCTTCTTTAAGAATGGTAATTTGTATCCCCAGTGGTATTACCGAGGTAGAAAAACGGGCGGTACGTGATAGTGCTGAGCATGCCGGAGCCAAAGAAGTTTATATGATCCATGAGCCGATGGCGGCTGCAATTGGTATGGGCATCGATGTGGAAGAGCCAATGGGAAATATGATCATTGATATTGGTGGTGGTACTTCTGAAATTGCGGTTATTGCCCTCGGCGGAATTGTTTGTGATAAATCGACCCGTATTGCCGGTGATGATTTTAATGCAAATATTGAAGAATATATGCGTCGTCAACACAATATTTTAATTGGTGAGCGTAGTGCTGAACAGGTTAAAATTGAAGTAGGTGCTGCCATGACCGAAATTGAAAACCCGCCTGCGGATTATGCCGTACAGGGAAGAGATTTAATGAGTGGAATTCCAAAAGAGGTATTTGTTAGCTATGTTGAAATTGCGCATTGCCTGGATAAATCGATTTCGAAAATTGAAGAGGCGATCTTAAACGCACTCGAAATGACCCCTCCTGAATTGGCTGCCGACATTTACCGCACTGGAATTTATATGGCTGGCGGTGGTTCATTGTTAAGAGGACTTGACAAGCGAATTTCGTTAAAAACCAAATTGCCGGTTCACGTGTGTGAAGACCCTTTAAGAGCAGTTGCCCGCGGAACAGGAATTGCACTTAAGAATGTTCACAAATTCCCATTCCTGATAAAATAGTTCCTTAAAACCGCTCTAAATTTAAGATGTAATAATTTTTGTTACACTAACCTTGTATTTACTATTTTAAAAAGAAAATGAAAACAACCGTTCTATTATTAGCTGTATCATTTATATTATTAGCTACGAATAAATATAAAGCACAGGAAAATAAGGCTTTTGAAAACGGGACAATAGTCGCTACCGTTGGCTATGGTTTTCCTGATTTCTATAGAATAAACTTAAGATCCTCTTACGCCCCTTATAAGAGTAGAAGCGTAGGAGGTTTCGGTCCTCTTATTTTAAAGGGTGATTATGGAATTATTAAATTTAAATGGGGGCACTATGTTGGAGCCGGTATTGTTTTAGGATATAGTTCTTCTAAAGTGGTATATACTGATTATCCCGGACCGATAGTAAGTTATCCTATGACTGATTTATATAGAACTATCACCATTGGAGCACGTGGGTCGTACCATTTTTTCACTAAAGAAAAAATTGATTGTTATGCGAGTGTAGGTTTAGGTTTTAATATTAACACATATTCTACTACAAATACGGGATATGGATCTGTTTATGGCGGATATGGCTATAGTAATTCCGTTAGAGTTGCGCGCTCTGCTGCTTACGCTGCTTTTACGATTGGCATCCGTTATTATTTTACAAAACATATTGGAGTATACGCAGAGGCAGGATGGGATATGTCGGCGCCATTACAAGGCGGTCTGGCACTTAAATTTTAATACGAGATAACAAATTACGAAAAAATGAAAGCACCTTTATTATTTACTTTGATCTTAGCCTTTGTATGTCACTATACTCAAAGGGCTCAGGATAGTACTGTATTTAAAAAAGGCACCCTGGTTATAACGACCGGTATTGGCTTACCTGATTATTATAGAACAAGTCTGAGAACAGCATATCGTGGTCATAGTAATTTAGATGTATATGGATTTGGCCCGTTGATCGTTAAAGGAGATTACGGCATCATGAAATTTAAATGGGGCCATTCCATTGGTGCAGGCATGGTTTTAGGATTCAGCACCTCAACCGTTAAATATAATGATCTGAACACAAGCCTGGCGCTTCCGGCTAATTACCGTGGCAAAGACGTTTACCGTACCTTCACCGTTGGAGCAAGGGGCACTTACCATTTTTATACCACACACGATATAGATTGTTATGCCAGCATTGGCCTGGGCTTTAACATTAATACTGTTTCGCAAACTGCCAGTAGCGTTTATTTAAATGCTCACGCCCCTTTACGTTCATGGGGCTATTCGGCATTTACGGCTGGTGCAAGATATTACTTTACAAAAACCATTGGTGTGTATGCCGAAGCAGGCTGGGACATGTCGACACTGATACAAGGCGGATTGGCTCTTAAATTTTAATCACAAATTCAAATGAAAAACTTTTCACTCATACTTATTCTAATTTGCTTGGTTAATTATAACTCTAAGGCACAGGATAAAACAGCGTTTGAAAAAGGGACTGTTGTAGTTACTGCAGGTTATGGATTCCCTGATTTTTATCGCGCCAGTTTAAGATCTTCCTATGGTATATACAACTCCAACGAAGTTTCTGGTTTTGGTCCGATTATAGTAAAAGGAGATTACGGGATTGTGAAATTTAAATGGAGGCACACTCTTGGCGCCGGGATTATATTAGGATTTAGTTCTACAAAAGTACAGTATACTAATTACTATGTTGGCGGAAAAGGACTGTCATCTGGAGCCGATAGTTACAGAACTATTACAATTGGCGGCAGAGGAACCTACCATTTTTTTACTAAAGAAAAAATGGATTGCTACGTTAGTCTTGGCGCGGGATTTAATATAAATTCAGCGCGTTACTCGATTGTTTATCCGGATGGAGGAGACTACTTATATGGAGGTTATAGTAAAGCACGCATCCAAACCCGATCTGCACTTTATGGATCAGCCACTATTGGTATCCGATACTACTTTACAAAAAACATGGGCGTATATGCAGAAGCTGGTTGGGACATGTCTGCGCCTATACAAGGTGGATTAGCTATTAAGTTTTAATAAAAGCACAATAAACTACACATGAAAAACCTTTTAAATTTCTTATATAAAAACAACTTCTTCTTTGTGTTTTTATTTTTGGAATTTATCTGTGTGTTTATTTTAATCAAAAATAATGGGTTCCAGGGATCGAGTCTTTTAAACTCGTCCAACAGGGTTAGCGCGCACATTTATGAAGTAGAGGCCAATGCTAAAGAATATTTATTATTGAAGGATGAAAATGAAAGGTTGGCAAAAATGAATGTTTATTTATTAAATCGCATCAAACTGGGCTACGCTGCAATTCCATTAAAAACTTACAAAAAAAACGATACGCTTTATAAACAGGAATATGAATTTATGAATGGCAAAGCTATCAACAGTAGTGTAAACAAAAGAAATAATTATTTAACGCTCAATATTGGCAAACAGCAGGGCATTACCCGCGATATGGCGGTAATAACAAGTGATGGCATTATCGGTATTGTAAAAGATGTGTCAGAAAATTTTGCTTCAGCCATGTCGATCCTGCATAAAGATGTTCGCGTGAACTGCCAGCTGAAAAAAGATGGGATTTATGGTCCGCTTATCTGGGATGGTTCGGATTACCGATTCTCTAATCTAACGGATATTCCAACCCATGCCAAAATTAAAAAAGGGGATACAGTAGTTACAAGTTCATTATCCGGTATTTTCCCGGAAGGTATCTTAGTGGGCTTTGTGGACAGTTTCGAACAACGGCCCAATGAATCTTTCTACACCGTGAAAGTGCGTTTAAGCGCTGATTTCAAAAAAGTAAACCACGTATCGGTTATAAAATACAATCATAAAACAGAACGGGATAGTTTAGAAATTAAATCGCAGGTACAAAGTGATAAATAACATTATTAAAAATAGCATCCGATTTTTGGTTCTGATCCTTCTACAGGTTTTGATCGTGCAAAATATACGACTTGGTTCTTATATGATCCTGTTTCCATATGTTCTGTTTATTTTGCTTTTGCCGTTTGAAACACCAAAGCTGACAGTTTTATTGCTTGCTTTTTTTACCGGTTTAACTATTGATATGTTTTATGATACTGCAGGCATGCACGCCGCAGCTTGTACGCTGATCGGTTTTTTGCGTTATTATATTTTAAAATTATTATCTCCCCGCGAAGGTTATGAACCTGGTCATACGCCTAATGTAGATTCCATGGGTTATGTGTGGTTTATAACCTACTCAGCTTTGATCATTTTCATTCACCATTTATTTTTCTTCTATCTTGAGATATTCAGGTTCAGCGAATTTTTCAGAACTTTTTTCAGAGTTATTTTAAGCACCATTGGTACATTTTGTTTTTCGTACGTTGTTCAGTTTTTATTTTTCAAAAGCAATAAAAGTAAATAATGAGTAATAACTCTCATTTATCCGATAGAAAATTTATCATCAGCGGTTTTATGATCGTGGTGGCTATCATTTATATATGCCGTCTGTTTTATATTCAAATCGTGGATGATCAATATAAGCTGGATGCAAGGAATAATGCCTTTAGAAACAGAACTGAATATCCGTTAAGAGGATACATTTATGATCGTAATGGAAAATTGCTGGTGCAAAATGTATTATCTTATGATTTACTCGTAACTCCTAAAATGGTGAAAGACTGCGATACTTTAGCGCTTTGCCAGGTATTGGAAATAACAAAAGAAGAGTTTTTAAAGAAAATGAAAAAGGCCAGCCAGGCTCCAAATTCTCCGCGCAAAGAAAGTATTTTCGAAAAACAATTATCGAATAAAGTATATGCGGCCTTGCAAGAGAAGCTGTACCGTTTTAAAGGATTTGACGTGCAGTCGCGAACGGTCAGAAAATATCCGCGCCCGGTGGCTGCGCATTTATTAGGTTACGTGAACGAGGTTACTAAAGAGAAAGCAGAAAAAGATCCTTACTACATCGAAGGTGATTACATTGGTGCGAGCGGGATAGAACGGGGATATGAAACTGAGCTTAGAGGAAAAAAAGGAAAACAGATTGTCATGGTTAACGTTCATGGTAAAACAAAGGGGCGTTATTTAAACGGACTGTACGATACAGCCGCCGTTGCCGGAAAACCGTTATTTTGTAGTATTGATGTTGAACTACAGGAATACGGCGAAAAATTATTAAAGGGCAAACGGGGTGCAATCGTAGCGATTGAGCCTTCTACCGGAGAGATCTTATGTTTGATTTCAGCGCCCGGATACGATCCCAATTTATTAGTTGGGGGAAAAGAACGCTCACGTAACTTCACCAAATTATTTTATGATTCTTTAAATCTTCCTTTATTTAACAGGGCATTAACAGCAATGTATCCTCCCGGTTCAACATTTAAATTAATTGATGCTTTGATCGCGCAAAAGGACGGGTTAATTGATAGGTCAACTGTTTTCCCCTGTCATGGCGGTTATCCACCAAT
>JAZKDT010000089.1:21897-38867 GCA_040387475.1 Bacteroidota bacterium | reverse complement strand
ATTAAAGGTGTATGTAACGAGTGTGCTACATTGGATATTAATTGCCAACCGACAAACACAGCCAATATAAATACCGTAAAATGTTGAATGAATTCGGCCGGTGCATACTTTCCTACCAAAAACAATAAAGCGCCCACTACAGCCAATCGAATAAACATGGAGGTGGTTTCTTTTTTTGATTTTGCTGCATCCGATACTTTTTGCTCTTCGGCCGTTGGAGGAATTACTTTTACTTTGCCACCAGCTGTAGGACTAACAGGAAGCGGCGCCGGCGGCCAGTTAATTTTACCGTCGTGCGTTACCATTGCTCTTGAAACAACAGCGTCTTCCATATCAATTTTAAATTTCTCCGCCTTACCCATATCATCTAATAAATGACATAAGTTGTTACCGTATAACTGAGAGGCCTGCGCAGGCAATTGATTTAATTTACCAACGATGGTTACTCCATTATCCGTTGTATAAACTTCTCCGTTTTTTGTTAAAACACAGTTGCCGCCGGTTGAAGCTGCTAGATCAACAATAACTGAACCCGGCTTCATAGCTGCAACATGATAATCCAACCACAATTTAGGTGCAGGTTTACCCGGAATTTGTGCTGTCGTGATTACGATATCAACTTCTTTAGCCTGTTCTAAAAATAATTTCATCTCAGCATCAATAAATGCCTGACTCATTTCTTTTGAGTAACCGGATGATGTTGCTCCATCCTCTTCTATTTCTACTGTCAAAAATTCGCCACCCATCGACTGAATTTGTTCAGCCACTTCTTTACGAGTATCAAATGCTCTTACGATGGCGCCTAAAGAATTCGCTGCCCCTAAAGCCGCTAATCCTGCCACTCCCGCACCGATTACCAAAACCTTCGCAGGCTCTACTTTTCCGGCAGCTGTAATTTGTCCATTTAAAAAACGGCCGAAATGATAAGAACCTTCGATGACTGCTCTGTATCCGGCAATGTTTGCCATAGACGACAATACGTCCATTTTTTGTGCTCTGGAAATACGTGGAATCGCATCCATGGCAATGGCGTTAACTTTTTTATCGGCTAGTTTTTGGAGCAGATCCTGGTTTTGTGCAGGCCATAAATAACTCAGCATTACCAAACCTTCGCGCATTAGAGAAATTTCTTCCACTGCAGGCTCTTTTACTTTTAATACAATATCAGATTTACCGTATATATCTGCAGCCGTTGGAACAATGATTGCTCCGGCTTCTTCAAAATCTTTATCAGAGAAATTTGCTTTTATCCCGGCGTTATGCTGAATATAAACTTCAAATCCTTGTTTTTGCAAGCGTTTGACAGTTTTTGGCGTTGCTGCCACTCTTAGTTCATTGGGCGATATTTCCGATGGAATTCCAACTTTCATAGTATAATTTATTATTTAAATCAGTTGAACAAATAAAGCAAAAAAATACGAGTAATTCAAAACGGAATTATAAACAAGTGCAATAACATCTATTTGTGAGTTTGAGTGATGCATAGAAGTGTTCCTTGTGAACGCTATTTACTTTCTATCTCATCAGATCTAACTAAAAAATGATTCTTACTTACAACAAAAAAAGCCCATTCACCAAACCGGTAAATGAGCTTTTAAAATTTTAAATAAACTACTATTTTGTTTCTGCTGGTTTTACCTCAGCTGTTTTTTTGTCTTTGCAACAAGATTTTGTTTCCTTTTTGTCTCCTGAGCAAGATTTTCCTTCTGAACCTGCTTTTTCTTTGCAGCAAGATTTAGTTTCTTTCTTTGCTTCTTTTTTTCCTTTATCCTTATCGCCAGTTGACGCAGATACGCTTCCTACTAATCCGGCGAAAGCTAACATTAAAAATACTTTTTTCATGATTGAATGTGTTTGAGGTTATTGATATACAAATATATCATATTTTTTAATGCGATCTGCGGGTTTTAAATCGTAGGCCGGTCGTAATTGTTAAAAAAACAAAACTGTTTTTTTTCTGAAATTTGCTTTTTTCGATTTAGATTCTTAAATTTATAAATAGTAATAAGTTAATACATGAATTAACCGTTGTTTTTAAAAGGCGGATAAATTAGTGTAATCAAAACAATAAATCAAACATATGAAAAAAACAATTATTCTATCAAGTCTTGTTATTTCATTTTTCTCATTTAAAGCTCAAACTAATACGGCTTTATGGAAAGAAGTTAACGAAAATCAAATTACTTTGACAGGCAAACGCGAAATCGTTCCTGAAAAGTATAAAACATTTCGTCTTGATATAAATTCTGTAAAAGCGATTCTGGCTTCAGCTCCGCTCGACAAAAACGTACCTGTAGCAAATTCTACGGTAATTATCAACCTTCCTATGCCGGATGGTACATTTCAGAATTTTAAGTTATCTGAATCTCCTGTAATGGATGATGCTTTACAGGCCAGTTTTCCTGAAATCAGAACCTATAATATCAGGGGTATTGATGATAAATACGCCAGTGGAAAATTGGATTTAACGGAGTACGGATTTCATGGTATGATCCGCAGTTCTAATGGTGACATATTTATTGATCCATTTTGCAGATTAAATACAACCGATTATATCTCTTACTACACATCTGATTTTATTAAACCAATGAATGAAAGAGGTGTTTGCGAAGGGGCGTTGGGCAGCCTTGATGCTCTTGATAATGGTAACGTATCAAAAACGGCTCAAACAAATGCACTTTGTGCTGGAGCAAATTTAAAAACCTATCGTTTAGCAGTTGGTTGTACAGGTGAATATGCGAGAGCAGCTTGTGGAACGGGCACAAACACGCCAACTACAGCGCAAATCTTGGCAAAAGTGGTAATCAGCGTTAATCGTGTGGATGGTGTTTATGAAACTGAGGTTGCAGTGAAATTAGTATTGGTAGCTACAACCACATTAGTTTTATATGGGGTTCCGGGAACAGGATATACCACGGCTGAAAATAATAACGCCGGTACGTTGATTACAAAAAGTCACTCCTTAATTACTTCTAATGTTGGGACTGCTAATTTCGATATCGGTCATACATTTAGCACCGGGGGTGGTGGTTTAGCAAACTTAGGATGTGTTTGCTCTACAAGTAACAAAGGGAAAGGGATAACGGGAAGCCCGAGTCCGGTTGGTGATGCATATGATATTGATTACGTAGCTCACGAAATGGGTCATCAGTTTAGCGGCAACCATACATTCAGAGCTTCAACAGGATCTTGTTCAGGAAACGGTAATATGTCAACATCTATGGAACCAGGAAGTGGCATCACGATTATGGCTTATGCTGGAATTTGTGGCACAACCAATGATTTGGCTGCACATAGTATTGCTTATTTCCATGGTGTAAGTTATGATGAGATAACAAATTTTATAAATACTGGCGGAGGAAATGGCTGTGATGTATTAACAACAACCGGAAATAATCCCCCGGTAGTTAATGCCGGATCAAATTATACAATTCCTGCGAACACACCTTTTTCGTTGACCGGTTCGGCAACTGATGCTGATGGAGATCCCTTAACGTATCAATGGGAAGAGATGGATGCGGCAACCTCTTTTGGAAACTGGAACGTAGGTACTAAACCGTTCTTTAGATCATATGCGCCCACAACCAATCCAACCCGTTTATTCCCTATCCTATCATCTATCCTAACAGGAAGTATGCAGGCCACGAAAGGAGAATATTTACCAACGACTGCGCAAACCTTAAAATTCAGATTAACGGCACGCGATAATAAAATGGGCGGCGGCGGCATCTGCTCGGCAACAGCAACTATTACTGTTAATGCAGCAGGACCTTTTGCAGTTACCTCTCAGAGTACAACAGGTATTACATATCCCTCAGGCTCTGTACAATCTATTGCATGGAACGTTAATGGTACAAATGCAGCTCCTATCAACTGTACTAATGTGAATATCTATGTAAGTACTAACGCCGGCGCAACATTTAGCCTCGTATTAGCAAATACACCTAACGATGGAACTCAAAATATTACAATGCCCATTGTATCAACTACAACCAACACGTGTCGTGTAAAAGTTGAAAGTGTTGGAAATATATTTTTCGACATCAACGACAAAGCATTTACCCTAACAGCTACTGTAACCGGTATAGCACAATACGCAGCGTCCAATGGTTTTAACATTCAATTATATCCTAATCCATTTTCAGGTTCTGTAAAAATTGACATCAGTGCCGGACAAGTTTTAGATGAGACTAAAACAGTGATGAATGTGTATGATGTATTGGGGAATTTGGTTCGGACAGAAAACTTAAAATTAACAGAAAATTTCTCTAAGGTTTATGACTTTTCGTCTTTGGCAAATGGCTCTTATATCGTTGTAGTAACTGATGGAAAACAGAAATCAGTAGCGAGATTGATCAAAATGTAATTATTAAAAACAACCTTAAAAAAATCTGAAAATAATTTTTTATATAAGTATTTATTATTAGATTTGGGCATAACAATTTTTAAACAAATAAAATGAGCACAGGAACAGTAAAATTTTTCAATGAAACAAAGGGATTTGGTTTTATTAAAGATGACGAATCAGGAAAAGAGTATTTCGTACACGTAACAGGATTATCTGATAAAATCAGAGAAAACGACGCGGTTACTTTCGATATTCAAGAAGGTAAAAAAGGATTAAATGCTGTAAACGTAAAACTATCTTAGTTATATAATACCATTTAAAAATTTATCCCCGAAGAAATTCGGGGATTTTTTTTGCTTCAAAAAATCGTCAAAAACTCTACAAAAATATAGGTAAGTGAATAAAAAAAAGGTATTTTAGACGACTCATTAAAAAAAACACTACACTACACTACATATGGCACAAGCTACTGAACTAAAAACAGGACATCCAAAGGGACTTTATTTCTTATTTTTCACTGAAATGTGGGAGCGTTTTAGCTACTACGGTATGCGCGCGATTTTTATTCTTTTCATGACCAAGGTGCTATTGATGAAAGATAACGAAGCGTCTGAAATTTACGGAAGCTACACTGGATTAGTTTACTTAACGCCATTATTAGGAGGTTATTTATGTGATAAGTTTTTGGGAAACAGAAGAAGTATTATTATTGGAGGAGCCTTAATGGCTTTAGGTCAGTTTTTAATGTTTTTAAGTGCCAGCGTTGGTGCCGAGGGCGGTGTTTCTATTATGTGGGCAGCATTAACAGCTATTATTATTGGTAACGGTTTCTTTAAACCAAACATTTCTACAATGGTTGGTCAATTATACCCAGCTGGCGACAGAAGAATTGATAGTGCCTTCACTATTTTTTATATGGGAATTAACTTAGGAGCTTTCTTTTCTCCATTAATTTGTGGTTCTATGGATTTTAAATGGGGCTTTTTAATGGCCTGCATTGGTATGATTGTAAGTTTAATATGCTTTGTCGTTTATCAAAAAAAATATTTAATTTCTGAAGAAGGAAAAGAAATTGGCTTACCTGTAAAGAAACTTGATATGAAAAACATATTAGTGATTATAGGCTCTATTGCCATCATCTTTTTTATGTTGAATTTTAAACAAATGTTCAAGACCCAAGTTGACATTATCGGTTATTTCATCTACGGTGCGATGATCTTAATGCCGATTATTATTTTAACTGATAAAAGCTTAACAACTGTAGAACGTAACCGTATCATCGTTATTTTCATCCTGGCTTTTTTCGTAATCTTTTTCTGGGGCGCTTTTGAGCAGGCCGGAGCATCTTTAACGTTATTTGCTGATAGACAAACAAACCGTACCATATTTGGCTGGGAAATGCCTGCGTCTTATTTTCAATCTGTAAATCCTTTGGCGGTTATTTGTTTAGCCCCTGTATTTTCTATGATCTGGGGATTTTTGTATATCCGAAAACTGGAACCCTCTTCTCCAAAGAAAATGGCGCTGGGTTTAGCATTAGTAGCGCTTGGGTATATTGTTATTGCGATCGCGGTTAAAGGACTTGGTGTTTCTGACAAAGTGAGCATGTGGTGGTTAGTTGCTTTGTATATTATTCACTCCATGGGAGAGTTATGTTTATCACCAATTGGTTTATCAATGGTATCTAAACTGGCGCCTTTACGTTTATCATCTTTAATGATGGGAACCTGGTTTTTAGCTAACGCTGCGGCAAATAAATTCGCCGGTACATTAAGCGCCTTGATCCCTCCTACTCCGGATCCGGCTAACCCTGCCCCCTTGGAATTTCCATCATTTGTAGGTTTTCAAATCACAAACCTTTATGAATTCTTTATGGTGTTTATTTTGATGACAGCTGCCGCTGCCGGAATTTTATTTGTTCTAAGTTCATGGTTGCAAAAAATGATGAAAGAGGGGCATGTTGAAGGACACGCCGAAGAATTACGTTAATAACTATCATAGCATGAAAACCCTAATAAACCTCCCGTTTCGACAAGGTTTATTAGGGTTTTTTATTAAAAAGAAATTGCATACGACTCCATGGAAAAACAATTAACGATAGAAGAAATACAAAACTTTAAAGGCAAATATCCTAAACAGATTTGGCCATTATTTTTTAGCGAAATGTGGGAGCGATTCAGCTTTTATGGTATGCGCGGCATGTTGGTCTTTTTCATGATCAATCATCTTAACTTTAATGAAGTAGTTGCCAATTTACAATATGGTGCTACCCAGGCTTTTGTATATGCCTTTACGTTTGTTGGTGGTTTGTTTGCCGACAAAATATTAGGCAAGCGACGCTCTTTATTTTGGGGCGGTATTTTAATGATCATTGGAAGTGTTTTATTGGCCATCAATCCAAGTGATTTTTTCTTTCTGGGAATTGCATTTAATGTGGTAGGAACCGGTTTCTTTAAACCTAATATTTCGAGCATGGTAGGTAATTTATACAGAGAGGGCGACAACCGGGTTGACGCCGGCTTTATGTTATTTTATGCCGGGGTAAATGCAGGAGCTTTTTTTGGCGGATATGCCTGTATTGCTATTGGTAAAGGCGAAATGTTATCTGGTTTGGTTTCTGAATCGATGCGGTGGAATGTCGCTTTTGGTTTATCGTCAGTATTTATGATGATCAGTTTATTAACCTTTACTCAAACTCAAAAAAAACTCGGCAATATTGGTTTATCACCTTTGTTACACCTGCCAAAAAACACCAGATTGACCCGGGAGATCCTCACTTTTACCAGCTCTTTGCTGGCTGTGCCCATCATCATGTTTATGGTTGCCAAAACTGAATATACCGATTGGTTTATGTATACGATAGGTCCGCTTGCTGTGTTATATGTGGTTTTTGAAATGCGCAATTTTTCGATAACAGAAAACAAAAAAATAGTTGCCGCATTATTATTCATGATCTTTTCTATTTTCTTTTGGGCCTTCTTCGAACAAAGCGGAGGCTCGTTAAGCATTTTTGCCGCTAATAATTTAAGTGATTCAATCCTGGGTGTTCATCTAGACCCAAACGGTGTCAATAACTCTTCGAATTCACTATACGTTATTATTTTTGCAACGCCACTGGGTTTATTATGGTTATGGTTAGCTAATCGTAAAGCAGAACCAAATACTATTGTGAAATTTGGTTTGGGTTTTATATTCCTTGCTATTGGTTTTTATATCTTTTATTCCAGTAAATTTTTTGCAGACGGAAACGGCATTTCGTCTCTGGGACTTTTTGCATTTGGGTGGTTCATCATCACATTTGGAGAACTGTGTCTTTCCCCCATTGGAACCTCTGTAATGACTAAATTATCGCCTTCAAAATTACAGGCCGTTATTATGGGTATGTGGTTTTTGGCCAGCGCCTATGGGCAATATTTTGCGGGATTATTGGGGGCAAATATTGCCAGCGCCTCCGAAAACTCAACCAACCTGGAAAAGCTTAGTATATATGCTGACGGGTACAAACAGTTGGCGATTTATGCGGTAGTGGCAGGTATCTTACTGATTATCATATCGCCATTGGTAAAAAAATTAATGGGTAGCGTTAAATAATTAGTTTACCAAATCTAAAAAATGCCAAAAATAAAATTAACAGATTTTGGCATTAGCTTTGCTCAATCAAAATCGCATGTTTAATTGGAAAGATATATCAATGGCAGGGATCATCATCCTTGGGATCGTTTTCTATACCTGTAAAAAAAACACATTACAAGCATCCATTAATTCGCCGGAGAATAGAGTAAGCAATTTTATGAACCAGGAAGAGGCTAATTTTGAGTTGGTATCCGCCAATACTTATACGGAGTTTGAAGAATCATCTTTAATAAATTGGGTAACTTTTGACGAGGCCTACAGATTATGTAAAAAAAATCCACGCCCTATAATGGTTGATGTTTATACAACCTGGTGCAGTCCCTGTAAAATGATGCGCACTCAAACTTTTGGGAATGCACAAATAGCAAAATACATCAATGATAATTTTTATGCCGTAAAATTTGATGCCGAAAGCAAAGACAGTGTAAAATTTGATAAATACATTTTTGTTTCAACGGATGCCACTAATCCAAAAGCTCCACACCAATTTGCGGCATCTATTTTAGATAACCAAATGGCATACCCTTCGATTGTTTTTTTAAACAACCAAATACAGCGTTTGGATGTTTTAAAAGGTTTTATGCCTCCTCAGAAATTTGAACCTGTATTAACGTATTATGGTTCGGGCGACTATCAAAGAACAAAATGGGAAGATTACGAAAAAAATTTCGTGGTAACCATTAAATAAGTCCCTATTATTTTTTCTTAAAAAGCTTTCTAAATCTTTCAGTCAGCCTGCCCGAAACTTTACCCGTTTGTTGATCACCTATCAGGTATCCATAAGGGCTTAATTCAGGAACATGGTCACAAATGATCTTAACAACACCAAGCATCGGTAAAAATAAGATCATACCCGCAACTCCCCATATTAAACCTCCAATCAACAAAATTAAAATAGTGAAAAAACCGCTGATGTTAACCTCGCCTCCTATAATATAGGGCTCAATAAAATAATTGTCTATGCCCTGTATAATGACAATAACGGCTAACGCTCCAACGGCAGTATCCGTAGAATCGCCGGTAACCAATGCTACCGCACAAGGAAATAAGCCGCCGATGATGGATCCAACATAAGGAATAATGGTTAATAAAGCTGCTACAAATGCCAGTAAAAAAGCATTCTCTAAGCCAATGATCAAAAATCCTGAAGTAAATAATATAGTGAAAATTAAAATAGAGAGTGCTCTACCCGTCAAATAACTCTGGGAAACTTTACTTATTTTTTGAATGACTTTTTTAGCTTCCTCGGGTTGTGTTTTACCACAAAGCATAATAAAAAAACTTTCATATTTTTCGCGCTGCAGCAAAAACAAAAAGGTAAAAATCAAAACCATTACTGCTGAGCCAAATATTCCCACTACGCCTGCTACTATAGCTTTAACTTTTTCTCCAGAAGACTCCATAAAAGACTTAACCTGCTTATTAATGACTTCGTCTTGTTTTCCTTCTGGAATATTTAATTTGTGGCTCACATAATCCTGCGCTATAACCACAAATTCCTGCGCTTTCTTTTCTATCGTTGGAAAATCGTCGGCTATTTTCTTAGCCTGCACATAAACTAACAGCCCTATCACAAAAGCCACAATAATTATAATCAATAGTGAAAGAAGAGATGTCAAAATTCGCTTTACGCCCTTTTCTTCCAGTTTATTGGACAAAGGGGTGAATAGCATCGCAAAAAATATGGAAAACGTTACGGGAATCAAAACCTGTTTTCCAAAATAAAGAATGGCGCAAGCCAGGATGCCGAAAATGAGAAACCTATTGACTTCTTTTAATGGTATTTTTTCTATCATACCATTTGGGATTCAAACGCTATACCCTTGTAAACGCAATTTGTGAAGCAAAATATTGCAAAAACATACCCAAAATGGGGAATCCTTCTTGAAGAAATATCCAAAGAACTAAACGGATTTATCGTTTAATTAATTGTTTTTTATAAATCAATAATATGTATTTTTAACGTTAATAATCCTGTTATAATTAAACGTGGCTATTTTAAAAATATACATTGTAGATGATCATCAAATGTTAATTGATGGTTTAAAGGCATTGTTAAGCGATGAAAAACACATTTCTATTGTTGGAGAAAACACTTTACCAAAAGTTGCAGCCAAAGAAATTGTTGATTATCGTCCGGATATTGTTTTAACCGACATTAATATGCCTGAAATGGATGGCATTGAATTAACGCGGGAAATCAAAAAAACAAATCCCGATGTTAAAGTCATTGCACTCTCTATGTTTGGAGAACGCGAAACTATCAGCGATATGCTGAAGGCCGGCGTTAGTGCTTATATTTTGAAGAATACCGGGAAGCATGAACTTTTAACTGCCATTGAAAAAGTAGCAAATGGAGGCACATTTTTTAGTGATGAGGTGAGTGCCGAAATGATGAAGGTTTCTCCCATTAGCGACAATAAGGAAATTACCCTGTCGTTAAGAGAAATTGAAGTAATTGAACTCATCGCTAAAGAATATACCAATGCTAAAATTGCTGAAGCTCTTTTTATCAGTGAACGCACCGTTGAAACCCATCGTAAAAATATTTTTAGAAAAACTGATACAAAAAGCGTGATCGGTCTTTTAAAATACTGTGTTGAACGACGGATCATCAAGCCTATTAAATAGAAGCAGGCAGTGGTTTCGTTTTAATCTTTTTAAGTTCGCATATGATAATGGGCGTTATGATGACAGTTGGTGCAAGCCATAATATAATAGGACTTACGGGAATGTGACTGCTTTGATTAACGGTAAATGCTGTGATCGCACCGATATAACTGCCACACATATTTCCAATGTGTTTTTTTAACCAGTACATGGTTTCGGTCTGCCCCTTTATAAATTTGATGATATTTCTATATACACCCCAGGTTCCTAGCACTCCAAATACGAAAGGAATAATGGCTTCGCCATGTCGGGTTTGTTAAAAAACAATAAACGAGAAGGTTACCATGCTCAAAACAGTGATTCCTGCAACAACTTCAATGAGCCAATCAACAAAATGTGGTTTTTGTCCCTGGTGCAAATTTTTAAGTTTTAAGGCCCGGTAAGCGATAACGGTAGAGTAATAGGTAAATATCCCAATTAAAAATAAAAACTGAAGTTGCTTGACGATTGAAATAAAAGTGGCGGTTAAAAAGACAAGGGTCATACACCAAAAATAAAATTTACCCACGGGTTTGTGTTTGGGGGTGTTCCTTTTTAAAATAATAGCCAGTGCGCCCGATATTAAGGCGCCCGTTGCTGCTACCACATGTATAAAAAGCACAATTGAGTTGATATTTTCCATAAAAAATTAAGATTTAGTTTAAGGCAAAGGTATACCGTAAGGCCATCGCATTCAACTAAAAGGGTTGGTTAGCAATACTTTGGGATAAATATCAGGTTGTGGGACGGATAACAAAGGATTAACTCTTTGTTGGGATAAACAACAACCCCTTTTGTTGTAAATCTTAAAATAATGACGTGTTTTTATCTGAAAATGAAAAAGAAATTGTCCTATTTTAAGGATTCAAGGCGTTCAAAAAGTGTTTTACTGTAATTTCTGGATACCGAAACCGTATCACTTAACTCCTTTTTAAATTCAATTTTATAACCCTGTGCATTGCCTTTGATATGCTCAATTTGTTTAAGGTTTACAATATAACTCCGGTGACATCTGATAATATGGGGAATATCAATCTGTGCCTCGATACGCTTTAAGCTTCCGCGTATTAAATGTTTCACTACCTTTTGATCTTTAAAATAAACGATGTTTGAATAATTATCGGCTGATTCTATATAAAACAGGCGATCCGGCTCTAACTCAATTTTTTCCTTTTCATTCTCCGATAACAGACTCAGCATCTTCAACTCAGTACGCGGTAGCTCTTTTGCTAGTATATCCACAACTTGTCGTTGCTGAAATTCCATGACCTCCGTTTCCATCAATGCAGCATCCTTTTGATTTAAAATCACAAATCGGTTATATTTTAAAGTAATATTGGCCGTGATAGGGAAGAAAGCCAGAAGTGAGGTAGCGATTAATGCAAATGACAGCTCTTTAAAACCAAAATGACTTATTCTTATAAAATTGCTGTAACACAGGTTTCCAAAAGCTATAACCACCACAACGAGCGTTAATGCGACTATCTCTTTCCAGACTGTCCAGGTTTCTTCGGGCTTATTCTTTTTTATTAAAAAATGTGAGATAAGTCTAAATAAAAGAATAGATATAAAACTCACGCATCCAAAACCTATAAGCTTCAATAATTTATGATTTGTTTCCCAGATAGAAATCCCAAATGGCTCGAACACAATCAGGAATAAGGATACAAAGCAGGCTATTATAAAATTAGAATACACCTCTTTAAACGAAAATGCATTATAAGGATATGGCTTCTTTAAAAAGAGAAACATATTTATACCAAATCGCCATACAGATCAAAATCGCTGGCATCATTAATTTTTACGTTTGCAAAATCGCCCATACGCACATAGTTGCTATCCGTAGATTTTACAAGCACCTCGTTATCTACATCCGGACTATCAAATTCTGTACGTCCTACAAAATAATCATTCTCTTTTCTATCAAATAACACTTTGTAAGTCTTACCGATTTTTTCCTGGTTCAAATTGTAAGAAATTTCCTGCTGCACTTTCATCACAGCATCCGCTCTTTCTTTTTTTACTTTTTCCTTCACATCATCTTTCAATAAATGCGCGTGAGTATTCTCTTCATGTGAATAGGTGAATATACCTAAGCGTTCAAATTTAGTATCAGAAACCCACTGCAACATTTCCTCATGATCCTGTTGTGTTTCGCCCGGGTAACCTGCAATTAAGGTTGTACGGATGGCGATACCCGGAACCTTATCCCTGATTTGGTTAACGGTATCGATGGTTTTTTGTTTGGTAATACCGCGACGCATACTTTTTAGCATATTGTCGGTAATGTGTTGCAAAGGCATATCAAGGTAGTTACATACATTGCTTTTTTTATTCATTACATCCAGTACATCCATTGGGAAACCACTGGGGAATGCATAATGCAGGCGGATCCAATCAATACCCTCCACATCACTTAACTGATCTACCAGGTTGGCTAATTCACGTTTCTTATAAATATCTAGCCCGTAATAGGTTAAATCCTGAGCAATTAATAATAATTCGCGTGTTCCTTTACTCGCCAGTAATTTGGCCCTGCTAACCAAAGCTTCAATAGGTTCGGATACATGTCCGCCACGCATCAAAGGAATAGCGCAAAAGCTACAAGGCCTGTCACAACCTTCACTGATCTTAAAATAAGCATAATGATTTGGTGTTGTAAGCAAACGTTCTCCTACCAGTTCTTTCTTATAATCAGCTTTCAACGTTTTTAGCATCTTCGGCAATTCACGGGTTCCAAAATAAGCATCTACATCAGGTATTTCCTTTTCAAGATCAGCTTTGTAGCGTTCGCTTAAACAACCCGTTACATATAATTTTTCGATACTGCCTTCTTTTTTTGCTTCTACATAACGCAAAATAGTATCAATACTTTCCTGCTTTGCATTTTCCACAAAACCACAGGTATTAATGATTACGATATTATGGTCATCATCTTCACTTTCATGCTCCACATTAAAATTATTTGCTTTTAATTGGCCCATCAAAACCTCGCTATCGACAATATTTTTACTGCAACCAAGAGTTACAACATTTACTTTATTCTTTTTAAGTGTTTTTGTTTTCATTATCGGGTAAAGATACCACTTTAAACACTGATTTTAATATGAAAATCGTATTTTTATAAGATGAAATTCCGATTGTTTTTAAGCGTTATTTTAGTCATACATACCGTTTTGGGGTTTTCTCAAAAGTGCGACACCATTTTGCTAAAAAAAATAACCCTGGAATCGCACGAACAATTATCCAAGGATATTCATAAATCTTATAAACTGGCATTACAAGCTTACACAATTTCCAAAGAATGCCCTGATACAAAATATTATTTCGAATCTGTACTCTGCTTAAGTAATGCGTACTATCAAAAAGATTTAGGAGATTCGGTAATTAAACTCATTCTTCCTATTCTGGAAAAGTTACCCGCCAACGCACCAATATATTACAAAGCGGCGCTTAATCACAAAATAAGTTCGGGTTATGTAATGTTGATGGAACTGGAGCAAGGTTTAAGGCATAGTTTGGAAGCATTAAAGAATTACGAATTAATAAAAGATAGTGCTAACATATCGAATGCCCTGGTAAATGTTGCCAATATTTATCAGCAAAAAAGCAACTTCAAACAATCTGATAAGTACCTGAGGCAAGCCCAAAAAATAGCCTCAAAACTTAAATCCAAAAGAGCGTTGGGTAATGTATACAATACGATGGGCATATTATACGCGGAGGACGAGCGACTGGATTCTGCTGAAAAATTCTTTTTATTATCTACCGAAATTCGTGAGTTAATGCAAGACTATACTGCTTTAGCCTGGAATTACAACAACCTTGGTGGCATTTATGTATTGCTCAAAAAGCCAAAGCAGGCTATCGTATTTTTAGAAAAAGCGCTTGCCAAATTTGAACAAAGCGAGAATTTTGACGGACAAACCTCTGTTGCCAATAACCTGGGCGAACTTTACATCAATGATGGCAATTATAAAAAAGCACTGGAGTATTTTAGCTACTCCAGAAAACTTTACAGCAAAACAAATAATCCTGATAATCTTGAAAATCTTTATGCTAACCTATCTGTGTATTACGACCGGACAGGTGATATTAAAACGGCATTTAGATATTCCGATTCACTGATTCATTTAAAAGACTCACTCTACGGAAGTAAATTGGATAATAGTATTGCTGAGATGCAGACCTTATACGATGTAGAAAAAAAAGATCTGCAATTGCTCGCAAATCAAAAAGAAATAGAGAAGGAAAAGGCACAGCGTAACTTTATAATATCAGCCTTATTGTTTTTTGTATTACTTTTTATTATCTCAATATGGGCATTCAACCAAAAACGAAAAACAAGCCGTTTACTCGAAACAAAGAATAATCAGCTTGAACATGCTAACCAGGAAATTTTACATCAAAAAGAACAACTCAGTGAAAAGCAAAAAGAGATCGTTGACTCTATTAACTACGCAAAAAAAATTCAGACTGCATTATTGGCGAGCGAAGAACTGCTGCTGGAAAATGCGATGGATCATTTTGTGTTATTTAAACCTAAAGATATTGTAAGCGGCGATTTTACCTGGGCAACAAAAAACAATCATCTCTTGTACCTGGCCTGCTGCGATAGCACGGGTCACGGTGTGCCGGGCGCTTTTATGAGTTTATTGAATATTGGTTTTTTAAGTGAAGCCGTTAAAGAAAGACATATTCTGGAACCCGGCGAAATTTTTAACTATGTAAGAGACAGGTTAATTGAAACGATCGGTAAAGATGAACAACAGGACGGTTTTGATGGCATATTGTTGTGTATTAACACGATCACAAATACCATTACTTACGCAGCAGCCAATAATGCGCCAATGGTCATCAGAGATAATGAGGTTATATTGTTGAACTTTAATAAAATGCCTGTAGGAAAAGGGATCAAAACAGATTCCTTTGAAACTTATTCTCTAACGGCTATCAAAAATGATCATTTATATTTATTTACCGATGGTTACCCCGACCAATTTGGCGGACCAAAAGGGAAAAAATTCAAATACAAGCAGCTGGAAGAGCTGTTAAAACAAAATACCACTTTGGATCTGCATACTCAAAAGGAACAATTACACGAGCGCTTTGAATCCTGGAAAGGACCTTTAGAGCAGGTGGATGATGTTTGTATAGTGGGTATACGCATAAAATAGTTTAATATTTAAGGCTTAGGTTTGCCGCTACTGATAAATAAGGAAAAATCCTTAGACCGTGTTTAAAAGATATTTTGTAATTTCAAGCATCCTATGTTGCGAGCAATGAATTATTTTTTTAAATTATTTCTTATACTTTCTGTTGGTTTACTAAAAGGGCAAAACAATAACGATAGCTTAATAAAACTCTTTAATAAAGCTTCAACGCCCGATACGGTTAAACTGTCTTTGGCAGGTGATATCAGCTGGAATTTTTTATCGGATGACGTTGAGAAAGCAATACTGTATGCGAAAAAAGAATTGTCGTTAGCGCAATCCATCAATCATAAAAAAGGTATGGCCCAGGCTTATAGCGATATCGGAAACGTTTTTAATAGAATGGGGGTTTTCGATTCCACGTTAAGCTATTATCAGTCTGCATTAAAAATAAGACAATCTCTAAATGACCACGTCAAATCAGCCGGTATATATTCCAACATCGCCACCGTTTATTTAAATCAAAGCAGATTCAAAGAAGCTCTTGAACTCAATTTCAAATCTTTAAAAATATACGAACAAATTGGCGACACCATTAATCAGGCTAAGATACTGGGTAATATAGGCGTTTTGTATTATAACCTCGATCAAAATGAAAGTGCGCATAAATTTGACTTAAAAGGTCTAAGGTTAGCACGTTTGGCGCACTCGAGATTAACCGAAGCTAATATTATGGTTCAAATAGCAGGCATCAAATACGACCTTGGTGTAAAACACGACACTGTTTTTAATAAACGGGATGTAGATTCGTGCCTTTATTATTTTTCTGAAGCTGAAAAAATTTTAGCAGAATATAATGCTTTGTACAGTTTAGGAGCTTTGACCAACAATATGGGGAGAGTTTATACTGTTCTAAAAGACTATGACAAAGCTACGCAATACTACACCAAAGCGTTGACTTATAGACAGGAAATGAATGACTCATACGGTATTGCTTTATCATATTTAGCCTTGGGAAACCTCCACAAGATTCAAAAAAATTACAAAGCGACATGCCTGTTTTAGAAAAAGCTCAATCCAATTCTCAAGAAGCTTTGAATTCAAACATTAGTGAAGAGAATCGCACCACTGCTGCCAGTGCAGGCGCCACAACGACTACAAATACAAAGCAAGAAAATACACTGGAT
>JAZKDT010000089.1:7213-21887 GCA_040387475.1 Bacteroidota bacterium | reverse complement strand
GAAACCTCCACAAGATTCAAAAAAATTACAAAAAAAGCATTGACTATTACCAAAAAGCGAGTGCAGTTTTTTTAGAAGTAAAAGATTTTATGAATCTTAAGCAGGCGTATGGGGGCATGTCGGTAGTATACGAAGAATTGAATGATTACAAGCAGGCGATGAGATTTCAGCAGCTGTATGCACAATATACCGACTCTGTTTTTACTCAGGACAACGCAAAACAGCTGGCAGAAATGCAAACCAAATATGATGTTGAAAAAAAAGACCTTGAGCTTGCTAAAAACAAGGCAGAAATAGAAACTAAAGAAAAACAAAGTTTTATCAAAAATCATCATTTCCATCATTGTTTTATCTGTTCTGTTATTTGTTGTTGGAATATTATTCTTTAGAAAAAAACAATTGGAACAGCGGGCGAAACTGGATGCTGAAATCGCCAGTCAAAAAGAGATCAGAACAAAAGCTATTTTGGATGCAGAAGAAAAAGAACGTCGCCGTATTGCCCAGGACTTGCATGATGGTGTGGGCCAGTTACTAAGTGCGGCAAAATTAAACCTCAGCAACCTTGATTCGAAAATACTTGCGCAAACCGACGAACAAAAGCTGGCCATGCAAAATGCTTTAAGCCTTGTTGACGATTCGGTAAAAGAGGTAAGAGCCGTTTCTCACAATATGATGCCTAATACACTCATTAAATTGGGTCTGGCAAGTGCAGTACGAGAGTTTATTACGAAACTGGGTAATGCACCTACCCTCAAAGTTGATTTAGAGATTGTGGGCCTTGACACCCGTTTAGATAACCAGATTGAAACCGTATTATACAGAGTTATCCAGGAAATTGTAAACAACATTATTAAACATGCCAGAGCCTCCCAAATAAGCATGCAATTGATCAAACATGAAACCGAATTAAACATCATGATTGAAGACAACGGCGTGGGTTTTGACACAGCCCAACTGGACACCTTTGATGGTATAGGCTTAAAAGGGATACAAACCCGCATTGAGTTTTTAAATGGGTCTGTTCATTTTGATTCGTCGCTTGGGAGAGGCACCACAGTTATCATTGATGTGCCTTTAGTTTAAAAGATTGATAGCAGATCAAATGGATGCCATTATACATTATTTTGCCGAAGAAAAAATCACGGGCATTTTCATCACCATACTGGGCGTTCTTTCGCTTTTACTGGCCTGTATATTTTTATTCGTAATCAAATACTCTTTTTTTAAGGGGATGGCGATTCCTTTATTAACCATAGGAATGATGCAATTGGTTGCAGGAGGTTTTATATACCTGCGCACGCCAAAGGATATTATCCGTGTCGAAAACATGGTACGACTTGACCCACAAAAAATAATAACCCAGGAGTTACCGCGCATGCAAAAAGTGATGGACAATTTTATCATCTATAGATTGATAGAAATGTGCCTGATTGCGCTTGGGCTGTTCCTCTTTATAAGATATTATAATTCAACACAAAGTTTTTGGAAAGGTTTTGGGTTGGCCTTAGTGATACAAGCCACCATTCTTTTAACTGCAGATTGGGTAGCTCAACAACGAGGAAAGGAATATGTTAACTATTTAATTACTCTTTAGGTAATTGAACGCAAAACATAGCGCCTTTGTTTTCTTCGCTTTCAAACCATACTTTTCCGCCCATGAGGTCAATGAGTTTCTTAGCCATGGATAATCCAAGTCCTGATGATTTTTCGCCTCTGAGGCCTTCTCTGCCAATAACGCGGCTTTTAAACAGAGAGGGTTTGATATCGTCAGGTATACCAATTCCATCATCTGAAATACAAATGATATAACAAGGCCCTTCTTCGGTTACATCAATGTGTATGTTACCTCCCTCGCGTGTATATTTTATAGCATTGGATAACACGTTATGGATGATCTGAAAAAACTTAACCGCATCTGAATTGATATTCAGATTAGTAGTAGATGAAGTCAACTTGAAATTTTTATCCTTGTTCATCACCTTAAGCTTTTCGAGTGTAACGTTAATTTTTTCCAAGACATCAAATCTTGTTTTTTTAACGTAGGTATTTGCCGACTCCATATGTTCCTCCAGTAAAAAATCATTTACAATATCTATGCATTGCTGAGTATTTTCCTGCATGATACCAATTAATTTATTGATATCAGCCATATTGTTCTCGCTATAACCTTTGTGAATAGAGTTTATAATTTCTTTTGATAATAACAGAGGCCCACTTAAATTATGAGTTAACATATCCAGTAAAGTATCTTTTTGCGCAGTATACTTTATCAGATAGTCTTCGTGGCGCTTTGCCATGCTGATATCTTTAACAAAGGCGGTGATCATATTTCCATTATCCAGCATGAGCACATCACAAACCAGGTGCTTAATGATTTTATCAGGAAATTTCAAGCGGAATTCGGTGGTGTTAACATGCCCTGTCTCAATCAGCTCGTGAAAACGTGAATTAAGATAGGCTGTATCTTCCGCCAAAATAAATTTCATTACCAGTTTGCTGTCATTTAAAACGGCATCTGGTTCAATTTCAAAGATTTTTAAAAAATTTTCATTTACATAAATAAATTTTTTGGATGTCAGATCATACACGATTATTCCGTCGTCGGTTAATTCACCTATCTTTTTTATGAAACTATAATCCTGCTTCTCCATATTTCTAATCAATAAAAATTCTCCTTGAGTAAATATAGGAAATAAGTTCAGCAACATTCTTAACACCGGTTTTGTCAAATAAATGCTTTCTGTGCGTTTCTACTGTTTTTTCGGATATATCCAATTGTTGGGCAATCTGTTTGGTTGAAAAGCCCTTCGCAATTTTCTCTAGTACACTTCTTTCCGCTTTTGTAAAAGGCTCAATAATGGCCTTTAAAACATCATCTGTTTGTTCGATAAATTTGGCCGAATTCTTGGTTTTTTTGATAATTTCCTTACAAATGTAAATATTACCATTGTGTACATGTTTAATGGCATTCGCGAGTTCTTCGTGTCCAGATTTTTTGGAAACAAATCCCATTGCGCCCTTATAAAATATTTTGTTAACGCTCTCCACGTTATCATACATACTGTGTCCCAAAACTTTAATATCAGGATATTTGGCAAGGATAGCTTCACAAATGTCATAGCCATTCAATATTTTTTTTCCTTTGAAAATCTCAAGTTGAAGATCCAGGATAACTACATCGATCTTATTTCTAAATAAAAGATCATCAATTTTTAAGTCATTATATTCATTTTGTATAACCTCAATAAACGGATATTGAGATAGTAAAAAATTCACGCCTTCCCTTACAATCTTGTGATCATCAATATAAGTAACTTTTATTTTATCATCCATAAATTAGCGCTGCTAGCGTGCAAAACTACTAAATATCTGCTTACCAAATATCAGGGTTTTACCCTATGAATTAAGTGATGCCATGTATTTAATATGAGCTATATTCACGAAATAAATAATAAAAATTGACAAGCAAGGAATTACATATTTTTTTAGCAGATGATGATGAAGATGATCGCGATTTTTTTCAGGAAGCTATCAAAAAGCTAAATAAACAAAACAGCCTTGTAATGGTTGACAATGGTGAAAAAGCCATCAGGCATTTTAAATCCATTAAGAGTGCCCCTGATTTTGTATTTTTAGACATTAACATGCCTGTTAAAAACGGATTGGAATGCTTAAAATTCATTAAGGAATTTTACCCTGGAAACAATTTTCACGTTATTATACTATCTACCTCCGTTGCCGAAAAAGACATTAACCTTAGCTATGAACTTGGAGCAAGTGCCTATATCCAAAAGCCGGGAAGTTTCCTTGAATTAACCAGGTATCTGGATTATTGCCTGAATGAGCTGCAGTTCTCGTTAAAACGGGAAGATTTTCTATTAAACAGTCAGCGAGCTAACACATAAATTCCAAGAATAAAAAAAGACCTGTAATTTCTTACAGGTCTTTTTTGTCGGGGTGGCCAGATTCGAACTGACGGCCTCCACGTCCCAAACGTGGCGCGATACCGGGCTACGCTACACCCCGCTTTTCTATAAGAAGTCTTTTGAACTTGTTTATAAAAAATTAGAGTGCAAAGATATACTTTTTTCCATTCTAAAAAAGAAAAATACACTTTTTTTCAAAAAAAAAAGAGCTGCCTGAAAAGGCAGCTCTTTTTTATTCTATTAAAATCTAATTATTTACTTACTGCAAACTTTTTAGTAATTGCTTTACTGTTACCAATTTTTACTTGATAAAAATACATGCCTGAACTTAAGTTGTTTAAGTTTAACTCAACTTTATTAGCTCCAACAGTTCCTGCAACCGAAGTTGAATACACTGATTGTCCAACTGTATTAAGAATAGATACTTCTAACTTAGTATTTTCAGTTAACTGAATATCCAATATTGCATTTGTAGACGCTGGATTTGGATAGAAGTTCATGTTAGATACTGAAGAAAGAGTTGCTTCTTTAACACCGGTAACACATACGAAATCTGAAACAGGTATTTTTGTATAAACGATTTCATTATCACCACCTTGATCTAGATTTTCAGTATCAGGATTAGGACTAGCTGCTGTACCTGGTATACCATTACCCGGGAAGAAATCTCTTTGGTAAATAATATGAACGTTTCCATCAATATTTTTAGCCATAGTACCAAAAACACCCTCAAGAGCAGGGTTAGAATTTGGCATAGTGATATCCATTGGAGTTGTAAACACTTCAGCACCTGGTGTTAAATCACATGATTTCATAACATATTGATGTCTAACTAATTTATCACCTGTAGCTGACAATAAACTATCAACAACAGAAGAATAAGAAAGATATAATGCATTTGAAGCGTCAAATGCCATACTTGGAAAAGAAGTTAACGAACAACCCCATCTTCCCATAGCTAAAACCGGAGAAGTAGCTGGTGGAAAAGTAATAACGCCATCATTGTTAGCATCTACAACACCGGCAACGATATTACCTCCTAAATCTACAGGCATAGTTTCGTTCCATAAATATAAACCATCAAGATAAGGGAAATAACTTGTACCAGCGGCAGGATCATCTCCTAATACTTTATAGGCACCATAAGAAACATAAGCGATACCATTATTATCCAAAGCAATAGCAAAACTTCCATCGTTTGATTTCAGAGTATCTGCAACGTTATCTCCATCTGCATCAGAAATAGTAGTTCCTGAATCCCATAATGTAATTGGGAATTTATAAATTCTCGTGTACGTCCAGGTAACACCACCATCTGTAGATTTAGATAAACCGATATCAGTATCAGAATCACCTGCTACAATAGCTACAGTGCTTCCTTTTGCTGTAATGGCATAAGCGTCTCCACCAAATCCTAAATAATTAGCTGATGTAAATCCTGTTGGCTGTATATTTTGAATATCCCATGTAGCTCCAGCATCTACTGAACGAGAAAATAAAATTGCTCCGTCCACACCGTTATAAACTGTACCACCGTTAGCAACCGGGTAAGTAATTGTAAGTGCATAAACTGTATCTCCACCTGTAGCAGAAGAGCTTACCATTCTTGGCCACCAGTTACCACCGGTAACACTTGGAAAACTGGTTGTGCTATTTGCCCATGCTCCTTGTCCTTTAACTGGTCTTGACGCAATATGTGCCTTACTAACTCCCCCATTATGAGATAATACTAATTCTGCTCCTGAGCGTGTGTTAACAATATTTCCCCAACCTACTCTTGCATTTTCAATTCTGGCTGTTGGTCCTGTACCTATAGGAAAAGCCCATGTAGAACCATTATAATAATTATAACCTGTACCTCTATTTGCATAAGATCCTGAAGCATCTGTAGGCTCAATTGTCCAACAAGTAGCAATTGTACCGTCAGCGTTTACTACAATTCGATCTCCAACACTTGAATTGGACTGCAAATCATAGATAGTTTTTCCGACAACAGTTTCATTATACATACTCGTGCGAGCTGCGTTTGCAGCAGTAGCAACTTTAGATTGTATCTGAAAAGGAAGCCCTGTATACATAACATCCGGATCTACTGCAGATTTTTTAATTGCAACATTAGAAAGGTGAGCAGGTATTTTACTGTCAACCGACTTTTTTGAAACTTGTGCACTCAGTAATCCCGAAACGAGAATACCGGTGGTAATTAGTAACTGTTTTTTCATGATTTTTTTGGTTTTAATTAAACAACATTAACACAAATTTAAAGATTTATTAATTCATTAACTAATCATTTAACAAAAAAAACGCTACAAAAAAATTACAGTTTTCTCGAGTTGGATTCCTCTGGATCCTTTAATTAATATGGTAGATTCAGCAATTTTATTTTTGGAAAAGTAGGTATTTAATTCCTCAACATTCCTAAAAAAAGCATATGCTGGAAATTTCTCTTCTAACTTAAAAAAATGGGCTCCGACAAGAAATATTTTCTCAATGGAATGCCGGGATAATTGATCCAAAATACTCTCATGCTCAAAATCGCTGTATTCGCCCATCTCAAGCATGTCTCCTAAAATAACAATTTTATTCGTCAAACGTTGTTTTGCGAAATTATCAATCGCTAAACTCATACTGCTGGGGTTAGCATTATATGCATCGAGTATCAGTGTATTTAGTTCGGTTTTCTTAACCTGCGACCGATTCATTTCGGGAAGGTATGAGGCCAGGGCACTGTTTATATCACTTTCTTTCACTCCAAAATAATTACCAACACAAGCCGCGCATAATGTATTTATAAAATTATACTGTCCAAACATGTAAGTCTTTACCACGGGCTGGCTATCCAGTTGTTGATGCCTGACATTCCATTTAAACTCCACATATTCCGAAGCATCGCATAGTTGACCGTGAACATCAAATTCAATATTTTCTCCGTAAGATATTTTTTCAAGATTTTTACTAAGGTCTTGCAAAACCTCATCATCTCCGTTAATAAATATTTTTGCATTCTTTTTCCTCAGATGAGCATACAGTTCACTTTTCCCTTTTTTAACGCCTTCTAATCCGCCAAAACCTTCTAAATGCGCTCTTCCTATGTTTGTAATTAATCCAAAATCAGGATCGCAAAGATCACTAAGCAAAGCAATTTCACCCTGATGATTGGCTCCCATTTCAACAATGGCCATCTCATGTTGATCCGTTAACGCTAATAGGGTAAGAGGAACGCCAATATGATTATTAAGATTACCTTTTGTAGCGTAGGTCCGGTATTTTTTTGACAATACAGCATGGATCAATTCTTTATTGGTTGTTTTTCCATTGCTTCCTGTTATACCAATAACCTGACATTTTAGGCGTTCACGATGATATTTAGAGAGTTGTTGCAACGATTCCAAAACATTATTCACCAATAATATATTTATAGCGTTAGAAACGCTTTCAGCGTCCACGATAGCATATTCACATCCGCCATCTATTGCTGTTTGAGCAAATGAATTAGCATCAAAATTATCCCCTCTCAAAGCGAAAAAAATCGACCCCTTTTCCAATTTTCTGGTATCAATTGCTGTTTTTTGCCCACACTTAATGAACAACTCATATAATTCCTCGGTTGTAACGTATTTCTTCATGCCATAAAATTAAAAAGCCCCTTATCGATTGATAAGGGGCTTCCTATATAGTTTTCAACAAATTTATTTTCCTAAGCCAACGGGGCTACCAACTCTTACCATGGCGCATCTGAAACCAATGTATGCTGTAGATTGACGCTGATCTAAATAACGGCGTGTTCCAGGGTTTAACCAATATGCTCTGTCTCTCCAGCTACCACCTTTGTATACACGTGCTTTATCATTAATTAATGATGTTTTTGCATATTCATACATCAAACTATTTGCTCGTTCTCCATATGCCTCTTCTCCCTCTGTATAATATAAACTTGAATTAACATCACCATCTAAATAACTGATATAATCAGAAGTTTTGTAGTTTCTACGCTCATCTAAATTATCCGATGCTACAGCAGAAGTAACTTCTCTCCATTTTACACGTCCCGGGATATCAGATTTACCGTCAGACGGTGCATTTTTATATTGTTGGGCGTCTGCTGTTAAAATAGTCAAAACACTGTCAGTGATCTCAGTAGTCTCACCTGAAACACCATGTGCTGTAGGCGGATTCACTTTATGAACAAATTTTTGGAATACCGGACCGTCAATATTAGTTGCAATCGTACCATCAGTACTGTCTTTTACTTGTGTAACAAATACGTTACCACGGAAAGGTCTGAATTCATCTGCATCTTGCGCAGTACTGGCTCTGTATACATCCATTACCCATTCAGAAACGTTACCTGCCATGTTGTATAAACCGTAATCATTTGGCCAGTATGAATAAACTGGGGCTGTTACATCAGCGTTATCATTCAGGAAGCCCGCAGTTCCCATCATATCACCACTTCCCCGTACAAAGTTAGCAGCAATCTGACCGATATACTTTTCATCAGAGTTACGCACACCGTGCCCGTTCCATGGATAAATTCTACGATCTGTAATACGCTCTCCAATAGTGTTTCCTATTAAACCATAAGCAGCGTATTCCCACTCAGCTTCTGTCGGTAGTCGGTATTTTGGTAAAAAGATACCATCTTCCATTTTAACATCTCTTTCAGGATTTTGCTCATCAAAAGAAGGTAATTTTTGTTTTAATTGCCCTTGCCATTTACCTGACAAATAAGCTTCCGTACTGAAATAATCCTGATCTGAAGGATTTGGAACATGATCTAATAATCCTTCACGAATTAAAATAAATTCATTCACGCGATCTGTTCTCCAGGCACAAAATTCATTAGCTTGTAACCAGTTAATCCCAACTACAGGATAATCTCTATAGGATGGGTGACGTAAGTAATATTCAACGTAAGGTTCGTTATAAGCTAATTTTTCTCTCCACACTAATGTATCAGGAAGTGCTTTATAGAAAATATCCGGGAAAGTTGGTCCGAATACACGATTTGTCCACCATAAATATTCTAAGTATGAAAAGTTACTTACCTCAGTTTCATCCATATAAAAAGAAGAAACGGTTACACGACGAGGTACATTATTCCATTCGTAGGTTACATCTGTTTCATTTCTACCCATAGAAAAAGAACCACCTTCGATTAAAACCAAACCAGGGCCGGTTTCTTGTTCTTCATAAGGCATTTTTTCAAAACCACCATTATCAGGGTCGTTGTAAGACCAACCGGTAACGGGTGAACGTTCTGTACCACAAGATACAGCAACAATTGATAAGATTATTGCTAGTGATTTTGGACTTTTAATGAAATTAAACTTCATGATTTTTATATTTAATGTAAGGCTATAACGAAAGTTTTATAAAAAGGTTACAATTTTTTAGAAAGAAGGGCAGCTAATTGTTCTATATTTCTTTTTCTTAGGGCGGCATTCGAACTGGATCTGTAAAGAAACCTCGTGAGAACCTGCCGTGTTACTTGATAATCTGGATATAGTAACGTCATAACTGTATCCCACTTTTAAATGGTCGGTTTGAACACCTACCAGTACAATAAATGCATCAGAGTTTCTATACCATAAACCACCAACAAAACTTCCTTTAACAAAATACAACCCCAAATTTAACTGCGTAAAGTTTTGTTGTTGTTGAAATAAAACATTGGGGGAGATAAAAGATTCATTCCCTTTTTCCAAAGGAATAATAGCACCTGCATGTCCGGTAATTTTTAAAGGCAATTTAGACGGGCCTTGCAACCCTTCATCGGGCTGAGTAATATGATGTGCAGCAAAACCTACAAAATAACGTTTGCTATAACCTAATAATCCAGCAGAGAAATCCAGGTTTGTTTTTGTTTGAGCGGGAATGATTTCGTTTGTATTCCAAACAAACCCTCTTCTCGCATCAATCATATCACCAAAATTTAATTTGGTTCTGTCTAACGATTTTTGAAAGAAACCAGCCTGTAATCCTGCTTTGATAGAGAATTCACGCGTAACCGGTAATAAATAAGAATAAACTAAGGACGCGTTTGTTGATTTTAAGGTTCCGTGAGCTTGGTCATCCTGCGTAACAATTAAACCTAAACCGCCACTGATAGCGTCGATATGCTGGTCGTAAGACGCGCTGTAAGTAACATAAGTTCCTGATAAATTAGGCCATTGATTCCTATAATTCATACAAATACGTGGACATCTCGCTGTCCCTGCAAACGCTGGATTCAAATATAATGGATTCGCATAGAATTGCGTAAATTGAGGATCTTGAGCATACACATCTTGCCAAACGCCGGTAGCACAAACAATTGTGAGTAATAATATCAGTTTCTTCGCCATGTAAGTTATTTTACTTAATCTATTCCTAATCACAAATATAACAGTCTAATTTTAAAAATAAAAACTTTTATACAACAATATTTCATTTTCTTTGTCGTTTTAAGGAATATGTTCACGAAAAAAATCAAGCAAATGCTTTCTATGACTAAATCTAACCTAATAATTTTAGTTTTATTATTTTCCAGCTGTTTTTTAAGTTATTCTCAGATAGCCAGCCAAACTTTAAACAATAGCGCGATAATTGAAAATACTGAGCTAACTCCTGAGAAAAAAGTAACTTCATTTTTGGATCGTATTCATCGCGATTCTCAAAAAGGAAACTTACCCTATTATTTAAATCATACAACTATTCAAAATAATAGTGTTCCAGTTTTTAAAATAGAGAATGCAGTCATAAGGGAATTATCGTCAAAAGAACTGGAAGAAATTTCTGAATTTAAAAAATACATTACCTCAGAATTTGAACTATCCTACTCCATAGGTAATGCACGAAATGAAAGTTTAATATATGCCAAAATTATTGCAGTTCGTTTAAATGCTGCCACTAACAACTATGAGTTTTTGGAAACCTACACACCTGTGTGGGATAAGCAAACTGTTAATGCGGCTATATCCACGGACCAATTTAAAAAAGTAAAAAAAATAACTGCTGCCAATTCATCTGTTTTAGCAACCGGTAAATGGTATAAAATTGGGTTAACCCAGGATGGGATTTATAAACTGGATAAAACCTTTTTAAGTAATTTAGGCATTGATGTAACTAATACCGATCCCAGAAACATTAGAGTTTATGGTAACGGCGGAAAATTGATGCCGGAAAAAAATTCAGTGTATAGATTTGATGATTTAACAGAGAATGCGATTAAAGTAGTTGGAGAAAGCGATGGAGTTTTCGACGCAATTGATTACGTGCTTTTTTATGGACAAAGTACCGATTCGTGGAAACATGTAGCTGGTTCAAAAATGCCATTTGATCACCAGATCCATTATTTCAGCGATACTTCTTTTTATTTCATAAACGTTGATTTAGGATTAGGAAAAAGAGTTTCAAGCCAGGCTTCACTTTCAAATACGCCAAACACTACTACAACCAAACAGGATTATTATGGTTATCATGAACAAAACACTATCAATGTAGTGAAAAGCGGTCGCGAGTTTTATGGAGAAAAATTTGACCTTACAACTGCTTATCCTTTTTCATTCCTTATTCCCGATGCGGCGGTTGGTGACAGTGTTTATGTACACTCTAAAGTTTTATCGAGAAGCGATTATCTTTCTGTGGGCGCATCCAGTTATGCAGTCAACTTTAACAGTGGATCGTTTACATTTACCTGTAGCGCCACCAACACAAACTCCTATCTGGCTGATGTTGGATATGTAGGCGGCGGCACAAAAGGCGGATTATTAAGTTCGACTTACTTATCGGTAACTGTATCAAAATTAACATCGCAGGCAACGGGGTGGTTAGATAATGTTGTTTTTAATTGCAGAAGAAATCTTATTTTTAATCAGGCTCAGTTTACGTTCAGAGATCGAAAAACACTTTTAGGAGCCAACACGTTTGCTAAATATGTGCTTACAAATAACAATTCAACCGCTCCTACCATTTGGGATGTCACAAATCCATCTGATGTTAAAGATCAGCAATATAACACGGCGTCGAACATTTTAGATTTTACAGCTACTTCTGACTCATTAAAACAGTTTCTTATTTTTACTGCTAATCAGGCTTACTTACCAAAAGCTTATGGCAGTATTCCCAACCAAAATTTACACGCTTTACAGCAGGCTGATTTTGTTATTGTTACTCATCCGTTGTTTTTGGCAGAAGCTCAAAGGATCGCCAATATTCATCAAACGTATGATACCTTAACCTATGCTATTGCTACAACCCAGGAAGTATATAATGAGTTTTCTTCAGGGACACCTGACATCGGAGGAATCCGAGACTTCGTAAAAATGCTTTACAGTCGTCCTTCCGACCCTAATTTGGCAACCAAATATTTATTATTGCTGGGCGATGGATCTTATAGAAACAAAGATATAACGGCAAGCGGCAATAGTGCGATGATACCTTCATACGAAACACCGATTTCTACATCCTATACTAATTCTTTCATCACCGATGATTATTTTGCAATGATGGATAACAATGAAGGAGATCTTGTTGCAGGTGATCTTGTTGACATTGGCGTAGGTCGTTTTCCTGTAAGAAATAAAGCCGAAGCGATAGCGGTGACCAATAAAATAGAACATTATTATAAACGCAATTTTGGGTTTAATGTGAACGCAATTGAATCATCCTGCGTAACTGCAGAAAATGATTATCCACAGGGTGACTGGAGAAATTGGGTATGTTTTGTAGGCGATGACGAAGATAATAATGAGCACTTAAATCAGGCAAATGGCTTGGCAAACAAAATTTATACAGGCAATAAATATTATAACGTTGACAAAATATTTCTGGATGCCTATGTTCAAAAATCAACTCCGGGAGGAGACAGATATGAAGATGCCGTTAACGATTTGAACAGACGAATAGAAAAAGGCGCGCTTATTGTCAACTACACCGGACATGGGGGTGAACTGGGGCTAGCCGAAGAACGTATTGTGGAAGTTTCGCAGATTTTGAACTGGAAAAACAAAAATAACCTTCCGTTATTTGTAACCGCTACCTGTGAGTTCAGTCGATTCGATGATCCCGACCGGATTTCAGCCGGAGAATATTGTTTATTAAATGAAAATGGGGGCGCCATAGGTTTGATGACAACCGTTAGACTTGCTTTTTCAGGATTAAATTATATTTTAAATGATGCCTTTTACAACCATGCGCTTGAACCCATGACGAATGGTAAAATGCCGCATATTGGCGATCTGTATAGATTAACCAAGAGAGATATTGGATTCAGCGCACAGTATATGAATTTTGTTATCCTTGGCGATCCTGCATTGAAATTATCGTATCCCGAACAAAGAGTTTTCACTTCAACAATCAACTCCCAGGTGGTAAGCCCTAGTTCTTCCGATACATTAAAAGCCTTATCATTGATTACGGTAACGGGCTTTGTAGGCGATGCCGGTGGTAACAAAATGAGTAATTTTAATGGCGTTGTTTATCCTACAGTATTTGATAAAGCTGTAATTGTTAGAACACTAATAAACGATCCGGTTTCGTCTGCAGATACAATTCCTGCAAAATTCACACTTCAAAAAAACATTATATATAAAGGCAAGTCGGAAGTTAAAAACGGCGAGTTTACTTTTTCATTTTTAGTACCTAAAGACATTACCTATAACTTCGGAAAAGGCAAAATCAGTTATTACGCACATAATGGAGTACATGATGCCAATGGTTATTATGAGCAGATTATCATAGGAGGTTCCAATCCAAATGCGGTTAGTGATAACCAGGGCCCGAATATCGGCCTGTATATGAATGACGAAAAATTTGTTGCTGGTGGAACAACGAATGAAAACCCAAAAGTGTACGCTCAAATTACAGATCAGAGTGGAATTAATACGATTGGTACTGGCATTGGACACGATATTGTTGCTATTCTTGATGAAAATACACAACATGCTATCATCCTGAATGATTATTATGTGTCCGACCTTAATACCTTTCAATCCGGTAAAATCAGGTATCCGTTAAATTCCCTGTCTGAAGGGCAACATACCTTAAGCTTAAAAGTGTGGGATGTACAAAACAATTCTTCTTCTTCTTATACTGATTTCATTGTAGCTGAAGAAGCTGACCTTGCTTTAAGTCATATTTTAAATTACCCAAATCCGTTTACTACCAAAACTAAGTTTTTCATTGAGCACAACCAATGCTGTGTGAGTTTAAAAGTTTTGATTCAAATTTATACGATTAGTGGAAAAGTGGTTAAATCTATTAACCAGACAATAAATAATGAAGGTTTCCGTTTTGATGGTATAGAATGGGATGGAAAGGACGAATTTGGGGATAAATTAGCCAGAGGAGTTTATATTTATAAAGTTTCAGTAACAGATGGCGCAAAGAAAAAAGCTGATAAAATAGAAAAGCTGGTAATTCTAAATTAATTATATCTTTGATGCTCTCTTTTTAATAAAAGAATAATACAATGCAAAAACGAATTATAGGAACTGTTGGAACCGGAGTTATGCTGTTCGCACAACATGCAAACGCACAAACAAAAAGTTCATCAAACTTAACAACACAAGAATTAAGCGGACGTGTAAATACAATAACAACCGCTGTACCTTTTTTAATGATAGCGCCCGACTCTAAACAAGGAGGAATGGGCGAAGTTGGAGCTGCAACTCCTGCTGACGGAAACAGTATTCACTGGAACGTTGCAAAAATGGCTTTTGCCGAAAAAAAAGGTGGTGCGGCTATTTCTGTAACACCATGGCTTA
>JAZKDT010000089.1:0-7203 GCA_040387475.1 Bacteroidota bacterium | reverse complement strand
CAATTAGTGCCCGATATTTACTTATACTATGTAGCTGGTTACGGTAAAATCAGTAAAACGCAAACCATCGGAGCATCACTTCGTTATTTTTCTTTAGGTAATATCACGTTTACAGATATCGTTGGAAATACAACAGGACAGTTCAGACCAAATGAATTTGCCCTTGATCTTGCTTACTCCCAAAAACTATCTAAAACATTTTCGGCCGGATTGGCGGCGCGTTACATTCGCTCCAATTTAACCGGTAATTACACATTAAGTAACGGGCAGCCAACTAAACCTGGAACATCCGTTGCTGTAGATGTAGGCTTATATTATCAATCTCAAAAATTAAAAATTAACGATAAAAAAGCGACGGCCAGCGTTGGATTAGTATTTAGCAATATTGGTCAAAAAGTTTCTTACTCGGTTAAAAAAGATTTTATTCCGATGAACTTGCGTTTAGGCGCCGGTTTAAAAACACAAATTGACGACTACAATACATTTGGTATTTATGGTGATATAAATAAGTTATTGGTACCCACACAACCAGTATATTTAAAAGGCGCTACGGGTTTAGATTCCGTTAATAACTCTACAGGGGAAAAAATAATTGTAGCTGGAAAAAATCCAGATGTGCCTGTTGCAAAAGGTATATTTCAGTCGTTTAACGACGCTCCCGGTGGAGGAAAAGAAGAGTTGAAAGAAATAAACTGGAGTTTAGGATTTGAATATTGGTATGCAAAAACCTTAGCTATCCGTGCAGGTTATTTTAATGAAGCTAAAACAAAAGGTAACAGAAAATACTTTACCGCGGGTATTGGGTTAAGATATAATGTGTTTGGTATTGATATGGCTTATTTAATTCCTATCACACAACGTAACCCTTTACAAAACACTTTACGCTTTACATTAACGTTTGACTTTGATGCCTTTAAAGATCAAAATAAAGATGCTGCAGAAACACCGAAACCGGTTGAATAAATAAAAAAGCCCGCTTATGCAGCGGGCTTTTTTTTACATTCTTTTATTTGACTTTACTTCTTCTTTCTTTTTCTTTAATAATCAAACTTAACTCACGCCCGGTTTGTCCTTTCACCGATGTATTCTCCTGCGCCCTTCTCATCAAATACGGCAAAACCTCTTTTACCGGACCGTATGGCACATATTTAGCCACGTTATAATTGGCCAGGGCCAGGTTATAACTAATGTGATCGCTCATGCCTAATAACTGAGAAAAGTAAATACGTTTATCTGAACTTGAAATAACATATTTATTCATAAGTTCAACTAAGTATAAACTACTACTTTCATTGTGGGTTCCAGCACATAATCCCATCATATTTATATTTGCAACACATTCTTCTAATGCCAGATTGTAATCTTTATCGGAATCCAGCTTTGTATTCTGAATAGGAGAGGGATAATTTTTTGCAATAGCCCTTGCTCTTTCTTTTTCCATGTATGCACCTCTTACTAATTTGGCTCCCACATGAAAACCGTGTTGCTTGGCATGCGCAATGGTTTGTTTTAAAAATGCAAGCCTGTCTTTTCTATATAACTGAAACGTATTGTATACAATCGCTTTTGCTGTATTGAATTTACTCATGTTCTCATCCGCTAATGCATCAATGGCCGGCTGTATCCAGCTTTCCTCCGCATCAATAAAAATGGGCTGATCAGCATCAAATGCTTCCTTACAAATCAAATAAACACGTTGTTTTACCTTATCATATTCCTTAACCTCGGCATCCGTTAATGTAGTATTGGCGCTAACCTTTTCAAGTAAATCAAAGCGCGCTAAACCCGTAACCTTGAACACGCAAAATGGAATGAGCTTATCGTTCTTAGCTTTATGAACAGTTTCTATGGTTTCTTTGCCGCAGGCATCAAAATCTGCTTCGCTTTCTTTTCCTTCAACACTATAATCTAAAATAGTGCCTATATTGAATTTACCAAGCTCTGCAATGGTCCTGTCACATTCATGAATATTTTCTCCTCCAACAAACTGTTTGAATATCGTGTTTTTTATAAAGCCTTTAAAACCAATCATTAAACCAATTGGTGCGGTTTTTGCTCCAAACTTTACCATTGCCGGATTACCAACCATTTTAAATAACCAATAGGAACGATTTAAATCACTATTAGATTTTGCTTTAAAAGCATTTTCTGTATTATCAAAAGAGATCATATCTGCCATTACAAGGCTCGAATTTAAGCAAAGTTTTGGAAGATTGGATTGATAAAAATGAGTAAAATGAATAAATAAAATACTATTTTTGCCTATGCTAGTTGCCGACTTAATTACAGACGAAATACCTCCGTTAAAACATTCAGACACCGTTGAAATGGCTTTGGATTGGATGGAACAATTTAAAGTATCTCATTTAGCAGTTGTAAAAGACAGAGAACTAATAGGCTTGGTTTCTGAACATGATCTGATGGATTATAATCATCCTGAAGAAAAAATAGAGGAATTGAAAGCGCCTTTATTAAAACCTATCATTCATAACTACCAACACACTTACGATCTTTTAAAATTAATGATGTCGTTCAACCTGACTCTTATCGCAGTTTTGGATGATAAAGAACATTACAAAGGTTGCATTACTTTAAAAGGTTTATTGCAAAATATTTCAACCATGGCCTCTGTGCAAAACCTTGGCGGTGTAATTGTATTGGAGGTTAACCAGGCTGATTATTCGTTAACGCAAATTTCAAGCATCATAGAAGGTAACGACGCCAAGATATTGAGTGCACACGTTTCATCGATACCTGATAGTACAAAAATGGAAGTGACTTTAAAAATAAATAAGGAAGATCTTTCACGTATTCTACAAACATTTTACCGCTACAACTATGTGGTAAAAGCGTCTTTTCAAAACAGCGATTTTGAAGGTGGCATGAAAAATAAACTGGATGAATTTTTACATTTCTTAAATATTTAGTTAAAGACATAAATGACCATAGCTGTATATGCAAGAAATACAAAAGAAAATTACCCTGATTATTTAGAGCAGCTGCTGGCCTTTTCTGTAAAGGAAAATTTCAACGTTATTGTCTTTAAACCTTACCTGGATTTTTTAAATGCGGAATTAAAAACCTCTTTCAATACCAATACCTACTCTACTTCCGAAGAATTAATTGCCAAAGCTGATTATGTTATATCGCTGGGCGGTGACGGCACTATGCTTGAAACATTAGAATATGTGCGCCGCTCCGGAATTCCTGTGCTAGGAGTTAATACCGGCCGACTGGGTTTTTTAGCTACTGTGTTTAAAGAAGATTTTCAAAAAGCCTTGCAATTGTTGATCAAGGAGAAATTCACGCTCGATAAAAGGGAATTAATCGAATTGGATAAAACGACGTGTTTTAACGAAGTGAATTATGCGCTCAATGAATTTACCATTCATAAAAAAGAATCGGGTGCAATGATTAACGTAGACACCTTTGTAGACGGTGTTTTTTTAAATTCCTATTTTGCTGACGGGCTAATCGTATCCACACCAACCGGCTCTACAGCTTATTCATTAAGTTGTGGAGGGCCAATTATGGTGCCTGATTCCGATAACTTCATTATTACACCCATTGCACCTCATAATTTAAACGTGAGGCCAATTGTTATCTCCAATAATAAAACATTGAGTTTTAAGGTAAGTGGTAGAAGCGACAGCTTTAATGTTTCGTTAGACTCTCGTTCGCAAACCATAAAAAACCAATCAGAATTATTTATTAAAAAAGCAGATTTTCGCTTCAATATGATTAATCTTGAAGGCCAGCATTTTTTTGAAACCCTTCGTAATAAGCTGCTTTGGGGAATTGACAAACGCCAATGATTTTTAATTTAAAATGAAAAAAAATTCGAACTCAATTATAAATAAATAATTATTTTTAGCTCATTAAACTAAACAAACAAACCATATGTCATTTATTCACACCATTACAGCACGTCAGATATTAGATTCACGTGGAAACCCAACTATCGAAGTTGATGTAGTTACTGATTCAGGTATATTAGGAAGGGCGGCCGTGCCATCTGGCGCATCTACCGGAATTCATGAAGCCGTTGAATTACGCGACAATGACAAATCACAATATCTTGGGAAGGGCGTTTTAAAAGCGGTGAACAATGTCAATACCGCCATTGCGGAACGTTTAAGAGGCATGTATATTTTTGATCAAAGCGCTATTGACGCTGCCATGATCGAGCTGGACGGAAGTAACAATAAAGGTACTTTAGGCGCGAATGCAATTTTAGGCGTTTCTTTAGCAGTTGCAAGAGCGGCTTCAGAAGACTGCCGACAACCACTTTACCGTTATGTAGGCGGCGTTAATTCCAACATTTTACCTATTCCTATGATGAACATTTTAAATGGTGGTTCACATGCCGATAACGGAATCGATTTTCAGGAGTTTATGATCATGCCTATCGGTGCCGAAAGCTTTAGTGAAGGCTTAAGAATGGGCACTGAAATATTTCATCATTTAAAAGCTGTTTTGAAATCACAAGGTTTAGCAACTAATGTTGGCGACGAAGGTGGTTTTGCTCCTAACTTCAAAAACAATGAAGAAGCTATTAAAGCTGTTATGCAAGCTATTGATAAAGCAGGATACAAAGCTGGCGAAGATATTTTTATTGCCATGGACGCAGCAGCTTCTGAATTTTATAATACAGAAGAAAATGTATACCACTTTAAAAAATCAACGGGCGATAAACTAACATCAGCTCAGATGGTTGATTTTTGGGCAGACTGGAGAAAAAAATATCCTATCATTTCTATCGAAGATGGTTTTGCGGAAGAAGACTGGGACGGCTGGAAATTAATGACTGATAAATTGGGTGCTACCACGCAATTAGTAGGCGATGATTTATTTGTAACAAACGTTGATTACCTGAAAAAAGGAATCGACATGGGCGTTGCCAATTCTATCTTAGTAAAAGTAAATCAAATTGGCACCTTAACCGAAACCATCAACGCAGTTTCATTAGCACATACGAATAGCTACACCTCAGTAATGAGCCACCGTAGCGGAGAAACCGAAGATACAACCATTGCTGATTTAGCGGTTGCATTAAGCTGCGGACAAATTAAAACAGGATCTGCTTCCCGTAGCGACCGGATAGCCAAATACAATCAGTTGTTACGTATTGAGGAACAACTGGGAGATAATGCCCGTTACATTGGAAAAAATTTCAAGTTTTTAAAGAAATAAAAATCAATAAATCCCGCTCTCAACACAGCGGGATTTTTTTTAACTCATAACGAATAATTAATAGGTATGAAGTGGTATGATGTATTTTCGAATTTTTACGACAATTCTTTAGAGAAATTATATTTCAGTAGTCGCAAAAGAGCAATTGAGTTATTGGATCTGAGAGACCATCTTACAGTGATGGATTTAGCTTGCGGCACTGGTGCAAACTTTACGCATATTTTGCCGGCTAATAATACAATCATGCTATATGGAACTGATTACTCACCAGGAATGCTTAATAAAGCACAAAATCTGATTAAGAAAAACCAATGGGATAATGTTAAGCTATTTCAGGCAGATGCCAGAACGTTGTCAACTGAGTCGATTGAAAAATACATTGGCAAAAAAATAAAATTTGATGGTATACTATGTGTTCTGGGTTTATCTGTTGTTCCCCAATGGGAAATAGTTTTAGATAATTTAATCGAACTATTAAACGATAACGGCAAAATAGTAATAGTGGATGTTTATGCAGAAAAAAGAACCTTTCATAAATGGCTAATTGAAAAAATTGCAAAAAGCACAGAAAAATTTGGCAAGCACTGGAAGCTAAAACAAAGAATTTTCATCAGGAATATTTGCCCATAAAAGAAAACAAAGTGGGAGGCAAATTATTTGTAGTAGTTGGAACAAAAAAATAAAGAGTAATATATGTTGAATTACTTTATCATGATCAGATTACTAGTTATAGCTATTTTCCCAGCCGTTCTCCATAGTCAAAATATAAAAGGCCCTGTTGAATACAATGAGTCTGTCGCAAAACAAAAAACAAAATTAATTAATAAGATCTTTCTTTGCGATACAATCCATATTAAGGTTAATAGAAGAGGATGTTCTTTACCTTCGTTCTATGAACTCAATTTACACAAAAGGCAGAATTACTATATTGGGACTTATTCTGTTGCAACCGGTGATGCTTCTAAAATATCTCATCAACACGTTTTAAAAATAAATCAAAACACCTTGCAATCAATTCATGACCTATGTTTATATGGACTTACCATACAAGAGGGTAGTTGCACCACCAAAAAAAAATTCATAGTGAGTTCTCCAAATAATATGGTATTATTTAATGATGACCGATGTAGTGACAACGACGATATTTTAGAAAAAATTGAAAAAATAATTAAAAATACTAAATTAGACTAAAGCAAAAAAGCACTCACTAAGGTGAATGCTTTTTTAATATTTTGGTGTTAGAACTTTGCTCTGATTTTACGAACTTTACCTCTACGGCGATGATTAAAGAAGTGGCCGTAACGACCTCTATAAAAACTCGATTTTCCTCTTAGCACATAACTGTAGCTTAAACTCATCGTCATAAAACCATCTTTGTGAGTTACATCACCTCTTTTTTGACCAATTCCTAATTCGCTGTCATATCCAAAGTTTTTTGCAAAATTAGGATCCAGGTCTGTTAACTCACCGGTTCGGTTTGCAAACGCAGCTGCTTCTGCAGACTGAGTCGATGGATCAACGTAATCCCTGCTAATATCATCTAAATAATCTGTGAACGTTGTTCTATAATTTATCTCATAACCAATACGGTGTTTTTTATGAATTGTAAAATAGAACCCAACTCCAGCCGGTATCGAAAATCCAATAGGAGAATATGCTCTACCTTCGGTTTGCAAAGGGCGTAATTTAACCCATTCACCAGTCATATTTCCTTTTGGGTTAGAATAAAATCCACCAACACCTGCAAAGAAATAAGCTCTGAATCCATTTTTATATCTGTAAGTATTTCCTAAATCGTTGTCCTCAAAAAAGAATACCTGGCCGGTTAGCTCTAAAGTAAACATATCATTTCTGAAGTTTAAATTACGAGCATTACGAGCAGGATTAGTAGATAACTTATCATCACCTTCGATACGTATATAATCTAATGCTAACTTAGCGGATACCTTTTGATGAACCTTATAGCGGGCAAATCCACCAACATTCCAACGCGTCTTGGCCATTTTCATA
>JAZKDT010000088.1:3906-8523 GCA_040387475.1 Bacteroidota bacterium | reverse complement strand
ATAATTTTTTTAAGGACGGCAAAGATAGGTGGTTTTTTGTATCTGCCAAAGATTTCAGCCACTTTTTTAAGCCAAATGCCCGTATTTTTTGAGTGTTTGAGAGGTTTGATCAGGTAAAGCACTAATAACCAGTTATTTAATATTTTGGGCGTTGCCGCCAGCTCGCGGGCCGGGCTTTCGGCACTCGCTTTTTTATTTGCCCTGCGGGACAAATAAAAAGAGGTCAGACAAATGCCGCAATCCCTAACGCGGAATTACATTTCAAAATCCGGAGCTTACATTTCAAACATTCCTTGCTCCCGCGTGAGGGATGCGAGCGGAAATCCTTTTGCCTGCCTCTTGCAAAAGATTGCAGCGGGCCAGCCCGACGGCGCTGCCTCTTTGCGCCGGCACGTCCTAAAATATACTTAGGGGAAATTAACTCTACTCCTCCACCGGTTTCTTCACCGAATTGATCATCCAAATGCCTGCAATAATAACAATAACCGCCAAAACCTGAAATAAATTGATGGCCTCGTTATCAAATAAACCCCAGCCAATAGCTACTATCGGTATTAAATAGGTGCAACTGGCTGCAAACACGGTTCCTGAAAGTTTTATGAGTGTATTATAAACCACCACGGATAAAGCCGAGCCTACAATCGCCAAAATACTTACATAACCCAAAGAGCGTAATCCTTCCGGGTTGTTCCTGGCATGATCAATCACATCGGTAAAGCCAAATAAATAAATAGCTGCCACCGGACCAATTAATGTGAACGACCAAACCGTAGCGGTTAACGAATTTACCTGCCCTAAATAGGCTTTAATACCATTTACACTCACCGCATAACATAAGGTAGCAGCGGCCACTAACAAACAATACATGATGTTTTTCGTCTGATCATTTTCTTTAGAATCCCCTAAAGCTACCAGAGCAATAGCGCCCACCAAACCAACTAGTACGCCAATGATTTGCGGACGCGTAATTTTATGGTTAAAGGCAATCATGCCGATCATGATGGTGAACATGGGAGTTAACGCGTTAAGCATACCGGTTAAGCTACTACTGATCTGTGTTTCGGCTTTTGTAAATAAAAAGGCAGGGATCAAATTTCCAAAAACACCCATCAGAAGCAAGCCTTTCAGGTTTTTTTTGAGATCTATCTTATAATGGCTGATCAAAAAGGGCAGCATGAATGCAGACGCAATGGTAATACGTAAGCCTGCTACCTCATCGCTTGTAAAAGCCCTTAACCCTTGTTTCATTAATATAAAGGAACTACCCCATACAAGCGACAATGCAATTAATATGATCCAGGAGAGTAGCTTATTATTCATGCTTCCGTGTTTTTACCTAGCTTAAAGCCATTGCATCCAGTTTCATTTGTTTGATCATGCTCACTAAACCATTGGCCCGTGTTGGCGATAGATGCTCGGTTAAACCAATTTTATTGATAAAATCAAGATTAGCAGCCAATACATCTTTGGGTTTTTGGTGAGATAATACACGGATCATTAAAGCCACCATGCCTTTGGTAATAATGGCATCACTATCTGCGGTGTAAACAATTTCATCGCCTTGTTTTTCGGAGTGTAACCACACTTTACTCTGGCAACCTTTAATGATGCGATCTTCTGTTTTTAGCTCTTCTTTGATTTTTGGCAACGACTTACCAAGTTCTATCAAATGCTCGTACTTCCCCTCCCAATCGTCGCCAAACAATTCAAATTCGTCAATAATTTCGTTTTCTATGTCCTCAATTGCCATGAGGCAAAAGTACAGTTATTATTTATATGTACGTTTATTTTAGGAGAATCAATTTGGGCGCCCTTTGGCTTCGGCTCCGCTCAGCCACCGGTTGCAGCTTTGGGCACTGAGCGTAGTCGAACTGTCCGTTCGCATCCCTCACGCGGGTCTACTTTTTGGATCGGAACTTAAGTTTCAAACGTACTTTGCAGCCGCGTGAGGGATTGCTGCTATTTTTTATTTTTTGTAAATGGTGGCAGCGAATACCAGTATTTGAGGCATTTGTCTGAGCTCTTTTTATTTATCCCGCAGGGTGAATAAAAAAGCGAGTGCCGAAAGCCCGGCCCGCAGGGACACGCCCAAAACATTTAAAACCTAAACTTTATAATACAACTTCAACATTTATCCTCCACACTATCAATATTTTAATACCCGTGTACATTAAATCCTCATTTTAAACAGTATTATGTAACTAAAGGTTAATAACTTTGGCCGTTTTATATTGCATTATTAAGCATATTTTATTTGCTTAGGCGATTGATTTTGAGGCATACTATATAAACTATTCAGGTTACTAAATAACACAAATCAACCTGAATAATGCACACGACAAATAAAGAACAATAGATTCAAACCTATGAAAATTGGATTAGACATAATGGGCGGGGATTTTGCTCCGAAAAACTGTTTAGACGGTGCCATTCAGGCGCTTGATTCATTGCCGGCAGATGTGAAAATAGTGTTGATTGGCAATAGCGAGCATGCAAAAGCCTATATCAAAGAACAACACGTTGCTGAAGATAGATTTGAATTTGTACATGCGACCGATGTGATTGAGATGGGCGAACACCCAACCAAAGCACTGGCCCAAAAACCACAAAGTACCATTTCTGTAGGCTTTAAATTATTAAAAGAAAATGAGATCCAGTGTTTTGCAAGTGCAGGTAACACGGGTGCTATGCTGGTAGGCTCTATGTTTTCTGTAAAAGCGGTACCGGGCGTTATTCGTCCCTGCATTACTTCTATCCTTCCTAAATTGAACGGAGGCTTCGGAATTATTTTAGATGTAGGCACCAATGCTGATTGCAAGCCAGATGTATTATACCAGTTTGCCATATTAGGGTCCATCTTTGCCAAAGAAGTATACAAGATCGATAACCCTAAAGTGGGTTTATTAAATATTGGCGAAGAACCCGAAAAAGGAAATTTGGTGGCCCAGGCAGCACATGCGCTTATGAAAGATACCAAAGATTTTAATTTTGTGGGTAATGTTGAAGGGCAGGAAGTGTTTGAAGATAAAGCCGACGTAATTGTTTGCGAAGGTTTTACGGGTAACGTTTTATTAAAAACAGCCGAGGCTTTTTATTCAATGATCAAATCGCGTAACCGCAGCGATGAGTATTTTGATAAATTCAATTACGAATTATACGGCGGCACACCTATTTTAGGGATCAATTCCAATGTAATGATTGCTCACGGCAGATCAAGCGCGCTGGCATTTAAAAACATGATTATTTTAAGTAAAGATATCGTTGAAGCTAACTTAAACGAAAAAATTAAAACTGTATTTCAATAATGATTAGAGCAGCAATTACTGCCGTTGGTGGCCATGTTCCTGATTTTGTAATGACCAATGACGAATTGGCTAAATTTGTTGATACCAACGATGAGTGGATCACATCCCGTACCGGAATTAAAGAAAGACGTGTATTAAAAGAACCCGGCAAAGCTACCTCCGATATGATGGTAATTGCCGTGGAAGAGCTCTTGAAAAAACGTGGTATCACCGCTATGGATATCGATATGCTTATTGTAGGTACCATTACCGGCGATTTGATTTTTCCGAGTACCGCCAATATCATTTGTGATAAAATTGGCGCTAAAAATGCCTGGGGATACGACCTTTCTGCTGCCTGCTCAGGATTTATTTTTGGTTTGGCAACAGGTTCTCAGTTCATCGAGACAGGTAAATACAAAAAAGTAGTAGTGATTGGTGTTGATAAAATGAGCGCTATCTTAAATTACGAAGACCGCGCGACCTGCGTGATCTTTGGTGATGGCGGAGGAGCAGTTTTATTAGAACCCTCTGAAGATGAAAACGGAATTCAGGATTTTATTTTAAAAAGCGACGGGTCGGGCCGTAATTTTTTATACCAGGCTGCCGGCGGTTCATTAATGCCACCTACCCACGAAACTATTGACAAGCGTTTACACTATGTTCACCAGGAAGGGCAAACGGTATTTAAACACGCCGTGGTAAACATGGCCGAAGTAAGTGCCGAGATCATGGATAAAAACAACCTGACAGCCGACGATATTGCCTGGCTGGTGCCACACCAGGCCAACAAACGTATTTGCGAAGCAACTGCTAACCGCATGGGCTTAAGTTTGGATAAAATGATGATGAATATTGAACGCTATGGTAACACTACAGCCGGAACTATTCCGTTATTATTATGGGACTATGAAAAACAATTGAAGAAAGGTGATAACATCATCATTTCTGCTTTCGGTGGTGGTTTTACCTGGGGATCTGTTTGGGTTAAATGGGCTTACGACGGAAGCAAAGTAGGCAAGTAATTTTTCCGTTTCTTTATTTGAAATATTAGGGCGTGTCCCTACGGGCCGGGCTGGCCCGCTCCAATCTTTTACTCCACTCCGTTACGCAAAAGGATTTCCGCTCGCATCCCTCACGCGGGGTTACGTTTCAAATTTCGGAACTTTAGTTTAAAACAAGCATTGGCTCTCGCGTGAGGGATGCGAACGAAAATCCTTTTTTGCTGCCTCTTCGCAAAAAAGATTGAAGTGGGCCAGCCCGACCCCGCCGCCTCTTTTGCGGGGGCACGCCCAAAATCTCTAAAACATCTCCTTTAATATTCAAACCTGCC
>JAZKDT010000088.1:0-3896 GCA_040387475.1 Bacteroidota bacterium | reverse complement strand
AATGTTGTAATATTGTCGCCTCAAATGGCAATTTTAGCCAATGGCACATTTTTAGACAATAGCACAGCGTTAACTTAAAATTTATTAAATCACATAATTATGGCAAAAACAAGCACAAGCGTAAATGTAAAGCCCTTAGCCGATAGAGTATTGGTAGAAGCGGCTCCGGCAGAAACAAAAACAGCAGGCGGATTAATTATCCCCGACACAGCTAAAGAAAAACCAATGAAAGGTAAAGTGATAGCTGTTGGTACCGGTAAAAAAGACGAACCAATGACTGTTAAAGCAGGCGATACCGTATTATATGGTAAATATGCAGGTACCGAAATTCAGGTGGATGGAAAAGATTACCTGATCATGAAAGAAAGCGATATCTACGCGATCATATAATTAAATTTTAAAACAGATTGTTTCTGTCAGTTCGAGCATGTCACTTCGAGCGAAGTCGAGAAGCGAGAACAAAGAAATAAATCATGACATAACAAATTCAAACTTTAAATAAAACACACAATGGCAAAAGACATATCATTTAACATCGAAGCACGCGACGCTTTAAAGCGCGGAGTGGATGCATTAGCAAATGCAGTAAAAGTAACTTTAGGTCCTAAAGGACGTAACGTAATCATTGACAAAAAATTTGGTTCACCTCAAATCACTAAAGATGGTGTAACTGTTGCAAAAGAAATCGAATTATCGAACCCGGTTGAAAACATGGGCGCGCAGTTATTAAAAGAAGTTGCTTCTAAAACGGCTGATGCAGCCGGTGATGGAACAACGACCGCTACAGTTTTAGCACAAGCTATCGTAACAGGTGGTTTAAAAAACGTAGCAGCAGGAGCAAATCCAATGGATTTGAAACGCGGTATTGATAAAGCAGTTGAAGCAGTGGTTGCTAACTTAAAAGTGCAATCGCAAATGGTTGGTAACGACAATAAAAAAATTGAACAGGTTGCTACTATCTCTGCAAACAACGATAGCACTATCGGTAAATTAATTGCTGAGGCGATGGCTAAAGTAAAAAAAGAAGGTGTTATTACGGTTGAAGAAGCTAAAGGAACTGACACGACTGTTGAGGTTGTTGAAGGGATGGAATTCGACAGAGGTTATATCTCTCCATACTTCATTACTGACGTAGATAAAATGGAAGCGGTTTTAGAAAGCCCGTTAATTTTAATTTACGAGAAGAAAATTTCTTCGATGAAAGAATTATTACCGGTATTGGAAAAAGCAGTACAAACAGGTAAACCAATCTTGATCATTGCTGAAGATATTGACGGAGAAGCTTTACAAACTTTGGTTGTAAACCGTTTACGTTCTAACTTAAAAATTTGTGCCGTTAAAGCTCCGGGCTTTGGCGACAGAAGAAAAGCGATGTTAGAAGATTTAGCGATCTTAACTGGCGGTATCTTTATTGCTGAAGACAGAGGTTTCTTATTAGAGAACGCTGACTTAACGTTTTTAGGTAAAGCAGAAAAAGTAACGGTTGATAAAGACAACACAACCATTGTTGGTGGTGCAGGTAAAAAAGCAGATATCACAGCGCGTGTTAACCAAATTAAAGCGCAAATTGAATCTACTACATCTGATTACGATAAAGAAAAATTACAAGAGCGTTTAGCTAAATTAGCTGGTGGTGTTGCCGTACTTTACGTTGGTGCAGCTACTGAAGTTGAGATGAAAGAAAAGAAAGACCGCGTGGACGATGCTTTAGCAGCGACCCGTGCAGCTGTTGAAGAAGGTATTGTACCGGGCGGTGGTGTTGCATACATCCGTGCAATTGCTTCTTTAGATAAATTAAAAGGTATTAACGATGACGAGAACACAGGTATTCAAATTGTGCGCCGTGCTATTGAAGAGCCTTTACGCCAGATCTGTGCTAACTGTGGTATCGAAGGATCTATTGTTGTACAAAAAGTAAAAGAAGGTAAAGATGATTACGGCTTCAACGCTCGTACCGAGAAATATGAGAACTTATTGAAAGCAGGTGTTATTGATCCTACTAAAGTAAGCCGTATTGCTTTAGAGAACGCCGCATCAGTAGCAGCTATGTTGTTAACTACCGACTGCGTGTTAGCTGAGAAAAAAGAAGATGCTCCGGCAATGCCAATGGGTAACCCAGGCATGGGCGGAATGGGTGGAATGATGTAATCATAACACCTTGCCTTCGACTCCGCTCAGGCACCGGTGAACTGTCACTTCGAGTGCGACTTTTTAGGCGCGTAGCGAGAAGCGACATAAACACCAAAAATATAATGTATAAAAAACGCTCCGAATTGTTTCGGGGCGTTTTTTGTTTATTTAAAATAGTAAGCTTATCTATATTAGTAAATTAGATTTCAATAATTAACTTATCATATAAATGGAAAAAACGTTTTTTAAGCTTAAAATTAATATTCAGGATTTAGATAAATATGGCTACCCGGATGCAGACGCATGTTCTCTAATTTACTTATCAGAAATTATAATCGAGGAAAATAAAACATCAATAAAAATATTTTATCCTGACAAAGAACACGTAGGGGATAAGCTCGCTGATTGGTTTGATAATAACAAAGAAGACATGCTCAAACATTTTGAGTTTGTAGAAACAATACAGCCAAAAAAAGTCGTATCAATTGATTTTACTGGATTTAGGTTGAATGGGATTGCAAACGGCAGCAATTACAATGAACAGTTTAGTTCAAATGAGCCTGAATTAAGGTATGTCATTATAAACACTAGTGGCATTAGAATCAGCTTTAGCAACGTTGTGGACAAACCTTCTCAATTCTATTTGAATCAAACAGGATTTTCATTAGTTGAAATGAATTATAAATATCCAATCAATTTTCCATGGAATGAAAAACCTTTCTCATGGGAGCCAAAAAACAAAATAGAGGAATACATCAAATTCGATAAAATCGAATTTAAACTTGAGCATAGATTTTACAATACTACAAAATATGAATCCTCTCATATTTCAATCCAGAAAGAACCAATGTTGTTAGTGAAACATGAAGGCCTTTCAGAAGTAGAAATAAGAAAACAAGTCACGATGATTTGCGCCCTTTTTTCTTTTTATATTCATAATGATGTGGATTATTACGGTGCTAGAATTAATACTAAGAACGGAAGTTTTTACGAACAAAATAAAAAAAAGAGTATTGAATCTGATGGCCATGGCATTTTTATTTGGGATTTCCATCTTAATCCATTGAACTTAATTGTCAATGTCAATGCAAGTCGTCTGATGGCTAACTACACTTTTGTCTTAGATACAATTAAACGATTCAATTATGCAATGCAATTATCAGGAGAATCTAAATTTATGATACTTTATAATGTCCTCGAACAAATAAGAGTTCAATATATTCTTGAGAAAAAAATCGAGCTAGAGAAAGCGGGAGATCCTCCGAATCTAAAAAAAGTTATAGAGGAATACGAATTTACTGAAAGTAAAAAAGATACAGATAAAAACATCAAAGTTGCATTAGAAGATATAACGAAAATAATTAAGGAACATCAAAAGGAAGATTTTAGAAAAGAGATAAGTACTAAGGTGGATAATATTAAGTTGATGTCAATGTCCAATCAGTTTAAAAGCTTATTTGATTATACCAAGACAGAACCTTCTATTTGTAATTTAGATTTCGATATGGTTAAGAAGTTAAGAAACAAAATTTTTCACGGTAAACCAATAGATGATCAAGAAACCGAATGCCTTGAAAGAATTTCTAACTATGACCGCTTTCCCAGATTTGTTGGCATTATGATTCTTAAATATTTTGGAATCGATGACTTAAAAGAAGTTCAAAAGAAATATGATAATTAGTTCCACGCTCCGCTGCATTTGTAGTGCTGCGTCCTCGTCATTGCGAGCGATAGCGTGGCAATCTCAAACCCAGCTTTATAAACTG
>JAZKDT010000087.1:17546-17771 GCA_040387475.1 Bacteroidota bacterium | reverse complement strand
TGAACTTTCCAGTATAAGGAAATTGTTGGCTGGGTTTGGAAAAAACGACACGGCGCCATTATCTAACTCTTTTAAGCCGGTACATACATTTGCGGTTACTGAAAAAACAGCTGTTGAAGAAGGACTTGTACATCCATCGCTCACATTTACAGCAAAAGTTTGGGTAGCAGGTCCTGAAGTGGCGTTGCCGATAACCGAAATTGAGTTTGTGTTTGAAGATGTACT
>JAZKDT010000087.1:0-17536 GCA_040387475.1 Bacteroidota bacterium | reverse complement strand
CAACTGTAGGAGTAAGGCCCGCCATTACCCTGACTTGTAAAAAAGGGTGTTAAAACCTGTGCGTCTCCATCACAAATAGTAAACGAACTCCCAGCAACTGTTAAAGGTGGCGTAACCATTACCGTGATCATTTTTGGCGAAGGCGCACAACCATTTGCATCCTGTATGGATACCGTATAATTTGTTGTACTGGTTGGATTAACCAAATGAGGCCCTCCACCAATAAGACTGTTCGGTGTCCAGGAATAGGTATAAGGTTGGGTTCCGCCTGAACCGATAGCTGCAATCTGGGTTGACTGACCATAGCAGATCACAGAGTTCGGTGTAGTTTGCAAAATTAAGGAAGATGGCTGGCTTACATTTACAACCTGTGACGCGCTACAGCCATTATTATCAGTAACTGTAAAAGAATAAACACCTGAACCCATGCCGGATATAGTTTGTGATAAAGCGGCCGTTACGGTAATTTGCGGAAACACTGGAGCCGACCAACTTATGGTGTAAGGTGCTTGGCCTGGTGAGTATAAAATAGCAACCGAAGCATTGGACAAACCAAAGCAAGTTGGCGGTGTAACCGTAAATCCGTCGATCGAAACACAGGGTTGCGAAGTCAGATACCCAGTAATGAGTATAAAAGACATGGAGAAGTAGATTTTTCATGGTGGAAGGTTTGTAAGGTAAAGGTATAATTATTAAGATAAAAAAAGCTCCTGCTATTTCTAACAGGAGCTTTTCAACTTTAAACGAACCGGAACTTATTATTTTTTGGTTTCGATAAACTCAACCACCAATTTGAATCTTATTTTTTAAATTCTACTTTCATTTCTACACGACGGTTTTTCTGACGGCCGGATTCATTGATATTATCAGCAATTGGCACCGTTTGTCCGAACCACTCAGTAATGATCCTGTCAGCTTTTACGCCTTTACTTACTAAGTATTTTTTAACAGCTTTAGCACGTTTTTCCGATAACAACATGTTTTTAGCAGCGTCGCCCTGGTTATCGGTGTGACCTGATAACTTAAGTGTCCAGTCAGCAGCATGTTCTTTCATTAGCTTAGCAAGGTCATTCAGCGATGGTAACGACGGTTTTTTAATGATGTCTTTACCGGTAGCAAACTCTAAGCTGGCAAAGGCTTTTTCCAGGATTTTTTGCTCTTCCACTTTTAATACCGGAGCCGGTGGACAACCTTTCAGTTCTTTTAATCCCGGGGTTGTAGGACAATCATCTTCTCTATCCACTACTCCATCCTTATCGGTATCAGGCCAAGGACAACCCTTATTTTCAACTGCACCAACCACATCCGGACAAGCATCGTCTTTATCCAATACGGTATCTCCGTCTTTATCCGGGCAACCTTTAAATTCTTTAGGCCCTGCTACATCCGGACAAGCATCATACTTATCAGGTGTTTTATCACCGTCTCTATCCGGGCAACCCAAAAATTCAGCTAAACCTGCGTCATCCGGACACTCATCATCCTTATCGGTAATTTTATCGCCATCTTTATCAGGGCAACCTTTAAACTCAACCAAACCTTTATCATCCGGGCAATTATCCTCTAAATCGGTAACACCATCACCATCCCTGTCCGGACAACCCTGAAGCTCTTTAACACCAGCAACATCAGGGCATTTATCATCTTTATCCTGAATATGATCACCATCTTTATCAGGGCAACCCATAAATTCCCAAACACCCGGTACATCTTTACACTGATCTTTTTTGTTCGACACACCATCCTTATCCCTGTCTTTTGGTTTACCGTAAGGAATAGGTATTTTAAGCATCGCATAAATATCGGCGCCATATAATGTTTTTTGGCCAACTAACGGACCCAGATTAGACGATCCCACCACTATCGGCCCTAAACGAACCGCTGCACCGGCTCTGAAGCCATCTAAAAAATTGTATTGAATAGGAACAAAGATGCCTGCCCATTTCCAATCGTAACGAGGCGTTAAGGTAATGCTACTGATATCATGTACTTTAGTGTCATTATTTTTAAATTGCAAAGCAATAAAAGGCGTTAGGTTCACATAAAAATCTTTCCAAACCTGGTAATCAATCTGAGCACTGATAGCAGTTGGCAAATTCATACGGTAAGTTGATTTTGAATTAGTTTGCGGAAACCTTCCCTTTAAAGTATCGTCAAACTCACCTACCGATTTAGGATTGATCGGTTTTAAATTCCAGTAACCCACATTGGCCTGAAAATCGCCGCTGGTTGATCCTTTTTTAAACTTAATAGATCCAAGATCGGTGATAGACAAACCGACTTTTAATTTATACTTGTTTTTATCGTTTCTCCAAAGATCCTTCACACCATCCATATCATATTTATATTTCATGTATGACGGACGCCATTCGTAAACTACCCCAAAATCAAAGCCAACGCCTGGGTAAGACTGACTATAGTCAAAAACGTTGGTTCCGGTATTGCTTTCTCCTACTTTCAAATCCTTGAAGGCCAGGTTATCGGAGTGACCATATTTTACCTCCGACTGAAAAATAGATAAGGTGGTATCCGTTTGAAAACTATATTGAAGATCGTTCACAAACATATAAGCCGATTGAATTCCCTGCAATAATTTAACGGTTACTCCACCTTTAAAATAATGTTCGTTATCATCTTTAAAAACGTGTGCGTATGTTAAACCATACTCTGCCCAGGTCATTTCCTGTACACTCAGGTTTTTATTTTCAAGTTTAGCGATCCATAAACTTGGATACTTAAATTCTTCATAAGCCAGTTTAGCCAGATCGGGCGAAACACCATCGATATTCACATAGTTTCTTACCGAAGAGGTAAAGGCGATGGCATTTTTACGATTAAGCGGGATCATAAACGACGGGCCAGCAATACGGTTGGCTACATAAACGCTTTTATTACGGCCATTCATTCTTTCCGATAAATATTTGTCGGCAAATAAGGTATCATCAAATGCCGGAAGGGTAGTTTTGCCATCTACTTTTACACGCGCAAAAGCCGATCTGTCAACGCCAATATAATTATTATACACTCCCAGGTTTATTCCCACAAGGGTCATATCAAATTTCATCCGGCTGTCAACAATGCTGGCAGGTTGCTGATATACCCCGGTTACACCTGCGTAATTACTTTGATTAAACCCTACAAAATCCTGAGATTGAGCAAAATAACCAAATGACAAAATAATAAACAGTAAAATTTTCTTCATAAATGAGTTTTGATAGTTTCGGTGATAAAAATAAGACATTCTATTTAATAAGCCAGCGAATTCAAAAATATTACGGTATAATTAACAAAAGTGGCGGCAACCTCCACGAATCACATTTACATTTAGTATCTTCGCCCCTTGTTACCGAGAAAATTATGTTAGATAAATTAGAAGAAATTAAACGACGATTTACAGATGTGGAAGCCAAATTAGGCGACCCTAGTGTAATTGCCGATATGCAGTTATTTAAAAAATTAAATAAAGAATACCGCGACCTTGAACCTGTGGTTGAAGCTTACTACAAATACAAACAAATAACCGATAATATTAACGGTGCTAAAGAAGTATTGGCTACCGAAAAAGATAAGGAATTTTTGGATATGGCCAAAGCTGAGCTCGAAGAGAATCGCCAGGCTGAAGAAAAGCTACAGGACGAAGTACGTATCATGTTGATTCCCAAAGATCCGGAAGATGCTAAAAATTGCACCATGGAGATAAGAGGTGGAACCGGTGGTGATGAAGCCGCTATTTTTGCCGGAGATTTATTTGATATGTATCGCCGTTATTGCGAGATCAAAGGATTTCAGTTAGAAGTTGTGGATGAGAGTCCGGGCTCGATGGGAGGCTATAAAGAGATTGTATTTAATGTGAAAGGAAATAATGCCTTTGGCACCATGAAGTTTGAAAGTGGCGTGCATCGCGTACAACGTGTGCCTGCTACTGAAGCAGCGGGCCGTGTACATACATCGGCAGCAACCGTTGCAGTTTTACCGGAAGCCGAAGAATGGGATATTGAAATTAAACCCGCCGATATTGAAATGGCTACTGCCCGAAGCGGTGGTGCCGGTGGACAAAATGTAAATAAAGTTGAATCGAAAGTGATATTAACCCACAAACCATCTGGCATTGTTGTTACCTGCCAAACCCAGCGTAACCAGTTAGGTAACCGCGAAAAAGCCATGGAAATGTTAAGATCTAAATTATATGACCTCGAGTATCAAAAACGATTAGCCGATACAACAAGCCGAAGAAAAAGTATGGTAAGCACCGGCGACCGATCAGAAAAGATCAGAACGTATAATTATCCACAAAACAGGATAACCGATCACCGCATTGGTTTAACACTTTATAATTTAACCGATTTTACTAACGGTTACATACAACAAATGATTGATGCCCTGCAGTTTGCCGAAAATGCAGAACGATTGAAAGAAGGAGGACTTACTAATTTATAATTTAAAATTAATAATGTACAAGGATTTGTTTTCCTTTTTAAATTTTAAATTCTAACTTTTGAATTAAATATGACACGAGCAGAATTAATAAACGAAATACAAACTAAAAGAACCTTTTTATGTGTTGGTTTAGATCCGGATATTGATAAAATACCCCAATTTTTACTGGAGTTTGATGATCCTATTTTCGAATTCAACCGTCACATTGTTGATGCCACAGCTGATTATTGTGTGGCATTTAAGCCAAATACGGCCTTTTATGAAGCTTACGGCATCAGCGGTTTAAACAGTTTGGAAAGGACCATTAAATATATTAAACAATATTATCCAAAGCATTTTTTAATTGCCGATGCCAAGCGCGGCGACATAGGAAATACATCGAGCATGTATGCCAAAGCATTTTTTAAACGTTTAAAGGCAGATGCTATTACGGTTGCTCCTTATATGGGGAGCGATTCGGTAAAACCCTTTTTAGAGTTTGAAGGCAAGTGGGCCATTGTATTAGCGTTAACGTCAAACGAAGGTGCTAAAGATTTTCAGCTGGATGAAGGAAAAACAGAACAATTGTATAAGCATGTTTTAAAAACATCGAGTCAGTGGGGAACCATTAACAACATGATGTATGTAATTGGAGCTACCCAGGCGCAGATGTTTGATGAGGTAAGGAAAATTGTTCCAAACCACTTTTTACTGGTGCCAGGTGTTGGTGCCCAAGGCGGCAGCCTGGCCGAAGTGTGCAAACACGGCTTAATAAAAAACGATATTGGATTACTGATCAATTCATCGCGTGGTATCATTTACGCTTCTAATAATGCAGATTTTGCGGAAGCTGCAGCTAAGGAGGCTAAGAAAATGGCTGATGAGATGAAAGCTTATTTTTAATAATCGCATTCAGTTTTTAGTATTTTCTTCCTGCCTCCTGCAAAAATGTATCGGAACTTCTTTAAGTAATTTATTTACTTTTTCTTAACAGGCTCATCATCGTCCTTATACTTATCGTAATCCAGCTTATTGCCCCAAAAATTCATTTGTTGCTTAATCCAGCCTTTTCTACCGGCAATATAAGTTGACGGAGGATTGGCTTTAAACCGCAAAGGATTAGGAAGAATAGCAGCAATAGCAGCCGCTTCATCTTTCGTTAATTTTTTGGCCGGTTTATGAAACCAGTGTTGAGCCGCAGCTTCGGCACCGTAAATACCATTTCCCATTTCAATGCTATTGAGGTAAACTTCCATAATGCGCTCTTTGCTCCAGCACACTTCTATCAATAAGGTAAACCAAAGCTCTAACCCTTTTCTAAGAAAACTCCTACCCTGCCACAAAAACACATTCTTAGCAGTTTGTTGGGTAATGGTGCTGGCTCCACGGATGCGCTTTCCCTGTTCATTTTCTTTCATGGCTTTTTGGATAGCGCCCCAATCAAACCCAAAATGTTTCAGGTAGTTCTGATCTTCACTGCACACAACTGCTAATTGTAATTTAGGCGAAATTTCTTTTAAAGACACCCAGTCATGTTCCATCACGATACCTTTATCATTTTTCATTTGCTCTATATTCCTGATTAGCATTAAGGGTGTTAACGGAACCGGCACCCACCTGAAAATGATAACCGAGACAATAGAGGCCACTATAAATACCACCACGGTCTTCCACAGGATGGTCCATATTTTCGAAAGTATTTTTATCATAAAACAGTAAAACTATTGTATTATTTACCTTAAGTTTGCAGGCACTTGATTTTTTAACAACAACCTTTTTTTGATAACATTCGATGGCTTATTTAAAATTTACCCATTCATATATAATCAACAGTAAGCAACTCCGCGTTATCATTACATCTAACAACTATTCAACATGAGTAAAAAAACAACTTATATCATCCTTGTAGTAGCAATTCTTAGCCTTGTGGGTATGTATTTTTACAATAAATACAATGTGGCGCCGGCGCTTAATATAGCTAAGCTTGATGTAATAGATCAGGACACTAATAAATTTGATATCGCTTCCTTAAAAGGCAAGCCGGTTATCGTTAGCTTTTACGCATCCTGGTGTCCGCCATGTAACCAGGAATTAAAGGCCCTCAATAAAGTAAAAGATCAAAAGTTGCAGGGAATAGAGATCCTCGCTATCACTGATGAAAGTATTGAAAAACTGGTAGAATTTAAAACCCGCACTCAGTATCCGTTTACCTTTTTAACCATCACTACTACGTTTGCTAATATTGGAATTGCTTCTATTCCCGTAACTTATTTATTAAATGCCAAAGGCGAAATCGTATATAATAATGTGGGCTTTATAGACTGGGAAGACGAGTCGACTGTAGAGCATTTGAAAAGCCTGATGAACGATTAAAAACTTTGTTCAAACGTAATTAATTCAATATATTTAAAGTCTATTTTTTATACTATTATGACAAAGATCAAATTTGGAACCGACGGCTGGAGAGCCATTATAGCACAGGAATTTACTGTTGAAAACGTAGCGCGCGTAACCGAAGCTACTGCCATATGGATAAAGAACAATTTTAAGAACCCGAGTGCTGTTGTGGGGCACGATTGCCGTTTTGCCGGCGAATTATTTGCCGAAACAACCGCAAAAGTATTTATTGCCAATGGCGTGAAAGTATATTTAGCGAAAGATTATGTATCAACTCCCATGATCTCATTAGGAGCTTTGAAATTAAATACCTCTTTAGGAATTATAATTACCGCCAGCCACAACCCGCCATCTTACAATGGGTATAAATTAAAAGCACATTACGGTGGGCCCTTAGGTCCTGAAAAAATTCAGGAAGTAGAAGATATCATTCCTGAAAAAGCCAATACCAATTATTTAAACGTTGATCTGAAAGATGCGGAAGCTAAAGGTTTGTTAGAATATACAAACCTGGAAGATATGTATATCAAACACGTTGAAGAAAATTTTGATATCGATGCCATTAAAAACTCTGATTTAAAACTGGCGTATGATAGCATGTTTGGCGCAGGCAAAAGAGTGATGAAACGTTTATTTCCGGAGATCATTCACTTACATGATGATGATAACCCTGGATTTCACGGACAAGCACCTGAGCCTATCCATAAAAACTTATTGGAGTTTAGTGAACTGATCAAAAAAGACGGAAAGATCAATTGTGGATTATGCACAGATGGCGACGCTGATAGAATTGGCTTATATGATAGCAAAGGAAATTTTGTGGATTCCCACCACATCATTTTATTATTGATTAAATATTTAGTGGAAGAGAAAAAATATGGCGGTAAAATAGTAGCTGCTTTTTCTGTAACTCCTCGTATCCATAAATTAGCAACTCACTATAACTTACCTATCATCATTACTCAAATTGGCTTTAAACACATTGCAGGTTATATGGTAACCGAAGATGTAATTATGGGTGGTGAAGAAAGTGGCGGTATTGCTATTAAAGGACATATTCCTGAGCGTGATGGCATCTGGATGGGATTAACCATTTGGGAATATATGGCTAAATCGGGTAAAACATTAGAACAGTTAATTGAAGATCTTTATAAATTAACCGGTGCATTTGTTTACGAACGTAATGATTTGCATTTAACCGAAGATGTCAAACAAAAAGTCATCAAAGGCTGCCAGGATGATATTTACAAATCGTTTGGTTCCTACAAAGTTGAAAGACGCGAAACCATTGACGGTTGGAAATATCATTTTGAGAACGAACAATGGCTGATGATTCGTGCCAGCGGTACCGAACCTGTATTACGTTTATACGGCGAAAGTGATACCCTTGAAAATACACGCAAGCTATTGAAAGCTGCGCAGGATACATTATTGAGCTAATGAAAACGATCCGGTTTTTAGTTTTAATATTTTGTGCAAACCTCTCGTTTGCACAAAATATTTCCATAGAAACCAAAACAGGCAAAAGCAGCACGCATTATACAGTTATAAAAAAGAACACCTGCTCCATTTCTTTCACTGATAAGCGGCCCGATAACAACGACCCATCTGTAATGGTTTGCATACCCGCTGCCTTCACCAATCTTCAAAATTTGAAAGTTGATGGTATTTTTGCAGTCAATGGCGAGGTAAAGAACATGCAGGTCATTAACAAAACCTTAGGCGGCGTTTTTTATGTGGACAAAAACACCTGCAGAATGTTTCAATCAGGCAAAGGCAAATTGTTTAATGATAGTTTAATCAGTCTAGCTAAAAAAAATAAAGCCTCCTTTTTTCAACAGATCCAATGTGTTCAAAACGGTAAAGCAGCCAGCTTTAAAGATGAAAAAATATTCCAACGCCGGGGCATCGCTATTTTAAACGACAACTCCATTGCCATTATAGAAAGTAAGGAAGCTATTACTTTAAAAGTATTTTCAGAAGACCTGGTTTTATTAGGCGTAAAGCAATTGATTTATACCGATATGGGTGCCTGGGATGAGGGTTATTACAAAGACCCTAAAACCCACAAAACCGTTATAATGGGCTACGACCTTTCACAAACAGATAAACAAAGCAACTGGGTTGTGTTTAAAAAATAAGTTCTCTATTTCACTCTTCCAAAGGCGAGCGCGTGAGCGTATTTCTCCTACCCTACTTTAAATTCTTTCTCCTGCGTTTTAAGTTCTTTCACACTAATTTTATATGACTTCACCTGCATTGCATCTTCTTTAAACATCGATTCCTGTATTTTCACTCTATATTCCAGTTTTTGCATGTTTAGTTCCAAAGCTTTCACATACATTTTATATTCTTGCGCACCCGTTTTATATCCTTTCAAGTGCATTTTACGTTCTTGCATATCCACTGATAGTTCTTTCACCTGCATTGTATATTCTTTCTGCGTTCATGCCTTTATTCCTCCGCGTACTCATAAGCATCAGGTTAAGCTTTGATCTACACTTGTTAATTTACCCTAATTTGCCGTTTTTCTCCAAAATTTCACTAAGTTTGTAACCCTAACTTAATGTCATTAGAATCTAACATAAAAGCAGTGATCAGGGACGTGCCCGACTTTCCAAAACCGGGAATTATGTTCAAAGACATTACCCCTATTTTAGAAAACCAAAGTCTTTGTAATGATATTATAACAGGGTTTATTGACAATCTGGCTCAAAAACCGGATGCTATTGTCGGGATCGAAAGCCGCGGATTTTTATTTGGATTTTTATTGGCAAATAAATTAAATATTCCTTTTGTTTTGATCAGAAAAGCAGGTAAATTGCCATACAAAACTATAAGTTGTGAATACGCCCTCGAATACGGCAGCGCTAAAGTAGAAATGCACATCGACAGTTTACAAAAAGGTTGGAATGTATTGATACACGACGATTTGTTAGCCACCGGTGGAACTGCAGAAGCAGCAGCCCGTTTGGTTAAACAACAGGGAGCTCACGTAAGCGGATTTAACTTTGTGGTTGGATTGGAATTTTTAAACGGAAAACAAAAATTAAATATACACTCAAATAATATAACATGTCTAGCGCAGTATTAGAACCAAATGTTGGAATGAACTTCCAGTTAAATGAAAATCAACAAGCCATTGCGGATATGATCCGTAAGTTCGGTAAAGAGCATATCTATCCAAAAATGATGGAATGGGATGAGGCTCAGATCTTCCCTGTAGAAGTATTTAAAAAATTAGGAGAATTAGGCTTAATGGGCGTGGTGGTTCCTGAAGAGTACGGTGGATCAGGATTGTCGTATACAGAATACGTAACAGCGATCATTGAATTAAGCAAGATCTGTGGGTCTATTGGTTTATCAATGGCAGCTCACAACTCATTATGTACAGGTCATATTTTAGCCTTTGGTAATGAAGCACAAAAAGCAAAATACCTGCCTAAATTAGCTACAGCTGAGTGGATCGGTGCATGGGGTTTAACAGAAACAGGCACAGGATCTGATGCAGGTGGAATGGCCACAACAGCCGTAAAAGACGGAGATTACTATGTGCTAAATGGTTCTAAGAACTTTATCACGCACGCTATTTCAGGTAATGTAGCCGTTGTTATTGCCCGTACCGGTAATAAAGGAGATAGTAAAGGCATGAGTGCTTTTATCATCGAAAAAGGAACTCCTGGTTTTAACTCAGGTAAAAAAGAAAATAAATTAGGCATGCGTGCCAGCGAAACTGCTGAATTAATCTTTGATAACTGCAGAGTTCACAAAGACCAAATGATGGGTGAAGAAGGACAAGGATTTGTTCAGGCAATGAAAGTATTGGATGGTGGTCGTATCTCCATTGCAGCATTAAGTTGCGGTATTGCACGTGGCGCATACGAGTGCTCTGTAAAATATGCTAAAGAGCGTGAACAATTTGGTAAACCAATTGCATCTTTCCAGGGAATTGCCTTTAAATTGGCTGATATGGCTACTGAATTGGAAGCAGCTGAATTATTAACATTTAAAGCAGCTGATCTGAAAAACCGTCACCAAAAAATGACCAAAGAAGGCGCTTTTGCAAAATACTACGCATCTGAAGTATGTGTTAGAAACGCAAATGAAGCAGTTCAAATTTTTGGAGGTTACGGATTCACAAAAGATTTTCCTGCCGAAAAATATTACCGTGATAGTAAATTGTGTACCATTGGCGAAGGAACCAGCGAAATTCAAAAAGTGGTGATTGCCCGTGAATTATTGAAAGACTAATATTTCTTTTGGCCCGTCACTTCAAGCGTAGCAAGAAGCAAAGGCGAAAATATAATAAAGAAAGCCTTGCAGCAATGCGAGGCTTTTTGTTTTCATGATCGCGAGGAGCTTTTTAAGCGAAGATGCAATCTCACATGTAGTTTTGAAATATTTGAATTGAATTTTTTGTTCATGAAAAAACAAATAAATTCTATTAAAAAAACAATACTTGTCTATGTGAAATTGCCTCGCCCTCCGTTTTTAAATAACGTACTAAAAAAAATCCCCCTGCGAATTTCACAAGGGGATTTTTTAAATTTATGGGTTGTCCACTTCGCTCGAGCTTACAGCAATTACTGTATAACCAGTTTACGTGTTATCTTCTCATTCTTATAATGCAGATTCACAAAGTAAATACCGCCTTTAAGTTTAATGTCATTCACAACTACATTATTAAATCCATTGATCACATCCACCTCTTTGCTATAAACATTTCTGCCGGCAACATCCATGATATCCATGGTAAATTTTTCAGCAATTTTAGCATCGATCATTAAATAGAATTCGCCCGATGTTGGATTGGGAGCTAACACATATTCAAAATGTGTTGCTACATTTTCGTTGATACCCACAGCCACATAACATGGTGCGTTTACACCAGTTGTATAAGTTGGAGCAGATATATACGTCATATTACTGAAATCAACGTAACAGGCGTAGCGTACGCTATCAATATACGGGTTACGATTACCTTGCAATGAATCTAAAAAGTCGTTACGTGAAATTTCGTAAGCGTCCGGCAGATCCTGGAAATGCCATTTTTTTAAGATATTTTGGTCCTGACCATATGGGATAGTTGTACTAATCGGGTTTTTTAATTTCCAATTTTTAGCAAAACCATCAGCACCTAACTGCCCGTTATAAGCAGTGGCCATATACATGATCGCTCTGGCAAAATCTCCTTTATGAGAAGCTCTAGGTTCAAATACAGTATGGCCGGCAGCATCTTGTCCTCGTTTAGAAGCTAAATAAGACGATTGAACAGAAACGATTTCTCCCATTGGAAAGTTACTTCTAACAGCATTCACATCATCCTGATTAGTGGGGAATAAATGATGTTGATCATTATATTCTTTTCTCTCAACATTGTTAGGCGCTGCGGCACTTCCATCTGCAGGATTAGTTGGCATCCATTGATGGCAGTAGCTATGTTCTCTGCTATAAACTGAAAAATCAAATGGCTCTGTATACACATAATTTTCGCTACTGTAAACACAGGTCACTACTTTTTGCCCGGCAGTAGTATCGCGTGCGGTAAATAATTTAATCATGGTTTCATCATAATTACCATAAAAAATAGACGTATGCGGATAAATCTGCGCAGATAACGACGTTAAAAAATTAGAGTTGGTTACGTTTAACGACGAATATTCTGACACCGGTTGCATGGTTGCTAAAGCCGTAAAGCCTCCTGTTAAAGGACTTGCCGTTAAATAATTGGTAAATGATCCTGAACCATTGTATGAAAATATAGCTAACTCATAAGGCAGTGCGGCATAAATATTACTCAAACCAATATTAGTTCCGTTACCTACATAAATAACTTTGCTTGATCCGATAGCATCCCCAATTTTATACCAGGTACCATCTACCGGCACATCCGTAATTGTAGAACCCGTTTGCTTTTTAAGAATCAAATACCCATCCGGATTACCTGATGCAGCTGAGAATGCAGCTGAAGCCCTGTATGATTTGATATTGGAAAAAGATAACCCTGTAGGTTGTGCAGAAGGTTGAGTGGATGATGTTCCTCCGATACCATTTAAATTAATAACATACGCACTTTCGTTAGCATCATCATTATTAATGGTTAAAATAGCCGAACGCGTTCCAACTGCAGATGGATTAAATGCAACCGTTAACGCGACGTTTGACGACGCAGCAACAACTGCCGGTGTTGAAGGAGATGTTACTGTATAATCACCAGCGGCAGCACCCGATAACGCAAAAGAACTGATATTTAAAGGAGATATACTTCCCTGGTTTTCTATTGTAAGGTTTACATTGGTAGGTGTTCCAACTGCCGAATTAAACAAAGCAGTATTACCTCCAGACAAAATAGTTGTGCCTGCCTGTTTTACATTAATTTCCTGGGCAGTAAGAGGCGCGGCCGCGATATTGATTTCATCTAAACCTACATTATTCCCGGTTGCTTTTGTAGTCAAAATCCATTTAAGATACCTTGATGACGCATTTGGTGTAACGGTATAATTTACATAAGACGCGCTGTTTAAAGTGTTGGCAAAAACGGTCAAATCTGTCCAGGTTGTACCATTGGTCGATTCCTGTAATTTAAAAGTTCCGGCCCATGAACCACCTGTATTCCATCCTTTTAGCCAATAACTTACTACACCAATTTGATCGGCAGTAAATAATTGAACATATTCGTTGGCAATATCTATTTTACCTGCCAAACCAGCCTGACCTGTTGCATAAGTAAACGTACCGCCAATATTGGTTGACCAACCTGTTGTACAGGGTGTAAAACTTGAGGCAGAAATAAAATTCTCAAAATTATACCCCGTCGGTAAAGGACATTGTGCATTTGCGGAAGCAATTCCTAATCCGAAAATTGCTGCAAATAATTTCATTTTTTTCATGGTATTTATTTTAGTGATCGTTTTTAAAAAGTTAATTTGGTTCCAAATACATAAGTACGGCCGGTTCCAAAAAACACAGTAGCGTTAACGGCTCCAAAACCGCTTCCATTTCCGTTGTTTCGTCCGTCATTAATGTACATCGTATTTAAAAGGTTATTACAAGTTCCGTATAAATTTATTTTGAACTTGCCAAAGGGAATTTCATATCCAAGATTTAAGTCAATTAAATAATAAGAGGGCATTTTCCAACTCTCTCTGTCCTTGTTTTCGTCCACTAAGGTCAATGGATCAAAATTTGAATAATTTCGTCCGAAATAAGTGATACGTGGTTTAATATAAAACCCCTTCACAGGCATATAACGAACCGCCGCACCAATTTGTGTTTGAGCTGCATCTGCAACATGAACACCCTTTGCAGAAAACGAAACGGTATCCTGTGGCAAGTCCTGGGCATCCAGTAAATAAACAGTACTTGCCGAAGTATAAGTCCAGTCTGCCAATGAAAACAAGCCCTCTACTTCTAACTGTTTAATTATTTTATAGGTCGCGTCAAACTCTATTCCGGTATATTGAGAATTTAAGCCGTTAATATTAAAAGAAAGCAAATCCGGACCAACGTTAGTTCTGGTTAAGGGTTTATCTTTCCACAAAGTATAATATACATTTACGTTTGCATATAAATTAGATTGCTTGTAGCCATATCCAATCTCATAAGACTGGATTTCCTGATTTTTTACATCCTTAAACTCCTTATTATTGTTATCAAAAACATTATTAAACTTGGGCGCGATACTCATATATCCAAGGTTAACAAATATATTATGATGATCATTGATGTTATAATTTGCGCCACCTTTTACCGTAAAATTAGGGAACCATTTATAACCACGGGTAGCTGTTCTTGCTTCTTTTGAATCATTATAATAATACGTTCCGTTGTATAAAACAGAATCAGCGTAACCAACTGCGGTGTAAAGAGTCGTGTCGGGCAAAACAATATCTTTCTTTTTAAAGTAATCAATTCTTTTATAACCCGTGTAACCTCCGGTTAAAGTAATAAATGCACTAAGCTTATCTTTTTTGTATTCTCCCTGTAAAAACAAACCTCCCCATTTTACAAATCCTTCGTAATTTCTTGATACGATATCGTTTCCTGACCTCGAATAATTTTTAATCTGGAATGGGTTTTCGTTGGTGTTAGAGAAATCCAACACATAATCTCCGCCCAGCAGATTGTAAATCCTGTCATAATGAAATCCTTTGTAATAGCGTAAATCTATTCCTGTAGTCAGGGTAAATGGTTTATTAATTTTAAATGTCAAGGTAGATAAGCCTCCATACCAATTGTGGTCGTTGTTTTGAGTTCTTATATAAACGCCCGCTCTGTGTAATGTAGGACTTACAGAATTATTTATATTAATGGAATTAGAATTATAAATTTTCTGCGCGTCGTAATAACCTGTTATGGTATCTCTGCCGGGTGTTGTATTTGCACCTCCATTACTGTATCTGGTGCCTGCTCCTCGTCCTATGGACGCATACAATACCGTAGAAACAGTTACTTTATCAGAAGCTGTCCAAAAATGATTTAAATTGAAAAGTGGTTTATGATACATATTTACCCTGTCGCCAATAACATCACCATTAACGTATCCCATATCGGCATTCCATCTTAGCCCTCTATCGCCTTCTGATGGTTTAGTGTACTTGTTTGAAGATTTTGATACTGCATATATCATAGAATCTGTGTTAATGCCCAACTTATCCGAAAAATTCTTGTCAATCACTCCAATGGGAAGCATTGTTGTTCTTTGTCCGTGTTGTTGTGGGGCTCCATTTGCTCCAATACTAATAATGTGTCGTTTATTAGGCATGAACTGAACTTTAGCAAAATAAGAATAAGCATTTGTCCATGTTTGATCAGCCCAGCCATCACCGGTTTTATAAGTACCCGCCAATGTGAAACCCCATTTGTTATTAATCAAACCTGAATTATACGACATGGCCATTAAATTATGCCGATTATTTCCCCACTCTTTTTTTACCACCAGTTGCTGTTTTTGTTCAATACCATTGGTTATAAAATTCATGGTACCACCTACTGAGGTGATGGCTAACTTAGAAGCGCCCAACCCACGCTGTATTTGCATAGTTTTGGTTATATCTTTAAGTCCGTCCCAATTACTCCAGTATACGGCACCATTTTCCATGTCGTTTACGGGAATACCATCTACCAAAACACCCACGTTAGTTTGGTCAAAACCACGAATTGTAACACGTGAATCTCCTGATCCCCCGCCACTACTGGATGCATAAGCTCCCGGTGTTGTATTCGCGATCATACTGATATCCTGCCCACCTAATTCCTCCTGAATTTTTGTTGCTGAAATGGAACTAAAAGCTACGGGCGTTTCTCTGATCTGAGCCATATTTGCAACTACTTCCACTTCATCCAGAGTGGTACTTTCCAGTTTTACATCGATCTTTTTATTTGTATATAATTTTATTTTTTGTTGGTATTTTCCATAGCCTAACATGGAAACTTCAATAGTGTAGTCACCTTTTGGCAATTTTAAAACAAAATTGCCGTCAAGATCAGCAATTGCCCCTACACCCGTTTTAGCGAGTACTGTTGCCCCAATAAGACCTTCACCTGTTTCCGAGTCTTTAATAGAGCCAGACAATGTAACCATCAAACTATCCTGAGACTTTGCAAGGAAAGTAAAAAGCACAAAAATAAATAATAAGCTGTTTTTTAACATAAACTATTTTAAATGTAAAGGGCTGAGTATCTCATCAGCCCTTTTGAGTTTAATTATTTTTGGAAATTATTGAATAATTAATTTCTCTGTTTTGGTGCCAACATTATTTTTAACAATAGCATAATACACACCGTTTGATAAATTTAAATTTTTCAACACTACTGTTTTATCATTATTAAGTGATGAATAAACAACTTGTCCGATAGCATTTACAATTTTAATTTCTCTAATAGCATTATCACTTACAAAAGCGATATCAGAACTATGAGATGGGTTTGGGTATACTTTTAAATAAACTGCTTTTGCATTTTCGTTAACTCCAACCGGCTTACAGGCACAGTCATGAAGACCAACATCAGTCCAGTTATCTTTTGGTAAAGAATCCCATTCAAGTTTTGGATTGAATTGTCCGGGATTAGTCATGATACCGATTTTTATTCCGGATTTTCTTTCCATAGAATGATCTTTTGTCCACCATTTTCCGGTTGTACCGATATAAGGTGCTACATCACTCCAGGCTACGTTTGGTCTTTCACCAATTACTCCAAAAATATCAACTATTTTATAAGGGTTAATTCGTATCAAAGCCAAAGCATCATCGCCATTCATATAGGTTGGAGCTCCATAAGCATGATCTAACTGATTTGCTTTTCCCTGAAGCAAAGGATCGCAGGCTGGTGAGCTGGCAGTACCTGAAGTTTGGCCGTTTACTAAAACGTGAACTGAATATGAAACAATAGTTCCTGATAAATCGGTGCTATCAATATCATCAATTGGATTAGAGTATGAGGCTCCATTCGAATATCTTACAAGCCTGTAGTTAGATAAGTTAATATCACTACCTGTTGGATTGTAAACTTCAATGGCTTTGTTATTTCCTGTTCCTTCTACATACTCGGAAATAAATAATTCAGAACAATCCTGCGCTTTACCAACCAAAGCAAGGGCAATTAATGATAAACTAAGTAAAGTTTTTTTCATGTTTTTGGGTTTTATATTTTAGTATTAGTGCTAGGGTGGTTTAAGGCGGATTACAGAATAGTTTTCCTCTTATAGGGTGGTCACTTTTTA
>JAZKDT010000086.1:0-9914 GCA_040387475.1 Bacteroidota bacterium | reverse complement strand
CTCCGTTAAAAGTAGATTTATCGTCCAAAGAATAGGTCAGCTGCCTTGGTTCTGTAAAAGTAGGCTTGATGTTATTAACGGCATTGTCCCAACGATTATTCTGAGTAATGATCACCTTCATATCTGTATAAGGATTGGTTAACTCATATTGACTATTGATGACGTTAAAATCAATATGCTGCTTCTCGTACTGCTCATCATTTCCAATGGCCTGTCGTACATTCGCAACAACGGTTACTTTATCTTCATAGATCATGAACCGTTTAGTAATTATAATTTTCTCTTTGTCATTATCCTGATAAACATAAGCTATATAATTTCCACTTTTTGTGAATCTAAGATTACTCTGAGGAAACAAAATAGAATAGTGTGTAAATTTCTGAATAGTGTTGGTAGAAAAATCAAAATTCAAAAAATTAGCTTCATAAAAACCGTCCATAAATTCAGAATTCATGAGATTAGAAGCTTCCCAGTTGGCATTACAATGCACAAAACTAACCGAGTAATTTTTTTTATCTGCTTCCAGATCATCAAAACTTAATTCTAATAATTCAGTACCGTTAAGTCGTAAAATAGCAGGATTGGCGTCAAAGCTGGATTCATGCAACTGAACTGTTTTAATGTATGATTTATAGGTCCAGTCCTCGTAACGCATCTGATTATCATTCACATAATCGTCCTGTGACAGGATTTGAAAGGTGAAGCACAAGCATACAATGCTAAAATAGTATTTCTTAAAAATCATGTGCATTTAACGTAAAAATAGGGAATTTAGTGCGGTAATAAAGTTAAAAAATGACAACAGATTTTATTCATGAATCAGGTTTCCTTTACCGGTGCCGGTTAAATTAATCGCTGCAGGATTTCCTTTATAAAAAATATCACCGGCGCGATCAATTACCATATCCATGGTTCCTCCTTCAGGCGCATTTATCTGCGCATTACCGATGGATACACTGTGTAAATAAACATAATTTTTTATCTCCAGTCCGTAAGCGTATAAATAATTTGTACCTGTATAATCGCTTTCCAAACTTTTAGTTACACCTGTTAAATAGGTATCGCCGTTACCATGTGAACTGCATATAACTTTTTCGGTATTTACATCTAAATGAAAATCGCCGGAGTTTTCTGCCCGTATAACTATTTCGTCCTGGGTAATCGTATTAGTGCTTTCAATCACACCCAAACCTCCATGTCTCAGGTATTTGAAATAGGGAGCTGTAATATACACATGAATTTTATGTTTGTAGCCGCGCACCCAATTACACCGGTTATAATTAAAAACGGTGAGGGTTTCTCCAACCAGTTCTGTCTTAATCAGTTTTTGCAAATTAGCGCCCGCCTCTACTCTCACTTCAAAATTTGGCCCCTGGGTAATATGCAGGTCCATTTTGTCTTTAATATATATACAATTAAAGCCTGTTATATCCCTGTAAATAGTATTTGTAGGACCGCTTGACTTAACACAATCACACATGTTTTCTTTTTTACAGGAAAAAATGGTGCCGATACAAATTATAAATATGATTAATTTATGACGCATGTAATTTTTTCTTTTTTACGCTAAACCTATACCCGATTCCATAATCAAAATGCGCGGCTACAGCCCAATGCGATTTCATCGTAAAATTGATCATCAGGCCATTTTTGCAAAAATACCGAATTCCGATGCGATGAAAAATAGGACCATCTTCTTTTGGTTTAGAAATGGCATAATATCCCATTTCGATTGGAAAACTGATCTGCCCAACATTGTATGCATAGCAGGCTTTAACGCCTAACTGCAAAACGTCTCTCTTACCGTGGGCAGGATGACCTGAAGTTTCCAGGTGATATTCGTTTTGTGTATCGTAACTCACATCAAATCCGGCACCCCATTTATGAGTGTTACGCACATTATAATAATAATTTACGCCAAAGGTGTTTGCAAAATACTTCGGTCCTCCCGGGGGTTCGTGTTCATTGGTGCCAATAGCATCCCACACTAATATTTCATGTTTACTGTTCCATACAGAAGCTGAGTCTGCCAAATCCGATTTAAGAACTTCCCCGTTCAGTTTGTAGGTCAATCCTAAGTTTAAAGAAACCACATTTAATCCTAAATTAGGCACCTGCGTTCTTCCGTTGGAAGCATGAGCAAAAGACAATCCGGGCTCAAGCCTGAACTTATTACTGAGGTTCAAATGCCATAACACCTTCCATTGCACAAATGTGTTCCAGTGACTAGCTATGGCAATGTTTTTAGGGTTATTGTCAATATCAAATTTTTTAGTAAGGTAAGATACGCCCCAACAAATACGAAGCACCGGCCTGCTGGCTCTTATCTTCTTATTTAAAGGAATTTCGATATAAGGCGAAAGAGCATAGCAATAACCTAACTGCTTTGGGTTGGCGAAATCAATAAAGTTAAACGACAATCCTACTTCCGGAAAATTATTCTCGCGATGCCAACGTTTACTGCCGGTGGTGGGTTTTACAAAATCTACCTCGATGCCAGGAATATATCCCTTCACCAGGTTCCCTATGGTGCTTTTGTGCTCAAAGATAAACCCATACGTTGGTGCCACCTTTAAGTAAAAATCCTTAGTGCCGGTCATGCGCTTTTGAGCCAGGCCAAAAACAGCTAGAAATAGAAATAAATATGTAAGATTTTTCAGCAATTAAGTCCCGAATTTAATCATAGATTTTGAATTTTCTACACAAATAAACCCTAAATTAGCGGCGAATTTAAACCACTCCATCATGGACGTAAAAGATATTAAAGACACGAGCCTAGCTCAAAATCCGGTTATCGGTCAAATGATCGCGCATAACCATGAACAAATTTTATTTTGTAACGATAATGCAACGGGCTTAAAAGCTATTATTGCTGTTCATAATACAGTTTTGGGGCCATCGTTAGGCGGCACCCGTATGTGGAACTACAACAACGAAATGGAAGCCTTGACCGACGTTTTACGTTTATCGAGAGGTATGACCTATAAATCATCGGTTGCCGGATTAAATTTGGGTGGCGGAAAAGCAGTTATTATCGGTGATTCCAAAAAAATAAAGACAGAAGCTTTGTTACGTCGTTTCGGAAAGTTCGTAAACAGCCTGGGAGGCAAATATATTACTGCCGAAGATGTTGCCATGAGCAGCCGCGATATGGAAATCATTAAAATGGAAACCGACTATGTAAGCGGTTTACCGGTAAATATGGGGGGCAGTGGAGATCCTTCTCCTGTTACTGCTTACGGGGTGTATGTAAGCATGAAGGCGGCTGCCAAAGAAGCTTTTGGTACAGATAATTTAAGTGGCAAGAAAGTATTGGTGCAGGGCATTGGAAATGTAGGTTTACATTTAGTGGAGCATTTAACCAAAGAAGGAGCTAAAGTGTATGTATTCGATATTACGGAGGAACGTATTAAAATGGCGGTAGATACTTACAAAGCCGAATTCGTTGCTGCTGACAAAATGTTTGACCTGGATATTGACATATACGCGCCCTGTGCTTTGGGAGCAACGGTAAATGATGAGACTTTAGCGAAATTGAAATGTAAAGTAATTTGCGGTGCTGCCAATAACCAGTTAGCCGATGAAAAAAAACATGGCGACTTAGTGATGTCGAAAGGCATTTTATATGCACCTGATTTTGTTGTGAACGCCGGCGGCATCATCAACGTATTTTACGAACTGGAGGGGTATAACAGAGAACGCGCTTTAGCGCACGCTGAAAAAATTTACGACACTACCTGGAATATTATTCAGACAGCAAAAGCTCAAAACATACCAACCTATGTAGCTGCCAATAAAATAGCTGAACAACGCATTGAAAGCATTGCCAGAATTAATGCAGTGATGTAATTAATTATGAATATTCAGTTCTAACTTTCGACGAAAAATGTTAAAGAACTGCATATTCGTATTACCTTTGAACCCGGAACTAAACAAATAAACTCAAAACTAAACATCGTTCTTTATGCTAAACAGACGTTACCTTCGAATAAAAACAATGCAAAGCCTGTACTCTTATTTTCAACAGGAAAAACCAGACATTGGATTTTACGAAAAAGAATTATTTAAAAGTTTAGATAAAATATACGATCTCTATGTATATGTTTTGGTTTTATTTACCGATATGCACCATACAGCATTATTAGTAACCGAAGAGAACAAAAACAAACGTCTCCCAAGTAAAGAGGATCTCGAACCAAACTTACGTTTCATCGAAAATATTGTATTAGTTAATTTAACTAATAACGCGCAATTAAAAAAAGAAGTACTAAATCGCAAAATTTCCTGGCAAAGTGATTTTGATTTGGTTCGTAAACTATACGCCGAGTTAAGGGCAACTGATCTCTATAAAAACTACATGGCATCCACAACGCCATCGGCTAAAGAAGATAAACAGTTTTTAATTTCGGTAGCAACCGAATTTCTTTATGAGCACGAATTATTGAACCATTTATTTGAAGAGAAAAATATTCATTGGGCGGATGATACTTTTGGCGCATTTACCATGGTTGCAAGAACATTCGAAAACTTTACAGGCACATTAAGCTTAGTACCTTTGTATAAGGATGAAGCGGATGATACGCAATTCATTTCTACTTTATTTCGCAAAACAATTGCAGGAGATAAAGAATACGACCAACTGATCGACGAAAAAACAAAGAACTGGGAGTTGGAGCGTATCGCCTCTATGGATGTGTTATTAATGAAAATGGCATTAGCGGAATTTATGCACGTCAGCAATGTTCCTGTAAAAGTTTCATTAAACGAGTATATCGATATATCTAAAGAATATAGTACCCCTAACAGCAAAACCTTTATTAACGGGGTTCTGGATAAAATTATTGCCGATTTAAAACGCGATAATAAAATCCAGAAAACAGGAAGAGGTTTGATGGAAGGAAATTAATTATTTGTTAAATCTCAAAATTAATTTGCTTTATAAAAAAGTCGCATTACATTTGTAGCATAAAATGAAAAATATTTCTGTAAATAAATCTTGGTGGCCTTCATGTAAATACATGAATAGCTAAGTTTATATATACTTATAAGGCATCTCCCGAAGCCCGCTGTTCAACCAACAGCGGGCTTTTTGTTTTTACTCACATTTATAAAAAATTAAATAAAATGAAACTACATACACTCATTAACCAAATGCTGGCCGATACTAAAACTCCCGTTGCTTTATATTTAGCATTACGAGACCAGTACCAAAATGCTTTATTATTAGAAAGCTCAGATTACAATAGCAAAGACGGACACTACTCTTATATCTGCTTAAACCCTTTGGCATCCGTGTCATTAAAGAACAGCATCTTAACGACCACTGTTAATGAAGTGCCAGCCCAAACAGCCATCACATTTGATAAAAAACTTTTGCTGCAGCATCTGATCTCTTTTAAAAATAAATTCGAGTACGAAACGCAGCCATTACCTTTTTGCTATGCCGGTTTGTTTGGCTACACTTCGTATGACATTGTTAATTACGCAGAAGACATCCGGTTAAACAATCACAAACATTTAGATGTTCCTGAATTATTATATTATGTATATGGCATCATTTTGGTGTTTAATCACAATACCAACAGCCTGCATGTGATTAGCCACCATTACACTGATGACAAAGCCAAACAACAATTACAGGACGTTACAGAGAAGATACAACTATCAACAATAAGTGAATTTTCCTTTTCTACGATCAATGACACAACTTCTTCTATTACCGATGAACATTATAAAAGTTTAGTCACAAAAGCTAAAGAACATTGTCAACAAGGAGATGTATTTCAATTGGTGTTATCCCGCCGATTCTCTCAATCTTTTGTGGGGGATGAATTTAATGTGTATCGTACATTAAAAAACATTAATCCTTCACCCTATTTGTTTTATTTCGACCTGGGCAGTTTCAAGATCTTCGGTTCATCGCCCGAAGCGCAATTGATGATCAAAAATAACATGACTGAGCTCCACCCAATAGCAGGCACTTATAAACGAACGGGAAATGACGATCAGGATCTCATCAAAGCTAAAGAGTTACTGAATGATCCTAAAGAAGTTTCGGAACACAATATGTTAGTTGACCTGGCACGCAATGATCTGAGCAAATATTGTTCGGAAGTAGAATTAAAGATCTCTAAACAAACTCAGTTCTATTCACATGTTATTCATTTGGTTAGTAAAGTGATTGGGAAAAAGAAACCAGCCACTCATCCTTTTGAAGTGCTACTAGGAACTTTCCCTGCCGGTACTTTATCCGGAGCTCCAAAACATAGAGCATTACAGCTAATTGATACATATGAACCTCAATCCCGCGAATTTTACGGAGGTTGTATTGGTTTTATCAGTCACGATGATCAATTGAACCATGCCATAATGATCCGTACTTTTCTTAGCAAGGATAATACGCTGTATTACCAGGCAGGAGCCGGCATTGTGGTTTCCTCTGACGAAGAAAGCGAACTACAGGAAATTAATAATAAGGTGTCTGCCTTAAAAAAAGCGATACAACAAGCCGAAAAATTTAATAACATTACAATCTCAAACCAATGAAATTATTAGTACTCGATAATTACGACAGCTTTACTTACAACCTGGTTCATTTAATTGAAAAGGTAAGTGAAATACCGTTTGATGTCATTAGAAATGATAAAATTTCTATTGAAGATGTAAAAGCATACGACAAGATCTTATTGTCGCCGGGTCCGGGTTTACCAAAAAGTGCTGGTATCATGCCAGGGCTAATAACTACTTATGGCGCTTCAAAGAGTATTTTAGGAGTGTGCCTGGGGTTACAAGCTATTGGCGAAGCATACGGTGGCAACTTAAAAAATCTTGAAAAAGTATTTCACGGTATTGCCACCCCAATCCATATCGTTTCCGAAGATCCGATATTTAAAGATTGTCCAAAAACATTTACAGTAGGGCGTTATCACTCATGGGTTATAAACAACAACCAACTTCCTTCCCAATTACAGATTACTGCGACTGATAAAGATGGAAACATCATGGCAGTGAAACATTATACACATGATGTTCGTGGAGTACAATTTCATCCGGAATCTATTTTATCTGAATACGGTGAACTCATGATTCATAATTGGCTTAACGCCTAGTTAACATACCTCCGTCCCGTCATGCTGAACTTGTTTCAGCATCTCACGACCCTCGATCAAATTAAGGGTGACTTTACTAATCTTATAATACTTAATCAAATGAAAACATCATTTCAACTGTTATGTCATGGACATATCCTTTCCAACACAGAAGCCTACCAATTATTTCAAGGCATTTGCGAGGGTCATTTCAATACCGCTCAAATAGCTGCTATCATCGCATTTTACATAACCCGCCCCGTAACAGTGAATGAATTAACCGGCTTTAGAAAAGCCCTTATGGAAATTTGTATTCCTGTAAAATTAAACAAGTCAGCCATTGATGTATGCGGAACGGGTGGGGATGAAAAAAACACATTCAATATCTCTACACTTTCAGCATTAGTATTGGCTGCAGCCGGCCTACCCGTTGCCAAGCATGGAAATTATGGATCCTCATCTGTATCAGGTTCCTCAGATATATTAAAATACTTAGGATATAAGTTCAAGTCAAATTCGCAAGATTTAAATCGTGAGTTCAATAAACACCATATTTGTTTCTTGCATGCACCACTTTTTCATCCCGCGTTAAAAGCTGTATCGACTCAACGTAAAGAACTAGCGGTAAAAACTTTCTTTAACCTATTGGGACCTTTAGCAAATCCAGCCGACATCCATTTTCGTTACGTTGGTGTTTATGGACTCGAAGTGGCACGCATATATAATTATATCTTACAGAAGGATACTGCTAATTACTGTATTGTGCATTCCAATGACGGCTATGACGAAATAAGTCTGACATCTTCCTTCAAATATATCACCAAGCAGGCAGAACAAACCATAGAACCTGAATTCCTGGGCTTCAAAAGACTACAACCGCAAGAAATTTTTGGAGGAAATACCATAAAAGAAGCAAGCAGGATTTTTTTAAATGTTCTACAGAATGAATGTACGATAGCTCAAAAAAATGTGGTTATCGTGAACAGCGCATTAGCAATGAATGCATTTGATACAAAAAAACCAATTCACGAATGTGTTGAGATCTGTAAAGAAATAATCGAATCAAAGCAGACCTACAGCCTATTTAAAAACTTAATCGCAAACTAACATGAATACTTTAGAAAAAATAATAGCACACAAAAGAATCGAAGTCAAACAACGTGAGGCTTTATATCCTGTTGAACTGTTAAAACAATCCAACTATTTTAAGTCGCCAACTGTTGCTTTGTCCACCTATTTACAAAGGCCTGACAAAAGCGGCATCATTGCTGAATTTAAGAAACAATCGCCTTCGGCCGGAATTATTAATAAATACTTAAGCATAGAGAAAACCTCTATTGGCTACATGCAAGCCGGCGCAAGTGCCTTATCCATCCTGACCGACAAAACATTTTTTGGAGGAAGTTCAGAAGATCTCGTTACAGCACGAAAATATAACTTCTGCCCTATTCTAAGGAAGGATTTTATCATTAACGAATATCAGGTTATTGAATCAAAGTCTATTGGTGCCGACGCTATTTTATTGATCGCAGCTGTCTTAACAAAAGAAGAAATCATCCATTTAACAGGTTTTGCACATCAAATGGGATTAGAGGTATTACTGGAATTACACAGCAAGGATGAGCTAGTAAAGGTTTACGATAAAGTAAACGTTTTGGGTGTTAATAACCGCGACTTAAATACCATGAAAATTGATATACAGCAATCTTTTTTAATGGCAAATCATTTACCAAAGCAAATGATCAAAATTTCGGAAAGTGGTATTGAGAATCCTGAAACAATTTCTGATCTGAAAAAAGTTGGTTACCAGGGATTTCTGATCGGCAGTCACTTTATGAAACAGCCCCATCCACATTTGGCTTGTAAAGAGTTTATTGATCAATTGTCTTCGACTCCGCACATACACCAACACTCAAAAGCCACAACATTATGAAACTAAAAGTTTGCGGATTAAAGCAAGAACATAATATAGCAGAGCTAATGCAAATGCAGATAGATTATATGGGATTCATATTCTATAAAAAGTCACCGCGTTTTGCAGAGGAGCTGCTAAGTTTTGATTTTGTGAGAACAATTCCAAAACATATTAAAATAGTGGGTGTGTTTGTGAACGAAAGCAGTTATTCAATATTTAATCATGTAGCCCATTATAATCTGGATATGGTTCAATTACACGGAAATGAGTCTCCAGAATTGTGTGCAGAACTAAAACCTTACGTAAAAGTCACCAAAACTTTTCAGATTACTGATGATTTTGATTTTACACAACTGGCAAATTATTTATCTGTAGTAGATCATTTTTTATTTGATAGCTCAAGTATAAACTATGGAGGAAGCGGAAAAATTTTTAACTGGAAATTACTGGAACTATATAATTACAAGACTACTTTCTTTTTAAGCGGAGGTATTAGCGAAGATCATATCCGTGAGATCAAACTTTTAAATCTCCCGCAGTTATTTGCCATAGATATTAACTCAAAATTTGAAACAAAACCGGGATTAAAAAATACAGAACAAATAAAAAAATTCATTTTAAATCTAAATTATTATGACAACAAATAGATACTGCATAAACGAACAAGGCTACTATGGTGAATATGGTGGAGCTTATATTCCCGAAATTCTGTTTAATAACGTAGAAGAACTTAATAATAATTATCTACAAATTATGGAAAGCGAGTCTTTTAAAAAAGAGTTCAACGAGCTACTTCAAAATTATGTAGGTAGGCCAACTCCTTTGTATCATGCAAAGAATTTATCGTCCCAATTTAAAACAAACATCTTTTTAAAACGTGAAGACCTGAACCACACGGGAGCTCACAGAAT
>JAZKDT010000085.1:5627-10235 GCA_040387475.1 Bacteroidota bacterium | reverse complement strand
AAAGCTTTTGCAAAAGCGGTCGCTCCGCGAAAGACAATTATTTTCGCTTTGCAAATGTCTAATAAACATAGTATCATTGTCAGTAATATTTCGGTAGACAACGGTTTCAAACCGCACAGGTTCTAGCTGCCATCCGTTAGTGCCAATGCTGTAATGACCAGAGCACAATAAAAACCTAAAAATGCTGTTATACGTATTATGAAATATAACTACCAACAGTGAAAAAAATGAAAATCAACATTGAACTTTCTTTTATTGCCCTACTTTTCGTTGGAACATCGTTAAATGCACAAAATGGATCTTTAGATATTACATTTGACAGTGATGGTCAAGTTGCTACTTCTATTGGAACTTATAATGATGTTGGCTATTCAGTTGCTATACAAAACGATGGTAAAATATTGGTGGCTGGGTATAGCGACAACGGCAATGTCAATGGGATGAACCTTGATTTTGCTCTAATACGCTACAATGGCGACGGCTCTCTAGATAATACATTTGATAACGATGGTAAGGTAACTACACCTATCGGAAGTGGATATGATGTCGGCACTTCAGTTGTCATACAAAATGATGGCAAAATTGTGGTAGCGGGGTATAGCGACAGTGACACTTCCGGTGCGCTTAACTTAGATTTTGCTTTGATCCGTTACAATATTGATGGATCTTTGGATAACACATTCGATAACGATGGTAAAGTAACTACAGCTATTGGAATTGAAGAAGATCGTATCACTTCTATTACTCTGCAAGGTGATGGTAAAATTTTGGTAGCGGGATATAGTTACAATGGCAGTTTTTATGAATTTGCTATTGTACGATATAATACCGATGGCTCTTTAGATACTACATTCGATATTGATGGAATGTTAACCACATCATTCGGAGGCAATTCTGTTAGCTTTTCATCTGCTATACAAAATGATGGTAAAATTGTAGCCGCGGGATATAGTTACAGTGGAAGCTCTACTGATTTTGCCCTCATCCGATTTAATTCCGACGGTTCTTTAGATACCAATTTTGATATTGATGGTAAAGTTACTACACCCATTGGAAACACTGATGGTTATGGCCGATCAGTTGTTATACAAAATGATGGCAAAATTGTACTCGCTGGGTATAATGTTGTAGGCCTTAAACGTAATTTTGCTTTGATCCGTTATAATACAGATGGTTCTTTAGATACTAATTTTGATGCAGACGGAATATTAACAACATCTATCGGACTTAAAGGTGATGAAGCTCATGCGGTTGCCATACAAAGCGACGGCAAAATTGTGGCAACCGGAATTACCACCGTTGGACCTAGAACAGAGTTTGCTTTGATCCGGTATAATAACAATGGCTCATTAGATAATAACTTTGACATCGATGGGATACTAACTACAACCATCTCAAGTTCTTATGATGATGCACGGTCAATCGCCATACAAAATGACGGTAAAATTGTAGTAGCTGGATTCAGCACAATCGGAACAAAATATGACGTCACAATTGTAAGATATGATAACACCGTAACATCAACCAGAGAAGAAGCAGACAAAAAATATTTGACTTTAAATATGTACCCTAATCCTTTTAATAGCATGGGAACCATATCATTCAATAAAACGATCAATCAAGGAGAATTAATTATTTATAATTTATTGGGTGAAAAAATAAAAACCTTAGAAAATATTTCAGGAAATTCCATCCAATTAAACCGCGATAATCTTATAAAAGGTCTATATTTTATATCGCTAATCGAGAAAGACAAAGTATTAGCTACTACTAAAATAGTAATTGCTGATTAATTGAAGGGAATATATTACTTGTTTAGTGAATCAAAAAACGTTTAATAGATAAGTATAATTTATTCCTAAGCATCCAGAAATAAAGAAAGCACTAGGCACTAACAGCACCTTTGCCTAATGCGGGCGGACATCAAAGCTTTTGCAAAAGCAGTCGCTGCGCGGGGACAGTTATTTTCGCCCCCGATGAAAAATCGGGCTGCTATCTTGCAAAAGTCCAATAAGCAGTTCTCTTTGTTAATACCATTTCGGCAGGATACGGTTTAATCCCGATGGTTATCGGAACAAAGCGTTGCTTAGGCCGAAAATGTTAGATGTAATAATATGAAAAATATAATAACAATACTTTTGGCAATTCATAGTCTCTCCTTTTTTGGGCAAATTCAATATGACTGTTTTAATGAGTTAAAATTGGAAGCAGATGAATTTTTCGCAGGTATGGAAAAGGCAACTGTTGGGCTCACAGCAGAAAACTTATTGAATGCTTCTGAAAGCAGGCAAGAACGTTTGATAGGTTGCGACTATCCTTCTTCTCAAATTTTAACATTTGACACATTAGAAATAAATCCAACAAAATTTAGTACAGACTATGTAATTATTAACTTCAATAGAAACAATTGTGATATTTGCACAAGTGAACTAGATTGGTTTGTTAAACTTAAAAAGCAAACAAAAAAAACCGTAACAATAGTTATCTTTTTTAAAGAAAAAACAGATGAAGTTTCTGCTATTATAAATAAGTATAAAAACGAACTATATTTTGTGACTGATGCTAAAGAATATATAAAAAGCCACAGTTTGGGTGCCGGAAAACCGCTTAATTATATTTTAGACAAAAACAAAAAAATACTTTATGCAAAAAGTGGGACCGGTCAAACCTACGAAGGATTAATAGAAGTTCTAAAATAAATTACTCCAGCTAACCCAACCAAAATCAAATTTGAGTATTTGACTCCGGCATTTGCAAACAAAACCGCTTCGGCAAGACTCCCAATAACGATCAGAATATTTTCGCTTTGCAAAAGTCCAATATGCAGTTATCTTTGTTAATACCATTTCGGCAGACAAGATTTCAAATGGCCAACCGATCAGTAACAAAACCCGTGTAATGGTATTTGACCATTAATTTTGTAAATTAGAATCGGCAACACTTATATTTAATCACTAATTTACAAATAATGAAAACATCTTTTCTTCAAAATACTCTACGAATCTTATTGGGTGCGTTTATGGTATTGGCAGGCATTGGACACCTGACTTTTCAACGCACCGAGTTTTTGGCTCAGGTACCAGGATGGTTTCCTGACAATTCTACATTTATGGACTTCATAGTAGTATCATCCGGAGTTGTAGAAATAATGTTGGGATTGGCCATGATATTTCTGGTAAAACATCGCATAAAAGCAGGGGTCGCCCTTGCTATTTTTTACGTGCTGGTTTTTCCCGGAAACATTTCGCAATACACCAGTGGAATTGACGCATTTGGTTTAGATACAGACCAAAAACGATTCATCAGATTATTTTTTCAGCCAGTATTGATTCTTTGGGCACTTTGGTCAACCGGAGCATTACAAACAATTTTCAATAAAAAAAAGAGTAGTTAAACTAAATTTTTATGGCCACATAAAAGATTAAACAATGACATCTTACTAAAATGAACTACAGGTGACAAAATATTTAATCATATCTCTAATAGTTATACTGGTGTCATGCAAACAAGACAAGCCTGAGCATTCGACCGTCTCTTTATTTCCATTACAGCCTTCTGACGCCGGCAAATTAGACCAACTTATTGACAAAGAACTTTCGGAAACACTGCAACTACTTCAGGAAAAAGACTTGAGAGACTCTGTTGATAACGTGCACGAGTTTCGTTGCTACTACTTACCTCAGTTAGAGAATTATAAATACTTTCGATTAAACTTTGAAGACAGTATACTGACAATAAAAGAATATCGAACCAAATTACCCGATGGGTCGGGACAGCATACCGTTTTTTCTACCCGCACCATTAAGTTTACTTCGGATGACTTTGAGGTATTAGACAAACTAATTACAAATTCACTATTCTGGTCTTTGGACAAAGCAGTGTATCCCTATGTTGCGATCGACGGTATCTCTTACATTTACGAATACAGATGGCCCTGGCCTATTGCAACAAAAAACAGATTCGAAACCAGAAAAAAGTATAAAATAGTTTCTACTCGTAATCCCAAAAACAGTGACCTAATTAACCTGGGGCAATTTTTTGCATTGAAAGGTGGTTACAAAAACTTTTACCGGAACTAAAGTGAAACTGAATTAAAAATGACTTTTTATCTTAAGACTATATATCTGTTGACTTTGACACTCCTGTCATTCCAGTCTTTTGCCCAGCCAATAACTAAAAAGAACCTTTCAACCAAATGGAGAATTAATCTGCTTGTTGACAGCATAAAGCCTGGCGATACAATTACTTTTAGGAAAGATGATACATACCGTAATTTTCATTTCAAATCAAATGGCGACTTAAAAGAACATCATTGGTACGCCAAATGTGGCAACAAATTTTTCTTAGACAACTTTGTAAAAAAACCACAGGAATGGATACGCGCAGGTTTCTGGACTTTAAATACAGTAGACAATAACATCATTTTAAAAATGGCAATTGACGAGAAAGCATTCCTCTTTCGGTACATGCAGGTAAACGAAAACCAACTGAAGTTTATTTTCATAGAGTAAGCCCGCACAAAAGTGTTTTTGCGATTCGGGAAGCTCAAGCTCATCATGAACGAAACATCTGTTTAGCTAAAAGGAGTTATTTCGTTACGTCTGAAAA
>JAZKDT010000085.1:0-5590 GCA_040387475.1 Bacteroidota bacterium | reverse complement strand
CCATAATTTGTCTTGTAAATATCATGGAACAGTTATCTTTGTTAAGAGTTTTCAAAAACTATTAATAGCAAACCACTTTTACTCTGTGTTACCTGACAAGCCCATCATGCAACTGACGCTGAAGGATTTTCCTTTGAGACGGCATAACCATTTCATTGCTATGGAATACTACGGATTAATCTTGAATAGAACATTTTTAGTTTTAATTACAAATGAGTATCTCATAGGCATTCAGGGAAATGGCTTAATTGCAGTGGAAGGCAGTCCTGATTTAATTACCGGAATAAATTATGCAGAACCGTTTGTCAGAGAAATGGTTGTTAAAGGAGATTTATCAAACCCATATCGCTATCTTAAAGCAAAGTACTTTACAAACATCAAAGAGACAGACTTGCATAGCAATCAATTTTTAAGTGATAATAAAGCAAATTTCAGAATCCACATCCGCGATATAAAACGTATCTATCATGATCCAAAAAAGAAATGGGGAATGGGAAATTATCCGCATGACGGAAAAATTTATATAGAAACGTTTGAAGGAAAAAGAAAAGAATTAATTATTCTTGGCGGCCAATCCGGACAAGCAATCGTGGACTGGCTCACTCATTTACTTCCAGCGCGGCCGATAGAAATCGATACAGATTGACATATAGTGGCGCCGCACAAGTGAAGCTAAATTCAATTGAGGCATTTGGTATCGTTCATTTATAAATTTTAAATTTGCATTATCACGGTTATTTCATTTTGTAAATGTCTGAAAAGAGACTAGCTTTGTTATGAGTGTTTAACCGAAGTGCTTCGCCGCACTGCCGATAACTACAAACCAATACCGGTAAGCCAATGAGAACGTCCCTCCTTCAAACAATAAGCTTTTATATTCTTTTATCTTTAAATTCCTGCGAACCGGCACGAGACACTCCAGTCATAAGCCCCATCACCAAAATTGTGCTGAGCGACAGCCTACAACCCATTGTAGATTCCTTAGCTCTATTTGCTGTTGTTCATGATGCAGCTATAGGATATGCCGGCATTGAAACTACAGTTTACAGACATTTTAAAAAACTCCAGGCAAAGGCCACAGATAAAGAACTGATCAGCTTAACAGACCATGATACAGCATCTGTTCGTGCTTACGCCTATTGGGCGCTGGCGAAAAGGAAAAATCCGGAAATTAAAAATATTTTGAGACGACACATGAAGGACACTACCAAATTTTGGTATACTTCAGGTTGTTCGCCCGATCCTGAGCGAGTAAACCAGTTCTATCTGGATCTGGTGAATCCCGAATATAACACACCAGATTGCATAAAGCTGACGACTAACGAGGTAGAGGAGTTTAGTAAAGTCATTGATAAATGACATGACTCACAACAGCCGATCGACAAAGAATGCACTTAGCAACAAACAAACCATCACATGATATTTGAGACTAAAAGACTTTATGTAAGGCAACTGGAAGAAAATGACTTACCGGCATTTTTTGAGTTAATGAGTAATCCTAATGTCATGAATCCGATTCCTCAAAAACCATTTAACAAGGAAGAAAGCATTGCTAAATTGACAGAGCTTATCAAGTTGGAAAAATCATCGGACACCAAAATATGGTGCCTGTGCGAACTGGGCAACAATGAACTCATTGGAATTTGTGGCGTGTTAAAAAATGATGAAAGGGAAGATGAAATTGCTTATCGTATCATAGAAACGTTCTGGGGTAACGGCTACGGGACCGAAATAGCGAAAGGCCTCATTGATTATTGTTTTGTTGAGCTGAAATCAGAACTGGTAACTGCCGACGTATGCATTGATAATCTAAAATCAATAAACATATTGAATAAGTATTTTACACTTAAAAAAGAGTTTTTTAACGTTGAAGACAACTGTATAGACCGACGGTATGTTTTAAGAAAAGAAAACTGGAAATAATGCCCTTAACGATGAAAGAGCCGGTATGGAAAATAATAAGAAAGAAGTATCTTTAACTAACGGTTGCTGCATAAAAAGATTACCATCAAACTTGAAATTTAGACAGACTTGCTGTTAGCCTGCTATGAAAAACAAATTCACTTTATATCTTGTTCTGGCTACCGCAACCCTGTTTGCTCAATTGGAGATAGACACGCTTCCAAATGGCATCATTATCGAGAACAATTTTCCAAAACATGATCTACCGGGCCAGAAAGCCTCTGAAACTAAAGAAGCCACCTTTGACTTTACAGAGTTAACGCCATTTGCTCCAAAATTGACATACGAAACAATTGGCATCAAAGCCAGGATTCTACCCTGGTTATTAGGAAACTCAGGCGGCTTTAATTATTTACTGGGTGTGGAGTTTGGATTTTTAAAAAATCATTCGATCAGCATAGACGGCATGCATTATGGTACACAGGATCACCGCGATCATTATTTTGGAGAGAATGATCCGAGAAACAGAGAATCAGACGATTACTATGGGCGTGATGATGCCCTGTATTTTTCATACAACTATTATTATAACTTAAAAACGATACGGGAAGGATTGGGCGTAGCCTTATACACCGGTTTAAATTACAGAGCCGGCAGAGCCAACTATACGTGGGATCGTGGTATCTCTAAAGATAGCATACTCCAATCAAGCCGTAACTATTATTCCTATGGTCCTCAATTAGGCCTTATCATCAAATGGGGCGAAAGAAAACATTTTGCCATCAATGTAAATGTTGCAGCACTTTATAGTACAAAAAATATATCTGAGCAAAGAACAGATAATTTGGTATTGACTACCAACCACTATCATTTAAACTCTTACGACCTAAAAGTTGGTTTGAATTTATACTGGTGGTTTATCAGAAAAAGACATAAGCCGTAGGGGCTGCAATAACAGCCTAAATCGATCTGATAACAACACGCACACACAACCTTTGTGGATTTGCCCGTAAATGCGTAAATTAGTCTTAGAAAAAGCAAGCTATTACTAAAAGCCTGCATGATGCTTATGAAAAGACCCGTACTGACATTATTAGCTACACTTCTATGCATTGTTAGTGTCATTGGCCAGATTCAGGTGGAAGTAAACAAAATTCTTAAAACAAAAAACTTTACCGCCTTTAAGAAATATGCCGATAACCTGCCTAGCCGAAGCAAGCAAATTAGCGCGCATTGGGTAGTTTTGCGCGACTTAACACCGGATTACAAAGAAGGCGTATTTTATTTTGAAAAATCCATTCCTGACAAAGAAAATACCGATGTAAGCTCCGTTTACACGTTTCGACTAAGACTCATAACATCCGAAAAAAAAATTCTGTATTATGAGTTAAGCGAAAAGAAAAATAAAAAAATTGCGGGTCATTGGGAACCTTACTATGAAACCATTGATAAGTTTAGAAACGATAGTATTTATACTATTTTCCAAAGGTCATTTCAGGAGATTTTCAGAGCAGAGGTTAACGACCGTGAACTTTTCGTTGATGACTTTGTATATGGGCTAAATTGCGGCAATACGGGAGAGAATCCCACCGGAAGGAAACTGATAAATGAGTTAGTGAAATATAAAGACAAAAAAGAACTGTTGAAATGGCTTCAATCTACCAACACAGAAAAACAGGTTTATGCCGTTGACGGACTATACCAGCTAAAACAAACGGGGCTCAAATTAACGGTGCAGGAACTCAACATGATAAAATTTGTGATGGGCAAAAAAGGGACTTTATATACTTGTTCGGGCTGCATACATATGAGACAAGAAATTAATAGTGTGACCAAACACTTTATATTTTGAATAACTGACTGACACCAAGCGATAGTAAAGTGAGACCAGGAAAAGTACCGAGCATGACAACCAGACTGATCATCTTATACATCTGCTTCATCCAAATTGCAGGCATTGCACAGGAAACCTGCGATTCGATTTCATTTTATGAAAACGGCAAGGTTGCTTATTTAAGATTGAAAGACAGATACGGCTACTCCTCTTACCAATGGCACAAGAACGGGCATATCCAGTTACGCATTACGGATAAAAGCCACCACTATTCCCGAACAGAAAATTATGAAGACGGGAGTGTCAAATTTGATACGGCATCCACTGACATGAACAGCGTAAGCGAATTCTTCTACAAAAGCGGAACACTGCAAAGAAGGGTGGTTGAATTTAAGAGTACATCTTCCTATTTTAAAAGCGATCCACCCTACTCCCGTTACGATTTTGATAGCGTCGGTAAAGTGAGTTTGATCGTAAAAAAAGACATGACCGGCCGGGTGGCCGTAAATGAAAGATATCCATTTGAAAAATTTGAAACTTTAAAAAAGCACGTGACGTTATACCCCGACAAAAGTTTAAAACAATATGGTTATTATATTATTGCTACAAGCGGTGATACGTTGAAATGCAGCGCCTGGTTTACGTATTATTCCAATAAACAACTTGCCGGCGCGGGATTGTTTGTGGATAATATGCCAAGGGGTCTTCATTTAACTTATGACTCTACAGGTGCTATCACAAGCCGGAAATATTTTGTGAACGGAAGCGAAACCAACGCTTTTGACTCGAGGTTTGATAAAGAAAAATCCTTTATCATCGGGCAGTACCACGACCGCGATGGTATTGACAGCACGGAGCGGATGTACAGTCGTCATAAAGAATATGATATGTATTACTATTACAAGGGGCTCCCCATTTGTGAAGTTCCGGATCCGCGAAAAGTTAAAGACTCGAGTTTACAAATAAGTCTCATCTTTCCGATATTTGAATATTTTAGCGCGCACGATCATTTGAGAATTGACTACTACAAGCATTTTGATCTTTCTAGAAAAACGGAATACATTACCGGGCAGATCGCCAATAAATGGGAAGATAACGGAAAAGCAAAGACACATACGCACGTTATTGCCAACAATAAAGCCTATGGATACTCGTCGCTTTCGCAACTTAAACTTAAATGGCATGAGTATACAGACACAACCGGCCATTTATTTGTAACCCTGCCCTGCGGTAAAAAAATAGAGTTAATTGACAGGAAAGTCAAAATAAACGGTTACTGGGAATTTATTACAGCTAACGGGATCAAGGTATTTGAAGGATTGTACAACTATGAACAGCAAGGCCGGTGGATCGAATATTATCCACAAACCGGATACCCTTACATCATTCAAAACGTAGGTTACAGGGCCAACGCCAAAGGAGTTTACAAAGAATACTATCGAAATGGTAAACTAAAAATTATTGGTAAGTACAATAAAAACAATAAGAGAACAGGAATTTGGGAAGAGTATACAGACAAAGGGCAAAAGACAGATCACGCCAGATTTATAAATGATCGCCAGTATGGGGTTGTAATTTACGGTAATGGTAACACGAAGTGGAACGGAAAAGAAAGCCGGAGTGTTAACCTGTACTGGAATAGCAGGCGTTTATTCCGTGCAAAAAGCAAGAACCGTCCCCCGAAATTTTAAACTGAAAAGATCATGAAAAAAATTCTATCATCAGTCTTTTGTTTTATAATATACGTTACAGTTGCGCAACCAGGCGACCGGTATCATATGATCAGTTCGTTTCTGGATTTCAAAGATCCTAAAACAAATTTATATGGATTCAAAAATGAGCAAGGGCAAGAGA
>JAZKDT010000084.1:13352-18247 GCA_040387475.1 Bacteroidota bacterium | reverse complement strand
CCGTTCATTAAGAACTTACACCGAGCGTGTAGCTAATATTACAAGAGACAGTTCGTACAAATACCACCTCGACTTAAAAACGGATGAGATACGAACATTTAAAAGTTATAGTTTTTACAATGATCTTAACGGCGGTTATCTGATCAAAAACCAGGATATGGCGAATAACCCCAGTCTGGAAGCGGATTATGCATGGATTCATTTTTTTCTTCCATACGGAACTCAAACCTCCGGTAATTTTTATGTGCTCGGTAAATTTACGGAGTGGCGTTTAAACAAATCGAATCGTATGACCTATAATTATAAAAAAATGGGTTATGAGTGTGACCTGTATGTAAAGCAGGGATATTATAATTATACATATGTGTATTTGGAAGACGAAAAAAAAGGCGGTGATGAAACTTTATCTGAGGGGAATCATTGGGAAACGGAGAATGATTATACGATCTATGTGTATCACCGACAGCGTGGTACTTATTACGATCAGCTTGTAGCCATTAAACGCTTTAATTCTTTTAGAAAATAAGAAGCATTTCTTTTAGTTCAAAAAACGAGGGTCGATTACTGATTGCCTCGTTTAAGCAAGCTGTTTTTAATCCCGATAAACAAAGGAACAGAGATTCGTTTGTTTTATTTTTATCAACCTGATTCAAAAGATCGTCCATGAAACACCCGAAAGCTCTCACATCCAATCGTTCTAATAAGGTGGCGTTTGCATCCGATTGAGCGTAAATGGTTGCCGCACCAAAATCACCAAAAATTGTAGTTCCCTCTTTATCAAATAAGGTATTATGCGCATACAGGTCGCCATGCATAATTCCTTTTTGATGAAGATGATATGAGGCAAGCGCAACCGAGGTGCAAATTTTCAAAATCAACTCTGAGGTGAAAACGGTACCTGGTTTGAAAGTATCACGGGTGCATGTTTCAAAACTAGGTGGACCTGCCAGATTTTTAAATGTTGGTGGAATCAATTCCAAAACCAGTCCCGGTTTTTGTTCAGGATGGTTTTTTATTTTTCCAAGTACTGCTACCAGGTTCTCATGATTACCCGCAGTAATACAGGCATTCATTTCGTCCTCCGGAAAACCATCGCTGGTTACTTCGCCTTTAAATACTTTAACCGCCACTTCTTTTTTTGTAGTTAAATTATTCCAGGTTGCTTTGGATATAATTCCTGAAGCACCTTGTCCAAGTATTTCATGAATAGTTAACTCGTTCCAGGAAATAACAGGCAATTCATCTTTAACTGGTATGGTTTTGCTAAAGGGATTTCCTGAATAAGCCAGCCACGATAAACGAGGCAGTGTTAAAAGCCATTGTGGGAATTCGGTTAATTGGTTTGCAGCTATTCTCAGTAATTCAATATTCTTACAATTGGCCATTTCTTCCGGTAACGATTTAAGGTTGTTTCCGGCAAAGGCTACCTTTTGTAATTTACTGCAGAGGCCAATGCTGTGAGGAATTCTTTCAATAAAATTGTTAGTGAGGATGAGCCATTGCAGGTTTACCGGAAACGCATTTTCGGGGACGAGCTTTATTTTGTTGGATTTAAAGCCAATCATGGTAAGGCTCGGGCATTGAGCTAAAACCGCTGGAAATTCGACAAAATCATTATCTGAAAAAAAAGCGATCTTCAGTTTTTTAAGATCACAGAAATTTTCTGGAAGCTGTGAGAGTTTATTATTGGATAGATCAAGAATTTCCAACGTATCGGCCAGATCAAAAATTTCATTAGGAAATAGGGTAAGTTCACAGGAAAGTTGAAGTGTTTTACTTCCTTTTAATTCTCCGGAAAGAAGTTGTTGAAGTGTTTGCATTTTAGAAAACTGAATAAAGCAAACGTCCTACTAAAAAATAAATAGAAATTCCGATGATATCATTCAACGTTGTAACAAATGGCCCGGTTGCTAACGCAGGGTTGATTTTAAAACGGTTCATGGTTAACGGAACAAAAGTTCCTAAAAATGACGCGCAGATGATAACTGTAAATAAGGCCACGCTTACGGTTGCGGCTAATGCCCATGATTCGCTGATCAATAAATTATAACCTAATATCAAACTTGAGCAGATCAAGCCATTAATTAAACCAACGCCTAGTTCTTTTAATAACTTGGGTGCAATTCTATCGGCAATTAATGTATTGTTTGCTAATCCCTGCACTATAATAGCCGATGACTGAACGCCCACATTGCCGCCGGTTGCGCCTATCAAAGGAATAAAGAATGCCATTTCCGGACGCAGCTGAATTTGGTCTTCATAACTACCAATAATTCTGGAACCTACAATACCACCGCACATTCCAACGAGTAGCCAGGGAATACGTGCCCGTGATAAGCGCCATAAACTATCATTACTATCAACATCGTCGGTAATACCACTCATTAACTGAATATCTTTTTCAGCTTCTTCACGCATCACATCAACTACATCATCAATCGTAATTCGTCCTACCAGCCTACCCAGCTGATCAACAACCGGTAGTACAACCAAATCATATTTCTGAATCAGCTCAGCAACCTCTTCACTTGATGCCGATGTTTTTACAGAGATAATATCTCCGTCAAATATTTCTTCTACACGCGCTAAGGGATGCGATACAATTAATTTTTTAAGGGATAACATCCCGATTAATTTTTCGTTATCGTCTACCACATATACAGCATACAGTACATCTACATTCTCTGTTTGTCTTCTTATTTCATCTATACAGGCACTTACGGTTTCATGTGCGTATACGCTCACTAACTCTTTTGCCATTAAGGAGCCGGCAGTTCCCTCCTCAAAGCTCATCAAATCAGCAATGTCGCTGGCTTGTTCAATATCCTCGATGTGAGATAAAACTTCATCCTGGATCTCTTCCGGTAATTCGTTGATAACGTCGGCCGCATCATCGGAATCCATATTATCTAACTGTTCGGCAATTTCTTTGGTAGAAAAGGTTGAAAGTAACGCCTCCCGCTTTTCCTCTTCCATTTCCAATAAACAGTCGGCAGCTAGTTCTTCATCTAAAAGATCATACAGGTAATTAGCCTCATCAATATCGAGCCTGTCTAAAATTAACGCAATATCCACAGCATACAACTCTTCAAGTTGTGCTTTAAGAGTGCTTTCATCTTTTTGAGCGATGGCACTTTTTAACTGCTCTAAATAGTCTAAACTAAGTTCAAATTGCATGGACCTTATTTTCTGGTTGCAAAGGTAACTTTTTATGGTTTAAAATGGTATTCAGGTAGTTTTTTGTGTCAAAATTAATATACAAGGACGTTTGGGCATGCCGGCACAAAGATACAGTGCGGTCGCGTTTTCCATTGCAATCTATTTGTAAAGGCGATAAAAAGGATTCCACTGCGATCGCTTACGCATGAAATGAGAAAGATTACGCTTTACTAAATTTTTGTTTTAATAAAGCATTTAAAAAGATAGCAGCGAGGATAATTCCAAAACCTACATAGAAAGTGATGGAGAGATCCTGATTTTCTTTAAATAAAATGCAGGCCAGTATGATCCCGTAAACCCCTTCCAGGTTAACTGTCAGGTTAATGGTGTAAGGTGATAAATGCTTCATTAAATTCACGCTGGCAATAAACGGATATACCGTACAAACGCCTGCCAAAAGAGATAATAATACAATGTCTTGCCCGCTGATGTTAAAGAAGGAGCCAGTAAAGCTACCGTTGAATAGAAGAAAGATGCTCAGGCCAACCAGAGCCATGCTTAATTCTACGAACGACAGAACAGGGGAGGAGATCGGTTCTTTCGTATCCTGGATCAATACGCCATTTAATACGGAGAATATGGACGCAGTAAAGGCAGCTAAAATACCTAGCAAAATTCCCATGCCGTATTTTATCTCTACTGAGAAAATAAGCCCGATAGCAAAAATGATGATGAGGCCAATGGCTAATTCATACCATATAAATTTACGTTTATAGATCAAAGGCTCAGTGATAGCCGTAAATAAAGTACCCGTACTAAATGCGGCCATGGTAACGGAAACATTGGAAACTTTGATGGCACCATAAAAACATAACCAATGCACACAGATGATAAGCCCAACGGCGGTGAGCTGCCACAGTTTTTTGAAGGAGATACGAAGATCTGCTTTAATGTAAATTAAATAGAAAGCCATCAGGAAAATGGTAATGGCTATTCTGAACCAAACGAGTTTTAGTGCATCGGCGCTAATACCTTTTCCAAGAATGGGCGACCAGCCCCAGATAAATACGATGAGATGTAACAGAAAATGATGTTTACCAATATTTTTTAGCACGCGTAAATGTACGGTTTATACTTTAAAACAAAACGCCGGACTACTGCCCGGCGTTGTGAATTATTATTGACTGACTTTTAAACGTCTTGCTCAACACCTAACAATTCATTTACTTTATCCATTAGTTCGATCATTTCAAATGGTTTAGACATAATAAAATTGGCTTTAACTGAACTCGCTGCTAACACATCTTTGTCCATTCCTGTTACCAGGATGATTGGTGTTTTTGAAATGTGCTTATGGTTTCTCACATAATCAACCATATCCAACCCTCCGGTAAACGGAAGCATCACGTCGGAAATAACAAGATCAATTGCTTCGGTATCCAAGATTACGATCGAGCTTTTATAATCACTCGCAATAATTACATTATGGCCTTCATCTTTTAAAGATCGGGATACCATCGTTGAAATAAAATCTTCATCTTCAATTACCAGTACGGTGTGGGCTTTGTCGTTCATAGTTGTTTTGTTTTTTGGTTTATGTTAATTTAGTTATTTAGTTTTTAATCGCAAAAAAGTCTCCCTATGGGAGGCTTTTTTGTTTGTAAGAAAATGATTTCTTACGGGTGTTTTGCACGAGGCAAAACCGCTTTTAGACATTATTTATTCTTTTCAGCGTC
>JAZKDT010000084.1:0-13342 GCA_040387475.1 Bacteroidota bacterium | reverse complement strand
GTCTCTTAAAGATTTCACCAAATCGTGGCTTTTTTGAATAGCCGCTTTATGTTTGGTAAGTACTTCGTGAGCACCTAAAGGTAACTCTTCCGGATGAGCCAATGCTTCATCGTATGTTTTTTTTGCATGATCTTCACCGAATTCACAAGATGATAAAATGACACCGCGTTGGTCTCCGGTTACAGCCGCTTTAATATCCATCCATAAACGGTGTAATTTTCCGGTATTTTTAGTTTCATCTCTTTCAGGTTCTTCAGAATTAGGAACAAAACGTCTTAACTCTTCAGAGAAGCGAGCGCTTTCGTTACTAAATTGTAAGAATAATTTTTTAAGCTCTTCATCTTTTACATCTTCTGATGCTCTTTTGTAGCCTTCTTCACGATCGTGGTTAATCACGATCACAGAGTTGATGGCGTCTATTTTTTCAGTTTCCATAATATTATATTTTAGTGGTTCATTTAGAGTAGAACAAATAAGATACCAACGCCAAAATCCTGCAATTCAAAGTGATTTTTAGATAATGTTGCGGAGAAAATTCCTCATTTTGGGTCGTATGTTTATTTTGGGCAACCAAATTAGTCCTTATCGTGGTTAACCCAAACAAGATTCTCTGTTTTATAGCCCAGGTTTTGGGCTTTTTTAATGTAATCGGTCTTAATAGATTCAGGAATTGTTTTTTCTCTTGACAGTATCCACAAATAGTCGTTGCTCTCGCCAGCCACCAGTGCATATTTGTAGTTTTCATCCAAAGCAATGACATTATAATCAGAATAGAACGGCCCGAAGAATGACACTTTTAATTTACCTTCATTCGCATCATTTACAGGTTTCGCTTTCCCCACGCTTTCTTCCCATTTTTCCTTTTTATAATTATAGCCTTTGTTATCCACTTTCACGGTTCCATCTTCTTTTAAAGAATAAGTGGCAGTTACATTGTCAAGATTTTTTTCATACTTATAATCCAGTCTTGCAATCTCATACCATTTCCCTAGATATTTTTGCAGATCGAATGGTTTTACCACAACAATATCTCTATCATCCGGAGCTTTGACGATTGAGAGTAAAAGGAATGAACCTGCGGCAACGAATAAGATATATAATACTAATTTAATTGTTCTCATATTTTTGGCTTTTCAAGAATAAAGTAAAATTTATGCCAGCAAATTTATTTCGCGATGCTCCGCATCGTTAAGAAAATCAAGGATTTGTAAAATAAATGAAGATTTATTTGGAAGTATAAATAATAATCCTTTAAATTTGTCCCGAATTACTACCCACCCATGTGTGTATTAATTTATTAAGAAGTGGCGAGAGAATAGGCTCACTGACCCACTGGCAACCAACTAAAAGTTTCGGTAACGCGAAATTGGAAAACAGGTGCCAACTCCTACTCCGATGTAAAACGGAGGAAAATAAATTAAAAACAAAAAATAAAATGAAACACACAAATTCAAAAACAAAAGTAAAAGTTGCACAATTGGATGCAAACACTGTAGTTAATTCGGTATTCGTTACCATTTTCATGATGGCTTGTTGTATGTGCTGTTGGTGCATGTGCTAAGCTAATTTTTTCGTTTTAATCTTCCCGAAAATTTTATCCCTGGCAAACCCAAGGCAAAATTGATGTATTCATTTTCAGAATACGGTCAGCTTAAATTTTTATTTCAACAACATTAAAAACAAACGTCATGAACTCAAATAAATATACAAATACAACAATAGCGGCTCAAACAAACTTAATTGGCGAAGGGAGCCACCGTCATTTTTTAATATTGCAAGCCAGTTATGGCTTTACGCAACGAGGCGGCGTTTCTTTTCCTTTTTCAAGTGAAGCACACAGCAAGCGACTAGTAAGTAATGTTAATATATTAACCGCAACAGAAAATAAACAGTTAATTTTTTCAGAATCCATATTTAGTAATTAGTTAAAGTCAGTAAAGAATTCAGGGTGTTTTGTAGAGTTTTCATCCTGGGTTCTTTTAAGACAACATAGATCATGAGCAGCAAGATATATACACATAAAAAAAGATTTCAATTGGAAAGTGGTTTATCGCTTCCTCAATTAGAGATCGCATACAATACCTACGGCAAGCTCAATGCAGATAAAAGTAATGTGATTTGGGTTGCTCATGCACTCACTGCCAACAGTGATGTGTTTGACTGGTGGCCTGGATTATTTGGAGAGAATGATCTGTTCAATCCAAGTGATTATTTCATTGTTTGTGCCAATAACCTCGGGTCCTGCTACGGAACAACGGGTCCTTTAAGTATCAATGCAGATACTAACGAATACTGGTTTAGCTACTTCCCACAGATTACAATCAGAGATATGGCAAATACATTAAATGTTTTAAAAGAATATTTGGGTATTGAAACGGTTCATACCTTAATTGGTGGCTCACAGGGCGGACAAATAGCACAGGAGTGGGTGTTGCAACAACCGGACATTACCAATAATTTAATATTGATCGCTACCAACGCCCAGCATTCGCCCTGGGGCATCGCTTTTAACGAATCACAACGTTTGGCTATTAAAGCCGATAGAACGTATTTTAGCAATATCACCAATGGAGGTGAAAAAGGTTTGCAGGCCGCCCGTAGTATTGCCTTATTAAGCTACCGGAATTACAACACCTACCATGCAACTCAAAAAAATACAGGTGCTAATAATTCTAATAATCACGCGGCAGCTTCCTACCAGCGTTACCAGGGAGAAAAATTAGTGAAACGTTTTAATGCATATTCATATGTAAGGTTGTCAGAAGCGATGGATTCGCATCATGTGGCCAGGGAAAGAGCGTATAGTGCAGAAACGGTTTTGAATGCCATAAAAATAAAAACCTTAATCATTGGCGTAACATCGGATCTCTTGTTTCCTTTGAGCGAACAGCAAACTTTAGCTAAATATATTCCAAAGGCTGCTTATGCTGAAATAGATTCATTATACGGTCATGATGGTTTTTTAATAGAAACAAAACAGTTGACAGAACATATTCAGCAATTTTATGAAAAAAACAATAAAGAACAACTAAACGAACTAGCAACGAATTAATACAAACTAAATCTTCGTATTCTGACAGGCATACGGGAAATAAAAAACAGAACACAAATTATGAGCAAAACATTAAAAATAGGATTATTCGGTTTCGGTTGCGTAGGGCAAGGGCTTTATCATGTGTTAAATAACAGCACCGGTTTTAAAGCCGACATCGTGAAAATTGGGTTAAAGGATAAAAATAAACCGAGAACAATCGCTAGAGAGCTGATCACATTTGATAAATGGGAAATTTTAAATAACCCGGAAATTGATGTAGTTGTTGAGTTAATTGATGATGCTGATGAAGCCTTTTTAATAGTAAGCGAAGCTTTGAAAAAAGGTAAGCACGTGGTAACTGCCAATAAAAAGCTTTTAGCGGAACATTTGGAAGAGTTATACCGTTTGCAACAAGAAAATAATGTGTCATTATTATATGAAGCTTCAGCGTGCGGTAGTATTCCAATCATTCGTTCATTAGAAGAATATTTTGACAATGAAGAGCTCGAAAAAGTGTCAGGAATCTTTAACGGCACAACCAATTATATCCTCACAAAAACGATCACGGAAAAAATATCTTATGCAGAGGCTTTAAAACAAGCGCAGGATAAAGGCTTTGCAGAAACGGATCCTACTAACGATGTAGAAGCATTTGATGCTAAGTTCAAAGCTATCATTATTGCATTGCATGCTTTTGGATTGATTATTAAACCCGAAGAAGTTTTGAATATTGGCATTACTACTTTGCATGAAAATGACATTAAGTATGCCTCCGAAAAAGGGTATAAAATTAAATTAACTCCTATTATTCAGCGTTTAGAAGATAATAAAGTAAGTGTATTTGTAACACCTCGTTTTATTAAAGAACATAATCATTTGTTTAATGTTGATAATGAATTTAACGGTGTGATCGTTGAAGGTAAGTTTTCGGGCGAGCAGTTCCTACAGGGAAGAGGTGCTGGAAGCTATCCAACGGGAGCAGCTGTATTATCGGATATATCCGCTTTATCACACGGATATAAGTATGAGTTTAAAAAATATGCTCAAAAGTATGCGCCGTCTTTTACAAATGATGTAGTTATTGATGTGTATTTTAGATACAACTCGCCGGAAGATCTTAAACGGATTGCATTTGATGAGATCGAAGAAAAATATACAGGCAAAGATTATCATTACGTCGTTGGCAGAGTAAATCTGAAACACATTATTGAACACAGAGATTATATTTTAAAGAATAAATTATTTATCTCATTGGTGAATGAAAAAGTAAACCTCTCTAAAGACGAAGCAAGACCTACTGTACTTAAAAAAGAATTAGTTAATTATTAATCATTAAATTAAAAAATATGTCACTCAGATTAGGAGATACCGCACCCGATTTTATAGCAGAATCAAGCGAAGGAAAAATAAATTTTCATGAATATTTAGGTAATAATTGGGGAATACTATTTAGCCACCCTGCCGATTTTACATCGGTTTGTACTACTGAATTAGGAAGCGTTGCTAAATTCAAACCCGAATTCGAAAAAAGAAATGTAAAAGTAATTGCGTTAAGTGTAGATGCGGTAGAGTCACATTTGAAATGGATACAGGATATCAACGACACTCAAAATACGGTTGTTAACTATCCGATTATAGCGGATCCAACATTTGAAGTTTCAAAGCTATATGATTTTGTACATCCCAATGCATCTGATAAATTTACGGTTCGTTCAGTGGTAATTATTGGTCCGGATAAAAAAGTAAAATTATTAATTACTTATCCGGCGTCTACGGGAAGAAACTTCACTGAAATTTTAAGAGTAATTGATTCACTTCAATTAACGGCGAATTATAGTGTGGCTACTCCGGCTAACTGGAAAAACGGGGAAGACGTGGTTGTAATACCAGCAATTAAAACAGAAGATATTGCTGCAAAATTCCCTAAGGGTTTTACAGAGATTAAGCCTTATCTAAGAACAACACCACAACCTAATTTATAAAATACAATTAAGAGATATGAAGTTTTTAAACCATAAAACAATGTGTTGTTGCAGGCGTCGATGTTGCTAACGGAAGAATATTATTAAATATTTAGCCCCTCCGTGTAGCATGGTGGGGCTTTTTTATAAAATTATTTTAAAACAACATAACACATATAATATGGAAAAAATAAGTCTAGGTGAAAACGGACCACAGGTGTCGCCGGTAATCTATAGTTTTTGGAGAGCATTAGAGGATCCCGATGGAATTTCTTATAAAACAGTTCAGGCAAAACTTCACGTGTGTCTCGATTTGGGCATCACTACATTTGATCATGCGGATATTTATGGTAACTACCAGGTGGAAGCATTATTTGGCAAAGCATTGAAAGAAACCAGCATTAAAAGAGAAGATATCATTATATCAACAAAATGTGGGATTAATACAGTAGACGATTCCAGACCTGAATTTCGAACGCGCCACTATGATAGCAGTCAACAGCATATTTTTAAAAGCGTAGAAAATTCATTGAAAAATTTGGGAACGGATTACATTGACATTCTTTTGCTACACCATCCCGATCCGCTCATGGACGCTGATGAAACAGCTTCAGCATTAACCACACTCGTTAAAAAAGGCGTGGTGAGATATGTAGGAGTTGCCAATTTTACAGTCCATCAACATCAACTATTGCAGTCGCGATTGAGCATTCCAATCATTACAAATCACCTTGAATTAAATCTGATCAATACAAAACCTATAGTTGATGGTACAATTGATTTCATAAAACAGCAGTATAGCAGCCCTTTAGCGTGGTCGCCTTTAGCAGGCGGTCGGTTGCTAGACAAACACGATGAGTCTACCTTTAATATCAGAACAACTTTGAAACGTATTTCTGCTATCTACGGAATCAATGAAGAACAATTGGCAATTGCCTGGTTGTTAAAATTAGGAGCACTTCCGATTGTTGGAAGTAACGATCTAAGACGAATAAAAAATGCTACGTCTGCCGTTAGTATCGAACTTGACAAGCAAGACTGGTATGACATTTATTTTTCAGCTATTAATTCTAAAATAAACTAGGTATGCGAAGTTTCAGAACAGAATTAGAGTTGGTCAGTCACTCAGGCAAAGCTCTGATTGAAAAAGATATCATCGATTTGGACAAAAAGATCCGTGAGTTCAGAGATGGAAAAATCACGGATGAAAAATTTCGGAGTCTGCGCCTCGCACGAGGTGTTTATGGTCAGCGTCAACAGGGAGTGCAGATGGTTCGTATTAAATTACCTTTTGGAAAGATATCTACCAAACAATTAGTACGTATAGCCGATATCAGTGATGAGTACTCGAACGGTAATTTACATCTGACTACCCGTCAGGATATTCAGATCCATCATGTAAGTCTGGATAGAACACCGGAACTATGGGCTAAACTAGAGCAGGATGATATTACCCTACGCGAAGCTTGCGGTAATACAGTAAGAAATATAACTGCATCTGCAGAGGCCGGTATTGATCCAAACGAACCTTTTGATGTATCGCCCTATGCACACGCTTTATTTAGTTATTTTCTACGTAAGCCATTTGGGCAGGAACTGGGACGTAAGGTTAAACACCGCTGTAACCTACATTCACGATATCGGTTTTATTCCTAAATTAAATGAGTACGGAGAACGTGGTTTTAAGGTACTGATTGGTGGGGGTTTGGGAGCACAGCCATTTTTGGCACAAACAGCTTATGAATTTTTGCCGGAAAATAAAGTCATTCCTTTTGTAGAGTCTACCATTAGGGTGTTTGATCGACACGGAGAAAGGGTAAGCCGCCATAAGGCCCGGATTAAATATTTAATTAATAAGATAGGAGTTGAGACATTTTTAAAGTTTATAGATGAAGAGGAAAAAGCAATTCTGAATAAAACTTATGAGATCAATTTAAATGCGGTTAAGTTCTCGATTCCTGCCGCCCGCATGTCTAAAAATGAAGCGGACGTCGGCAATAGATATGACTACAATAATTGGTTGGCAACAAATACATTCAAACAAAAGCAAGCTGATTTTTTTGGTGTTTATATTAAAGTTCAGCTGGGAAACATGTCTTCTAAGATTGCCCGTAAGCTTGTGAAGTCTATAAATAAATATGCGTCATCTGAAGATATTCGCATAACTATTAACCAGGGTTTTCTAATAAAGTATGTAACGGAAAATTCCCTGCCTTTTTTATACAATGAATTAAAGCAACTGAAGTTGGCAACTCCTGGTTTTGATTCGGTTGGTGATATTACCGCCTGCCCGGGAACAGATACCTGTAACCTGGCTATTTCCAATAGCACACAAGTGTCTGTGGAATTGGAAAAAGTTATTTATGCAGAGTTTCCAGACCTCATTCATAACCATGACATCAAGATCAAGATCAGTGGTTGTATGAATTCCTGCGGGCAACATGGTTTGGCGCAGATCGGTTTTCATGGCAGTTCTTTTAAAGTAGGAACACATGTAGTTCCGGCTTTGCAGGTTTTGCTGGGAGGTGGTACGTTGGGTAATGGTGATGGGAGAATATCGGAGAAAGTTATTAAAGTAGCCAGTAAACGGGCACCTGATGTATTGAGAAACTTATTCAAAGATCTTGAATTAAATGCAAGAGAGGGAGAATATTTTAATTCTTATTATGACCGACGAGGTAAAGATTATTTCTACCAGTTGCTAAAACCGCTCGGCGATAATAGCAAGTTAAAAGATTCTGAGTATGCTGACTGGGGCTCAGATGAGAAATTTTCAACTGCCATCGGGGTAGGTGAGTGTGCCGGGGTAATTATTGATTTGGTGGCAACCTTGTTTTTTGAAGCGGAAGAAAAACTAGCCTGGAGTGCAGAGGCTTTTGATGACAGACAATTTGGTGATAGCATTTATTACACGTATGCTTCTTTTATCAGTTCGGCAAAGGCCATATTGTTGAATAAGCAAATACACGTCAACACACATCATACATTGATCGCCGATTTTGATAAATACTTAGTAGATACAAAAGAGATTAAACTGAAGGCAAGTTTTAAAGAATTGGTCCTTCAGATCAATCAGCATGAACCAACTAAAGAATTTGCAGAAACTTATTTTTCGCAAGCCCAAGCATTTTTAAATCAGGTTAAAACTTATAGAGAATTACAAATTTTAGAATTAAAATAACATGAGTAAAAAAAATCATATAACACCAAAAATTACACTTGTGGGGGCAGGCCCGGGCGATATTGAATTAATTACTTTAAAAGGAGTGAATGCACTAAAAACAGCGAATGTTGTTTTGTTTGATGCATTGGTAAATAAAGAACTGTTGACTTATGCTCCAAAAAATGCTGTGAAAATTTACGTCGGGAAACGCGATCATCGCCATAGTTATTCGCAAGATCAAACTAATCATCTGCTGGTAGAAATGGCATTAAAGTATGGTCAGGTGGTCCGCTTAAAAGGAGGCGACTCTTTCGTTTTTGGCCGTGGGCAAGAGGAATTAAATTATGCACATGCTTTTAATATTGAAACATCTGTTGTGCCTGGAATTTCCAGTTCAATTGCCGTTCCTGCTTTAGCAGGGATTCCGGTAACACACCGTGGTGTGAGCGAAAGCTTTTGGGTGATTACGGGTACAACTAAAGACAATCAATTGTCACAGGATGTCTTGTTGGCGTCGAAAACAAAGGCCACAGTGATCATTTTAATGGGTTTGGGTAAATTAAAAGAGATCGCTGAGATATTTGCCAAGGAAGGGAAACGTGATACCGCGATAGCATTGCTACAGGACGGCTCGTTACCAACTCAAAAAACAGCGTTGGGCACTATTGATACTATTGTAGATATAGCGCAGAAGAAAAACATAAAAGCGCCTGCCGTTATTGTGATCGGTGACGTGGTAAAACAACACCCAGATTTTGAATCTATTTTATCTAACTATCAGTTCCTTTCTAACTAATGTCGCCAAAACATAACATATTTACCCTGGTTTATTTTGAACGATGTTGTAATTGTTAAATGCCTTTGTTCGTCACCAACTGTCACTTCGAGCGAAGTCGGGAAGGGCAACCTGGCACGACGACTTTTTTATCATACAATTCTTAAACAAAATTTATCAATACTATTTTATGAACACAAAATACCTCTATTTTTTATTGCTAATCACATCTTCTATTTGGGCACAAAATGAGTCTACCGAAAATAATCCTCAACAAAAAATTACTGGATCAATAAAGGATCAAAATGGTTCTCCGGTATTCGGCGCTTTGGTATATATTAAAGGTTCCAATGTAAGTTCTATAACCGATTCGTTGGGCCAATTTAATATTACGATCAACCAGGAACTGCCATTGAAATTGAAGGTTACCTATCTTGGTTACAAACAAATTGAAAAAGAAATCAGACTTGCATCTGAATTAGCAATTGATTTTAAATTGGAGCCGGACAATATATTAAACGAGGTGCAGGTTGTTACATCTCGCAGACGTGAAGAAGCGGTTCAGCAAGTGCCCATACCCATTACGGTTATTGGTGGTGCTAAAGCCGACGATGCAGGTGCATTTAATGTTAACCGGGTTAAAGAACTCACGCCTTCTGTTCAGTTATATTCATCTAATCCAAGAAATACGACCTTAAACATTCGAGGCCTGGGATCTACTTATGGGCTAACCAACGACGGTATTGATCCTGGTGTAGGTTTTTATGTTGACGGCGTGTATTACGCTCGTCCCGCTGCAACTACTTTCGATTTTATTGATATAGAAAGAATAGAGGTTTTACGGGGCCCACAAGGCACCTTATTTGGAAAAAATACGACGGCCGGGGCATTTAATATTACCACTCGCTTACCCACATTTATTCCCGAAGCCAGTGCGGAAATAAGTTATGGTAATTTTCAATATGTGCAAGCCAAAGCAACGATATCTGATGGCATTACCAAAAAAATTGCTGCACGTATTTCTTTTTCAGGAACTCAAAGAGACGGAGTCATTCAAAACATAAAAACTAATTCTTATACAAATACCTTAAACAATCAGGGAGTAAGAGGGCAGTTGTTATTTGTGCCAACTGATAAATTAAATATTGTTCTTTCGGGAAACTACAATATACAAAGACCAGATGGATATGCTCAGGTTGTTGCCGGTGTTGTTACAACGGAAAGAGCTTCTTACCGTCAGTTTGATGCGATTACCAAAGATCTGAATTATACATTACCCGGTTCAAATGCTTTTGATAGAAAAATCGATCATGATACACCCTGGAAATCCTATCAGGAAATAGGCGGCGCATCACTAAACATGGATTATAAAATAGGGAAGGGCACCATCACATCTACAACGGCCTGGGCTTTTTGGAATTGGGACCCTTCTAATGATCGTGACTTTACCGGCTTAGAAGCATTACGTTTGTCTCAAAATCCGGCTAAACATCAGCAGTACAGTCAGGAAGTCAGATACTCAGGACAAATTACGTCGAAGCTAAGTGCTGTTATTGGCGTGTATGCCATTAACCAGGACGTTAGTATATCCGGGACTGAAGAGTCGGGTAAAGACCAATGGCGTTTTTCACAAAGTTCAACCAGTGCGCTTTGGAAAACTCCGGGTCTGTTTGAAGGTTATGGTATTAAAACAAAAGCAAATATAAATTCAACCAGTGCTGCCGTTTTTGCACAGGTGGATTGGAATGTAGTTAAAGGTTTACACATATTACCGGGTATCCGATATAATTATGACGAAAAAAATGCAGATTACAATAGAACAACTTACGGAGGATTAGAAACAACCAATTCTCAGTTATTAGCACTTAAAAAATCAGTATACAGCGATCAGGCCTATCAAAAACGTGCGAGCAATACTAACCTCTCGGGTAACTTAACGCTTTCCTATAATTTTAATAATAGGGTTAGTGTATTTGCTACTTACTCTACTTCCTATAAACCCATTGGTGTAAATGTTGCAGGATTGCCAACTACAACATCTGGCGATGCAGACCTTGACCTTGCTGTTATAAAACCGGAGGAAGTTTCTCATTATGAATTGGGAATAAAAACATCTCCTGTGAGACGCTCAACTTTAAACCTTACCGTGTATAATACGGATATAACAAATTTTCAAACAAACGTTCAGTCGCCAGAGTTAGGTATTAATCGTGGCTATTTGGCTAATGCAGAAAAAGTAAACGTAAGAGGAATTGAATTGGAAAGCAGCATCGCTATTAAGAACTTCTGGTCGTTATTCGCCAATGTTTCGTATACAGACGGTAAATATGTAAAGTTTACAAACGCACCATTACCTTTGGAAGAAACAGGAAAAACAGTTGACGGTAAACAAGTTGCTTTCAAAGATGTTTCAGGTGGCAGACTTCCCGGAATTTCTGACTGGGCAGGAACGGTGGGAAATGAGTTTTCTATTGCTGGAAACTTCTTAAAAAATTCCGGTAGATTTTATTTGGCTTCAGAACTTTCATACCGATCTGATTTTTCTTCAAGTCCAACGCCATCACAGTATTTAAATATTGAGGCTTATTCGATATTAAATGCACGTATTGGTTTCAGAACAACAAAAGGTATTTCTTTTATCATATGGAGCAGAAATTTATTAGATCAAAATTACTACGAGCAATTATTACCGGCAGGCGGAAATGCTGGGCAGTATGCTGCGGTGTTGGGAGACCAGAGAACCTATGGCATTACATTGAGGTACTCTTTTAAATAAAATACGGACAATGGTTACTCAAACTCAAAATAAATTATTCCCTGTTTTTTTAAAGCTGGAGAACTTTAATGTACTGATCGTAGGCGGCGGTAAAGTTGCTTTAGAGAAAGTATCAGCTATCTTAAATAATAGTCCCGTTACTAAAATTATGTTGGTAGCTAGCCATGTTTCTGAAGACATAAAAGCTTTTCAAAGTAATTTCCCAAATCTGATCATTCATCAGCGCTCCTTTAAAGAAACAGATCTCGATGATATAGACCTAATGATTGTAGCCATTAATAATAAGGAAACAAGTTTGGAAATAAAAAAACTGGCACGGCAAAAGCGTATCTTGTCTAATGTAGCCGATACGCCCGAGCAGTGCGATTTTTACCTGGGTTCTATTGTCCAAAAAGGTCATGTGAAAATTGCAGTATCAACTAATGGAAAATCACCAACCCTGGCAAAGCGCATCAGGGAAACCTTTGAAGAGGCATTTCCGGTTGAAATAAATGAGTCTTTAGATAACTTAACTAAAGTGCGTGGTTACCTGTCAGGCGATTTTACGCAAAAAGTAAAACAATTAAATGCTATCACTTCTGTTTTAGCTGCGCACCCCGAAAAATTAAAAGAGACAAAGATCAGTAAGAAAAGGATCAGGGCTTATAGTTTATCCATCCCTCTTCTATTGATTCTTGGTTATTTGTTAAGCCATTTTTTACCGCCGGATATGTTAGGAGGGTATGCTTACCAGTTTGCCCAAAGTGTTGATTCGTCTATATTCCTTTATATATTGGCAGGATTCACGGCTCAAATGATCGATGGCGCTTTAGGGATGGCTTATGGTGTCACCGCTACTACTTTTTTATTATCCTTCGGAATTACACCGGCTGCATCCAGCGCCAGTGTTCATGCATCCGAAGTATTTACAAGCGGTGTATCAGGTTTAATGCATTTAAAATTCGGGAACGTTAATAGTAAACTATTTAAGAGTTTATTAATTCCGGGGGTTATTGGTGCTATTTTAGGAGCCTATATTTTATCATCTTTTGAACAATATAATTATGTGATCAAACCTTTGGTATCAATTTATACTTTGATATTGGGAGCGATCATTTTATTTAAAGCCATACAACAGGATAAGATCCGACGGCGTATCAAACGCATCTTTCCTTTGGCAATGGTTGGCGGCTTCCTGGACTCCATCGGCGGCGGCGGTTGGGGACCAATAGTGTCTAGTACATTAATTGCAAGAGGAAGAAACCCAAGATACACTATTGGTTCGGTAAACCTGGCCGAATTTTTTATAGCACTTTCCAGTTCACTCACCTTTGTTACTATTATTGGTTTAACTCATTGGACCATCATTGCCGGATTAATTATTGGTGGAGTCATTGCCGCACCAATCGCCGCTTACATTTCTAATAAAATTCCAACAAAATCAATTATGATTTTAGTAGGGATTGTAGTGATCATCTTAAGTTTAAAACGTTTGTTTTTTTAATAAATGATTTTTATACACTTTGCATACGTTAGTAATAGTGCGGCTGGATTTGGCAATTCGGAGCGAACCGCCATTCTGAAAAGCCTTTGCGGGGCAAATGGAGGTTGGCGAATTGCCTTGAATTTTTGTTTCTTTTTGTTCAAGCAAAAA
>JAZKDT010000083.1:0-1667 GCA_040387475.1 Bacteroidota bacterium | reverse complement strand
CTCCCTTTCCCCTAATTAATTTAAACTATTGATTAAACCCAAAACAAAGAACAAATAAACCTCAGCTTGGGTGTCTGAGAATTCTAACCTTTATACGTGGCGCCTGGTGTAAATGTTTCATAGGTATTTGCAGGGCCTCTGTTCTTCTTCTACAAATGTATTGCCATAAATTTTTAGGGGCAATGACTTATTCGTCAGAAATTAAAAATACACTATTATTAATTTTATATTATTTTAGCTTTACGATAGCAAATTATACAACCTTGTAACTTATTATAACCGTAACGCCCCTAACTTATGTTACTTACTGATTTTGAATACCTTGACAACTCTGACAACGCGTTTAAACGCAAAATAGCGTTGCAGATAAAGCGTTTACGCAGGCAAAGCCAGGTTACGCAAGAGAAATTTTACTCTGACACCAATATAAATATAGCTCGTTTAGAGTCGGGTAAGATAGATATACGTATAGAGACGCTTAGAAAAGTATGTTATTACTTTGATGTGTCATTATCTGGTTTTTTTAGAGGAATTTATTAAAACTATTAGTTTTGATGATTTTGCAAGTGTCCTTTTTTCTGTTTTTGTAGACAGTGGATGTCTTTTTTTTCACACAGTTGTACAGAAATAAGATCAAAAAACAAGACACAAATCGCCATAAAAAATTAAAACGCTGATTATTTGACACTTGTAATTATTTTAAAAAAAATATTGTAGTTTAAAAAACGAACTCTATATTTGCAGTCCCAAACGGAGTGGTAGTTCAGCTGGTTAGAATACATGCCTGTCACGCATGGGGTCGCGGGTTCGAGTCCCGTCCATTCCGCTTAACAATGTCAAAATTGCCTTAAGGCCTGTAAATTGATGATTTACAGGCCTTTTTGTTTATGTATTCTATCTTGCCCAACACGCTGCATACGCCTTTGAGCCCAAATTGTTTTTAGCCTAAAAAGATAAATTGTAACGCAATTGCCTGCCTGACATTAGGAATAAAGCGATCAATGGCTGCTTATTTTCAAGGAGCGTATTTAGCTTAGAAAATGGCCAATATGATTTAGAAAGAAGCGAAATAAATAAAGAACTTTAAATCAATTATAGAGCTAAGACTATTTCAAAAACCGGGTAAGCCTTAAAACCAATATGAGCAGGGTAAATTTCAGAATCACAAAAACAATTTCAAAGTTGGGTAAAATGGCTATGATTACCATTATAGCCATGTTTGTTGCAACCACTGCTAATGCTCAGGGAGAAGCTAATAGGCAGCGAGCAAACCAACGAAGCATAAAAACTATTTATCCTACAAAAGATTGGGTTATATCAGACTTTGTAGTCACCGATCTGAAATTTGGTGCGAACGCCAAGCCCGGGTTTGACAACAGGGCGGCTTTCCAGGCGGCTATTGATGCAGCATATAACAATGGAGGAGGTGTAGTGTATATCCCCGCGGGCAATTATGAATTCCGTAGCACGCAAACAGCCACCCGGAACGTTAGAGTGCGTCAAGGTACTGAGGAAACAACGAAAGATTTTAATTATCAATATGTTCTGAATATCCCAACCAGTGTGCAGCTTCGCGGCGACTGGGCCGACCCTGAATTAAACAAAGGGAAGGTTCTGGGGACCATTCTTGAAGTGCGCGTTGGCAAAAATGCGCCCAACTATAACGG
>JAZKDT010000082.1:0-8065 GCA_040387475.1 Bacteroidota bacterium | reverse complement strand
TGTCTATCTCAAAGGAAGATATGGCCGCGTATTTGGGTATCACGATAAGAAGCCTAAACCGTGCCTTGAAAACTTTGAGTTGATCCTTACAATAGTAAGGGGTATATAGCCGTACCTGAACTTCTATTTCAGGCATGAGGCCTTTCGAGTGCAGTGTCTGGCCTTTGTATTCTTCGGGCGGCATGTTACGCTCTTTGAGCTGCATGCGGACTTGACTCTCTGTGGCTTTAGAGACCTCGGTGAGCTCGAAATAAGACAGCAGCTCTTCAGGAAACAGCGCTGCCTGTAGTTGCAAATGATTAGACAGGCATGATTGTTAAGTGTTCAATTCATCGCCACACTATAAAACCAAAAGCAATGAAAATCAGTGCTTTTGGTTTATTGCGGGCTGAGCGCGGTCACACTCGAACACTTAATCCCCATTTTGTCATTTTTAAATAGTCTGAAAATCGCGTAGCACTTATCGTCAGTTGAACTTAGCTAACAATCTCCATTCTCAATATCTTTAATCGTTTCTTCAAGTTTCTTCTTCACCTGTCGTAGATGATCAATTTTGCTGTCAATCTCGTTGATCTTGGCAGAGAGATAGCTGCTTTATCCGCTGTATTTAGCTTATCGTCGGCCCAGCTGTCGGGCAAAAACTTAACTTCAGCTAAAGTAAACCCGACTTGTTTCGCATCTTTAATCAATGCAATTTTACTTACAATACTTTCTTCATAGTTCCTGTATTGATTAGTTTTCACCGTAGATGAAGTCCACGTTAAGGATCGTATATCAACTGTAAAAGACTTTGTTTGCCTTTTGCCAACAGCCATTATTCTTCCAACGTACTTGTCAATGCTGTAATGATCGTTTACAATCTAACAAAGATGCCGTTTGGTTTCTCTGGAAAACCGTAACAAATACGTAACAGAGCTAGATTTTGAGGTTTCAAAAATGGTTCGTAAATTGCTTATTTAAGTCCGAAACGCACATTTTGCCTCATAATAGGGCGGTTAGGCTAGAAGATAATAGAATCTTGCACTCGATCCAAGTGCTACCAGCGGCGGGAGTAGTGACTAAGATTACCTCTAATAATTTGAATAGGTGTTTCATAACGAATAGTAAAGAACCCTATTGCAGCCCGTGGCTTATTTTGCTGTTATCGGACAATAAATAAAAACTGTTAATTTTGAAATCGACAACAAAACTAGTTTGCAATTAAGCTCTTAAAAATCCAGTTTATTTTCTAATGGCAGATAATCACAGCAAAGAAATACGAAGTTTCAACATGTCGCGTATCCGTAGTAAGAATACTAAACCTGAATTGCTGGTTAGAAAATTTTTATTCTCAAACGGATTCCGTTATCGATTACATGATAAAAAATTACCTGGCAAGCCTGACATCGTTATGCCAAAATATAAAACTGTTATTTTTGTTCATGGTTGTTTTTGGCACGGACATGAAAATTGTGTAAAGTCTTCTATACCAAAGACAAGAACCGACTGGTGGTTTAATAAAATTAATTTAAATAAGATTAATGATTTGAAGCATCAACGTTCTCTAATTGAATCGGGTTGGAGGGTGATCTACATTTGGACATGTCAACTAAATAAGCTTACTTTTTCGGAAACACTAAACAGATGTATTAAAGAATTAAAAAGATAGTGTCTCTAAATGTGTATGGTCACTGAAACAAAAGAGATCATAAGCGACTAATTTTATTTATATTTTCTTTGTACCTTAGGCATATTTTTTTATTCGTAATACGAAAAGTTTTACTATGCCTGAAATATCACCACTTAAAATAATTCAAGAAAATCCTAATGAAACTCCTGTCTTAACAACGGAGTTAAAAGCCGTTGACTTCTTTTGCGGTGCTGGTGGTGTAACATGTGGTTTTACTGAGGCTGGAATCAAAGTTCTTGGTGGAATTGACATCGATATCGCATGTAAAGATACATACGAGAAAAATAACCCTGGAACAGTTTTTTTAAATAAAGATATATCAAAGTATAAACCAAAAGATTTGGCTAAGGATTTAAATATTAACAGAAAAGATGACAACTTGATATTTGTCGGATGTAGCCCATGCCAATATTACAGTGGTGTTAATACAAAAAAGGAGAAGTCAGCAACAACCAGACTTTTGCTAGTAGATTTTCAAAGATTTGTTAATTTCTTTCGACCAGGATTTATTTTTATTGAAAACGTTCCAGGTTTAGAGAAAAAAGCAGGAAGTCCGTTGTCTAAGTTTAAAACATTTCTTACAAAGAAGGGCTATAGCTTTAGCGATAAAGTAGTTAACGCAAAATATTTAGGAGTGCCTCAAAATAGAAGACGTTATATCTTGATTGCAAGTCGGTTAATAAATAAGGTTGAATTACCACCTGAAAATAGAGTAAACATTAAAACCGTTTACAATGCTATTGGAGATTTAAAGAAGTTTCCGCCTATCTCAGCAGGTCATAAGGACCCGACAACTTTCATCCATTCTGCAGCATCGATTACTCCGAAAAATATTGAGCGATTGACTAAAACCCCAGCAGATGGAGGTTCTCGATCCGAATGGGCAAATACCGACCTTCAACTTGAATGCTATAAGAGACACAGCGGGCACGGAGATGTATATGGTCGCATGCACTGGAAAAGGCCATCTCCAACAATAACTACAAAATTTGTAAGTGTATCTAATGGTCGATACGGTCATCCAGAACAGCTTAGAGCTATTTCGCTCCGCGAGGGCGCAGTTTTGCAATCGTTCAAACCTGACTATATCTTTTACAATAAAGGACAGGGAAATATTGCCCGAATGATCGGTAACGCAGTTCCTCCCAAAATGGCGAAAGAGATAGGAAACACAATCATAAAAAACAAACAAAATGCCTCAATTCAGAGCCAAAGCACGAGCAATTGAACTTTTAGGTAAGGGGCAAATAGCTGATTTACCTACTGCGATCACCGAACTTTGGAAAAATGGATATGATGCCTACGCTAAGACCTTGGATTGTAAGCTTTTTCTAGATTCTTACAAAGATAACAGATCGCCACTCTTTGTGTTGTCAGATGATGGGTTCGGTATGACACAAAATGACATCTTAGAAAAATGGCTTGTACTTGGTACGGATTCGAAATCAAGAGGCGAGCGTATTGTTTCACATTTTGGACTTCCACCACGCCCACCTATGGGTGAGAAAGGCATCGGTCGATTATCTGTTGCCTATTTGGGTAATACATTATTAATGATAACAAAGAAGATTCATGAACCAGTACAGGCCTTATTCATTGATTGGCGGGTTTTAGAGAACTATAATTTCTTCCTCGACGATTTGGAATTGCCTCTGTTTACATTTGCTTCGATAGATCAGTTTAATACAGAAATATTCAAGGCGGTAAATCAATTTAAGTTAAATTTCCCAAATGATAGATGGGAAGAACAACCGGATCTTAGGCAGAATGTCTTTTCCAGCTTAGATAAAATCGTCATTCCTGAATTTGTAGAGCGCGAGGTCATTCAACCCTTCTTAGCCGGGGATCATCATGGTACATCCTTTTTAGTGTTCAATCCTCACGATCAACTATTAGAGCTTTCTGATAAAGACAACATTAATTTGCGCGAAGATATAACCGTTAAGCATATAAGAACTGCGTTAAGTGGCTTACATAATGACTTGAACGGTTCCACCAAAGATTTTGAAACGCATTTTTATTTATATGACAATAATGGCAGGTATGATCTTATAGATGATTTTTTCACTATACAGGAAATGAAAGAAGCCGACCATTGGTTAAAAGGCAAATTTGATGAGCATGGCTTCTTTGAAGGCGAAATCAGAATTTTCAATCAGATCTTCAGACACTCATTCAGGCCTATCCGTCCATCCGGTTTGACTGCTTACGGACCTTTTGAGATGGAATGGGGTGCATATGAAGGGACTAATAAGAATTCTTTACTGGATGAAGACCAGTTTAGAAATATCAAAAATAAATTGGATCAATTTGGGGGGTTATACCTTTATAGAGACAATTTCAGAATACTTCCATACGGTAAGCCTGATGCAGATTTTTTAGAGTTTGAAACGAGAAGAAGTGAAAGAGCGGGAGAATACTTTTTCAGCCACCGGCGCTTCATCGGTTATATTGATATCAGCAGAAAGGATAATTATAATTTGAGAGATAAAGCTGGTAGAGAAGGCTTTATTCAAAATAAAGCATACCGGGACTTCCGCGATGACTTAATTGCGTTTTTCATAGATGTTGCTATGCGATATTTGAAGACATCTTCAAATGAAGCTGACAACACGAGCAGCCGAGCAGTTCAAATTAAGGAAATACAAGCTAAATTTGAAAGACAGAAAGAAGCCGAAAAGAAAAAGAACAACAAAACAAAAAAGGCGTTTTTGGACAATTTGGAAAACAATCAGAAACAGATAGTCGGACTAAAAGACGATATCATTAGCATTCAGGTTGCTCTTAAAGAAGAAGCTGATAAAATTCAAATAAACTACAATAATTACAATAGACTATTAACATTATTTGAAGAAAAACGCAGCCAATATAGAAGTTTAAAACTAACAGCTCCAAGAGGCACTAAGTTTACAAAGAAACAAGAATCGGCTTTTAAGGAATTTCAAGGTGTCTATATTGATACAGATCAGGATATTGCAGCGTGTCTCTTAATTGTTGAAGAAAATAGAAAGAAAGTAAACACTCAAAACCTTAAACTTGAATACCGTGAATTGTTTAATAAACATATCAAGCGGTTGGATCAGGTGTTTGCTAGTTACGGCAATCAAATTAAAGATTCCGTGGAACAGCTGCGGGAGGATTTGAAAACAGAAAAGGAAAAATATCTTTCAGATTTTATTTCTAAGACCAATGCATTTACTATTGACGAAGACGATAACAATGAAGATCTCCGTCTAAAAATCAGGTTGTTGGATAATTTAGCGGAAGAGCAAAACAAAAGTATTCAAGATATAATCGGAGGATTTATAAATAATGTTAAAAATCTAAATATTGAAGTCGATGATGACTACTTGAGAGGGTGGTATAAAGAACAAAGTGAAAAACTTGAAGAGCGACTTGAAGATTACGAGGAGTTAGCGCAATTGGGCATTTCAATAGAAATTATTGACCACCAGTTCAATGTTATGTATTCTCAGATGAAAGACGCAGTAGAGGACATCGAAAGCCATTCAACAAATTATCCTCAACTCAAACCAAGTTTGATTCAGCTAAAAGGTGCTTTTCAGCATTTGGAGGGGAACTATAAATTATTAACTCCACTATATAGAACAAGCAGAAGAACAAGATCATTAATCAAAGGGGAAGAAATTGAAGATTACATAAAACAGTTTTTTAGAAATGAATTTGCAACTAATGATATAAGCTTCGAAGTGAATCAGGAGTTCAGAGATTATGAATTTTTCACGTACGACTCAATCATAAAACCTGTTTTTCTAAATATTATTAACAACGCTAATTATTGGCTGATACCATCTAAAGATCGCCGAATTAAAATAGAATGTAAAGGCGACGAAATTGCTATAATGAATTCAGGTGAAAGAATTGATGATAATTTCTTAGACGATATTTTTACTTTGTTTTTCACAAGGAAAAAAGACGGCAGAGGAATCGGTCTTTATCTTGCAAAAAAGAATTTGAGTGCAATAGGTTACGAAATATATGCAACCAATGACAAAGCCTACAATAAACTTAGCGGTGCTTGTTTTATCATTCGAAAAAACAAAATAGACACCGAAGACCAATTGACGTAATATGGAGAATATTCAACCTAACCAACAACTTATATGTCTATAGACAGGAAAAATGAAATGGCGGAAGCCGTTCCGGCAGAAAGTGCGAACGGCAGTGAAGTTTTACCTGTTGCGGCACCTCTGACCTTCGCGGATATAGCGAAAAGAATTGTAAAAAGATCAATCAGATCTGCGGTATGTATTGATGATAGGTTTATAGAACCATATATGTCAAAGGAGGAAATAGACATTATCGAAAAAAATCTAAAGCCTAACAAGGATGGCTCTCCAGTGTTATTAGATGATACAATTCCAAAAGGCTTATACAAATCATTCCGACAGCACGGTGAATGTGATCTCGATATATATCATTTTAAATCATATGAAGAAAGTTGGAAGCCAGAGTATATTTTAAATAACAAAGATTTGGTGGTAATTGATTGGGAATTAGATATTAATGATGGTTTTGAAAGCACTTTAAAAATCGTTAAACAGGTAATCAATAGCGGAAAAATTCCTTTTATTATTGTATATACACACAAACCCAAGGATGATTTTATTCAAATTGCCAGGGAATTGATTTCTAATTTCAATCATTTTGATATCGAATTAGTTAACTCGACTAAGACGATTTTCTTTGAGGAATTTCTTTCAAAGGTCGCTTCTTTAGGTGAAGGTGTAGACCCTTCATCGGATGATATTGAAATTTTTTGGGAGAAGGATGAGGTAATATCGCTTTTAAACGCGTTTTTGATTAATCCAAAGGTTGCAGACAACGTATGCGACAGTTTAATTGATTTAGTGTGTGCCGATTTTGGAATTACAAATAAAGTATCTGCCAAAAGAAAATTAACCACTATTTTAAAAGAAATCTTTAAGATAGATGTCTCATTATGTTTAGAATATTTGGCGTATCTCATTATAGGCTCGAAGTCATCTGAACGATATATATTAAATCGTATAATGATAGACGACTTAGGATTTAAAATCAACAATACGATCATTACCATATTTTCAAAGCCGGGGGTAGATAATGAAGCCACCAGTGTTTCGCCGGAAAACGTTTTCAATCAATTTAGTAGCTTGATATCAAATTATCCGCATAATTTTATTACGCTATTAAGCGTAGAAATGCGTGACCGTTTAAAAGAAGATATAAGCAAAATTAGCGTTGGCAATTCCATGATTGATGAACGTGCGTTTTTCAAGCATATGGACAATTATAAGTCGAAAGAAGAGTTCTTTGATTTTTTATTAAAGTCATGGGTGAATGATTTGGCTGAATATAACCTTAATATTAAACCAGAGATTTTTTCGATAACAGACCAATATCGTCAAGATAATAGTTTGCAAACCATTAATAGAGATCAAATCATTGATTCATTAGCCTTTTTAGGATTCAAATTGTCGACAATTGTTATTCCCAACCGACTAAGCAAAGACATAAAAATTAGGTTCGGCGACATTTTTCAGATTATAGACGAAACTGACACGACCAGAACTGCCGAGTTTTTATTGTCTTTAACACCGCATTGCGTGTGCGCTGATAGTACCAAAATCGACAATAATTTTTATTTTATAAAAAATAAGCCGGGTGCTGTAAAATTGACCACTGCGGTTAATAAAATTGAAACCGATTATTATTCCTTTATTAAACCTGAAGGAGAGTTAGTTCCGTTAGAATGGGATTGTAAACCTTTTACTTTATATCTTGAATTAAACGACTTAAATAATCTTAATGGAGTTTACAAGAACAAGTCTGTCAAACTGAAATATATAACCACACTAAAAGAGAATTTCACTCAACGTATAGCTAACAAATCATTTGATTATGGTACCGTAATAGGAATCGACTTGCCCCATTGATATTTCCCAGTAAAATCATAATCTGTACGACATTTAAAACTATTTCTTATGACTGTATGTGAAAAACTCATTCCGTAATCAAACCAGGTTTAGATTTTGATGATGAGTTTTTATAAGTCAGGTTCAAAAAGCGAATTTTAAGTTTAATTCCAGAATTCGCCATGATTATATAGGGCCAATAATTACCTTACAATAAATTGCTGCAAAACTTATTCATAAAAAGTTAAGGCACAAAAATTCTATCACTCCGTAGAATAATTACATGTTGTGCGGAAATCAATATAAAATAAATAAAAACCGTAACAAATACGTAACGGAGCAAAATTTTGAGGTTTCAAAAATAGTTCGTAAATTGCTTCTGTAAGTCAGAAAAGCACATTTTGCCTCATATAAGGGCGGTTAGGCTAGAAGACTCATAATCTTTTGGTCGATGGTTCGAGCCCATCATGGCCCACAAAAC
>JAZKDT010000081.1:0-15969 GCA_040387475.1 Bacteroidota bacterium | reverse complement strand
TTTATTGTAACCGTGCTCGATGACGACGGACAGGTTCCATTGGAGATAGTCCAGATAAATTGGTTAGCACCAAAACTTAATCCGGTTACTCCTGAATTATTTAATGTTGTATTTGAAACAGACCCTGTGCCGGATGCTACCGACCATAAACCGGTTCCTGTGGTTGGCGTATTTGCATTTAAGGTAGCTGTTGACGCACATAAAGTTTGAGTAATTCCAGCGTTTGAAGTTGTGGGAGGGATATCTCTTGTAACGGTTACCGTACTGCTGGATGAGGGGCATGTTCCATTGGAGATGGTCCACACAAATTGATTGGCTCCAAAACTCAACCCGGTTACTGCTGAATTATTAAATGCTGTGTTAGAAACAGAGCCTGTTCCGGATGCTACCGACCATAGGCCAGTGCCGGTAGTTGGGATATTTGCATTTAAAGTCGCTGTTGATGCACATATGGTTTGAGAAGTTCCGGCATTGGAAATGGTCGGAGGAATATCTCTCATAACGGTTACCGTACTGCTGGAGGAAGGGCAAACGCCGTTTGAAATGGTCCACACAAATTTATTGGTTCCATTGCTTAATCCTGTAACTGCAGTTGAAAAATTGGTAACTGTTGTAATTGAAGCAGTACCCGTTATAACTGACCACAAGCCAGATCCTGTCAGAGGAGTATTTGCACTTAATGTAGCAGTTGAGGCACATAATGTTTGCGTTGCTCCCGCAGTGGCAATTGTTGGTGGTGCATCTACTGTTATTAAAATGGAAGAACTGATCAACGTGCTCGCGCAAACTCCTGTAACGACTACCTTTCTTCTATAATAGGTAGTTGTAGTTAATGGCGGTGGTGCGTAATTTTGGTTCGTAAATGTTCCGGTTGCATTTGTCCAGGTTACATTGTCGGGACTTTTTTCCCAAACGTAACTATAGGGGCCGCTGCCAGTAGGCAATGATCCTGTTAATAAAGATGGTGTGTTCCCTGAACAAATGGTTTGATTTGCAGTGACTGTATTATTTTCTAAAGCATTGCAACCCATTTTGGACACATACATATTATCGCTACCACCATCCGTAAGCGTATAAGCACCAAAAACAGCGCCATTGTCGTGGTCGCCTGTCACATAAATTCCTCCTGAGTTGTCAACAGCCAATCCATTAACCAGATCATCTCCTCCAGTTCCAGCTTTGGCGGCCCACTGAAATGTTCCTGCATTAGAATAAGATGTCACAAAAATATCTTTAGCGCTGGCACTTAATATGGGTCCACCTCCTGCCACGTAATTTAAATTACTCATAAAATACCCTGTAAGGATAACATTCCCATAACGATCAATATCAACGGCCCGGCCAACCTGTTCGCCGGCTCCTGATCCGGTAACAGCTGCACGCCAGCTGAATGTTCCGGTTTTTGACAGCTGTGCTAAAAATATATCAAAACTCCCTCCTCCGGTATGAGTTTGGGTTAACGTAGGAGACGGATATTTAAAATTAATATCCCCTTCCAGATAGCCTGAGACATATAAGTTTGACGCGTCCTGTGCAATCGTCCATCCCAACACATTATCTCCACCCGTACTACATGTAATATTTGTTTGCCAAACAAATGCGCCGGCGGCTTGACTATATGCAATAATAAATACCTGTTGCTGATTACTTTGTTGATGCGGGAGAATAACTGAAGCTGCACCACTCGAATTCCTGAATGTAATATCCTCATCATACCTTCCAATAAAATAGGCGTTGTTGGCATCTGCGACAACGCTATAACCGCAATCTATTTTTGAGCCACCGCCCGATATCGCCCACTGAGCTATACCAGCCGAATTATATTTTACACCAAAAACTTCTCCGTTTGTGTTAGTAGACGTGGTTGTTTTAGTCACTCCACTGCTAAACGAATTAAATGTGGCAGGTGCAGTTGCATAAGAACCTGTTAAATAAATCCCATTGGCATCCGCATACATTTTCCATGGCTCATCGTTTCCACTACCTCCATATTTAACCGCCCATAAAAAAGTGCCGGCAGATGAATATTTAGCCAGAAATCCGTCCTGCGTAGCATTGGTTAAAGTGAAAGTTGAGGCCGATGGATCAAAATCGGCAGTACCATTAAAATATCCACACACATATACGTTACCGGAAGGGTCAACGGCGACGCTTTTAACTTGATCATTGGTAGTTCCTCCTATTTTCACAGCCCATTGAAAAACGCCGGTTGTGGTATATTTGGCGAGGAAACCGTCATCTTGCCCGTAGCTGGAAGTAAAGGAAGATCCGTACTTTGCACTTAAATTACCGTCGAATGTACCGCCAACATATACCATATCTGATGCTGTGTCTGTCGCAACATCCCATCCATATTCACTGCCAGAGGAGTATGCCTCTTGTGCCCATAGCCAAGGAGGCGCCTGACCATATACACGGCCAAAGAATAAAAGAAATAGAGTGAAAATTGGTAGGGTTATTTTCATTAAGCCATTTTATTCAAAATAATTTCCAGAATTAATTCAATTTTCGTTCCCTTTTCAAAATGACACTTTTTCAAATAAATCATAAAAAAACGCCCTGTGTTACAGGATGTTAAAAAAGGCAAATTTATAAACTTTTTTATATGGGGAAATGCTTCCTCGTTTTAGGGTATTAAAAAATACCTTTATCACGCTAGCCTTTAATATTTAATTCACAGATTATTAAAACAAGTTACCGGATTCAATAAATTCAATATCTTTAAGCCCCGAATGTTATTTAACTTGTCTCGCAACTTAAAAACAGAATACTTGTATAAAAGAGGTAAAATGTTTTTAAAATTTAATATATATACAACGTGCTTGTTTTTGTGCTTGTTCACACTAAAAACAAATGCACAATCTGTTGGAGGCACTGCATCCGGCGGACAAACGTATTGCGACACTTTAAATTCTGGATTTTTGGCTATCTCGGGGTATAACGGCAGTGTTACCACGTGGCAGTATTCTACTAACGGAGGCGCTAACTGGTTTGACAATTTTAATAGTTTTCCCACACAAAGTTATTTTAATTTAAAACAAAGTACCTGCTACCGCGCCATTGTGCAGGATGGAGCCTTTCCCCCCGATACATCCAGCGTTGCGTGCATTACCGTTTATTTACCCACAGTAGGAGGAACTATTACCGGAGGAGGTTCATTTTGTGGTGGTTCAGGTCCCGGCGTTTTAAATTTAACAGGACATATCGGAAACGTTATTAATTGGGAATCATCCGTTACCAATGGAAGCTCCTGGACTAACATTGCTAACACCACTGCTACGCTTGCTCATGGTAACATTACTCAACATACACTATACAGGGCAATTGTTCAAAACAGCAGTTTCTGTTTAAAAGACACTTCTGATGAAGCGGTTTTTACCATTAATCCTGTTACGGTTGCCGGTTCATTAAGCTCTGCTGCTTCAACTACCGTATGTTATGCGGTTAACTCTTCCACTATAAATTTATCGGGTAATGTTGGTGCTATTCTTAATTGGGTTTCTTCAACAGATAATGGTCTCAACTGGAATCCTGTTTTTAATTCAACAAATATACTTACTGCAAACGGATTAACTACATCAACATTATTTAAGGCGGTTGTACAAAGTTCTAATTGTAGTATCGATAGTACAAATAATATAAAAATTACCGTATTATCGCCGATCATTGTGAACGCGGGTTCAGACACCACTATTAGTCAGGGAGCATCCGCTACATTACATGGTTCAGGAACCGGAACGCCACTATGGCTATCGCAATCTAATGATCTTGATAATTATTCAGTTTTCAATCCAATAGCAACGCCGATTGCTACTTCTAATTTTATATTAACGGTAACTGATGCGAATTCTTGTGTAAACTCCGATACCGTATTAGTAACCGTTATTCCTATTACTTTTGACGGAATGATCTCCAATGTATTTTCACCTAATGGTGATGGAATAAACGATACCTGGTACATTGAAAACATAAAATACTATCCAAATAACGAAGTAATCATATATAATATTTACGGAAACATCGTGTATACTAAAAAAGCGTATAATAACGAATGGGATGGCACCTATAATGGCGCTGCCCTGCCCGATGGAACTTATTACTATGTGGTTAAAATTGATGAGTCGAGCAGTGCATTAAAAGGTTCATTAGATATTTTAAAAAATAAATAATGAAGGCTGTTTTTAAAATACTACTTTTTATGTTCGCGGGTATGTCGCTACACGCACAACAAATTGTATTGTTCAATCACTATTTTTATAAACCGATGGTTTATAACCCGGCGTTTACTGGTATTGATAAAGCTCCTAACATTATGTTGGTTAATCATACTCAATGGACGGGTTTCAAAGGAGGACCGCAGTATAATATTCTAACATTTGATGGTACTTTAATTAATAAGAATACAGGCCTGGGGATAACCATTGTTAGTGACAAAAAAGGTATCAACAGCCGAACAGGAGCAACCATTTTATACGCTTACAATATACGCTTTAAAGACAAAATATTTTTGCGATTAGGATTAGGAGCAGGAGCCGTTAATCAGTCGATTGATTATTCTAAAGCACTCATCGAAAATCCAAACGATCCTTCTTTATTTTCAAATACACAAAGTAAAACAACCTTTGACGCGAATGTAGGACTTGCATTTATATGCAAAGGTCTTGAGTTCGGCTTAGCTGTTCCGCAAATCGCAAATAATAAGATCAACTATGTGTCGAGTAATGATTCAAGAACCTTTTATACGCAGAGTCGTCATTATTTGAGTTCCTTGAAATATAATTTTTTAGTATCCAAAACAAAAGATGTTTCTTTGGCGCCACAAGTATTAGTGCGTTACTTACCAAATGCACCTATTCAATATGATGCAAATTTAAAACTGGATTTGCAAAAAAAATTCTGGATAGGAGCTACCTATAAAAACGATTACGCTGTTGGCATCAATTTAGGCGTTTTATTATTTAAAAAACTGGGCATTGGCTATTCTTACGATTATATTTTAGGAAACCTTAATAAATACGGCGGGCTAACTCATGAAATTATGCTGAGTTTTAAATTCATAAAAAAAGAAAAAACACAGGAACAAATAGAAGATGAACAATTAAAAAAATTATCCGGACAGGATTTAAATAAACTTCTAATTCAGCGGCTTTTAAGAAAAATAGAAACTCTATTAGATAAGGATAACGTAACACCTGAAGAAATCCAGGAAATTACAGACGAAATTTCTGCATTCCTGGATGACACATCTACTGACCCTACACAGGTTACTTTAAATAAATATTATAAATCATTAAAAAACCAAGCGCAAGGCGAAATAAATGTTTTAGTAAAAGGAAAATTGGCCCTTGAAGGGGACCCTCTTATTCCTGATTTTTCAAAAGTCAGGATCACTGTGACCAACGTAGCAACCAAAGCAACAGTTGCGACAGCAACACCTACAAAAGATGGAAAGTACTTTATTATTTTAAAACCGTCTGAAAAATATCTGATCATTGTAGAAAATGACGGATATCAAAAATACGTTAAGCAGTTTTCTTTAGCGGCAACGGTTGAATCATATGAATTTAACCAGGAAGTCAGGTTAATTAAATAAACTATCATAACGGTACATTATGGTATTCTTAATGTATTATAAAAATAATATGCAACTATTTTCTTATTTTTATCGTATCAAACAACAGGGCTTTACTAAAACTGATTCTTTTTGTTTTTCACTACTTAAATTTGTTCTATGATAAAAAAACTACATATCTGGATTCTCTTACTGTTTTTTTTTATGTCATTTGCGAGTTTCGCAACCCACGTTGTTGGTGGTTCATTAACTTATGTGTATAATGGCGGATCAAATTACACCATCACCTTAAAATTATACAGGGATTGCGGGCCGGGAACAGCTGCGTTGCCCGCAAATGTTACAATACAAATTGTGGGCAATAACGGGCAACCGTTTGTACCTTCTAAAAATGTTACTATCAACTTAACATCGGTTACGAATATTGCAGCCAGCTTTGATCCCTGTGCCATTCCGCCAAATCCAACCCCCTGTGTTGAAGAAGCTATCTATACAACCACGGTAAATAATTTACCTCCAAACGCCGGTGGATACCACATGTATTTTCAAATATGCTGTAGAAATGGAAGTATCCTTAACATTACAAATCCAGGCGGTACTGGAGAAACTTATTATAATCACATTCCCGGCATGTCGGTTACAACAATTTGGAACGAAGATTTTACATTACCAAACAACACGACTGCTGACAACGGCATAACCTCTTGGAGCATCACACCTGGTAGCGTAGCGCCTGCTTCGGCTAGTGTTAACGGAAATATTTTTCAAATTGCCGGAGCAAATAATGCCGGTGAAACATGGACCTCGCAATCTATTAATATTGCTTCGTGTGGATCTGTAAATTTGAGCGCTGATTTGAGTGAAGCAGGAACGCTTGACGCTAATGATTCAATATTTGTATTTTATCGTCTTAATGGAGGACCATTAATTCCTTTTACAACTAACGGGGTAAGAGTTGACGATTTTGGAAATGTCACTGCTACAACAACAGGACTCGTAGGAACAACGGTTCAAATTGTCATACGGGTTCATTTTGATGCAAATTCTCCCAACTCTGAGATTTATAGTTTCGATAATATAACCACAACCTGTGTTGGAAATAATTTTATGCCCAATAGTAGTCCGGTTTTTAATTTATTTCCCCCGCTCTTTATTTGCGTGAATAAACCATTTACATTTAATCATTCCGCAACCGACCTCAATGGTGACTCGTTGGTATATTCTCTATATCAACCCTACAATAATGTAGCGCCAACATTTGCAAATAATATTGCATCTTTTCCCTTGGTTACGTACGTTGGCGGTTATAATTCTAGCAATCCTTTGGGCGCAGGGCCTTTCAGTATAAACTCTTCAACAGGTTTGCTAAGTGGCACACCGGGCACGACAGGCCAATTTGTTGTGGGTGTTGTAGTAAAGGAATACCGAAATGGTGTTTATATTGGCGAAACTTTAAGAGATTTTCAGTTCAATGTAGTAAATTGTCCACAGCCACCACCAACCTTAGCAGTAGCAAACACAACCGTAAACAACGGCTGTTCATCAAAGTTAACAGCTACAGGAGTTACACAGGCTTCCACGACATGGACATCTATTTCTCCTGGCGCTCCAGGCGCCTTTAACAGTTATTTAGCGTGCACTTCGGGCTGCTTAAGCAATACGGTAACAGCTCCTTCAACAGGAACGCCTCCTGCTTTTGTTGATTATGTGGTTTGTGGAATAGCCACGTCCTGTGCCGGAAATTTCATTTGTGATACATTTCGAGTAACGTTTAATCCAACCCTTGTTGTAAACATTCTACCTTCAAATCCCACTTTGTGTTTTGGCCAAACATCTACCACCATAACAGCTGTTGGCGGAGGCGGAACCCCAGGATATACTTATCTATGGAATAATGTAAATCCATCTCAAACAATTAATGTAGGGGTAGGAACTTATAACGTTCAACTATCTGATGCCAGTGGTTGCCCTCCGGTTTTTAAATCAGTAACAGTAACTGCTTTTTCGGTAGCTATTACTGCTAACGCCGGCCCTAACGTAACACGATGTATTCAAAGTCCAATCGCCACCATTAGTGGCTCTGTAACTGGTTCGAGCGGCGGCATTTGGTCTGGCGGAAATGGAACGTATATTCCAAATAACACCACCCTGGCCAATCTTTCATATTCTCCCACTCCGGCCGAGTTAGCGAGCGGATCAGTAAACTTAGTACTCACCACAACCGGTAATGGTACATGTCCTTTAAAAACTGATACTGTGAAAATTAATTATGTTGGTTTTACCGGCATAGCAACACCAAGTGTAACAAACGTAAGTTGTTTTGGAAGCATTGACGGTATTGCTACCATGAATTTAACGGGAGGCTTTGCTCCTTACACCTATTTTTGGAATACTTCACCAACTCAAACTACATCCACAGCAAGTAATTTACCCATTGGAACTTATTCGGTAAATATTCAGGATGCTATTGGCTGCACTTATCAAACCACCGTTAACATAAGTCAACCTCCGGTACTTGCCATCAATTCAATCGTGCAAAATATTTCCTGTTTTGGAACTAATACCGGTTCAATTTCTGCTAGTCCCACAGGCGGAGCAGCCCCTTACACTTATTCGTGGTCACCAGGCGCTCAAACAACGTCGTCTGTTACTGGATTAGCGGTCGGAAATTATACAGTAAAAGTAACAGACTCCAGAGGTTGTATTAAAACCTCCGCTTATTCTTTGACGCAACCTCCTGTTATCGCGATTACATTCACCCAAACCAACGTTTCGTGTGCTAACGCTAACAATGGCTCGGTAAATACATCTGTCACCGGTGGAACATCTCCATATGCCTATAGCTGGCTGCCAGGAGGCTCTACTTCGCAAAACCCAACAGGACTTCAGGCGGGCACTTATACATTAACAGTTACCGATAACGCGAATTGCGTTATAACACAGACGGTTGCAATTACTCAACCAACCGTGTTAATAGCATCTACTTCCGTTATAAATGAAACCTGCGACTACGCTAACAATGGTTCGGCAACGGTAACCGCGACAGGAGGCACAGGACCTTATACTTACTCGTGGCAACCGGGCGGACAAACAACAAACAGTATTACAAACCTGGCGACTGGAAATTACAGCGTAACAGCAACCGATAGTAAGGGCTGTCAGAGTTCTGCGGTAGCAACCATTTCTCAGCCTACTCCGTTAACAGTAAACTTCATTAACCAAATGAACGTAAGTTGTTTTGGTGGCAGTAATGCAAGTATTGGAGCAAGTCCATCCGGTGGAACACCTAATTACACCTATTCATGGACTCCAGGCGGCGTTACAACTTCTACACTGTCAAATATTCCAATAGGAACTTACACCGTTAAAGTAATTGACGCTAACTCCTGTGTGATTACAAATACGGTCACCATTACACAGTCTGCTGATATTGTCATATCTAATACGGTGTCCAACGCGGGCTGTAACGGCGCATCCAGTGGCAGTATAAACGTAAGTGCGAGTGGCGGCACAGCCCCATTTACTTATGGATGGTTGCCCGGTGGCCAAACAACTCCTTCTGTAACGGGTTTAGCCGCTGGAAATTACACAGTGAATGTGACCGATATTAATGGCTGTCCTAAAACAGCTACCTACACAGTTACTCAACCAACATTATTAAATATTGCGCTAACGCAAACTAATGTATCCTGCTTTGGCGGAAGTAATGGAATAGCAAATGCATTAGTTACGGGAGGTACGTCTCCTTATACGTATACATGGACACCTACAACCTTAAACGCACCAATCATAACGGGTTTGAGTGCCATAACCTATACGGTGAATGTTAAAGACGCTAATAACTGTATCCAATCTAATACGTTAGCTATTTCAGAGCCTTTGGTTATTTCAATCACATCATCCGTTACCGATGAAACGTGTAATAATCTAAATAACGGAACCGCCACTGTAACTGCAACTGGTGGAACAGCTCCTTATACGTATTCATGGTCGCCAGGCGGTGTTACCACGCCCACGATTTCTAATCTCGGTACCGGATCCTATACCACAATAGTGACCGACGTTAAAGGTTGTGTACAAACCAAAATTATTAGTATTACAGAGCCAGCGCCACTGAACGTTAGTTTTACTAGCGTTGTAAACCCTAAATGTTTTGGAGGGACCAATGGGTCAATTGGTTCTACGGTTACAGGAGGCACTCCAATTTATAGTTACACCTGGAGTCCGGGCAATCAAAACACCGGTTCTTTAATTAATATTCCAGCAGGCACCTATACTTTGAATGTAAAAGACAGTAAAGGCTGTGTCGCTCAAAATACAATCACGATAACTCAACCATCATCCATAACTGTTAGCGCTACTTCTCAGTCGGCCACATGCTTTGGACTTTCGAATGGAACTGCCGCAGCAAACAGTTCAGGAGGAACACCCGGTTACACTTATACCTGGACGCCGGGTGGTATCACCGGACAAAATGTTACTAATTTAAGCTCCGGCACTTATACAATTAACACTGAAGATGCAAATAACTGCGTGTCAACAGGTACAGTATTTGTTTCTCAACCAGCTCAAATTACGGCTGTGATTACCACCACAAGTTCGACCTGCGGCAACGCCAATGGAATTGCATCTTTAAATGTTTCTGGTGGTGTTGGGCCATACACATACTCATGGGTACCAAATGGAGGTACCGCATCAGTTTCTACAGGTCTTTTAGCAGGGTCATATAACGCAATCATCACTGACGCTAATAGTTGCCAGGAGTCGATATTGGTCAGTATCAATGATTTAGGTGGGCCGGTTGCGAGTATATTCTCTATAACTAACGTAAGTTGCAATGGCGGCAGTGACGGCTCCGTTACAGCCAGTGTAGTTGGCGGCTTAGCTCCAATTACGTATTCTTGGTCGCCGTATGGCGGAAATGGCACTACGGCTTCTGGTTTAACAGCCGGAACCTATTATATAACTGTTACCGATGCCAATGGTTGCATAGCGCTTGCCTCAACAAACCCTTCTATTTCTGAACCAACAGCAATTACCTCTATTATTACCACTTCAAATGTTAGCTGCTTTGGAGGATCTGGAGGTTCAGCAACGGTAACAGCAAGTAATGGGACTCCCGGCTATACATATACATGGCTACCGGGAGCAAGTACAGGATCAGTTATCACCGGACAAAATGCGGGTACATATTCTGTGCAAATAAAGGATGCCAATAACTGTATTCTTGTTTCTCCATATGTTATTACCCAACCTACTGCCCCTATTTCATTAGCATTGGCGTCAACATCTGTCACTTGCTTTGGCCTTACCAATGGAGTTTTAAACGCTCTTGCAACCGGCGGAACAGGTCCTTACAATTATAATTGGCTTCCCGCAAATTATTCCGGGAATCAGATCACAAATGTAGCAACAGGCACCTACTCCGTAAAAGTTACGGATGCAAATGGTTGTATCCAAACTAACTCTATTAATGTTAATGGACCCGCTCAGCTAATATTAGTTACAGGCGGCATTAATTCTAATTGTTCGTTAGCTAACGGACAGGCGTCAGTTACTGCTTCGGGAGGTACCGGAACGTATTCTTATACGTGGACTCCGGGTGGCGGTAGCAGCAGTATAAACCCTAATTTATTATCGGGGGTATATAATGTACAAGTTTCAGATGCCAATAACTGTTTAGCAACTGCCACAAAAACAGTAGTTGATAACCCAAGCCCCGGCGTATCAGTTGCTCAGACTGCAAGTGTAAGTTGCTTTGGAGGGGCTAACGGCTCTCTTACTGCTAATGTTGTTGGCGGAACCGGTCCGTTCACATACACATGGATGCCATCAGGTGGTAATAACCAAATAGCAAGCGGATTAACATCTAATTCTTACTCTGTATTTATTACTTCCACAAATGGCTGTTTGGTTACAGCAACAAGTTCTCTTATTCCTCAACCATCACAATTATTTACAGTTATTACAACATCAAATGTAAGTTGTTTTGCAGGTGCTAATGGTTCTGCATCTGTTACAGCAGGCGGCGGTACCCCGGGCTACACATATTCCTGGTTACCTGGGGCAACAACAGGGTCTGTAGTTGCTTCGCAAAGTGCCGGAACATATTCGGTTAAAGTTACTGATGCTAATAGTTGTGTATACACGTCCACTTATGCTATCACCCAACCAACTGCGGCACTTAATGTATCCATCACCTCAACAGCTGTAGCCTGTTTTGCTGGTAACAGTGGTTCGGCAAACGCTAGCGTAACCGGTGGAACTACACCTTATACCTATAATTGGCTACCAATGAGCATCAATAGTGCATCGGTTGGAGGATTGGTTGCGGGAACATACACACTTGGGATAACAGATTTCAAGAACTGTACAACCTCAAATACTATATCAATAAGTCAACCTACTCAATCACTTTCTGCCACAACCAATGCCCTTCCAATAAGTTGTTCCGGAGGTTCTAACGGAACGGCCACAGTAACGCCAACGGGCGGAACCTCAGGATATACGTATCAATGGGCACCATTTGGCGGATCGGCACAAACGGCTACAGGGTTAACTCCGGGAACATATTTTGTAACTGTTTCAGACGCGAACAGTTGTCAAACAAATGTATCGATAAACATTTCATCGCCTACACCCGTTATGGGTAACCTGATTGTTATTAATCCTGCCTGTGGGTTATCCAACGGGTCTATTACCTCGCAGATCTCCGGCGGTACAGGCCCGTACAGTTACACTTGGACGCCATCATCTGTGAATACCTCCACTATTAGCGGATTGGCTCCGGGGAGCTATACATTCCAAACGATGGATTCTTTTAATTGTCCGTATACGCTTACCACCAATTTGATTAATATTCCTGGTCCGACAGTTAATGTAGTATCTACCCTCAATGATTCATGTTTTGGAGGAAATAACGGAGTCGCCACTATTGGCATCAACTCGGGTACGCTTCCCTACACGATCAACTGGCTTCCTTTTGGTGGAAACACAACCACTGCATCTCAATTAACAGCCGGAATTTATACCGCAAATGTTGTAGATGGCAGAGGCTGCTTAAACACAACTACAGTTTCAATAACTGAACCAGCATTATTATCTGTTGCCATCAGCACACTCATAAATGTAGGCTGCTTTAACGGTAATACCGGTTCTATCAGTGTGCTGGCGTCCGGAGGAACACCAAACTATTCATACACATGGTCGCCATCTGGTACAGGCGCAACTATTAACAACCTCGCAGCAGGAACCTATACTGTTAAATTAACAGATTCCCATTTTTGCGCAACCGCTATTTCAATGAGTATTAGCCAACCAACATCTGCATTAACATCTACTATCACGAACGTGGTAACGTTGTTGTGCCATAATAGTACAGGTAGTGCTACGTCATCTGTGTCGGGTGGTACAACACCTTATACTTATACCTGGACAACCATACCCGTTCAGAATACAAATATTGCGACTAATATGGACAGTGGAACATACACAGTAACCGTATCTGACGCCCATAACTGTATCTCATCAAATACATTAACCTTCGCTCAACCTTCTCAGATCAACTCCATTGCCGGTTTAAATGACACTATTTGTATAGGTCAGTCTGGAATAATAACCGCATCTGCAACCGGTGGAGCAGGAAATTATTATTATGTATGGCAACCGGTAAATGTAACGAACTCAGGAACACTTAATATTAATCCAACTACCACCACAAATTATACGGTTGTTGCTTTTGATCAAAATGGCTGCGCTGGTTTACCCGATACAATGAAAGCAGTTGTATTTTCCCTTAATCCCTCAAATGTACAAACGTTAGGTCAATCCCCTATTTGTCCGGGACAAAGCTCTCTTATATCAGCTTCAGTTACAGGAACAACGGGTCCCATAACCTATAGTTGGGACAATGGTTTAGGGAACTCTCCAGGCCCACATATTGTATCACCTACACAGCCTACTGATTATGTGGTAACGGTAACCAATACTTGCGGCTCGGTTGTATCTGATACTGTGAAGATATTGTTTAATCCTCAACCAACTATTTTAGCTTCATTAAGCGGAACGTTAGCATGTATACCAACACCTGTGAACTTTTTTGACAATTCGCTTACAGGAAATGTAAATGATCCCATTACAAGCTGGCTTTGGGATTTTGGAGACGGAAGCACATCATCGTCTCAAAATTCAAATCACGTATATACGACAACGGGGTCGTATACCGTTAACTTAACGGTGACAACTGATGGAGGTTGTACCAACAACAATTCATCTGCACCGTTAGTTGTTTATGCTTATCCGCACCCTAATGCAGCATTTGATGTAAACTCAACTGTATTTGATTTACCTTATGATGTTTTAAATTGTACAAACCAATCGAATGGAGCAACAAATTATGACTGGAACTTTGGAGATGGCGGCGGATCAACAGAAATAAATCCTAGTCATACCTATACCAGCGTTGGTGTTTATCATGTGCAGCTAATTGCAATTTCGCAATATGGTTGTACCGATACCGCCAGTGTAGACATTGTAACTGATGCAGATGTGGTTTTTCCAAACGCCTTTACACCTAATGAAAATGGCCCAAGTGGGGGAAGTTATATTCCGGGAAGTTTGACTAACGATATATTTTTCCCTTATACATCGGGGGTTGTTGAATATAAGTTCCAGATATTTGACCGATGGGGTGAATTAATTTTCGAAACCGAAAACGTCAAACAAGGTTGGGATGGATATTACCGGGGGAAATTGTGCCAATTAGACGTGTATGTTTGGAAAGCGCATGTCGTATTAAATAATGGCAAAGTGTTTAACAAAAAAGGTGATGTCACTTTATTAAGATAATAGTTAACATGTTAAGATATTTAAAAATAATTTTGTTCGTCTTATTGCAAATAAAGTTTGCATATAGTCAGGATATGCATTTTACGCAATTTTATGCTTCGCCTTTATATTTAAATCCTGCCTTCACGGGCGCTAATGTTTGTTCTCGGGCAACATTGATTTACAGAAATCAATGGGCCGGAATTAAAAAAGGATATGAATCTTACATGTTTTCCATGGATCATTATTTATCTAAACAACATGTGGGCATTGGTTTACAGGCAGCTGTAGATCAGGCAGGAACGGGAGGATTAAGAACAACAATCATAAATCCTTCTCTCGCTTATGAAACAAACATTAACAAAACAATTGCTATCCGATTTGGACTTCAGCCCGGAGTGGTGATTAAAAGTATTCAATTTGACCGTTTACTTTTTGGCGATCAGATTGCGCGCGGGGGAAGTGCAAATCCAGGGTCGGTAAGTACTGTTGAAACCAGAACTGCTAATAAAGCTTTTTTCGATATTGGAGCAGGCACCCTTGTATATACTTCAAACTATTGGCTGGGAGCTTCTTTTTTTCACCTTACAAGGCCAAACGAATCATTATACGATACTGAAAGTGCGACGTTGCCTATAAAATATAGCGTTCATGGAGGAACAAAAATTTTCATCAATAAGGAAGAAAAAGATCCGGATCTTAAAAAATCGGTATCGATTGTGATGCATTATCGTGGGCAGGGTAAATTTGACCAATTCGATATTGGAACTTATTACAGCCAGCGCGGTATTAGTCTTGGAATTTGGTACAGAGGTATTCCAGGATTAAAAGCCTATAAACCAGGCTACAGTAATAATGATGCTTTAGCTTTTGTAACGGGCTTTCAACAGGAAAGGTTTAATATCGGTTATAGTTATGATATAACCATTTCCCAGTTACAACGCCTCACCAACGGAGCACATGAAGTCACGCTTTCTTACCAATTTTGCAGTCCTAAAAAGAAAAAAGTAAAAAGGGTTTTAGTGTCTTGTCCTAAATTTTAGCACCGACTTTCTAAAATTACGGTTCAGTCTATAACTCCAAACTGGCACTTTTTATCGCATTCCTCTGAATATAAAGCGTAAACTGTAAACATAAGTCACAAAAAAAAGGTCGCCCTGAATCAGAACAACCTTTGTAGTGAGTCCGCCAGCTGGCGGATGAACTCCTGTCCGCCAGCCGGCGGATATGAATCCTCTATGCAATCAAACTCCGGATAAATTCTCTTCCTTTACCGGATTTTAATTCCTTTTCTCTTTTCATCGCAGATACTTTGTCAGGGAATCTCTCTGAATAAATTAATTTCCATGGCCTGTATCGCAAAGTATAACCTTTAGTCCCTAATTCATTGTGTGACAACATACGCTGCTCTATATTGGAAGTATACCCAATATAGATCTTATCGTATTTCTCAGAATATAAGGCGTAAACTGTAAACATAAGTCACAAAAAAAAGGTCGCCCTGAATCAGAACAACCTTTGTAGTGAGAAGGAGATTTGAACTCCTGACCTTCGGGTTATGAATCCGATGC
>JAZKDT010000080.1:10793-20579 GCA_040387475.1 Bacteroidota bacterium | reverse complement strand
TACCTACCACAAAATCATGAAGGTTTTTGTATACTTTTTGCCGTCAAAAAGTATGAAGAACTTAAAAGGTATTTTAAAAAAATTCTTATGTAACTTTTTTTCTTAGTCAAAAAAAGTAACCAAAAAAGACAAGCCAAAAATATGCTCCACCCGCCTCTTGGAATTCTACGGATTTTACGTTCCCGCTGCGCTTCACTAAATCCTTGAATTCTCAATTCACCGCTAGTCTGCTCGCATTTTTGGCAACCGGCCCGCCATACTATCAAACTCTTCCTGAACAGCTAATTGTATATATGCTCGTATTGGGATAAAGCCCGAACTTTGTGAAAATGATTTTGGATACTTTTTGCTGCCAAAAAGTATGAAGAACTAAAATGAAACTCTCCTCATTAGCTAACCGCTTATAAAAACTATAACTGAGCCTTCACTAAAGGCATCACCCTACTCCCAATCAATTCAATAGACCTCAACAATTTTTCATGCGGCAAAGCGGCATTATCCATTTGAAACGTGAAACGCGAAATCCCACCCAGCGCTTCGCTGTGTCGTAAAATTTTAGCAGCAATTTCTTCCGGTCCGCCAATGAGCAAAGCACCCGTGGGTCCGTTTTGCGCATCAAAATGCTGGCGCGTTACCGGTGGCCATCCACGCTCTTTACCAATGCGGGTAAAGGTTTCGGCATAGCCAGGGTAAAAATCAGCAATGGCTTCTTCGGTAGTAGGCGCTACATATCCTAAGGAATGTAAACCCACTTTTAAAGTCTCGGGAGCATGCCCTGCCCGCTTTCCGGCTTCACGGTATAAATCTACGAGTGGACGAAAGCGATGGGTCTCGCCACCAATCACCGCTACCATTAAAGGTAAACCAAGGGTGCCGGCGCGCACAAACGATTCGGGTGTACCGCCCACACCTAACCAAATGGGTAATTGTTTTTGTAACGGACGAGGATACACCGCCTGGTTATGCAAAGCTGCTCTGAATTTTCCGTTCCAGGTAACGGTTTCGTTATCGCGGATATGCAAAAGCAGGTCGAGCTTCTCGCTAAACACCGCATCGTAATCCTGCAATTTATAACCAAACAGAGGAAAAGCTTCCGTAAAGGAACCACGGCCTGCTACAATTTCGGCCCGGCCTTTGGAAATTAAATCGAGCGTAGCAAAATTCTGGAACACGCGTACCGGATCGGCAGCGCTCAATACGGTGACTGCACTGGTTAATTTAATGCGTTTGGTGCGTGCCGCGGCGGCTGCTAAAATCATGGTGGGTGCCGAATCTAAAAATTCCTTACGGTGATGTTCACCGATACCAAATACGTCGAGGCCGGCCGTATCGGCGCGCTCCATGCGTTCCAGTAATTGATCGAGGGCATCCATGCTTTTTGCGGATGTGTGTATATCATTGCCAACCGAGGCTGCTGCAAAACTATCTATTCCTATTTCTATCATGCTAATGTGTATTTGTACTACGAAGTTACGGTTTTAAATAGCTTATGCATAGCAGGTATACTTTTAGAAAGCAGCCTGCAAACTTTTACAACAATCCGGTTGAAATTTTACCACGCTTATTTTAAAGCATTTAAACGTTTAGATGGCTTTGCTACAAAATATAGCAATAAATTGCTATAAATTAATTTAGTTTTGTAGTATGAAACTCGTGGTAAAACTTCCGCCTTTGAAGCCTCCTTTTATTGGGATCGTTTTTCATCACAGCAGTGATGCTGAACAAACCAACCAGGATTTGATAACCGTGCATAACAATGTGGATTACCGGATCATTTTTGAATTCGTGAACAATCTCGTGAACATCAAACTCATTGCCGCCCATAGTATGGTAACCCGCGAATACCTGGATGTGACCTATGATGCGGAGCAACTCCTTCCCTGGCTCTATCACACTAAAAACACAGCCTTTTTTAACTTCGGGCATCTATACGAATTAAATAAAAAAGAAGTGGTTGCCAAAACCAGCATTGGTTTAAAACTGTTTGTTGTAAAAGTGTTTAAGTATGAGGTAGCGAAGGTGAGCGAATTAAACTAAAACACCTTCATTTAGAGGAGCAGTTGAAAATATGAAACTTAATAATTTTAATTATTTAAAAACTAATCGTAAGAACTTACGAAATAATGTAACGTCTGCCGAAGCAGGCTTGTGGAAACTGTTGCAGGGTAAAAAACTGGAAGGGCGTAAGTTTAGACGACAACATAGTGTCGGAAATTACATTTTAGATTTTTATTGTCCCTCAGAAAGAATAGCTATTGAGCTAGATGGAGCAGGACACTATACGGAAGAAGGAATAAAAAAAGATGAATTAAGAACATTGTTTTTGAATGAGTGTGGAATACGTGTTATAAGATTTGAGAATAAGCTGGTGTTTGAAAAAATAGAATGGGTTTTGGAAGAAATAAGTAGGAGTTTTGCACCACCCCGTCCGCCAGCTGGCGGACACCCCTCCTTGCCAGGAGGGGAGCAGAAAACTGGAGGTGCTAAAAAATAATCTGTTCCTGCCTCTGGTTGTTCTACTAACGACCGCTGTCCGCAGGACAGAGGAATTCCAACACAAACAACTACCCAATGTAGGTCATATACAACCCGAACCCACGTGCTGCTCCCCTGCTAAGGGGAGCTGTCCGCAGGACTGAGGGGTTAACACCACCAACATACGCAAACAATCCTTACCTTTATCCCATGCCTTTTAATTACTCCAATAGCCTGCTCCCAGTTACGGAGATCGTGCCCGAAGTTCAGCAAAAACTTAAGGACAACTCCACGGTGATTATTGGCGCACCACCCGGTGCCGGAAAGAGTACCCTGTTACCGCTGACTTTATTTGAAGAATCTTTTTTGGAAGGCAAGAAGATCATCATGCTCGAACCACGAAGACTGGCAGCACGCAGCATTGCCATGCGTATGGCTGAGATACTGGGCGAAGAAGTGGGACAAACCGTTGGATACAGGATCCGTTTTGAAAACAGGACAAGCGCTCACACTAAAATTGAAGTGGTTACCGAGGGTATTCTCACGCGCATGCTGCAAAGCGATAATGCGCTGGAGCAATTCGGCCTGGTGATCTTTGATGAGTTTCACGAGCGTAATTTACAAGCCGATTTAGCACTGGCACTTTGCCGAGAAGCGCAACAGGTATTACGACCTGATCTGCGATTGATGATCATGTCGGCCACGCTTAATATACCTCAGTTACAAAATTTATTAAATGCACCGGTCATAGAAAGTAAGGGACGCCAATACCCTGTAGATATTATTTACGACAATGATGCCGATGAATTTTTATTACCCGAACTGGTAGCGCAAACGATTGCCCGCGCCCTGAAAGAACATACCGGTGATGTGCTGGCATTTTTGCCGGGCGAAGGCGAGATCCGGAAATGCGAAGAGATTTTAATCCGGTCACTAAGCGGAGTCGAAGTGCCGGATAATGAGCGCAGTCGAAGTATCCATATCCACCCTTTATACGGTATGCTACCGCACAACGAGCAGTATGCCGCCATCATGCCCAACAAGCAGGGTAAACGAAAAATAGTACTGGCCACTTCTATTGCCGAAACCTCGTTAACCATTGAAGGGATCAGTATCGTTGTTGATTCGGGCTTTGGCCGCCGTTCCCGTTTTGATCCGGCATCAGGCTTATCGCGTTTGGAAACGTTGCGTATCTCTAAAGATGCCGCCGATCAGCGTGCCGGGCGTGCAGGCCGGTTGAGTGCCGGTGTGTGTTACCGCATGTGGACCAAAGCCACACACGAACGCATGGCTGAGCACCGTATTCCTGAAATCATGGAAGCTGATCTGTGTTCACTCGTACTCGAACTTTCTAAATGGGGAACGGATGACATCAATAAACTATGCTGGTTAACACTACCCCCTAAAAATAAACTGCAACAAGCTTACGATACCTTACAGCAAATTGGTGCCTTGGAATTTGTGACTAAGCCTGTCGCTTCGGGCGAAGACGGGAAGCACGCTTTACAAATCAACGGCTTAAAAATCACGGAGCATGGTAAACAGGTGCACCAGTTGGCTTGTCACCCGCGTATTGCACACATGCTGCTGCTTGCCGAAACCACAGCGATGAAAGCGTTAGGTTGCGATATTGCCGGTATTTTAGAAGAGCGCGATCCTTTACCAAAAGACAGTGGTATTGATCTCAACTTAAGAATAGAAGCATTGCGTCGCGCACGAAGCCATAACGCCTTCAACAACAAATTCAAACGTGTCGAAAAAAATGCAGCGAGTTACCGGAAACTCTTAAAGCTGGAAGCGGATAATAGCCCGGTAGATCCTTTTGAAACAGGCTTACTGCTAGCGTACGCCTACCCTGAACGCATTGCATCTGCCAAACCCGGAAACAATGCGCAATTTCAACTGGCTAACGGTAAGATAGCTGCAGCAGGCCATAAAGACGACCTGTCGCATGAAGCCTGGCTGTCGGTTGCCAACATGGATCTGCGCGATGGTCTCGGAAAAATATTCATGGCAGCGCCACTCAATCCAAAAGACCTGGTACATCTTGTAAAAGAAAAACAAAACATCAGCTGGGATGCTCGTAAAGGCGGTTTAATAAGCCTCACCGAGTTAAAGATAGGAAGTATTGTATTGAAGTCGACGCCTATTAAACAGCCGGATGAGGCCTTGGTGCTCGATGCTATTTGTCATGCTATTAAACTGGAAGGTGAAAGTTTGCTCGACCTCAGCGATCATTTTACACAACTTCAACATCGGCTGTCTAGCCTGGCACTGTGGAACACTGATCAAACATGGCCTGTAGCTCATACACTCCATTTACTACAACATGCCAAATACTGGTTGGGACCTTACCTAAAAGATATTCGCAAAGCCGAAGACCTTAAAAAATTAGATCTGTATCAGTGTTTACTACATTCCCTTAGTTGGGAACAACAACAGTTAATTGAACAACTGGCTCCGGCAAAACTCGAGGTGCCCAGTGGTTCAAAAATCCGCATCGAGTATTTTTTAAATGGTGCACAACCGGTTATTGCGGTACGCTTACAGGAAGTATTTGGCATGGAAGATACACCCTTACTTAATAACGGAAAAACAAAAACGGTTTTACATTTACTCTCACCCGGTTACAAACCCGTGCAGGTAACCTCCGATCTTAAAAATTTCTGGAACAGCACTTACCACGAAGTAAAAAAAGAATTACAACGCCGTTATCCCAAACATGCCTGGCCCGATGATCCATGGAGTGCTACAGCGGTGGCCAAAGGCAGGAGCACAAAATATTGATCTCATGGCCCTGCAAATCGATACCCCTCGGCATGATTATATATTTTAGGTGACTGCTGAGCGGAGTCGAAGCACGTCAAAAAGTATATAAGCTGTTTTTTAAAGATTTTTTTTTTTAAAAATAGCCAATACAAAAAAGTAAAGTCGTCATTGCGAGCGGAGCGCGGCAATCTCACTACCGGCATATTTTTAATATGACATGAGATTGCTTCGGCTCCGCTCAACCGCCGGGTATCCAATATAAAATCGTCATCTGTACTGAGCTTGCGGTGACTGAGCGGAGTCGATTACGTCAAAAAGTATAAAAGATACTTTTACAACAGAAAGTAAAGCGAATAGTATTCTAAACATTATAGCTTTAAATATGTTTCCCTACTTTTACTTATATTACACTACAAAAAAAAGACTCATTTATGTACGTAGGCAAACACCTCAGATTTAAAGTTGTATTACTCTTCTCGTGGAAATCGGTTCTTGTATTTACCATTTATTCGTCTCTTATTGTTTTTGCGCTTTCTAAATTATTTCCAAGATTCGACGGATTACCCTTTGCTATTGTTTCTGTTACCGGTATTGCCGTTGCCTTTTACGTAGGATTTAAAAATAACTCGTCTTACGAGCGTTTATGGGAAGCCCGAAAAATATGGGGGAGCTATGTTAACTCCAGCAGAACCTTTGCAATGTATGTACTTGACTTTTTGCATGAAAGCGACACCGTTAAAAATCCGGAGCTCACACAGGTCAAACATCGCATCATCAAGCGACATATCGCCTATTTGTCGTCTGTTCGCTTTCAACTGAGAAAACAAACCGTTTGGAAAATGGAAGAAGTGGGTAATCGAATCGTGTCGTCAGATACCAACTTTACGCTTGAAAAACTGGATGATGAATTGAGCAGGTATATGACGGATGATGAAGTTGATTATGTGATGGAACAAAATAATCCGGCCGTACATATCATCAAAAAACAAAGTGAAGATCTTCAATCTTTATACATGAAAGGATGCATCAGTGAGATACACCATGTAGAGATCTCGAAAATGCTGGCAGATTTTTACAATCAGCAAGGCGCCTGCGAACGCATAAAAGGGTTTCCCTTTCCGCGACAATACGCGTATTACAGTAAGCTCTTTGTTTACCTGCTGATTGGCATCCTTCCGCTTTCTATTTATAGTGAGCTTAGTAAATTAAACGAACACATCACCTGGATGACCATCCCGATATCCGTAACCTTAAGCTGGATATTTTATACGATGGAAGTGGTGGGTGACAGTAGTGAAAATCCGTTTGAGAATGCTATTAATGATATACCAATCACAGCTATCAGCAGAACCATTGAAATTGATCTGCTGCAAATGATCAAGGAGACAGAGGTTCCGGAAAAGATCAGATCAGAAAATAATATTCTGATGTAACCGGTTATTCTTGTTACTCTTTAAAATATCCGCATTCATCCTCGTAAAATGTTTATTTTTGTGCTGATGACTGAACTGAAGGAGTTAACCAAAATCGAAATCAAAGAGGAAGTAAAAACCCTCGAATCTGAAGAGCGACAAACCATTGTGCATTGCAGTTGCGGAACCCCGGAAGAGGTATATGCCGTGCGTATATGGCCAAGTACTTATTTGGTAGAACATGGTTCTGACAGGCGGGCAAAACTCTTAACCGCTTTCAACATCTCGTTTGCACCGCAATGGACAGTTAACGATGGGCGTGGCTTTACCCTTATTTTTGAAGGCCTCAGCAAAGGCTGTCAATCGTTTGATCTCATAGAAATGATCCCGCAGGATGGAGGATTTGAGGTGTTTAATATCCCAAGAAATAATATGGATGTTTACCAGGTTAACTTTTCCTGATATTTGAAAACGCTAATTCTTAGCGCTGATCCCCTAATAGAAAAATATGAGGCTGCCGAATGAACGGGCGTTAGAGATTTAATCAACCCTCACCGGAACCAATTCGCGGCTACGCAATTCTTTGTACAACTTGCGTAATCCCGCAATATCCGATAAGGGGTAATCGATGCCCATATTGGAATAGTAAAAATGGTTGTCTTTTAATACAATATCCACTTTATCTCTGGTTAATACGGTAATGATATGATTGGATTTGATGAGATCTTCTGTAAAACCATACTCTTTGAGGAGGTCGGTACTTAATAGTTTCATGGTACTGCGTATTTCGATATTCAAATTTATGTAAATCATGCGGGCTTTAAATACCCAACAGTGGGTATCTGTGGAACGATGGTATTAATTGTCTTTATCAGCCATTGACAAACACAGGACATCCGTTTTTTGAGGATGGGCATTGGAAGATAAAAGGGTAACGAGTGTTACAAAAAACAGGGTCACCACTAAGCTAATAAATACGATTGTTGAGCTGCAGGGTTTCATAATGCTTTTATTAAGGGTTAATAAAAAAGAATGCTGATATAAATTTACAGTGAAGGTTTTCGGAAATCTATTACAAATGCACAAGAGGTAGAAGGCACTTTGTAACTGGTTTACTATATACGATAACTGGTATTACCCTTATAATGCAAATTGCCTGCCTGCGATACACCAATTTAAAAAAAATTTACCGGGGCGCTATTTAGAAGCTGGTATGGGCAACCTATAAACAAAAACGACCTGAAAGACCATTCCGTTTGAAAAATTGGAATTCAACTGCCGGCGTTTGTCGTTCACAAACGTAAGCGGCAATGCAAAATCAACTTTTTCGTCATCGTTATATACCCTGAATTTTCGCCCGAACGACTGCCCTACTTTTGTTTGAACAAAACATGTTTTACCCAAATTAAACCGCAGGTAAGCAAACAGCTCGTTGGTTTGCCTGACTACATACGCACTTTTTAAACCCGGGTTAATATGTGTTACATGATAGGACTTGGTTTGTCCGTTAAAATTAACCCCCACATTCAGTAAACGGATGAGCTTATAATTTATATCAGCCGCAATAGGAAGCATGGCTGTTATTTCAAACCTTTCGTTGGTACTTAAATAATACATACCCAAAAGAGGTACAAACAGCGGCCCGAAACTCTCGGTATTATAATACAAGCCAACACGGTAATTCAAATTAGGCTTTCTTTTAAGCTTCATAAAAGCAATTCCTCCCATCTGAAAATCTTTATGACCGATCCTCCCAAAGTTGGTGGATAGTTTCGGAAGCAATATCAGTGTACCTGTTAATTTTTCATTAAAGTTATGACTCACACCCAATTTTAAAGCGAGTCCACTCAGACTTTGCACCTTTTGTTCGGGAAATAATTTGGTTTGAAAGTTCTCGTAGCTTAACCCGGTTAAAAAGGTAGTACATTCATTAATTTTAAGAGGCACGTTAGCATCCAGACCATATTCATTAAGTACCGACGCATTGCCACTACTATCGAAAGTATTGATGGGAGTGGTTCCGGCATTCACTTTTAAAAGATCGACATAGTTTTGAGATTGTACTTGTGTAAGCGTACACAACAAAAGAGCTATTGTGTAGCCCCAGTTTGCTAAAGTATATGTTGAAAATACCCCCATGTTAGGTTGTCATTAATTAAAGATACTATTTATTTCCACATAGCCTCACTACCGCTCTCTTATTGAACTTCGCGACATTAAGAAATTAATCCTAAATTTGATCGTGCCTGAGATACTATATGAAGACGACATACTATTAGTATGCAACAAACCGGCAGGTTTGATGGTGGAACCTGACCGTAATAATTTTCCTAATTTATTACAGGAGGTTAAACATTATTTAAAAGAAACTGTCGGTGTTACAAATCCTTATGTGCAGCATCTACACCGCCTTGACAGGCCAACAAGTGGTATTGTGCTATTTACCAAACAAAAAGAATATTTAAAAAACCTGAGTGAACAGTTTGCCGAACGTAAAGTGTCCAAACACTACGTAGCCATCACTTCGCATGCTCCTAAAATGACGGAAGGTATATTAGAACACTGGCATCGTAAAGAAAAAAAGAAAGCCGTGCTGGTTTCCGCGGGCACTGACTTCGCAGAAAAAGCAAAACTGGAATACAGCATCAACGTGTTTGGCAATTACTTTTGGTGGGATATAAAATTACACACCGGGAAGTATCACCAAATAAGAGTTCAACTGGCAAGTCTGGGTTGTCCTATACTGGGAGATGAATTATATGGCTCTACAGATGCCTACAAACCAAATGCTATTGCTTTGCACGCCGCCAAATTAGTTATTCAGCATCCTGTTACACATAAGGAAATGATCATTGAAACTCCCTATGTTGATTTCGACCCGGCTCAGCCAAGAGTAACTTCATTGGGACCTGTCTAAAGCCGAAAGCAATAGGCTTAACAAATCCCTAAACAAATAACAGTGAGACCTCTAGTACTTATACTGACAATTTTACTTCTGACAAGCTGCATCGGCGACGCTGTAGTGACGGCTAACTATTCTATAAAAAACAAAACGGAGCAACCTCTAGCTGTCACCAGTAAAGCGAATAGCTCATTTGGCAGTAAGAGTAATGATACTTTGATTTTAATT
>JAZKDT010000080.1:0-10783 GCA_040387475.1 Bacteroidota bacterium | reverse complement strand
GGTGTATGTCGCCAGGTATATTTGTAGCTTTGGAGATTGCAGACCTCACAAAAAAAAAACGACAGCTTTTTAGATTCAGTTAACTATTACTTTGCTGATAAACCTGATCAACATCTAAAACTAACCCTTAACAATTGGAAAATTAAAAAGCACGGTGCTAAGGCTATTATAAAAAATTAATTGGGGCGCCATCTATAAAACTAAAGTATATAAGCATGTTAGGCGCTGGCTCCTAATTAAACAGTCATATTGTATCTTAACCACATGTTGAAAAAAGGGTGGTTCAAATAGACCAGCAAGCCGCGAAAAACACAGGAAGAAAACGATCCCGGGAAAAGCCAACATTTCATTTGAGCCTTATAAGACAATCCAAAAGAAACGAGGTACGAAGACATAGAAGTTTCATGAAGGATAGTAAATAATATCAGGCTGAAGGATAGAATCTTACTTCTCTAGCTTTATCTCCTTCAATACACTATATTTTCCTACCACACCATGTTGTAATTTTCTTTCGAGGATAGTGACACTGTTACATGTGAATTTTTCATCAAAGGTTGTCTTCTTTACCAAAGAAAAGCTTTTCTCAAAACGGCTGCGGGCAACGGTACGCGCTATCGTTAAATGAGGAACAAATGACCTTACACGCAAACCCAATAAAGTATGAAGCTCTTCATACATTTTCACGATCTGGTCGGAGTTCTGAAGCTTGGCATATATAGTATTCGATACGGCACCATGTTCAAAATGTTCGAATCCGTTAAGTTTAATTTCAAAAGCCCGGTTATTGGAAAATAATTGCTGCACCGCCTGTATAAAACGATCATTCACCGGCCTCATCGTGTGAAACGACATTAATGAAATCGGAGCAACTGAATTCAGATTATAATCACTTAGTCCTACCGCTTTATTTAATTTCTGTTTCAACGACCTCACTTTACCCTTGATGGCATCGGGAGGAGAAATAACAAAAAAGTACTGATGTACGGTATCCAATACAGGACTTTCCTGCTGAGCCTGCGGAAACAGTGATAACTGCTCGCGGGCAATTACTTTTGAGTTGTGGTTTTTAGTAGTCATGGCAATAACATTTTAGTTAACAAATATCTCTTAATAAAATTACTACATATAACTACATCATGTTGCTATAATTTGTAGCATTTTAAAATAAGTGCTTTTGCCTCGCTAAAATTGCCTGACCAGGTTGAAAGAGTGCAGTATTTTACCTGCTGCGGATCACCGATTTATTTACGGGGAAATGCCCAGAAATAATTAGTAAAAGAGAACATCTGTGCATTAATGTTTAACAGACGACGTACGTGTTGTACTACCCGTTGTACCATTGGTAGTGTTGTAGGTTGTGCTTCCATTAGAAGTTGTATTGGTTGTTTGATCAATAAGACTATTACTGCTGTTAGTGCTTCCTGAAGGAGACGTAGTACTGGTTGTATAAGTAGTACTGGTTGTATTTGAAGTAGAATTTGTGGTGTTATAAGTAGTTCCGGTTGTATTATAAGTCGTATTGGACGTAGTTTGCGTGGTGGATGTAGTACTTCCGGGGTTGGTTGTACTGGTAGTATACGTTATATTGGTAGTTTGTGTGGTATAAGTACCTGTTGTATGTGTCATCGAATTGGGATCAGAGGAACTGCCCGTTGATTGAGCAGTAGTGGTATCCATGGCTTCCGCAGCCGATAAGGTGTTATAAGATCGTGAAAAGCACAAGATACTAACGGATACAAAAACACAGACTACAATAAACAAATGATTCTTCATGACCTTTATTTTTTAATGATTCTTTCTTTATACATCCAAAGCGATACCACTAAGTGGAGTAAACCAATGAGTATAGCGTTCCACACTTTATACATGTGTGAGTTTGTAATGAGTAATGTAATAGGCAATTTCTTCGGGCAACAGATAATTTTTATTGAGTTCGGGGCGCTGGTTTATATAGTCGGGAATGAGGCGTATGTACTCTGCATGTCTTAACAGCTCTTCACCCAATCCATGTTCGATCGCTAATTTATCTGCGCCTCTTTCTATTATTCGCCTGTGCGATTCGATGGTCATCAGCATTGCCATTTTTAATAAGGCCAGCGGGCTATGTTTGGTATACTGTAATACGTGAGCAAGCTCATGACCAAAAACGCCAATACGCATTTTCCGGTCGAGATTTTTAATAAGGGCTTCCTTTTCCGGATCTTTGGCCCACTCTAAAATAGTGATAACATAGGTACGCTGCTTTTGAGATACCAGAAAACTTCCCAAGGAAGGTTTTGTTCCATATGGTACAATGGCTGTAGAACTTAATACGAAACGTATTCTTTCATATTTTAGTTCGGGATAATGACCTAACGCTATAAGAATTTCTTCTTCGTACTTATCCGGAATTTCTTTATTGATTCCAAAATTCGCTCTAAGTTCGTCAATGTCCCCGTATTTGTCCATAAGTTTACTTTTTAAATGAAACAGCAAATGTTGTTCCCACTCGCTCACTAGGCATAAAAAAGCCTCCCATCAATGGAGGCTTTAATTACTAAGATAAATTGCTCAACTACTTTTTCGCTGGTGAGGCTTTTTCTCAATAGGATCTCCTATTGTATGTTTTTTAGTATACGTAATTTCAGTATCAGGCAGTGTTGGATCCGGCGTGGTTGAATCCATGCCTTCCTGCTCCTGATTACCTTTCTTTTTCTTTAAAGGTGTACTGGTGATATCGTCGCTTATAGTATGCTTAGGTTTCATCTATCGGTGTTTTCTTTTTTTTAATTTTATTTTCAGGAAGTTGTGTACTGTTTGTGAAAGGGTATTTAACTTCTCTTTGTATGCAATCTCATTCTTAGCCTCAGCTTCATTTATGTATAATGGCTTGCTGATAAAAACAGCAGTTGAACCCTGACTACAAAAAGAATATTTCTTCGGTGAAATATCATTGATAGTAGTGGTACCTGCAAAATAATGATCGCCGGACAACATCCCGGTGTTACCACCACTGAAAGAAACTGTGGCAAACATAAATGCCGGAAACAATATTAAATATTTTGATTGTGCTTTCATTTTGATAAGAATACTATGTAATAGATAACTCCATGCCAATTGTATCTGTTAATCAAATGCCGGGTATTTCCACTAAATGAATTGCAAATGGGGAATATGTAGAAAAACAACACCAACTATGTTGCTCACACTGTTCCTTTGTATATAATATCACAAATGGGTTTAAATTACCACCTCGTACGTTGGCATAACATTCACATACCTGTTTCACATAACCAAATAAAAAAAGAACATATGAAAAAAATAGTTTTTATGCTATTGTTAGCAACGGCAGGAGTAAGCGGTACAGCTTTAGCTCAGAGTACAAAAGTAGTGTTAAGCGATAAAACAGGCTGGCATAAAATCGGTGAAACAACCGTTGATTTTACAAAAGATCGTGATGAAGTAATGGTAGTAGGTGCAGATAAATTTGCTGCTTTAATTTTCAAAGTAGATGATACTCCAATTGAGATTATGGATATTGAAGTGTTTTATGAAAGCGGAGAAAACCAAACAGCAAAAATTAATTACGCTATTAAAGCGCCCGGACAAAGTAAAGAGATCACTTTAAATGGCGGAGAACGCAGCATTAAAAAGATCGTGTTTGTTTACAAAACATTACCTAACCGTAAAGATATCAAAGGACACGTAGAGATCTATGGCCTTAAAACAAATGCAGATAAGAAATAATATATAATTCAACTCATAAAAAAAGGCTGTTATTCAACAGCCTTTTTTTTGTCCCAGTCCTTTTACGTTGAAAACAGCAGGGCCTGGCATGGCACAAAATTGTAATTGACAGTATAATCCTCTAAAAATAGTCCATGAAAAAAAGAGAAGACAAACCGCATCATTCTGTTTTTGAAAGATTCGCCTCTGCGGTTACCTGCGCCACAGGAAGTACTCCGGCATTTTTAATTGCCTTGCTGGTAGTGATTATATGGCTGGCAAGCGGCCCCTTCTTCGGTTATTCAGATACCTGGCAACTGGTAATTAATACAGGTACCACCATCATCACCTTCTTAATGGTGTTTCTTATCCAAAAATCTCAAAACAAGGATGCAATGGCTATTCAGTTAAAATTAAACGAATTAGTGGCAGCCCATGAACTGGCCAGTAACCGGCTGGTAAGTGTAGAGGATATGACGGAAGAGGAGCTAAAGGTGCTTCACAAATATTACAGTAAACTGGCAGCCTTGTCGTTAAAGGAAGAAACACTTCAATCATCGCATTCTATAGAAGAAGCTAATGAGATACATGAGGCCAAACAACAAAAAAAAGACGCCAAATAATATCTAACGCAAAAAAGCCTTTACAATCATGTAAAGGCTTTTTTGCAAACTTTAAAAAAACTGATTTATCTATTTCTTTTTAACCAGCCATGTTCCAGCTATTAAAGCTAATGCGAATAATACAACAAAAATGAAAAATAAAATTTTTGCGATACTAGCAGCACCTACAGCTATATTTGTAAATCCAAATAGTCCTGCTATTAAAGCAACGACTAAAAATATAAGAGACCAACGTAACATAATTGTGAGTTTAATAGTTTATATTTTGACATGAAAAATTCGTGCCGAGGCGGTATTTGCTTTTAAATAAACACTTTACAGGTAATAACTCTGCATTATTGTGGAAACAATTCCTCACAACTGGGTAAGGATTTTAAGCATATTATATTTAAATTAGATACTCCGATGCAAAGGCCAACTAACATACATCTCAAACCTAATTTAACTTTGAACTTTGTTTATTTGCCTGATTTCGCTGCTTATCTTTTGCAACATAAAATTCGTGAATTTACAAGGCAACAGCTCGATATAATGTTTCAGGTAGATTTCCCTGTTCTCAAATATTTTGATCTGGATAATTATACCGAAGACGAATTGATAGATCTATCTATTCCTGCGTATACCGACTTTTTAAATGCTGCTATTGAAAATAAACTCTCCGCATTTATTTCAGAAACTTTAAAAAAGTGGGAAGCCAACCAACTACCAAACATTACACGAGATCAATTAGTGGCAGATGATATCTCACTGGCAGCTTATGTACGAAAGAAAACACTCATTTCTTTCTTACCCGACTACACTTCAGATATTACTTTGATTATCGCACTTGTAAAAGAAATAGATGATTATTGTCTGGCTTCCGAGTCAAGGTCGTTTCGCACGTACATTGACATCAATAATGAAAGTATTAAAGATATGAACGAGTCTTTAAAAAATCATGAAACTGATTTTTTGCTAGCCCAGGAAATGGCCAGTATGGGAAGTTTTGAATGGGATCTAACCGGTATAAACTCAACTTTTACACAACAAACCGGGCGCATATTTGAAATGGACGAAGCCGGTAAGCTGGAAGATTTCTTAAATTATGTGCACCCCGGAGATCGTATCAAATTACAGGAGGCTATTAACAAGGTGCTTAATGGCGACGAACATTATGAATGCGAATATCGCTATCGTAAAAACGGGAAAGAAAAAGTACTGTGGACAAAAGGTATTGTTGCTTTTAAAGATAACAACCCTCATATCATGAAGGGAACTGTTATGGATATCACTGAAAGACACCGTATCTTAAAGCGACTCGAACGTAATGAGGAACTTTACAAACAATCTCAAAAACTAACTCATATTGGTGACTGGACCTGGGACCTGGACACCGGTGAAATTAAATTCTCAGAAGAGTTGTCGCGCATTTATGCGTTGGATCCTGATCAAATCATCACCTTTGAATTATTTATCTCATTTGTTCATCCGGATGATAAGTCGGCCGTGAATGAACAGCTTAAATATTCGGCAAAAACAGGTCATCCGCACTCCATCGATTTTAGAATAATCCGCGAAGATGGGAACATCAGAACTATTCGCCGAATAGTAGAAGTGTTAACTGATGAACGAGGAATCCCCTATAAAATTTATGGCACCGGGCAAGACATTACTAAAGAAGTTTTACTAAATAAAGAAGTTAAAGAGCGGGAAGAAAATTTTAGCCAACTGATACAAAATGCTCCTGATGGTATCATTGTGATTAATGAGGATCATAAAATACTGCTATGGAATCCAAAAACCACGGAGATCTTTGGTTGGAAAGGCGAAGAAGTTATCGGTAAAGACCTTGGAGACACTATTATTCCGGAACGATTTCGGGAACATCATCACCAGGGAATGAGTCCGTTATTAGCAACCGGAACCTCAGTGATCCTTAACAAAACGATAGAGGTAGTAGCCAATAACAAAGTAAAAGAAGAGTTTTATATTTCGCTCACTATTTCACAATCCCTTCAAAAAGGCCGGCCTGTTTTTATTGCCTTCATAAGGGATATATCAAATGAAAAGAAAATCAAATCCGAACTGGAGCTTAAAACCAACCAACTTGCCGAATTAAATGTATCACTTGAACAAAAAAATCTGGCACTCGAACGCAGCAACAAAGAGCTAACTTCCTTTAGTTATGTGGCCAGTCACGATCTGCAGGAACCTCTTCGTAAAATAAAAACGTTCAGCAACCTGATCCTAGAAAAAGAAAAAACTTTATCGGAAGAAGGAATGGAGTGTTTTGACAGGATAATTGTCAGTGCAGGTCGTATGCAAAAATTAATTGAAGACCTTCTCTCTTTTTCAAGAACCCAACTTTACGAAAATACGCTTAAGCCTGTTGACCTGAACGATGTGCTTTCGGATGTAAAAACGCTTCATGCCGAATCGATTGTTGAAGGGCGTCTGACTATTCAGTCTGAAAAACTGCCAGTGATCCGTGGTGTTCCTTTTCAGATACAACAGCTATTTGAGAACATCATCAGCAACTCCATGAAATATAGCAAACCTAAACAGGGAGCCACGATACTCATCACATCAGTCTTAGTAAGCGCTAAAGAAATTCCATTTTTCAATGCGCACGGATTTGAAACTTATCATAAACTAACCCTGGCTGATAACGGAATAGGATTTGACCAACAGTATGCCCAGAAAATATTTGAAATTTTTCAACGCCTGCATGGCAAGAACGAATATAGCGGTACAGGAATTGGGTTGTCTATCTGCAAACGCATCGTAGAGAATCACCAGGGCTATATAGCGGCCCAGGGAATAATGGGTAAAGGCGCGAGCTTTGACATATATTTACCAGTTAGTAGCGACTAGCTACCAACCAGTAAATTAAACGTTTTCATTTTATTATATAAAGTCTTGCGATCGATATTTAAAATCAATGCTGCTTTCGATTTATTGAAGTTCACCTTACGCAATACTTCCAATATCTTTTCGTACTCTGCGTGTAATGCCGCTGACTTTAAATCAGGCATATTCTTAACGTGCAAAGAGGTATCTTTATTTTCTTCAACCAGGTTAAACTTGGACTGGAAAATAATTTCCTGAGGTAACGTCTCAACAGTAATGCTTTCTTTGCTTGTTAACAAAGCAGCTCTTTTGATCACATTATTCATCTCTCTTAAGTTACCGGGCCAGTTATAATCCAGGAATATTTTTTCTACTTCCGGCGTAAAACCATCAATGCTTTTGTTTAGCTCTACATTTGCATTCTTTAAAAAGAATTCTGCAAATACCATGATATCTTCGTTTCGCTCTCTTAAAGCCGGAAGATCGATAGAAAATTCATTAAAACGATAATAAAGATCCTCTCTGAATTTTCCTTTAGCTGCTATATCTCCCAACTTTTCGTTCGAAGCAACAATGATTCTTACATCAATATTAGTTTCTTTTTGGGATCCTATCTTCCTGATCTTTCTTTCCTGTATAACTCTTAACAAAGAAACCTGGATATCATAAGACAAATTACCGATCTCATCTAAAAATATAGTACCGCCGTTAGCTAATTCAAACTGGCCTATTTTGGTTTGCACCGCACCTGTAAAAGATCCCTTTTCGTGACCAAATAATTCGCTTCCTGCCAGTTCTTTTGTTAAAGACCCGCAATCTACGGCAATAAATGGTTTATCTTTTCTGGCACTTTGGCTGTGAATGCTGTAAGCTACAGATTCTTTCCCGGTTCCACTTTCGCCGTAAATAATTACGGAGTAGTTGGTAGGTGCCACTAATTTAATTTGAGTATGCAATTTTTCTGCTTCTTTACTCTTGCCAATAACCAAATTTTTAGGATTATGGTTAACTTGTTTCTTGTGAGGAATGGCTTCAACTTTTCCTTCCTGGCCGTTATCTTCAGATTGTGAAGTCTGACTTTTCTGGCTTAATGCTTTATCAACAAGCATCAATATCTCTTCCGGTAATAATGGTTTAGTAATATAATCGAAGGCTCCGCTTTTAATAACATCCACTGCGATTTTCACATCCGAATAGCCGGTAATAATAATTACCTGGGTTTTAGGATTCAATTCTTTAATACTTACTAAAAGCTCCTTACCATCGGTATCGGGCAATCTGAAATCACAAAAAACAATATCGAAGTCATTTTCTTTCAAATGCACTAAGGCTTTTTTACCACTTGTAAAATAACTGGTATCGTGTCCTTTTCTTTTAAGAAATCTATCCAGTAATTGGCAGATATCCGTGTCGTCGTCAATAATAAGAATTTTAGCCATAATGCTTTTTTTAGTTAATACTTGCTATGTTTGTTTGTACTTTATTTATGAGATCCAAAAGTTGTTCAATTACAAAAGGTTTCTTTAAGAAACCATCCGCTCCAACATCTTTATATCCATCCGATAATTTATCATTATCTGCACTGATGAAAATAACCACGTTTTTATCGTTCTTAAATTTTCTGGCGTAATATACCCCGTTTCCATCCGGTAGGTTAACGTCTAAAATAACTATATCAGGATTGGCGCTGCTAAGCATCTCCAATCCCTGTTTTAAATTTCCGGCTTCCGATACAGTAAAATTATTAGACTTAAGAGCTCTTTTTAAAAGAAATCTGATATCTTCTTCATCGTCTACGATCAAAATTTTTTTGTTCGTCATAATTAGTACAATAGTATTAGAAAGCTAAATTTAAAACAATATATTTAATAAAGGAAATTAACCTCAAGAGGCTAACTTCTTTATTTTTAATTACTCAAGGTCACAGTTCCTCGTGAACTCTCCACCGATATCAGAGCTGGTTGCATCATTTTTGTCGCAACGCTCAATAGCACGTTTTTGAGTGTCTTTATAAGTGTATACACCATCGCTTACAGTTGTTGAAGATGTACTACCTGTATATGTTTTTGTGCACTTGCACTCGTAATCTTTTTTACAAGAGGTGATAGTTGATCCTAATCCTACAACAACTATCGCTAACATTAATTTTTTCATGGGTCTTATATTTTATTCAGCAACTTTTTCCTTACGGTCTCCAATAAAGTTTTGAACTTTATTGATGCCTGCCGTTAAAAGATCTGAGTGATTTTTAATTACATAATCTGTTGCTTTTTTCACGAGCATTGAAGAAATAAATCCTTTAACGCCTCCTTTTCCAAATAATTTCATTAAAAGAAAATCTTTTCCAAGGTTTAAACCAATAGTCTTTAAATTATCGGTTGATTCTTTATCCTCAGAGAATTTATTAACCAGGTTTTTGAAAAGCACAGACGGGTGAGCAGAATAAACCAGCTCTTTTACATTTCTCTTAATAGCCAGTTCTTGCTCGGCTTTAAGATAATTTAGCTTCATGATACGGTGATGGAGCTCAGTGTCATTTGTGATTTCTGTATAATTCATCTTCGTAAATTTATAAATTCTTATTTTTATTTTTAAATAACTCTTTGATGATCAGGTTTCGGAAGGGTTTTGCAATCATATTTTTTCTCATTAAAAGAATTAAAAATATGATTACAAAATATACCCCGCCTACTACCAGAAATCCACAATATGGGCTCATCATTTTTTCATTTAAATAATATGCTAAACCAAAACTTAACATTACGGCGGTTAATACAGTCATCAAGAGAATAGGAATAAACGACAATGCGTTTGATCCCAAATGTGCGATCTTATCCGACCCCTTAAGGAGCATAAGTTCGTACTGCGTATTCGCATAATCTTTAATACTGTCTACAGTAACTTCAATTTTAGATGGTTCTTCTTGCATAATTTAAATTTTAAGTGTTAAGCTAAATCGGATTTTGATTTACTGTACTGATGATCAACTTTAGCTTTTGCGTTTTTTGCAAAATCTTCCACTTTTTCTTCAGCCATGTCGCGCATTTCAGATAATCTGCTCGCGCCGTTTTTAACTTGTTCTTTTAAGTCGTCTGCTAAATCTTTAGCGCCACTCATTAATTTTTTGCGTGTTTCTGTTCCTTTGTCCGGAGCGAATAATACACCTAGTGCTGCACCTACTGCTGCACCCAACAATAATGCGCCGATTAATTTTCCTGAATCTTTCATAATAGTAGTTTTAAATAGTTTATATTTTTTTACGGTTTTTATATTGTCGAAGTTTATGCCACAATCAATTGCATCTTAAAGCCCTGATAATCAAACTAACCGCTTCCACATTTTATTCCCATAATTTAAAAAAAGGGCAAGCTATTCCCCAAATCGGGGAATTAAACTGAGATCATAATTTTACCCAAATTTGGGATGAATCCAGTAACAATTTCCCAAATGGGGTATGCTTTTCCTATAAATATGTTCCCTTATTGGCAGGAAGAGATAATACAGGTTGGCATATCTTTTTAATAAATAAGGTAAAACTGAAATTATGGAAACCACTACAAAAGAAAAAACTGAAAAAATCATATCAACCATCAATGATCTGATTGAAATTAATAACGACCGTATTT
>JAZKDT010000079.1:0-10889 GCA_040387475.1 Bacteroidota bacterium | reverse complement strand
TATGTACCAGGCAGTGAGCTTTGAAACAACCTGGGGAAAATGGACCGTCACAAAAGATTCGATGATGGGGCTTTACACATGGGATGGCATTCAACTGCTACCCTCCATATATCAATTTATTGAACCGCACTACGATATGAATAATGAGTTCATTGTTATTTCAAAAGACAATAAAAATTTTGGCCTTACAACGATAAAAGGGGTCAAAATACTGGAGCTGAAATATCCCCGCATACTTGATTTTAGAAAAAACCTGCTGCATGTAAGCCTGATTGCCAAAAATAACACACCACGTAAAATGATCCTGGATACCGCTCAGAATCATTCTGGATGAGCAGGTTATTCACTCCAACATATATGGCTTTGTAGAAGACTATCCGTATGACAGCACGAATGTATTATTTATTCAGGCCATAAAAAATGAAAAGTTCGCTTTATTTGCGAGCACCGGAAAACAAATTTCCGGGTATATATTTGGCGGCCTGCTGTCATCAAGAGATGGCCTGGTTAACGCCCGGCTTTCCAATAACAGTAGTAGCTGCGGCGTCATCGACCAAAACAATAACATCATTGTTCCTTTTGTTTACGCATCGGCAGCTGTGGCCGACAACGGCACTATAGCAGCGCACACAGAAGATGGTAATACCTTTTATTTTGACGCTTCCGGTAAAGCGATCACTGAAGCAGAATTTAAAGCACGGCAAATCAAAAATCCAAATTGGAAAATGGATTAACTCATGCTACAGATCTTTCATCAATACCTTATACAGTTCGATCATCCCTTCAATATCCTTTTTGTGAACTTTTTCATCCGGTGTGTGCACAAATTGCTCGGCAGCACCAACAAAGCACCAATCCCAAACGTTCTCTGCCATTTGTAATTCTTTGGCATCGCTCCCCCCCGATCCTTCCACTTCTAACTGAAACGCTACCTTATGTTTTTTAGCGATATCAATTATTTTATTTATATAACTACGGCGTGGAATTAAACTATCCCGTAAACTGATAACAGGCCCTTTAGCAGGGAATACACCATCAGAGATCCAGGATATATCCGAAATCAGCGCCTGAGAAATTTTATAATTATCCGCTAAATATTTTTGCAGATACGAAACACTTCCTCCGCCATGCTCTTCCCAGGTACTAAATACAATCACACCGTCCTTTAACGTTTCAGCAACTTTCAAGGCGTTATAGCAACCTAAACGATTATCCATATAGCAACATTGCACGTATTCTCTATCTTCTCTCCAATTAGGTTTAAATACCAATTCGGTGCCGGTATCAAAGTTTCGTTTAGCTTTATACTCCATGTTATCTTTTACGATATTCAATGTTGCTTCACACTTTCCTTTACTATCGCTTCCCACTAAATTATAACCGCTTTCTAAACGAGGCCCACCAATTTTAACCAGCTGCTTTCCGTAACGCACGGTAAATCCAATGCTGTCAGTATGTGCAAAAATAGCGGTGCGTGGCTTTCCAAATACCAGCATGATATTATCCTGAAACCCTTTGCCATGAATCACCTTTGGCTTGTGCTTCCAATTCTTTTGTTCCTTTTTAATATAATCTAATATAAATTCTTTCATCGCAACTTCATTCCCGCTTGGAGAATGAATAGCGCACATTGTTTTTAATATTGATAAATCCATTTTTATAGTTATGAGTTATGAATGATAAATTAGGAGTTGAATAACGATAAAAGTAATTAAAGTATGGTAAATATCTACAGTATTAATAAAAGAATTTGGGCGTGCCGGCGCAAAAGAGGCAGCGCCGTCGGGCTGACCCGCTTCAATCTTTTGCAAGAGACAGGCAAAAGGATTTTCGCTTGCATCCCTCACGCAAAGGGCCCAATTTATCTGAATTCGTAAGTAGTTCCTCTTAACTGTGTCAACAATGTATTTGGTTCATCTGTAGCTGTTGAACGCCCTTCCAGTTTTGGCGCAACAGGTGAATTGGCTTTTAAATATTCTTCGATCACATCGTGCAATAACATGGAGAGGCGTTTAGGATCTTTTACTTTTTCCACCCTGCATAAAGTATCATCCGGATCGCCTTCGCGTTCACAGGCAATAATGCTATATTCTTTTGCAAGGTCAAGAGGTTGTCCGGCTATTTTTGCCCAATTTAACCGGTTACCTGTTTCGTTGCCTATTGTAAAATTAACCTGCATGCCACTAAAACGTGCAAACCAACCGCCGAAACGTTTGGACGGATCTTTGGCAAATGCATTCTGTAACTCCTTTTCCAACCAGTCCTTTAATTGCTGACCCGTGACTTTACCGGTTTTAGCTTCGCTGTTTACCGGCAACATATTCCATAAAAATTCTTTTGTAATAGTTGCAACACCTGTTTTAGGATCAACCGCTAAAGGTTGGCAAAAACGAAAGCCATTGGACAAAGCAATGTCCGGTTTAAACTTCCATAGGATGGCATCTGTTATTAAATTATCCATAGGAGTTTCCATGACGAAGTAGCGTACTAAAGGTGTTTTACTAACCCCCAGCACCCTTTGCAGTTCTGCTTTAAAAGGTTGGTAAGCTTTGTCAACCATCGTCTGAACGTCCTTATCACCCGGATACTTCACCGGATCTACATCTAATAACTGATAGGTTGAACTTTCCAGTTTACCATCTTTAATGATCAGATCTAATTTACCCAGGAAAGAACCAAAGGCGCCGCACTCTATTACTTTGGTATATTTTGCCTGAATAGGTTCTCTTACTCTTTCATGTGTATCTGCTCCTAAAATAAAATCCACGCCCAGCGAAGCCGGATTGTTTGCCAGTCCAACCTGTTGAGCTAAACCCATGTGAGTTGCCACCAAAATGATGGCACACCCTTCTACTTCTTTTAAATAACTTGTATACTTGGCAATCGTTTTATCAGCATGTTCAAAACGCAATCCTTCGCTGTATGCCGGCGACTGGCGCTTAGGAATTAAATGATCCGTGTAACCAATGATCCCGATTTTAACCCCACCAATATATTTTACCCAATAAGGTTGATACACTAAACGGTCATTATCTTCGTCGGCAGTTTTGTGATACATGTTAGCGCAAATCTTAGCGGCATTAGCATGTCCCATGTCATATAACATTTTCTTTTTCTTATAAACTACTTCCCAGTTGCCGGGTAGCATCAAATCGTAATTCAGTTTATTGAAAATAGGGATTAAAGCTTCGCCTTCTGTTAACGACGCAACTGCATGTCCATGAAAAAAATCGCCTCCGTCATACAATAGAGTATTATTAGGATTTTCCTTTCTTAATGTATCGATCATGGTTTTTAGCACAGCCATGCCACCACGTTTTTTATAAACCGCCTCGTTGTTCTCCCAGAAAAATTCGTCATGCGTGTTTAGCTGCGAATGAATATCTGTGGTAATTAATACCGTTATTTTTTGAGAAGAAGGATCTACAACAGATTCAGTTTGCTCATTTTCAATTAAGTTAGTAGAAGCGGCGAAATTCGTAACAGGATTAAATACGGCCGCCAAACCTACCAATGCCGATTTCTTTAAAAAATCGCGGCGGTCATTTTGTTGATTTTCTATTTCCGGTTTATTTTTTGCCATGGTTGATACTTGCTAATTTGTCGTTAATTTCTTTGTAAGGCCCGTACTTATGCTGCAGTTCATTAAAACTATCGGTATAAGGACCAAAGGGATGATCAAAAGGTTTTTCATTGATCTTAGGCCAATCTTTAGAAATATCTTTTTTAGGACGAGGCTGGGAATTAACAAAAGCTGCTACATCCCATGCTTCTTCATCAGTTAGTTGAGTATTGTTATGAGAAACGCCCTGAGGCATATTGTATTTGACAAACTTTGCAAAATTAGAAAGTCTGTATAAACCCGCTCCATCGTTATAACTATGATCACCCCATAATGGAGGATATGTATACTCTGTTTGATCATAATTAAGTTGTCCAATTCCATTTACCTGATGACAACTTTGACATTTTTCGGAATATACTTTTTGTCCATTATTAACACTTGCAGCTCTATCTAAAAAGGCAAGCTCTTTCAATCCTGATCCCGCAGGTTTTTGTCCTTTTGCCAGATCTTTACCTAACCACTTAATATATGCTACAATGGATTGCATCTCTTTAGAAAGTGTATCAATAGCTTTTCCATTTAAACTCCGTTCAAAACAATCATTAACTCGCTTGTAAATATTTTCCATGCCTCCCGATCTTGCCCTGTATTTAGGATAAGTGGAAGCCACGGCACTATAATTATTGCTAAATACTTTTGTACCAGCCTCTAAATGGCAGTTCTGGCAATTCATACCATTGGTGTTATTTTTAAATACTTTGCCTGCCGGACCATAATATCTGGCGGTGTGAGCGATCAGATCCTTGCCGTACAATACAGCATCTTTATTATCCGCCGTGAGTTTCGACTCGTCAGGCGCCTTCCAATAATGTGTAGTATCAATTTGTTTTAATGCCGCCAATTTTCCGGCTTCGGTGAAATTTCCATTAGAATCAGCTTGAGGAACATCCATTTTAGGTTTCTGTTCAGGCATATAATCGGGTAAATAATTGTATAGTAAAACAGAAAGTACTACAATAATAAAGATCAATGCAATGATTACATTAATAAGCTTTGAGATAACCTGTAGAAGGTTATCATTTGCATTATTATTATCTTCTAATTCCATTTTATTTATTTTCTTTTTTCCTTGACGAAAAAAGAAACAAAAAAGTCAAGAACGAACGCCAACCTCCATTTGCCTCGCAGACACTTCCTGGAATGGCGGTTCGCACCGTTCGTTCACGCCAGCCGCACTATTACCAACGTATGCAGTGATTAAAATTAAACTAACTAATGAGGCAACTTCTCTTTAAAATAGCCATAACACCAGGTTCCAGCTAAAGCACTTAAAAACGTAATAATGATCACGGTAAATCCGCTTCCAATTTGCGCAAACAATGGCCCCGGACAAGCCCCGGTAATGGCCCAGCCTAAACCAAATAGCAAGCCACCAATAATTTGTCCTTTGTTAAATGTTTTAGGCGTAATGATAACCTGTTCGCCATCTTTGGTTTTGATATTGTATTTTTTTATAATGAAAACAGAAATTACGCCAACCACTACAGCAGTTCCAATAACACCATACATGTGAAACGATTCGAAACGAAACATTTCCTGAATGCGGAACCAGCTAACAATTTCTGCTTTTACAAAAACGATCCCAAATAAAATACCCATAAATGCATACACTAAGTTTGCGGTCCATGGTTTTTTGATCGCTGAATTATTTATACAAGCCTGTGAATCAAATTCATCCTGTATTTTATTTGCATCATTCGTTGTCATACTATTCAATTAAAGATTTAATAAATACGGAAGAATTAACCAGGTCATAATAAAACCGCCGGCCATAAAACAACAGGTAGCAATTAAGGATGGCAACTGTAAATTAGACAAACCCATAATAGCATGGCCACTTGTGCAGCCGCCAGCATAACGGGTTCCGAAACCTACTAAAAAACCGCCAACAACCATAAAAATAAATCCCCGAAGGGTTAGTAAACTACTCCAGCTAAAAATATCGGTTGGTAACAAATGTTCAAAGTCTTTTACGTTATTGGATGCAAGGGCTTGCTTCGTACTCTCGGCTATAACCATTGGATTAGGATTCGTTAATATGTAAGTCGCAATAACACCTCCAATGGCAACTCCACCTGTAAAGAATAAATTCCAGGATTCTTTTTTCCAATCGTATTTAAAGAAAGGGATATTGGCAGGTATACAAGCAGCGCAAATGTGACGCAAAGATGAAGAGATCCCAAAAGATTTGTTACCGATCAATAAAAGCGCAGGAACAGTTAATCCGATAAGCACTCCTGCAACATACCAGGGCCATGGTTGTTTAAATAATTCTAACATATAGTTTGTTTTAAATAATCAAAGCATCCGCCGTCCTCCTTACACCTCGTTTAATGGAGGGATTTGGTTCGCATTCCAAAGTTTAGCAATTCCCACTTTTTGAAGAGGGTGCCTGAAAGGCGGGAGATGTTCTGTTTTTGTTAGTAAGCAATCTTCTTTAACTTGGCTTTCACCACATCATTAGGTTCCACTAAAGGCAAACGGACATGCGTACCGGTAATTTTTTTCTGAGCTAATACCACTTTCACCCCACCCGGGTTTCCATCAGCAAATAACTGCTCGGTAATTTCCATTAATTTATAATGGAGTTTTTGAGCAGTTTTTAAATCGTGGAATAAAGCCGAACGCACCATGTCACTGAAATCTTTTGGATAAGCGTTAGCTACAACTGAGATAACACCGTCGGCACCACTGGCAATTAGTGGTAAGGTTAAGTTATCGTCGCCACTGATAATTAAAAAATTATCAGGACGGTATTTAATGATCTTCATGCACTGCTCAATATTTCCGCTGGCCTCTTTAATAGCAATGATGTTTTTAAATTCATTAGCTAAACGAATGGTAGTATCCCATGCAATGTTTGATGCTGTACGCCCGGGTACGTTATATAAAATAATGGGTAACGGACTTGCTTTTGAAATAGCTTTATAGTGCTGGTAAATGCCTTCCTGAGATGGTTTATTATAATAAGGAGAGACAGACAGAATGGCGTCGAAACCGGATAGGTCGTCTTTTTTTAGTTGTTCAACCAATTCGGCCGTATTGTTGCCACCTACTCCTAATACCAAAGGAATACGTTTTTTATTTGTTTTAATGATATGAGCAATAACTTGCTGTTTCTCCTCTTTGGTTAACGTAGCAGTTTCGCCCGTAGTTCCTAAAACCACAATATACTCTACTCTTCCCTTTATTAAATGCTCAACTAATTTGGTTAATGCAGGAAAATCAATTGCACCTTTTGATGTAAATGGTGTAACAATAGCCACACCTGTTCCCGTAAAGTTTAATGCTTGTTTCATATGTGTATTGGTAATTGTTTTTATTTGTTATATGGAATACCAGGGTATTTCATTATATTACTTAGTTGTTTTAATCATATTCAAATATACAACTACTTGTTTTAAGTAGTCGGCACTGTTCATTGTTTTATCGCTGTTTATGGTAATCTCAAACGCCGCGTTTTCGAAACCACCTATTTTGCATTTAGCCGGCGTTAATTTGCTTAAGGCCAACGATTTTATTTGCTCTTCGGTCCCCAAATTAATAAGCACATCATAAGTTGCATTTAATTTTTGCAAGGAAGCATCGGTTGGTATCTTAAAAAAACTGAACTGTTTGTTATCAAAAATCGTATGTTCAAAATGTGGCTTTGGTGCGTGTTCAGGCTTTCCGTCATAAATTACTGCTACATGAACCGATATTTTATCTTTTTGGCAGGTATTAATAAAATCAACAATACCACTTAATTGATTATCATAAGCAACAATGAGTACTTTGGATAGCTGGTTCCAGGAAACAAATTGGTGAGCCGTTTTTTGGCCCTCTTTTTTAGAAAGTAGATAGTTAGATATGTGATTGAGTAAGGACATATTTGTTTTCTTACCCCATAGAGAGGGATAAGCGAAATCTAGTTATTTATTTAATGTTCTAATTTTTTTGCTTCGTTCCAAAACACATCCATCTCAGCAAGTGTACTATCGGCTAAAGCTTTACTCTGTTCCTTGATCTTTTTTTCCATATAATTAAAACGGAAAATGAATTTCTTATTTGTCTTTTCTAAAGCGTCTTCCGGATTTATCTTCAGATAGCGGGCATAGTTAATTAAAGAAAATAACACATCCCCAAATTCCGCTTCCAGTTTTTCCTGGTTACCGTTATCAACTTCTTCTTTAAACTCTCCCAGTTCTTCCTGTACTTTTTCCCAAACCTGCTCAGGCTTGTCCCAGTCGAACCCAATAGCACGGGCTTTATCCTGTATACGCAAAGCTTTTAAAAGTGACGGCATACTATTGGGCACGCCAGATAAAGCTCCTTTATCGCCTTCTTTTTGTTTAAGCTTTTCCCAGTTAGTTGTTACTTCTTCTGCGTTCTCTACTTTCACGTCACCATAAATATGCGGATGCCGAAATATCATTTTTTCGCATAAGGAATTGATCACATCTGTGATATTAAAATCGTTGGTTTCGCTGCCTATTTTTGCATAAAAAACCAGGTGTAATAAAATATCACCGATCTCTTTTTTGATCTCATTCTTATCATTTTTTAAAATGGCATCGCTTAATTCATAGGTCTCCTCTATGGTTAAATGCCTAAGGGTTTCCATGGTTTGCTTTTGATCCCATGGACATTTTGCTCTGAGATCATCCATAATATTGAGCAAACGTTCAAAGGCAACTAGTCTTTCGTCCATTATAATAATTTTAAGATCGCGTTCTCTACTTCTTCACTATCCCATTTGGCCTCAACGCCTGGCATAGCCATAATCTGATCCATGATGGCTTGTTGCTTATTGCCCGACACTAAAGCTTCACTATAGCGTATCTCAGGTGTATAAGTTACCATGCTGTAAAGCGGGATCCATTTCTCGGGATGTTTTTCATTGAAACGAGCCTCAATTTTCTTTTGTAATAAAAATACTTTATCAGCGGTTTTATCGCGCATCTCTACAAAATTAGCAATCGCTAAGTCGGCAATAGCATCACCATCGGGTTTACGAAGTTGTTCATATTCGTATAAGCAGGCAGCGTTCAAATCGCCATGTTTTTCCATCAATTTATTTAAAACCACGCAATCTTCAAAACCACAATTCATACCCTGGCCATAAAACGGTACAATAGCATGTGCGGCATCGCCAATCAACGCAATTCTATCATCAAATACCCAAGGCTTACATTTCACCGTTACCAGACTGGATGTTGGATTAGCGAACCAATCTTCAATAAGCGTTGGCATCAAAGGCACAGCATCCGGAAATTGTTCAGCAAAGAATTTAGAGACATCATCTTTGGTTTTAATACTTGCAAAAGATAACGGACCTTCCATTTGAAAAAACAAGGTGCAGGTAAAACTACCATCCATGTTAGGCAAGGCAATCATCATAAAACTACCTCGCGGCCAAATATGCAAACAGTTTTTTTCAATTACATGTTCGCCATTTGCCCCGGCGGGAATAACCAACTCTTTATAACCGCAATCAATGTAAAACTGCTGGTAATCAAAACGGTCAGAATGTAATTGCACTTGTGTACGCACGGCACTAAAAGCACCGTCCGACCCAAATATAAAATCACTTTTTACCGTGTTGTCTTTTCCCGAATGTGTGTTATGAAAAGTAACCGTATTAGCTTTACGATCAACTTTATCACAACGCTCTTCGAAATGAATGGATACATTGGGTTGCTTTTCAGCCAAGTCCATTAATTTCATATTAATTCCTCCGCGAGAAACAGAATAAATAGCATGATTATCTTTGCCATACTGCTGGTAGGCAGAAGTTCCATCTTTTAAATGAATAGAGCGCCCGTACATCGGTATGGCAATTTCACGAATTTCGTCAGCTATACCCACACCTTCCAGTCCCTTCCATCCTCTGTCGCTTAAAGCAAGGTTGATAGAGCGGCCTGCAACGATATCTGCTTTGCGCATATCAGGACGGCGTTCATAAATATCAACTTTATATCCGCGTTTTGCTAAATAAATAGATACCAAAGAGCCTACTAATCCAGCTCCTACTACTGTTATATTTTTTTGAGTGCTCATAAATTCAATCTTGTTTGTAACACAGCTAATTTATCCTTTTCTTTTATAAAAAACTCCATATTTCTTTATACTTTTCAACGGTTTTCACACTTTTTAGTTCAATCAGGATTTTATATTTTTTGGGCGTGCCCCTACGGGTCAGGCTTTCGGCACTCGCTTTTTATTTACCCTGCGGGATAAATAAAAGAGCTCAAACAAATGCCTCAATCCCTCACGCAAAGCTTGCATTTCAAAAATCGGAGTTTACACTTCGATCTTACCGTAAGCCCCGTGCGAGGGATGCCCCGAAGGGGTGCAACAAGCGAGAAATCCTTTTTTGCTTCGCAAAAAAGATTGAAGCGACAGCCAGGTTCGGCTCCCGCCGAACGCGCCCTAATAATAAAAAAATTACTTCTTATACTTGTCGTGCATCATTTCTTTGGAAGCCAGCTTTTCAATTGCCTGGTTAATTCGCTTTAAGCGGGTTTCCTCTTTTTTTGCGTCTGTGATCCACATGATATATTCTTTGCGATGAGAATAGGCTAACGAGTCGAAGTAAGTTAATAATTTCGCAGCTTTAAAGGCTGTCTTCACGTCATCAGGAATGATAATCGTTTTATCTTTTACCTCAATGATCTTTATTCCTTTACGACTATTATCAATGGCTTCGAACAAATATTCTAATACACTATTTTCGTCAATCTGACTAACATCGGTGTACTTAATATGCCGGTTATGAACGTTTCCAGGATTGGATGACAACAGCTTTTTTTTATCTTTTAATAAAGTTCCCTGGAAGAAAACTAAAACCGCATGTTTTTTAAAGCCCCAGAAACCACAAACCATTCCATTCAAGTAGTAGTTCGGTCCCCACTTCCAATCCTCTACCAATTCAGGATCGGCACTTAAAATAAGCTTCCGTAACTTCTTGCAAATCTTTTGCGCAAAAGGTTCTAATTGAGAAATTCCTTCATCAATTAGAGCTCCTGCATTGGGATTATGTTTTACTTTTGCGATATTAACTGTAGATTTGGTTGTGCTAAAAAAACTGGAAGTAAACATACAGAAAAACGCTTTATTTACCAAGACCGATAAGCTATTGCTAGCGTTTAGCGGCGGTGTAGATTCAGTTGTGCTGGCAGACTTGTTGCATAAAGCAGGCTATCAATTTGACCTGGCGCACTGCAATTTTAAATTACGGGGCAATGAGGCTGATACAGATACAAAATTTTGCGAAAGCTATGCT
>JAZKDT010000078.1:6795-32957 GCA_040387475.1 Bacteroidota bacterium | reverse complement strand
TTTACAATTAACCCCTTCTATTAATTTAGTAGGGGTTTTTTGGTTTATGGAGTTTTTTATTTGAAACACAGATACTTTGAGAACCTATGCTCAAAAAAACTCCACCGAATAATTTTGATATCTGTTTCAGTACTCTTCCTAAAAATGCTAACATAGAAGTTTTTAATACGGTTGGCGTTATAGTTCTCTTTGAGAATATTATTACTAAAATAATAGGATCAATCAGCGTTGTGAGTGCAGGCATGTGTTTCATTAAAGTAAACGAAAATGGTCAGTGTATGCTGTGAAGAATTAGAAGACGGGCATTAACATAATTATATACTGCACCAATAAATTAATCTAAATGATTATTGCCTTATATTTGTAAAAAATTACGATGAAAAAATATATTTTATTCAGTATCATTTGTTTTAGTTTAAATGCTGTGGCGCAAACTACTGAATTTAGCTGGGTAAAAACGATTGGCAGTACTTCCGGATTTGCCTATCGAATTATCACTTATGTGGATGCATCGAAAAATAGCGTATCTATCAGTAAATTTGAAGGGACACAGGATTTTGATCCTGGTGTGGGAACTTATACCATGGCGGCTTCCAGTTGCTGCGATCCGGATATGTTCGTGTCCAAATTAGATAGTTCAGGTAATTTTTTATGGGCAAAAAACATGGGCATCGGCCCCTCCGGAACTGATCTTACTTCCATATCCACTGACCCTGCCGGAAATATTTATATCCTAGGTCAATCTCCGGGCTTACCGGATCTTGATCCAGGACCGGCGACTTACACCACTTTTTATGGAACGCCTGCACCCAACAATATTTTTATTGTAAAATTAGACCCGGCGGGTAATTTTGTGTGGGGCAATTTTGTGAATACTTTATCAGCCAGCGCTATTAAGCTGGACGCTTTGGGTAATATATATGTTACCGGTGCTTTTAAATTTACAAAGGATTTTAACCCGGGACCAGGTGTGTTTAATTTGACCTCAGGTGGCGGTGGATCCTACCCGGATGTGTACGTGTTAAAACTTGACAACTCCGGCAATTTTATCTGGGCAAAAAATTTTGAAGGCAGTAATCAAAATTATAGTGGCGATGTTGCAATCGATCATCTTGGTAACGTATATACCACGGGGTTTTATGCCGGAACAGTTGACTTTGATCCGGGACCGTCAGTTTTTAATTTGTCCGGGGCTTCGGTCGTTGTCTGTAAATTAAATGTGAGCGGAGCATTTGTATGGGCAAAAAACATTACTGATGGCAGCAATCTTTCGCAGGGTAAATGTATTGAAATTGATAAGTCGGGCAACGTGTATACATCAGGGCGTTATTATGGATCAGCCGATTTTGATCCGGGTCCGTCAACTTACACTTTACAAAATATAGGACAGGATGATATTTTTATCTCCAAGCTAGATGCTTCCGGAAATTTTCTATGGGCAAAAGTTATGGGAGGTGGTTCAAATGATTTTTGTTATGCGATGGCTGTTGATGCTATGAAAAATGTTTACACAACGGGGGTTTTTGCGGGAACTGCGGATTTTGATCCTGGTGTTGGGACTGCAACATTTAGTTCACTGGGGGGAGAGGATATCTTTATTTCGAGGTTAGATTCAAACGGAACATTTATATGGGCAAAACGAATCGGTAACTTTACTGGCGAAACTGCTTTTTCCCTAAACCTTGATCATTCAAATAGTCTTTATACCAGTGGGATTTTCGGTTCAGTTATCGATTTCGATCCGGGGCCTGGAATTTTCAATGTAACTAACGTGAGTGCTGTAACCTTTTTTATACATAAGATGATGCAGTGTGAACCCCCCGCTGCGCCTGTTGATTTAAACCCCGGACAGAATGTTTGTGATGGAAATGCAGCTACATTATTGGTTTCAAATACCGGAACCGTGAGTTGGTATGCGACTCCTGTAAGCACAACTGTATTGGGAACGGGAACATCCTTTTCTGCGCCAACATCTGGCGTAGGAACCTACACGTATTACGCCTCGTCAGAAACCTGCACAGTAAGTGCTACCAGAACGGCCGTTGTTTTTACCGTTACTTCATCTTCCTTGCCAACCCTATCTGTGAGCGCGAGTGCAACTTCTGTTTGTGTGGGCAGCGGTGTTGTTTTAAGTGCAACCGGAGCGAATACCTATACCTGGAGTACGGGTATGATGGCATCCGGTGTAACCGTTACTCCGTTAATAAATTCAACTTATACAGTAACGGGTACAGATGTTAATAATTGCTACAACTCTCAAACCGTTAGCATTACAGTTGATAATACCTGCGCTGATGTTTGGCCGGGAGATGCTAACAGCGATGGTACAGCGGATAATTTAGATGTACTTGAACTTGGATTACATTTTACACAAAGCGGTGCGCCGAGAGCAACTACAAGTAATACCTGGCAATCTTATTTTGCTAACAACTGGACAGGAACCATTACCAATGGAAAAAATTTGAATCATAGTGACTGTAATGGAGATGGAATTATTAATAGTGATGATACGTTAGCGATCTATAATAACTACGGTTTAACGCATACATTTAAACCAGTTGAAACAACTACCGTTAATCCGCAACTAAGCATCGTGCCCGATCAGGCAATGGTGACGAAAGGATCATGGGGAACAGCTTCCATTTATTTAGGGGATGCCGTCACTTCTATCAGCAATATAAATGGGTTGGCATTTACAATTAATTTTGAAAATACATTAATTGAGCCTAATGGTGTTTGGATCGAATACCCTACTTCGTTTCTTAACCCTTCAAATCAGAATTTACATTTCAGGAAATTAGATTTCGTCAACGGTAATTTATACACAGCCACAACACATACCAATAATATTAATATAAACGGAAATGGCCTGATAGGCGTTTTACATTATCAAATTTTATCTAATTTAAGCACAGATCAGGTTTTAAATATTAGTCTGTCGCAGGCCAATCAATCGTCTGCATCTGGAGCTATTACACCTTTAACATCCGGCACGGGAACTTTAATGGCTATTGGCGCAAGTGTTGGCCTGAAAGAAAATTCGATGAACGGAAGTGTGGTGATCAGCCCGAACCCAACGAATGGAATTGTAAACATTGGTTTTCATACTTTATCTCCAAATACTACTGTTGAAGTTTATAATACCGTTGGTGCTCTGGTTTTATCTGAGAATATCATTAATAAGAATAGCGCGATTAATATCAGTGATATGAATACAGGCATGTATTTCATTAAAGTGATTGAAAATGGAAAAGTCGTTACTGTAAAAAAGATTATAAGGGACTAAAATAACCGTGGTACACATTTTTCTTTTAAAAACTGAATTTCGTTTTATAACGTAAATAAGTTATCATGAAAAAAATTATACTGCTTCTGTTGTTACCGTTTTCATTTATTGCTCAAACATTAACCGTTCAAGCGCCACTGCGTTTTTTGGCATTGGGCGATTCTTACACGATCGGGCAAAGCGTTCCGGTAAATCAACGCTGGCCGGTACAATTAAAGGATTCCCTGGCGACGAGAGGAATTTTAACTGACACAATGCGCATTATAGCTACAACCGGCTGGAGAACAGACAATTTGATCAATGCTATTACCAATCAGCACCTTCAACAGCAAAATTATAATCTGGTTTCTTTATTAATTGGAGTTAACAATCAATATCAGGGCGTTCCGGTTTCTCAATATCGGATTGAATTTCCGCAGTTATTGGATTCTGCCATACGTTATGCCGGCGGTGATACCAGCCATGTCTTCGTAGTTTCAATTCCCGATTACGCCTATACGTCATACGGACAAGGAACAGGAAACCAAACTCAAATTAGTCAGGAAATCGATCAGTATAATCAAATCAACAAACAGTTTGCCGATAGCTTTCATATCCGGTATTTTGACATTACTCCTATCTCCCGGTTAGGACTTTTACAGCCTAATTTGGTAGCTTCTGATGGATTGCATCCTTCCGGTATTCAATACAGCGAATGGGTGAAGCTGATGCTCCAATATATTAGTGGAAGCACGGTTACTTCGATTAAGGAAAATGAAGATGAGATAAATCTCTCCATTTATCCCAATCCTGCAGCTGATATCATTTACATATCTTGTAACAATACTAAAGGGCACAGGCTTGAAGTATATGATAATACAGGCCGGTTAATTATCAACCAGGAAATAATCTCAGAAACAACGCATCTGTCGCTCAAAGAATTGAGTGAAGGAATTTATGCCATACGCGTTGTTGGAAACAACACACAGGTCACAAAAAAGATCGTTAAAGATTAAACAGAAACTATTTAAAGTTTAGTTTTTGTTTAACAACCGAATGGCGATAAGCTGTCCTGATTTTTTGGGCCAGAATAGGCGTAATAAACTCTTCAAGGCGTAAATTAAATTTTTGTGATTCATTGTTTAAGTATAAAAGGGTTGTTGAAATATATTCTTTAATCGTATCGTAATCTTTTTTAATATTCTCCATGATCTTAGGCGTAAGATCCACATTGTTAAAGTAAGTGTCGATCTCAAAACTTACCACATTCGTTTTTACAGTGACAGGTATCGGAAATTCAATATACCCGTTATTGTAGGGATCGATCTTTAATAACTCAGCATCACCCGTGATCATTAGCGTATACTCCGCAAAATAATGAGAGCCGTGATGATTTGGTTTATCGATAAGATCAACGAGCTTGTCTTCAAACGGCATGTTAATAGGTCGTAAAGCGTAACGCTTTACCTGCTGTTTTAATAGATCTTCGAAGTTGTCTTTATACATAAGCACTTCTACATCGCTCATGTTGTTAATGTTTTTAGCTATAATAGCTAATCTTTCGTGTTCATACTCATTAAAAGGACGTTCACCAAATAATACAAATGTTTCCATTATATGTAATTTTTTAAACTGAGAATTACTTATATAAAGTTCACGAATTTTTAATCCAAAGTCCATTGTTTAATCGACAGCTAATTAAACTTAGTCGTTTTGTTGAGGAATGGGGAATACTAAAGTGTAGAAAAAAGGCCTCATAGCGAGGCCTTTAGATCTTTTCATGTTTCCTGCCCGGAGGCGTTAGATTAAGAATTAGTAAGTAAATACTGAATTACACGCATGAAAACTTCTTATGATAGTTATATCCATGAAATTTTTATGCCAATTACTTATCTAAGGCTTCTTTTACCAATTGATTGGCCATCTTTGGATCAGCTTTACCTTTGCCCATCTTCATCACTTCGCCAACAAACAATCCCAGTAAATTAGTTTTTCCATTTTTGTATTCGGTAATTTTTTCCGGATACTTTGCTAAAGCCTGATTTACCAATTCCTGTAAAGCACCAGTGTCGTTACTTTGTATAATATCCAAACGCTGCGCAATACTCAACGGCGCTTCATCCGGACTTAACACTAATTCGGGAAACAACTTTTGTGTGGCAGCCGCATTACTTATTTTGCCTTCATCAATGAGTGCAATTAAATCAGCTATTGTTTTAGTTTTTATTTTGAATTGCTCAATGGTAATTGCATTTTCGTTTAAATAGGATTTGATACTTCCCATCATCCAGTTAGCTGCAGCTTTGTAATTTTTTGTGTAAGATACTAATTCATTAAAGTATAACGCCAGCCCTTTGAGGTCAGTTAAGTTAAGTGCATCATATTCTGATAAGCCAAACTCCTGTGTGAATTTTTTTAGTAAATCGTTTGGCAGTTCGGGCATTTGAGCTTTCACTGTGTTGATATAATCTTGTGTAACAAATACAGGTTGTAAATCCGGCTCGGGGAAATAGCGATAATCGTTAGCATTTTCCTTACTTCTTAATGCAAATGTAGATCCATCAGTTGCATTAAAACTACGGGTTTCTCCTGCAATATCCCCTCCGCTTTCCAGCAGATCAATCTGACGTTTGATTTCAAAATCAATAGCGCGTTGCACATTACGGAAAGAGTTCATGTTTTTAACTTCTACTTTCTTTCCATATTCTTTGGCATCTTTCAACATTACCGACACGTTGGCGTCGCAGCGTAAGGATCCTTCTTCCATATTTCCGTCACAAATATCAAGATAGCGCACCAGTTTTTTTACTTCCATTAAATAAGCATAGGCTTCATCACTGGCTGTAAAGTCAGGCTCAGTCACAATTTCCAATAAAGGCGTACCGGCACGGTTTAAATCTATCAGCGATTCAAAAGGATCAATATCGTGCATGCTTTTGCCGGCATCTTCTTCCATGTGAATACGCGTTAAATTGATGCGTTTTTCTGTACCATCTTTTAATTTAACATCTACATAACCGCCGGTGCAAATAGGAGTTTTATCCTGTGTAATTTGATAGCCTTTTGGCAGATCGGCATAAAAATAATTTTTACGGGCAAACTGATTTTCTTCGCGGATATCGGCATGCACGGCAATGCCTAATTTCACAGCAAACTCGATGGCGCGCTTGTTTACTTTTGGTAAAGTACCGGGATGCCCCAAAGTAATAGCGCTTACATTGGTGTTGGGCATAGCGCCATACTCGGCTACATCATTGCTATACATTTTTGTTTTAGTGAGCAACTGGATGTGGCATTCTAAACCAATAACGGCTTTATATTTATCGTAAACGGACATTTTAAGTATGAATTTAGATTTAAGAATTTATAAGTCGATTTACTTAAAAATTCAGAGTTTAAAGATAGTAAATTATCATCCTGTTTGGAAAGATGGGTTCTAAATTTGAAAATTTTACGTTAGGGATTGTCGCGGAAATCCTTTTGCCTGCCTCCTGCAAAAGATTGTAGCAAAAGCCCGACCGCTTTTCGCGGGAACGCCCCAATCCGTATTTATTTAAGTAAACAATTCCAAAATTTCAAGTTCAAAAGCCCACATTTTAGTATATTTATCCTCCCAAACTATATTTTTTGATACCCAAGTTCACCATAGATAAAATTATTGATGCCGCCCGGGTTGAGGACGTGATCGGAGATTTTATTACCCTGAAAAAACGGGGAGCTAATTTATTGGGACTGTGTCCTTTTCATGGCGAGAAGTCGCCTTCGTTTACTGTTTCTCCCGCTAAAGGTATTTATAAATGTTTTGGTTGTGGTAAATCGGGCACAGCGGTTAATTTCATTATGGATTTGGAAAGTTTGTCTTATCCAGAAGCCTTGCGCTATTTAGCCAATAAATACGGTATTGAAGTCGTTGAAAAGGAAGTCAGCGTAGAAGAAAAAGCGCAACAAAACGAAAAGGAAAGTTTATACATTGTGATGCAGTATGCACAAAAGTATTTCACCGATCTTTTACTGAACGATGATATGGGCCGATCGATCGGGTTAGGATATTTTCAGGAACGTGGCTTCAGGCAGGATATCATTGATAAATTTCAATTAGGCTATAGTTCAGAAGAACGAAGAAAATTTTCGGAAACCGCGGTAAAAAACGGCTACAAGCCTGAGTACCTGGTCAAAACCGGTATGTCTATTTTATCCAATAATCATGTAGAAGGCAACCCGATAACCGTTAGTGATATATTTGACCGGTATACAGGCCGTGTGATGTTTCCCATTCATAATATTTCGGGCAAAGTTATTGGCTTTGGAGGCAGAATATTGATTACGGATAAAAAGCAGGCTAAGTATATTAACTCTCCGCAAACGGATATTTACGATAAAAGTAAAACGTTGTATGGATTGTTCCAGTCCAAGAAACAGATCATTCAGGATGACAATTGTTATTTAGTGGAAGGTTACACAGATGTGGTTTCCATGCATCAATCCGGCATCGAAAATGTAGTGGCTTCGTCCGGCACATCGTTAACGGTTGATCAGATAAAACTGATCCATCGCTTTACAAAAAACATTACAATTTTGTATGATGGTGACGTGGCAGGTATTAAAGCCAGTTTCAGAGGTATCGATCTCATCCTTGAAGAAGGAATGAATGTTAGGGTTTTATTGTTTCCTGATGGAGATGATCCCGATTCCTACAGTAAAAAGGTGACCAACGAAGAATTTAAAGCGTTTATTAAAGCCAACAGCAAAGATTTTATTTCGTTTAAAACAAGTTTACTATACAAAGAAGTTGAGAACGATCCTATAAAACGTGCTGAGCTGATTAAAGATATAGTTGAAAGTATTTCTGTAATTCCAGATGCTATCAACCGTTCGGTGTATGTAAAGGAATGTTCAAGGATCATGGACATTGGTGAGCAAATTCTGCAAATAGAGATCAATAAGCTCATTCGTAAAAAAGCAGGAAAGGCAGCCACTAATAATAATAATAACCAGCAGCAGCAAGGTTTTTATCCGGATGAAATGCCGCCGGAAGCTTACCTTGAAGAGGAAAAAGCAGTTGATCCGGTTTTAGATCACGAAGAAAAGGAATTGCTGCGTATGATGATGCAGTATGGAAATGTGTTGGTTGATGTAGAGGCAGAAGACACCGACAGCGTGCAACAATCCTTTCAGTTAACAGTATGCGAATTTGTTATTTTTGAGTTATGGAGAGACGAGCTTCAATTTGTAAATCCACTATATCAAATGGTGTTGGATGAGTTTCATCACGAGTTGGAACAAGGAAACATTCCTACGATGCAAACATTTACCCATCATCCCAATCCAGGTGTATCACAGGTGGCCGTTGATATTGCATCGTTTTCTGATACCGTTAGCTACAAATGGGAGAAATTTGGCGTGGCAGTGCCACAAGAAATTCATCACATTAAAAAAGGAATAGAACACCAGTTATTTAGTTTAAAAGAGAAACGTTTAAACATGATTTTGAAAGAAGCTAAGGAGCTCTTAAAAGTCGCTGACCCTTTTGAAAATCCAAATGCCTTTGAATTTGTGATCATGTTGGAAAATCAAAAAAGACGGGTGAATAAAATCCTGGGACGAACTATTATCAGATAGGAGGGCTTAGCCAATTTGGATTGTTTAGCCTTTAATATTACATTTATCACTCCTGAAACCAAGTTGGCACATACTTGTAATTATTTTCCTGCTTAGCTTTAAGGGCTACTGTCAGGTTGACGCCAAGCATTTAAAAAAATACAACGATCAGATCAGTAACCTGATCGATAATGCAGAGTATGATCTTGCCCAAAAAAAGATCGACAGCTTATTGATTATGTCTACCAAAATAAATTACAAGGAAGGAATTGCTGAATCTTATAATTTTAAAGGAGCTATCAACCGTGATCAGTCTAATTTGCGTGATGCTCTGGATAACTTTTTAAAAGCATTAAAATTATTTGAAGAGTTGAAAATGCCGGTAAAAGTGGCCGGTATGCAAAATAATATCGGGCTGGTTTATTCGGAAATTAAAGAGTACCGCACCGCTTTGTCATATTATTTTAAAGCTGAAAAGATCAACTTTGGGCGTAAGCAAAAATCATATCTCGCCATAAATTATAATAATATAGCAACTTGTTATCAAAAATTAAATCAGTTTCAATCGGCGCAGATCTATTTAAATAAGTCATTGGCAATAAGGATGGAGATAAGCGATACCGTTGGTATGGCAATGGCTTATCATAATATAGGCATTAATAATCAGCTAACCAATCAAAATGATTCGGCTGTTTATTTTTTTAATAAGTCTTTGAGTTATTTGGCTGGTATGGATGAGAACATTGGACATGCTTATAATTATCTGGAAATGGGAAACACTTTTTTGCAGCAAGGTAAAATGCTGGAAGCAGAAAAATATTTGTTAAGCGCTTTAAGAATTTCAGAAACTAATGAGTTGGAAGGACTTAAGGTAGAAACGTACAAGTATTTAAGTGAATTATATCAGCAAAAAAATGATTACAAAAAAGCATTCGGTTTTCAGAATCTATATATGGCGTCCAAAGAAAAGATTGAAAGTGACGAGAGTAAAAATGAGATACTGAAACAGGAATTGGAATATGACTTTGCTAAACGCCAGGAGCTACAGCGCAAAGATGCAGAAAACAAACAGGCTATTTCGGATGCGCAAATAGAGAGTCAAAAAAAATTCACTACGGGCGCCGTTATTGCTTTAATCGTATTGTCCGGATTAATTCTTATTGTATTCAGAAGTTATAATCAGAAACGAAAAGCAAATTTCATCATCTCTAAGCAGAAGGAGATAGTGGAACATAAGAATAAAGAAATATTGGATTCGATTAATTATGCCAAGTACATTCAAAATGCCTTATTGCCTTCTGAAAAAGTAATCAGCGCCATGGAAGTAGATTGTTTTATTTTATTTAAACCAAAAGATATTGTGAGCGGTGATTTTTATTGGATCCACAATAATCCTTCTTCTGACCTGGCTGAGAATGAAGTTTACATAGCTGCGGTCGATTGCACCGGACATGGTGTTCCAGGAGCACTGGTGAGTGTGGTAGGAAATAATGGATTGAATCGTTGTGTTAAGGAATTTGGTATACATGATACAGGAAAGATATTGGATAAGTTATCCGAATTGGTGGAAGAAACTTTTGAAAAAAGTGAGAATGAATTAAAAGACGGAATGGACCTGTCTTTATTAAAAATAAGAAGCAATGCGTCAGACCGGTCAGATAAAAATGCTATCGAATTACAATGGAGTGGAGCGAATAACCCGTTATGGATTATTAAAAAAGATTCTCACACTCTGGAAGAAATAAAGGCAGATAAACAACCTGTTGGAAAGTTCGAAGAAAGAAAGGCTTTTGTAACACATTATTTGTCGTTGCAAAAAGGCGATCGTTTGTATTTATTTACTGATGGATATGCTGATCAGTTTGGTGGACCAAAAGGAAAAAAATTCAAGTACCGGCAGTTGGAAGAGTTGTTGGTGTCAACAGCTGATTTGAGCTTAAATGACCAAAAAACCGCTCTTGCAGGGGCTTTTTCCTCCTGGAAAGGAGATCATGAGCAAGTGGATGATGTCTGTATTATTGGCATTAGGCTTTAGTTCTTTTTTAAAATTTCTTACATGATCCATATGCATGTATGTTTTTTAGCGAATCATGAATTCTAAATCTTTTTAATTCCAAATTTCGGGCAATCTTTTCCTCAAACATTAACTAAATTTTTTAGATTTTTTAACTTTACATTGAACGAGTGAAGGTGACTATTGGGTTATTAAAAAGTTGCATAAATAATATTGGTTAAAGTACATTTATCAGATATTATATATACCAAACATGAAAACTTTTTTTTATTCTTTTTTAACGCTTTTACTTGTAGCTTTTGGTCACGTTACAACTGCCAGCGCGCAACAGGTTAACTCTAAAATCCAGGAAGTGTACGGCAATAAAACGCAGGAACTCGTAATTAACGACCCCGACCGTTCGGCATTTTTAACTGATTTGATTGAAAATAGAATTAAAATAATAGAATTGGCACTTTCGCCTAACGAAAAATATGCCAAATTATCAGATGTGGCTTTGCTTAATAAATATAATACGTCATTAACCAGGGATATCGCATTTGATGCAAACACCTTTAATGCTTTAAAATATGACTTTATAGTTTCTTCTAAAACGCCGGTCGTCTACAGGGTAGATAACACTGATTACCTAATTGTTATTCAACCACAAACATTAAAAAAGGATTAAGCACATGAAAAATCTATTTATATTATTACTTTCAATAATCAGTTTATCCGTTTTTGCTCAGACTTATAATATGAGCAATACTACTATCAGTACCTGTTCGGGTACTGTTTACGATCCGGGTGGAACGGGTAATTATGCCAACTCTCAGGATTTTACATTGACTATTTGTCCTTCTACGCCTGGCGCAAAAGTGCAGATCAACTTTACAACTTTCGTAACAGAAAACAGTTATGATTTCCTTTATATCTATGACGGAAATAGCACAGCTGCTACAACATTAGGGGCGTATACTGGTACAAGTGGGCCTGGTATGGTTTCCGCTACTGGTGCAAATGCTTCGGGATGTATAACGCTCAGATGGCATTCAGATATTTCAAATGTGTTTGCCGGTTTCGTGGGCGCAATTTCCTGTAGTACACCTTGTCAGACAATCAATTCAGTTTTCAATAGTTCATCGCCTGCACCCGTTGGCGGTATTATTAAGGTTTGCCAGGGTCAGTCTGTTACTTTTAACGGGAGTGCTACTTTTTCGGGCAGCAGTGCCGGAGCAACTTATTCCTGGAATTTCGATAATGGCCAAACAGGATCAGGAACTACCGCTTCTACAACTTACACAGCCCCTGGCGTATATGTGGTAAATTTAACTACTACTGCCGGAGGATGTGTTAATCAAAATAAAATTAATCAGATCGTACAGGTTTCTACAACGCCATCATTTACGGCTACTACCACAAATACAACCTCTATTTGTCTTGGGCAAACAGCTACATTAATTGGCTCAGTTACTCCAACGCCGTTTGTTACAAACTGTACACCGCCAGTCGCCGGAACTACTTTCCTTCCCGATGGTTCTGGTCTTTCATACAGCACAGCTATTACGGTAGATTGTTATGGGTCTACACAAACCGTAACATCGGCAGCAGATATCAATAACATCTGTTTAAATATGGAACACTCCTACCAGGGTGATTTATCGATACAAATTATTTGTCCGAACGGGCAAGTCTGTAATTTAAAAGATTATCCGGGTGGAGCTTACAATTATTTAGGAGCTCCATTGGATGATCCAACCGTGGGTCCGGGTGTTGGCGCATATTATTGCTTTGCCATGTCAGGAACGGTATTATTATGTAATGGGCCAACCGTAGCCGGACAGGGTACACCTGCCTATACGTCTATTGCAGCAGGTACTTATTCTCCAACCGGAAATTTTAGTAGCTTGGTTGGTTGTCCTTTAAATGGAAACTGGACAATTAAAGTAACAGATAACCTAGGTTCCGATAACGGTTATATCTTTAACTGGGATATAAACTTTAATGCAGCTGTTCCCGCTTCTCAATCATTTACGCCAACTATTGTTTCTCAAACATGGTCAGGTCCAAATATCATTTCTACATCCGGTAATAATGCAACCATTCAGCCAACAACGACTGGAAGTCATTGTTATACCTTAACCGCCGTAGATAACTTTGGTTGTAGTTATACAACCGTTAGATGTATTACAGTAAACCCGGGTCCATACGCGGGCGTTAGTAATACTTTGGCAGTTTGTAGTTCTGCTGCAAGTACAAACTTATTTGGTCTTCTGGGTACAGTGGTTTCTACAACCGGTACCTGGAGTGGTCCTGCACCAGCCTTAACAGGTGGTAACCTTGGTACTTTTAATCCTGCTTCTTACGCGGCCGGAACTTACAATTATACGTATACAGTTCCTGCAAGCGGCGGATGTCCCGCAACATCAGCGGTTATTAGTGTTACTATCCGACCGATGCCTGCAGCTACTTTATCCTTTACAAATCCAAGTTGTGGTAATAATAATGGTATCATCGTTATTAATAATACATCAAGTGGCGGACAAACTATAAGCACTTTTGCAAGCAGCCTTGGAGCTATCTCCGGACAAACTGTTACTGGTTTGGGAGCGGGCACACCGGTAATTACTTTGACCAATAACTTTGGTTGTACATTTACTGTATCAGCTACATTAATAATGTCGCCTGGCCCAACCGCCATTGCAACTTCCACAACAAATGCAACCTGTGGGTTAAATAATGGTACTTATACATTTGGTGCCCCAACCGGAGGAACCGGGCCATATACTTATGCTATAGGGGCAGGACCTTTTACGGCTACTTCTCCTGTAACCGGACAAGCACCAGGAACATATTCTATCACCGTTAAAGATGTTAACGGTTGTACATTTGGACAAAACGTAACTATCTCAAATATTCCAGGTCCAACAGCTATTGCCGGAACAACAACGCAGGCAAGCTGTAACACAAATAACGGTACTTATAACGTAACAGGTGTGACTGGCGGCACGGCCGCTTATACATATAGTGTAGATGGTGTAGCAACAGCTGCTTTAACCTCTGGCCTGGCCGCAGGTGCACATACAATTTTAGTAAAAGATGCCAATGGATGTACGTTTAGTACAACATTTAATATTGGAACAGCCAATGGCCCATCTACATTTGTAGTTAATACAACCAATGCGAGTTGCGGTACAGCTAATGGAACCTCAACGGTTACCGGAGTTGTGGGTGGAACACCAACTTATAGCTTCTCTTTTGATGGAGGTGCTTTTGGTACCGCTACAACAACATCTGCACTTACTGGTGGTAGCCATAACGTTACAATCAAAGATGCAAATTCCTGCACATTGACAGTTACCTATAATGTAGCTACCAATGCCGCTCCGGCAGCTTCTGTAACAAGTTCGTTGAATGTACTATGTAACGGTGCTGCAACAGGAAGTTTAACAGTAGCTCCAACAGGTGGCACTGGCCCTTTTACATATACTTTAACAACACCAATTCAAACTAACACTACTGGCGCATTCACAGGCTTGGTAGCAGGAACTTATAATATGACTGTGAAAGATGCATCGGGATGTACAGCAACTGTATCAGCGGTTATCAGCCAGCCTACCGCTGTAACCGGAACAGTTTCAATGATCCCCGTAAATTGTTTTGGTAATTCAACCGGAACCGTAACGGCGGGTGGAGCCGGTGGAGTGGGACCATATACTTATTTATGGCCGGCTCTTGGTAACAGTACTTCTGCTACAACTGGAGGAGCGGCAGCCGGAACTTATACGGTAACTATTAGAGATGCCAATAACTGTGCAATTACAAGAACCGTTACAGTAACTCAACCAACCCCACTGACTCTAACTTCAATATTAACACCAGCAACTTGCGGTAACGCTAATGGTTCAGGAACGGTAACAGTATCTGGCGGCACAACGGCATATGGTTATAACTGGAGTAACGGAGGTTCAACTAACGTATTAACAGCTGCAGCTGCAGGAGTACATACGTTAACTACCACCGACGCTAATGGTTGCATTTTAACTTCTACAGTAACGATTACTAACATTCCTGGTCCTACCGCTATTACAGGAACTACAACTTTAGCAGGTTGTAATTTAAATAATGGTACATATAATGTAACGGGTGTAACCGGTGGAACGGCAGCATATACATATAGTGTAGATGGGGTGGGAACAGCAAGTTTAACAAGCGGTTTAGCTGCCGGTGCACATACTATATTAGTGAAAGATGCAAACGGATGTACGTTTAGTACTACGTTCAATATTAATACAGCAAATGGCCCCACAACAGCTACCGTTGTTACAACTAATGCAAGTTGTGGTACGGCAAATGGAACTTCTACAGTAACAGGAGTAACGGGTGGCACACCTGCTTACCAGTATTCATTTGACGGAGGGCCGTTTGGCGCGACAGCTACAACAAGTGGGTTAGCTGCAGGTACTCACACGGTTATTATTAGAGATGTAAATACCTGTACCTTAGCTGTAACATATACAGAATTAAATAACAGTGGTCCTTCTGCTTCGGTTACAAGTTCATTGAATGTATTGTGTAACGGAGCTTCAACAGGAAGCGTAACAGTTGTTCCTAGTGGAGGCATAGCGCCATTTACTTACACTTTAACAGCGCCTACCTTAACTAATACCACAGGTAATTTTACAGGCTTACCAGCGGGCACATACAACATGATCGTTAAAGATAATTCAGGTTGTACGGCCACGGCCTCGGTAACATTAACTCAACCGACAGCGTTAACCTTAACAGTAACTTCTATGCCGGCTAATTGCTTCGGTTCAGCAACAGGAACAGTTTCTGCTTCGGGTTCTGGAGGTGTTGCATCATATACATACCTATGGCCTGCTTTAGGTTCTAATACAAATGCGACTGTAACTAATGCAACAGCTGGAACTTATTCAGTTACTCAAACGGATGCTAACGGTTGTTCTATCACTCAGGGAATAACAGTAACTCAGCCAACGGCATTAGCATTAACGTCTACATTAACTCCTGCAACCTGCGGTAACGCAAATGGTTCAGGAACGGTAACTGTAACAGGAGGAACGCCTGTTTATACTTATAATTGGAGCACTGGTAGCATTACGTCCATATTATCAGGAGCCGCTGCCGGAGTACACACATTAACGACTACAGATTTCAAAGGCTGTACTTTAACTTCTACAGTAAATATTACAAACATCCCAGGTCCAACAGCTATCACGGGGACAACAACCTTATCAGGATGCGGAATTGCAAACGGTAGCTACAATGTAACAGGTGTAACAGGTGGTACAGCTACATTTTCATTTATGGTGGATGGAGTTGCAACTACAAGTTTAACTTCAGGTTTAGCTGCTGGAATTCATACAGTTCAGGTAACAGATGCAAACAGCTGTACATTCAATACGACATTTAATATTGGTACAGCTGCAGGTCCGGTTACGGCCACGGTAGTAACTGCTAACGCCACTTGTGGTAGTGCAAACGGATCAGCAACGGTAACGGGCGTTACCGGTGGTTCCGGACCATATCAATATTCTTTTGATGGCAGTACATTTGCAGCCGGTACTACTACAACGGGTTTAATTGCTGGAACGCACACTTTAGCTGTTAAAGACGCTAATTTATGTGTGTTAACTATTAATTTTAATGTATTAAATAATGGTACTCCAACGTCATCAATTGTAAGTACTACAAATACCAGTTGTTTTGGTGGTACAAATGGTGGATTTACAATTGCCGGTGCCGGTGGAAGTGGCGGACCATTTACTTATACAGTAACCGCTCCTTTCCAGACAAATGTTGCTACAGGAGTATTTACCGGTTTACCGGCAGGTACTTATACAGTTAATGTGAATGACGTCGTGGGATGTTTAACGACTAACACGGTAACTATTTCGCAACCTACACAAATATCATTAACAGTGACCTCAGTTCCGGCATTATGTGCTGGAGCGGCAACGGGTACAGTTAACATTACCGGAGGTGGTGGTACACCAGCATATTCTTACATTTTAAATGGAGGATCGCCTCAAACCGCATCCTCATACACAGCAGTAGGAGCTGGGTCTTATATTATAACAATTAAAGATGCTAATAACTGCGCAACGACTCAAACTGTTCAGGTAACGGAACCACCGGTTTTAACTATACAGGTGGCAACTCAAAATGCAAATTGTACGGCTGCTAATGGTATCATTACTACAACCGTATCAGGCGGAACACCGATCTATACTTATACATGGTCGGCAGGTGGTGCCGGACCTAATTTAAATGGCGTAGTTGCCGGAACATACACCGTATTAGCAACCGATTTTAATGGATGTACCGTAACAGCGCAGCCTGTTGTTGCGTTAACGCCTGGAGGAACAGCAACAATCGCTGCAGTTTCTAACATTACATGTAATGGAGCCAACGATGGGCAATTAACCATTAGCCCCATTGGCGGCGCAGGTCCATTTACATTCTCCTGGACACCTGGTGGACAAACGGTAGCAAACGCTATTAACTTAAGTCCGGGTACTTACACTGGAACCGTTACTGATTTTTATGGTTGCAAGGCTACGGCTATTGGAACGATAACTCAACCGCCGGTATTAACAGCGATAATGAATTCAAATAACGTAAAATGTTTTAATACACCAACCGGTACAGTTACAGCTGCCGGTACAGGTGGAACCGGCCCATATACCTATTTATGGCCTAATATTCCAAGTAATCTTCAAACAGTAGCAGGAGTTATAGCCGGTACTTATACGTGTCACATTACAGATGATAACGGGTGTACTATAACACAAACAATCGCTGTTACAGAACCTACGGCTATCTCTTTAACATCAACGGTAACACCTGCAAATTGCGGCCAACCTAACGGTTCAGCTACAGTTACTGCATCTGGTGGAGCACCATTAGCTTATACTTATTCCTGGAGCCCCGGCTCTACTACTACGGTGCAAGGCGGTATTTCAGCCGGAACCTATACAATTATAGTAACAGATGCCAATCTTTGTCCGGAGACATTAGCGGTAACTATTCCTAATTTATCTGGTCCAGCAATTAGCATATCAAGTCAAACTAACGTGAGCTGTTTTGGAGCCTGTGATGGGGTTGTTACAACAAGTGTAACCGGCGGACAAACACCTTATATTTATTCCTGGAGTAACGGAATTGTAAATCCAATTGGAACTAATTTATGTGCGCAGCTTTATACGGTATCCGTGACGGATGGCGCAGGCTGTGTGGCATCTATGAGCGTTAATATTACTGAACCAACTGCATTAACTGTTAATATCTTGCCAACTGATCCAAAATGTTTTGGATCATCTGATGGTTCCGGTATAGCCGTTGCTCAAGGTGGAACAGGATCCTACACATATACATGGACGTCTACTGCTGGAAATAACTCTACAACAAATCCTATCCCTCAGGGAACCTACGGCATCACTGTAGAAGATGATAACGGTTGTGTGGTAACGTCTAGCATGACCTTAGTTAACCCACTGGCAATGACTGCGAGTATCACATCTACTAATGTCTCTTGTTTTGGAGTTTGCGATGGTATAGCCACAGCGACTACAACAAATAATAGTGGAATTGTAAGCTACTACTGGACAGGAGGTTCGTTTCCAATACCTACGCAAACTGCAGCCAACTTATGTGCCGGTACTTATACCATGACAGGCACTGATCAAAATGGTTGTGTCGCAGTTGCGCAGATTACTATTACCGAACCGGCTGTATTAACAGCAAGTATCTCATCAACAGGAAGTGTAACCTGTAATGCAGGTAACAACGGATTTATATCTGTATCAGCAACGGGAGGAACTGCCCCTTATACTTATGTTTGGACAGGAGTTGCAAGCGGAAGTGGTACAAATGCTAATAATTTACCTGCTGGCACTTATTCAGTAACAGTAACAGATAATCATGGTTGTTCAGTAACTACCAATGCTACTGTTATTCAGCCAGCCCCATTAACAACTACGCTGGTAACTGCAGATCCGTTATGTAATGGCGTTTGCGATGGTACAGCTATTCTTGGTACAAGTGGCGGTATAGGTATTCCAACATTTTTATGGCAACCGGGTTTACAAGGCGGTAATTCCGTAAATACGTTATGTGCCGGAAATCAATCGGTAACGGTTACCTATAACGGAACATGTTCAACCGTATTAACTTTTACCTTAGGTCAGCCGGCAGTGTTAACAGCTGCAGTCTCAGCAACTAACTCCAATTGTGGACAAAGCAACGGTGGTGTTTGTGCAACTGTTGCCGGAGGTACCGGTATATTATCATATCAATGGAATGGCACCAGTGGTGCTGCAACAACAGTATGTTATAATAACATTGCCGCTGGTGCTTATAACTTTATAGTAACCGATGCTAATGGTTGTACTGCAAATGCTAGCGGACTTGTAAATGACATAGCCGGACCGGTAGTTGCAATTACCAGCCAAACAAATGTTACCTGCTTTGGTGCATTTAACGGTGGAGCTACTGCAACTATTGTAGGTGGTGTTCCGGGCCCTGGTAATACCTATACCATTTCATGGTCGGGTACTCAGGCAGCTGCAAATACAACAACCATAACTTCTAACTTCGGATTTGGATTACATAATATTATAGTACAGGATGTTGCAGGTTGTGTAGGTACAGCTTCAGTTAATATCCTACAACCGGCATCTTTTGTAAGCGCTATTGGTAGTACTACAGATGTTACCTGCTTTGGTGCAAGCGATGGAGGCGCAACTATTTTAGTAAACGGCGGAACAGGTCCTTATACATATTTATGGACGCCAAGTGCGCAAACCAACTCGGTTTTAGCAAATGTTACAGCTAATACTTACACTGGAAATGTGATTGATGCCAACGGCTGTATTGCTTCGGCGACTACTACTATTATTCAGCCTCAGGCCTTGGTATTAACTACGTCGAGTGTTACTAACGTTTCATGCTTCGGTGGATCTAACGGACAAATATCAACAACAGTTAATGGCGGAACTCCCGGATACACTTTCTCATGGACACCAGGTACAATTGGAACTACGGCAAATCCGGTAGGATTGCCGATGGGCCCGGTTACAGGAACTGTAACAGATCAGCATGGATGTTTCATTAATTTAAATTTTAATATCAGTGAGCCTTCAGTTCTTACATCCAATGCTACATCATCACCCGCAACTTGCGGTTTAAGCAATGGTTCGGCAACGTTGGTAGTTGGCGGTGGTACACCAAATTACACTGTTCTTTGGAACACTGCGCCTCCATATTCGGGCTTAACTCCTTCAAATATGGCTCCGGGTACATGGACTGCCAATATCAGCGATTCTAAGGGATGTTTGTTAACACAAACAGTAACCGTTACAAATCCTCCGGTTCCCGCTATTTCAGGATTTAGCGTAAATGCCCCTTCCTGTTTTGGATTATGTAATGGTGATATCACTATTAATTATACCGCAGGTACAGCACCTTACACAGTAAGCTGGTCTAATCCAATATCGCAAACAAATACAAGTGCGGCATTAACACAAAATGTGGCAGGTATATGCGCCGGCGTTTATACAGCTACATTAACCGATAATTATGGTTGTGCTACATCCGCACCGGTAAATGTTAATCAGCCTGGACTTTTAGTGTTACAGATTAATCCAAATCCAACGGTTACAATTTGCTACGGACAATCTACGCAGATAGCTGCATCTGGACAAAACGGAACAGGACCTTACACTTATACATGGACACCAACTCCATTTGTTGGCGGAGGACCACACACGGTGAATCCGGTTAATACGTCAACGTACGGTGTAGTTGTTCAGGATTCTAAAGGTTGTACAGCATCACCAAAAGTGATCACTGTTAACGTAACCCCTCCTTTAACTTTTGCGTCAAACCAAATTAACCTGTGTGATAGTTTAAATGGAAGTTTAACTCCAACAATAACAAGCGCTGGTAACGGAGGTCCGTATACTTACGCATGGACACCAACAAACTCTTCAACAAGTGCTATTACGGTAATGGGACATGCGGCTGGTAGCACATCAACAACCGTTACCTATTCTTTAATCATCTCTGATGGCTGTACAATGCCGCCTGCAGCAGGCGTATTTACAGTAGTTACTAACCCAAGACCTACGGTTAACATTATTGCCAGTAGCACAGTACAATGTGCGCCTGGTGTTATAAGCTTTACCGCTGTACCGGGAACATCAGGGGGCTATAGTTATTCATGGATTAATGATGGTAAAGATATCATGGGTACAAGTAACCCAATTACTCATACGTATCCTGATGCTGATACGCTTGGAGTGGGTGTAACGATCACTGATACGATCACCGGTTGTTCAAGAACGATTCAAAAAAATAATTTTATTGTGATCAACAAACAACCTGTAGCAGCTTTCTATCCTGATCCTGCAACAACAAGTATCCTTGATCCTAACATTAATTTCATTAATACTTCGCAAGGTGGTGTTAATTATTTCTGGGATTTTGGCGATCAAAACGCTTCGGGTACTAACCCAAACAACTCATCTGTGTTCGGTCCGAGCCATTACTATAACGCAGTAGGCGTTTATCATGTTCATTTATTGGTAACTTCTATCAACGGATGCCAGGATATAGCAGAAGGATTGGTAGAAATTTTACCTGACTTTGCGTTGTATATTCCAAATTCATTTACACCTGACGCCAATGGCTTGAATGATGTGTTCCAGCCAATGGGTGTAGGCATAGATGAAGAAAATTACCGCATGGATATTTATGACAGATGGGGTGAGAATATCTTTACAAGCAACGCCTTTAGAAAGGGCTGGGATGGCACTGTAAAAGGTGGGTCTAAAGTAGCTGAACAGGGAGTTTATACTTATAAAGTATTAGTAAAAGATTCACAGGGAAATAATCATCCGTATGTTGGTCATGTCACTCTAATTAAAAAAGAGAACTAATTAATTACAGCTTAAAATAATAAAACGCCGTTAAGAAATTAGCGGCGTTTTTGTTTTATAAAATTGTATTTTCGCAACGATGACTTATTTCGTTTGCAAAAGTAAAATTCTTAAAGAGCCGGGTAGATCATTTAAAAATTAATAACAACACTATACATGAAAAATGTAGCCATATTTGCTTCAGGAGAAGGAACCAATGCTGAAAACCTGTTCAATTATTTCAATAATGACAAACGTGTAAAAATAAAACTCGTAGTTACAAATTCAGACACGGCAGGGGTAATTGCAAGAGCAGAGAAATACAAAAAAAATGTCCAGATCATAAGTAAGGCAGCACTATATGAGTATACTTCTCAGATTATCGAATTTTTACAAACTGAGAAAATAGACATTATTGTATTAGCAGGTTTTTTGTTGAAAATTCCGGAAGCATTTATCAAAGCGTTTCCCAATCACATTGTAAACATTCATCCTGCGTTATTGCCTAACTATGGCGGAAAAGGTATGTATGGTATGCATGTGCACAACGCTGTGATCAACAATAAGGATGCGGAAAGTGGAATTACCATTCACTATGTGAATGAAGAATATGATAAAGGTGAAATAATATTGCAGGCTAAATGCGCTGTTGGCCCAACTGATACTGCCGAAACGTTAGCGACGAAAATAAGACAACTGGAGTTTGAGTATTTTCCTAAAGCAATTGAAAAAATAATTTAGAGCTCACTATCTTTTCTCTTCTTTCCATCGGTAATAGCAATCCATAACGCGGTAGTAAAGATCGTAACCATCATGGTTAATAATGTAATCGTTACTTAAATAGTAACAGTACTTTCTGAATTTCTCAAAATCAACCGTTTCATCACCTGTTAATTTTCTCAATGTTTCAGCGTTGAATTTTTTCGCTACAGCTTCCTGTATAAATATTTCTTCAAAAATAGCGGCTAGTTTACGCTGCTCTTTTCCTTTTTTGCTGAACTGCATGTATAAAGCTGATATCGGACTCTCCATAGCATTAACCACATTTGTTTTCGATCCCTGGATTACCCGTTTCATGTAGTCTTTTTCGTAAGGTTTTAACTTAAAATCACTTACCACTACCTGATCAAGTTTGTATGCTGATTCGATCATGGCTACTTTACATTCTTTATACAAACCTTTATAAAGCTTCCACGCCGGAATTTTAAGTCGGAGGTAGCCAACAAATGAAAAAATAATGGAATCCTTATCGTTGGCTATGACATTAAATTTCCCATTGCCATCACTCATTTGTCCCTGCCCAGTGGTAGCATTGATAACGTAAACAAAGGGCATAGGAGTTATGCTATCGGGCTCGGTAACAATACCCTTAATTAAATTCTGACTAAATCCCTGAAATGATAAAACAAGTAAAGTAAAAAATAATATATAGCCCTTGTTTTTCAAGAAATAATGCGTTTTTGGTTAAACCAAATATATATACTTATTCACATTCAGTTAATAATTTAACCTTTTTTATGGCGATATAAACAGTAAATTTACCTCTATTAATCATGGATGACTTTATAGTATCGGCCCGAAAGTATCGCCCCCAACACTTTAATACAGTAGTTGGCCAAAGCCATATAACCAATACTTTAAAACAAGCCATCAAAAATGGTAAAATTGCCCAGGCTTATTTATTCTGTGGACCTCGTGGTGTAGGTAAAACAACCTGTGCCCGTATTTTTGCCAAAACCATTAACTGTACTAATTTAACTGCTGATGGCGAAGCCTGTGATGCCTGCGAATCATGCATGTCTTTTGATTCCGGAGCGTCGTTAAACGTGTATGAATTGGATGCAGCTTCCAATAACTCTGTGGAGGATATTCGTAACCTGGTTGATCAGGTGCGTTTTGCGCCTCAGTTAGGAGATTATAAAGTATATGTGATTGATGAGGTTCATATGTTATCTAATGCGGCTTTCAACGCATTTTTGAAGACATTAGAGGAACCACCAAAACATGCTAAGTTTATTTTAGCAACTACCGAAAAACACAAGATCATTCCAACTATATTATCCCGTTGCCAGGTATTTAGCTTTAATCGTATTAAAGCGGAAGATATTACTGTGCAGTTGGAACACATTGCCAATACAGAACACATTACGTTTGAACCTGAAGCTTTGCAGATCATTTCTCAAAAAGCAGATGGCGGTTTACGTGATGCCTGCTCTATTTTTGATCAGATGGTAACCTTTACAGGAAATCATTTGACCTATAAAGCAGTTGTAGAGAATTTGCATGTATTGGATTATGAGTATTACTTTAAACTAACGGATGCTGCCATTAATGGACGTTTGCCGGAAGTGATGGTAACCTTTGACGAGATCTTAAAAAAAGGATTCGACGGGCATAATTTCATTATCGGTTTCGGAGAGCATTTAAGAAACTTATTGGTTAGTAAAGATCAATACACCGTTCAGCTCCTGGAAGTCAGTGAAGCGTTAAAACAGCGTTTTGCACAACAGGCTCAGTTATGTCCAACACCTTTTTTATTAAAGTCGCTGGCTGTTATCAATAAATGTGATATCCATTATAAAGCCGCTAAAAACCAGCGGTTGCAGGTGGAAATGGCACTGATGCAGATCAGTTATTTAAATACCGCACCGGCAGATGCGGAAAAAAAAAATGAGTTAAACTCGGGTTTCGAAATTCAAACAGCTCAACCAAAAGCAATTGAACAAGCTCCACCGGTAGCAAAATTTACAGGACAACCGGTAGTTCAAACAAGTGCTAAGCCCGTTGTTGGCTTTAACGATCTTAAAATAAAATCACAATTCTTATTACAGGATAATGCACAGCGTAACCAGGCATTAGCAGTAGACGCGCTGGTTATTACCGAAGAGCCCTCTGTAGATATAGATTTAACTGAGGCCAGGGTATTAAATGCTGTTAAAGAATTTGCAGAAGAAAAAAACAAAGAAGGACAAAGGCAATTATACGCTACATTAACATCCAGTAAAATAAGCCTGGTGCAAAGTACGATCCTTATTGAATTAAACAACGAAGCTCAGAAATCAATGCTTGTTATCATTAAACAGGATATGTTAGATGATTTAAGAAAGCTGTTGAATAATAAACAAGCACAACTTGAAATTAAAGTATCTGAAATTGTGGGAGAAATAAAAGCCTACAAACCTGCAGATAAGTTTAAATTGATGGCCGAAAAAAATCCGGCATTACTGGAATTTAAAAAGAGATTCGATCTTGACATTGAGTATTAAATTTTCTTTACAAAAATAATCCAGTTTTTCTACAACTTAATTACAAATCCTGCGTATAAATTTTTAGTAAGTTTGACTAAAAAATTACTTGATCAGTTATATATGGCAAAGATAAAAAAGATCGATCTCGCATTGCAAGGCGGCGGAGCTCATGGCGCATACACCTGGGGTGTTATAGATAGATTACTGGATGACGAACGTATCGAGATCGATGGCGTTTGCGGCACAAGTGCAGGCGCGATGAATGGCGTTTGCACCGTTTACGGATTAAAAAAAGGAGGAAAGAATTTAGCAAAACATACGTTGGTGAAATTCTGGCATAAAATTTCCGAGGCTGGAAAATTGTCTCCTCTTCAACCTAGCTGGTTCGATAAAATGATGAGCCCGGGAAATATGGACTTCTCGCCAAGCTACCGCTTGTTTAGCATGAGCACCGAAAGCTTTACGCCAAAGCAATTAAATCCAATGCAATATAATCCTTTGGAAAAAATTCTCAATGAAGTGATCGATTTTGAAGAACTTCATAAACTGAATCCTCCAAAATTATTTGTCTGCGCCACCAACGTAAAAACCTGCGAAGCGCGCGTTTTTGGTCACGAAGAAATAACCGCTAAAACCATTTTAGCATCTGCCTGTCTTCCTTATATGTATGATGCGGTTGAGATTGACGGCCAACACTATTGGGATGGTGGATACAGCGGTAATCCTTTAATCCAGCCATTGATTGACAATACACTCGGAACAGATGATATTTTACTGATCCAGATCAATCCAAAAAATATTAAAGAAGTCCCCGGAAAAATTGAAGACATCAGGGACCGTGTCAATGAATTAAGCTTTAACTCTTCGTTATTATTAGAGCTTAAATTAATTCAGTTTAAGCAGGAGTTGGTTGCTAAAGGAATTACACTCGACGGCGAGCTGAAACCCGTTTACCTTCACAATATCAGTGCTGATAATGAACTAGGCGATTTGAATTTATCATCCAAACTAAATACCAGTTGGGACTTTATGATGTACTTAAAAGACCTGGGTTATAAAGCCTGTGATGCCTGGATAGCAGAGAACTATGAACATATTGGAAAGAAAAACACATT
>JAZKDT010000078.1:0-6785 GCA_040387475.1 Bacteroidota bacterium | reverse complement strand
GTAATGGATAATTACCAGGTAAAAAAACTGGATTGGAATGATCTGATACTATTTGAACAACTGATCTTGGTTTTTAGAGAAGTTTTTCGATCAGAAACTATTCTTTCATTTGACGAAGATCATTTAGCTAATTTATTGCAAAATCCAACGTTTGTCGTATATGCAGTTTTTCATAACGAAGAACTCGTGGGTGGATTAACTGCCTATGAATTGCCCTTGTATTATCTCAATAAATCAGAATTGTTTATATATGACATAGCAGTGAAAAAAGAATTTCAAAGGAAAGGATTAGGAAAACAATTATTATTGGCCGTTACGGTTTATTGTAAAGATAATCATATTGAAAATATGTTTGTAGTTGCTAACGAGGAAGACGAACATGCTCTGGATTTCTATCGGTCAACCGGTGGAACAGCAGAAAAAGTAATGCTTTTTAATTACTCTGTTTGAGGCGTCATAAAACGTCTTTTTGATGATTAGTTGCATTTATTAATAGGCGTCAATATAATTTTACAGGCACATTTAAAAGCATATCCCTTCTTACTCTTTTCGTTTCTTTGATCAAATAGCTACAATTTGTAGCAAGAAAGCACTACTATTTGCCGTAATTTTGAGGCATGGCAAAAACAAAAACATCCTATTTCTGTCAGAGTTGCGGCGCACAAGCTGCTAAGTGGGCGGGCAAATGCAATAGTTGTAATGAGTGGAATACTTTGGTGGAAGAAGTCGTGCACAAAGAAACCAAAAACGACCGATTGCAGTTGTTTTCGGCCAATAAAAATGAGAACAACCGTTCAAATCAATCTATTTTATTGCAGGAAATTGGTATTGCCGAGTATCCGCGTATCCAGGTTCCCGGCCAGGAGTTAGCCCGCGTATTGGGTGGTGGTGTGGTGCCGGGCAGTTTGGTTTTATTTGGTGGCGAACCGGGTATAGGAAAGTCTACCTTAATGCTCCAGCTGGCGTTACGGTTAAAGAACTTAAAAGTGTTGTATGTAAGCGGTGAAGAAAGTGAACAGCAAATTAAAATGCGTGCCGAGCGAATTGGCATGACTACTGAGAGTTGTTTTATTCTCCAGGAAACAAACACCCAAAATATTTTTGCACAGATCGAAAAAGTAGAGCCTCAATTAGTGATCATTGACTCTATACAAACTATTCATACAAGTTATATTGAAAGCAGTCCGGGTAGTGTGAGCCAGGTGCGGGAATGTGCAGCCGAGTTTTTACGTTTCGCTAAAGAAACCAATGTGCCGGTTTTTATGATCGGGCATATAACCAAGGAAGGTAGTTTGGCCGGACCAAAAGTATTGGAACACATGGTTGATACGGTGCTTCAGTTTGAAGGTGACCGCAACCATATTTACCGGTTATTGCGCGCCACTAAAAATCGTTTTGGCAGTACCAATGAAATGGGTATTTATGAAATGAACGGCGACGGATTAAAAGAGGTATTAAACCCATCTGAAATATTAATTACCAACAGGCAGGAAGCAACCAGCGGAGTTGCTATTTCGGCAACACTCGAAGGTAATCGCCCCTTGCTCATCGAAACACAGGCTTTGGTGAGTTCCGCGGCTTATGGAACGCCTCAGCGTTCGTCTACAGGTTTTGATCTGCGGCGCTTGTCCATGCTATTGGCTGTTTTGGAAAAACGATGTGGCTTTAGACTGGGAGCCAAAGATGTATTCATCAATATTGCCGGAGGCCTAAAGGTTGAAGATCCCGGAATTGATTTAGCTTTGGTATGCGCAGTTTTATCCAGTAATGAAGATCTTCCCATTGCTCAAAACATTTGTTTTGCCGCTGAGGTGGGTTTAACAGGAGAAATTCGTCCCGTGAACAGAGTGGAACAACGCATTTCTGAAGCTCAGAAACTTGGGTTTGAAAAAATTTACATATCTTCATATAATCTAAAAGGCCTCGATCCGAAACAGTTCAAAATACAAGTCATTGCTGTTACCAAAATGGAAGAGGTGTTTGCAAGCTTGTTTGGATAAAACGGATAGTTATATGTTTAGCATGAAAGGTGTTGTTATAATAATTTTAATTTTTATTTCCGGCAGTTTATTTTCGCAGATAGATAGCATAAATGCTGTATATAAAAACACAAAAAGTGATACTACTAAAGCGAGAATCCTTGTTTATTTTTCTGATTACTACAGCAAAATAAATATCGACACCTTAAAATATTTTACCAAAAAAGCTATTCAAATTTGCGATAAAAATATCCCTACTGCAAAACCACTGGAACGAGAAAATTTTAAATTAATTAAAGGTTCCGCTATCAATAATCTGGCATTTTATTATAGCCAAAAGGGAATGTTTGATAGTTCAATTTATTTTTATAATGCCAGTATCAGTATTTTTAAAGAAGTTGATAATCAAAATAGATATGCTCGTTCGTTAACAGACCTGGGCTATGTTTATAGTTGTAAAGGAGATAATATTAAAGCACTTGAATATTATTATAAAAGCCTTAAAATTCAGGATCATATTAATGATGTTGATGGCGTTACACTCACCCGAAATAATATTGCAGTTATTAATTTTGGTTTGGGTGAGTATGATAAAGCGCTAAATGAGTTTTTAAAATGTGTCAGTCTCCAGGAAAAAACAAATAATTTAGGTAATACAGCTTTGTATCTAAGTAATATAGGTTATGTATACTCTGTAAAATCTGATTCGGTAAATGCTTTAAAGTATTACAGAAAATCATTAGCTATTAGGAAAGAGATTAATGATAAAAGTGGAATTTATATATTGTATAATAATATTGGAATATTGTATAATACTTACAAAAACTATAACGAAGCATTAAAGTATGCGTTTTTAAGTTTGCAAACAGCAAACGAGCTTGGTGCCACCGAAGATATTGCACTATTAAAAAACAACATTGGGAATTATTATAAAAAGTTAAATAATTTCGCAAAAGCATATGACTATATAAAACAAGGATATGAACATGCTATACAGGTTAAAAAAGCTAAAAATATATATGTGTGTTTAACTAATATGGTTGAAATTAGTGAAAGAACAGGCAAGTACAAAGAAGCGCTCGAGTATAGTAAATTAGCAAGTGCGTTAAAAGACAGTTTAAATAATGAGAGCATAAAAAAGGAATCCTATAAAAAAGAGTTGGATTTTGATTATTCAAAGAAAAAGGCAATTGATAGTTTGCAGATTGTTGCCAACGAAAAAATTACAGACGCTAAATTTAAACAGGAAAAAACCCAGCGCTATGCTCTGTATGGAGGAGTGTTGATGTTGGTATGCCTGGCATTTTTTATTTTTAATAGGTTGCAGGTTACAAAAAGACAAAATCTTATCATCGAAAATCAAAAACTCCAGGTTGAATTAAAAAATGAAGAGATTACGCATCAAAAAGAGCTGGTTGACGAAAAACAAAAAGAGATCATCGATAGTATCAATTACGCGAAGCGTATTCAACAGGCGGTATTAACTGGCGAGGATGTTTGGAACAAAATCTCAAAAGAACATTTTATTTTATTTAAGCCAAAAGATATTGTAAGTGGCGATTTTTACTGGGCTTATAATACACCTAATAACAGATCGGTGTTTGCCCTCGCGGATTGTACAGGACATGGCGTGCCCGGTGGTTTTATGAGCATGTTAGGGAATAGTTTCTTAAACGAAATTGTAGTGGAGAATAAAATTTTTAAGTCTGACCAGATCTTAAATAAACTACGTGCAAAAATAATTCAGGCTCTCGAGCAAAAAGGCGGCGCGCAACAAAAAGATGGAATGGATATGTCTTTATGTGTGTGGAATAAAATTGATAATACCCTGGAATTTTCCGGCGCAAATAATCCTTTATGGCTATTGAGAACAGTAGTTGATGCTAATGGATTGGAGAATAAACAACTTCAGGAGTTTAAGGCAGATAAAATGCCTATTGGTTTATACCTCGACGAAGAAAAGCCTTTTACGAGTGTAACGATTCAATTGCAGAAAGGAGATATTATTTATTTGTGTACGGATGGTTATGCTGACCAGTTTGGTGGCCCTAAAGGAAAAAAGCTGAAATATAAGCCGTTGATGGATTTATTGATCACAAATAGTACACAGGATATGAATGCCCAAAAATTGAGTTTAGAAGCCGTCTTCAACGATTGGAAAGTAGCTCACGATCAGGTGGATGATGTATCGCTGATAGGTGTGAAAGTAGTATAGAAAATGAACGATTCAACTCCGGCCGAAATACTCAGTAAATTTTATACTGATAATAACCTGGATGCAGATGGCGGACAAGCGAGCTCCTCCGTAAAAATAGAAATTACTCCTAAGATTCATTTCTATTTTCCAAATTTTGATGCCAGAAGGAAAGCTGTCATCCGCCATGATATCCATCATTTGATAACAGGATACACCACTACGCTGGCTGGTGAAAGCGAAATCAGTGCATGGGAAATTGCATCCGGGTGTAAAAGTTACACAGCTGCTTTTTTTATCGACACAAGCGGATTCATGGTTGGTATTCCTTTTAATTTCCGGCGTGTGTTAAGAGCCTTTGCAAGGGGCAGACGAACTCAGAATTTATATCACGATACCATTTCGCTCGACCAGGCTATGCAAATGAAAATTTCTGAGTTGAAAAAACAATTTCAGTTAGATGTTTACGACATATATACAAAACCTACTATAACAGATGTTCTTTTGTTTTTAAGCTTTGCCTGTTATGGCTTCCTGTTTTCATTGGCTTCTGTGATACTGTTTCCTTTCATCGCTTTTTACTCACTGTATGTTTGGATAAAGTTAAGCTAGCAGATGTTTTTTATGATAGGTCCTCTGGTCTTTAACAATTATTATTCGTCATCGACTTCACGTATTTGATAAGGCCATCTTTTTTTGTTCCGGGATTAGCGCCTGAATCACACCCGTAAGAATTATTATCGAACCAAAGATCCATCATTTTTTGACCTTCAAATTTCAAGATCATGACATGCTGTGCCATTCTTATTCCTCCTGTATAATAGGAAATCAGAGCCACGTTTTTACCAACGCCACAATAGATCAATTGCCTGGTTGGAAAAGGTTTGGCAATGTAAGCAGTGGCTTTTTCGGTAGACGTGTTTTTTTCAAAGCTATGTGTCCAGGAGCCATCCTGCCATTCTTCGCCTAAATCTGCTATATCAAAATTGTTGTTTTCGGATATCCCGTCTAAAAATGTTTTGATGAAATCAGGAATTTCTTCAACTGTTTTTTTCTCTATCAGATTTTCTTTATTCAGACTCAAAAGCATTTTTTGTTTGGTGCCATTTGCCATGGCAATACTACTGTCAATTTTATAGTTGCTTCCAATCATTGAAATACTGCTGTAAGTACCTAAAGTAGTTTCTGGTTCATACTCAATTACCTCATTGTTGCAGGTGAAGAAGGCAATGGATACCGTTACCAATACGACCGAAATAGCTGATTTTAAAGATGATGATATGTTTACCATGTTTTTTAGGTTTGAGAATTTGTTAGCTACCGATTACCTGTTTTATTTCGGGAACAGTTAAAAAATGAAAATCATGAAATAAAGAGCCACCACAACCCCCTGTTAAATAGCGATAACCCACCACTGTATCTTTGGCGGTTTGCACAATCTGAATAACCACTACGGTTTCATATTTCTTCGTGCGCTTGCTATAAATGCTTGCCAGTCTTGGTAAATTCATATTGTAAACCTTCACCGCCTTATTGGCTTCTCCGCCGTAATGGTGAATAGACAGGCCGTTATGCGTTTCTTCGTAGTTAGGAAGTCTGCCATTGATAACTTGTATTTTGTCCCAGTTTTTAATATCAATAGGAGGAAAGTCTAAAGCATCGGGGCAATCAAAGCTGGTGTATATTTTGCCGTCACTCATACCTTTCGTATCTGAATACACAATGTGGTTTAAATCGTAGCTGGGTTGCTGCGGCGGAGTAATTACAGGTGCTGTTTTTTTTGTGGTTTCTTTTGTGTTTTCGCTAGCCCTGGCTTTATCGCATGACGGCAACGAACACATGCAGATAACAGGAACACATAATAATTGAAATAGTCTCATAGTGATAGTTTTATAGTTTGAATTGAAGGTTAGCACCCTTTCTGATTTCTCATATTCTGGTGGTTTGTATATAATAAATTAAAGTCTTTTCTGAACTTCTGGTAATGCATATTGGCTGAGTTTTTGTAAGTGTCAGCGTTATTAATATCGGTAGTGCTTTGTGGGCTGTTGTCGTTGGCGTGTTTCGGTTCCTTTTGAGAGTTCATTACCGATAAGGTAATCAGGACAATACATACAGTTAGTAGCTTCATAGTTTAATTTTTGTCATATGGTTATCCATGCTATCTGGTTGAGCTTCCAATAAAATAACATGGATAACATATGTGTTGTTAATTGTTGTAAAAGTAGGTCATAGGTAAACATAATTTTGTTACCAACTAGTTATTGGCTTGTTAACGACTTGTTAAAGTGGCCACATACATCGGGGAAAATGCCTAATTTTGACTTACACCGATGAAACTGAACCGAACTTATTTGTTTATTGGCATATCTTCGTTAGCATTGCTGATAGTGCTTGTTATCCAGGTAAACTGGATATACGAAGCGGCAGATGTGAAAGAAAATATATTTAATGAAAAAGCCAATATGGTTCTTTCTAAAACAGCCGAAGTGCTCGCCAGGGATACAGCCACGGTTCGAACTTTGGCGGTGTGTGTTGGAAGCAATGAAAAAAGGATCGTAGATTCTTTATTCAATTATTACATGAAGCTGTACCATATTCAAATTGAATAT
>JAZKDT010000077.1:24285-34080 GCA_040387475.1 Bacteroidota bacterium | reverse complement strand
TGAAATAATTTTCGATCATCATCTCAACGTCCTCATTCAGGGTTGCCGAAAACATTAAGTTTTGACGCTTTTCGGGAAGTATATCCAGGATTTTTACCAGCTGCGTTCGGAAACCTAAGTTTAGCATTTCATCCACTTCGTCAATCACCAATTTTTGAATACTATTAAATTGCAGAGTTCTGCTTAACGTTAAATCAATTAAACGGCCGGGTGTAGCCACTAAAATATCCAAACCATCATACACTTTTTGCTTTTGGATATTGATATTTCCCCCACCATATACGCCTGTACATCTGGCCTGCATATAGGTTGAAAGTTTAGCAATTTCATCAACAACCTGCACTACTAATTCACGGGTTGGAACTACAATTAGTACCCGGGGCTGACGTTGTTCCGAGTAAGTTAACTGACGAAGAATTGGCAACAGATAGGCAAAAGTTTTCCCGGTTCCTGTTTGAGCAATACCCACCGCATCTTTTCCCGACATGATCACCGGAAATGCTTTTTCCTGAATGGGGGTAGGGCTTTCAAAACCAATATCGCTTAACGCGTTTAATAAGGGTTTGGTAAGGTTAAGATCTTTAAAGGTAGTCATGGCCAAATCTGATTTTCGGCAAAGATACGTTAATTTTTGGCCTAAATCCTTACATTTTCCGTATTGGATCGAGCAAGTACTCCAATCCATTGGATTTTATTTCGTACATGGTGGCCAGCATCATACCCAATTTACCGTCAGGAAAGCCTTTGCGTTGAAACCACTCTAAATAAGATACAGGCAGGTTGGCTAAAATGGTTCCTTTGTACCTTCCAAAAGGCATTTTAATTTTTACAAGTTCCAATAATACCTCCGAATTATGCATCATTTACTTTTGCCTTTACCAAAAATGACCAAACGTAAATAATCTGCAAACGAATATTCTTTCCTTCTTTTGTCGATGAAGTTATAGCCAAAAATTAGTATAATAAGTATGGCAACAGGGATTTTCCATGATACTAAACCATTTTCACCTACATAACACATAAAACGTTCCCAACGAAATTTCCCTTCTTTAGAATTTTTAGTAATGGATCCAAGAATAGAGTTACCACTGATTGGATTATTTTTTGGGTCTTTCATGCTAAACCAAACAAACACCGGGCGGCCAACTACATGATCAAAGGGTACAACTCCCCAACTGCGACTATCTGCAGAATTATGACGATTGTCTCCCATCATCCAGTAATAGTCCTGTTTAAATGTATAAGAGGTAATGGGTTTACCGTCATATAATACCTGTGCTCCCGAAGTAGTTACATGATGAATACCATTATCATAGGTAGTCAGCATTTTTTCGTAGATGCATAAGTTTGCGGTGTCAATATTTACGGTCATGCCTTCTTTAGGCAAAGTAATTGGTCCAAAATTGTCGTTGTTCCATGGATAGCGTGGGTTGTGTGGAAATATACTTTGACTATATTCTCCTTTAGATTCAATAAATTTTGTTACCGCGAGTACGCCCGGTGTATTTTTAAGTTCCAGTGCAACATCTGCAGGCATATTAAATGAATATAAAGTAGTGTCATCACCGCTTTTTTTCACATAGGCTTCTGTTACATAAATATCATGTTTATCTAAAAAGACTTCGTCAACCTGTAATAATGAGTTTAGTACTTTCACATCATAAAAATGTTGTGCATGCTCAGGCATAGCTTGCTTTTTGTCATTAATAAATAATTCACCGTCTTTTATTTCCAGTTTGTCTCCTGCAATACCAACACAGCGTTTTACATAGTGTTCGCGTTTATCAACAGGTCGGCCAATTTTTTTTCCGTTTTTAATAGACATACCACCTAGATCAACGGTAAAGTTTGGATTATTCATGTTGGTATATCCAAATCTCCGGACCATTTCATAATAACTGGTAAACTGTTGAGTTCCGGTGGTTATCGTATCGCCATCGGGATAATTAAACACAACGATTTCTCCATTAGTTGGTTTTGAATATCCCGGTAAACGCATGTAAGGTAATTTGATCCACTCCAAATATGATTTTGTTTCGGTTGTAAATGGTAAAGTATGATGAGCAAATGGAAACGCCATGGGTGTTTGTGGTACTTTTGCTCCATAACAAATTTTATTAACAAATAAGAAATCACCTACCATTAATGATTTTTCTAATGATGAAGTAGGAATGGTAAATGCTTCGAAGAAAAACCCACGAATGATGGATGCAGCTACAACTGCAAAAATGATAGGATCGGCCCAGTTCTTAATAAAAGAAGATTCGGATTTAATATCACTTACACCAAAAAATTTAATGTCTTTGTTGAAACCTAAATACGCGAAATATAAGTAAGGCATTAGAGCGGCAGCGATCAAATCGTTATTCATTCGTTTTTTAAATGCACGCGCTAAATGAAAACCATATACCCCATACATGATTAAATTAACGCCTGGTACGATCATGATCAAACCCCACCATTTAGGACGGTGAATAATAGTACCTACTAACCAAAAATTATAAACCGGTATGAGTGCTTTCCAGGCGGGAAGGCCTGCTTTTTCAAATATTTTATATAAACCCACAAAGGATATTAAAACGAGAATTAAAAAAATGAGGTTTCCAGTATGCATGTTTTATTTATTTTATTTTTTATTTATTATATGTTATTTAGGACAGCCCTTAACAACTATTTAGTGGGGAAGATAGGATAGTTAAATTAAATCGTTCATGGTAAATATACCTTTTTTACCTATAATATGTTCGGCAGCGATAACGGCGCCTAAGGCAAATCCTTTACGGTTGTGTGCTTTGTGCATAATTTCAATATCGTCAACCGCTGAGCTGTATTTCATAATGTGTGTTCCTGGAACTTCTCCTTCTCTAATATCATTTATAAAAAGAGTTTCCGGATTTTTTTCTGTAATGCTCCAGTTAGTTTTACGGTCAATTTTTTCAAGCACCTGATTGGCTAATGAAATAGCCGTACCACTGGGTTTGTCTAATTTATGGATGTGGTGAATTTCTTCCATTTCAACATTATAGGTGTCGTATTTATTCATCAATTCCGCTAAATAAGAATTGACTTTAAAAAACAAGTTTACGCCAAGGCTAAAATTGGTTGCATGAAACAAGCTGCCATTTTTTTGAAGACACAATTCCTGTATCATTTCAAACTCATCGTACCAGCCGGTTGTACCAACAACAACAGGAACTTCTGCCTCAAAACATGTTTTGATGTTTGAAATTACCGTATGTGGCGTGCTAAACTCTATCGCTACATCAGCGTTTTTTACATCAACCGATGTAAAGGCGGCAGCGTTTGATTCGTCTACTTTTAATACAATACTATGGCCTCTTTGCAAAGCGATAGCCTCTATCTCTCTACCCATTTTACCATAGCCTAATAATGCAATATTCATAATCCCGTTAAACTATTTAAATTTTAATTTCAAAGATATTCCAGCCTGTAATCTGTTGTTATAATCTAAATTGGAATAAGGATTTACCTGGAAGCTCAAATCGTCACTAATGTCAAATGTTTTTAAATGCGCATCCACATTGGCATCTATGATATTAACGAGGTAAACCAGCGCTCCAACAATAATGGCAATATCCCGGTATTTTTGATAATACTTTTTTTGAGTTACCAGTTGATCGCTGCTATATAAAGTGGAATTGATAGTATTTTCATCGTCGTCGTAAATTGCCTTTAAATTATCGCTATAGTATTTATATTTAATATGATTGGTAACTCCCCAATATCCTAAGCCACCTAACGCAGCATAAATAACAGGTGCTTTCCAGTATTTTTTGTTGTAGATCTGACCAAGGCCGGGCAGGCAGGCGCTCATAATTGTGGCTTTACGCGCATTACCGTAAATAGCTTTTTTTACGGCTTTTTTTGCCTGAGTAGAGTCTTTTTTATACTCGGTTCTTAGCGAGTCGTTTTGCTGGGCATGAACGCTGGCGCTAATGAATATAAAAAATAATATGTGTGATAATATAACTTTCACCTAATCAAAAATAATCACGGTAGTCTAATAAAAAGATCAACTGTGATCAATGGTTAGTTAATTTATGTCAAAAAAAGATAAAATATGTTGAAGTTCAGTATCGTTACTAAAGCTCAGAGTTATTGCACCAGTGCCCTTTGGGTTACGTTTGAAGTCGAAGGATTTGCTGAATATTTTCTCCAGTTTTTTGGCTATTTGTTTATCCTCAATAGTTAACGGTTTTTCTACACGAGTGGTTTTCGGTTTGAATTGTAATTTCTCACCGCGCGCTAATTCTTCAATTTGACGAACTGATAGTTCATTCTCAACAGCCATTGCATAAATAGCTAATTGTTTATCTTCATTTTCAATACTTAATAATGCACGTGCATGACCCATTGAAATATCTTTATCACGCACCGCTTTTTGAATAACGGCAGGTAATTTTAATAAACGTAAAAAGTTAGTTACTGTACTCCTTTGTTTATTTACTTTTTCGCCTAATTGCTCTTGGGTGATATTACATTCGTCGATTAAGCGCTTGTAGCTTAAAGCTACTTCCATAGGATCCAGATCTTCACGTTGAATGTTCTCTATCAGTCCCATCTCCAGCATTGCCTGATCATTGGCAACTCGAATGTAGGCAGGAATATCTTTCAATTCGGCTAATTGTGACGCTCTGAAACGGCGTTCGCCCGAAATCAGCTGATATTTATCATACCCTAATTTACGAACGGTAATAGGTTGTATAATGCCATGTTGCTTAATGGAATCTGCTAATTCCTGCAAGGCAATTTCTTCAAAATTAGTACGTGGTTGAAACGGATTGGTTTCAATATCTTTTATTCTGATCACAGCAATAGAACCAACTACTGGCGTTGCATCGCCTGTTTGTTTGGTTGTTATATCTGTTTTGGCATTTTCTAACAATGCACTTAATCCTCTTCCTAATGCCGGTTTTTTATTGGTACTCATCTTTATAGGTATATGTTGTAAAATTATAATTACGAATCTTTACCAATATACGAATCTGTGTATGAATGCTTGAAAACTACACAGATTCGTATATTCGCACTTAATTCGTATTCATTGTTATCCTTCGTTAAATTCTGATTCTTCTTCTGTAAATGTCATGGTACGGTCTTCGTCGCTTATTTTAGTGAGGCCATTGCGTTGTAATATTTCGCGGGCTAAATTTAAATAATTCAATGATCCCTTTCCAATAGCATCGTGCATAATAATGGTTTTACCGTGACTTGGCGCTTCGGCTAACTTAGTATTACGCTGTACAATGGTATTAAACACCATGTTTTGAAAATGCATTTTTACTTCTTCTACAACCTGATTTGCAAGTTTCAAACGTGGGTCATACATTGTGAGCAAAACACCTTCTATGTCTAGCTGCGTATTGATGTGTTCCTGGATAAGTTTAATGGTTTGCAACAGTTTACCCATACCTTCCAGGGCAAAATATTCGCATTGCACAGGAATAATGACACTGTCGGCAGCTGCTAAAGAGTTAATAACCGTTAAGCCCAGAGACGGACAACAATCAATGATGATAAAATCATAATCCCCTTTTACTTTGTCTATAGCTGCTTTCATCATGTAATCCCTGTTTGGCAGATTCACAATCTCCAGTTCAATAGCTACCAAATCTGTATTGGTAGGTAACAAATATAAATTGGGTGTATCAGTTTCTATGATAAGTTCTTTGGGATGTTTACTATCGATGATACATTCATACAAACCAGCTTTTACATTTTTTGGATCTATACCAACGCCTGATGTCGCATTAGCTTGAGGATCGGCATCTACTAACAACGTTTTATATTCTAAAACGGCTAATGAAGCTGCTAAATTGATGGCAGAAGTTGTTTTGCCAACGCCACCTTTTTGATTTGCTATTGCTATTATTTTTCCCATATCTCTCTTATTTATTTATCGTTTCTCCTATTTCCAATAGGGTTAATTTTTTTCCTTGTCTGTTAAATCGGTTGATAGCTTCAGGTTTATCAATTTTGATGAAACCAAAAGTATCGTAATGCATACCGATAATATCGTTGCATTTTATAAATCCTGTTGCAATAATCGCGTTATCCACACCCATGGTAAAATTATCGCCAATGGGAAGAAATGCAAAGTCTATCTGGCGATAATCACCAATCAGCTTCATATCCCGGGTTAATGCCGTGTCTCCCGCATAATAAAAATTCTTATCATTGCTTTCAATCACAAATCCCATCGGATTTCCTCCGTAGGTGCCATCGGGTAAACTGCTGCTATGGATCGCATTCACGCACTTTACAGAGCCAAAGTCAAATAATTTTTTTCCTCCGATATTCATCGGGTGGATATTTTCAACGCCCTGTTTATGAAGCCATACGTAAATTTCCCAATTGCAAACAATCATCGCTTTTGTTCGTTTGGCAATTGAAACCGCATCCGCTATATGGTCGTCGTGCCCATGAGTAATAAGGATATAGTCGGCTTTTACCGTTGTTGCGTCAATCTCTTTAGCCAGTTCGTTAGGTGAAATAAATGGATCAAACAGTAAATGTTTCCCGTTAATTTCAACGCCAAAGCAGGAATGTCCGTAATATGATATATTCATTATGAAAAGTCAGTAAATCGTGCAAGTTGTATCAGGTAAATTTAAGCTATTCCAATGTTTTATCCCTTTTTAGTTTTTAACAGTAAATTTCATAACTTCGCCAAAATGTTAATAATCTAATGCATTCAATTACAATCATATCGGCAACTAACAGGGTTGATAGCAACACTGAAAAGATTGCGAACTATTACGTTTCGGTTTTAAAAAGCAAAAATATTGAGGTTGACCTGTTTAGCCTCAGAAGTTTACCAGAATCTTTTTTATATAGCGATCTTTTTGGGAAAAGATCACCTGATTTTCAGAAGTTTATGGATTTACATATTGAACACCAAACAAAATTTATTTTTATAGCGCCTGAGTATAATGGCAGTTTTGCTGGTATTTTAAAGGTTTTTTTAGATGCCATTCCTCCCCGCATGTGGACCGACAATAAAGCCTGTTTAATTGGTGTATCTACCGGACGAGCCGGAAACATTAGAGGTTTAGACCACCTGACCAATATCTTAAATTACTTAAAGATAAATGTGTACCATAATAAATTGCCAATTAGTAGAGTAGATACATTGTTAGATACGAATGGCGTTTTGGCCGATGCTGAAACTCAGAAAGTAATAGACGCCCAGTTAGAAGGTTTTTTGAAGTTTTAGATTCCCAAACCACTTCCTTTTTTTAAGGGCTGGTATCCTTCATCAATAAGTAAATTGCGACTTTTGCTGGCTGCTACAGCCAATTCGTCACACCGGTTATTTTCTGCGTTGGAAGCATGGCCCTTTACCCAGATAAATTTAATAGTGTGTTTTTTTTGGATCAATAAAAAACGTTTCCATAAATCGGGATTAGCTTTGTCTTTAAATCCTTTTTTTACCCAACCATAAACCCAGCCCAGGTTTATGGAATCAACCACATATTTGGAATCTGAATAAACGACGACATCCGAATTTTCTTTTTTCAACGACTCCAGCGCCACAATAATAGCCAGTAATTCCATTCGGTTATTGGTTGTCAACTTAAATCCCTGTGCCATTTCTTTACGCTGGTCTTTGTATTTCATTACCACGCCATAACCGCCCGGACCAGGATTTCCGCTGCACGCACCATCGGTATATATTTCTATTACTGCGCTATTCATCAATTTTGTAAATATAGTTTATTTGTAAGAAATACGAACCTATTTAGATGATAACCTATTTCTATAAGTATTTGAATTAGCTGCATATCAGGCAGTTTCATTTGTATTAAAAATGTGTAAAATCTGCACCTATTTCCCCAATTTTTTATATATTTAAAATCTATATTACACACCGTATGGCAAAGAAAACAGGAAAAAAAGAGAAGAGTATTTTAACACCCGACTCTTTAACGTTTTTAAAAAATTACTTAAATAATCCTTCACCTACAGGTTTTGAAAGCGAAGGTCAAAAAATGTGGTTAAATTATATCAAACCGCATATTGATACTTATTTTGTAGATACTTACGGTACGGTAGTAGGCGTTGTTAATCCGGATGCACCCTATAAAGTAGTAATTGAAGCGCATGCAGATGAAATTTCATGGTTTGTGCATTATATCACGAAAGACGGTTTTATTTATTTGAGAAGAAATGGTGGCAGTGATCACCAGATAGCACCATCCAAACGTGTAAATATTCATACCGATAAAGGTATTGTAAAAGGAATTTTTGGGTGGCCCGCTATTCATGTGCGCGATGCTGCGAGAGAAGAAAGCCCCGCCTTAAAAAATATTTTTTTGGATCTGGGTTGCAAAAGCGATAAGGAAGTAGAAGATCTTGGCGTTCATGTTGGCTGTGTGGTAACCTACGAAGATGAGTTTATGATTTTGAATGACCGTTATTTTGTAGGTAGGGCCTTAGATAATAGAGTGGGTGGTTTTATGATAGCTGAAGTCGCCCGCTTATTAAAAGAAAGTAAAACAAAATTACCTTTTGGATTATATATTGTGAATGCCGTACAGGAAGAAGTAGGATTAAATGGGGCTACAATGATCGCACATAAAATAAAGCCAAATGTAGCTATCGTTACTGATGTGTGCCATGATACTCAAACCCCGATGATGAATAAAATTGCAAGCGGTGATTTAGCATGTGGTAAAGGCCCGGTTTTATCTTATGGCCCGGCTGTACAAAATAATTTACTGAAATTAATTATTGATGCCGCTAAGAAAAATAAAATTGATTTCCAGCGTCAGGCAGCAAGCCGCGTGACGGGAACTGATACCGACGCATTTGCTTTTAGTACAGAAGGCGTTGCATCTGCGTTGATTTCATTGCCGTTGCGGTATATGCATACAACGGTGGAAAGTGTTCATAAAGACGATGTGGAAAATGTGATCAAATTAATTTTAGCATCATTAAAAAATATTAAAAATAACCAGGATTTTAGATATTTAAAGTAATGTGTTAATTAGATAACGGGAAACTTACAGTAAAAAATAAAATTGCATAGTTGACTCATTATCTAATGAACTAATTGAATAAAATGGCAATACTTAATTCAATATTAAAAGGCGTAGTTCAGTTGGGAAATAAAATTCCGAAGCGTACCAATTATTATACGCAACAAACGAAAGTCCTTAAAAAATTATTGACAAAAGCGGAACATACCGCCTTTGGCGAGCATTTTCATTTTACAAAATTATTGCAGCAAAAAAATCCAATCGAAGGGTTTCAGTCAACCGTTAAAATGTACGATTACAGCAGCATCTATAAAGAATGGTGGTATCGCGCAATCAAAGGCGAACCATACGTATGCTGGCCTAATCATATTAAATATTTTGCATTAAGTTCGGGCACTTCTGAGGCTGCCAGTAAATACATTCCGGTTACAAAAGAAATGTTGAAAGCCTTTAAGAAAGGAAGTGTTCGGCAATTGGTTGCCCAGGGTAATTACGATTTACCTAAAGAACATTTTACACGAGGAATGTTGATGATTGGAGGAAGTACCTTGTTGGATTTTAATGGAAGTCATTATTCAGGAGATTTAAGTGGTATTACTGCTGCAAATATTCCGGTATGGTTCCAGCGTTTTTACAAACCCGGTAAGCAAATTTCGAAATATAAAGATTGGGAGACCAAATTGGCCGAAATTGTTAAAAGCGCTAAAGACTGGGACATTGGTGTTATAGTTGGAGTTCCTGCCTGGGTACAAATTTTAATGGAACGGGTGATTGAACATTACAATGTAAAAAC
>JAZKDT010000077.1:0-24275 GCA_040387475.1 Bacteroidota bacterium | reverse complement strand
TTCACGAAATCTGGCCTAACCTGAGGGCTTATGTGCATGCCGGCGTTTCCATTGAGCCTTACCGTAAAAGTATTGCCAAGCTCACTGCTTTTCCCCTTATATTCTCTGATACCTATTTAGCATCGGAAGGTTTAATTGCATACCAGGAAAGACCAAACCCCCAGCAAGGAATGCGTATGTTACTGGATAATGGTATATTTTATGAATTTGTTCCTTTTAATGAAGATAACTTTGATTCGGATGGAAACATGAAATCCGGAGCTCAGGCCTTAACTATTAAAGACGTTGTATTAGGAAAAGATTATGCCTTGTTGCTTTCGTCGTGTGCTGGTGCCTGGCGTTATCTAATTGGAGATACTGTTCGTTTTACAGATTTGGAGCATGCCGAAATAGTAATTACAGGAAGAACAAAACATTATCTGAGTTTATGTGGAGAGCATCTGTCAGTTGAAAATATGAGCCGGGCTATTAAGTTGACTTCGGATGATCTGAAAATTGAGATCAATGAATTTGCTGTGGCCGGTGTACCTCATGGATCTCTGTTTGCACATCAATGGTATGTTGGTTCTAATAAAGCCATATCTGAAGAAGACATTAAACAGCGGTTAGATTTTCATTTGAAGGAAATTAATGATGATTATCGCACTGAAAGAATTGCAGCATTAAAGGATGTGTATGTAAAGGTACTACCAGACGACGCATTTATAGATTTTATGGCCACTAAAGGAAAATTAGGTTCGGCGCATAAATTCCCAAGAGTTTTAAAAGGAAAATTATTAGAAGAATGGCAGTCTTTTATTGCCGGTTATAAAAATACATTTTGATCTTAAGTTTAATATACAACGCCATCATCATTATAGTGCTGCTCACATTTTCGTTTGGGCCGGCATTTTTCGCATTAATTAATACGGGGATCAAATTCGGGTATCGTACCGGGTCTTTTCTTGCAATAGGCGTGGCTTTAAGCGATTTGTTTATTTGTTTACTGGTTTGCGTGCTGGTTCATTTCGGAATGTCTAATTTATTGCATTCAGAGAAAACACAAACTTTATTTGCAACTATCGGGGGTGGAATCCTGATTGTATTTGGGGCTTTCTTTTTCAAAAAACACCCGGTGAAAACGGATGAAACGATTGAAATAGACAAAAATCAATTGCCAAGTCCCAAGTTAATGTTACTGAAAGGTTTTTTTCTGAATTTATTTAATCCAACTGTTTGGTTGTTATGGCTAGCAAACGTTGCCGCCATTGGAAAGATCATGGATTATTCCATGATCAAATTGTTGTTGTTCTTTGGGATAGTTTTGGCTGCTGTTCTTGCTGTTGAATTATCTAAAGTAAAACTGGCAGCAAAAATCAAACATATCTTAACGGATAAGATTATGATGGTGGTAAACTACATTACCGGAACCGCATTAATTATTTTTGGAATGATCCTTATTTACAATCACTATTTTAATAAATAATGGCAACAGGCACCTTTGACGAATTAAGAAAAAAACTGGAGGAGAGTATTACATCTTTTCCTTACATCTATATGTTTAAATTTATTATCAAAGCTGATAATAAAACAATGGCTTTGGTAGAAGTTATTTTTGATGATGATGCCGACATTATTCAAAAACAATCAACTAAAGGTAACTATATAAGCATTACCGTAAAGCAGGTTGTAATGAGTATTGACGAAATAATTTCTATTTACGAAAAGGCAGCAGAAATTGAAGGAGTCATGTCGTTATAATGGCCATATTTGAATTAGAAAATACCCTGCTGTCCGTTAAAATAAACTCATTTGGAGCAGAACTGTGCTCTGTAATATCTAAAAAAACCGACATTGAATATATCTGGCAGGCAGATAAAATGGTATGGGCGCGACATGCACCAAACCTATTTCCTATCGTTGGTAAATTAAAAGATGGGTTATTTAAGCATGAATCGCATATTTATCAAATGCCGCAACATGGATTTGCAAGAGACAGTGAATTTGTTTGCATTGAACAGACAAGTGATTTTTTACTTTTTGAATTGACAGCGTCTGAGCAAACTCTTGACAACTATCCTTTTCATTTTAGTTTGCAGATAGGTTATAAATTAAAAGGGAATATATTACAAACAAGCTATGCTGTTTTCAATCCTGATCATAAAGACCTTTATTTTTCAGTTGGCGCACATCCTGCCTTTAACTGCCCTTTGCAGAAAGGCGAATCTTTTTCGGATTATGAATTGATATTTCCTTCGAAAAGCAATTTAAGTGTGAATACCCTGGATGACGGCTTGATAACGGCGAATAAAAAGTCATTGGAGTTGAAAGATCATAAATTGCAAGTTTCAAAACAATTGTTTGATTATGATGCGTTGGTGTTCACTGATACGCAAATCGAAGAAGTAAAGTTGGTGTCATCTAAAACAACTCACGGTGTTTCGCTTGTTTCAAAAAACTGGCCTTATTTTGGCATCTGGACAAAAAAAGGAAGCGAACAGTTCGTTTGCCTGGAGCCCTGGCAGGGAATAGCAGATAGTGATACCACAACAGGTATTTTTTCAGACAAAACAGGTGTTATTAAGTTATCTGCTGAGCAGCAATACGATTGTTCATTTGAAATTGCTTTTTTTTAAAATGATAAAACAAAAGTTGCATAAAACTCTGTTTCTGTTTAAGCTTTTGGGCATCTGTCTTATCTTTTTATTATTTCAGCGCGTCCTGTTTTTGGTAATGTTTCATGATCAGTTTACCGGTGTTTCTTTTTTGGATTATATAAAAGCCTTTTTAATCGGAGTTTTAACAGATGCTATTTCATCGCTTTATTTTTTGTTACCTATGTGGCTCATACTGTTATTTTGTAATATCGAAAACAAGATTACAAGGTATGCAGCGCTCACCTGGTTTGTAATTGGATTTACTGTTATATGCGTTTTAAATTTATCTGATCTCGGTTATTATCCTATTACAAAAAAACGCATGGGTGCAGAGTTATTGGATATTCTTTCAGAAGTTCCGGCTCTATTGAGTTCTTATATGGCAGATTACTGGTATTTGTTTATTTTGCTAGTTGGATTTTGTGCAATGGCGTTTCTCATCCTAAAAAGACAGTTGCAAGCCTATAAAAACATTCCGCAAACACCGGTTTTTAAAATAGCTAATATTGTTTTGGTTATTGCTTTGTTTGCCACCATCATGCGCGGTGGTTATGGCATTCGCCCTTTTATGCCTTTTGATATTCCTTCAATGGTTGATCCTAAATTACAGTGGTTGGCAAGCAATACCCCGTTTCAATTTCTTCATACCTTGGAGAATAAAAATATACCCATTGAAACCTATTTTACTGAGGACGAAGCGGAACGAATGATTGGGTTTCAAAAAAAATTTCAGTCTAAAGGTTTTACAAAAAAAAACATTGTTTTTATTATTCTGGAAAGTTTTTGCTCAGAGCGCGTAGGGTTACTGAATCCGGCGATCAGGCAGTACACGCCTTTTATGGATTCCTTGCTAAGCAATGCCAGAACGTATAAATACGGTGTAGCTAACGGACGGATGACGATTGATGCCCTGCCATCCATACTGTCAGGCATTCCTTCCTTTATGGAAAAAAATTATTGTTATTCTAATTACAGTACTAATCCTATTCATGGTATTTCATCTTTATTAGAAAAAGAAGGTTATTCCACAGCTTTCTTTTACGGAGGCGTAAAAACCACTTTTGGCTTTGAAAATTATATGAATATTAATTTCACAAAAAATTATTTTGATCAACGCGATTACGACAGTAAGTACGAAAACGTTGGCTGGGGTGTTGATGATCATTTGTATCTACCATTCGTCGCTTCAAAATTAAAAACACTTCCTCAGCCGTTCTGCGCTTCTTTATTGACGCTTTCTTTGCATCATCCATTTCCTGTGCCGGAGCCCTATAAAACCTTATTGGATACTATCAAAGATCCTGTGAAAAAGAGCTTGATGTACTCCGATATGTCGTTGCAATTATTTTTTTCTAAAATTAAAAATGAAGATTGGTTTAAAAATTCAATCATTGCTATTTGTGCAGATCATACCTCGGGTGGGTTTGGTCAGTACGAAAGTAATCCGGTAAATGAATTTGCTATTCCTGTTTCTTTTTTAGCTGTTGGTGATTCGGCTTTTAATAAAGTTCAGGATTACTCTGCTTCTCAAATTGATATGTATCCAACAGTTTTGGATTACCTCGGTTACGATAAGCCTTTTAATAGCCTTGGAATCTCAGCACTTTCGGCAAAACATCACCCAACCATTCAGTTTGGCGGAAATGGATTATTTCATGTATTTGACTATCCGTATTTGCTGGATTATGATAATAGTACGAAACAGGCAATAAGATTTTGCAGATATAATGACAATAGAACAATTACTGTTTTATCCATTGATCAAATGACGCAGCAAAAGGTTAATGAGTTGACTAATCTTGCCAAAGCTTACATACAAGTCTTTACTTACCGCATAAATAAAAATCAATTTTAACAGAATGAAAGCAAGTTACCATAAATATGCGGTTTTGTTTGTGGTTGGTATCATTGGGCTTTTTTTTCAATTTAAAACACTTAATCAATTTCCGCAATTTAAACACAATTGGGCACAAAGCGACAGGTATGCATTGGCGCTGGGTTTTGTTAATAACGGAGGCGATTTTTTTCATCCCGAAACATTCATTTATAATAATCAATTTCCTGGGGGCGATTTTAAAACTGTAAGACATGCAACTATTACGTCGGTTGATTTTCCGGTGCATGATTACTTAGTATCATGGGTTATGCGTTTGAGCGGAACTCAGGCACCATGGTGTTTCCGACTTTATATATTTTTGTACAGCCTGGTTGGATTATTTTTTCTTTACAAAATCTGTACATTATTTACAACATCGTTTTTAGTGTCAATCAGCGTGGTACTGTTTGCAATGAGTTCTCCGGTATTTTTATACTACCAGGCCGGTTTTTTACCAACCATACCCTCGCTCGCAAATTGCTTCATTTCATTATTTTTTCTTTTCAGATTTTATAAGAATGAACAGAACAAGGATTTTTACCTGGCAATCCTTTTTATTACAGTTGCCGCGTTAGCCAGATTGCCGTTTTCTATTTTTCTGGTAGCTATGATGTGTATCGAAATTATCACACTTATTAAAACCCGTAAAATCAAATTTTTTATATGGGTGTCGTTCCTTGCCGGAATTGCTTTCATTGGATGTTACTACTTTTACAATAATCATCTCAGGAGCGTATATGGCTCACTGTTTCTTAACTACGTTATGCCTGCTCGCACCATAGAAGAGCTGCTTGAATTTATATATGCAACCTATACACGCTGGATGCTCAAATACTTTACACACATTCATTACGCGTTGTTGACTGTTACTGGGGTGTTTTTTGTGTGGAATTATCTTGTAAAAAAGATTGCTTTGACAGGCCTTGAGCGTAAATTGCTCAACTTGTGTTTAATCCTGTTTGCAGGTTGTATGTGTTACTATTTGCTCATGACGTTTCAATTCCTTGATCACGATTACTATTTTCTGGATACGTTTTATATGCCTTTTGTTTTCTTGTTCTTGTTGTTTGCGCTTAAACTATTTGTAATTAAAAACAATAGCGTGCTTAAAGTAATACTGATCGTTATAATCATATCGTTTGTTCCGGCATTCGTTTACGCACATTTTCTGCAGGAGACCGAAAAGAAGGGTTTAGCAAACGGGGAAAAGACGACAGCTGAGAATTTTGAAAATTCTGATCGCCTATTGGATTCTTTGAAGATACCTGCAGATTCAAAAATATTGACCATGGCCGCAGATGGACCAAATAATCCCTTTATTTTAATGAAGCGAAAAGGCTTTACGGTTATTTACCCGGATCACGATAAAATAACGAAGGCTTTGGAGTGGCCATACGATTATATAGTGTTAGAAAATTCAAGACTGATTTCAAGCATCTATCCCGCTTACCCGGCGATAAGTAGTGAGTTATTAAAAATTGGTGGAAATAATCATATCTCTGTGTATATCAGAAATAAAAACCATCAGGAAGATAATTTTGATGCATTTTTTAATTTGGACACTAAGGAGGTGAGGTATAAGCAGCGTATTAGTTTTGATACAATTCCTGGTAACTGCGAAGGTATTGATAGCTTAAGCTCTTTTGCTTTTTCGGGACAAAAATCAGGATTTGTAAACGCAAAAAACGAGTATGGTATATGCACAAAAATTTTCAGTCTTTCACGACTTAATATGCAGTCGTCGGTTTTGAAAGTGCAGGCGCAATTTGCTTGTCCCGACATTTTAAAAGAATGTTTGGTATGCGTGAGTATTAAAAGCGCGGGAAAGGATGTGTTGTTTTTATCCAGCGATTTGAGTCGTTTTACGATTAACAAAGATTGGAGCAAACATGAAGTTTTGTTTAATATTCCTAAGTTGGATGAAAAAGATTATGAGATGAAAATATTTATCTGGAACGTTGGGAAGAATAGTCTATTCTACGATGATTTTGAGACAATAATTTATCAGTAAATGCTGATAAGCAGGCTATATATTTGAAAAAATAATTATAAATTTACATACATGATACAACACATTAAATCCCGCATACAGGCGTCTATTGATCTGAAAACATCGTTGCTATCAAATGATGTGATTTTGAATAACGTTCAATCCATTGTTAATGATATTGTTACCTGTTATAATAATAACGGTAAGGTACTGTGGGCCGGAAATGGTGGCTCTGCAGCTGACGCTCAGCATTTATCGGCTGAATTAACAGGTCGTTTTTATTACGACCGTCCACCGTTGTATAGTGAAGCTCTGCATGTAAATACAAGTTATACAACGGCTGTGGCTAATGATTATAGTTATGACGTCATTTACAGTCGGTTAACCCAGGCGATGGGTAGAAAAGGAGACGTGCTGATCGGATTATCTACGAGTGGGAATTCGACCAATGTGATCAAAGCTTTAGAAGTTGCTAATGAGATAGGAATGGTAACTATTGCATTTACCGGCGAAACAGGGGGTAAAATGAAAGATAGCGCTAAGTACCTTATCAATATACCTTCCAAAGATACACCACGTATCCAGGAATGTCACATGATTCTGGGTCATACTATTTGTGAGTTAGTAGAAATTGCTTTATTCCCCAAACCATAACCTACTTGCTTAAGGAAGCTATTATATTGGCCGGCGGGTTTGGAACACGACTACAAAGTGTTGTTGCAGATGTGCCCAAGCCAATGGCACCTGTTAACAACGAGCCTTTTCTCAATTATATTTTTGATTATTTAAAATATTACCATATCGAGAAGGTTGTTTTATCAACAGGGTATTTGGCCAACAAGATCTCAGAATATTATAAAGACGAATTTCACGGAATAAAAATTTTATATACCAAAGAGCAAACTCCTTTAGGCACAGGCGGCGGCATTCGGTTAGCTATGACAAAGTGCACCATGGATGATGTATTGGTATTAAACGGAGATTCTTTTTTTGATGTTGATATAGAGGATCATTATAAAAATCACATGGCCGGGAAATCTGATTGCACTCTTGCTTTAAGAAAGGTGGACAATGCGTCTCGCTACGGTACTATTGGTTTGGGCGATTTCAATGACATTAAAGTTTTTAAAGAAAAAGATAATGTCGAACAATCTGGCTTAATTAACGGAGGTGTTTACATTTTGAACCGAAAGTTATATCTGGATAAAACGGAAACTGATGAAACCTTTTCTATTGAAAAAGATTTTTACGAGACAAGAATAAAAGAACTTAATATTTTCGGATTTCAATATGATGGTTATTTCATAGATATTGGTATTCCCGAGGATTATAAAAAAGCGCAGGATGACTTTAAAGGATTTGCATATAGATAATAGCTGGACCCTGTTTTTGGATAGGGACGGTGTTATTAATAAAAAACTCGAAAATGACTATGTGAAACACACAACAGAGTTTGAGTTTATTGATGGGGCATTAAATGCACTGAGAATGCTGGATCCGGTTTTTGGCAATATTGTCGTCGTTACTAATCAGCAATGTATAGGCAAGAAGATTATTTTTCCGGAAGATCTTGAATTGATTCATCAGAATATGTTGTATGAGATCAGTTATTTGAAAGGCCGGATTGATAAAATTTACTATTCTCCTTATTTGGCCTCCGAAAATCATCCGACTCGAAAACCTGGAATTGGGATGGCATTGCAAGCGCAAAAAGATTTTCCCACAATTGATTTTAGCAAGTCGGTTATTGTGGGAGATAGTTTAAGTGACATGGAGTTTGGCAGGAACGCTGGTATGAAGACGGTTTATATCAGTCAGGAAGCGAAAGAAGATCCCCGCATAGATTATAATTTTAAGTCGTTAATTTATTTTGCTCATACGTTAACTACAAAGGTCTAGTGAAAGTTTCCATCATAACAATAACTTATAACAGCGAAGCTACACTTCGTGACACGATTGAATCTGTGTTAGATCAAAGCTATGGTGATATTGAATACATCATAGTAGATGGTAAATCAACAGATGGAACATTGGCTATTGTTGATTCTTATAAAAGTAGAATTGCGAAGGTTGTTTCCGAAAAAGATAAAGGATTATACGACGCACTTAATAAAGGGATAGCATTAGCTACAGGGGACATCATCGGCATCATTCATAGCGATGATTTTTATACAAATAAGCATGTCATTACAAACATCGTTAAAACAATTGAAATAAATAATGCGGATGGCGCTTATGCCGATCTCTATTATGTGGATAAAGACGATACGAATAAAATATTTAGAAAATGGAAATCGGGAAATTACAGGCATGGCATGTTCGTGAATGGTTGGATGCCCCCACATCCTACGTTTTTCGTGAAACGTTCGGTATATGAAAAACATGGTAGTTTTAATTTAAGTCTGGTGTCTGCAGCAGATTATGAATTGATGCTGCGATTGATTCACAAGAATAAAATAAAACTGGCTTATTTACCTGAATTCATTATTAAAATGCGGGTAGGTGGAAAGAGTAACGTGTCGCTAAAAAACCGGTTAAGGGCAAATAATGAAGACCGCAAGGCATGGAAGATAAACGGATTGAATCCACGTTTTTATACTTTGTATGCAAAGCCGCTGAGGAAAATTATTCAATTATTTAGAAAGTAAGATGAGTTTAGAAACAAAAATAACATTAAGGATTGACTGGAGCGAAATTGATGCTTTTGGACACGTAAATAATGTGATGTTTATGAAATATGTTCAGGCTGCCCGTTTAAATTATGTAGATAGTTTAGGTTTGATGAAAATGCATCGTGCCCAGGGAATTGGTTTTATGGTGGCAGAAACCAATTGCCAGTTTAAAAAAGAATTACATTTCCCGGGATATATCAACGTCAATACAAAAATTGCTTTCGTAAAAAATACCAGCTTTTCATTGGAACACACCATGACCAATGCCGATGATGAAATTGTGGCTATTGCTAAGGATGTACTGGTAGTGTTTGATTTTAAGAAGAAAGAAAAATGTTTGATACCCGAAGAGATCAAGGCGAAAATTGCTTAAATTTCATATAGCTTAAACGCTGTATAAATTATTTTTTAATAGCATGAAATTATGGTAGGTGAATATACCCTGAATAGAAATCAAAACGGTATAATTTTATATTGTAAGGTTAAAGTGCAAATAGTTGAATTTCCAACAGAGCCTTATGAGTTATCTATTGAATTACTTGATGGAATCGAAGAAAATAATTCCAGGTACATAATCGCAATCAAGTCTGGGATAGAGTATTTTAGAGATTTCTTTCCCAAAAAGCATTTTGGTAAAACAATCATTAAAATTACTTTTTTTGATGCGCGAGAAATTGACACAACTTATATGTCTATAATCTACTCTGTTGTTAAAGCACTATGTGAAGCTTACAGGATAGAAGAGGATAGGTTAAATCTGAATGAAGAAAATTTGACATTCTCATTTCCATTTAGATAATTAATAATAAGATCACTTCTTCACTTCAAAGGTTTCAAAGTTTCTCACTTCTCCTTCTTCTGCAATTACTTCGGTTACCTTGGATAACGGAGATCCCACATAACACCAATCAATTAATTTGTTAATGTCATCCTCTAACCCTTCGGCTTCAATTAACACATCGCCGCTGTGCAGGTTTCTCACGTAACCCGTCAGATTATATTTAATAGCTTGCGCATGTGTGCAAAAGCGATAAGACACGCGTTGTACTTTTCCCCTAACGGTTATATTATAGTGACGGATCAATTTATTTGTTCAGTGTCTCTAAATTCCGGTGCTCTGTCTTATTCAATTCCTCTTTTGACAATGATTTGAAATAATCATAAGTGATTTTTAAACCTTCTGCTCTGTTTACTTTAGGATTCCAACTTAAAATTTCCTGGGCTTTAGTAATATCCGGTCGGCGCTGTTTTGGATCATCCTTTGGTAAAGGCAAAGAAATTAATTTTTGATTGGAACCTGTTAATTTTAATATCTCATCGGCAAAATCCTTAATGGTAATTTCGTCCGGGTTTCCAATATTTACCGGTAAGTGATAATCGCTCATCAGCAAACGATAAATTCCTTCAACCAAATCATCTACAAAACAAAAACTTCTGGTCTGGCTACCATCACCAAACATCGTCAGATCTTCGCCTCTTAGAGCTTGTCCGATAAATGCAGGCAATACACGGCCGTCGTTTAATCTCATTTTTGGTCCGTAAGTATTAAAAATACGAATGATGCGTGTTTCTAAGCCGTGGGTTTCATGATAAGCCATGGTCATAGCTTCCATAAAACGTTTGGCTTCGTCATAGCAACCACGCGGACCAACAGGATTTACATTTCCCCAATACTCTTCTGTTTGTGGATGTACCGCTGGATCTCCATATACTTCACTAGTGGATGCCACTAATACTCTGGCTTTTTTTACACGGGCAAAACCCAATACATTATGAGTTCCTAAAGAAGAAACTTTTAATGTTTGAATAGGAATTTTTAAATAGTCGATCGGACTTGCAGGAGATGCGAAGTGCAAAATATAATCTACGTTACCGGCAACATGAATGTATTTACTCACATCATGATTATAGAATTCAAATTGAGGTAACTTGAATAAATGTTCAATATTTTTAAGATCACCGGTGATCAGGTTATCCATGGCCACAACTGCCATTCCTTCTTTAATAAAACGGTCACATAAATGTGAACCTAAAAATCCTGCTGCTCCTGTAATTAAAATTCTTTTCTGACTCATACTATTTTTAATTATATTTTGATAACGTATTCACTATGGGTTAATCTCTCTAGTTGGTTTTAACGCCAATACAGTAATAGCTGTAACCTAATTTCTTCATATCCTGAGGATCGAAAATATTTCTTCCGTCGAATAATGCTTTTTGTTTCAGGCGTTTATTTATTTCTTCAAAATCAGGGACTCTGAATTCAGGCCATTCTGTAACAATCAGTAAGGCATCTGCGCCATTCAACGTGTCATACATGTCGGTAGCATATTCAATCGTATCTTTTAAAGTATGCTTTGCCTCATGCATCGCTACCGGATCGTAGGCAATGATGCTGGCACCTTCTTTTAATAATTTCTCAATAATCACCAAAGAGGGTGCTTCACGCATGTCATCTGTTTTTGGTTTAAAAGATAATCCCCATAAGGCAAATTTTTTGCCTTTTAAATCGCCGTTAAAATGATTTTTTACTTTAGAGAATAAAACTTCTTTTTGGTTTTCATTAACTTCTTCCACCGCATTTAAAATACGCATATTGTATTTATGTTCTTTGGCGGTTTTAATTAATGCTTTCACATCTTTAGGAAAACAACTTCCGCCATAACCAACTCCGGGATAAATAAATTTAGTTCCTATACGCGTATCGCTGCCAATACCTTTACGAACCATGTTTACATCAGCTCCCATAATCTCACAAAGATTGGCAACATCATTCATGAAACTGATCTTTGTAGCTAACATGGCATTGGCTGCATATTTGGTCATCTCGGCAGAAGGAATATCCATAAAATAAATAGGGTGTCCGTTCATTAAAAAAGGCTTATACAATTTGCGCATTAATTCTTCTGCTTCGGGTCTGTCAACTCCTACTACAATTCTATCAGGCTTCATAAAATCGTCAATCGCAGCACCTTCTTTTAAAAATTCGGGATTGGAGGCCACATAAAAATCAATATCTGAATTACGTTTTGTCAGTTGCTCAGCTAATGCTTTTCGTACTTTTTCGGCTGTGCTAACAGGTACTGTACTTTTTGTAACCACAACCAGTGGATGTTGCATGTGCTCACCAATGCTGGCGGCTACACCTAATACATATTTTAAATCCGCGGAACCATCTTCATCAGGAGGAGTTCCTACGGCAATAAAAACAACTTCAGCGCCCTGTATACTTTCTTTTAATGATGTAGAAAAATGTAAACGTTTTTTATCTACGTTTCGTTTTACCATTTCGTCCAGTCCTGGTTCGTAGATTGGCAAAATACCTTTGTGTAAATTGTCAATTTTTTTCTGATCAATGTCAATACAGGTAACGTCCATGCCTACTTCACTGAAACATGTTCCTGTTACTAATCCTACGTATCCTGTTCCTACAATTGCTATTTTCATAAATTTTTTATTTTACTAATTCTAAAAGGTTGTCTGTAATATATTTCAAAGTTTCTTCGTCCATTTCTGTATGCATAGGCAGTGATAAAACCGTTGCACATAGCTTTTCTGTTACCGGAAAGTCTCCTTTTTTAAACCGGTCGCTTTTGTAAGCATTTTGTTCATGTAACGGAATAGGGTAATAGATCATCGCAGGGATTCCCCGTTCCGATAATTGTTCTCTTAATTTAGTCCTGTCGATATCCGTTAATTGTAAAGTATATTGGTGAAACACGTGGTTCGAATTTTTTACTCTTACCGGTGTTTTTAGTTTTGGATGATTAGCAAGGGCTTTATCATAATAATCAGCTACGGCATTTCTGGCGGCCGCATATTCGTCAAGGTGTTTTAGTTTTGCTTTTAATACAACAGCTTGTATGGTATCTAAACGTGAATTTACGCCTAATACATCATGAACGTACTGTATGCTTTGTCCGTGATGCGCAACCATACGCAATTGTTTAGCTAACGCATCGTCATTTGTATAGATCGCTCCACCATCCCCATAACAACCTAAGTTTTTACTGGGAAAGAAAGATGTACAACCTATAGTTCCAATAGTCCCGGCTTTGGCTGTTTTACCATCGCTGAAGGTATAATCCGCACCAATTGCCTGCGCTACATCTTCAATAACAAATAGATTATGTTTTTTTGCAACAGCCATAATACGTTCCATATCGGCACATTGGCCAAATAGGTGAACAGGAACAATAGCTTTGGTTTTGGGAGTAATGGCTTTTTCTATGGCTTCAACATCAATATCAAATGTGTTGGGATATACATCTACTAACACCGGAGTTAAGCCTAACAAACCAATCACTTCTGCTGTGGCAACATAGGTGAAATTTGCAGTAATAACTTCATCGCCCGGTTTTAAGCCTAAGGCCATCATGGCTATCTGTAAGGCGTCTGTTCCATTAGCACAGGGAATAACGTGCTTTACCTTTAAGTATTTTTCAAGATCTGCCTGGAATTCTTTAACAGCCGGACCATTAATAAATGCTGTTGAATTTAGCACATCCTGAATACCGGCATCAACTTCCGACTTTATTTTTTCGTATTGACCTTTTAAGTCAACCATCTGAATTTTTTTCGTGAGGGTGGTCATTTTTCAGCTGAAATTTTTATCATGCGAATATAATCAATTTGAATTTATTAGCTTATAAATATTTAGAGCTTTTTCCAGCTTTTATAAGTGTCAGGTTCTGTAAATCAGAAGGTCTTTTTTGAAATTTTAATCAAAGAATTCATCCGAAAAATTCATGAGATAAACCTTTTCACTCGCCCTGGTAAAGGCAGTGTATAACCAGCGAATGTACTCCACATTTAGCATTTCTTTAGTTAAATATCCCTGATCGATAAATACACAAGGCCATTGGCCCCCTTGCGCCTTATGGCATGTGACTGCATAATTGAATTTGACCTGTAAAGCATTAAAATAAGGGCTGTTTTTCAGATATGCCATGCGTAACCCTTTAATTGGCTGGTCAGCCACATCTTCCATAACACCTTCAAATAAAAGCTGTTGTTGTTCTTTTGTGAGGGCGGACGTATCAGTGGGAATTGCATCTAACAATAAATTTAATGTTATCTCCGGCGCGTTAGGGTAATCGCAAAGTTCAACAATACATTCGGCAAAATTAAAACCGTAAATCTCTTTTCGTCCAAGTATTTTCCTGATCTGTAAACTATCGCCGTTAGCAATAAAGCCTGCCTCAGACTTTTCATCCAACCAAAAGTAATTATTCTTTACCACCATCATCAAATCGCCTCCGCACAAATCGTCATCCATATAACGGATGCGTGTTCTTACAGCCTGGTTAAATAAATTGGCGCGCTTATTACTTCGTGTAACAATGAGTACATCATTAAAACTGTATTTACTGTATGCATTGTTAAGAGCGTCTTCCAGCTCGTCGCCGCTCAATCGTATCACATCCGGAAACATTTTCAGCTTTGGAAAATCATCTTTAAAATCTAAAATGCATTCTCTTAAATGCGTGGCATTCAGTAAAATTCCGCTGGCATCCTGCTGGCGGGCTACTTGTTTTAATTCAATATGTTTAATGCTTAAATGATAGGCAGCCCTTAATAAATCAATATTTAACGCAGGACTTTCATTACTTCCTACCGGCGGTAACTGTGCTGTATCACCCACTAAAATAAGTTTGCAATTATCGCCTGAGTACACATATTCAAAAAGACTTTCAAGCAAACTGGCATATACTGATTCTGAATTCGGATTATCCATTCCAATCATCGATGCTTCATCTACAATAAAAATGGTGTTACGGTGTAAATTTTCTCCCAAACTAAATTGCACGCCGCCATCATGTGTAGGTATTTTTCGGAAGATTTTTTTATGAATGGTTTGTGCCGGTTTTTGAGAGTAGGTTGATAACACTTTAGCCGCTCTTCCGGTTGGAGCTAACAACACACTCCGCCATTTAAAAGAGGGTAATGTTTTTGATAAAGCCGCTACCATGTTGGTTTTACCGGTACCGGCATATCCTTTAATGATCATAACAGATCTTTCATTATGTTCAGCAATAAACTCCGACAAAAGACTAATTAAAGAAGATTGATCAGCTGTTGGCGTAAAACTTAAATAACTAAGAAAGATAGAAGTAAAGGAAGAGCTATTCTGTAGTTTGTTCAAGATAAAAAAGATAAGTTAAAAATCAAAGTTAGGACATTTGGCAACATTGTGCCGTCCTTTGTCAGAACCCATAGAGGCAAACAAAGGTGTAACACCAATCATAAATTCCAACGAGTTGGTGGCTGCTGAATTTATGCGGTTCAGTGAATAATCATAAGCAAAGCCTGCCGTTACATTTTGCCAGATTCTCATTTGAACAATACCTGAAATAAAGTCTTTATTGCGAACTGTCGCACCTACACCAATTCTTTTTCGGTAGTAGGCCATTAAATTAATTTCTGCGCTTGGTATGGCAGTGAATGAAGAATGGATGTTTAATGCAGGAACTATGGTAAATCCGTTGTCTAAAAAGAATTTTCGCCCATAGGAAAGATACAATTGAGGCGTTAATACTGACTTATTTCCAATTTGTTTGTTGCCTTGAGTCTGCCGTACTTTAAAAATTTGTTGAACCGATGCATCAAAAAACATTTTTTTGCTATAGATTCTTATACCAGGAATAAAATCGGGATAAGCATAAAAGTAAGTGGGGTAGGTGGCTGCATACACAGGATCCGACTCACTGATAGCGCCCCTGGCAACTGAAAAACGTTTAACGCCTGCAAAGATGCCAAACGACATGTTATATTTGGTTGTAATGGGTAAATGAAGTGTATACGATCCATACAAACCCACGTTTTCAAATATTCCTGCTTTTTCCTGGGACAGATAAATGCCTGCGTTATGCCAGCGCCGATAACTTCTTTCGGGACGGATGGTATAATTAGCGCTAATAAAGTTAGATGCTGGAGCGTAATCAAAACCAACCCATTGTTTTCTAAGGCCTGTTATCACTTCCAATTTACCGTTAATGTTAGTTCCTGCAGCTGCCGGATTGTAACCATAGCGGTTAAAGGTAAACTGTGTGTATTGACCTGTTTGCTGTGATAGGCAATTCAGACTAATAAGCAAAACTATGGATAAAAAATAATTCATTATCGTAAAATGCTCACAGCGCCTTTAATAAATTTATTCATGTCGGTTCTCGAAAAATATAAAACGTAATAATAGGTTGCATCAGGCAATGGAAGTCCTAAACTTCGGCCGTCCCATGGTATGTAATTGCCCGTTTGGTGATGCACCTGCTGCCCCCAACGATTATAAACAAAGAGATCAAACTCCGGGAAATTTTCTAGGCGGCCAATGCTCCAGCGATCGTATATTCCATCATCATTTGGAGTAAATGCCGTGGCGGGAATTGGCTCGCAAATGGGATTATAAATGTTAAATGATATCGTTGTATCGTTGTTATGATCATCGGTTACTGTAACTGAATAAACCCCGTCTGCTAACTGTTCAATTTTACTTGTAATTGATCCATTGCTCCACACATAATGTACAGGAGGCGGGGCCGTAACAATGGTTATGGATGCTTCAGCGAGTTCGCAGGCCACTTCTTTTTTATGGAGGGTAACCGATAGGTCCTGCGCTTGCGTTTTACTAAAAGCAATGCAGGCTAAACTTACTATATACAGGTATTTTATCATTTACAAAAATTCTGACTAAGATCGTTAGCGGCTTCAATACCTTCGGTTTTAGCGGCCTGTAAAGTTTCGCAGGCATTTGTGTTATCGCCTACCTGCGAGAACACATACACTAACGCTATATAGGCTTCCGAATAATGAGGATCAATGGCTATTGCTTTTTTGTAATCTGAGATGGCGGCGTAATAATTTTCAGACAGTTCATGCCAATAGGCCCGGTTATAAAATGCCATGGCGTAATTAGGATTAATAGCAAGGCATTTGTCGAGGTCTTTAATGGCGTTTGCATAATCTTCAAGTAAGCCCTTGGCTAAAGCCATGTTGTACCATGCTTTTTCATGATTAGGGTTAGAATCGATCACTTTATTAAAACAGGAAATAGCTTCAGGATATTTTTCTTTTTTTGCTGCTAGTAAACCTTTCAGAAAAAATGCTTCGTAATAATTAGAATTGAGTTGTTGAAGCTGCGAAATCGAAACTGCGGCTTCTCTGATTTGATTCAATTTAATTTGGGAGTAAGCTTTTAAATACAACAGACTATCAAAATGTATTTCAGACGAATTTATGGAGTTAATCTCATCAATGGTTAGTTGATAATTTTTTGCCTGAAAATCTTCTCTTACTTTTTGCGCACTCGTTTGACCAGTGCCGTGAGCACTGATTAAAACATACAGAATGCATAGATATTTTAAATTTAATTTCAATTTTATTTTTTGATCTACTCATATACAGCTTCGTATATTCATAAATAATGGGTTGTTATTTTTTATCCGTAATCAACGCGTACTTAAACCTTTTCAATCCAGTCTCCATTCTCTTTAATCAGGTCTATTAATTCATTAACCGCATTATCGCTGGGAACGTTTTTTTTAACTACTTCTTTGCCATTGTATAAGGAAACTTTACCAACACCAACACCCACATAACCATAATCGGCATCTGCCATTTCGCCCGGTCCGTTAACAATGCAGCCCATGATGCCTATCTTAATGCCTTTCAGATGATCTGTTCGTTCACGAATTTTGGCAGTGGTTTCCTGTAGATCAAATAATGTTCTGCCGCAGCTCGGGCATGAAATATATTCTGTTTTACTAATGCGGGTTCTTGTGGCTTGCAAAATACCAAATGCAGTTGAGTTTGCAACTTGTGGCGATGTGCAGTTTTGTTGTTTTAGCCAAAGACCGTCTCCCAAACCATCTAAAAACAAAGCTCCCACTTCGGCCGAAGATCCTAACTGAAAATCCTGTTCAGAAAGGTTCTTGTAATTACGTTTGATGATGATGGGGAGTTGAATTCCTTTTTCAGATAAGGAAACGAACAACCTTCGGAGTTCAGGCATGGCATGCGGATTAAAGGTGTCCAATATCAGAGCTACATTTTTGAGAAGGGCTATTTTTGAAATAAATGAGTCTGTCAAAACCTCTTTTGTGGCAGCCACAAAATTTAATTCAGGATGAGTTTTATCCGTCGTAAAAAACTCATCACCACAAAATAACGGGAATTGTCGCACCGGGTTTTCCAGTTCCTTCCAGGCATCTGAATTATAAATGATGCCGAGAGTCCCGGGAATATCAAAATCAACATGATTGTTGCCTACATACACATAGTCACAGGCCAGATCACTGATGTTCCACTTATCCAGGGGAACAGAATAATTATAGCCTACCGGATAAAATGTTGCCGGGCTTATAGAATCACGTTCACTAAAATCAGCTATAACACGCGGAACGTTATGGCCTCCTATATTATTCACAGAGAAAGATTCACGTCGCTGATATTCGTATGGATCGTAGGATAAAACTATTTTTGAACCTTCGTTTTTTAAAGATTCAATCGCTTCATGTTTACTAAGTTTTTCAGCACTGTATCTATCAACCAAAGCTTTGGCCACGGGTATTTCAAATTCAGGATCTTCTGTTAACGACACGCGAACGGTGTCTCCCAGGCCATCTTCTAACAAAGTGCCAATCCCTACCGCTGATTTGATTCGCCCGTCTTCACCATCGCCGGCTTCAGTTACACCTAAGTGTAGTGGATAATTACGATCGGTTTCAATCATTTTTTGAACCAATAAACGATAAGCCTGCACCATTACCTGCGTGTTACTGGCTTTCATCGAAATCACAATATTATGATAATTCAGGTCTTCGCAAATACGTAAAAATTCAAATGCCGATTCAACCATTCCTAATGGAGTATCTCCATAACGACTCAAAATACGATCGCTCAGCGAGCCGTGATTGGTGCCAATACGCATAGCGGTGCCATACTCTTTACATATATTTACAAGAGGCGTGAAACGCTGGCGTATTCTGTCTAATTCCTGTTCGTAAGCAGAATCGGTATAATCTATTTCTTCAAATTTTTTCTTATCGGCATAGTTGCCTGGATTAACACGTACTTTTTCAATAATACGGGCAGCATGTTCTGCAGCGTTAGGTGTAAAATGGATGTCAGCAACCAGCGGTGTGTTATAACCTGCAGCAAGTAGTTCTTTTTTTATCACCTCTAAATTCTTGGCTTCGTTTAAGCTTGGCGCAGTAATTCTTACCAGTTCACAACCTGCTTCAATCATACGAATACTCTGTGCTACGGTAGCTTTGGTATCCATCGTGTCGGTGGTGGTCATGCTTTGCAATCGGATAGGATTGTTTCCGCCAATACCGATATCACCGCACTTTACTTCACGGGTTAAAAAGCGTTTGTATTCGGTTAAACTATTGCTATATGGTAAGTATAAATTCATGTTTTTATATTATCCCGCAGATATCGCGGATTTTACAGATTTCTTTTAATGTGTTTATTGCTTTAATTTTCTATTTCACCAAATATCTGCGCTTATCAGTGAAATCTTTGGGAATTATTAGTTAGAATATTTTATACAAAACGGGTTTACTCGGACTAGCATCATTCTCAAAACTGGCAATTTGTAAATTCAGGATATATGTGCCGTCGTCAATTTCATTCGGTACAAAAATAAATTCGGTAATGGTTTTTTGGAATTGAGTGTTGCCTGGATACTGCCAAAAAGCGTGGTGAGCCAATAATTTACCTTCGTCATTTTCGCGATCGATAGAAGGCATATCGATCAGTAAATGCTGTACACCAATTTCGTTTAAAAATAGAATAGCGTCTTCTAAAATATAGGGTGGATTTGTATTGGAATACTGCATCGTTAATTTGCTAAATCCGTTAGATAACGTTCTGATCACTATGGCTTCCGGTTTTGTTTTATCCAGTGCAATTTCCAGTTGTTTTTTGGTGATCACAAAATCACCGTTTTCTATTTCTGTGGGCAATAATGTAATGACTTCAGCTAAAAACATGAATTGTTTTAAGCAATGATTAATGGTCACAAATTCTTTGCTGATATGTCCCACGCACTCGGTGTGGGTGCCGTTTCCGTGAGGGTTAAAAGTAATGTTCCTGAAATTCACCGATCCGCCTTGGCTCACGTCACCTATCCAGGATCCATTCACAACAGGTTCCAGTTTCATGGGCTCCACATACCAGGCGCTCACGCAATGTTTACCTGTACTCAACGGAATAGAAATATCAAGAGGTTGATAGAGATCTATATTATAATTTTTGCCTTTATGAAAAACAGATGCAATCATTAAATTGGAGATGAATTTTAAAACTTTAAAATTACAAACTTTTCCGTTTTTGATTGGAATGTTTAAAAATAGTTTCGAGTGTTTTTGTAAGCAAAGTTTTTGGGGAATCACAAAAATCTTAAAAATCTTACAGAATTGAATTTTGGCGATTCTCTGTAGTTAAATTTGGAGAATTTTTGGAGAAAATATGTTTTTAACAAAAAAAAGTTCAAAAAGTTTGATTTTTAATATTTTTGCTCTAACTTAGTACCCTAGGTATTTTAACTATACTTAACAAAAACTAATATAAAACTGGTATAACATGAAGAAAATTTTTACCACCCTGACAGTTGCGTTAGCAGCAATGACAAGTGTTTCATTCGCTCAGCAAGATCCGCAATTCACTCAATTTATGCACAATAAATTGATCTATAATCCTGGTTATGCGGGTACGAGCCAGGCAATCTGCGCTAACGTTTTGTATCGTCAGCAATGGGTTAATTTCCCCGGCGCTCCCAAAACAGGTTTATTGAGTTTTGATATGCCAATTGGTCAATTACCACTTGCTATCGGCTTAAATGTGATGACTGATCAGATAGGTTATTCTAAAACATTATTCGCGCGTTTAGCTTTAGCGTTTAACCGTAATATTGGGCCGGGTGTTTTGGGTATTGGTATTGATGGAGGTGTGTTACAACAACAATTCAACGGTACATGGATCACTCCGGATGGGCCCGGTCAAACAGATGCTTCTATTCCTGATTGGCAAGCTACTGGACAAGCTTCGGCTAATTCAGGTTTAAATAAATTAACTTACGATTTAGGTTTCGGAGCTTTTTATTCGATTGCTAACAGAATGTACGTGGGTATTTCTTCTACTCACTTGGCAGCTCAGGATATTAAGTCAAGCGGCGATGTTAAATATGCATTGGCTCGTCACTACTACATCGTTGGGGGGTATACATTTAATTTGAATCAGGAACATTCCCTTAGTCCTAATGTAAAAATTAAAACAGACGCAGCGTCTACGCAATTGGATGTTAACTTAACTTATTCGTATAAACAAGGTTTTTGGTTAGGAGTATCTTACCGTATGCAGGATGCAATTGCGCCTATGTTAGGGTATAAATTCAATACCGGTGGTATGAAAGGATTAAAAATCGGTTATTCTTATGACTTAACAATGTCGAAAATTAAAGGTTATAGCTCTGGTACTCACGAAGTTATGTTGGGATACTGCTTTAACCCTAAAAAACCTAAAAAAGTAACTAGTTACGGTAACACAAGATTTTTAGATTAATTTGTAACCTTTTAAAAAAAAGCACGTTTAAGTCCCTTACAAACTTTATTTTTAAATTGTTGATAACTTGTTAATAAAGCAAAGTGTCACTAAAGACAGAGATTGGGATTATAAACAACAAGAAAGCAAACTGAAATAAAAAACACTTAACCTTATTTCACTCGCTTAAAAACTAAACAAAAGCACTATGAAAAAACTGATTGTATTAGCTTCGTTTATTGCCGTTGTTACAGGTTGTAACAAAAAGGCAGGAGAGTTAGTCGGCGTTGCGGGTAGAGAACAATGGTTCCAGCCCGATCCTTTCGGTACCTTGTATATTCCAATGGGTAGTTACCATATGGGGCCAAGCGACGAAGAGATTACAATGGCTCACACAGCTAAATCTAAAATGGTTTCCGTTCAGGCATTCTATATTGACGATTCTGAGATCTCTAACAACGAGTACCGTCAGTTTGTATATTGGGTACGTGATTCAATCGCTCGTAAATTATTAGCGTTCGGTTCAGGCCCTGATGCAGAAGCTTTCCAAATTGCACAGGAGGATTTCTTAGGTATGTGGCCAATTTACAAAGGCGATAATAACTTACAGGATCCTTATATTAACTGGGAAGAAAAAATTAAATGGGATAGTGATGATGAGGATTACCGTTTAGATCTTCAGCCATTATATTTACCGGAAGGAGAACGTTTCTACAACCGTAAAGAAATTGACGCACGTAAGTTGAATTATGAATATTATAGAATTGATATTCGTTTAGCTGCTGCAAAATCTAACCGTTTCTTACCTCAAAAATCATTAGATATCCAGGATGCTGCTCACGAGTATAAAAAAGCAGAGTATATTAATGGCGTTCATTTAAATGATGGGCAAAACGGAACTCCGGGCCAACCTTCTACACCAGTTGGAGATCCGGGTAAAGATCCAAAAACATTAGGTACTTATAATGTAGATGATCAGGTTTCTGTGGGGCAAGGTAATTATGTACCCCGTGAAAGAAAAGGAGTTGATCGTTCTGTATTTATCTTAAAAGATGTGATCAACGTTTACCCTGATACATTAGCATGGGTTCATGATTTTACTTATTCATTCAATGAGCCAATGACAAACATGTACTTCTGGCACCCGGCTTATGATGATTATCCTGTAGTAGGTATTACCTGGAAACAGGCACGTGCTTTCAGTATCTGGCGTTCAAATTTATTAAACAACTTCCTTATTGGAAACGGTATGACCATTGTAAATGATTTCCGTTTACCAACCGAATCTGAGTGGGAATATGCTGCACGTGGTGGTAATGATTTATCGCCATATCCTTGGGGTGGACCTTACATCCGTAATGCAAGGGGATGTTTCTTGGGTAACTTTAAACCAATGCGCGGTTCTTATATAGATGATGGTGGATTCCACTCTGTATATATTTATTCATACAATCCTAATGATTACGGTTTATACTGTATGGCTGGAAACGTATCTGAATGGACAAGTAATGCATTTGATGAATCGGCTTATGACTTTGCGCATGATTTGAACCCGGATTATGTATACGAGGCCCAGGACAAAGATGCTAACGTATTGAAACGTAAAGTAATTCGTGGTGGTTCATGGAAAGATGTAGGTTACTATTTACAGGTAAGCTCAAGAACTTACGAATACCAGGATACAGCAAAAGCATACATCGGCTTCCGTAACGTAATGACTTATTTAGGTCGTTCAAAAGGAGATGACGGTGGCATCTAAAAAATAAAAACACAAACACAAACAAATAAACACAACCAACAAATCAAAACAATCACTAACTAAACAAAACAACAAAGAGCTATGAGCAAACTTCCTAAAGTAACCGGTTTTAAAAAGTACTTACACTTAGCATCATGTTTCGGTGCGGCCATCGTAATCGTTGGAGCTTTATTTAAAATTATGCACTGGCCAGGTGCTTCTGCCGCCTTAATTGGTGGTTTAGGTACAGAGGCTATATTATTCTGTCTTTTCGCGGTTGATATTCCACATGAAGAATATGACTGGTCATTAGCATACCCTGAATTAGGTGGTATGGGTGGTCATGAAGAAGAACACAAATTAGACAGTGGCTTACCTGTATCTGCACAATTAGACGCTATGTTAGCTGATGCTAAAATCGGGCCTGAATTAATTGAAAGTTTAGGTTCTGGTATGCGTGCTATTGGTGATAACGCTAATAAAATGGCAGATATCAGCAACGCTACTGTAGCTACTAACGAATACGTTGATAGCGTGAAAAATGCATCTAAAAATGTTTCTCATTTAGCTGATACTTATAGCAAAGCTGCAGAATCAATTTCCAGCTTAGCTGAGTCTAATGACGCAGGTTCTTCTATTGGTACATCTTTAAACAGCGTATCTAAAAATTTATCAGCATTGAATGCTACTTACGAATTACAATTACAAGGTTCTCGTACGCATTTAGAGGCTACTGAGAAATTCTACGGTGGATTAGGAGAATTAATGAAAAACTTACATGATTCAGTTGAAGATACTAAAAAATATCGTTCTGAAATGT
>JAZKDT010000076.1:0-27585 GCA_040387475.1 Bacteroidota bacterium | reverse complement strand
TACTCTTGTTTCTACAATTTTAAAAACCACTAAAAACAAGCAACAAAAGGCAACTTTTGTTGACGAAATCGAGCCATCTGACTCATTAATTCAAAATATCCTTAATTATTCCAAATCCCTGACTGTAGCCAAATCCAGATCTGTGGGTTTTATTGAGGTAGTTGGTAGCTGATTTTTAAGATTTTGCCCAGGCACTAAAACCTGTCCGGATTTAATAAAATCAAGACTTTAGCGAATAAAATTTGTGTAGTAGCGATATTCCATTATTTTTGCGTTCTACATTATTTTACTACAATGGCTCAATTTGAATTAACAATGCCCAAAATGGGTGAAAGCGTTGCAGAAGCAACGATCATTAAATGGACAAAAAACGAAGGTGATTCAATTAAAATTGATGAAACTGTTTTGGAAATAGCAACTGATAAAGTTGATTCTGAGATTCCATCGCCTTTTGAAGGTAAATTGATCAAAAAATTATTTAATGAAAATGATGTAGTGCAGGTAGGTGCGGTGATCGCCATTATTTCTTCGGATGCTAACGCATCAGTTTCTGACACACCAAAAACTGTTGCACCAGCACAAACTTCAACGCCGGCTTCAACAACGTCAACACCTGCAGTGCAGGCTGAGAACGTAGATTTTTCTGACTCTGATAAGTTCTATTCTCCGTTAGTAAAGAGTATTGCTAAGGAAGAAGGTATTTCGCTGGCCGAACTGGATTCTATCAAAGGAACAGGCCAGGAAGGACGAGTGACCAAAGCTGATATTTTGGCTTATCTACCTAATCGTAATAAACAAACAGCTCCTGCTGCCAAAACCGAAACAACAACTGCTCCGGCAACCAACAATACAAAATCTTCTGTAGGAGTTCCTGATAATACGGTTTTAGTTCAACGTCCTGCAGTTTCTGTAGGTGCCGGCGACGAAATCATTGAAATGGATCGTATGCGTAAGATCATTGCCGATAACATGGTTATGAGCAAGCATGTATCGCCACACGTAACATCGTTTGTAGAAGCAGATGTTACCAATATGGTAATGTGGAGAGATAAAGTAAAAAAAGATTTTGAAAAACGCGAGGGCGAGAAAATCACATTTACCCCTTTGTTTATTGAATGTGTCGCTAAAGCTATCAAAGATTTTCCGATGATCAATGTATCTGTTGATCAAACCGGAACTAAGATCATCAAACGTAAGAATATCAATATTGGTATGGCAGCCGCTTTACCAACAGGTAACTTAATTGTGCCGGTAATTAAAAATGCTGACCAGAAAAATTTAGTAGGTATCACTAAAAATGTAAATGATTTAGCAACCCGTGCGCGCGCTAACAAATTAGCGCCAGACGAAATTCAGGGCGGAACCTTTACATTAACTAACGTTGGTGGTTTTGGTAACGTAATGGGAACGCCAATTATTTTACAACCCCAGGTGGCTATTTTAGCGGTGGGAACTATTAAAAAGAAGCCTGCTGTTATTGAAACTCCGCAAGGAGATGTTATTGCAATCAGACACTTTATGTTTTTATCGTTATCTTACGATCACAGGGTAGTTGATGGTTCTTTAGGGGGAACTTTCTTGAGAAAAGTAGCAGATTACATGGAGCAATGGGATACTACAAGAGTTTCGTAGCTTATTGTAAAATCACATACGGATGTTCGTTTTATCGATAAAAACGTAGTTTTTGTCTAAAATTATACTATTTTTGCTAACCTTGTTTTAAAAAAAGTCAAATGAAGAAGTATTGTTTATTGATCATTATTATATTAATTGGTGCTAATGTTTTAAAAGCGCAGCTACCGTCCGGAAGCTATACCGATTATGTCAGAGAGGGTTTGTTTTTGGTGGGAGAAGAAAACTATGATATGGCTTTGAAGAATTTTCTGGAAGCTTATCAAAAGGATTCTTCATCGGCAAACATCAACTACAATATTGGGTTCTGTTACCTGAATTCATCAACAACTAAAGGATTAGCTGAAAGTTACCTGGCCAAGTCGATCAAAGACATCAGTAAAAATTACAAAAGCGACAATCCTTCCGAAAAGTCTGCCCCGCCTTTAGCCATTTTTTATTATGGTAAAGCACTCCACATCAATTATAAGTTTGATGAAGCATTGGTACAATATGACTCTTTCTTAAATACATATGTAAGTGACAAAGTCAATAAAGAGGATGTAGCATTTTATAAAGCGCAAAATGAGTTTGCCAAGGAGATTATGATGGCTCCCATCAACGTTAAAATTGCAAACTTAGGTGACAGTATCAATAGCTCCTATCCTGAATATAGCCCAGTTTTGAGTGTAGATGAATCAAGTTTAATTTATACCACTCGCAGAAATACAGGCACAGGCGGGGAACGATTACCAGATGGCCACTATTTTGAAGATGTTGTGATCTCGTATAAAGATGCCATGGGAAGATGGTCGTCACCAAAATCGCTTAGCGCAAATGTTAATACCGCCGGACATGAAGGATCTATCAATTTAACGGCTGACGGACAAACGCTGATTGTTTTTAAAGATGATAATGGAGATGGAAATGTATATTTCAGCACATGGGATGGAAAGGACTGGAGTTCACTACAGAGCTTTGGGTCAGATATTAATTCTAAATATTGGGAATCTCACGCATGCTTAAGTGCCGACAATAATACGTTGTATTTTGTATCCGATCGTCCGGGCGGGTATGGCGGCCGCGATATTTACCGTTGTGTAAAATTGCCAAACGGGGCATGGAGCAAAGCATTAAATGTGGGGCCAGCTATCAATACAAAGTATGACGAAGATGGTCCATACATTCATCCTGATGGGATAACTATGATATTTGCTTCCTGTGGTCATAGATCAATGGGTGGTTTCGATATTTTCTTTACAACAATTGAAGAAGATAAAAAATTTGGTGAACCAATTAATATGGGTTATCCAATTAACACAACAGATGATGATGTATTTTTTGTAACATCTCCTGATGGTAAGCGTGGTTATTTTTCTTCGGCTAAAGACGGTGGATTTGGTGAGAAAGATATTTATATGATGTCTATACCGGATGCTAAAGAAAAACCTTTGGTTTTATTTAAAGGCGCTATCATACCAGCTGAAGGCGAAAAATTACCGGAGGACATTATTATTGTGGTAACCAATAAAGAAACAGGTGAAGTTGTAGGTAATTACAGGCCAAAAGAAAACGGAACATTTGCTACGATTTTGGCGCCAAACAAAAATTATAATTTCTCTTACCAGGTTAAAGGGCAGGAGTTTTACAATGAAGATATTTACGTATCAAGCGACTTAGCTTATCAGGAAATTAAGAAAGAGATCAATTTGGAGCCTGTTAATTTATTGGGTAGTATTAAAGCTAAATCAACCGGTATCATCTTAAATGTAGTTGTGTTGAATAACGCAAGAGATAAACAACCTGTTCCTAATGCTAAAGTTGTTTTAACCGAGAAAGGAGGCTCAGATTCTAATTTAGATACGGATGCTCGTGGCAAACATGACGATACGAAGTTAACAGCTGATAAATTGTATACATTGGTTGCAGAATCTAATGGAAAAAAATCAAAAGTGAACTCGTTTAATACTGTAGGAGTAAAAGGTAGCAAATCTATTACCCAGGTAATTTACATGGACGATTCGAAAAAACCTGACAAAGATCCTAAGCATACAAAAGAATTACCTGTTTATGCACCGGATGTTGCGTGTGGATCACCTGTTAAGTTCAAGCAGAATTTCGGATACAATCAAAATGAGATCGAAGAAAAGAGAGACTGGGAAGTTTTAATTGATGCGATCATCAGTAAGGCAAAAGATTGTACGCCAACCGTTAAGATCATGTCCAGCGCTTCGCAGGTACCAACCCGTTCGTTCAGTGATAATACTGAACTTGCTAACACCAGAGCGGCTAAAATGGAAGAAAAGATCAAAGCGGCAGTAGCTGCAAAGGGGGGCGATGCTTCCAAAATTGAGTTTGTTAAAATAGCCGCTGTTCGTGGACCTGTTTACGAAGCAGATTATCAAAACACTAAAAAATACGGTCCTTTCCAATACGTGAAAGTGATTGCAAGGTAGTTTCCCGGTTCTTTAAAGTTTAATAAAAAAACACCGGACATATCGTTCGGTGTTTTTGTTTGAAGTTGTTTAAAGTTCAGATAATGCAGTTAGTTTTGCTGGATTGTCAAATTATTATGAAGTGATTTTTTGTAGAGATAATTAACCTTTTATCTTGAAAAAAATCACAATATAGAATTTGAAAAGGCATAAAACAAACAAATTAGATGGACTTTAAATAACTTCTTATACCTTTGTGTGCTATGCAAAAAGAGTGGTTTTCTTCCTGGTTCGATACGCCTTATTACCATATTCTCTACAAAAACAGAGACTATGAAGAAGCGTCTTTATTTATCGATAATATGACTCATTTTATTAAAACACCTCAGGGTTGTGTGTGTTGGGATTTGTGTTGCGGCAAAGGTCGTCATAGTATTTATCTAAACAAAAAAGGATATAAGGTTATTGGAACTGATCTTTCAGTTCAAAGTATTCGCGAAGCCAGCAAAAGTGCTAATGAAAGTTTGGATTTTTACCAGCATGATATGCGTAAATTATTTCGCACCAATTATTTTGATGTGGTGTTTAATTTATTTACCAGCTTTGGTTATTTCGAAAAAAGAGAAGATGATCTGCATGTATTTGACGCAGTGCAAAAAAGTTTAAAGCCAAATGGTTTATTTGTATTTGATTATTTAAATGCAGAATATGTCAAAGGGATTATTAAAGCAGAAGATAAGGTTACTCTTGAAGGAATTACATTTCATATTACGAAGAAAACAGAAAGCAATACCATTATTAAAAGTATTCAATTTACTGATAAGGGACATGAATACAAATTTGAAGAACGCGTAAAGTTGTTTGATAAGGATTATTTTGAAGGGTTAGCGAAAGATTGTAATTTAAAGATCCTGCATACGTTTGGAAATTATCAGCTGGAAAGTTTCGATCGGAATACGTCGCCACGTTTAATTTTAGTTTTACAAAAACAATGAATTTAGGATTACTGACTTTATATCTTGCTTTGCCTGTTTTAGTAACAGGGATTATTTTTTTATCCTTAAAGATCAAAGGCAAAAATTTGCGTTTCTTGCTGGCGTTTAGTGCCGCGTATCTGTTTGCGATTTCAGTTACCCATTTGTTGCCGGAATGTTATGAAGGTAGCAATTACAAAATGATGGGAATGTTCATCCTGATTGGTTTTTTTATCCAGATACTCCTGGAATATTTCAGTGCGGGTATCGAACACGGTCACACGCACGCTCATTCGGATTCCTGTAAAAAGCACCTGCCGTTAGGGATGATAGGAGGCTTGTATTTGCATTCTTTATTAGAGGGTTTACCCATTTATCAAAGTGGTATCATTGAATCGCATGCACATACTGTCTTATCTACGCAGGAATCGTTGGTATTTGGAATCACCATTCATAATATTCCTATTGCTATAGCTTTTGTCACTTTACTATTAGAACATCAATCATCCAAATTAAAAACATTTTTGTTGCTTATGGGTTTTGCTTTAATGGCGCCGCTCGGCTGTTTTATAAGCTATGCGTTAAACTCTTTTGGAGTAAGCAATTACGATGGTTTTATGAAATTATCATTTGGTGTTGTGATCGGTATCTTTTTACATATTTCAACAGCCATCATGTTTGAAACAGGTGAGAATCACCGTTACAACTTGGCCAAAATTATGTCGATGATTGCCGGCGTGTGTTTGGCCGCTTTAATAAGCTAATGGAAAATAACGATACATTATTTGTGGATGTGATTGTGCCGCTTTCGGTGGCCAACAAATTTACGTATCGTGTTCCCAAAGAAATGAACGAACACATTGCCGTTGGTAAAAGGGTGATTGTTCAGTTTGGCAAGACAAAATTTTATACAGCGGTTGTTTACGCTATACATCCAAATCCGCCTAAAGAATACGTTGCAAAGTACATAGATACCATCCTGGACGATGAGCCTATTGTTACAGCAGCACAATTGCAGTTATGGGATTGGATAGCGCAATATTACGTATGTAATCCTGGCGATGTAATGAATGCAGCTTTGCCAAGCGGTTTAAAGTTAAGCAGTACTTCGCATATTACACTAAATACAGAGTTTAGCCTTGATGAAATGCCGTTGGATTATTTTACGGATAAAGAACATGCTGTTTTAGAAGCTTTACAGGTTAATGCGTCTTTGAGTTTTGACGATGTGAGTGTAATGCTTTCGATTAAAACAGTGCAGGTGTTTATTAATCGGCTCATTAAAAAAGGTGCCATCGTCATTTACGAAGAAATAAAAGACAAGTACAAACCCAAGCTGGTTGATTATATTGGTGTGAATCCCACATTACTCAATAATGACGAGCATTTAAAAGAAGTACTGGACACGCTGGAAAGAAAAGCATTTAAACAGGCAGAGTTATTGTTATTGATGCTTCATTTATTGAAGTCAGATGAAACAGCCAGGCAATTGGGTCTGGTTAAAAAATCGATATTGCTAAAAACTTCCAATGATGCTGCTATTAAAGGCTTAATTAAAAAAGAAATTTTAATTGAAACGGAATTAGAAACCAGTCGCTTGTTATTTGATAATAAAGAAAAGACCACTAAAATATTAAATGAGTTTCAATTAAAAGCAGTTTCAGAAATTGAAGAGCAGTTTGAAACAAAGCAAGCTGTTTTACTGCATGGCGTAACGGGTAGTGGTAAGACAGAGATTTATTCGGACTTAATTAACAAAGTAATTGCACAAGGCAAACAGGTATTGTATTTGGTGCCGGAGATCGCTTTAACCACGCAATTGATCAACCGTATCCGTGCTATATTTGGAAACACGGTTGGGATATACCATTCTAAGTTCAGCGAGAATGAGCGTGTAGAGATCTGGAATTCAATTTTGCATGAAGGAGACGGAAAGCTGGATGCCAAACATTTCAACATCGTTTTGGGAACACGTTCCGCTTTGTTTTTACCTTTTAATAATTTAGGATTGATCATCGTGGATGAAGAGAATGATAATTCCTACAAACAGCATGATCCGGCACCACGCTATCATGCACGCGACGCGGCTATGTACCTGGCAAACTTGCATAAAGCGAAAGTGTTGTTGGGAACAGCAACGCCTTCTTTTGAAACCTACTACAATGCTTTACACCAAAAATTTGGTTTGGTAAGAATTGCCGAACGTTTTGGAAATGCCAGCCTGCCAGCAACCGTGGTATGCGATTTAAAAAAAGAAACACAACAGCAACAAAATAAAGGTATTTTCTCTCATCAATTGGTTGGAGCCATTACGCAAGCACTTCACAAAAAAGAACAGGTAATCTTATTTCAAAACCGTCGTGGTTTTGCGCCTTATACCGAATGTGCTAATTGTAACTGGATACCACATTGTGTGCATTGCGATGTTGCTTTGATCTATCACAAGCAAACCAATCGGTTAAGCTGCCATTACTGCGGCTACGCAACGCAACCGCCAAGCAGTTGCGGAGCCTGTGGAAACAACAATTTAAAGTACAAAGGTTTTGGTACGGAAAAAATAGAGGAGGAAATTGAAATTTTATTTCCAACCGCTAAAGTTGCTCGCATGGATTTAGACACAACACGTAGCAAGTATGCGTATAAACAACTGATCGATGAATTCGAACTCGGTAACATTGATATTTTAGTGGGCACACAAATGGTAACTAAAGGTTTGGATTTTGACAATGTGAGCGTAGTAGGTGTGTTGAATGTGGACAGTGTGCTAAACTTTCCTGATTTCCGCTCTTTCGAAAAAGCATATCAATTGATTGTGCAGGTGAGTGGTAGGGCAGGACGGAAGGATAAAAAGGGAACAGTTTACATACAAACTAATCACCCCGAGCATTCAGTGATCAATCACGTACTCGCCGATAATTATTTGCAGTTCTATCAATCACAAATTAATGAGCGCGAGCAATTCCATTATCCGCCGTTTACGCGCGTTATCGAATTGTCGGTGGTTTCAAAAGATCAAAACGTTGTGAATGATATTGCGCAACAATTAGCCAATCAACTCAAGCCTTTGTTTGGAGGTATGATGTTGGGGCCTGAATTTCCTTTAGTAGCTAAAATAAAAGACCAGTATCATAAGAGAATTCTTTTAAAAATAAACAGAGAGTATTCGCCAACCCAGGTGCGTAATTTATTGAAGCAGGAAATAGATACCCTGCAATTCAATAATAAAAAAAGCATTTACAGGTTACAGGTAGATGCCGATCCGGTTTAATAATAACAAACTTGTTCATGTAAAACCAGGTCCGTGTCATCGGGTATTTTAAATTCATCCTGCGTTGTTAACTTTGGGCTACATATGAAACACGTTGAACTTATGTCCGTCAGGATCAGCAAATACAAATCCATAATAACCTTCACCAAATTCTTTTGGTTCACCAAATAATCTGCCTCCGGCAGCATGTACGTCTTTAGCCCATTGGTTTGTTTCTTCCTTGCTATCTGCCCATAATGTAAAGATGATCTCGTTGCCTTTGCTTAGGTCGGCCATCTCTCCTTCCATCGCTTTTTGTAGAGAATCATGTTGAAAGAAATGAATGATAAATTCTGCAGTTCCAAATAAAAAACTGGTTAATTCATTACTCTTATCATATCCTTTATTAGGTTGAATTCCAAGTTTGCTATAAAAGTCCCGGGTTTTGGCCACATCTTTTACTCAGAGGTTAGCCCATATTTTTTTTGGTCTCATTGATCTTTATTTTAATTGTTTATAAAAAATCCCGTAACATAGTCACGGGATTTTCTGAAGTTTATTGCTGCTGTCAGTTCGAGCGAAGTCGAGAACAGAAGGATACGTGAATCTATAAGGTCCCTCTCAAGGCTTGTTCTCTTTCAATCGATTCGAACAAGGCTTTAAAGTTGCCGGCACCAAAACCTTTAGCACCCATACGTTGAATGATTTCGTAAAATAAAGTCGGACGGTCTTCTACTGGTTTAGTGAAGATCTGTAATAAATAGCCTTCTTCATCCGCATCTACTAAAATAGATAGCTCCTGTAATTTAGAAATATCTTCTTTCATAATATCCATATGTACACCCAATCTTCTTGGAATATCATCATAATATGCTTGCGGCGGCGGTGGCAAAAATTCAACTCCACGTAATTTTAATTCGGTTACGGTTTTAATGATATCGTCAGTAGCCAATGCTAAATGCTGCACTCCTGGTCCTTCATAAAAATCAATATACTCTTCAATCTGGGATTTCTTTTTTCCTTCAGCGGGTTCGTTGATCGGGAATTTAATACGTCCGTTACCGTTACTCATTACTTTACTCATTAAAGCAGAATACTCAGTCGTAATTTGCTTATCATCAAACGACAAGAAGTTTACAAAACCCATCACATCTTCATACCATTTTACGGTGGCATCCATTTGGTTCCAACCTACGTTTCCAACCATATGATCAATGAATTTTAGCCCAACCGGTGCTGGATTGTAATCGCTTTTCCATTCTTTGTATCCCGGAAGGAAAGCGCCTTTATAGTTTTTACGTTCTACAAACATGTGTACTGTTTCGCCGTATGTATAAATACCCGAACGAACCACTTCACCATGCTCGTCTTTTTCTACTGTGGGTTCCATAAATGGTTTTGCTCCACGTTTCACTGTTTCTTCAAATGATTTACGGGCATCTTCCACCCAAAGTGCTGTTACCTTTACACCATCGCCATGTTTTTTTACATGCTCGCCAATAGGTGAGTCACTGTTTAAGGCAGTAGTGAATACCAAACGGATTTTATCCTGTTTTAATACGTAAGAAGCACGATCTTTTAAACCGGTTTCTAATCCAGCATATGCATAGGATTGGTAGCCGAAGGCTGTTTTATAATAGTGCGCAGCCTGTTTAGCATTACCTACATAAAACTCTACATAATCAGTTCCTAACAACGGCAGGAAGTCCTGTGCGCCTTCAAATATTTTTTCTAATCCGTACTCTACGTTTTTTATTTCTTTTGACATGTCTTTAATTTTTTAAATGTTCTTAATAAGTTATTTTAAATTGTAATTTAATTAAGACAACTCCACATGGCCATGTACAAAGCACGGAGCTCCAATTCATTTTTAGCAAGTTTTGATTCCATGTTTGTTTATTTTAGTTCATTTACACATTAATTGCTAAACTATTCTGTCCAGCTTTTATAATATTTACCATCGTCAATTCCCATGGCTTCTTCGGTTACTTTTAAAGGGCGAAATGTATCAACCATTACTGCGAGTTCCTGGGTAACGGTTTGTCCGATACTGCGTTCCATTGCGCCGGGTGCCGGGCCATGAGGAATTCCTTTTGGATGTAAAGTGATATGCCCCTGCTCAATATTATTACGGCTCATGAAATCTCCGTCAACATAATACAATACTTCATCGCTGTCAATATTACTATGATTGTATGGCGCAGGAACAGCCAATGGATGATAATCATATAAACGCGGACAGAAGGAACATACCACAAAAGCAGGTGTTTCAAATGTTTGATGTACGGGAGGTGGCTGATGAACGCGCCCCGTTATAGGTTCAAAATTATGAATAGAGAAAGCCCAGGGAAAATTATAACCATCCCAACCAACAACATCAAAGGGATGAGTTGCATAAACAACTTCATGCATCATTCCTTCTTTTTTTATTTTGATTAAAAAATCGCCTTTCTCATCATACGTTTCCAGTTGTGTTGGCAATTTAAAATCACGTTCACAAAATGGTGAGTGTTCTAAATGTTGACCGCTCGCATTTTTATAACGTTTAGGCGTATATAATGGATGAGGCGTTTCTACATAAAAAATGCGGTTGTCTGTCGTGTCAAATTGTATCTGATAAATCATACCGCGTGGAATGATTAAATAGTCTCCATACTCAAAGGGAATGTTACCCATAAAAGTTCTTAAAGTCCCTTTTCCTTTATGAATGAATAACATTTCATCCGCATCTGCATTCTTGTAAAAATAAGAGGTCATACTCTCTTTTGGAGCCGCTAAACCTATATGACAATCACTATTAAATAACATGGTTTTTCTGCTATCTAAAAAGTCATTGGTGGGTTTAATTTCAAAACCCTTTAATAACAAGGCTTTAATATTTTTATCAATCGCTACTTTAGGCGATACATCATAACTTTTAATGATCTCTTTTACCTGTGTAGGACGATGGGTGTGGTACAGAAGTGATGAAAATCCATGAAAGCCTTCCGTACCGAATAGCTGCTCATAGTAAAAATTTCCCTGTGGAGATTTAAACACAGTATGACGTTTTTGAGGAATATTTCCTACAGAATGATATAGTGGCATTGTGTCGTATTAAAAATATTATTTAAGAAGTGTAGCGCTTACACGAACCGTTTCGTCCATTCTAAGTGTTTGATCTGTTGCTGCAGATGCATCGAATATAGCTAATACTCTGAATTGAATATTGTCTTTGAAAATATAATTTTTAATATTGGCACCGGTCAGATCCATTTCTACTGAGGTTGAACCCGCAGGAATTGTGGACTTGGTTGCTACTATTTCTTCACCAACACCGGCCGCCTTAATATAAACTGTCAACGATTTTAAATAATCAAGGTTAGCTGTTGTCGTACCCGAACTTACTGCCGAAATATTAAGGCGTGTCATTTTAATTTCGCTAATCAGGCTTTGAGTAGTCCCTGCCTGACTGAACTTTGTTGCTTGCTGCGTGGGTACGTTTGGCGTTGTAAATTCAACGGAAGTTGTAGGCGTAGTTACCGTAATGCTGGCAGATGGTATGGCTAAATTTGTAGAATAATCAATGTCAAATTGAGTTAATTTATCAACTTCTTCTTTTTTCTTGCATGATAAACCAAATAAAATAAACGTTGCTAATACAGATAGACTTAACACTTTTTTCATCGACCAATGATTTTAAAATTTATCTAAAGATAAATATTTTTTTAAATAATTTACCCATAAAATGAGCGTATAATTGCCGAAAGGATTACTTTTTAAAGTAATTTCTTAATCTTGCTTTAACATGAAAAGTTTCGTCGGAAATAATCGTCATGTCATTGGCCAACGATTGGTCGGTGACTGTTTTTACTCTAAGTTTATAACTATCGTCCTGCATATATTCTTTTAGGTTTATGGCATGCGCATCCAGGTATAGGATATTTTTCCAGTCTTCCGGAATATCATATTTAGACGCGATTAAAATCTCGCTATTATTAGGGCTTGAAAGGTAAATCTCTACACTTTTTAAAAAATTAAAGTTGCCCGACGAGGGTGTTTTTACCTTAAAAAACAACTCTGTTAAATAAACGCTTTCCACTAACTTAGTTGCCGTTCCTTGGTTCTCGTAATCTGAAGATGTGTTGGTAGTGATATCTTGAGAATTGATTTCAATAGGCAAGGTTAAACCTCCGTTATTTGCTGGAATAACAAATTCCTGATTGTAGTGGAGATCAAACTCTTTTAATTTCCCCAATTTTTTGCAAGATGTTGTTAGCAAGAGGGCTAACATACAAATTGCTTGCAGTACTCTTTTCATGATATATATAAATTAACTATTTCTGAATATTCTCTTTCAAAATAGCTGCCAGATTTGGTCTCAATCTGCTTTTATATACTGATAAGGATTCTTCGCCTTTTTTTATGCGTCCTTTTCGTAATTCTCTTTGTGTTTCAATAGGTAACGCTGCAATTTCCTGGCATTTGGGTGTACAGCAACCCTGCATTTTTTCGGCGCAGGCCTCACATTGAATAAACAATAAATGACAATCATCATTTTTGCAGTTTACGTGCACATCGCAGGGTTTTCCACACTGATGACAGTTAGATAAAACATCATCCGTTATCCGTTCGCCAATTCTCTCATCAAATACAAAATTTACGCCTCTGAATTTGCTTTCCAATCCTTGTTCTTTTACTTCTTTGGCGTATTGAATAATACCTCCCTGCAAATGATTAACATCTTTAAAACCTTTATGTTTAAGGTAGGCACTGGCTTTTTCGCAACGAATGCCACCAGTACAATACATAATCACTTTTTTATCTTCCTGTCCTTTTAAGTGCTCAACTACTAAAGGCAATTCTTCCCTGAAGGTATCAGCATCCGGACAAAAAGCCTTATCAAATCTCCCAACTTCGCTTTCGTAATGATTTCTCATATCCACCACAATGGTGTTCGGGTCTTCTATGGCCTTATTAAAACCTTCGGCATTCAAATAATTTCCGGTATTTGCTGCATCAAATTCAGCATCAATAATACCATCGGCCACTACTTTTTCCTTTACCTTAATAACGAGCTTGTAAAAAGATTTACCATCATCATCCACAGCAATTTTCAAAGGAACATGGTTAAAACGGCTATCACTATAAAGATCCTCAATAAAATTATCCCAGTTAATTTTGGGAACATTCATTTGCGCATTAATTCCTTCGTGAGCCACGTATATCCTGCCAAAGCAGTTTAATGCCGTCCAGGATTTGAATAAATGGTCGCGTAGTTCTTTTGGATCTTCTATTTTTACGTACTTGTAAAAGGAAAGTGTAACCCGCTCAATTTGTTCCTGAGCTAATCGAAGCTTTAGTTCGTCTTTGTTGATCCGGTTTCTTAATTCTGGCATTTTCATAATAATAGATATAATTGCAGGTTATACTATTTACTGATTTTTGATTTTGATTGAACTTCAAATAAATCAAAAATTATTTATACGTTTGCAAAGGTAGCTAAAAACTCAAAAACCGCTACTGATTTTTATCATGTACAACAAAGAAGATAAAATTTTAATTATAGGCGCCGGTGGTCAAATTGGGATTGAATTGACGCAGGAATTAAGCCTCTTATATGGTTCAAGCAACGTCATTGCCGCCGATTTAAAACCAATTCCATCGCTTCAAAACAATCCTTTTGAAAAACTGGATATTTTGGATAAAGACACTTTACTAAATATTGTTAAAAAACATAGCATATCACATGTATATTTATTGGCCGCTTTATTATCAGCTACAGGGGAGCAAAATCCTATGTTCGCCTGGAAACTGAATATGGAAGGGTTATTTAATGTATTGGATTTGGCTAAAGAGAAGCATATTAGCAGAGTATATTGGCCCAGTTCAATCGCAGTTTTTGGTCCAACAACACCCCGGTTAGACACCCCACAATATACTGTCATGGAACCATCGACTGTTTACGGCATAAGCAAACAAGCCGGGGAACGGTGGTGTGAATGGTATTTTAACAAATTTGGTGTGGATGTCAGGAGTTTGCGTTACCCTGGTCTAATTGGCTGGAAATCAGCACCTGGAGGGGGAACCACTGATTACGCGGTTCATATTTTCCACGAGGCTCTTAAAAATAAGACGTATGAGTGCTTTTTGAGTGCGGAAACTGCCTTACCAATGATGCATATGGAAGACGCTATTCGGGCAACTATCGAGATCATGCATGCTCCAAGCGAGAGTGTTAAAATCAGAGGCTCCTATAACCTCGCCGGAATTAGTTTTACTCCTTCTCAGATCGCCGCAGAAATTCAAAAGCACATTCCCGATTTTACAATTACTTACAAAACTGATTTCAGGCAGCAAATCGCGGATAGTTGGCCAAAAAGTATTTTAGAGAATGAAGCGAGAAAAGACTGGAATTGGTCGGCAAAATACACGCTTTCGTCATTAGTTGCTGATATGTTAACAAATTTGGCATAAAAAATGCTCTCAAATTTGTAACTATTTTTTGGGGAAAAGCGTAGAAGTAAGTGGACATTAAACTAAACAAATAATCATCGTCAATTTTCGGTGTTTTGTCTAATTTTATTAAATAACTACAGGAATATTACATAATTTAGTAAAAGATATTGCTTATGAAAAAAATTTATTTAATTCTGATTTTTTTGGTTTATCAAATAGGCCACGGTCAGTCGCAATCGTTTGAGTTAGCCTCTAATAATAAAGATACTATTAACCTGATCGATGCCTTAGGTAAAAAACAAGGTAAATGGATCATAAGAGGTAGACATAAACCCGGAACCTGTTTTGCGCCAGAACAAAAAATCGAAGAAGGTAAATATACAGACAACCGTAAAATCGGTAAATGGTTAGAGTATTACTGTAATGGTAATATGAAAAATCAATTAACTTTTCAAAATGGCCGACCTGATGGATACGCTATTATGTACCACGAAAGTGGAAAGATTTCTGAAGAAGGAAACTGGAAAAATAACCGTTGGACGGGTCCTTATAAACTATATTACGAAAACGGTACTCCTCAACACGAATTTAATTTTAACGCTACCGGAAAAAGAGAAGGTCCCGTAAAATACTTTCACGAGAATGGACAGCTTGCGATTGAAGGTACTTTCGTAAACGGTAAAGAATCAGGTGTTATTACTGAATACCACGAAAATGGAGATATCAAAGCAACCAAAACTTACAATGATGGTGCAGTAGATGTTGCTTCCATTAAAGAATTTGAACCTAAAAAACCAATTGTTAAGATTAAAGATGCTCCTTTAGAGAATGCACCTAAGGTTGTATTAAAACCGGATGAAAAACCAAATGGAGCTACTACAAAAGGGCCAATGGTTTTAAACGGGCAAAACATCACTTACAACAAAAATAAACAAATCACTAAAGACGGTATTTTTAAAGACAATCGGTTAATGGACGGTAAAGCCTATATTTATGATGAGAATGGAATTTTACAACGTATTTCCATGTATAGAAACGGTATCTATGTTGGTGACACACCTGTAGAAAACTAATTCTTAATTAACATTAAAACAAAAAAGACGGTACATTACCGTCTTTTTTTTTGCTAAATTTAAAATCTGATATTTATATGGAAAAGCTATTTATTTATAACACCCTTAGTAGAACAAAAGAAGAATTTAAAGCCATTAACGCGCCATTTTTAGGAATGTATGTCTGTGGCCCTACCGTTTATAGTGATGTACATTTAGGCAATTGCCGCACGTTTATGTCCTTTGATTTGATGTATCGCTATTTGGTGCATATAGGTTATAAAGTACGTTATGTGCGTAATGTAACGGATGCCGGACATTTAGAAGGAGATAGAGATGAGGGTGATGACAAATTTGCAAAAAAAGCAAAGCTGATGCAACTCGAGCCAATGGAGATCGTTCAAAAATATACCGTGGGTTTTAGAGATATTATGGCGCTTTTAAATAATTTGCCACCAAGCATTGAGCCTACGGCCACCGGACATATTATTGAACAACAGGAAATAACCAAGCAAATCATAAAAAATGGTTTGGCCTACGAGCATAATGGTAACGTTTACTTTGATGTGGAAAAATTTGCTAAAACAAATAACTACACAGCCTTAACCAATCGTAAGCTGGAGGAGCTGTTAGAAAATACACGCGAATTGGACGGGCAGGATGATAAAAAAGGAAGACTGGATTTTGCTCTTTGGATAAAAGCAAAACCCGAACATTTAATGAAATGGCCAAGCCCCTGGGGAGTTGGTTTTCCTGGATGGCATATCGAGTGTTCTGCGATGAGCACCAAATATTTAGGAGAACAGTTTGATATACATGGTGGTGGAATGGACTTACAAGCAACTCATCACACAAACGAAATTGCTCAAAATATTGCCTATTGCGGAAAAAGCCCGGCTAATTATTGGCTTCATACAAATATGCTAACGGTTAACGGTCAAAAGATGAGTAAGTCTTTAGGCAATAGTTTTTTGCCCATGGAATTATTTACTGGTTCTCATCCATTATTAACTAAAGGTTATAGTCCAATGGCGGTGAGATTTTTTATGATGCAAACACATTACAGAAGTACGTTGGATTTCAGTAACGATGCATTGAGCGCCGCCGAAAAAGCATTTAACCGTTTAATGGAAAGCTATAAAACATTACAAACATTAAAAGCATCGGCTACATCAACCGAAAAAGTAGATGTTTTAGAAAGAGCATGTTACGACGCGATGAATGACGATTTCAATACACCGGTATTGATCGCTAATTTATTCGACGCCATCCGGATGATCAATTCAACAAATGATAAAAAAGCAAGTTTAACTCAGGCAGATATAGATTTATTGAACGCTATATATCAGCATTTTGTTTTTGATGTGATGGGCTTGAAAAAAGAAGAAGAAACCGGGAAAGCCAACACGGCATTAGAAGGCGTTATGCAGTTGGTATTAGACCTAAGAGACAAAGCAAAAGCGGGTAAAGACTTTGCAACCTCCGATGAGATCAGAAATAAATTAACTGCTGCTAATATTCAGGTCAAAGACAGTAAAGAAGGAACAACCTGGAGTATTTAATTAACTATGTTTAAAATGAAGCACAAAGTAAAATCGTTTATATATATTGTCTCGTGTCTGGCATTGCTTACTTCATGTAAGCCTGAAACAAAAAAAGTGGAAGATCCTCCTGTAGTAATAAACGAACCCGAAATAGCGGCGATTAATTTTTCGGTAGTTAAGGAATATCCTCATGATATCACTTCTTTTACAGAAGGATTTCTGTTTCACGATAGCAAGTTATTTGAAAGCACCGGAGCGTCACCTGGATTGCCTCAAACAAGATCATTATTTGGAATAGTGGATTTGGGATCCGGAAAGATTGATGTCAAAGCTGAAATCGACAAAAACATTTACTTTGGAGAAGGTATGGTTATTTTGAAAGGAAAAGTGTTTCAGGTTACTTATAAAAATCAAACCGGATTTATTTATGATGCAAAAAACTACAAGAACATTGGAAAATTTTCTTACACAAATACCGAAGGTTGGGGCTTAACCACCGACGGTAAAAATATTATCATGAGTGATGGAACGAGCTATCTTACTTATCTCGATCCAACAACATTTGGTGTCATTAAAGTAATAGAAGTAGCTGAAAACAATCGCATTATAGATCGCTTAAATGAACTGGAATATATTAAAGGATTTATTTACGCTAATATTTGGATGACAAATACAATTGTTAAAATTAATCCGGAGACAGGTGATGTAGTAGGGAAAATGGATCTGAGTGATCTGGCCTATCAGAGCAAGATGAAAAATCCGGAAGCTTTGGAAATGAACGGAATTGCGTATGATTCTATTTCCAATAAAATTATGATAACTGGTAAACTCTGGCCTGCTATTTACGAAATAAAATTCCCCATTTAGCCCGTTTTAGCGACGTTTATTTAAAGAGGCGTTTTCTTTCAATCACTTATTAACAAAGCCTTTCGGGGCTTTTTTATTTTTCTAAATTTATTGATTTATAACTTTACAAATGATCACAAAAGATACACCTAAGAAATTATTTTTACTGGATGCTTACGCTTTAATTTATCGCGCTTATTTTGCATTTAGCACAAACCCAAGAGTAACTTCTAAAGGTTTAAATACATCTGCCATATTTGGGTTTACCAATACTTTACTCGAAATCTTAAATAAAGAAAAACCAACGCACATTGCCGTTGTATTTGATACACCTGAAGCTACCGTGAGGCATACCGAGTATGTTGAATACAAGGCTCAACGTGAAGAAATGCCCGAAGATCTTCGTATTTGTATTCCGTATATTATGCAGTTGATCGAAGGCTTTAATATTCCGGTTATTAAAACGCCAGGCTACGAAGCTGATGATGCCATTGGAACTTTGGCAAAGGTTGCCGAACAACAGGGTTTCACAACTTACATGATGACTCCTGATAAAGATTATGGCCAGTTGGTTGATGAAAATACATTCATTTATAAACCTGCCCGTTTTGGAAATGGTGCGGAAGTATTGGGCGTTGCTGAGATCTGTAAAAAATGGGAAATCACGCATGTTGGTCAATTGATCGATATATTGGGTTTAATGGGTGATAAGGTGGATAACATTCCCGGTATTCCGGGAGTAGGAGAAAAAACTGCCATTCAATTAGTGAAAGACTTTGGAACGATTGAAAATCTGATCGCTAACACCGATAAATTAAAAGGAAAGCTAAAAGAAAAAGTAGAGGAGCATAAAGACAAAGCTATTCAATCAAAATGGCTGGCCACTATTATTTTAGACGTCCCGGTTGAATTCAATGAGAATGAGTTGGTACGAAAAGATGTTAATAAAGAAGTTTTAAAAGAATTATTTACCGAGTTAGAATTCAGAACCATTGCACAGAAAGTTTTAGGCGAAGATATTGGCGGTGGAAAAGATTCATTTAACACACCGGGCAAAACAAAAGAAGCGCCAAAAGCAAAACCTGATCTTTTCAACGGCGGGGATTTGTTCAGCGACGAAAACATAGAAGCTGTTGCTGAGGCCGACGCCAAAGTATTTAAAACCTACAAGGATACGAATGCTAATTATAGCCTGTGCAACACACAAGAGTCTGTTACTAATTTGATCACTCTTTTAAATTCAAACTCCGAGTTTTGTTTCGACTCTGAAACTACTTCCTTGGATACGATCGAAGCTGAGCTGGTAGGACTATCATTTGCCGTAAAAATAAATGAAGCATACTACGTGCCGGTTTCAGCAAATCAAACTGAAGCCCAGGCCTTGATTGATCAATTCAAACCCTTATTCTCTGATGCATCTAAAACATTGATCGGACAAAATATCAAATATGATATGCAGGTAATGAAGAATTATGGTGTGGAGATCAAAAATAAATTATGGGATACAATGGTGGCTCACTTTTTATTTATGCCGGAGATGCGTCATAATATGAATGTGCTTGCTGAAACGTACCTTGATTATTCGCCGATTAGCATAGAGGATCTAATTGGGAAGAAAGGAAAAGATCAGATGAGCATGCGCGATGTACCATTGGATATTATTAAAGACTACGCTGCAGAAGATGCGGATGTTACCTTAAAGTTGAAAGAGGCGTTTGTGTCGAAGGTTAGAGAATCGGGAACAGAAAAGTTATTTCATGAAGTTGAATTACCCCTGATAGAAGCTTTAGCTGGGATGGAGCGGGAAGGAATTAATATAGACGTAGCTGCATTAAATGAATTTTCGGCACAGCTGCAGGAAGATATTACAAGAGTTGATGGAGAGATCCAGGCATTGGCAGGAACAAAATTCAATATTTCGTCTCCAAAACAAGTAGGAGAAATATTATTTGAATATTTAAAAATTACCGACAAAGCCAAGAAAACAAAAACAGGACAATACGCTACCGGTGAAGATGTTTTATCAAAGCTGGAAGGTAAACATCCTATCGTAGCTAAAATTTTGGATTACCGGGAATTGGTCAAATTAAAATCAACTTATGTAGATACCTTGCCTTTACTGGTGAATCCAAAAACAAATCGCATCCATACTACTTTTAACCAGGTAGTGGCAGTTACGGGCCGTTTAAGTAGTGATAATCCTAACCTGCAAAATATTCCTATTCGTACAGAACGGGGCAGGCAGATACGTAAAGCCTTTATTCCACGAAACGAAGAATACACTTTGCTAAGCGCCGATTACTCGCAAATAGAATTACGGATAGTAGCCTCTATCAGCAAGGATCCTAATATGTGCGAGGCTTTTAATTCTGGAAAGGATATTCATACGGCAACTGCCGCTAAGGTTTACGGTATTGAGGAAAGCGAAGTAACCAAAGAAATGCGGTACAAAGCAAAAAGCGTGAACTTTGGAATTATATACGGGCAAGGTGCTTTTGGTTTAGCAGACAATCTAAATATTCCGCGTGCTGAAGCCAAACAATTAATCGATAATTATTTCGCACAATATGGTTCTATCCGCTCTTATATGGATAATGAAATTGCCTTTGCTAAAGAAAATGGATACGTACAAACTTTATTAGGGCGTCGCCGTTGGTTAAAGGATATTAATTCGGCAAATGCTACTGTTCGTTCCTACGCTGAGCGAAATGCCATCAATGCCCCCATTCAGGGTTCTGCAGCCGATATGATCAAGGTAGCGATGATCAATATTCACAATGAATTAAAAAATATGAATATCAAATCGAGAATGATCCTACAGGTGCATGATGAGTTGGTGTTTGATGTTTATAAACCAGAGTTGGATCTCATTAAACCGATCATCGAAAAACATATGAAAGAAGCCTTGCCTTTGAATGTTCCTGTTGAAGTTGGAATGGGTGTAGGCCTGAATTGGTTAGAGGCACATTAGTATTCATTAAACTGTTTTCCGACAATATTCAGGTGTGTTTGGTATATTACAGGCGCTTGGGAATGCTAAATTTTTTGCTTAGCGTTTTTTTTAAGGATTTTATAATTATTTAAAATCTTCAAGTATTGCCATATATTAGGTGTAGTATAGCTACGACCTTTTCCTTGCTTCTTTGCATTTTTATATAAATTATCAAAGTCGGCCAAAAATAGTAGTAAACCATTTGCAGAAGCCTCCAATAATGAAAACGATGTTTTAGAAACAGTTTGGCTAAGTGTACTTTCAAAACAAATCGGTATTGTTTCCTGGTACAGAATCTCTCCGGTATCAATGTGTTTGTCAATTTTATGGATAGTGTAACCTGTTGAAGGTGACATATTATAGATCTGCCAGATAATACTTTGGGCATTTTGGTAAATCGGTAATATTTCATGATGAATGTTAATCATGCCATATTTGGGTATGGTGTAGATATTTTTTCCTATGTAACCATTACCAAGGCTTAGGCCCAGATCCGGATGGGTATTTTTAAATAATTCAAGTGTTATTGGAGAGTTGATATTTGGTGTTGTAAAAAATGGTATGTTGTTATTCCTGCAAATATCTTCTATATCTCCAATTTTTTCAAATTCAGTAATGTCCTGGTTATACCATTTACGCATTCTAATTCCATTAAACGCGCCCAGTGGTCCGATTTTAAAAATTTTACGGAATTTATTGATATAGTGCTTCTTTTTATTGACGATCTTTCCTTCATTTAAGATGACCATAGAAATCTCACACTGCTTACTTTTAATTAAATAGTTTAGATGGTGTGCTGCAGTTCCAAAACGACCGCTCGTCAGTACTATAATTTTCATCAGTTAGTATAGGGAGACAAATTATTTAATGTATTTGCTTTTTTTGAGTTAGCCGCTAAAAAATGAAAAATATGATCTATGTTCCAATCTAAAACAACATGATCTCTCCGGATAAAAAGCTCTTCATTTAGAAGCAATCTACCATGATTGATATGACAACCGCGTTCTGCAGTAGCGCACGAAACAAACCCCGAATTAAAAACTATTTGCCTGGCCGTTTCATTAAAATGAAAAAAACGACCGTATGGAAATGCAAAATGTTTGGCTTCTCCACAACGCATTTTTATTAGCTCGTATGTTTTTTTACAGTCATCCCTAAAAATATCTATTTCAGTTTCTGCAACATTTATATGCTCCATAGTATGAGACCCAATTTCGTGTCCCATTTTCTGAATGGTCTCAATATCTTTCCAGTCCATGAACTCTACCGGTGGAAAACTTAAGCGATCCCTGCAATGTTTTTTTATTTCTGTATAAGACTTTTGGTCAACAACAAAGGGATTGATGAAGAAGCATGCTTTTGCTCCATATCTATTTAATATTTCAGCAGCTTTTACATTATTTTTAAATCCATCATCGGAACTTATACAAATGTATGGCTTGTCTATCTTTCCCTCTAAAATTTTTCGAACGGCATCAGAATAGCTGATGAAAGTATGATTTAAACTTAATTTTTTTAATAATTTTTCAAGTTTTATTTCTTCATCTTTGAACACATGATGTATATATATAAATTGTACGCGCGGCTTATTAAGTTGATATTGTAAACCGCTCAATTTATCCCATACCGACAAGCAATCCAATGCGTATGAGCGCAATACGCCCCTCATTCCTTCCGGTTTGAGTTTCTTAATTTCTTTGTAATTCTCAAAGTATTTCATTGGTTATCTAAAGATTTGGGAAAATTTGCCCTGTTTGGAAATGAATTAAAGCAAATATATAAAAAAAGCTGCTGTGCAGGATCAACGGGTTTTAAAGTTTTGTTGGCACTTATTTCTGAATACTGAGCTTAACATTTTCAGTATTCTCTCCGTTTTGAATTATCACGTAATAAATTCCAGATGCCAGATCTGATAAATCCATTATACCGTTGTAGATATTTAGTTGTTTATTTATCACAACCTCAACACCAATTGTATTCATTACTTTAAGTGTTGCATTAGCGTAATCATCGCTTGCGTTAATCATTAGTAGATTTGAAGCGGGATTTGGAAATATATGGATATATGATTCTGAGTTGAACTCAACGGATACAATATCTGCATATTTAAAAATGCCACTTTTGTCAATCTGTTTCAAACGATAGTATGAAATTCCTTTGTGTGGTTTCTCATCAATAGCATAATAAGTTCGTTTAGTTAAGCTGTTTCCGTCCCCGAAAGCTTTTACAGCCAGTAAGTACTCAAAATTAATACCATCAAAACTCCTTTCAATTTCAAAACGATCGTTGTCGGATTCAGATGCGGTTGCCCAATCCAGGTTTACAGTTTTCCCATGAGGTTGCGCTGTAAAATACAATAGTTCAATAGGCAACGGATTAGTCCCTCCAATTTTATTAGCTAATGTGAATTTACTAAATGAGTTAAATGCAGATGGCGATGAAGTAGATGTTACGCTTCCGGAACCCGCAGTAGCACCTGTTCCACCAATATCAGTCCAGGTTGTAGGAGCTGCATTGGTATTCTTTAAAATCGTTAAATAAGTAGGATCGGTTACAATATCATTGGCTCCGTAATAGATAGTAATGGTTTGAGTTCCGTTCAAATTGGTAGCTGGCGTTATAACGCCAGTACTGGTTGTAGTGCGGGTCACATCCCAATAATGTACTTTAGAAATGGTATCTACCGTTGCAGGCTTCGTATAGCCCAAGGCTTGTGCACTGGCATTTGTAACTTCTGATTTGTAAGTGTAAGAAGTATTAGCACTATGCTTCAGGGTTAGGACAACAGGTCTCCAATCGCCCGTTTTACCAATTGGCATGTTAAGAGTGCGTGTACCGGTTAAAGCCATGTCATAATTCATGGGTCCGTCAATATAGCTTGAAATATTCCCAGTGTTTGTTGACGAGGCATCATTCATATTAAGAATATTGGTTGATGTGGTATTTATGACTCCATTTGTCAATGTTAAATTAGTAACAATGTTTATCCGTGTATTTAATGTGACGGAATTAGCGGTTTTATTAATAGTTAATCTTGTGAAATTCGGACTATTGCCTGATATACTATTAATGCTTTGCGGATTTGTTCCATCTAATGTTACGCGCCCTGATGCGCCTCCGGCAAACGTAATAGCAGCACCTGATGGAGCAGAAACCACAATGTTGCCATCAAAGGTAGACGTTGCATTATAAGCGGGGGCAATAGTTCCGGCAGCTCCCTGGATAAAAGAAACATTATCGTTAAAGTCATCGGCGAGAGTTCCTAATCTCCATCTTCCACTCGTACCTGTTGTAGAAAAGCTAGCTAAAGCGTTAAATACATTACTTCCATTTATATCATCATTAGTTGTTCCTGTTTTTAAAAAATCAGTAGTACCGTTAAATGTATTCCCTACAATTAAAAAACTGGGCGCAGTAACTGTTAGGTTACCTCCAAATGTACATCCGTAGGTAGTTGGTGAAGCAGCTCCTATTTCGATTACTGCCCCTGTTCCGGTGAGTGTTAAAGTTTGAGGCGTAGATCCCAGCTGATTGAATTTGTACAGGTCAAGAAAACTGCCCGTGAAACCAGTTCCGCCAATAGATAATGTTTTTCCATTTGCAAGTGTGCTTGAACCGCCTGCAAAACCAAATGCGATGCCGCCGGTTGAGGTGCCGCTGAGGGTTATATTTTCGGGGAAAGAAGTATTATAAGTTCTGGAAAGTGTAATACCTCCTGAACTACTGAGGTTAAGGGCAATTGTTGACGAATACGAATCTGCTGCAAATAATTGCGAGCACTGGATGCCGGCAGCTCCGGATACATTGATGGTATGAGCTCCTGTAAAGTTATTGCCGCCCCAGGTTCTGGTTGTTGTTGGTCCGCTTTGGTTAAATACGGTTGTTGCACCAAATGTATTACCTGTTAATTCAATTCCTTTTGCCGATGCCGTAAAATCCCCCGGAAAGCTGCAACCCGATGTTACATTACTTTGATTTCCCATGGTGAGTACAGTGGCTGCACCTGAAAGATTTACATTTTGAGGGGTGGCACTAGCTTGATTAAATTTATACAGAATTAAATAGCCGTTTGCATACCCGCCTGAACCCACTGCAATTGTTTTGCCATTTGCTAAGGTGCTTATGCCTCCGTTCGCTCCAAAAAAGATGCCTCCTCCGGTTGTGTTGTTTATACTGATATTTTGTGGATACGAAGTATTGTAAGTTCTGGATAATCTTATACTACCTGTTCCGTTATTACTTATAGTTAGAGGTGTTGTAAATACATCGGCGCTTCCTACACTTGAGAAACGAAATTCACTCGAACCTGAATTATTGATTGAAATTGTATTGTTAAATGTATTTCCACCACAGTCGTCTGTAGTAGCACCTGTTTTTGTGAATATGCAAGCCCCATTATATGTCGATCCTAAAAGAACTACTCTTGGTGCTGCAACATTCACATTTGCATTAAATATGCAAGCTTCTCCAATTTCTCCAATAGTTAGGGCCGCACTTCCTGTTAGTGTAAAATTTTGGGCTGTAGTCCCTAACTGCGTTAAATTTTCCATATCAAGCCTTCCGGATGAAAAGCCAAGGCTACCTACATTGATCGTTCTACCTGCGGCAAGCGTTGAAGTGCCAACACCGGTTGTGATGCCTATTGCACCCGAACCAACGCAGCTCATGGTAATATTGTGATTAAAAATAACAGTGCCGTCATTTCCAAATAAAAATGCAGCCGCACTCGATCCGTAATGGATAGCTACTACAGGCCCGTTAAATGTAGCTTTTGTAGAAGGGTCAAAAGCTATTTGCACATCGGTTGTCGTTGAATTACAGTAAAAATATGTTGAATCATTAAAAGTCACCGTAGCCGTTCCTGAGCGGGCCGGCTGCATTCGGTCATGTACAGTTCCGTAACCGTTAGAATAAAAAGACGCAACGCCATTAAAGACAGCGGTACCGTTTTGTGGAATTCTAATCCTGGCGCAACCTGTTATATAAAATGTTGATCTTCCATTGAAAATATCTACTGGATCATTGGCATTTGAGCCAATGTAAATATCTCCCACATTATCTGCAGTAAACGTTGAAGCGCTGTTCAAATAAAAACTATTATTAAAAGTGTTTCCTCCCCGCCAGTTATCGGAACTTGATCCCGCGGCTAATTTTGTTATCCTGACGCTATTATTGAACGTGGTTCGTTGAGTTGTAATGGTCAGAGCATTAACAATAACTGCTGCATTGATGGTTGGGCCGGTTGTGGTGCTTCCAAAAGTGGTGGTAGGGCCTTCGCAATCTAACGTACCTGATGCTCCGCTTACTGTCCCCGTTAACAAGGTCGAATTACCATTTACGGTTAAGCTATAAGTTACTAAATTCAGTGTTCCACTTGATAATGTGAAATTATTAACTGACCTGTCTGCATCAATAATACAATTATTGGAACCCGTAACAATTCTTATATTGTCTGTGCTGGACGGAACGCCAATCGGTGTCCAGTTAGTGTTTACATTCCAGGCACTTGACGTCGACCCGTTCCAGGTGTAAGTTGTTTGGGCATTTAAAAGCCGAACAGATATAATAAAAAAAAGTAGTAGTTTCTTCATAACTAAATTGTACTTAAAAATAAAGTAAATTATCGTACGTATGTAAGAAAAATAGGTAAACCCATATTATTTAAGCACAAGAACTACTAAATAATCTGTAAAGTGAGCTAAATAGAGCATTAAAAAGGCCGCGTTCTTGCTTTTTTCTCAGCAATTCTTCGAAGGTTTTCCTGGCGACGTTTACCACCTAAATTAGTTTTTTTATTCTTATCTTTCTTTTCATGGAAAGCTCCTGTTGGAGTTATGTGCTTAGGCAATTTTTTTAAGGATTTGTCTCGCGTTACAGGTTTTTCATCCTGCGTTAAATTTTCATTTATTTCCACAGCTTCCGGCATCTCAAGAATCTCTATCTTTTTCTTCATCAATGCTTCAATTTCTTTCTGCATGTCAAGATTGGATTTAGTGATAAAGCTTAACGCTATACCTGTTTTATCGGCTCTACCTGTTCTACCGATCCGGTGAATATAAGCGCTAGCCTCTTTAGAGGGCATATCAAAATTGATAACATGTGTTACATCTTTTAAATCCAACCCACGGGCAATAACATCTGTTGCTATTAGCAAACGATGCGTTCCTTCATCAAATTTTTTGACAGCACTGAAACGTTGAGGTTGTGATTTATTGGAATGAATAACGCCAATCTCTTCAGCAAACTCAGTTCCTAACTCTTTAAAAATATCATCTGCAATTTTCTTATTCTTCACAAACAATAATACTTTGCTGAAATTTTTTTCGGTTTGTAACAGGTACTCTAATAAATTAACTTTCGTATAAAAATTTGGAACAAGATAAGCTTGTTGAATGATCTTTTCCAGAGGTGTTCCCCTGCTTATTAATTCAATATATTCGGGCTTT
>JAZKDT010000075.1:0-16187 GCA_040387475.1 Bacteroidota bacterium | reverse complement strand
TTTTTAAGATTTTTGTTACTACGAAGTAAATAAAATTATTAACGCTAACTAATTTCCAAGCAGTTATTTTATTAACATAAAATTGTTGAAATTGTTAATACCGTTTTTCTTTTACTCGCTAAAAAATAACAATATGAAAAAATAAAAATACATTACAAATACAAACACGTTGAAACAGCTTATTTTAAAGGCACTTCGAAGGATTGAATTTCTGCAATTAAAGTTTATGCGAATATGTTTTTTAATTATTAGCAAGAAATGATTAAAAAAACAGGCAAGAAAAAAATTTAATTTTTTTTAAGAAAAAGATGAATAACCGATTATTTCACTATCCATTCATTCTCAATTTCCCAACCGGCTAATAATTTTATTGGCATAGGGTTTACAAAAATTGCTTCCGGTAGTTTATGTAAAAAATAATCACCTGTGTCGAAAAGCCCATTTTTATTGGCATCTTCAACTACTTTAACGAAGTAATTCCCAGGAATTAAATTTTTATATGCTATTATTTTCTCTGAAGTAGACGTTAATGAAAGTTCAACTACTGTTTGGTTAATAATCTGCTCTTTATCATTTAATAGTTGAACAAGGTAATTTTCTTTAGCCGGAAGCAATACTTTCAAGTTTAACTGTGCGTAATCCTCCGGACTTGTTGTTTTGAACTTGTACGTTGCTGAGTCATTTGTTCTTTGCGTGGTATTAGTCAAAGCATCCTTTAATAGCGTTAGCGTATAGCTTGCTTCAGGTTTTAGGTCAGCCTTAATTTGAAATGATGTGATCATCCCTGTATCCTTTAAAACAGTAAACGGAAGCTGCTTTGTTACCGTATCCAATTTTTCTACCAGCGACATCCTATCACCAGATATATTTAATGACGCAACCGGGAAGTTTAACATAAATTGAGGAAGCATATAAAACGGAAGCATTGTTCCGATATTACTTTGCAATATGTATTTATTAACGGGAGGGCGCTTCTTATAGCTTTCAGCGGAGGGAAGTTTGATAAGAACTGTATCTATTTTGTTTGTGTGATTTACAAAAGTTAGAAGCGTGTCAAATTTATTGGCATAAAACAATGTTAATGTGTCTTTAAATGTGTTCTGAGCATAATCCACTAAGCCTTCGGCTGTCACATCTTTTATGTCGGACTGCGGTTTATTGTATATGACATATGCTTTACCAAATTCCGCCTGAAATGATTTTTTAATAAAGCTCTTAGCAGGTATTTCTTTGAAAAGTAATAGCAAAACTGCACTTGAGTCGTTTGTGCCAACAGGCTGATTTAAAAAGCCAATTTGTTCATCGGAACCATCATATAATAAATTTTTGTTTTGATCTCTGATACCAATTACTTTAAACTTTGAATCAGGGAGATAACTGAAGCTGAATTTTCCGCCATCGTCGGTTTTGCTTATGTATAATGGTTTTTCTTTATACACGATGCTATCGCCAGCATCTGCTTTATATAATCCCACCAAAACCTGGCCCGCCGGTTTTTGATCAGTTGCAGTGAAAATTTGTCCTGACAGTTTTAAACTATCTATAATAGATCCGGTGCTAAAGATATATTCAAAATTTTGTAAGGTGTTTGATTCGTTCAGATCGGTAATAGCATTTCCAAAAGCCAGTTTATAGGTTGTATTTGGCAGGAGTGTTTCCTTAAATGTAATTTTCAGTTTTTTACCCAAAGCTTCTATCTCGGGCATTTCTTTTGTTTGTGGAGTAATAATAAATTGATTAGCTACATCTTTTAATATGATGTACTCGTCAAACTGTACTTCGATGACGTTTGTATTAAAATTTAAAGATACATTTTCAGGCTTATAAGATAACGCTTTAGGTGCAGCATCGTCTTTTTTACCTCCGGTAAGGGGTGTTATCTGAGCGCATTGGGCGCAGAATAATACGACACATATATATACGAGTAACTTTTGCAATTTTTTATACAAAGAAAGGGATTTTTTGGAAAAGGGGGATGATATATATTTATGGGATTAATCATATTGAAGCGAAATCACATTTTTTAGCAAATATTATGTCCATACTGACGTTTTGACGTTAAAAACTTTTTGGTTTATAATTTGCTTTCCAATATGCAACAATTACATTTGTTTAACAACTAAAAACCAACTCTTATGTTTGATCAAAACGAATTTAGAAAATATGCTACAAAACATGTAGGCATCAATAGTTTAACATACGATAGTTATGTATCCGCTATTACTCCGGGCATTAGAAATTTAACTCCAAATATTATTGAAGAAAGACAGTTGAACGTTTCCGTTCTTGACGTGTTCTCTCGTTTAATGATGGACCGTATCATTTTCTTAGGAACAGGAATTAACGACCAGGTTGCTAATATCGTTCAGGCTCAGTTATTATTTTTAGAATCTGTTGATCCTAAAAAAGATATTCAGATCTATTTGAACTCACCGGGCGGATCAGTTTATGCAGGTTTAGGTATTTATGATACCATGCAAATCATTAAACCGGATGTAGCTACCATTTGTACAGGTATGGCTGCAAGTATGGGTGCTGTGTTGCAATGTGCCGGCGCTAAGGGAAAACGTACAGCCTTAAAACACGCGCGCGTTATGATTCACCAACCATTAGGTGGTGCTGAAGGGCAAGCATCTGATATTGAAATTACAGCTCGTGAGATCCAAAAATTGAAAAAAGAATTATACGAGATTATCGCTTTGCATAGCGGACAAACATATGAAAAAGTTTGGGCCGATAGTGATCGTGATTACTGGATGATTGCTGAAGAAGCAAAAGCTTATGGTATGATCGATGAAGTGTTAATGAAAAAATAAGTAACGTTTTTGTTACTTTAAAAGCCCGCTGTCGAAAGATAAGCGGGCTTTTTATTTGTACTTATTAATGGCACATGGATTTGATGCAACTGATGGGAGACAGATTCCTTATTTTATCTGTGGAAATCTGTCTAATCCATTCCATCTGTGTTCCACCTAAAAAGCCCCGCATAAATGCGAGGCTCTTTAAAAATAATTTATATTAATCTTCGGCTACGACAATAATAAAATCCTCTTCGCTAAACTTAACTGTATTGGCTTTTTGAGGATTAAGCGCCACGCCAAAATGTTTCTCCGAATTAGAACTTAAGGAAGAAATTCGGTAACCGATAGCCGTTTCATTTAATTGAGCGGCACTTTCCAATACCGTATAAAAGTTAACCGGCTGCCCTGTCTTTACATACCGGCTAACAGGTTTCAAATAAATTTCAGAACCTTCTGCTTCAAATAATACATCGTAAACCTTTTTAAGGTCTTTGTTTTCGCTTAGCTGGCTTAACATTAAACTAATTAAATTATCGCCAACAATAAAATCATCTGCTTTTGCAACGACTCCTAATTCCCTGTTTCTGATATCCAGCATTTCTGAGACAATACTGTAATCCTTATTCGCTTTCTCGCTTAAGTTACGTAAGTGCAATAAACAAATCAGCGTCTTAGCATCACTTTCCTGAACATCCATATCCGTATAACTTAATAAAATGATGTGATCATATATTTCAGTTTTTAGGCCAACCAATGTGGTCTTATCATTGATATCTCCTTTTTGAAATACAATTTTCATTTTATTCAGGCTTTGTTTCAGATCTGCCATTTCATCGGTTAAGTCAACTCCATCGGCAACAATTAACACCTCTGAACCGGCGGCTACATAATTATCCAGTTCTTCAATAATTCTGGCCCCTCGGTCATTCCATCCCAATATTAATGTACGTTCAATACTAGCAGGTTTATCCTGCATTCTATTGAAAAAATTCTCCTGCACATCAAATTTTGTTTTACCGCTCAGGATGATCGTGTCATCATCTTCAGAAATAGCGATCACACTGTCACCAGCATTAAATATAGTGTCCATCGGAGGATTGATCAACGCTTTTTCATCTTTTGTCAAAATACCAATTACGGTGGACTTCTCATAAGCAAATAAGGTGTCTTTATATGTTCTACCAGCCAATTTCGGTTCTGCCTGAAAATAAAGTTCATCGCCGTCAAATTGCAATAACTCGCTGTACACAACACTTAGTCCCGACTGGCGACAGGTTTGGGCTGTAATTCGCGAGATAAGATCTGCCGATAAAACAAAAACTGTTTCGTTGTTGCCAACTAAGTCAGCGGCTTCCATGTTTTTTGGATTCTTGATTTCCGCTACAATATTATAGGCCTCTTTTTTTCTGTTTTTACCATTGGTTAAGGCTAACACAGATTTTATCACATAAGTATCTGCATTTGCTTCTTCATTTGCTAATACAATAATGGAACGAGCTTCATTTGGACTAACAACCGCGATATCCGAAGACTCCAGCGGACTACCGCTTCTGATGATCACCTTCGTGTTCTTCAAATTTTCGATCTTGCTTCTTATTTCGTCTTCCATTTCCACTTTATCCCTGTCGGCCAGGATAACAATGCTTGGATTTTTTTGATTAGAGTTTGCCTCGATAATTTCGAGAATGATAGAAAAAACTTTTTCGGACCAACCAAGAATTAAAGTATGGTTCGTTTCTAAAACTCTTGAACGTCCTTTTTTTAATTCATCCAGTTTTTCATCAATACCCGAAGAAATGGTACCAATCAAAATCGAAATCAAGAATATACCGCCTAAAGTAGCTATGAAACGAACTGCACGAAATGACCAGCCTTCATCGCCACCCATTGTGCCCGAATCCAAAGTAGCCATTAAACTCTGCCATGCTCCCTCAACAAACCCTAAATTTTCAGCATCCGGCTCAGGTGAACTTTTAATGCCAAATGCCAGAATTAATAATCCTAATATCAGTACCATAAATAAAGAAAAAATGGCAAGCCATTTAATCACGCCCGCTGGACCGGCAGACATTGTGTTCTCAAAGTAATAACGTGTTCTTTCGCCAAAGGTTGGTTTTTGCATAAAATAGTTTTTAATTTTTAATCTAGTAAAAATAGTTTTTTATCTGAAACGTCAAAAAAGATTTAACTTATCAACGGTAAAAAATGAGCGAACCATGAGTGCGCGTGATTGAATGAAAGGATTATTTATCAGTTAATTTCTATTTTATGGGAAATTCTTTAAATAAGATCCATCGATCGTTAACGTATTTCAATAAAAAGAAGGAACAACAATGAAATGTTTCATAAAAATCCAGTGACTGATAGTGTTCCCAAAGTCTATAAAAAACTGGTTTTTTCAGATCCCTGAATGCAACCGTTATATGAGGGTGAAAACCTCTCATGTCATCAGACTGGTTAAATAAATTGAGATTCTTTTTGACATGCTGAACCAGCTGTTTTTGAAGTTCATTGAGTTCAGCATTTTGCTCTACGTTTATAAACAGGACACGAGGCTCGAAACAAGCAAAATTTTTGAGGGCAACAGAAAAAGTACAGGTGAATGTAAAATCCTTCAAACATGCTATCAGTTTATCTTCCTTATCTTCTTCAAACGAAAAAGGCATATGCAGCGTAATATGGCCGGGTGACATTAATGCGCCTTTGGTTTGATAATTTTCAAATATGGATTGCTTTATTGCCTGTATCTCTGACAATAAGGGTTCGGGAGGAACAACGGCTATAAAATATTTTTGAAGCATTTACATTTTAATTCCAATTATTAACACGTCATCTACCTGTTCCTGTGAACCCTTCCAACTTAAAAAAGTCGATTCAAGGATAGCTGATTGATCCTGTAACGGTTTATCTTTTATACCTAACAGCAATTCATTTAATTGCCTGTATTTAAATTTCTTTCCTTTCGGTCCGCCAAATTGATCGGCATAACCGTCGGTATATAAATACAATGTATCCCCCGTTTTAAGATCAACCGTATACAACTTGAAAGATTCATCTCTCTCCCCTTTACCAACAGGCATTTTATCTTTCGGCAATTCTACAATCTCATTATCGCGAATTAAAATAGGTTCATTATTGGCGGCAGCGTATTCAATGCGATTGGTTGTATTATCAACACAAATTAAAATACCGTCCATGCCATCTTTTTGGCCCCCGTCGCTAATCGTTGAAATCAATCGCTCTCTCACATAATTAAATACGTCATTCGGTTTAGTAATGTTTTTTTCCTTAATCGCCTCACTTAAAAAACCCATATTTAATAAGCTCATAAAAGCGCCTGGTACACCATGGCCGGTGCTATCACAAATAGCGAGGTAAAATTTATTATGATGTTCAGTGGCCCAGTAAAAATCGCCACTCACAATATCTTTTGGTTTGAACAAAATAAAATTGTGGGGAACTCTTTTGCTAATAAAATCTGTGTTTGCAATTAATGCTGTTTGAATTCGCTTGGCGTAATGAATTGAATCAAGTGTTTCCTTTTGATGCTCTTCAACAAGCTCTTTTTGCTTTTGCAATTCAGATTTTTGCTGCTGAATTAAATGATTTTGTTTTTGGGTGACTTTAAACCGGTTAAACATAAAGGCGCCGAATAAACCAACCAACACAAGCCCGCCATATAAAGCAAAACGTTGCGTTTTTTCCTGTTTCAGCTGTGCAGTAGTTACTTTTTTTTCTTCGCTCACTCTAACGCTATCAGCGGTAGCTTTTTTTTCGTATTCGATCTGAAATCCTTTTTTAAGGATGATCTCTTTGGTTTCTTCATTATCGATCGTATCACGCATTTGGATATATAGCTGATACATCTGTAATGACTTTTGAAATTGATTTTGTTTTTGAAAAACACGCTGCAAGATAAATGCAGCATCTCTTATGTTTTCAGGTGAACCCAACTCTTTAGAAACGTTCAAGGACTTTATTCCATAATCTAATGCCCCATTAATGTCACCATGTCTGAACATATAATCCGCCAAACTGCCATAAGATTGAGCCATTCCCTTGAGGCTTTTAAGATCAACGCGTATGTTTAATGCTTTTTTATAATAATCAAGAGCTTTTTCACTACTTTCTTTATCACAGTTTATGTTTGGTGGGCATTCAGGATCTCCATAAAAATCATAAATACCTCCCAGTAAATTATATGAACTTGCAATACCGTATTTATCCTTTATTTCTTCCCGCAGTTTAACCGATAAATTTAAATAGTTGATCGCTTTTTTATTTGCGCGGGTCTGGCATTCTTTTGTTGAAGATTTACAAGAGGGGTCTCCATATGTTTTAAAGAGGTAGGCTATATTGGAATAGGAAATTGCCATGCCATCTTTATCTTTCATTTGAATATAACTATCCAAGGCCTTATTATAATATTCCAGCGCCTTTGCGGTTTCGCCCTGATTATCGAAAATAAACCCAATATTATTGTAAGAGGTTGCAGCTCCGTTTATATCTTTGATCTCAATTTGTACTTTTAGTGCATTATGATAAGCTTCAATCGCCTTGGTAATATTGCCATCCTGCCTGAACAGATAGCCCAGATTAACCAACACAATGGCAACCCCCTGCTTGTTATTAATTTCTTTATATATATTAAGTGCTTTATAGTAATATTCATAGGCATTGGATGTCATGCCTTTTTGCATGCTCAGATAGCCGAAATTACTCAAGGATAGGGCATAATAATAGACAAAATGATCTCTGAGGTCAGACTTCGGCGTATTATAATAAGATTGCGATATAACTCTTAATTGCTCATTATAAAAAGGCCATTTGGTATCGTCCTGATCGGTTTCAACCATCACATTTAATATACGGCATCGCGTAGAGTCTTGTGTGGCAGCCTTTAAAAGGGCTTTTAAGGAATCAATGCTATTCGATTGAGAGAAAGCCATGGCACTGAAAAAAATAAAAAAAAGAGTAACGTTTTTTTTCATGTCTTATATTTTAAGGCCAATAACCAACACATCATCAACCTGTTCCTGGTTGCCTTTCCATTCAATAAAAGCTTTGCTTAGCGCGTTATACTGATCATCCATTTCAAGATGAGCGTTTTGTATCAGCAAATCTTTGAACTTATTATATTTAAATTTTTTGCCTTTTGGCCCGCCAAATTGATCGGCATAACCGTCGGTATAAATATAAACACAATCATCTCTTTTAAGTTTTACTGTATGATTAGTGAACACATCGGCCACGCCATTTTTATTATTGCCTATATAGCATTTATCTGCTTTTATCTCAAACAGATCGTTTCCATAAAACACTTCCCTGTCGCTTTTGGTTTGATAATTCACGGCTATATCTTTTCGTAAGATCCATAAAGAATTAAACACTCCTGCATATTCCAAGGTCAGAGTTTTATAGTCGATACTACAAAGGGCCAGGTCCATGCCGTCTTTTACGGCATTAGGATCATCTGATTGCCTCAACGTATTGTTTACTTCGGTATCAAGATGCTGTAAAATAGCTGCCGGATTGGATAATTTTTTATCCTGTGTTGCAAGGTTTAACGATTTTAAGCCAATAACACTCATCATCGCTCCCGGAACTCCATGCCCGGTGCAATCTACTGCTGCAAATAATATCTTCCCGTTTACTTCGTCGATCCAATAAAAATCACCACTTACTATGTCTTTAGGTTTATAAAGTACCATACTTTTTGGCAGTAATGATTTTACTTTAGCCGTTGTAGGTATGATTGACAACTGTATCCTCAGCGCGTACCTAATACTATCGGTTACTTCCTGTTCTTTGTTTCTCAAGGCAGCCGTTCGCTCTTCTACTATGCGTTCCAGTTCTTTTTTTGCCTTCTTTAAACGCCTGTCTCTTAGTTTAAATAAAATAAAAATAATCAAGGCAGCCAACAGCAAGATTTGGGTTAAACCCAGATTGTATGTCACCGACACATTTAATGGCACAATAACCGTCATATAAATAATCTAACAAGCCATAGTAAAAACATTTTACTACTATATTTGTATATAAAAATAAACAAATTTAGTTAGAAGCAATATAAAAACATCATGGCAGAAGATCTGGAAGTTAAAGGAACTACAAAGGAAGAAAAGTATCAGTCTGTTTTGCCACAAATAAAAGCACTACTGGAAGGTGAAACCGACACTGTAGCGAATATGGCTAATATTTGTGCTGCTCTTAAATACGGATTTGATTTTTTTTGGGTGGGATTTTACCTTGTTAAAAATGATCAGTTAGTTCTTGGGCCTTTTCAGGGTCCGGTAGCTTGCACCCGTATTTCTTTGGGAAAAGGTGTTTGTGGAACTTCCTGGAAAAATAAGGAAGTAATTATTGTAGATGATGTAGATACATTTCCCGGACATATTGCCTGTAGCTCATTATCAAAGTCTGAAATTGTTTTGCCATTGTATAATAGCAACCAGGAAATTGTTGGTGTATTGGATATTGACAGCGATACCTATGCAAATTTCGATAAAACAGATGAGTTATACCTTAAGCAGTTACTCAAACTCATAGAAAGTTAAATCTTGTGCCAGATTTGTATATTCTTATAAATTTAGTAATCTTTGGGTAACACAACGAGAGATAAAAACTATGGAAATAAAGCGTGTATTTGACATTTTAGAATTATATAAAACAACTTTCAAAAAAGACGATGTTTTATCGTCAAAGGAAAATAAGCAGTGGAAAAAACACAGTAGCGAAGATTTGCTCAACAATGTTAACCATGTAAGTAATGGGTTATTAGCGCTGGGCTTAACGGAAAAGGATAAAGTTGCTATTATTGCCAACAACAGGCCCGAATGGAATTTCTGCGACTATGGATGCCAACAGGCAAATATTGTTACAGTGCCTATTTTTCCTACTATCAGTAACACCGACTTACAGTTTATTTTAAATCACGGGGAAGTTACTACCATCTTTATTTCAGATAAATCGATTTATGCAAAATTAGTAGCTATTGAAAAAGAGATTCCTAATGTTAAACATATCATTTGTTTCTCACCGGTTGATGGACTCATGTTGTTTACTGATTTTTTAGAATTAGGGAAAAAGAATGCGCAGCCTGAAAAACTTGATGAGATCAAAAAATCCATTACGCCTGATCATCTGCTAACTATTTTGTATACGTCCGGCACCACCGGAACCCCAAAAGGTGTTATGGTATCGCATAACAACCTGGTATCAAATATCCTGGCTTGTCAGGGTTTCGCACCGTTTAGCAGCACCTGGAAAGCATTGAGCTTTTTACCATTGAATCACGTATATGAACGCATGGTAAGTACTTTGTATTTGTACAAGGGGATTTCTATTTATTATGCCGAGGGTTTAGAAACTATTGGCGATAATTTAAAAGAAATTCAACCACAAATATTTGTATCCGTACCAAGGTTAATTGAACGCGTATATGAAAAGATTACTGCCACGGGTGAAAAATTAACCGGAACCAAGCGTAAAATATTTGATTGGAGCATGCGCTTGGCAAACAAATATGAATTGAATAACAAAAACGGATTATGGTATAACATACAACATAAAATTGCCGACAAGTTAGTTTACAGCAAATGGCGTGCTGCCGTGGGCGGGAAATTAGTTTGCATCGCCTCAGGCGGAGCGGCACTTAATCCAAAACTGGAACGTATATTTTTATGTGCCAATATTATTTGCCTGCAAGGTTATGGCTTAACTGAAACCTGCGTTGTAGTAAGCGTGAACCGTTACGGGGAAGACAATATTCGCATAGGAACCTGCGGACCAGTGATTGAAGGCGTAACCGTTAAAATTGCGGAAGAGGATGGCGAAATTTTAGTAAAAGGTCCAAACCTCATGAAAGGGTATTTTAAAAATCCGGAGGCAACTGCCGAAGTAATTGATAGCGAAGGTTGGTTTCATACAGGCGATGTAGGAACTTTCGTGGAAGGCCGTTTCTTAAAAATTACTGATCGTAAAAAAGAGATCTTTAAAACAAGTTCGGGAAAATACATTGCGCCGTTAATGATCGAAAACAAAATTAAAGAAAGTCGTTTTGTGGAGCAAAGTATGGTGGTTGGTGAAAACCAAAAATTTGCATCCGCTGTTATTGTTCCTTCATTTGTAAACTTTAAAGAATATTGTAAGGATAATAACATTCCTTGGACAACTAACGAAGAGATGAGTAAACATGACGAGTTGAAGCGACTCATTAACGAACATATTAAAGTGATGAATAAATCACTGGCACCCTACGAACAATTAAAACGTGTGGCTATTTTAAGTAAAGACTGGAGTATTGAAGGGGGCGAATTAACTCCAAAAATGAGCTTGAAGCGGAAGATTATTAAGGAAAAAAATATGGACGCCATTAATAAAATTTTTGCCGTCGAGGATTAACGGACAGTTTTGAAAGTTGGCAAGTTTTAAAAGTTTGTCAGTTCGAGCGAAGTCGAGAACCGAATAAATATGCACCCAATTTCTGACAAATTAATTTCCTGGTATAAAAAAAACAAACGCGATCTTCCCTGGCGTCATATTACTGATCCTTACAAGATTTGGTTATCCGAAATTATTTTGCAGCAAACCCAGGTTGTTCAGGGTTTAAATTATTACATCAAGTTTACTGAAAATTTTCCAACGGTTATTGATCTGGCTAACGCTCCCGAAGACAAAGTGATGCGCTTATGGCAAGGCCTGGGTTACTATTCGAGAGCCAGAAATTTACACGCCGCGGCGAAAGCAATTAAGTTGAATCACAAAGGTAAATTTCCAAACGCTTATGAATCCATTAAGGATTTAAAAGGTGTGGGCGATTATACCGCTGCAGCTATAGCATCTTTTGCATTTGGTTTACCGTATGCTGTTGTTGATGGTAATGTGTACCGTGTTCTTTCGCGTTTATTTGATATTGACACGCCGATAAATTCTACAAAAGGAAAAAAAGATTTCCAGCTATTGGCAGATGAATTACTAAACAAAAAACAGCCGGCGCTGCACAATAGTGCCATGATGGAATTTGGTGCCCTGTGGTGCAAGCCGCAAAATCCCAAATGCGAAGAATGCCCGATACAGGTTCACTGCCTGGCATTTCAAAATAATACCGTATTCATGCGCCCTGTTAAAGAAAATAAGATCAAAATTAGAAACCGATATTTCCACTATTTTATCTTAAATTATAAAAATGATGTTTACATCCAAAAGAGAACTGAAAAAGATATCTGGCAAAATCTATATGAGTTTTATTTAATAGAAACAGCCGAACCCGAAAATGCAGAAATATTATTAAAAAATAAAACCTTAAATAGTTTAGCTACGGGCTTTAAAGTTAAATCGGTTGTCGCTGTAAAAAAACATATTCTTTCGCACCAACATTTATATGCTACGTTTTACGAGCTGACATTAAAAGCGGCGCCAAAATCTAAAATTCTTTTAAAAATAAAACGGAGCGATCTCAATGACTTTGGATTGCCCCAATTGATCACTAAATATTTAACAACTCTATAAAAGCTTCTAAAAACTAAGAATCCTATAGTAAATTGTTAAAGAAAACGGATATTGGATGTTGCAACACATAAAACAGTATCTTTGTTATACCAGACGTTTTATATGAAGAAAAAAATACTCCTCATTTTATCCTTTACTGTTGTAATTCTTGTTTTAGCGATTGATGTAAATTCAACAGGCGCTTATTCATCGTCGCCACCTGTAAGCCATGCCGGTGCACCATTGGATAACTCAGCCAAAACCTGTGCAACTACCGGCTGTCATACAGGCACCGCCTTAACTGCAACAACTGGTGTTATATCCCATAATATTCCAGGAAGCGGCTTTGTTGGCGGAACAATATATAACTTCTCAGTAACGATGTCTGGGTCCTCTGCTTATGGGTTTGAATTAACGCCCCAATCACCAACGTCTAATGCAGCCTTGGGAACCTGGATAGCTGGTGTAGGAACGGCGGTCTCAACAAAATATATTCGCCAATCTGCCAAAGGAACAGGCGCCGCCAAGACCTGGGCTTTTCAGTGGACTGCGCCTACCACAGCCACAGCAGTTACATTTTATGGAGCGTTTAATTACGCAAACAATAATGGAAATTCGTCGGGTGACATAATCAAAACTTGTTCATTAACGGTTATTGCAAATACAACCGGGCTTCGTGAAGATAATTCCGCGAACATTACCTTATCTTTATTTCCAAATCCAACCAGTGAGACACTTCGCATAACGTCTTCTGCAATACTAGAGAAGGGCGATGTGTATACTTTAGATGGCAAGTGTGTGAAAACGGTTTCCGAACAGGAATTACTGACGAAAACTATATCGGTATCCGACTTAGCCGAAGGCCTGTATTTTATCCGGGTATTTGTTGAAGGCAATAGTAAAGTAATGAAGTTTCGTAAAAACTGATTTATAAGTTAAATAGTTCATGTTTTCATAAATTTTGGTACTTTTATTGATATTATATTTTAAACTTTTTTAAATGAGATTATTTACCATTTTTTTAACTGCAGCAGGGTTATATACTTTAGCTGCTTGTACTAAAGATATTGGCCCGAATCCAGACTTAGTTGTTAAGCAAACCACTATATGTGATTCCGTTAGTTTTATAAACGACATTAAACCCATTTTTGATGCTAAATGCGTAAGCTGCCATGTGACTGGCACATCCAGCGGCGCTCCATGGGATTATACAACCTATCAAGGTATAAAAGACAGAGCCGATGATGGAACCATTAGAAACCGCGCAGTCATTTTACAGGATATGCCGCAGGGAGGCCCACCTCTTCCTCAAAACGAAATTGATCTTATTAAATGCTGGCTGGATGCCGGCGCACCAAATAATTAACACCTAAAAATAAATCTATGATAAAATCAGTAATTACCGTTCTATGTGTTGTTGCTTTTTCAATAAATGCCAACGCCCAGTTATTTAAAGGAAAACCGGATGCTTCCAGTATTTCTTTCTTTTCGAAATCGCCGCTGGAAGATATTGACGCAACTAATAAAAAAGTAACTGTAGTTATGAAAACTACGACTAATGATATTCAGTTTGCGGTTCCTATGATTGGCTTTAAATTTCCAAAACCCTTAATGGAAGAACACTTTAATGAAAATTACGTAGAGTCTACAAAATTTCCTACCTGTACTTTTAAAGGAAAAATAGTAGAGACTATTGACTTTACAAAAGATGGCGAATATAAAGTAACCGTAAAAGGTCCGTTGGAATTACATGGTGTTACAAAAGAAATAGAAACTACCGGAACTATCACTATCAAAGGAACTGAAATTCACGTCGTATCTACGTTTAAAATCAAAGTGGCTGATTACAACATTAAAGTACCTTCTTTATATGTACAAAACATTGCGGAAGTCGTTGATGTCAAAGTAAATGCCATATTGGAGCCTTTCACAAAAAAATAATAACACAACGAATACAATTATTTGTCTCTGTTTAAACCACTAACTATGATTAAAAAAATAACACTTTGTTTCGGTATGTTTATGTCTCTTGCTTCATTTGCGCAAGATGATTTATTGGATCTGGTAAAAGAAGAGCCAAAAAACGAACCGCCTAAATCTGTATACGCAACTTTTAAAACTACCAAGATTGTGAATGCACAAAACATTGAAACGGTTAAAAAACGTAACTTAGATTACCGTATCACACACCGTTTTGGTAATATTTATAACAGCAATAGTAAAGATGCCTTAAACGAAGCTGCTCATAATGCTTTTGGTATGGATAATTCAACCGATATCCGTATGTCGTTTGATTATGGTATTACTGACAAATTAACGGTTGGTATTGGTAGAAGTAAATTCAGAGAAATGAATGACGCGACTATAAAATGGCGTTTTTTAACTCAACGCGAAGACAATAAAATTCCGGTTTCAGTTTGTTTTTACGGTAACCTGGGCTATACATCTATGACAACTGATAATTTATATGCCGGAACAATTCGCCCGAAAACAAATGAAGCTCATCGGGTGCAATATGCGAGTCAATTATTGATTGCCCGTAAATTTAACAGTTGGTTTTCCTTACAGATAATGCCAACATACATTCATCGTAATTTTATCAAGCAACAGGTAAATGTAACAAACGGAAAAGAAGATGAGAATGGATTGTTTTCACTGGGAATTGGTGGACGTTTAAAACTAACGAAACGTTTTGCTTTGGTAGCTGATTACTTCTACAATTTTTCTGAGTATCAAACCAATAATCCCAATGCGTATTATAATCCATTAGGTGTTGGTTTTGAAATCGAAACCGGTGGCCACGTGTTTCATATTAACTATACAAATGGTGCTGCAATTCTTGAAAGTAGCTTATTAACGACCACACAGGATACCTGGACTAAGGGCCAGATCAAACTTGGATTTAATATTTCAAGATGGTTTGCTCTATAATGTAATTTTTGCGTGACTCAACAGGATTCTATTTTAAAGATAAAGACTGATTCATTACTGAATGCGAATACCCTTGACACTGAATACAATTCTGTGTTTTCAGGGCATACCTTAAAGCCAAGTCATCAAACGCCCATCCTGAGAATTATTGAGCCAAATTACTGGCAGGGAATCGTGTTGTTTTTGATATTTTGTATGTATGTTGTCATTAAGGTTTCGGAACCCCGAAAAATAATGAAAATATTTATCTCGGTTTTCAGCCTGCAGGAGTCAAAACAGTTATTTAGAGAAGAATTTAAGCTGGCTAAAAGGTTATCTGTTTTATTAGGCGTTGGATTTATACTGGTAATAGCTTTTTTGATGCAAAAGACCAACCATTATTTTGGGTTAATATTAAATGATTATTCGCAGATACAACAATATTTATTTATTGTGGCGGTAGTTGCCATGGCTTATGTTGTTAAATTCCTTGTAAATTATCTCCTAGCCTACATTTCAACAAATAATGAACTCGCCCGGGAATACCTTTTTAATGTGTTTATCTTTGCCCAAACCATTGGTATTCTAATCTTCCCACTCATTATTTGCCTGCAGTTCACCAAATATCCTACAGAATGGTTCTTATATCCAGCCCTGATTATTTGCGGTGGGTTTTACGCGCTGAGGATGTTCAGAGGCTTTATTATCGCTTCGGGCGAACAAAGCATAGGAATTCTCTATATTTTTTTGTACCTTTGTGCCTTGGAAATTTTGCCAATGCTAGTATTGATCAAATTTCTGTTAGTTAATTTTTAAGCGTCGGTTTTTAATATGTCTAAAAAGAACAAAAAATCTATTAAAGCGTCTTCAAAAAAGGTAGCTGTAAAAGCGACCAAAGCTTCATCAGGTAAAAGTAAAAAAATAGCGTTAAAAGCTAAACCTGCAAAGAAAAGTCAAAAAACAGCGGCTAAAAAAGCTGTAGCTAAA
>JAZKDT010000074.1:0-31278 GCA_040387475.1 Bacteroidota bacterium | reverse complement strand
ACTTTTCGCAGACGTGCTAAAACAAACAGACTATGAAACAAATTTATTCAATACTTATTCTTTCGTTAATCTTTTCTACCAAAGGATTTTCGCAAGGCGGTGTTATCATATTAGAAGGAAATTATCAAGGTAAAAACCTATATGTACAAAATCCATTTGGAAGTGGAGGAGTTGGTTTTTGCGTAACTGAAGTATTGGTTAACGGAAACATCACAACTGATGAAACTAACTCAAGTGCTTTTGAAATTGATTTCAAACCACACAAATTAGCGATCGGTGAAAAAGTAGAAATTAAGATCAAACACAAAGAAGATTGTAAGCCAAAAGTTTTAAATCCAGAAGTTTTAAAACCTAAGAGCACATTCGAAGTTATATCAATGACGGTTGATAAAGATGGTACTGTAAAATGGTCAACTAAATCAGAAACAGGAAAATTAGCATTCGCAGTAGAACAATTTCGTTGGAACAAATGGGTGAAAGTTGGTGAAGTTGATGGAATCGGTACACCGGCTACAAATAACTACACATTTAAAATCGCTCCTCACTCCGGTAAAAATCAAATTCGTGTTCGTCAAACAGACTATAGCGGCCAGCCACGTTTATCAAGACCGGTTGACTTTACATCTGATGTTCCGGAGATTGCTTTTGCTCCAATCAAAGTTTCTAAAGACATTAGCTTCGTAGCAGGCGACAAACCTTTTGAAACGATGTATGAGATCTATGATCAATACGGTAATGTTGTTAAACGTGGATTCGGATCTTCGGTAGATGCTTCTAACCTTGCAAAAGGCGGATACTTTTTAAACTATGATAACAAAATGGGAGAATTCATTAAGAAATAACCCACACATAAAATCACAAAACGCCCCGAAAATTCTTTCGGGGCGTTTTTTTTGATATATAGCTAATTAAGAACTAAATTTGTTGTATGTACACAATCAAAGTAAATGGCACCAAAGAGTTTAAGACTGAACTCAAAAAGCAAGACAACAGCCTTACAGGCAACTTAAACGGCAAGGATTTTACAGCAGACATTATAAAAATAAGAGAGGGTGTTTATCACTTACTAAAGGATAATGTATCGTACAACTTAGAAGTTGTAAGGCATATTCCGGAGGAAAAAAAGCTTGTTGTAAAGATCAATAATACACCTTACACACTAGATATAAAAGACAAATACGATGACCTGTTACATAGCCTTGGATTAGATAGTTTAGCCTCAAAAAAAGTAAACGACATCAAAGCACCAATGCCGGGAATGGTTCTGAATATACTGGTTACAGAGGGACAGGAAGTCAAAAAAGGTGATGGATTAATTGTATTAGAAGCTATGAAAATGGAAAATATTCTGAAGTCGCCAACAGATGGTGTGATCAAAAAAATAGCCATTAACAAAGGAGTTGCCGTAGAAAAAAATCAATTATTAATTCAATTCTAATATGAGCGACAGAAGGGAATTTTTTAAGAAGCTGGGTTTAATAGGTCTTTCAGGTATTGCTACTAAATTGGTAAGCAACGAACAATTGGATGCACTGGAAACTTTAGGACGGGAGGGTGTTAACGCTAACCCGTTTACCTTATCGCCTTTACCTTATGCCTACAGCGCGCTCGAACCATTCATCGATAAACAAACCATGGAAATTCATTACACAAAGCATCACAATGCTTATGTAACCAAGCTAAATGAAACACCTTCTACCAATATAGATTTCCAGGTAAATGATATGATCAAATGTAAACAGATTGATCAGTACACATCTTCTGTTATTCGCAATAATTTAGGAGGGCATGTAAACCACACGTTATTCTGGACTCTTTTAAAACCTAACCCAGAAACTAAGCCAAATATACCCACAGGGAAATTAGCCGATGCTATTACTAAAGAATTTAAATCCTTTGATGAATTTAAAAAATTATTCTCTGAAAAGGCTACGAAACACTTTGGAAGTGGTTGGTGTTGGCTGATTGAACAAAATGGTAAATTGCTAATTTCTACTACGCCAAACCAGGATAATCCTTTAATGAAGGTAGCGGAACAGCAAGGAAAGATTATTATGGCTTTAGATGTTTGGGAACATGCTTACTATTTAAAATATCAAAACAAACGTGCCGAATATATTGCTAATTGGTGGAATGTAGCTAATTGGGAAAAGGCCGAAGCTCTTTATATTTCCTAAAATATGCAAACGAGCTTCACTCGCACCAAGCCTGATCTTTTCAGGGTAGGTTTTATTACACTCATTTTTATTCTGGTCGTTTTTACCATCGTGGAAAAAATTGTTTTTTTCTACAAGTTTAGTACTGTATATACTGATGGTGATCAATGTATATTATGGCTCGCTGCTGATGAACTAATGAAAGGTCATATACATGAGCCAGGCTTCATTGGACAGGCTTACAACAGCAGCCTGGAAGGTTGGCTGGCAGTTCCGTTCGCCGCCTGCGGCTTGCCATTATATGCTGCCCTCCCTCTTACCACTATGATTATGTCGGTTCTGCCATTTTTACTTTTAGGATTTCATTTTTATTCACAGAAAAATTACCTGGTGGTAGTAGCTATTTTTTTATGTGCCTTAGGTTTTTCTTTAGATTATAAATTGATAAGCATTCTTCCACGAGGATTTATTACAGGCGTTTTTTGTTTTGGTATCGGATATTTTTTACTTCTGAGACTAAGTAAGTATCGGTTTTTCTGGTTTGCACTGTTTGCATTCTTTGGCATGGTGTTTAATGAAATGTCATTTTTCCTGGTGTTTCCGGTGTTGTTTTTGGAGTGGTTAAAAAACCTAAAAAACAGTCGGTTTTATTATCAAACCATCATCGCGCTTTTAGTGGCAGCATCTTACAAGGTCTATATTTATTTATTTTATAATGTGTTTCATACCGAGTATAATCTTTATATTAAAATTTTATTCGTTTGGAAATTAAGTAATCTAACGGATGCTATAAACCATTTAGATACCTGGTTCTTCAACGGTTTCACATTGTTTTTTATTTGCACATTATTTGTTCTTACTTTTTTAATTATAAAAAAACACTATAAAGAGTTTGCCGTTATCGTTATCACCTTATTGTTGCTTCTCTTGTCTTTTGGATTAGACAAAGTAAATGATGGAATTGAATCTATTATGTATAATAAAGGCAGGATGTATGTGTTTATTCCTTTCCTTATCGCTGTATTTTTCTCCATGTGTACCCCATTGTTATATGTGAAAGAAAAATGGCAGATGTATATATCATCCATCGTCTTTGTATTTATATCTGCGAATGTTTTTATGCAGCAAAGCGTGCTGGATGATAAAATAAAAACAGAAGCACAGATACCCGATAAAATTGTTTCTTTTATGCGTGTTTCAGATGTCTTGAATGTATCGAAACAGTATATCGATATATGTAAAGAAACCGACAATACCATTATTGTATACGATTGGTATAGTAAAAACGATTTTATTTTATATGTAACCATACCTATTCTTTCAAATAATAGTGTGAGAACATTTTTTCCGGAATGTGATAGAAGAACATGGGTATATATTCCTTTTTTAACCGACACTCCTAAAAAAATACTTGTATCAGGTAATTGCGGGAATAAGTATACGAGGGAAGGGTTGAAAAATTACAAAAGAAGAGTGGTTAAAGAAGATTCTAAAATTTGTTTAGTTGAATACTACTTAAATAGACCGTTAAAGGAGACAATGTCGGAAGATTTTAAATTGTCGTTAAGGGTTTACCAGTAATGGTTTTTAAAAACATATCCGATGATTGTTTCTTCTTAATGTAATATCGTCGCGTTTGTCGTATCACTTAAAGTAGCTAAGAGTCCGCTATTTTGTGCTTAAAATCTCCCGATTAATTACATTTTTTTCCTTCACTATCTCACCAATTTTCGGTAAATTTAAGCCTTAAAAATTTATTATGTTAAGAACACACACTTGCGGAGAATTACGACTGTCAGACATTAATAAACAAGTTACATTAAGTGGCTGGGTTCAAAAATCCAGAGATTTAGGCGGAATGACATTTATTGATCTCAGAGATCGATATGGCATCACTCAGTTAGCATTCAACGAAGATGTGGATAAAGACATGAACATAAAAGCCCGCAGTGTAGCACGTGAATTTGTGATCCAGGTTACAGGAACAGTGATCGAGCGTTCAAGCAAAAACAAAAATAACCTTACTGGAGACATTGAAATATTAGTTCGGGAATTTAAAATATTAAATGAAGCAATCACACCTCCATTCACTATCGAGGATAATACAGATGGTGGTGATGAACTGCGGATGAAATACCGTTACCTTGATTTGAGAAGAAACGAAGTGCGTAAAAACCTGGAGTTACGTCACCGGATGGCAATTGAAACACGTAATTATTTAGATAAGTTAAATTTTCTGGAAGTTGAAACTCCCGTGTTAATTAAATCTACGCCCGAAGGCGCGCGAGATTTTGTAGTACCAAGTCGGATGAACGAAGGACAGTTTTACGCATTACCACAATCACCCCAAACCTTTAAACAATTATTAATGGTTGGTGGTTTTGATCGTTACTACCAAATTGTAAAGTGTTTCAGAGATGAGGATTTGCGTGCCGACAGACAACCCGAATTCACTCAGATTGATTGTGAGATGAGCTTTGTAGAACAACAGGACATCTTAGATACTTTTGAAGGATTGGTTCGCCACTTGTTTAAAGCAGTTAAAAACATTGATATGCCTAACGTTCCGCATATGACCTATGCGGATGCGATGCAGTACTATGGAAATGATAAACCGGATCTTCGCTTTGAAATGAAATTTGTGGATTTCAAACAGGTGACATCAGGAAAAAGCTTTAAAGTATTTGATGAGGCCGAATTGGTATTAGCTATTTGTGCTAAGGGCGCAGCTGAATACACGCGTAAACAATTAGATGAATTAACCGAGTGGGTTAAACGTCCGCAGCTGGGCGCAACAGGGTTGATCTATGCGCGTCATAATGCTGATGGAACTATAAAATCCAGTGTAGATAAATTTTATAATGAAGAAGACCTGAAAGCGTGGTCATCAGCTTGTGGATCTGAACCCGGAGATTTAATATTAGTATTAGCCGGTGGCGAGGAAAAAACCCGAAAAGCGATGAGCGAGTTGCGTTTGGAAATGGGATCTCGTTTGGGTTTGAGAGATAAGAACACCTTCTCTGCTTTATGGGTCATTGATTTTCCTTTATTGGAGTGGAACGATGGTGATCCTAATTTGTTGGCGTCTTTAGCTGGTCGCTGGCATGCTAAACACCATCCGTTCACTTCGCCTAAACCGGAAGATTTTAATTTATTAAAAACCGATCCGGGCGCAGTAAGAGCAAACGCTTATGACTTGGTAATCAACGGCGTTGAGATCGGTGGTGGAAGTATCCGTATTCACAATAAAGAACTACAGGCACAAATGTTCGACTTGCTAGGATTCACTAAAGAGGAAGCACAAAAACAATTCGGCTTTTTAATGAATGCATTTGAATTTGGAGCGCCTCCGCATGGCGGTTTGGCATTTGGTTTCGATAGGTTATGTTCTTTATTTGGGGGTAGTGATAGTATTCGTGATTTTATTGCATTTCCAAAAAACAACTCAGGCCGGGATGTAATGATTGATAGCCCAAGTGAGATCAGTGATGAACAATTAAAAGAGTTGCATATTATATCTACGGTAACCGGCAAATAAATTATAAAGACAATTTGTGACTTTGTAAACAAAATAAAAAAATGACAATACCTGGCCTTATACTTTTTTTATGTATCGGATTAATCTTAGGGTTGATTGGCGGAGGCGGTTCCCTATTGGGTGTTCCGGTATTGGTTTACGTGATGCACGTTGCACCTGAACTGGCAACAACTTATTCTTTGTTTATTGTGGGAGTTACTGCTTTGGTTGGCGCCGCCAGTTATTTGAGAAAAGGTGAGATAAGCGCCGAGGCCATTATTAATTTTGCCATCGCGTCCATCATTTCTATTTTTTGCATGCGTAAGTTCATTATGCCGGCTATTCCCGCCGATTTTACATTAATGGGTTTGGAATGTCATAAGCATACCGTCATCATGGTGTTTTTTTCGATTATTATGATGTGCGCTTCTTATTCAATGATAAAAAAACAAATCCCCAATCGCATCAATGATACAAAATGGGATGAGTTCTCCAGAAGCCCGATGGGAATTCCGTTTGTAATTATGCTCGGTATTGGAGTGGGTATTATCACAGGCTTTGTTGGTGCGGGCGGTGGTTTTATCATTGTTCCAGTGCTATTATTTTTTGTTCGGTTAAATTTTAAGAAAGCAATTGGCACCTCACTTTGCATCGTAGCGGTTAATTCGTTAGTAGGTTTTTCGGGTAATATCGGACAGCAAAATATAGATTGGCGGTTTTTAATTACTATTTCAGCTGTTTGTGGCGTAGGTATTTTACTGGGTAGTTTATTATCTAATACAATTCCATCTAAAAAATTGAAGCCGGCTTTCGGTTGGTTTACCCTGGCGGTTGGTATTTTCGTTTTAATAAAAGAAGTAGTCCTAAAATAATCGTGGCAAAATCAGGAGGTGTGTTTAAAAAAATAATAATTCTGTGTTTCCTGGGAGCGTTTATGTTTGGCGCCTATTGGGCTTATGAAAACCTTTATAAAAGCAACGTTCATCTTAATGGTAAAAAATTTACCTATATCTATATTAAAACCAACGCTACCTTTGATGAAGTATTGGATGAATTATACTCCCAGAATATTATTGACGATCATCAAAGTTTTGAATGGATGGCTAAAGAAATGGATCTTCCTGAAAACATTCATCCGGGTAAATACCGGATTGATGCTAAAATGAGTAATCGCTCTATTGTAAAAATGATCATCAATTCCAAACAGGAAAAGGTAAAATTGTCTTTCAATTCACAAATCAGGAACAAAGAACAGTTTATTGAGTACGTGGCAGATAAATTGGAAATCGAAAAAGGAGAGCTCGAAGACTATTGCTCTAATGAAGCTATTTTAAGCGAGCAATATGGATTGAACAGCGAAAACTTTATGTGTTTAATTGTACCCGAAACCTATGAAGTATTTTGGACAACTCACATCGAAGACCTTTTTCCGCTCATCGAAAAATCGTATAATGCCTTATGGACAAAAGCTAAGAAGGCAAAAGCAAACACTATCGGTTATTCTTTACCCGAAGTTGTTACCCTGGCTTCAATTGTGCAAAGCGAAAGCTCTATCAAATCGGAGCAGCAAAAAATTGCCGGTGTTTATATCAATCGTTTAAAACAGGATATGAAACTACAAGCCGATCCAACCATTGTATTTGCTAACGGCAATTTTGATGTTCAGCGTGTTTTGTCGGTGGATAAGGAAATAAATTCTCCGTATAACACCTACAGATATAAAGGCTTACCACCAGGTCCTATTTGCCTGGTTAAGCCATCCGTTATCGACGCAGTTTTAAATTACACCAAGCATAATTATACGTATTTTTGTGCCAATCCTGATTTCAGTGGCACCTCTTGTTTTACGAATGATTATAAAGTACATATGAAAAATGCTTCGGCATACCAGGAAGCACTAAATAGAAAAGGAATTAAACGGTAATTAAGAAGATGTTTAAAGAAAAATTAAATAAAAAATTAGCGTCGGCTTTGTTAGAACATGGTTTTGAAGAACCAAAAGAATTGCAGTTAAAATGTATTCCAAAAATTAACGGGGGAGCAGATGTCATTGGTGTTGGCCCTGCCGGCAGCGGAAAGAGTTCTACCATTATCATTAGTGCTATCCAAAAATTGGGTGCGGCGTTTGAAGATGCGCCTCGTGCATTAATCATCGTAGCTGATGAAGTAAAAGCTCTGGAAATGAAAGAACAATTTAAATTGTTTTCCCGGGAAACCGATTTGCGGGCCGAATTGGCCTTTGACGGTGGAAAAATTGATGCACAAACAGAAGCTATTTATTTTGGAACGGATATCGTTATTGGCACCGCCAAGCGGGTACTGGAAATTTATTTCCGTAAAAATTTTAATTTAAATAAAATTAAACTATTTGTAATTGATGATGCGGAAATGATTATCAAAAATGCTTTGCATGGACAAATAGATCGTTTAGCTTTAAGCTTGCCAAAATGTCAACATTTGGTGTTCACAAACGACTTAACGCCTAAAATAGAAAAGCTGATAGAAAAATTTATTATTGCACCTACGATTGTTGAGGTTGAAGCTTAGCCTCGACTCTATTCAGCTATTCTGTGAAAGAGCGAAGGCGAAGTCAGCGATCTATTAATTGAGAACCGCAAATTACTCCTTCACTACTTTTCTTCTGGTAATTTCGTTATGGTTGTTTTGTAGTTCCACTATATAAACCCCTTTTGAAAAATCAGTAAAATCAATATTTATAGTAGATTCATTTTTAAGAGAACTATATAGGAGTTTCCCGTAAACATCGAATACGCTTGCGCTGTTGATCGCGTGATTTATATTATCAATGCTTAACACAGTACTTACAGGATTAGGATAGATAGCATAAAACAGGTTTTCATTTTCAGAAACAGGAGTAATACTGCAATCCAGCTTATTGATGTAATCCCATAAAACATTATCAAAGGCAGAAGCTGCTAAATTAAAGCCTCCTGCAGTATTGCCTTGCCTCACAACTACCATATTGGTGCCGGGTACAACATAAATTTTCTGATCATTTTTTCCTAAGGCGCAAAACATATCGCTGGGCGCATTGCTCATTAAAGTTCCCGGAAACACGAACTGGAAGCCGGGAGTCATTAAACTGCTTTTGCCGTTAAGCCACCATAAATAGCCATATGCCTTATTTAGATTTTGAGACGTATTTGTCATGGCTCTGAAATAAGCCGTGTCTTTTAGTAATGTATCAGTATTCCAAATGCCTTTATTTAAATTTAATAATCCAAAGCGCGCCATATCCCGTGCTTTACTGTAATACACTTGTTGGAACCAAGCGCCACTCATGCCGGTTTGCGCTTCTACCCAATTATTGGTAATCGCATTATAACTTTGTCCAACAGCATTACTCACTACATCCTGTACTTTTCGGTAGGCTCCTGTGTGATACGACCAGCGTGTTCCGGCATCTGCTAAATAAGTTAAGCAGGCTTTTGCAGTATCTTCATTGTCGCAGGGTAAAGGGGGAGCATCTTCTAAACCACTGGTCATGCTTATCAGGTTTTTAACCGTAATTAAATTTTCTTTTGCTATGGGTGCGCTGGTCCAACCGGTTCCTAAGTATTGTGAAACTGAGTTATTGATATTGACGTAGTTTTTTTGCTGTGCTACACCCGTTATAAAACCGGCTAAACTCTTGCTAGCGGATGCCCAGTACCAAATAGAATCGCGCTTATAGGTGCCAAAATATTTTTCCAGAACCCGTTTGCCGTCTTTTAGCAATATAAATGATTTTGTGTTTTTGGCCTGCAGGTAATTGTATAAAGAATCTATACGGGCCTGGCAGTAGTTTAAATTGGATGGTAAGATGGAATCCCAGATATTACCTGTGGTTGGTGGAAAATAAAGACTTTGGGATCTGGCAGAAAAACTTAAAAGTGTTACAAGAATAAAAAGGGTAATTTTTTGTTTCATAATTGCTATTTGATATACTTCGACCTAATGAAGGTACAAAAGTTTAATGCATCCTAAAGATAATTTAAGTATATTTATAAAACATGGATAATTTAACAACTACAAAATGGTTTTTGCTGATTGGTAAAATAGAAGGCTATAGTTACCTTGTATTATTGTTTGTTGCCATGCCTTTGAAATATGTTTACAAAACACCTGAGTATGTGCGCCCGCTTGGCAGCATACATGGCGCTTTATTTATAGCTTTTATGGTATTGTTAGCCATTTTATTCTTTAAGTATAAAATGCCGTTCAAAAAAGCGGTGTATGCTTTTTTGCTATCACTCATTCCTTTCGGAACGTTTTTTTTGAAAAGAGTGGTATAGCTTAAATGGCAAAATCGAACTTTATTGAATCACCAACCGGTAAGTAATTCCAATCATTCATAACAGCTTGTATTTGTTGAGACATGTTTTCAATAAAACCGGCGGGCACGCTGTAAGACACTAGCTTTAAATTTTCATAAAACATTTCTATTGGCATGTAGCCAAGATAAACAGATTGCGTTGCACCAACAATATGTTCAATGCGCCTTAGTTCGTCAGTTAATTCATTCGTTTTTCCGCTTAGTTGCGCCATTTTGTGACCCTGAGCAATCATACCCCAAAATCCGCCCTTAAGGTTCAATTCCAATTCTACACAATAATGGGTAAGGTCGTGCAGGAAATATGTTTTGGTATCCAACGTAACTTCGTCCCATTTTTCTCCGTCTTTAAAGATAGTGATGGTATGTGTTGCAGGATTATTTTTTGTAAAAATTATGTTCACAGCTCTTTATTTTCTTTGACAACAATATATGCCGGATCAATGGCATCAAACCCATGTTTGTTGTTTGCCGGAAATTTTATGGTTTGTATAGTTGTTGTTGGAAACACAAATTGTACCTTATCGTTGCTCCAAAAGGGTATCTTCAAAACAAAGTTCACTGGAGTTTCTTTTGCCCATCTATAAAGAACCGTTGTTGTATCCGTATTCGACTTATCCAACCTGAATTCAAGAATTGGTGGAGATATCTTTTTTAAATAGATATCGAACAAAGGGCTAAAATCGCGCTTGGTTTCTTCATTAAAAAAAGCAATGAACCGGTCGGTGGTCATATTACCTTTAGCGAAACGCTGCTGGTAGATTTTGAGTATTTTGAAAAACACCGTATCATTATTTACCTGGGCTCGTAAGGTATGGAGCAACATCGCACCTTTACCATAAATGTCCTGATCGTTATGGTGCACCAGATTATTATATCTAAGGTCATACGGTTTAACAATGGGTCGCTTATTTTTAACGCCGTAAAATGAATTACGAAGCTTTCGGTAATAATATGTTTTGCCAAAGTATGCTTCTGCAAACAAGGCTTCCGAATATTCTGCAAAACCTTCATGTAGCCACAAATCGGCATAATCATATGCGGTAACATTATTACCCCACCATTCGTGACTGATCTCATGCACTAGTGTTAAGTTAATACCCTTAAACATATTAATATAAGCATCTGTCATAGAAATACCGGATTGATGCTCCATGCACAAGCCGTTTGGCATTTTGGTTTCTATGATCTTAAATCCGTCTTTCCACCAGGGATAAACGCCAAACAGGTTTTCCAGTCTGCGCATGATAACAGGGGCCTGGTCGTAAAAAGTGTCGGCTATGGTTTTATTGTACGATAACGCGTAAATATCCATTTTATGATCAACGCCGTTAATATCTTTATAATCTTTCTCCAGTTTGGTATAATCACCCACGTTGAACGATATGTTATATACATTGATAGGATTATGAACCGACCAGTTATAAATGTTTTCTACAGTTGTTTCTGTAATGCTTTCCAGTTTGCCATTAGAAACACCCACAAGATCTTTAGGAACGCCTACGCGAATAAAGCAACTATCTGGCTCATCATTCAGCATATTTTTACAAGGCATCATGTGGTGCGTGCCAATGCCTTCGGTAGCGGTGCATACCCAGGGTTTATTATTTTTGTCTTTGCCCCAGTTAATGGCTGTATATTCGAACATGCTTACGGGCCGTCCATGGTAGGAAATCTCGAGCATTACCTGTTCTCCTTTTTGAAGCTCACGGCTAAACACAATGAACAGGATATCTTTTTTGCGTTTGGTTTTTTTTAAGGTAACTGAGCTCCTAATATCATCAACTAATAAATGCTTTTGTATATCCAGCATGATGCTATCCTGCGGAGATTCCATCCGGAAATAGATCTTCATGGTAGAGCTTATTTCTTTTTGTTCAGGATGCACATGCACCAGCCAATCGTAACAAGTAATATCATAGGAAGAACGTAAAGGGTTGTTGTTGGAGCCAACAAACTTGTCCCAGGTATTGAATTTTGGAAGATGCGTTTTTTTGGAAGGCAGGTAGTATTTGAGAAAAGATTTATAGTGGCAGGATTGGACTATAACAGTCAGCATAAAAAGGCTTAAGATGATGGCTTTGCTCCTGTAGATTTTTTGCATAAAGGTTTAGTCAGATTAAAATGCCTGGTTAAGTTGAATATAACGGACAATTTAGCTAAAGTTACAAGGTTATTTTTTAGCTTCTTTATCTCCGAACAAGTTATTATCCTATTTATAAATTTATATATTGATTTTTTAATTTCGACACGGCTAATTGAATAAACCTGTATTACAAATAAAAACAGCCGCGGAACTCCTTACTACCATTTTAAAATTCCTCACTGCCATGCTGGAGGTCACTCCTACGTCCAGCATAATCTCCCCAATTTAATCTCCAAAAACCCCGGTAATTCCGTTCAATTTTATATATTTAATGCTTATTAGCTAAACTAAACCATGAACACATTACAGAACTACGCTTTGGGCCAATGGGTTGCCGGAGCAGATAAAGGACAAGACTTATTTAATGCCATTACAGGCGATGTAGTGGCTACAGCCAGCAGCAAAGGGCTGGATTTTGCAAAAATGTGCGATTACGCGCGTACCGTGGGCGGACCAAAACTACGCAAAATGACCTTCCAGGAAAGAGGGATGATGCTTAAAGCATTGGCCATGCATTTACAAAGTAAAAAAGAAGATTTTTATAAAGTGAGCTGGGCAACCGGCGCTACCCGCGTTGACAGCTGGGTGGATATTGAAGGCGGCATTGGTAATTTATTTGCCTATGCATCTTTGCGTCGCCAGTTTCCTAACGAAACTTATTGTTATGATGGCGATGTAGCGCGTTTATCCAAAAATAATACATTCATCGGTCATCATATTTGTGTACCTAAAGAGGGTGTTGCTATTCACATCAATGCATTTAACTTCCCGGTGTGGGGTATGTTAGAGAAAGTAGCGGTGAACTGGTTAGCAGGAGTGCCCGCTATTGTGAAACCTGCAGCCTTAACGTCTTTTTTAACGGAAGCCGTTGTGAAGGAAATTATCGCCAGTAAAATTTTACCCGAAGGTGCTTTGCAATTAATTTGCGGTAGTGCCAATGGTATATTGGATCATGTAGAAAGCCAGGATATTATTACGTTCACAGGATCAGCCTCTACGGGAAAAATGCTGAAAGCACACCCGCGTTTGTTACAGGAGGCTGTTCATTTTAACATGGAGGCCGATTCGCTGAACTGTTGTGTATTGGGAACCGATGTAACCCCAGCCATGCCAGAATTTGATATTTTTATTAAAGAAGTAGCAAGAGAGATCACCACTAAAGCCGGACAAAAATGTACGGCTGTGCGACGGATCATTGTTCCCGAAAACATGGTGGAAGATGTGCAAATCGCTTTAGGAAAACGTTTAGCACAAAATGTGATCGGTGATCCTAATGTGGAAGGTGTGCGCATGGGTTCCTTAGCAGGGCAATCGCAACTCATCGAAGTAAAAGAAAAAGTAGAGCTATTATCTAAAACACAAAAGATCATCATTGGTAACTTCGAGAATTTTGAAGTAAAAGGCGCCGATAAAAACAAAGGAGCTTTTATGCCGCCTATTATTTTTTACAATGATAAACCGTTTACCAATACAGATTGCCATAATGTAGAAGCGTTTGGTCCGGTAAGTACCATTATGCCTTACAATACTATTGATGAAGCGATTGAGCTTGCAAAAATGGGTAAAGGTTCTTTGGTTAGTTCTATTATCACAGCAGATGAAAGTATTGCGCGTAAATACACGATTGGTGCTGCTTGTATGCATGGCCGTATTTTAGTACTGAATGCGGAGTGTGTTAAAGAAAGTACCGGTCATGGTTCACCAATGCCAATGTTAGTTCATGGTGGTCCTGGCCGCGCAGGTGGTGGCGAAGAGATGGGAGGTAAACGCGGTGTGTTTCATTATTTACAACGCACAGCTATTCAGGGTTCTCCAACCATGATTACCGCTATTTTGAACAGCTACCAGGTGGGTGCTAAACAAATTATTAAAGATGTACATCCGTTTCGCCAGTATTTTGAGGACCTGGATGTAGGTGAAACAACTATCACGCCTACACATACGGTAAGCGAAGAAGATATCACAAACTTTGCTGCGCTAAGCGGCGATAAGTTTTATGCGCATTTACAGCCGGATGCATTAGAAGGAACTATTTTCAAACGTACGGTAGCTCATGGCTATTTTATTTTATCAAAAGCGGCCGGTCTATTTGTGGATCCGGCAAAAGGCCCGGTGTTACTGAACTACGGAATTGATGAGTGCCGGTTTACACGACCTATTTATCCGGGTATGACCATCGGCGTAAAATTTACCTGTAAAGAAAAGCTTGCCAATGATAAACCTTTGGCAGCAGCTGATGGTACCGAAACCAAAGTAGGTATTGTAAAATGGGTAGTAGACATCTATGATGCAAGCTCTATGAATATCCTGGAAAAATATGATGCTGTTGACCAGGCGGGACAAACCGTAGGTATTGCAACTATTTTAACCATGGTGAAATTGAGGAACCAGGATTAGTTTATTGGAGGCGATACCAGGATATACGGATGACCATAAAATGATTGATGAAATCAATCAAAAGGTTTGGACCTTTCGTGGAGTTCCACAGGATGGGTATGATCCGGTAACGCTTGCCTCTACTGCTTTTGAAAAAGCCAAAGAAACAGGTTATGCTTTTGGCATCGCAAGAAGTTTGTTGAACCTTGGCATGGGATCATTTATTATGAAGCATGATTTTGCTTTAGCAACGGCGCAACTTGACGAGGCTATGCAGATATTTAAGGATTTTGACGACAAAAAATGGATAGCAAACACCATGCTTACCGCATCTATTATTAATAATACTGCGGGGAATTTAGAAGTGGCTCTGTATAATGCCATACGAGGCATTGATTACTATGAAAGCTGTGCCGACACAGATGCGGACACCCTGATGGCCTACTATGTAATTGGCACTGTATATAAAGATCTTAACAAATTACGGGAGGCGGAAATTTATTATGCTAAAGGTATTTCAGTTGCAGAAAAGGTTGAGAGTTTCTGGACACCCCGTTTGTATGCCGGTTTAACCAACATTTATACCGAACAGGAAAAATATGATGATGCTATCAAACTTGGACTTAAAAGCAGAAATATTTTTAAAACTGAAAATAATGTACTTGGTGAGAGCCGTGCTTTAACCGACATTGGAAAATTATATAAAAAGAAAAAAAATTACGGACAGGCACTGGCCTATTTTTTGGAAGGACTGGAAATAAGACGTAAGTATAAAGCCAATCATTTTGTGATCAGCAGTCTTACTGAAATTGCTACATTATATATTGAGTCAGGAGAAGACGTGAAGGCCCTCGATATACTGACGGAAGCAGAAGCGGTCGCTATTGAAGTGAATTCGCACCCAAAGTTTTCTATTATATATAAAGACCTTGCAGGAATCTATCAACGACAAGGAAATTACAAACAGGCATTTCTGTATCAGGGAAAGTTATTGCAGCTAACTGTAGCATCTGCTGCAGCAGATACAGAGTCGAAGATCGAAAAACTGCAGAATTCATTATTGAAAGAAAAAGAAGAGGAGATAGAACGCCTGCGTAATGTGGAGCTAAAAAATGCCTATGCAACAATTTCCGAAAGAAATAAAGAGGTAACAGACAGTATCAATTATGCAAAACGAATTCAGCAATGCATGCTGCCCTCAATGGAAGAATTACAGAAAACCCTTGGAGCCTACTTTTTATTTTATCAGCCAAAAGATATTGTGAGTGGCGATTTTTACTGGACCACCGAACATGCCGGTAATTGCTATATTGCTGTTTGCGACTCTACAGGACATGGAGTACCGGGTGCTTTTATGAGCCTGTTAAATATTGGTTACCTTAACGAAGCAGTAAAAGAAAAAAACATTACAGAGCCAAAACAGATCCTGAACTATGTGCGGGAAAGACTCATTGCCAATATAAGTAAAGAAGAGCAGCAGGATGGTATGGACGCCATATTGGTGTGCATCGATAAAGCATCAAACGTTATAACCTACGCAGCTGCAAATAATGCGCCTCTATTGGTTCGGAATAATAGTTTTAAAGAACTGGATACAGACAAAATGCCGGTTGGAAAAAGTGAACGCATGGAGAGTTTCAGATCATTTGCAATTGAACCCCAATCGGGAGATATTTTGTACTTATATACAGATGGGTTTGCAGATCAGTTTGGCGGGCCAAAAGCAAAAAAATTTAAGTATAAAACGTTAAACGAACTTTTATTATCGGGTTCCTCTCGGGATCTTAGCGAGCAAGAAAAAATGTTGCGTACCATATTTGATGACTGGAAAGGTGAACTAGAGCAGGTAGATGATGTGTGCGTAGTGGGTATTAAATTTTAAATTGTGCAAACAGCAAAAAATACAGTAATTGATATTAGTGTTTTAAACCATGGATAAATTAAAAACGTATGCAGTAACGTTATTGCTTATTATCGGTTTTTCGTTAGCCGGACAGAATTCGGATCGGATCATCGACTCATTGGAGAAAAAGCTGAAGGTAGTTAAAGAAGACACCATGAGAGTTATCTCATTGAATAACCTTAGTAAAATATATCTCGAACGAGGAATTTACGATAAGTCAATTTCTTTGAGTGAAGCAGCAGTAAATCTTTCTCAAAAATTAAGTTACAAGAAGGGTCTGGCAGTGGCATGTAACAATTTAGGTATTGTGTACGATTATCGCGGAGATTATATCAAGTCGATCGATTACCACAATAAGTCGCTAACCATCAGAAAGGAGTTTAATGATATTGATGGTATTGCAGCTTCCTATGGAAATCTGGCTATTGTTTATGAATACCTTGGCAAGTTACCGGAGGCTTTAAAGTTTCAGTTCGACGCCTTAAAACTTCACGAGAAAATAGGCGATGAAAATGGTACTGCCATCACGTATATTAATATGGGTAGCGTGTATGTGCAGCAATTAAAATATGCAGAGGCGATGAACTGTTTTCAGAAATCGCTGGCTATTTTTAATAAGCTAAACGACAAAGGTGGAATTGGGTATGCCGAATCCGGTATTGGAATGGTGAAGATGTACGAAAAAAAAATGGTAGAGGCCGAAGAGCATGTATTAAAGTCGAAGATAATTTTTGAAGAGTTAGGAGACAAGCAAAATGTGGCTGCTGCACTTGGTAACCTGGGTCAGATATATGTCGCTACAAAAAGACTAAAAGAAGCCGAAGGGTATTATCGTATTTCTTTGAGACTAGGAAAGGAAATGGATGATAAGCGAAATATTTCTTATGGTTATCTCGGACTTTCTAATATCGCAACGCAGCTTAAAAATTATGCCCACTCGAAGGCACTGATAGATTCGGCTATCATGCTTTCACAACAGATTGGGTGCATTGAGTGTTTGAGAGATAGTTACTCAGCTTATACAACCCTCGATAGCAGTTCAGCTAATTTTAAAGGAGCGTATGATCATACCAAACTTTTTATCCTTTACAGGGATAGTTTAATGAGCCAGGATAACAACCGGAAATCAAGTCAGGCAAAGTTGCAGTATGATTTTGATAAAAAGGCCATAGCCGATAGTTTAAAAAACAGGGAAGTCATCGAAAAAGAAGAATTGAGACATGAACAGGAAATTCAACAACAAAAACTCTACTCATATGGTGCAGCTTTTGGATTTATATTAATGCTTATAACGGCCGGTATTTCTTACAGAGCATTCAAACAAAAACAAAGAACAAATGTGATCATCGAAAATCAAAAAGCGATCGTTGAAGAAAAGCAGAAGGAGATCCTTGATAGTATCAATTATGCTGAGCGTATACAACATAGTTTTTTAGCGTCGTCCCAAATTTTGGATAAGCATCTCCGCGAATACTTTGTGTTTTTTCAGCCTAAGGCAGTTGTTAGCGGTGATTTTTACTGGGCGGGTACATTAGCTAACGGACAATTTGCATTAATGACAGCTGATAGCACAGGGCATGGTGTTCCGGGCGCTATTATGAGCATTGTAAATATTTCGGCACTCGAAAAATCAATTGAACTTGGGGCATGCCATCCTTCAGAGATTTTAAATAACACGCGCCGCTTTATTGTTGATCGTTTAAAAAACGATGGTAGCGCTGAAGGAGGAAAAGATGGTATGGATTGCAGTTTGATAAGTTTTGATGCTGGCAATAGTAAAATAACCTACGCAGCTGCTAACAATCCCATTTGGGTGGTTAGAGATAATCAGTTAATAGAACTTGCACCTGATAAAATGCCTGTGGGAAAACATGATAAGGATCAAAATTCATTTACGCAGCGTGAGTTTATGTTGCAAAAAAACGACCTTATATATACATTAACCGATGGAATGGCCGATCAGTTTGGTGGCCCGAAAGGAAAAAAATACATGTACAAAAAGCTAAAGGAATTGTTAATCTCTGTATCCACACTGCCCGTTAATGAACAGCACCAAAAAATAGAAGACGCTATGAATGACTGGAAAGGTAACCTGGAGCAGGTGGATGATGTAACGCTTATAGGAATAAAGATTTAAGTTTTTAAAGTTGACTGACTGTTTGTGAAATAGTATTTATCAGGTTCAGTAATAAATTAAATTATGAAGAAAGGATGTTGGCTGTTGTTATCAATGTTGTTGCAAATACTTGCATTACAATCGCAGGAACGCCGACTGGATTCTCTGATCGAATACGTAAAAACAGCAAAAGAGGATACTCATCAATTATCGATATTGACGATCGTAATAGAAGCCATCAGCGACGACGCCGAATGGTCTAAGTATAACGACAAATTAGGTCCCTTAGCTAAAAAACTAATGAGTAGCCCGGAGCCAAAAATTAGCGAAAAAGCAACAAGGCATTATGCGGATTATCTTAACAATAAAGGCTACCTGAGCAATAATCAGGGCGATATAACCGGCGCATTGGATTACTTTCATCAAAGTTTGAAAGTGCAGGAGTATATTGGTGATAAGTCGGGGCAATCTTATTCGTTGAATAATATCGGACATATTTTCAATACCATGAACCAGTATCCGAAAGCGCTCGAGTTCTACAACAAAAGTCTTGCAATACAAACCCAAATTGGCGACAAACACGGGCAGGCACAATCGCTCAGCAACATCGGCAACATTTACGATAAAACGGGTAAGCATAAAAAGGCATTGTTTTATTATTTTAAGGGATTAAATATCAGGAAAGCAATTAATCATAAACAGGGAATAGGGTATTCTTTGCAAAACATTGGCATTGTTTATTTTAATCAGAAAAATTATTTCAGTGCAGAATATTATTACGCAAAAAGCCTGGAAATAAGACGTGAGATTAATGATGTACAGGGTATTGCCTATTCTTTAAATAATCTGGGTCAAATCTATCTCGAACGCGGATTAACCGCTAAAGCACTGGCGTATGGCAAAGAAGCTCTTGAACTATCAAGAGAAATAGGATATCCGCACAATATAGCGGGCTCTGCTACCCTGTTGGAAGATATATATCAGCGTGAAGGTAACTTCAATAAAGCACATGAAATGTTGAAGTTGTCGGTGAAGATGCGCGATAGTATAAGTAACGACGAGACGCATCGAAGTACGGTTCAAAAACAATATCAATACGAATTCGAAAAAAAGGAAGTTATTTCGCAGGCCGAACAGGAAAAAAGAGAGCTTACTTATATAGCTGAAGCCAAACAACAGCGCACCATCATATACGCGGGTATTGGCGGTTTAATTATTTGTGTTGTATTTGGGATATTCATGTATAATAAAGTTAAAGTAACTCAAAAACAAAATGCGATCATCCAGTCGCAAAAAAAAGTGGTAGAAGATCAGAAGTATATTTTGGAAGCTCATCAAAAAGAGATAGTGGACTCTATCAATTATGCAAAACGTATACAATATGCTTTACTGGCTCAGGACAATTTATTTAATGCGAACTTAAACAGTCATTTTATTCTGTTTAAACCTAAAGATATTGTAAGTGGCGATTTTTATTGGGCGGCCGAGCATGAAGGTGATTTTTACCTGGCGGTTTGTGATAGCACCGGACACGGCGTTCCGGGGGCATTTATGAGTTTATTGAGTATAGGATTTTTAAGCGAAGCCATCAAGGAAAAAAACATCCAGGATCCAGGTAAAGTATTTGATTATGTGCGAAAGTGATTAATTGAAAGTATAAACAACGATGATCAGAAAGATGGTTTTGATGGAGTGCTATTGAGATTTATTAAAGGATCAGGCAGTTTAACATATGCCGCAGCAAACAATCATCCGGTGATAATATCGGGTGGTATGAGCAAACATTTAAGTTATGATAAAATGCCGGTCGGAAAAGGTGAGAAGACAGATCGCTTTACAGCATTTTCAACGCCCGTTAAAAGTGGTGACACGCTGTATTTATATACCGACGGCTATGCTGATCAGTTTGGTGGCCCGAGAGGTAAAAAATTTAAATACAAACCGCTCAACGAATTATTATCTGCTAATGCATCATTACCATTAGAAGAACAATCAAAAAAGCTTACCAAAAATTTTGAAGATTGGAAAGGCGATCTCGAACAGGTGGATGATGTTTGCGTGATTGGAATCCGGTTTTAGACCTTTGTTTTATAGTTGGATTTGCTGCCGAATAAGTATATTTGTTACATGCGCAAATTGTGGCTGTTTATATTTATTTGTTTATTTACGGGCTTTGGCATTTGTTCTAATAAATTAGATAGTTTACGTAAAGTATTGATATCTAAAGATCTTGCGGATACCTCAAGGGCAAATGTGTTAAATGAAATTGCCGATGTTTTTGAAGAAAAAGCATCAGACAGTTGTTTACATTATGCCAAACAAGCCCTTAAACTATCAAAACAAATAAATTTTTTTAAAGGTTCCGGGCAAGCATATAACACAATTGGATCCTACTACAATGGAAAAGGGGAGTATCAACTGGCTTTAGCTAATTATATTGACGGCTATAGGATCTACGAAAAAGCCAACAACCGAAGAGCGATGAGTAATTTAATGAATTCCCTGGGCAATACTTACATGGGAATTGATAATCAAAAAAAGGCATTGGAAGCGTATACACAAAGTTTTCAAATTGCTGAGCTCGATTCGAACAAATATATGATGGCCATTTCCTCTATTGGACTCGGAAATATTCATATGCTCAATAAGAATAGTACTGAAGCGCTTCAGTTTTTTACAAGGGCGAAAGATATTTTTAAAAATTTGCCCGATGCACTTTATCCTTTGGCGGTGTCTTATACGTTAATAGGTAATGCCTTGGTTGAACTTAATCAATTTAATGAGGCATTTCGAACATTTGATAACGCTGTGCAGCAGTTAAAAACACTTAATAATACCTATGGTATTGCAGCAACCTACCAGGTAATTGGTGAAGCGTATAAAAAGCAGGGCAATATTAACAGTGCACTTGAATTTTTCCTGAAGTCGTACGACATTTTTGCGGAAAGAAAAGCCTATGATGATCTGAAAAATGTGAGCCTTAATATTTCAGAGACATATAAACAAAAAAAGAATTTTGAAAAATCGTTAGAGTATTATACAAAGTATAATGGCTTTAAAGATTCCGTACTGAATGTTGAAAAGAACAGGCAATTACTGGAAGTAGAAACCAAATATGAAACAGAGAAAAAAGAGGAGCAGAATGTTTTATTAAAAAAGCAAAATGATTTGTCGGCAGAAACCATCCGGCAGCAAAAAATCATATCTTATTTCATTATTGTCAGCCTGATTATATCCATGTTATTTGGTATTTTTATGTACCGAGTATATCGCCAGAAAAAGAAAGCTCACCAGGTAATTACTAAGCAAAAAGACGAAGTAGAGCAAAAACAAAAAGAAATTGAGCATCAAAAGCAGGTTATCGAAGAAAAGCAAAAAGAGATCGTAGATTCAATTAACTACGCCAAGAGAATACAGTATGCACTACTGGCACATGACGACCTGTTTACAAAAAACTTTAGCTCGCATTTTGTGTATTTTAAGCCTAAAGATATAGTAAGCGGCGATTTTTACTGGGCCGCAGAACACAATAATAAATTTTACCTGGCAATTTGCGATTCAACCGGACATGGAGTTCCCGGCGCTTTTATGAGCTTATTAAATATCGGATTCTTAAACGAAGCTATAAAGGAAAAAGAAATATCCCAGCCTAACGATATTTTTAATTATGTCAGGAAACGTTTAATTGAAAGTATTAGCAGTGGAGAGCATAAAGACGGCATGGATGGCGTTTTAATACAGGTTGATAAACTAACAGGAAAAGTAACCTATTCAGCCGCTAATAATGCTCCTGTTATTGTACGGGATGGGCAAATCCTTCTCCATCCAAAAGACAACATGCCGATTGGAAAAGGTGAAAAAGAAAGAGATTTTTCATTGTTTGATCTTGATTTGAAAAAAGGAGATGAGTTATTTTTATACACCGATGGCTATGCTGACCAGTTTGGCGGTCCGAAAGGCAAGAAATTCAAATACAAAGCACTAAATGAATTGCTTATTAATATAATGAATGAACCACTGAGCCTGCAATCGGAAATATTGGGAACACAATTTGAAAGCTGGAAAGGTGGATTGGAACAGGTGGATGATGTACTGATCATCGGAATTAAATTGTAGGAGCATGATAAAAAAAATACTAAATATTGGAATTCATCCTTCAAATTCTGAAAGTTTAAACAGGAGGATACGGGTCAGCAACCTGATATCTTTTATTACAATCATCACCATGATTGGATATATTCCTGCAGCAATTGCTTTTCAAATGACAGGCATTATTGTTTTAAATATTGGTTTCCTGATATCATCGAGCTTTGGCTTTTATTTACATTCAAAGCACCACTATAACGCTGCAATTTATATTACCTGTACTTTTGGATTGATCTATTTTATTTTTGGAACTATTTTTTACGGATTGCAATCCAATCTGCATTTTTTCATGCTGATCATGTGCCTTATCAGCATTGCCTTATTTGAAAGTGCGTTGACTTTAAAGGTTTTCCTCGCAACTGCTGTCATATCGTTTTTTGCCATGCTCATCGGTTTAAAAGGAATAGAAGGATTTTTGACCTACACAGACGAAATGAGAAAAGCTCAGGATGTAATCAGTGTAATAAATTTATTTATTCTTTTTGTGGTTACTATTTTATTCTTCGTGTTTTTCAGACGGGAAAACCTTTTATTTCAAAAAGATATATTGAAGCAAAAAGATATCATAGAAGAGAAACAAAAAGAAATATTGGACAGCATCGCCTATGCAAAACGTATACAGTTTTCTTTATTGGCAAGTGATAATTTATTAACCTCTAATTTGCATGATTATTTTGTGTTATTTAAGCCAAAAGATGTTGTTAGTGGCGATTTTTATTGGGCAACGCCCACGCCTGAGGGTTTTATTTACGTTACGGCAGACTGCACCGGACATGGAGTTCCGGGCGCTTTCATGAGTTTACTAAACATTAGTAAATTAAGCCAGGTGATTAACGAAAATAAAATTACACGACCAGATAGTGTACTCAATAACGTGAGAACTGAGATCATTAAAGTATTAAATGCAGAAGGTACGGAGGAGAGTAAAGATGGCATGGATGCGATCTTATGTAAAATTGATTTGAATGCGATGAAGTTGCAGTACGCTGCAGCTAATAATTCGTTTTATATTGTTCGCGACAAACAATTATTGGCATGTAAAGCTGATAAAATGCCGGTGGGAAAAGGGCATGACGACAGTATCTCTTTTACCTTTAATGAAATTGAATTAAAAAAAGGAGATGTAGTTTATACTTTTACAGACGGTTACGCCGATCAATTTGGTGGCCCAAAAGGAAAAAAATTCAGATATAAACAATTGGAAGATATTTTGATATCGATATGCGAACTGCCAACAAAAGAGCAGGCAGATATTTTAGGTCAAAAATTTGAGGATTGGAAAGGAAGTCTCGACCAGGTGGATGATGTGCTTATTATGGGAGTCAAGATTTAAAAACCCTGTTTACTAATCAATTTCTCCCAAAAAACGCCCGTAATATGCTATAAAAAGGTATCTTTAGGGCCGTGTTACCGCCATTTTACATATTATTCATTTCTTTTGGAATTACCGACGCCATTGACATACTTTTGGTAGCTGTGATGCTTTACCAGTTGTACAAAATGGTAAAAGGCACGGCTGCAGTAAACGTATTTATTGGGTTGGCATTGATCTATGTGGTTTGGATTATTGTGCGTGCTTTTGAGTTGAAATTACTGGGATCTATTTTAGGGAAATTCATTAATGTTGGAGTGATAGCCGTGATGGTGGTATTTCAACAGGAGATAAGAAAATTTTTGTTATATATTGGTTCCAATGATTTTATAAAAAATAACAATTGGAGAAATATCTTTTCATTTTCAAATCAATCCGGCACCTCGCTTGATTTTGTGTTGGATGTTGATGCTGTTGTTCGCGCCTGCTTTAATATGAGCGACACAAAAACAGGTGCGCTGATTATTGTGTCGAGGAGATCTGATCTTAAATTTTATGTGAACACAGGTGAAATTGTTGATTCGGCATTAACAGATAAGATGCTTGAAAATATTTTTTATAAAAATAGTCCCATGCATGATGGCGCGGTCATTATTAAAGATAATCGCATCATCGCAGCACGCTGTGTTTTACCTGTAACTGAGAAAGAAAATTTTCCTTCACATTTTGGCATGAGGCATCGCGCAGCGGTTGGATTAACGGAAACAACCGATGCACTTGCCATTACTGTATCTGAACAAACGGGGAGTGTTTCGTTAACGGTAAACGGCGAAATAAATACGAATCTCAATAAAGATAAGTTAACTTACCTGATTGAAAAAAATCTTAAAAATTAAAATGAATACGAATCATTACGAATATACGAATCTGTGTATGATAAGCTTTGCAAGCTTAGATTCGTACATTCGTATATAATTCGTAATCAAATCTTATAACTACTTTCAAATTCTACAATCAAAATAAATGAATCTTCTCTCAGTAAATCAATTAAGTAAAAGTTTTGGCGATAAAGTCCTTTTTAAAAATATCAATTTCGGAATTAACTATGGCGATAAAGTAGCTTTGATCGCAAAGAACGGTTCCGGTAAGTCCACTTTATTTAAAATTTTACAGGGTATCGAAATCCCTGACAGCGGTGATATTGCTTTCAGAAAAGAATTGCGTATTTCTTTTTTGAGCCAGGAGCCCTCATTAGATGATAATCATACCATAGAACAGGCTATTTATGCCGGTGACAGCGAAATGGTTAAAACCTCGATTGATTACACGCATTTGGTGGAGACGCATTATGCCAACCCAACAGAAAAAACCGAAAACCAATTGGATATATTAACCAATAGGATGAATGATTTGGAGGCATGGAATGTGGAAACCCAGATCATGTTAGTATGTGCTAACCTCGGTTTAAATGATTTAAAACAAAAAGTGAGCACATTAAGCGGCGGACAAAAAAAGCGGTTAGCATTGGCGCAGGTTATTTTAAATGAACCGGATCTGTTGATCATGGATGAACCAACCAATCACCTGGATGTAACCGTTATTGAGTGGCTGGAAGAATATTTACGCAGTTATAAAAAAAGCATTTTATTGGTAACGCATGATCGTTACTTTTTGGATGAAGTATGTGATCGTATCATTGAAATTGATAATCATGAACTCTATGAATACAAGGGTAAATTTGATTATTATATGGAGAAGAAAGCAGAGCGTATGATGATGGCAGCGTCTGAATTAGAGAAAGCAAAAAATTTATACCGTCGCGAATTGGAGTGGGTGCGTAAACAGCCCCGCGCACGTACGGTTAAATCGAAATCTCGTGTCGACGCATTTGTTGATGTAGAAGCAAAAGCACGTAAGAAAAGCGTAGAGAAAAAAATTGAGTTAAGCGTAAAGGTAGAACGTATCGGTAGTAAGATATTAGAGGTTCGTAATTTGCAGAAGGCCTTTGGAGAAAAAAAGATATTAGATCCTTTTTCTTACACCTTTATTAAAGGAGAGAAGATTGGAATTGTTGGCCCGAACGGGATAGGGAAGAGTACTTTTATTAATATGTTACAAGGCATTGAACCTCCTGACGCCGGAACGGTGTCAGTTGGAGATACAATTGTATTTGGTTATTATTCTCAAAAGGGAATTCAGGTAGCGGATGATAAACGGGTAATAGAAGTAGTAAAGGATATCGCGGAATTTATACCATTAGCAAACGGCACATCATTAAGTGCCTCAGGATTATTAACACGGTTTAATTTCGCACCGGAAGTTCAGTACGGGCATGTAAGTAAATTAAGTGGTGGCGAAAAACGTCGGTTATACCTTTTGACTGTATTGGTTCGTAATCCTAATTTTTTAATTCTGGATGAACCCACCAATGACCTTGATATTATTACGCTGCAAACCCTGGAGCAGTTCTTACTTGACTTTCAGGGTTGCGTGTTAATTGTGTCGCATGACCGTTATTTCCTGGATAGGTTAGTAGATCACGTGTTTGCCTTTGAGGGGAACGGTGTGGTAAAAGATTTTCCTGGTAACTACAGTGAGTATCGCCAATGGAAATATGATACCGAGGATGATGCAGAAGAGCTGGCTAAAGAGCAAAAGCAAAAAGAGCTGGAAGCAACAACCATTCAACAGGAACCGGTCGCTCAGATGTCTGTTTCAATACCCAATAGTGATAAAAAGAAATTATCATTTAAAGAACAAAAAGAATTGGAAACATTGGACTCCGAGTTACCAAAATTGGAAGCAAGAAAAACGGAAATAGAAAATTTGCTGGCAAGTGGAGCAACGGATGTTAAAGAGATTGAAAAGCTGTCTAATGAGTTTACGGCTATCTCATCTCAGATAGATGAAAAAACCATGCGTTGGCTTGAATTGCAGGATTAAAAGCTTATAGAGTGTATCCAGTAATAATTTTTTTGTTTCCCAAAAAGTGTATCTTTATATAAAGCAAAATTTTATATATGGAAGGATTTTTGATTTTTTTATCGATAGTCACTATTTTATTATTGGTTATTTTTAATGCCTCCAAAAACTCCAGGATCACTCTCTTAGAAAGAAAAATTTCAAATATTGAGGAGTATCTTAAGAAAATTCAATTTCTTCAGTCGCAGCAAACTGTGTCTCAAAAAACCGAGAAGGTGGCAGAACAGGTTAGCAAACCCGTTGAACCAATTATTCCTCCGGTTATTAAAACACCAGTAGAACCTATTATTCCTCCGGTAATTAATAAACCTCTGGAGCCTGTTGTAAATGTTAATGATATCAAACAACAGCCGGTGCAGGAAACAAATAAGCAGCCGGAAATACAAATCACTCAATCAGTTCAACAAAAACCCGTTAAGTCGGTTGTGGTGAAAGAGGGCTGGTATGATGGATTTAGAAAGAAGAATCCTGATCTCGAAAAATTTATCGGTGAAAATATTTTAAGCAAAGTGGCTATTACGGTGTTGGTTATTGGCATTGCCTTTTTTGTAAAATATGCTATTGATAAAGAATGGATCAACGAAATAGCGCGAGTTGGCATCGGTATTTTATGCGGTGGTATCGTATTAGGTTTTGCCCACAAGCTGCATAAAAAATTCAAAGCTTTCAGTTCAGTACTTGTGGCCGGCGGAATTGCGATCTTCTATTTTACCATTGGTATAGCTTTTCACGAGTATCAACTATTCAATCAAACGACAGCTTTTATTATCATGTTATTGATAACAGCTTTCAGCGTATTTATATCAGTACTTTACGATAGAGTGGAGTTAGCAGCCTTATCATTAATAGGAGGCTTTGCTACGCCATTTATGGTGAGTACAGGTGGTGGTAATTATGTCGTTTTATTTGTTTACGTTTTAGTTCTTGATTTAGGAATGCTGGCATTAGCATACCTTCGCAAGTGGAACCTGATCAATGTTATGGCATATGTTTTTACGATGATTTTGTATGTTGCTTGGTTGCAAAGAGATGTGATAGGTGGAGTAAACCCTCCGTATAAAGGGGCTATGATTTTTGCGGCCATTTTTTATGTGGTGTTTGTTTTAATGAATATCATCCATAACATTAAAGAAAATCAAAAGTTTGGTGTGTTGGACCTCTCTATTTTGATTAGTAATACCTTTTTATTTTATGGCGTGGGTATGCAGATCCTTTCATACGCGCACCCTGATTTAAAAGGCTTATTTAGCTTATTGATGGCTTTATTTAATTTAGGATGTTCATGGATGTTGTACAAAAAATTCAAATCCGATACTAAGCTTGTTTACCTGATGATAGGCTTAACGCTAACCTTTGTAACTCTAATAGCCCCGGTTCAGTTGCAAGGCAATTACATTACCATTTTCTGGGCACTGGAGGCTGTATTATTAATATGGTTAGCCCAAAAATCGGGAATAGTGTTATATCGATTTGCATCGGCTATCATTTCTATTTTAATGTGCTTTAGTTTGTTTATGGATTGGACCAGTGTTTACACATCTTATAGTGAGACACGGGTAGATGTTATTTTAAACAAAGGATTCATCACTGGATTAGTTTCGGCGTTCGCATTATTAGTTATTTCATTATTATTACAACGAGAAACGCAACCTGTAAAATATGTTGGTATATCTTTTAATCCTACAATGTATAAGAAATTGATGGGTATTGGTTTTATCGTTCTTTTATATTTCACGGGTTTGTTTGAGCTGGGTTACCAATTGGATGAAACTATTTTTTACGGAAAATCGATCCCTATTATCATGAGCGCGTATCATTTGGTGTACTTCAGTTTACTTAACCTGGCTGTCAATAAATTGAATAGTACCGGGGCAACAGTTACTATGTATATATTCAATTTTATTAATGCCTGTTTATTTATTTTGCTTTTTGCTGTATTGCCTCTTACTGATTTTAAAAAGACAGTTATGGCCGGGTATGATATCCAGGTTGGTTTTATCTTTCATTATATCTCTATACTGTGTTTTGGCTTTATCATTTTTCAAATGCATAAAGCTATACACAAACCGGGATCTACTGTTAAATATAGCAAAGCACTTAATACCACACTTCTTTCCATTGCATTAGTATACTTAACAAGTTCGGAATTGATATTGCATATATCCAAACTTGCATTACCTGAAAATATTGCTACATTAGAGTATGGAGTGAAACGTGAGTTATATGACATTAGTACCATTCATATCATTAAAATTGGTTTTCCTATTCTTTGGGGCGTGTTGGCATTTCTCTTCTTATTTATCGGTATGAAACGTGCCAATAAAACGTTGCGGGTTTTGGCCTTACTATTAATAGGAATTACACTTATTAAACTGTTTACTTACGATATCAAAGATGCGTCGGAAGCAGGGAAAATAATAGCCTTTATTATTTTAGGCGTTGTATTACTAATTATATCTTTCATGTATCAAAAAATTAAAGCACTGTTATTAGATGATGAAAAGAAAGCAGAACAAACTATTCGACCAGAATAATATGAAGCATTTAATTTTTAGTTTGATATTAAATGTGATTGGCTGCACGGGCATAACTGCACAGTCGTTTTTACGTGAATCTGTAATTTTAGGAATTGCAAAAGATTCTTTGTACAAAATTCCTTTAACACCGGAGTATAAAAAATTCATGAGTCCCGATCTGCATGACCTGCGGATATACGATGGCAAACAAAAGGAAGTGCCTTATGTTGTTTTAAGCGAGCCATTATTAAAAGCCAAGTCCGACTTTATATCTTACGAGATCGTTTCCCAAAATCATTTCAGTACTTTTTCCGAGATAGTTATACGCAATGCGAATAGGGATAAAATCAGCAACATAGCATTTAATATTAATAATTCGGATGCCTACAAATACTGTTCTATTGAAGGTAGCAATGACAAGGAACAATGGTATAGCGTGAGTGAACTTCAGGAGTTAAGTCTGGCTTATAATAACGCATATAGTAATCAATACAAATGCATATACTTTCCGTTAAACGATTATGAATATTTCCGTTTAACAGTTGACGATTGGTTTTCGCACCCTTTAAAAATTAATTCGGCCGGTTGTTTTAAAAATTCAGTGATAGCCGGAAAGTTAAATGATGTTGAGTTCACAAAAACAGTTTTAGATGACACCAGGAACAAAAAAACATTGGTTCATCTTTCCTTTACCAATAACCAACAAGTTGACAGGATCGATTTTAAGATCAAGGCGCCACGTTTATATATGCGGCATGCTGTTGTGTATGTTAACCGCGAGCAACCACTAAAACATAAAACAGAAACTTACAGGGAGGTGGCTTTTGAGTTTAATTTGAAATCTGATGATATTTTGTTTTTTGACCTCCCACATCTTAACGAAAAGGATTTGGTTATAGAGATTGAAAACAAAGATAATCCTCCGTTAGAAATTGAATCCATCCGTTGCAAGCAATTAGCCTCCTATCTTATCTGCGATTTTTCCTCGGATCAAAAGTATGTCATGAAATATGGGGATATGAAATTGAAGTTACCGGAGTACGACCTCGGAAATTTTGTGTCTCAGATCCCACAATTGTTGCCCGTTGCTGCCATTGGTGCCGTTAAGGAAATAGCTGTATTATCGGAACAACCTGTAAAGCGGGAAATTGCCTTTTTTGAGACCCAGACTTTTTTATGGCTGTGCCTTGGGCTTGGAGCTGTTATCATCGTTTTGTTTTCCCGCAGTTTATTAAAAGACATGAATAGCAAAGAATAATACTGAGATATTTGTCGGTTCGAGGGAAGTTGAGAACTTGACTAGGATTAAAAGGCTTCTTCTCTCGCACAATTTCACTCAAAAGATCATTGAACTTTTGCCGTTCCTGAAGCGCGATCTAATTTTTGGATCATAAAAAAACCCTCCGGATAATGTATCGGGAGGGTTTTTTATTTTGTGAGATAAGAATTACTCAGCAATAACTTCAAAATTAATTGTTGCAGAAATTTCTTTGAATAAACGAACCTTAGCAGAGTAAGTTCCTAATGCTTTGATAGCATCTTCGTTCATTTCAATGTTTTTACGTTCAACATCATAACCAGCTTTTTTCAATGCATCTGCTAATTGGATGTTAGTTACTGAACCGAAAATTTTTCCTGATTCACCAGCTTTAGCACCAACTTTTACAGTTACATCAGCAAATTTAGCGGCCATTGTAGTTGCTTCGTTACGTAATTTTTCTTCTTTAAATGAGCTTTGTTTAATTTCTTCCGCTTGCATTTTTTTGTTGCTTTCT
>JAZKDT010000073.1:19826-27024 GCA_040387475.1 Bacteroidota bacterium | reverse complement strand
AATTAAAAAAATGACAAAATTATTTTCAATTATCGCAGTAGCTATCATCGCTACAACTGTTGTATCTTGTGGACCTTCTGCTGAAGAAAAAGCTAAAATGGAAGAACAAGCAAAATTAACTGCTGATTCTATCGCTGCTGCTTTATCTACTTCTTTAGAAAGCGCAATGACTGAAGCTACTACTGACACTACAGCTGCTCCAGTTGCAACTGAAACTGTTGCTCCAGCTACTGACGCTCATACAGGACACTAAGAATTTGTGTTTAGTTAGGAAAGGTCCACGTATCTCTGATACGTGGGCTTTTTATTTATAACATATCCCATACAAATTTGCATCTCGGCGTTACACCAACGATGTCTCGGCGTCATTAACACCAGTTAGCTCATTGACACATTTTTGGTAAGCTTTATCTGAGATTTGCCCAAGATATTTGCTTTTGGAACCTCAGTATTTTATTTATAAATAGTTCTAATTTCTTTATCCAAATAAAAATTATCTTTACATTCGGGATATCAAACAGTAAGCGTCATTTTACGAAATACTCATCATGCCTTAAATGCAAACAATAAAATGAGGAGTGTACCTAATGACAACTAAGGATAATAAAAATCACATATGAAAAAAGCATACATTCTTCTAACAGCTACCTTTTTAACTTTAACCTTGGTGAAATGTAAACCTGCAGCCGAAGATCGATTTAAAATGCATGAGAACGCTAAACGTATCTCTGATTCGATCGGTAAAACTATTGATGATGCTATGGCAGAAGTAGCGATTACTCCAAATAATGGTGTTGCTGCTGATTCCACAAAAAAATAATCTCTAAAATTTTATCGATAAACCATTCCGGAAGGAATATACCAGATCGGGGATTCCTGTGGGCTGATACGTGTCGTAAAGCATATTGAAAGACGATTTAAAATTCAGGTATTTATTGATATGAATTTCCAGTCCAGTATCGTTGGCTATCCGATAATCCGCTGTATTCTGCAGGTTAGGTTGATAAAAGGTTGTACTTGTAAATTCCAGGTTTTTTAAAATTGAAAACGTGCAGGTGACATAAGAGCTAATCCGGTGTTCATACAAATTAGCGTCCTCTCCAACAATATCATCGTATTCATACATGTACAAAGCAGCTATATAAATTTTAGCATGTTCTTTTTTCAGTAATTTCAAACGCGGCCCTGCACCGATTAAATACCGGAAGTCTAATTTTAAAACTGGGTTATATTGTGTTTGTGTAAATACTTCCATCGTAAGCCATTTATTGACTTTATAATTGTATCGAAAATGCTGATAACCGGCATTTGCAAAATCGGTGTTACCCGCTTTAATAAGATTAAGATCATTCAATAAAATAAACCGGCTCCTGTTTTTTTGATATTGGATCCGCAATGTATTGGAGAACTGCAATACCTGTTGCGTATTATTAAAGACATTAAAATTAAAATCAGCGTTACCCACCCAGCCATTGGTATCATTCATAAATCGCTTACCCTCAATATTAATGACCTGCGCTTTTGCTGTTACCACAATGCATAACATGCATCCAACTACAATTTTAAAAATCAACCTTAACATAAAAAAGCGGTAAAAATCCTAACTGGTAATTTTTAATTAAAGGATCGGCATTGATATTAGCCGGATCAGGAGCATAGCTTAATGCCAACACATTTTTTGAATTCATTAAATTAATAAGATCAAGGGCTATTTCGTAACTTGCTTTTTTACCGTTTATCTTATAAGCTATTCTCAGATCTAACCGATTGTAAGGATCAAATTGTAACGTATTTACTTTATCGTTATCGGCTACCACATCCATCACGGCATTACTGGCAGCAACATCAACGGGCGAGTAACGCTTGCCTCCTCCATAAGTGAACTTAGAAGATACATTGATCGAATTTTTGCTGGATTTTCCTATTTCGTATTCCAACCCAACTAACGCGTTCATCATATACTGCCCGTTAAAGTCGGTATCAAAGGTTTTACCGTTACTTCCAGTGAATTTACTGTCAAATAAACTGGCAGAGTACAAAAAGAAATAATGTTTATGAAATGTTTTTTCCAACGTAAACTCTAATCCATAATTATAGCCCGTTCCCTTGTTTTCCATTGTATATATAGGGAAGAAACGGTTAAAGCTCGCCCCTCTGTTTAGCAGCGACACACTGGATGGGACTGCATAAACAGGGACATCCCATAAGTATTGATAATAAGCTTCTACCTTTGTTCTAAAATATTTTGAAATCTGTAAGTCATATCCTAACACGGCATGCTGACTTTTAGTAAACCCCAGATTTTTGTTATCCAGTTGTTTTGTAGCGTTAAAATAGGTTCTTCCTTCACGCACCAAACTATCAGGCGCCGCAAAATAAAGATAACTTGCCTGCATCTGACTATGCATGCCATATGCTAAACTAACCGATTGGTTTGGCTTGAACTGAAACCGTAAACTGGCTCTGGGTTCTACAACCCAACTATCATTTAAAGTAAGGTACTGAGCAAATACTCCCAGGTTAGTGCTCCATTTCTCATTGAACTTATGTACAAAAGCAAGATAAGGCTGTATTAAATAAAAATCGGCTTGTTCATTAATACGGGTTTTATATGGTTTATCGTTAATATATTGTGCAATTGTATCGTAACGTGAGTTAATTTTTGCTTCATCGTAAAAATCGACATGGAAAGCATTTAAAAAGAAACCTGTCTTGAAACTGTTCTTCGGATTTAATTTATGTTTAATGAACCATGCAAGGGTTGCTTTTGTTTCCAGGAAATTATATCCGAGAATTTTAGGCAGGGTATCATTAGGTTTAAATTTTTCATCTCTTAATACCAGGTAATGGCTCACATCCAGTCCTTGTCCGCTAAAACCTACTGACGTTTTCATCAATGTGCGGCTGTTGAAGGAATAACTATGGTTTAGAATAGCAACACCCATACTTGAATTAAAATACTGATCGCGGTTTAAATCGCCATACAATTCTTTAGGCCGTTCTGTTTGTGTACTTAAAATAATTTTAATGGTGCTTAATCCTCCAATACCGCTTAAAGAAAACACCCCGGCTTTTTTAGTTGGAAAATTGAAACGAAAAGCACCATCCTGGTATTGCGGCACGGCGCTTGTTCCCAATTTAATATTCAATCCGGCTAACATTTTAAGGGTAGAATACCGGTAATTAATGAAATAACTGCTACCACTTTTTTTGCTGATAGGTCCTTCTAATGATAGCTCCGTTCCTAATAACCCAAATTGAAAGGTACGCTCATGCTTTTGATTATTCCCGTTGCGCATCCGCAAATCAAAAACACCACCCAATGCGTTTCCGTAGTTAGCGGGAAAGGCGCCTGTATAAAATTCGGAGTTGGCTAAATATTTATTATTGATAATAGCAGTTGGCCCACCTGCTGAGCCAGCAACAGCAAAGTGATTGGGATTAGGGATATCGATCTCTTCCAGTCGCCAAAGTAAACCCGCCGGTGAGTTACCGCGTACTACAATGTCATTTCGGCTATCGTTAGTTCCCTGCACTCCTGCAAAATTGGAAGCCATGCGGGCAGGATCCTGGCGTGAACCAGGGTAACGTTCTGTTTCCTCAATACTGAACGTCTTTACGTTTACAGCCTGCATGTTATTCACCACGTCTTTATCCTCATCGGCATTCACTACTACTTCATCCATCTGCACCAGTGATTCTTCCAGTTCGATATTTAAAAATGTTTCTTTTCCAGATGATACGATAATGTCGTTTAAGGGCAACGTATTATATCCAAAAAAACTAACAATAAAAGAACGTCGCCCCACCGGAATACCTTCGAGTTTAAAACTCCCGTTAGAGTCGGTGGTGGTCACCATTTTTTTAGTGCTGTCGTTACTCAACCGTAAAATAACACCGGGTAAAGCCACTGAAGAAACCTTATCCGTAATCTGTCCTCTCACGGTTTGAGTATAGGGCGTTTGAGCAAACCCTACAGTTGCAAAAACGAATATGAAACTAAAAAATAAGGTAATTCTAATCATCTTCTAAAAATACTATTTTTTAGAAAATAAACGAACTTTACTGCACTACCAGTGAATCCTGGTAAACATTGTAAAAATGCTCATTTTGCCAATATACAGTTTTAATAAGTGTGTCCCCAAACTGTTTTTCGATGGTATTAAAGGTTTGCGACTGGTATTGCTTCAATGTATTATTTTCAAAATAAAACACATCGCCATTCACCACATTAAATTCCCTTAAATTTTTTAAAGGAATAGTTTTATAAAATGTTCCATAAATATCAAACACCAAAATTCCTTCATTAGGACAATTAACATAAACGTAATTGTTATGCTCCTGCATAAAATTAGGTTTAATATCGATGTCTAAAATGCGTTTTAAATTACCTGTTTTTACCAATGGTTTTAATTCTGCATCAAATCTCAGCAATTCATTATTTTGCTTATCAAAAATCCAGAAACTATTGTTGGACGACGAGCAAACGAGGCTTGCCTGCTCGTAACCAAGGGTTTCCAAAGATATCATGTTACTTGATTCGGTCATTTGACTATCCAGAAAAATAAGCTGTTGAAAATCTTTATAGTACACTAACACTTTTAAAGGATTCATCGCATCTACAAAGTCGATGCGGCCATAACGTTTGGTACTGAATTTTTTTTGAACGTTTCCGGTAGCGCTGTATTTTACAATTTCATGATCGGTGATCACATAAATATTGCCAAACCCGTCAATCTCCAATCGCGATTTTTGCTCAGGAAATTTAATATGGATCTCAGGTTCGTTTGTTTGAAAAACAAACGAACATCCTATTAAAAGGGAAATGAATAATATGACATTAAATTTCACGTTCAAGGATTTAACGCTAAGATAATTTATAAATTGTGATTTATCTAAAATAAAAAAGCCTCCTGTTTTTACAACAGGAGGCTTTTTTACTAACTCATTTTATACTAAAGAAATATCAAACTGTACTAAATCAACAAATTCCTGAACTCTGTCATCTACATCTTTTTGAGATAAGCCAATTAAACGCTCGGTACCAAATTTTTCAACTGTGAAACTCGCCATGGCAGAACCAAAAATGATTGCGCGTTTCATGTTTTCGAAACTGATATCTTTTGTTTTAGCTAAATATCCGATAAATCCGCCGGCAAAACTGTCGCCTGCTCCTGTTGGATCAAAAACGTCTTCTAATGGCAACGCTGGCGCAAAAAACACCTCTTCTTTATTGAATAATAGAGCGCCGTGCTCTCCTTTTTTAATAACCAAAGCTTTTGGACCCATCGCTAATATTTTCTGAGCTGCTTTTACCAAAGAATACTCTCCTGATAACTGGCGGGCTTCCGAATCATTGATAGTTAATACATCAATGCCTTTTAAAGTTTCCATTAATTCCGGCATGGCAATATCCATCCAAAAGTTCATGGTATCCAATACGATCAGTTTTGGACGATTAGGCAATTGAGATAATACTTTTTGTTGTACTGCTGGCATTAAATTACCTAACATTAAAAAATCGCAGTCTTTGTAAGATTCTGGCACTATTGGATCAAAATCTGCCAACACATTTAACTGAGTATCAAGTGTATCACGGGAATTCATGTCGTTATGGTAACGACCACTCCAAAAGAAGGATTTTTCGCCCTGTTTGATTTGTAAACCATCCAGGTTAACTCCCTGCGATTTTAAAGTATTCATGAAATCGTTTGGAAAATCATCGCCGACCACAGATACCAGGTTTATTTCATTCGTAAAGTAAGAAGACGCCAAAGCTATATAACTGGCGGCACCACCAACGATTTTATCGGTTTTACCAAAAGGAGTTTCAATAGCATCAAACGCCACTGTACCTACAACTAAAAGACTCATATTAAAAAAGATTAAAAATTTTGACAAATATATTGTTTATTTACAAAATAGATATTAAATTTGCCCTCCTTTATAAGGAAAACGATTCCCTCTTAGCTCAGCTGGTTAGAGCACATGACTGTTAATCATGGGGTCCCTGGTTCGAGCCCAGGAGAGGGAGCAAAAGTCAAAAAGCCGGCATGTCTGTCGGCTTTTTTGTTTTCCGATTTTTCAAAATCATTGCTATTACTGGTAAGTATTGACAAAAGCTCATTCATTTTATTGGTTCGATAATTTTTTCCATCAAAAATTAATTTTTCGGCAAATATCGAACTAATCAATCTTTGTCTAGTATCAATATCCGCACTTTTATAATACCCATACATATTCAATAATAAAGATGCTGAATAAGTTAATTGATTATTAAATGTTGCTTTATCCGCTCCCAATTCTATCCTTTTCTTATGCAAATCATTTAATTCATTTTCGATTTTAATTTTCAGGTTTTTATAAGTGTTGGTATCAATCTCATCATCCATGTATTTAAGCTCTATTGCCTCCTGTCTTTTTTCCCAAGAAGCTATTTGACTATCAATTTCTTTGATCAACACCTCTCTTTCTTTTTGGTTATCCTTAAAAGTGTCCTTCAATATTTCAAAATATAAAGAAATAATTTCTTTGCTTACTTTAAATGATTGTAAATAACTCAAGAAAGCTTCATTTGCTATATCAGCTCTAAACCTTTCTTTACAACCATGCTGGCAATGATAATAAAAATACTGCGTTTGATTTTGGCTTCGTGAAGGACTCCCGGTTAAATTTTTATTACATTTATTACATAGTAAAAACCCTCTTAAGGGCAAAAACTCATTTCTATTAATGTTTAACTGAACTTTCTTTTTCTTTCCATTTAAAGTTTCTTGAACTAAATTAAAAAGCTCCTTACTTATTATTGCTTCGTAATCTCCCTTTACTATTTCCTGCGCTTCTTCCTTCCACTCTTTAATTATGTAACTTCCTGTATAAAAAAGATTTCTCAATACATCTAGAAAATTTTGCTTACTGCAAGGCTCTAGACCTTTTTTCAAAAGCATTTTTCTTGTTTCTTCTGCACTGATCCCTTTATAGGCTATTGTTTCAAATCCTTCAAGAATTAAAGCAGCTTTTTTTTCATCCCTTACAATTTTTTCATTTACTTTTTTATAACCTAAAGGAAGTCTGTAAACCCATTTTCCAGACCGTAAAGCTTGCCTCATCCCTCGTCTTGTATTTTCAGATAAAAGGAGATTAAAATATTCCGCTGTTCCAGAGGTAAGAAGATTTTTGTAAAAATCAGCTGAATTAG
>JAZKDT010000073.1:1658-19816 GCA_040387475.1 Bacteroidota bacterium | reverse complement strand
ACTTTAATACTATGTTTTACTAAGTGACTTATCATGTCCATAGTTGCTTTGGTATTTCTTGAAAATCGATCAGATTTTGTCACAAGAATACAGTCTACAGCGATTTCTTTCTTCTCAATAAGATTAAGCAATCGTTTATATTCTGGCCTGTCAAAACTTTTTGCTGAGCAATCATCCTGAAAATGTCCAATAAATTGGTTGTTATTGGACTTACAATATCTTTTTAGTTGAACTAATTGTTCCTGAAGACTAAAGCCATGCTCCTTTTGTTCATCTGTTGAAACTCTAGTGTAAAAAATTACCTTTTTTCCTGTAATCATCTTTTTGAGAATTTAATTTTTCTATTTCTGCTATTTTATATAAGAACTTTCTAATTTCTATTACTTGGTCCTTTGTATATTTAGTTTTTCCTTTGTTTAATATCTGGTGGCACTTTTCGAGCGTAAGCATATGCGTCTCTTATAGTGAAGCCGTCCATTTTTTCTGGTATGAACTCCGGTTCGTGAAAATTTGTTTTCATATATTTAATCTTTTAATTTTTTCTTTATTAGTCTCTTATGCACTTTAACTTTTCCATTATGAATTTCTGTTGTAATCGATTGGTAGGCATCTTTAATAATAAGATTAGCAACTTTAATATCTGGGGATTCAGATTTACTTATTTTTATCCTATCTGGCTCTCCATTCAAATACTCTATTGCTAGACTATCAATGTTTTCCATTCTTATACTTTCTAATATTTGCACTTCTTTGTTTGTAAATTCAATGAAATCATTAAATCTCGGTGTAAGATCCTCTGATGGAAATAGCACCATTAAAATTGAGTTAAGGTTTATAGAAATATGATTTAGTAATCCTTTGTTTTTGAAAGTGTCTATTATCTCATAATAAGTGCCAACCTCAGCCGTATTATTAGAAAATGCTAATACATTAATAGGAACTCTCCTCGTCAAGCATAAGGCAGCGTAAAATTCTAGTTCACCATATTCGCATTTATTTAATCCGGTAATCAATGTGTTCTTAACATTTTTAATTTCAGTTAGGCCATACCCGAAATTTCTAAGCTCTTTCATTATTAATAGCCATATTATATCCATATAACTATATTTTCTCCATCCACCACCTTCTTCATTTCTTAAATTAGAAATTAATCCTTCATTCTCCCAATGATTAATTAATCTATAGGAAATAAACTCTTCTGATATTCGTCTTCTTTTGACATTAAATAAATTCCACAATGCTTCATATCTCTTATCTGAAACGTAATCATAATACAATTTGCTATAATCTTTATGCTTTGCTATTTGCACAGTGTGCAAATAATCGAACATCTCTTTATCCATTATACATCTTAATTTATAAAACTTACATCAGTGTAAGTTTTATACGAAAATAAATAATAAAACTTACATGAATGTAAGTTACTGAAAAAAATAAAATTAACTATCTGATTATCAGTTTACAAAAGTTACATTTATAGAAACCCTTGTGAGAGTTTTAGAGTATAACAGGAAGATTTAGCTATTAAAGTTAAACAGACATTTGTTTGAAAGTATAGATCCGTTAAAAAAAACATCTCTTAAAAAGCAATAAATTTGGTAGGCATACCGTTTGTATATTATATTAACCGGCACATTGTTAAGATAATGTCAATTTTTATCAAAATCATATTGAAATAATCTTATATTTGTCGCCCTTTTATTATATTTGAATAAAGAATTTTATTAAGTTTATCCTTAAATTAAAATCATGACAAAAAAAGCTGAAAATATTGGAATTGATTGCGAGAAATCAGAAAATAAAGGTGCTTCAACTTTTGTTAAAGCATTTTATGACAATTTTCTTAAAGAAAAGGCTTTGACAGCAAGAGAAGATAAAATTTTTGCTGATTCAATGAAAGAGATTACTGGCGGTAAGGGTTTTATCTTATCAAATGCAAAGTAATATTATAAATGCCGTGTTGGTTTTATAATATTTTTTCCTAAGACAAAGTGTACTCCATCTTCATTTATTGTTGCTAGTTTGACTTGCCCTCCTACCGTGGGGATATCTTTGGTATAAGCCTGAAAATCTCGCTCAACTTTTAATAATAAAAACGCCAAATCCGATGCTTGTTGTAAACTTAGTGTTGAAAGGTGAAACAAGTGAGCTTCTTGGCTTTGATCTTGAAATAGACTTTCTGCTTTAGTTTTTGTTAATTCCTGATAAAATCCTTTAGGTAGTCCTTTTTCCTCGCCAAAACCGTTTTTCTCTAATTCCTGTCTTACAGAATCGACAACGTCTTCTAAGCAGTCTATAGCCTCCCCTAAGCCTCCATATAATATTCTATTTGATATATTGCTTTGCCCGTCACAAACAACTTTAGAATCATCCTTTTCCTTGTCATATAAGACTACAGTATCTTCTTTTAAGGTAGCTTCTGTATTTATAATAATTTTCACAGTATAAATAGAGGCTTCTTGAGTTAACTTGTTATAATGTGATATAATAAAATGTGTTGGTTGAATAATTTTATTTGCTCCAATATGAGCAAGTATTTCAGATTCAAGTAATTTACAGAACTGATCAACTCGTTGTTCTATTGGTTGAGCAAGATATTTACCTTCTTCAGCCTGAGCTAGTTGTTTGATCTCAGCAACTAACTTATCAATTCTTTTGCCATTAATGACACCACCCCCAGCTGTTGTTATCGTTGTATATTTATCATATACAAATAATTTATTTTCATAATCTTTTGTATGAGATGGCTTTCGTATGAACAATTTAGAAACTTCATCCTCAGTAAACACAAAATCAGCGCCTTCTACAACTTCCTTTTTCTTTTCATTCAAAAAATCCTTCCATCGGTCCTGAGTAATTGTTCTTACCATTGACGAAGAAAGTGAATCAGCGATTACCGCTATCCCATCCTTTGCTACAACACTTGCTATAAAAGTCATAAAATAAATTCTCTATACGTTAAACAAAAATAAAACAATTTTAAACAACAAAAACAAAACTAAAAATATTAGATTAATTTACTTCCTCAAATTCCTTCCCGGTAAGAATAATCGTAGTTCTTGAACTTTTCTTTTCTCCTATTGGGAATATAAATACAAATGCGTTATAACCATTATTAAAAAACTGATATGTAAAATCAGCCTTTCCTGTATCTGTAGGTAAATTAATAGAGTTGTTTTTTTTAAATTTCTTCCTAAAATAATAATCCTGCACGAATGGCCATGTATAGCCTAATTCAAAAGGGATCAATAATTCGCCAAACATTTTTGTGAATTTTTCAGACTGGAACTTATCTTTTAAATTACATTTTACTACCTCTCGAGGACTTGATATATTCTCCAATACAAGAAGAGCGCAACTATTTTTAGAACATTCGACATATCTTCTTAAAGCTGCATGAACAGAAGCTCCAAAAATTTTGGCCAATTGCATTGGAGACTCGATACTTAAACTTAATTTATTAAGTTCAGTCATAAAACGATCATTTTGGAAAAGTGTTATTGATGCAAAATAATTTGCTTCTGCCTCAAATTCTTCTGTTACATCATTGCTTAATGATTCATCATCATCATGTAGTATTTCATGTAGATTTTTTTGCCATGGTAAAACCTCATGTCCAACTTCATGTAACTTAACAAAATTTTTCCGTTCCTTTCCCTGAGTTTGATCCAAAAAAATTGTCTTTTCCTTCCTGTCAAGTAGTCCTCTTACTTTTGAAACCGCTCTCATCAAGATATCAGAAGCTTGGGAAATATACCCAGTATGAATCTTTGTCAAATCAATGTCCTCCCTTACCACAAGCTCGGAGTAAGAAATGATCTTGTCAATAGGTGTGGGAAAAACATCTAAACTTTTACTGCCTCTTAAGATTTCATGAGATATTTTATCAATATCCTTTTTTGACATTAGATCAAGCATATATTTTTATTTATTTTTATTTTTTCCTCTTAAGTATGTCAAATAATTGAGTAACTCATCTTCTTCTTCTTTTGATAATGTACCAGCAGATAAAGCTATCGAGTTTAGAAGTTTACTTTGTTTTGCAGTCTTTTTTTCAACAACTCCTGATGCACCAAGCAGGCTATCCAACTCTATATTGTAAAGACCAGCTAACTTGTAAAGTACATTAATAGATGGTTTTTTGATCTTTCCATTCTCCACCTGACTTAAATATGCGTTTGAAATACCGGTAGCTTCCTCAACTTGTCGTAATGTTAAAGGCATCACTTCCCTTGATTCTCTTAAGATTTCACCTAATGTTTTCATGATTTCTATGATTAAATTACAGTTATAAAGGTACAATAATAAGCTATTTAAACCAAACAACGCTAATTTATTTTAGCATAAATTAAACCTTGCTAAGTTTTTGCTAAAAAAACTTAGCAAAAACTTGTATTATTAGATTTTATGTTGTACCTTTGTATTGTTAAATTTTAATTCTAACTATAAATGATGCTAAATATCACATATAAATAAGCCCAATCAACGTTGCAGCGTGGATTGGGCTATAATTAAAAGGTTTAAGTTTTCGAGGACTTTTGTTATAGGCCATAGGCCTACCACCTTTTTAAATTCGTTTTACAAATATAGTGGTATTATTTATACTATGCAACTCTGTAAGCGAATTCTGCACGACCATTGTAAACTCCAACCAGTGGCCGTAATTGGAGATAAAATATATAAATAATACTGAAATGAACTCAGAAAATAAAAACGGGCATGAAAATAAGACCCTTCAAATTACCATCAATCATAAAAAATATGATTGGACCAAACAGTACATCACTGGTGCTGAAATAAGAAAAATTGCTAATATCTCTGATGAAGATGATATATTTCTTAAAATTAATAGCCCGTGGGTTGATGAACCTATTCCAAATGACAAAGAAGTTGATTTAGCACGTCCAGGAATTGAACACTTCTTCTCCAAAATGAAGTTGCCAGTTATAATTATAGTAAATGGTAGGGAAAAAGTTTGGCCGGCAGAGACAATATCTTATAATCAAGTTGTGAAGCTTGCGTTTGATAATGCTGAAGAAAATGATAAAACCATTTATACTGTAACTTATGATAAAGGGCCTAAACAAAACCCTGAGGGAGTTATGGTTAAAGGTGATGTCGTTTGTGTGAAAAATAAAATGGTATTTAATTGTACAGCAACTACTAAATCATAAATCATGCTGGAACAACTTATCATTTCTAGTCCTGATTTGAAGCAACTTAGGACTGAAGGGTATGAGATAGAGTATAAAGGTGGATATTTACTTATCCACCATATACCCTATATCAATAGCTCAAGAGAATTAAAATATGGAATTCTCGTGACTGAGCTTACCTTAGCAAACAACTCAACAACTGCACGTCCCCATAATCATGTTATACATTTTATTGGTGATCATCCTTGTGACAGGGAAGGGCAAATAATAACTCAAATAAGCCACTCTAGTCAAAACAAGCGACTATATGATGGTGTTGTTACAAACCATTCTTTCTCTAATAAACCTGCTGATGGTTACCCTGATTATTATCAAAAGGTTTCGACTTATGCCGGAATTATTTCTGCTCCTGCTAAATCTTTAGACAAAAATGTAACTGAAAAAACATTTAGAGTACTTAATAACTTATCTGAAGATGATGTATTTCAATATGTTGACACTAACTCAAGCAGAGCAGAGATAAATTTAGTTAATTCTAAATTTATAGGTCAAAAAGTCGCTGTAATCGGACTGGGAGGAACTGGAGCGTATATTCTGGATCTTGTATCTAAAACACCTGTAAAGGAAATTCATTTATTTGATGGAGATAAATTTCATCAACATAATGCCTTTCGTTCACCGGGCGCTGCAAGTAATGAGGATCTAAATAAGTTGATGGATAAAGTTGAGTATTACTTTGATAAGTACTCAAAGATGCACAAATTTATTATTCCTCACTCTGAATATGTAACAGAAGATAATTTTGAAAGCTTAAGAAGTATGTCTTATGTATTTATATGCGTAGACAAAAACGAAGCAAGAAAAAAAATTATTGATACATTGCTTCTAATGGGCATTCCCTTTTTTGATGTTGGTCTTGGTGTAAATTTAGTAGATGATAAACTAATTGGAATGGTACGTACTACCACTGGAACTCCAACCAGCAATGCTCATCTACCTTCGAGAATTCCAGAAGGTGACGATGAAAACAACGAATACGCTACAAATATTCAAATTGCGGATTTAAACGCTTTGAATGCAGTCTTAGCTGTATTAAAATGGAAAAAAATGAGTGGCTTCTATCAAGATTTAAAAGAGGAGCATCACTCTACTTATTCAATTAACGTAGCCCAACTCCTAAATGCAGACACTACAGCATAAATTTGTGGATAGCATCCCGGAAAAGCTCGATGATGGAATAATTTACATTTCACTTCAATATTGCACAACCATACACAAATGCGTGTGTGGTTGTGGTAATGAAGTGGTTACTCCGCTGTCCCCAAAAGACTGGAAAATAACGTTTGACGGAAAAACTGTCTCTTTATATCCATCCATTGGCAATTGGGACTTTAAATGCGAATCCCATTACTGGATTAAAGAAAATGAAGTTATAAAAGCTGGTCCTCGATATGAAATAAATATCGATGGAGATAGCAAGTTTATTTCTCAAACAAAACGGAAATCTAGCAAAAAAAAGAAAAAAAAGTGGTATGACATCATTAAGCTTAAAATTAAGTGAATCAGTAATTTCTTGGGCAGATGATTAAGCGCCTCAGTATCAAATAGCTTAATCGAACAAATATCAAATTGTACCATGGGAAACCTAAAAAAATACAATTCAGAAAAAGCTACAATATGCTCTAATAATAACTGTGTAACAGTTTACGGAGATACAGCCAGATTTATAAACATTATAATCGGTGTAGCAGTGCTTATAGCTGTTGGCGTAGCCATCGCTAAAGCTTTAAAGTAAAAAGAATAAAGCCTATGCACAATAAGTACATAGGCTTTATTTATATCATTAGACAGAGCTATTCAATAATTTCTAAGATCTTTCCTTCTAAGTCAACTTTAGCCTTAAGGGAATTTAATACTTTCCCTCCTAAGCTATTAGCTCCTCGAAATTTTGTAATTATGATTAAGTGATCTTTCATATCATAGTATTTTGTTTCTACATGCTCATAGCTATCCGGATCATTCATATTGTCTTTGACATACTTTGTGAGAGTTTTGTGAGATCCATCCCAAGAACTAAATTGATCATCAATTTTAGTTTGTCTATCAAGAATGAAGAGTTTTACTGGTCTTTCTCCCTGCTTTATTTTTTCTTGTTTCAAATTTAATTCCTCAGACTTAAGTTTAGCTTCCTCTTCAATTGCTTTTTGTTGTTCTTTCAGTTTTTCAGCTATAACCTCAGCTCTTCCCAAACTGTCTAATTTGGCTTTAGATTCTGTTGCTTTAATTTTGGCATCAGTGTAGTCTTTGTTTTCCGGATCAATTTGCTTCAAATATAAATAAGCCTTCCCATAATCTTTTTTATTATAAGCTTCAAGGCCTAATTTATACTTGTCCATAAACAAGTTTGCTATTATTATAAAGCTAATTAAAACTACAATTGAAATAATTGCAATCTTTTTCCATGATTTAATCTTTGGTTTTTGATTCATAAGCCAGTTTTACACAAAAATATAATTTTTTTCGATACAGGTGTCTAATTTGATACCCTTTTGATGCTCAAAAAACTTGAATATTGATTATTCAATAAACCAATGACGCCAGAAGATTTACCTAAGAAATTAGGAGAAAGAATTAAGAGCCTTAGAAAAGCAAAAAAGTTGAGTACTCGTGAACTTGCTTTGGAGTCTGGATTGGATAAACCAAATCTTGTTCGTATTGAAAGTGGAAGATCTTGTCCATCCCCTAAAACTTTATTAAAAATTGCCGACGGCCTAGGATTAAAGCTTAAAGATCTATTTGATTTTAAGTATTAATATTAAGGTCCCCCATAAATATTGATCCATCCATAATAAGGGCCTCTGTTTGTTTTTACCCAATTGGCATAAGCTAAACTATCCGCAAAATCTGGGCTTTTTCCTAATAGTTTTTTTATTACATCTTTCCCAATAACTCTAAAGGTTTTATCTGAGGCAATCTCATATTTTATGGCTTGAAGTTCCAATTTTAATACTTCATTGCTGAGGTTTCCAATTTGTCCATCAATAATATCCTTCCTTAATTCATAGAACATTTGAGATCTTAAATTGAAAGGTTTAAATGATTCTTCATATCCTAAGTCTATCGGCTTGGCTCCACCTTGTATTTCTACAACATTATATCCCATTGACTTAAGGCTATCAACAACGCCAGCTCCTAATCCTACACTATCTATTCCTACATATTCCGGCTCAATTTTATAATCCTGCATGAGCTGGATAGCCCTAGTAACAATTTCATTAAGAGCTGTTTGAGCATAGCTCTCAATTAACTCTATATTACCATTAATCAGTACTGTAAATACGGTTTTATCATCTCCGTAACGAGCCACATCTATTCCAATTGATCTTCCAAAACCATCATCTTTTATTTTTTCTGCATTTAAAATCGATTCCGAGGGGACCAGCTGATTTATTGTATCCGATAAGGTCCAATCGCCCCATAAATATTTTCTGAGTAACGCCGGGCTATCCTTAAACGTTTCCTTTAACTGAATAACATAATCATCGTCTTCCGAGTAATTATCAGTAGTAAGAGACTGTATATAAACCTCATCAGGGTTATTGGATTGAATAAAAGTAGGGATTAGCCAGCATGCTTCAGGATTAGAAGTTAACCGGCCCTGATAGGATGGTTTGGTGCTATCCGGCAAAACCCACCTCAACCGGGTTTTTAAAACTTTATAGGCGTATTCGGCTACTTCATTGGCCTCATCAATACCAAACCACCCAATTTCTAATCCCTTTAATTTGTTTAAAAGAGGATCTTTACTAATATTCGCTTCAATAAACGTCAAAACTGAGCCATTTATAAATGTAATTTGAAGAGAGGACTGATTATAATTTCTTATGATCTCCGGAGGGCAAACCTGAAAAAAAGAAACTATAATAGTTCTTCTCATTACTGATAATTCCTTCCTTACAATAACGAGTCTATTTCCATTGTATTTCATTGCTTGCTTAATAGCTTCAGCACATAAAAACCAACTTTTTGATCCACCTATTGCACCGCCAAAAAGCATGAAATTTGCTTTGCATTTATGAGCAATAACCTGTTTGGGCTTTGGAATATAATATTTTGAAAAATCGATGATCATAAGATTTTTAGTCTGGTATTGAAGAAATAAATTTTACCTCCCCGGAATGTTCAATTTGCGCTTTTAAAAGTCCCTGTAAACTAGTTAGCTCTTTATTTATATTCATTGCTGTTCTAAAGTCTTTATTCTCTACAGAATTTCTGTAAAGATCTTCGTACCTTCTAACTGCCTTTGAAAAATCATAACTAACATCTTTTTTTGTTGAGGTAATTATAGCCTCCTTGGCTTTTTGTATATATTTATCCGTTTGTCTTTCACCTACTCTCCAATTTTCCGAACTATATTGAATTATTTCATACCTTGAATATGAGTTGATTAGTAGCTTAACTACTTCTTTTACTCTCAGTTCTACTGTTGCTAAAGTAGATTTATTCGTTTTCTCCTTACTTTTTTTCATGTTCGAGGTATATAAGGGATTAATTATTAGAGACTGTGCCTAAACTAGCAAGATTAGGAATTATGTCATAAACTGAACAAACAGGTATAAAAGGCTTTAAAGAGTAGATTTTCTCCAAATCTTTAGTAAATTTGTTCGATAAACCGCTAGTTAGGGGAGCAAAAGCCATTCACTACTTAGTGGATGGCTTTTTTGCGTTAAAAGAGTTTGTTGGTATATAAATGAACTAAGTTGGGATGAGCGGTATTATACCCTGAGCTTTTTGTTTTTTTCTCTGTAGATCGGTTTTGCTAAACAACGAATCATTTAACCTGGCTAATTCCCGCAAATTAAAAATATTTTTCTATCATGATCCCGTAGGTCAGGAAGGAATTTTCGGTATTGGTTTTCGACATCTTATTGAAACTATAGGAAGAGGTAAGGCTGAGCCACTTTCTTAATTTAACAGATAAGCTCATATCGGATTTTATAATATAATCTCTTTCATCTTTTAAAGAATTCTGAAGAAATCCTGTTCCGCTGAAAACCAGCCTGTCTTTGATATTCCATTTGATTTGCAACCTGAAAGAATTTCTTGAAATGTCATAAATATGGCGCGTACTGTCTTCTAAATTTACATCGCTATACTCATATAATATCCCGTCACTTAAATTTACAGTCAGGTTTTCCTTGTCTATGATATTATAGGCTATTCCTGCTCCTGTTTGTACCTGGTTATTAACTTTTAATGAATAGGTTGAATTATAGTTGAATAAACCCCAGTAATAAAAATGCGGAAAGGTCTTATAGAGATTAACATCCCACACTGAAGATACATCGTTATTTGTGAGATCGTCGTTTTGTTCGCCATACAACCATTTACTATTTGAATTTAGCGCAATATCTTTTCTACGTGCTCCAAGCTTTAACATATTATTTATAAGATAAGAGCTGTTATCATTTGTTTTATTAAATGTTCCTGTAGAAATATAACCTGTGTAATACTGAAGTGAATCGGAGTACTGAGCCGACATTCGGGATAATAAAATAATGCAACCAAAAAGTAATATTAATCTCATTACGGGTACTTAGCTCAAAGGCAGTGCCAACAGGTACGCGATTTGTATAAATTACCTTATAAGGTTAAGAACCCATATTAAGGTTGTTGTTAAAACAGCACTAGAAGTAGGAAAATAACTTAATCCAAAAACAAATAATGATCGGTTACTGTGTGGAATTTATGCAACATTAAAATAAAGAAAGCTTTTACACTTATGCTCATATTAGTTTGTGCTATCTCCACAGGGTGCATGGAAGATACAAACACACAACAGGAGAGGCCATCAAATCAGGATAGCATCAAACCCGGGAAATCCATGAATACTCCCGATACAGCCGGCAAAGTAGGTTTTCCAAAACTATAGAAATCATATGACACGTATTCTCAAAAATTTTCACTTATCATGGGATAATTTCATCCAATATCTCCCCGCTCTATTAGGAGGTATTGTTTGTTTCGCTTTAACTATAATTCTCGCTAATTTTTTTTCAAAGATAGCAAGCAACTACTCTCTCAAAAGATCCAAAGACAGTTTAGTAGCCAATTTTGTTGGTAAAATAATTTGGGCAATCATTTTCATTTTAGGTACCGTTCTCGCCTTAGGAATATTAGGGTTAGGAACAATCTCCGATAAAATTTTAGCCGGCGCAGGCATTACTACATTCGTGGTAGGATTTGCGTTGAAAGACATTGGAGAAAATTTTCTAGCAGGCTTAATCCTGGCTTTCAGCAGGCCTTACCGTGTAGGAAATCTTATAGAATGTGAAAAAGTTAAAGGCGTCGTTCAAAGTATGACCCTACGGCAAACTACTATTGAAGCTGAGAATGGTAAAATCATCTTGGTCCCCAACTCCATGATCATCAAGAATCCTCTGATCAAATATCAAAATGATGATAATAATTTGCGGCAGGAATTTTCGCTCAACATTGAGAGTAAAAATGTTAAGCAAGCCGAAAAAATTATTAAAGAGACTCTTGAAAGCTTTGACTATGTCCTTAAATCGGAAGACAAGCCGGTTAAAGTCATAGTCGACTCGCTCACAGGTGGAAATATAAAGTTGCTGGTTATTTTTTGGTTTGGTATCAATAAATTCAAGGGCTCAAAATCAGGCTCAAAATCCGACATATTAATGGCTGTTTTTGACTCGCTGGAAAAAGAAGGGATCAAATATTCCGGTTGATAACCGCATTTCGTACTACATGTTTTCCCAACGACTGGAACTAAGTTTGCAATAGTATGTAAAATTAAATGTTATGTGCATTCAAACTACTACTAAAAGCAATGAAAAGGATAATGACAAAAGTCAACCCGGTGGGGAAGGCAAATGTCCTTACAACCATGATTGTGCAAATTGCCCTATGGCTACACTGCTTGAGCAAAAGCCCGATGATGTTAAACATTAACAACTATATTCACGGATATGGACTTCCTCAAAAACATGATTACAGTGGTTTAAATTACTCATTATGGCTATAACGAAAATTAAAAAAAGCGTTTCTAAAGAAAACGCCGGCAAAAAAAAGAATCTTCCTGTAATAGCAGACAAGAGAAATGTCAATATTTCAAAGATTATTCAATCTGCTCCTACGCAGAAATTTCCGGTTAAATTAACTCCTATGTTAGCCACATTGGTAGATAAGCCCTTTGAAGAACAAAGCTGGATTTATGAAGTCAAGTGGGACGGGTACCGCGCACTGGCATTCTCTAATAAAAATAAAGTAGAACTAAAATCCAGAAATGATAAGTCATTTAACGATAAATTTTACCCGGTTTTAAAAGCAATTAAAGACTGGAACATTGATGCAATAGTCGATGGAGAAATTGTTGTAATTGGCGATAATGGCATTTCCAACTTTGGCGCATTACAAAACTGGAGAAGTGAAGCTGATGGCGAATTATTTTTTTATGTGTTTGATCTTATTTGGTATGACGGAAAAGATTTAAGTTCGCTTCCTCTGACAGAAAGAAAAGCGATTTTAAAAAGCATCATTCCTAAGAAGAGTATCATTAAACTAAGCGAAAGTTTTGACGGATCAGGAACAGAGTTTTTTGAAACTGCAAAAGCCAGTGGACTGGAAGGTATCATCGCCAAGAAAGCTGATAGTATTTATTTAAAAGGAGATCGCAGCAACTTATGGTTAAAAATAAAAGCCAATAAACGCCAGGAAATGGTGATTGGGGGTTACACTAAAAACGATGACAGCAGCAAACCCTTTAGCTCCCTGTTAGTTGGCGTTTTTGAAGGCAAAGAATTAGTATATACGGGAAAAGTTGGAACAGGCTTTAATATTCAGACGCAAAAGGATATGCTTAAATTATTTAAACCGTTAATTACAAAAAAAGCTCCGTTTAAAGAATTGCCTGATATTAATAAACCCTCCCGATTCAGGCCGGATCCACCACATGCAACTGCTACCTTTATTAAGCCCGAATTAGTATGTGAAGTTAGTTTTACGGAAATGACATCCGACGGCATCATGCGACATCCCTCTTTTGAAGGCATGCGAATTGACAAAAAATCAACTGACGTTGTCAGGGAAATTCCTAAACAAACAACCAAAACGCTTAAAGCCACCAAACAGCTTAACAACAAAAAAATATTAACCAAAAATGGTGAAAAGGAACGAAAGACATTTTTAAACCCAACAGATGAAACACAGGTAAGAAAAATAAATGGCCACGACTTAAAATTTGGAAATCTCAGTAAATACTATTGGCCAAAAGAAAAAATCACAAAAAGGGATCTGCTAAACTATTATTACCAGGTTGCGCCTTACATTTTACCTTACCTCAAAGACAGGCCGCAATCTATGCTGAGGCATCCGGATGGTATCACCGGGTTTAGCTTCTTTTATAAAAACATCAAGGGCAAAGCACCCGATTGGGTAGAGACTTATGATTATCATAGCGAGAATGACGGGGAAGATAAAGAATACCTGGTAGCCAAAGATGAAGCCAGTCTATTATACATGGCTTCGTTGGGATGTATTGAAATGAATCCCTGGAACAGCAGGGTGCAAAAGGAAGATTATCCCGACTGGTGCATCCTTGATCTCGACCCTGCCAAAAACACAAGCTTTGAGCAGGTCATTGAAACTGCGCGTGTCACCAAGAATGTACTGGATAGTTTGGATATTGTATCTTATCCTAAAACAAGTGGTTCAACCGGTATTCATATTTACATTCCTTTAGGCGCAAAATATACTTACGAGCAGTCTAAAGAATTTGCAAGGGCCATCGCTACGCTGGTGCACCAAGAACTTCCCGCCATTACAAGTATCGAGCGGATTGTTAAAAACAGGAAAGGCAAAATGTATATCGACTTTCTTCAAAACAGACCACAGGCTACAGTTTCAGCACCTTACTCTGTGCGGCCAAAACCGGGGGCAACAGTATCTATGCCCCTGTATTGGGAAGAAGTAAAAAAAGGATTGAAAATGAGCGACTTTCACATTAGAAACGCCATGAATCGCATTAAAAGTGAAGGCGATATTTTTAAACCGGTACTGGGTAAAGGCATTAATTTATTGAAAGTGATTAAAAAAATTGAACCATGAGAATAGATACCGGAAAAGAACAATTTCATTTGTTTCGCTATGTGGGCGACGAAGAATGTTACGTAGCCGTACCCATAAATTATATGCCTTTTATACAAGCTGCTGAAAAAGAATTTGGGATGCTTTCTAATGTACCCTCAGATCAAACGGCGAGAGGCATATTTTTAAAAGCAACGGGCGACGACTTTGATGAACATTCTCCGCAAAACGACATCCTAATAAAAAATCTAGTAAAGTTTTAAAACTAAGAAAATGGCATTGGATGTGAACATATTTTATTCTCACAACTTAGACGAACGTTTTAAGATCATTTCGGAGAAAGGCGAGTTTCTTTCAAGAATAAAATATTACGGTTTCTACATCAATTTATACGCGTTGGATCATACGTTTGTAGAAGTATACTATAATTGGTATTCCAATAAACTGGAAGAGATCGAATTATTAGAACCAACGGATGAGCGGCTTCATTTATTTGCTGCCTTCGTAGATTTATCCGATATCCATAAAAAATAAGATAATGAACGCTAATCTAATTGGCAATTTTTATTGTGGTATAAGTGGTTTACAATTACCTATTCCAAAATATTTATACCCACCCGAACATCAGACCTCAAGTAGGCTCACGTATTACTCTTCGTTTTTTAATAGCATTGAGATCAATAGCACGTTTTATAGGTTACCTATGATAAGCACTATTGGCAAATGGAACACACAGGTGCCCGAAAATTTTAAATTTACATGCAAGCTTTGGAAAGACATCACGCATGTTAAAGATCTGGCATTCAAAGAAAAGGATGTTGAACAATTTTTCAAGGTCATTGCTGGTGCCGGTTATAAAAAAGGCTGCTTACTGGTTCAGTTTCCGCCGAGTTTGGGAAAGATAAACCACATGCAATTAGACGCTTTGTTAAGATGCATACAACAAAATAACAGCAACCACGATTGGAAGATTGCGGTGGAATTCCGGCACCGATCTTGGTATGATAGCGCTATTTGTGAGCTTTTAGATTCGTACAAAGCTGGTTTGGTGATACAGGACATTCCAAAATCATATACACCGATGATAAGTCATGTTTCGGATTTTATCTATCTGCGTTTTCATGGCCCAACCGGTAACTACAGGGAAAGCTATTCAGAATCGTTTTTATCAGAATATGCCACTTACATCAGGGAGTGGTTGGAAGAAGGAAAAGTTGTTTATGCTTATTTTAATAATACTATGGGCGATGCCTTTAAAAATGCTGAAACGCTTAATCAATTAATGTCACAAATGATTGAATAAAATTTATGGACATCACCTTATCTCCTAAATACTCGAAAAACCAAGCAACTGGCACTTTATTTGAAATAAAATAAATTATCTTTATTAAATCTATTTCCAGATCTCTTTATGAAAATTAAATTTATTGGTGCTACCGAAACCGTAACCGGCAGTAAACACTTACTCATTACAGAAAAAGGCTCACAGATACTACTTGATTGTGGTTTGTATCAGGGGATGGGAGAATCTACCGATGAGATGAACAAAAATCTGGATCTTGATCCTTCGAAAATAGAAGCCGTTATATTGTCACACGGTCATATTGATCATTGTGGCAATTTACCCAATCTGATGAAACAAGGATTTAACGGGAAAATATATTGCACACCGGCCACAAAAGATGTGTGTCATATCCTGCTTTTAGACAGTGCTCATATTCAGGAAAGCGACGCCAAATTCATGAATAAGAATCAACGAAAAAAACAGGCTCCTATAGAACCTCTTTATACAATATCGGATGCAGAGAATTGCATGAATCTTTTTGAAACGGTTGACTTTGACACGGATCATAAATTAAATGACGAAATCTCTTTTTACTTTTCCGAGAATGGCCATATCATAGGAAGCGGTGCCATAAATATTACAGCAACGGAAAGTAACAAAGTAACCAGGCTATGTTTCACCGGAGATATTGGAAGATATGACGATCCTCTGTTAAAAACTCCCGCTGTATTTCAACAAGCAGATTATATTATATGTGAGTCTACTTATGGAAACAAATTACATGGTACTACCGAAGACGCCGAACAAAAATTACTGTCTATTGTAAACCGAACGTGCATAGAGAAAAAAGGAAAACTTTTAATTCCCGCATTTAGTTTAGGTCGTACCCAGGAAATTGTATTTGTGCTGGATAAACTGGCGAATAAAAAACTGTTACCTAACATTCCGGTATATGTTGATAGCCCCATGTCGGTTAAAGCAACCAGTATTTTAAGAAGTCACTCGGAAAGTTTTAATGCGGAACTGCAGTCATACATTAAGAAAGATCCAAACCCGTTTGGATTCGCAAATCTGACGTATATTGAGGAAAGTAGTGAGTCGAGACAACTGAACGATGTAAATGAACCTTGTATCATTATTTCGTCCTCAGGCATGGCGGATGCCGGAAGGATCAAGCACCATTTATGCTATGCCATTGCAGATCAAAAAAACACTGTACTTTTAACGGGATACTGCGCACCCGGATCGCTGGGCGCTAAATTGATGCGGGGCGAAAAACAGGTATATATCTTTGATTACCTGTTTGACGTAAACGCTGAAATAGAATCGATACACTCATTAAGCGCACATGGTGATTATGATGAGATGATTCGTTTTCTCTCCTGCCAGCAAAAAAGTGTGGTTAAATCTGTTTTCCTGGTTCACGGCGAAGGTGATGCAAAAACAGTTTTTCGCGACAAACTTTTACAGCAAGGATACCAAAAAGTGATCGTTCCATCCAAACTGGAGGTATTTGATTTAAACGACCACGAAAACCAACAGGCTGCATTAGCAACCTAGCGATTCACCAGAATCATCTATTTTTAGAAGCGGGGTGCCTGATAATTTTGGTCTGCCGGGATGTATTTGGGCTGACCAGCAGCTTTGACAATTTTTTCTTTAATATACCTTTCAACTCAAACGGCAATTCAATAGCTTGCGTGGTACTATTCGATTTAAAATAATACAGATTTGTTTTTTCTTCCCTGAATAATTTTTTGCTTCCGGCATGCATGTATTCCTGCAAACTTTCGTAGGCTAGTGAATACAGAACATCTCCCTCTTTTTTGATTGTATTCAAAAGTATTTTGCTATCGGGTTTACTATAAGACTTGAGCGAATAGATCAATATAAGTTTCTTCCGCGCCGGCAAATCAATATACTCAGAAATCAAATTTTTGATTTCTTTAAACTCCGCAGTATTACGTTTTACTAAAATCATTAAAAAAAAATGAACTATGAAGAATCTGATCATCAAGTTACACTAAAAAATCGGCTTTCGATCCTACTTATCACATACAAAACCTATTCCGCAGCGACCAAAATCCGTTGGCACAAATTTATATTCTATCTCACTTAAGATACACCTAAAAATTAATAATTTATTCTATGAAAATTCTGATGATACTTACTTCGCATAAAGAGATGGAAAATACGGAACAAACAACCGGATTGTGGTTGGGCGAATTCACTGACCCGTATTATGAATTTATAGATAAAGGGTATAATGTTACGTTGGCCAGCCCTAAAGGAGGGGAAATTCCTATTGATCCACTGAGTAAGCTTACAGAAAATATTACGGAATCCAATCGCCGGTTTCAGGATGACGAAGCCGGGCAATTTAAACTGAACCACACATCCATGCTTGATACCGTAGAAGGCAACGACTTCGATGCCTTATTTATTCCAGGCGGGCATGGGCCGTTGTGGGATCTGGCAACAAACGATATCTGTGGAAACTTAATTGTAGATTTTTTAACTCAGGGTAAACCCGTAGCAGCAGTTTGCCACGGACCGGCTGCATTTATAAAAGTGTTCGACATATTCCCGGATCTTCTAAAAAACAGAAGAAT
>JAZKDT010000073.1:0-1648 GCA_040387475.1 Bacteroidota bacterium | reverse complement strand
TGACTGCTTTTACCAATATCGAGGAAACGATGGTCTTAAGAAATAATAATGTGCCGTATAAGTTGGAAAGTAAATTAACTGAACTGGGAGTAGATTTTGACTCGGCATTAGTTCCTTTTACCCCACATGTAGAAAGTGACGGCTTAGTGGTGACCGGGCAAAACCCTGCTTCTGCAGGCCCAACTGCAAAAGCGTTAATCGATCTGTTAATTAACAAAAAATAGTTTTATTAATTTTTAAAGTCGTAATGATTGGTTTAAAACCGCTTTAGCATTCATTTTTAAAACAACCTGAGCTTTGTTCCTGGTTCAGATAGTTCAAACGCAGATTGCATAGGGTTGATTCTGTGTTTATTTTTTAAGTTGGATCCAAACGGGGACATGATCGCTCGTTTTTTCCCAGGCACGAACATCCTTGTCCACTCCCGCTTTTGACAACCTAGGCGCAATTTGCGGCGATAACAAAAAATGATCTATACGAATTCCCGCATCCCGGGCAAAAGCATTTCTAAAATAATCCCAAAACGTAAATATTTTCTTATCAGGATATAAGGTACGCAAGGCATCTGTCCAACCCTGATCAACTAACTTTTTATATTCTGCTTTGGTTTGCGGAAAGAACAACGCGTCGTTCATCCAACTTTCCGGCTTGTGACAATCCATATCGGTGGGAATGACATTAAAATCGCCAACAAGAATAACGGGAATATTTTTTTTGAGAAGCATTTTTGCTTTTGCTCTTAGTCGCTTAAACCACGCAAGTTTGTAATCAAATTTTGGTCCGGGCGCTGGATTGCCATTTGGGAGATACAGACAGCAAATAAGAATATCATTTACAGTTACTTCCAGATACCTGCTTTGTAAATCTTCCGGATCGCCCGGCAAGCCGCGACCCACCTCTTTCAATTCATATTTATTTTTTGCAAGAACGGCAACGCCATTCCAGGCTTTTTGTCCATGCCAGATCACCTTATAACCCGCATCTTTGATTGCTTGCGCGGGAAATTTTTCATCGGGAGATTTCAGTTCCTGCAAACAAACCACATCTGGTTTAGCTTCCTTTAACCACTTCAATAAAACAGGTAACCTTCCGTTTACTCCATTGACATTATACGTTGCGATTTTCATGTGCATTCTTCCTATAATTTTATGCCAGACCTAAATAAGTTCTGTTGGCATTGAGTTTGCTTATTCCAATGTTCACCACAAATTAACTAAAGCATGAAAACAATTTTATTTATTATCGCAATAGGCTGTAACATTTTAATCGGCTGTTATCATGGGAATGAAGATGGTAAAGCACCCTACTCGAATTACGACACAACTAAGCCGATGGAAAACCTTAACTCCCCTAATCCCGACAGTACGAGTAATACACAGTTGAAAGATAACGCCATCGACAAAAATCGTTAATTGCGAATACCCCCTATTTCAGAATTCACTTTGTAGCGGCGCCTCGCACATAACCAATTTCCAAGAAAAAAAGGCAAGGGTTGAGTTAACTTCCCTGATAAAACGCGCACAGAAAATCGAAGCGACATTGGAAACAATTTCTGAAATTTTCAAAAAAAAGATTACATTTGAATCCCATTGCCGGCACCGTAGTTCAATGGATAGAATAAGCGTTTCCTAAACGTTTGATGTAGGTT
>JAZKDT010000072.1:5007-22267 GCA_040387475.1 Bacteroidota bacterium | reverse complement strand
TTAAAACCAGTTATGTTACAGTGTATCCAACGCCAATAGCAAGTTATACAGCTACTCCTAATCCGGGTAATGTAACCGAACCTTTGATTTATTTTACAAATCAGTCACAGGATTACACAAAATTCTGGTGGACTTTTGTAGGAACAGGGCCGTTTAATATTGATTCTGTGAACGTTGATCCGACTCATTTTTACAGTGATGAATCGGCGCAGATCTATTTCACGCATCTGATCGTAGCAAATCAATACGGTTGCCGCGATACAGCGTACTTACCTGTTGAGATAGGGCCTGAGTTTACATTCTACATTCCCAATGCATTTTCTCCATCGAATGATGATGGTGTTAATGATTACTTTAACGGTACCGGTATAGGCATCGCCACATACGAAATGTGGGTATTCGACCGTTGGGGAGAGAGAGTCTTCTTTACAGACGATATCAAAAAAGGATGGAATGGAAGAGTACAGGGCAAATCAGCAGAAGGAAAACAGGAAGTGTATGTTTGGAAAGTTAAATTAACCGATGTTCTTGGCAAAAAACATGAGTACATTGGTCATGTAACTTTATTGAGATAGTAAACCAATACGACATAAAAAAAGCCTTCAGTTTTTGCTGAAGGCTTTTTTTATAAGTATTTATTAGACAAGATAAACGGCTTCTTTCCCTTTTTTAGAAAAATCAGTATCTATTCTTTCCTGAAGAGTAGTTGATAAAGAAAGTCCTACAAAATCGGCTTTTACAGGAAAACGCGTATGGCTGCGATCAACTAAAATCAACGTGTTTAACTGTTTTACAGGTTTGTTTAAAAATAATTTTACCGCATAAATTAATGTCTTCCCACTATTCAAAACATCATCCACCAGGATTACAGACTTGTTTTCGAAATCTTTTTCGGTGAAATCAATTTTGGGTTCAAAAGACCAGGGATTTTCTTTATCCATTTTTATTTTACCCAATTTGGTTTTAATGGGAGAGATGGAATTTAAAATTCCAACAATGCGTTCGGCCACTTTGTAACCGTTGCCTTCAATACCAACAATAAGTAGTTCTTTTTCTTTAAAATTATTTTCGTAAACCTGGTAAGCCATACGATTTAACTTCTGATCAATTTGTTTAGAATCTAATATTTTGGTCTTTTCCATATACAAATCTAATTTTTTTAAATAGAATTGCAAAGCACATTAAAACTCGCATGCTAATAATTAATCAAAGGTTTAATTATTATGATACTCTATTTATTGAAGGCGTTCTTTAATTTTTTTGCAGCTAAAGCCTGTGCATCTTTAGCTTGAGGAACAACAGCTGCCATACCAAAAAATTCGTGGGTAACACCTCTGTATAATTCATACTCCGTTTTTACGTCGGCATCTTTTAATTTATCGCTTAATAATTCCCCCTCGGTTTGTAAAGGATCAATTTCAGCACCAATTATCAGCGTAGGCGGCAAGCCTTTTAAATTTGCGTTAACTAAGCTAATTCTTGTGTCAGCAGCTTTAGTCGGCGAGCCTATGGCATTTTTCACAAACCAACTCATCATGGCTTTATTTAGTGGCTTCGCGTTGGCGTAAGTAGTGTAGCTCTCTGTGCTCATATCATTATTGGCAACCGGATAGACCAATACCTCATAAACCGGCATGGTTATTTTTTTGTCCCTCGCCATTATACTTACATTAGCAGCTAGATTTCCACCGGCACTTTCTCCTACTAAAGCTATTTTAGCAGGATCGCCTTTTATAGATGAGGCATTTTTTGTGACCCATTCATAGGCGCTAAATGCAGTCAAATGTGCAGCAGGAAATTTATGTTCCGGTCCTTTTGGATATTCTACGGATACAACAACGGCCCCCGTTTGCTCACACAGTGCCTGAGCTGATGAATTGTAAACATTTATATCGGCAATTACCCATCCGCCACCATGGTAGTAAACGATGATCGGATACGTTGCGGCACTTTCTTTCGGAGTGTAAATGCGCAGACGAGTCTTTCCTCCACTAACGGGAATTTCAATGCCCATTGTGTCGCATAATGCGGGAGGCATTATCATACCGTGATCTTTCATCACCAGCATTACTGCGTCGGTTGGAGTAGGCTGCATTCGGGCCTCTTTAGCACCAAGTGTTTCAATGGGTTTCCCTCCAAGGGCCGACAATTTTTCGATCACAACAGCCATTTCATCTTTTATAGATGTTCCCCATTCGGGTGCCTGACCTGATGGTTTAAGACTAATTTCCTGATTTTCTTTTACGATGCTGTCTTTTACTTCCTTTTGCTGTTCGGCAGCGGTATTGGGCTTGCTATCGCAGGATGTCATCACTACAGATGTAACGCAACCGAGTAATGCACTTTTTAAAATGAATTTTGTTTTCATAGTAATTTTTAAATGCTTACTATTATAATTTAATGCCAGAAAAAAAATGTGTATCAGGAGTTAAACGCTATTTCAGGAAATTAATCACAGCCTGATTTACTTTTTTGCTCTCTCTGAAATGAGCATCATGTTTTGCCTTTGGGAAAACCAATAACTGCGTCGTATTAGGGAAAGCCAAATGTAAATTTCGTCCTACAGATATGGGTACAGCACCGTCTTTTTCGCCCCAGATCAAAAGAGTAGGTGTTTTGTCGATGTTATAATTATAGCCTTGATAAATAGATTGGCGTTCAAATAAATAGGTCATCTGAGCATCTCTTATGATTTTTGTAGGCATAAAAAAATAGGTAATGATTTTACGTTTTAATCTTTTTGTAGCGGGAAAGCCCTGAGACATGACTGCTTTTTTCATACCATTAAATTCAACAATAGAAGAAGGAACGATCACATTTTTGATAGTAGTTATGCCAACCAAATTAGCTAAACTATCGCCTAGTTGTCCTGAATAAAATTTGACGGGCCCGTCGATAATAATTAGTTTAAGAACATCCTCATGATGCAACTGGTTGTACATGGCTGCCGTTAAACCGCCATAGCTAAAGCCCATCACATTTACTGGAGAGGTAATACCTATTTTAATAAGTGCTTCGTGAATTTGCTCTACCTGTAGTTCTATCGAATAATTATGAGACGAAGAGGTGCTTTCCCCAAAATAAATAAGATCGGGCATGATCAGGTTGAAGTGTTTCGATAATGCTTTTACCTGGCTTCCCCAGTTGGTTCTGGCATTGGCGCCCATACCGTGGAGCATTAATAAATAAGGTTTTGAAGGATCGTTATTGTAATGAACATGAATAATAGCATCGCTTGTTTTAATAAGCGTATCGTGTTTTACATATTTATGAATGTTTTTTTTAGCATAATTATCCTGCCAACGAAACATAGCCGGCTGTTTGGTTTGCGAAATACTTACATAATAAGAAAGCAAAAATAAAATAATGACAAGGCCTGGGTTTTTCATAAAAATCAATTCGTCATAAAACTAAAACAGAGTTACTGATTTAGCAACCCTGTTTATATAATTTTGTGAAATGAATTTAGGTTTGTAAAACGCCCACATTATATTGCTTGGTTATAGGGGCATGATTGGCCGCCTCAATACCCATACTGATCACTTTACGGGTTTCCATTGGATCAATGATTGCATCCAGCCATAAACGTGATGCCGCATAATAAGGCGTTGTTTGGGCATCGTACCTGTCTTTTGTTTTGTTATATAATTCAGCTTCTTTTTCGGGTGTAATTTCTTCCCCTTTTGCTTTTAAAGAGGCAACTTCAATTTGCACTAACACTTTGGCTGCTTGTGCTCCGCCCATTACAGCAACTTGCGCCGTTGGCCAGCCAACAATTAACCGAGGATCATACGCTTTACCGCACATCGCATAATTAGCGGCTCCATAAGAGTTACCAAGAATGATGGTGAATTTAGGAACTACTGAATTGGCCATCGCATTTACCAGTTTTGCACCATCTTTAATAATACCTCCATGTTCGCTACGTGAACCAACCATAAAACCGGTTGCATCCTGTAAAAACACCAAGGGAATTTTTTTCTGATTACAGTTCATAATAAAACGGGCTGCTTTATCAGCACTGTCGCTGTAAATAACACCGCCAAATTGCATTTCCCCTTTTTTACTTTTCACCACTTTACGTTGGTTAGCAACAATACCTACTGCCCAACCATCGATGCGGGCATAGGTGCAAACAATGGATTGCCCGTATAATTCTTTGTACTCATCATGTTCTCCTCCATCCACTAAACGCTCAATAATCTCGCGCATCTCATACTGCTTGTCGTTTAAAATGCCATACAGTTCTTTTTGATCTTTTTTAGGAAGGGTAGGTGTTTCACGGTTAAAGCCGGCTTTATCATAATCGCCCACTTTGCCCATGATATTGCGTATTCGCGTTAAGCAATCAGCATCGTCCTTACATTTATAATCGGTTACACCACTTATTTCGCAATGAGTGGTTGCGCCACCCAACGTTTCGTTGTCAATATTTTCGCCAACGGCCGCTTTTACCAAGTAACTTCCGGCTAAAAAGATAGACCCTGTTTTATCAACGATCATGGCTTCGTCGCTCATGATAGGTAAGTAAGCCCCGCCAGCCACACAACTTCCCATTACTGCCGATACCTGTAAAATGCCCATGCCACTCATGATGGCATTGTTACGGAAGATTCGCCCGAAATGTTCTTTATCCGGAAAAATCTCATCCTGCAAAGGCAGATACACGCCCGCGCTATCTACAAGATAAATAATAGGCAACCTGTTTTCCATGGCTATTTCCTGTGCACGCAAATTCTTTTTTCCTGTTATCGGGAACCAGGCTCCCGCTTTTACTGTAGCATCATTGGCTACTACAATGCACTGTTTTCCGCTTACATAGCCAATTACGATGACAACGCCACCACCCGGGCAGCCACCATGTTCGGCATACATTTCGTAACCCGCAAATGCACCCATTTCAAAACGGGGAGTGTCTTTGTCGAGTAAAAAATCAATACGTTCTCGGGCGCTCATTTTGCCCTGTTCGTGCAATTTTTCGATGCGTTTTTTACCACCACCATCGTATATTTTGTTGAGACGTTGTTCCATTTGCGAAATCAGCAAACGCATTTTATCATCATTTTTATTAAATTCTAAGTCCATGGTATTTTTTTAGATAACAAATATATAAGTATTGTAAACTATTTGAGTTTTTTCAATAAAAAATTATGATGTTTAGAATAATGTGGTGTATTATAGCTATGTTGTTGTAGTTATTAGGGTGTTTCCGCCAGCGGGCGGACCGGGCTTTCCCTGCAATCTTTTACTTCGCTAGGTTACGTAAAAAGATTTCCGTTTAATCCCTAACGCAGGCTTGTATCATAAAGTATAGCCCCGATTGAAGCGACATCCTTTTTGGCTGCCTCTTCTGCCAAAAAGATACAGCGGAAAGCGGGAAAAGCTCCTCATTCTAATTCTCGGTTTTATAAACTATAAGATAAATGAGATATTGAGTTTTAATGTGTTCAAATGTTTAATTTAGCCGCATAAAAAAATAAAGCCTTGTCATCAATCATAGATATAGATCAACAATGTGTGTGGCACCCGTTTACCCACTTAAAATACGCCGAAATACCCGTGCAATTGGTAAGGGGAGAAGGCGCCTATTTTTACGATGTAGATGGTAATAAACTGTTGGATGCCATTTCGAGTTGGTGGGTTAATTTGCACGGACATTGTCATCCGTACATCTCACAGAAAGTGGTTGAACAATTACATACGTTAGAACATGCTATTTTTAGCTCGTTTACGCATGAACCAGCTGTAACTTTAGCGCAACGATTAATAGGACATTTACCGGATAACCAATCCAAAATATTTTATTCCGACAACGGCTCAACGGCTGTTGAGGTAGGTTTGAAAATGGTATTACAATACTGGCATAACCAGGGAATTCAAAAGAAAAAATTTATTGCTTTTGAGAATGCGTATCATGGAGATACCTTTGGCGGAATGAGTGTTGGCGCAAGAAACGTTTTTAATAATGCCTTTGAAAATTTATTATTTGACGTAATTCATATTCCATTGCCTGGCAGCGAAAATATTTCAGATATCATGTCAACGCTTGAAACCTGGTTTACCAATCATAATGATATTGCCGGCTTTATTTTTGAACCACTGGTTCAGGGAGCAGCTGGCATGTTAATGTATGATGAAAACCACCTCGACGCTTTAATTTCGGTTTGTAAAAAGCACCAGGTCATTTGTATAGCCGATGAAGTGATGACTGGATTCGGGCGAACCGGAAAATTTTTTGCAACAGATCATTTACAAAACAAACCCGATATCATATGCTTATCCAAAGGTTTAACTGGAGGCTATATGCCTTTGGGTGTTACCAGTTGCGCGCAATTTATTTATGACGCTTGTGTAAGCGAAGATAAAACCAAAACATTTTTTCACGGACATAGTTACACTGCCAATGCCACCGCTTGTTCTGCGGCACTTGCAAGTCTCGATTTAATGGAAAACAACGACACGTGGCTGCAGATTCGTTTGATTTCGGATTTGCACAGCAGTTTTGTTGCCGGTCACCAAACTCACAAAGCGTTGAAAGATATCCGCCACAAAGGCACAATTTTGGTGTTGGAATTGCATACCGAAGAGCATACACACTATTTAAATAAGGCGTCAGAAAGTATCGCCTCTTATTTCCTAAAAAATGGCATCATCGTAAGGCCGTTAGGCAACGTTCTGTACCTGATTCCTCCATATTGTATCACAGAAAATGATCTGAAGGCCGTTTATGAAGTTATTGACCGCTTTTTAGAACAATTATGAGCAATTGCGATGAGGAATTATTTTCTCAAAAAATGCTTGCTTTTACAATAAAAATCCTATTTTTGAGAGCAAATTTAGAACTAAACACGATCATATGAAATAGTCATGCACCAAAAGCATAAGCAGACATGCATGACTTAAACATAATCACAAATAAAAAAACAAAAAAGATCTACATATGAATATTCACGAGTATCAAGGGAAAAGTATATTAAAAAGTTTCGGTGTAGCAATTCAGGAAGGAATTGTTGCTGAAACTCCGGAACAAGCTGTTGCTGCAGCTAAGCAGATTATGAAAACATATAAATGCGAAGGAGTTGTAGTGAAGGCTCAGATTCACGCTGGTGGTCGTGGTAAAGGGGGCGGAGTTAAATTCGCGCCTAATTTGGATAAAGTAAAAGAAGTTGCCACTAACATTATTGGTATGCAGTTAATTACGCCTCAAACAAGTGCTGAGGGTAAATTAGTAAGTAAAGTATTGGTTGCTCAGGATGTATATTACCCTGGCGCTACTCCAACTAAAGAATTTTACGTGAGTATCTTATTAAACCGTTCAACAGGCCGTAATATCATCATGTACAGTACTGAAGGAGGAATGGATATTGAGCAGGTAGCGGAAGCTACTCCTCACCTGATCTGGAAAGAAGAGATCGACCCTAAAGTTGGGTTACGTGATTTTCAATGCCGTAAAGTTGCTTTCAACCTGGGGTTAAGTGGAAATGCTTTCAAAGAAATGACAAAATTTATTGCAGCTTTATACAAAGCATATGATTCAATTGATTCATCTATGTTTGAAATTAATCCTGTTTTAAAAACGTCTGATGATAAAATTATTGCTGTAGATGCAAAAGTATCTTTAGATGATAACGCTTTATACCGTCACAAGGATATTGAAGCGATGCGTGATGAAAGTGAAGAAAATCCGGTGGATGTTGAAGCGCGTAAAGCTGAGTTGAACTATGTGAAATTAGATGGAAACGTTGGTTGCATGGTTAATGGTGCTGGTTTAGCAATGGCTACGATGGATATCATTAAATTATCAGGTGGTGAGCCCGCTAACTTTTTAGATGTGGGCGGTACGGCAAATGCTGAACGTGTTGAAAAAGCATTTCATATTATTTTAGGAGATAAAAATGTAAAAGCAATTTTAGTAAATATTTTCGGTGGTATCGTTCGTTGCGACAGAGTTGCGCAAGGTGTTATTGATGCCTATAAAAATATGGGAACTATCAATGTGCCAATCATTGTTCGTTTACAGGGAACTAATGCTGTGGAAGCTAAAAAATTAATTGATGATTCCGGACTAAAAGTATATTCGGCTATTCAGTTACAGGAAGCTGCAGATTTAGTAGCAAAATTAATCGCTTAATAAAAAACACAAACAATAAATTTATGATGATCAAACGTAAACATTTTTTAATCGCCCCTTTAGCATTAACCCTGGTTCTTGCTTCTTGTGGAGGTGATAAAACGGAAGGTGATGATGATATGTCGGCAGGTGTTGATACGCTAAAGACAGAAACACAAACTGAACAAGTTACTGAAACATTTTTTCAAGTGCCCTCTCCGGGTGAAATGTTGACCTTCATTAAAATGGTTGGCGGTAAAAATAATAAAAATGTATCTTTTTTAAATAGCGCCGATAATCAAAAAAATTATACAGATAATAAAACCAAGGCTTTAAATTTTGGTATCTATAGTTGTGATTTAAGCTACTGCAGTATTTTCGAAATTGGTTCTGAAGCTTTAAAATATTTTAAAGTGGTTAAACAATTAGGAGATCAAATTGGAGTATCATCGGCTATCCAACCCGCTGTTTTAAAACGTTTGGAAGGAAATTTAGGTAACCCTGATTCATTGTCGGTTATTACGGATGATGTTTACTTCTCCTCTTTTGAAGCGTTAGAAGCAAGCAAACAAGGACCAACCTTATCATTGGTTGTTGCCGGTGGCTGGATCGAAAGTTTATATATTGCTACAAGTTTAGCAAAGTATGATGCTAAAAGCCCTGTTGTTGAACGTTTAGCAGATCAAAAATATACATTGGATAACTTAATTGAGTTTTTAAAAAAATATGAAAGTGATGCCAGCGTTGCAGGTGTACTGGCTCAGTTTACTGATTTACAAAGCGATTTCGCTAAAATCGGTGAAAAAGACGCCGTAGCATCAACTGATAAAACAAAAAATGTATTAGGAGGCGGAAAAGAACTTGCTATTACAGCTGATCAATACAAAGCGATAGTTGATAAAATTAAAGCAATTAGAAACTCTTATACATTAACTAAATAATTAAGGTTATGAAAAAAATATTATTCTCACTATTCATTTTAAGTACTGTGTTAATGTACTCACAGGCTAGCGTGTGCGGCCAGTTCCACCGTAAATATTGTGTTGTTGAAACTAAAAGAGGCGGTAATGGCGGATGGTTATACAATGCTCAATCTAAAAGCGGATTGTTTAACCAGGGCTCTACTTCCAAAATCCGTTGCGTTATTTATAAAGGAATGGATTACCGTATCAACGTATGTTGCGAAACGGCTATTGGTGATAAGTTAACGTATAAAATTTTTGACGCCCGTACCAGCGAGTTATTATATGATAATTCTACTGCTCAAAATGAACCTTTATTTGAGTTCCAGAGCACTGCCAGCCGTCAGTTAATTATTGAAGTAACTGTACCAAACGGAGCAACGTCTCAGGATAAACATAAACCAATGGAAGCTGCTTGTGTGGGTTTATTGATCGAACATAAAGTAACCGAAAGACAAGGGTTCTCTCAGTACTAATAGTTTGCATAAAATTTTTAAAACCATCGGCCTCACACCGGTGGTTTTTTGCTTTGTGATATTTAATATATTGTAAGGAGGATGAAGTGTAATGAAAAATTAAAGATAGTGATTTGGGCGTGGCCCGAGGGGCCGGGCTGGCCCGCTGCAATCTTTTTTGCAAAGAGACAGCAAAAAAGGATTTTCGCTCGCATCCCTCACGCGGGCTGCATGGGAATTTAAACTTTGTGATTCTTACGTCTATATATACGTTTGTAAAGTATTAGCAGTTTTTTGAAATGTATACCCGCGCGAGGGATGCAAACTGAAATCCTTTTTTACGAAATAAAAAAGATTGCAGTGACAGCCCGGTGCGGCTCCCGCCGCACGCGCCCTAATCGTACACATTCTAATAGTAATAAAAATCCTTGGTGCGTTTGTATAATGGCAGGATCCAGCCAAATCTAAAGCCCATCAGCATATCAAAACGTTTTTGGGTATCTTCTAAACCGGTATCGTAATTAAAGCCACGCAGGCTTTGCGTAAAACCTTCGTAAAATTCGAAACCAAAGTAACAGTTTGCTAAACGGTTGTTACTAATGTATTTGTAGCCAACAAACTGGGTTAAGCCAAAACCACCGCTTAAACGGTCGTATCCTTTTTTAAGCGTGCCGTTAACAGCAGCTACTTTTTTATTAGCATCGTATAAATTTACTTTGTGTTGCATCCATCCGCCACCTACGGTAAAGAAAACGCCCGAATTTGGATTGTTGCCCAGCCTTGAGATCATGTAACCTACGTTGCCATAGATGTTCCAGCCACGTTCGGTTAACCGCAAATCTGCAGGATACCCTTCATTGTCGGTAATTGTACCATTTTCGTTGCGTATCGACGCTACCACATCTTCGCGAACGTTACGGCCAAAAAAATAACTTCCCTCCACACTAAATAAAAGATTGTGTTTTGTTTTCCATGTAAAACTGGCGCCCGCGCTCAGGTTCGGACCAAAACGTTTCTCCAGATCATATTTAGGTAACTGCCCGCTAAAGTGGAAGCCGCACATTAAGATGCGAACGCAGGAATCTTTAACCGATTGTGCCTGTGTTTGAGATTGCAACATCAAACAAAAACAAATGATAAAATAAATTTTATGTTTCATTTATAAGTAATAACAACACAGGGGATGTTGAGGACTCAAATTTATGGCATAAATTTAAGATAACCTATCTAAAAGTACCGATTCCGCCTCAATTTAAATCCATTTTTAACGCTGTATTTTATGATACTTTGCTAACTTTAATTGTAAAACAAAAACATATTTACAAACGTATTATAACATTCATCATATGACACATAACAGCACAAGCAGGATTGAACATGACTTTATAGGAGAACGCGAAATACCAGGTAACGCTTATTACGGCGTACAAACCATGAGGGCATTAGAAAATTTCAATATCACCGGCATTACCATGTCGCAGGAACCGCTTTTTATCAAAGCCTTTGCCTACGTTAAAAAAGCAGCGGCCATGGCTAACCGCGACTGCGGTGTACTGGACCCAAAACTGGCAGAAGCCATTATGTTTGCCTGTGATAAATTAATTGCCGGCGAGCACGAAGATCAGTTTATTACAGATATGATACAAGGCGGCGCAGGTACGTCGGTAAACATGAATGCAAACGAAGTGATCGCTAACATTGGTTTGGAATATCTCGGCCATCAAAAAGGCGAATATCAATTCCTGCATCCTAATAATCATGTGAACTGTTCGCAATCTACCAACGATACCTATCCCACAGCTTTGCGTTTGGCCTTGTACAAAAAAATGGATTTATATTTCGATGCTATTGAACAGTTGATGAACGCGTTTACCAGGAAAGGAAAAGAATTTAACAGAGTATTGAAAATGGGTCGCACACAGTTACAGGATGCTGTTCCCATGGTTTTAGGCCAGGAGTTTGATGGATTTGCCAACACGGTTGAACACGATATTAAACGCCTGAAAGAAGCGCAATTATTGCTGGCTACCTGTAACATGGGCGGCACTGCTATCGGCACGATGATAAACACTCCTGATGGATATCCTGGAATGGTGACGCAATACCTCGCCGATCTTACGGGCATTCCCGTTACTTTATCAGAAGATCTGATTGATGCGAGTTCTGATACGGGTGACTACGTGCAGGTTTCGGGAACACTGAAAAGAAGTGTGCTGAAACTTTCAAAAATTTGTAATGATCTCCGTCTCTTATCTTCTGGTCCGCGTTGTGGATTGAACGAGATTAATTTACCGAAGATGCAACCGGGTTCTTCTATTATGCCGGGAAAAGTAAATCCAGTAATTCCTGAAGTGGTCAATCAAACGGCGTTTTATGTGATAGGTGCCGATGTAACCATTACTATGGCAGCTGAGGCCGGACAACTGCAATTGAACGTGATGGAACCTGTTATAGGTTTTAGCCTGTTCACTTCTTTAGGATATATGAGCAATGCCGTAAACACCCTGCGCACAAAATGTGTGGATGGCATCACGGCCAACGAAGAAATCTGTAAAGCTTTTGTGATGAACAGCATTGGCATTGTAACTTCCCTGAATCCTATTTTAGGATATGAAACATCAGCAGCGGTAGCCAAAGAAGCGGAGTATACCGGGAAGTCGGTCCATGCTATTGTGGTCGAAGAACGCAAACTGATCACACAACAAAAGTGGGACGAGATCTATTCTTTTGAAAACATGATCAATCCAACACTCATCCATTAAATTACCTGGTAACGATTATTTTTTGTTTTACGGACCGTGTGGTTCCCTGACTTACCAGGAAATAAATACCTGAAGAAATAGTCTCCAGATGAATGGTTTGATTCACTTCTTTTTTAATTTCTATATTTTGTAAAATTTCGCCAAGGTTATTTATTAAATGAAGTTTCATGTTTTCTTCAGCGTGAACAACAAATGAACCGTTATTGGGATTGGGATAAACGATCAATGCATCTGAAGGGTTATTTGATAATTCCTCCATGCCCACGGTATTGCCCATGGGTTTTAATTTTAAAATAAAATTAGTGTTGCGATCAGTTGAGTTTAGCGTATATGTAAGAGGTCCTATATCAAAATCGACCACGCCATTTGATCCTTGAAAATAGCCGGTAGCGTGCACATTGCCTGTGGCGTCAACTGCCACACCCATGCCTTGTTCACTCCAACCGGGACCTACAACCACAGCTGCTTTTACGAGTCCTGAAAATCCGACCTTTAAAAAAAATATACCCGGTATAGGAAGAGTAGTTGGCTGAACGTTGCTGAACATATAAGTACCGGGTCCCGAATCAATATCGGACGATCCCACATATTTTCCAATGATATAAAGATTATTCAAATTATCCAGTCCAATGGACTGCCCAACCCCGTATGTGGCCGATGTGTTCTTTGCCCACACAAAATTACCGGCGTTATCTAATTTTGATATATAGAGATCTGTTCCGGGCGCAGTTAACAGATATGTCCCTGATCCCGGGTCAAAATCTTTTGTCCCGCTAAAATAACCGGTTGTATATACGTTGTTATTGTAATCAACAGCAATTCCGTTGCCAAAACATTCAACTGTTGTATCTCCAAATTGTTTGGCCCATTGAAACTGTCCGCTGCCATCTAACTTCAATATGAAAGCATTGGCGTGACTGGGCGAACTCAGGACATAACTTCCGGCACCCGGATCAAAATCAAGGAGTCCTTTATAATAACCTGTAGTGTATACATTACCGCTATTATCAGTAGCTACATCAGAGCTCATGCTTATTTCATTAATCCCAAAACGATTAGCCCAGTTAAAATTACCCGCCGAATCCAGTTTCATGATAAAAGTATCTCCATGTCCGTTAATATTCCCTTCGGTTAGCATATATACACCGGTACCCGGGTCAAAATCCGCGGTTGAAGTAAAATGACCTGTTATAAGTACATTGTTTGATGGATCGATGGAGATTGACTTTCCTTCGGTGTAGCCTGGGCCACCCATACTTTTTGCCCAGATGTAGTTACCCGAGCTGTTTAATTTTAGCACAAACATATCACCGTTAACGGCGTTAACGGTTTGCGTTCCTGCTCCCGGATCAAAATCAATAGATCCGTAAAAAAGGCCTGCAATAATAATGTTACCCGAATGATCAATTTTAATGACATCACCGGCACCATTACCGTTTAATCCTCCAAACGATTTTGCCCAAACAAAGCCACCATTGGCATTTAATTTGGAAATAAAAATTTCATTGCCTCCAGCAGATGCCAATGTGTATGTGCCTGGTCCCGGATCAAAGTCCATGATGGAGTCAAAGTAACCGGTTGTGTATACATTGCCGGCAGCGTCCAGTGCAATGGAGTGGCCTTCACAGTTTCTGACTCCTTCCATGTTTTTAACCCAGTTAATAGTTTGTGCCATGCCGGTGTGGTAAACTAACGTAATCAGGATTGGAAGGATAAACTTTTTCATATCCTTAAAGTTAAACCTTTTTGGGTATAAAAGACCACCGTAAAAAGGATTTTAAGCACGCCATATGATTGTGTGTAACGTTTTAAACAGAGAAAGGCTGATGTTCACATCAGCCTTTCTCTTTATCGTATGTTTTAATCTTAAGCGTTTACTGATTTTAATACTTCAGCCATGGTAATACCAATCGCTGCAGGACTATCCACCACGTGGATTCCGCACTCGCGCATAATAGCCATTTTAGCTTGTGCTGTGTCATCATGTCCGCCAACAATAGCACCGGCGTGACCCATAGTACGGCCTTTAGGAGCTGTTTGACCTGCGATGAAACCAACAACCGGTTTTTTATTTCCGTTAGCTTTGATCCAGCGTGCTGCATCTGCTTCGTAGCTTCCGCCAATTTCACCGATCATGACAATCGCATCCGTTTCAGGATCATTCATTAATAATTCAACGGCATCACGGGTTGGTGTTCCAATAATAGGATCTCCGCCAATTCCAATAGCTGTACTCACTCCTAAACCTGCTTTTGCAACCTGGTCAGCCGCTTCGTAAGTTAAAGTTCCTGATTTGGAAACGATACCGATGCGTCCTTTTTTAAATACAAAGCCTGGCATGATGCCCACTTTTGCTTCACCGGCTGTAATAACACCCGGACAGTTTGGCCCGATTAAACGACAGGCTTTACCTTTTAAATATTCTTTGGTAGCAATCATGTCTTTCACAGGAATGCCTTCCGTAATACAAATAATAACTTTAATACCTGCATCAGCAGCTTCCATAATGGCATCAGCAGCAAAAGCAGCCGGTACAAAAATGATAGATACATCGGCCGCGGCTTTATCAACAGCTTCCTTTACCGTATTAAATACAGGTCTTTCTAAATGTGTAGTACCACCTTTACCAGGCGTAACACCACCAACCACATTAGTTCCGTATTCGATCATTTGTGTAGCATGGAAAGTACCTTCTCCACCAGTGAAACCCTGAACTATTACTTTTGAATTTTTTCCGACTAGAACGCCCATTGTAGTATAATTTGTTTAGTTTATATTTAGTTTAGTTTATGCAATTTGATGCGCTAATTTACTCATAAATTATTATTTCCGACACTATTTTTCACTTTTATTAGACCAATACGTATTTTATTCCCTTTTCAACCAGGTGTAGGCAAGAGACGGTATGTTTTTAAAAATCCTGGTGGATGATCTGCCATTAATATCATCAAAACAAGGGTGTTTATTTATCTTTGGGAAGCGCCTTTTGTTTAGCAAAAAAGAGCTTGTATAAAGGCATAACAATTAAAATGAACCCTCCAACGCCAAGGATCTGCGAATACCAGATCACCTGCATGAATTTCCGGCTGTACCAATCACATTCAAGCCGGTTATAGGCCAGTTGATATTCATCAGTCAGGTTATAGTCGAACGTACATTTGAGCCAGCCAAAAGCTTCATGACAAAGCAGGCACACCAAAAATGGCATAACGGGTAAACATACATAAAACATATTGGTAGCTACCGCTCCTACAATGCTATACCTGTCTTTATTAAAATAATAAATGATACTGACAACGGCTGCTGCCAGCCAGGCTAAAAATGCCAGTGTGGGGTAGGCGTATTTATTATGAGGATACGTAAACGTTAAAGAAATAATACCCAGGATAATGGCCAGTAAAATAAAGGTGACCACAGATATAAGATAGTGCTGCCATTTATTATTGCGGAATACGATCACAAATAAGGCAATGAAAAAAGAAAAGTAAAAACAAAACAACAAATAAAAATTATCTAAAATAGCCGGCAGCGAAAACTTTGCTTTATAGATGTTACTCATATAACTATCTACATCATCCACATCAGAAGGTAAGTAATCAACCTCGGCAGACAGATCATCGTTATGAAGGTTAAACGATTTTGGGAAAACAGTCGTACAGGTTTTTTCGTAATGGTTGTAGTTGTTTAAATAATCCTTTGGTGTATAATCTTCTCTATAACCTTCGGGGTTATAGGTTTTAATCACCGCAAAATGTTGCTCAATGGCCTGTAATTTTTCGCGGTCGGTTTTATGTAAACGGTAAGCCTGTTCTATTTGAGTTGAATTTAATAAAGCGTTGCGGTATTCACCACTTTCATTCAGAAAGTCTATGCCGAATGAAAATACAGAGTGGTCATAAGATCTGTAGTAATCACTGGTATATTTAATAAACCGTTTGTACTTATTTAAGTCGTGCTGAACTTTCCCCTCTACATAGGTTCCGCTTTTCTGGAGTGTGCGATAATCTATTTCTTCATGTAAATCATAGCCGCAATACTGAAAATCATCTTCATTGCTGGTTCTGTATTTATGCCCCAGGTTTAATGCATTGTATTGCTGTGCCAGCTCAGTATCTGTAAACACATTCGCCAAGCGTGTTTTAACCCTTATTTGCATAGGGTAAGAAAAAGAGATCAGTAGCATAACACCCACCATTAAAATACCCAGCATTTTTACATCGTCCCAGGCGCTGTATTTTCCAAAACGGTCTTCGTTATTATAAATGGTTAAATAATATACCCATACACAAAATAAAATAATAGCCAGTACGGCAAACATAAAGATCCAGGTGTCTACTACCTTCATGGGGTTATAGCTCATATATTGTATTGGGAGTACGGATCCGATACCATAACTCAGCAACCACATCAGGATAGTGAAGTAGATGATATAATGGATTTTAACAATGTACCAGAAAGGGTAGTTCAATAGTAATTTCTTATCGAACGCTTTCATGAATTTTGGGGCTAAAAATTGCAGCATAGTCTGTTTGTTTAAATATCTTTTTGAAATAACTGGCGGGTTGATTTGGAAATATCCCTGAAGTAATTAATGGGAATTTGCTGCTGCGCAATAAGGCGCAATAACTGATTGGAATCAACCGATAAAGGTGTATTAATAATAAACACGGTACCCGAATCGGTTATTTTAATACTTTCCAGGCTGCTTAAGTGGCTTTCAAGATCGGTGATCGTAAAATTACCGCCAATTTCAAAAGCATTGGTAACCCGTTGCGACGCAAAGGTTTCCTGCGCACCGCTGTATAAAGTTTTTCCCTGCTTGATAAAAATAATATTCTGGCAGTTACGTTCGAGCTCATGCAGTTGTTGTGAACTTAAAATAACTCCCATGGGGTTTTTGGCCGATTGGGATAAATATTTTAAATCCTGTAATAATAATTGCTGGGCATTAATATCAAGGTTGGCTAAAGG
>JAZKDT010000072.1:0-4997 GCA_040387475.1 Bacteroidota bacterium | reverse complement strand
CTCATCCAATACTAACAATTTAGGACGCATCATCAATGCCTTGGCTAACTCAAAACGTAACCTGTAACCGCTCGAAATTTCTGTCCATTTTAAATGACGGAACTGAAATAAACCCAAACGATGTAAAATATAATTCACATGATCCTCATTCTCTTCGCCTTTGATATCATTAATGCTGCAAAAGAAATGCAGGTTATCGATCAAGGTGCCATACCAACGGTTAGGGCGCTGGGGGATGTAAGCGATTTTTCCTTTGATGTCGTACCACTCCAAGCCCGGTTGTTCAAAATAAGCCACTGTACCCGATGTTTGTGACAGTTCACCGGCTATTAAACGCAACAGGGTTGTTTTACCATTACCGTTCTCGCCAACAACTGCCGTCAGTTCACCTAACTTTATTTCTAAAGAAACAGGTTCCAGTTTAAAATTACGGGAACGCGACACATATTCTTTGCTCAAATTTTCAGCATGGTAAACACCGCCGGTCATGTGCTCTTCTTTGTCGGCAACAGGTATCTGCGCCGATAGCGCGAGCCATTGTTCGCATTGCTGCTTCAAAGAATCTTGATCAATAACATCGCTTTGCGATTGCTGTAAATAATTTTTGCGGATATCGAAGCTCAACGTTTTGAACTGCTCGTGGCTGTTCAAATTGGTATCATACAAGTAATCGAGTATGCGGCGAGAAGCCAGGCTGTAATCGCCATGCTGAACACTCGCGGCAATTTCTGTAAGGTATCCGCCTGAAGAAATAAACAGTGTCATAAGATGTTTGATTTTGAAGTAAAGTTAGAGGACTTGTTACTAACGAAAATAACTAAAAAATAGTATGCGTAACAGCTAAGTTCACAATTAATGAAAAAGTTGGACAATGAATAGTTAGAACATTAGGGCGCGTGCGGTCCGCCAACTGGCGGACACCGGGCTGTCACTTCAACTTAGCGAAGCGTTATCATGAAGGCAATTAAAAATCAATAAAATCATTGAATAATCTTTTACTCACTGCGTTCGTAAAAGGATTTCCGCTTGTTGCACCCCTTCACGGCATCCCTCGCGCGGGCTCGCGTTAAGTTACCAAACCTAAACTCCGAATATCGAAGCGTAAGCCCCGCGTGAAGGATTGAGGCAATGTTTGAGCTCTTTTTATTTGTCCTGGAAGGCAAATAAAAAAGCGAGTGCCGAAAGCCTGACCCGACGATAGGAGGGGCACGCCCAAATTCGTTTAATCAGGATTATCACCCAAAGAGGTAATCTTATGAACAGAAATTTGCAAAAGCGCGGATTCTTTATAAATTTGTTTAGATGGCAAACTATACTTTAAACAACGATACGATAGCAGCATTAGCAACCCCTCACGGAGCAGGAGCTATTGCCGTGATAAGATTAAGCGGACCCACATCCATTGCCATTACCGAGGCTGTTTTTAAAACCAAAAGTTTAAAACCAAAAGCACTCGCTACTAAAGCCAGTCACACAGCACACTTTGGACTGATTGTAGAGAAAGACGTGATCATTGATGAAGTATTGGTAACCATTTTTAAATCACCTCATACTTATACCGGAGAAGAGATCGTTGAGATCAGCTGCCACGGATCGGTATTCATTCAACAACAAATTTTGCAGGTGCTGTTTAAGCATGGTGCAAGGCCCGCACAACCGGGCGAGTATACGTTAAGGGCTTTTTTAAACGGCAATCTGGATCTTAGCCAGGCAGAAGCGGTAGCTGATTTGATCGCGTCTAATTCAGCTACTTCGCACCAGGTGGCCATGCAGCACATGCGCGGCGGCTTTAGCAGCAAGATAGCCGTATTGAGGGAAAATTTATTGAACTTTGCCTCGCTCATTGAGCTGGAACTCGACTTTAGTGAAGAGGATGTGGAGTTTGCCGACAGAACGGATTTGAAGAAATTGATTAATACTATTCTTTCCATCATCGAAAAGCTGATCTCCAGTTTTGAAGTGGGGAATGTGATCAAGAACGGAATTCCTGTCGCGATTGTGGGCAAACCCAATGCGGGAAAATCAACTTTACTGAATGTATTGCTGGATGATGATCGCGCCATTGTGAGCGAGATTCCAGGTACTACACGTGATACCATTGAAGATGAAATGATCATTGAAGGCGTGCTGTTTCGTTTTATTGATACCGCCGGTATTAGAACAACAACCGATGTGATCGAACAGATTGGTGTGAACAAAGCGTTTGAGGTCATTAAAAAATCCGCCATCATTATTTATTTGTTCGATACGCATGAGTTGAGCCGTGGCGACCTGGAGCTGGAAATGAATGTGATCAAAGATCATATTGGTACTTCGCAACTATTAGTTGTAGGTAACAAAATTGATTTCGAAAATCTGGAAGACCTGAAACAGGAATTTGCCGATGTACCGGCTATTCAGTTTATCTCAGCCAAAGAGCATAAGAACATTGATGCATTGAAAGCCAAGCTAGTAAGCCTTTTTGATACCCGTACCGTTAACACTACCGATACCATTGTAACCAACTCGCGTCACGTAAGCTCCTTAAACAATGCACAGGCTGCTTTAATAAAAGTAAACGAAGGTTTAAGCACCAACATCCAAAGCGACTTTTTAGCGCTCGATATCCGTTACGCTTTAGAGGCTTTAGGCGAGATCACAGGGCAGGTTACCAATGACGATCTGTTAGGAAATATTTTTAGCAAGTTTTGTATCGGGAAGTAGTTTCTTTTTTTTCTTTTTATTATTAGTGAGTGTCCCCGCAAAAGAGGCGGCGGGGTCGGGCTGTCGCTTCAATCTTTTGCAGGAGGCAGGCAAAAGGATTTCCGCTTGCTTCCCTCACGCCGAGAGACCGCTTTTGCAAATGCTTTGTTGTCTGCAAGGCTTTGGCAAAGGTGCTGTTATGCGTAATTATTAGTCACTAAATTTTTCATGTATAGAAATTTTCTTTAGCCTATTTCTTTCATTTGCAGTTTCTAGTTGAAATGTAATGCCAAATTTGCTAGCATTTTCGTCTGATAGGTTTGAACGCACACTATTAGGAAATCTATTTATAACAGAAGTGCTTGTGTCGGTAAAAATATTTTTTGAGAGTAATAGACTATTTTTCGAAGGTATTGTTTGTATAAAGATGATTTTAAGAAAAAGACTGTCTTCGGTTGTCCCTTCGAATTCAAATTCAATTTCTTTAAACAAAATAGTTTTTTTTATATAGTCACCATATACCATGCCCGTCTTATCGTATCCATCCCAATGCACATATACAGGTTTAAACGTGTCCTTAATTTTGATAACTTTTAGTATATCTTTTGAAGAATGTTTATTTATAATTATAGTGTCGCGATTTATTACAATACCAAAGCCTGGAATTATCTCAATTCGATTCTTATGTCCAGAAAATGAAAATAACCCGAAAAGTAAAATGATTATGATGTTTTTATTTAATGGCATTATATAATTATGCATAACGTTTTGGAGCTTTGCCTAGTGCGGTTTTGAAACACTGTCTACCGAATGCTACTAACAAAGATACCATGTTCATGGACTTTTGCAAAGCGAAAATAAATGTCTTTCGCAGGGCGACCGCTTTTGCAAAAGCTTTGTTGTCTGCCCGCATTACTGGTAGCTGCTGTTAGCGGCAGTTTTTCTTTTCTTACGCCATCTTGCTACTCCAATAAGAAAAAGTATAATTAAAAGTATTCCGACTAACGCAATTTTTATCGTCTTTCCTAAGAGCATATTAAAAAGTAAAGTATCTACTTTTCCTGTTTTCAAATACAACCAATCACTGGCGATTCTTGTAGCCAAATTTGGATTACCTGTTTCCAAAACTATTATTCCGTCACCTGTAACTGGATTAATTCTTATTGCAGTATTAATTGGAGGCGTGCTTGTGCCGTCATGACCAAAAATAGCTTCATCGTTTTCAATATCTAAGTAAAGCATACATCCTAAACCATAAATTTTTTCACCCATCATTTCCCCATGTCCTTCTCTCATTGACTTCAAAGTTTCTGGTTTTAATTGTCCCCTGCCAATTAGTTTACCGTTTTTTCCTTTTATAAAAATTTGAAAAAAAGTCTCTAAATCAGCCAATGAAGTATAAAGTGATGTCGCCGCTAATGAAGTGTAATAATAATGACTAGCAGTTGTTTTATCTTTATTGTAGAACTCACATAGCCTGTTTTTTAATGAGTCGTTTAATATATAGGTGCTACTGCTCATGTCTAGTGGAGTAAACAAATTGGAGGTCATAAATTCATTAAAGGACTGTCCACTTGTCTCTTCTATTATTAATTGTAAAAGGGTAAAACCTCCGCCTGAGTATTTCCAAGTGGAATTTGGTTCTAATCCTACTCGTACTTCACCACTTATTCCCTTATCTGCATCTTTTGCTTTAGTAAGTGAAGCTTCAAGAGTTTGAATAGCTTCTCGGTTTTCAAAACCGCTATACCCAAGGCCATCAGTTAAACCTGCTGTATGACTTAGCAACCTTCTCCCTGTAACAAGTTCATTGTTAAATTCACTTGGTGGCAATTGCCACCTTTTCAAATAGTGGCTTACAGGCTTGTCTAAGTCAATTTTTTTAAGCTCAACTAGTTTCATTATTCCTACAGCAGAAACAAATTTTGAAAGTGATGAAACTTGAAAAATTGTGTTCCTGTCAACAGTTTTGTTGTGAGAAATGAACATCTCTTTATCAACATTGCCATCCTTAATAATTGCCATTGCAAAGTTCCCTACAAATTCTTTTTCCGAAGTCTCTTTTACTGCAGTAATAAATGATTCTGTGTCTTTGTTTTTCGTAATTGGGTTGTGCCACCAACCATTTAAAAGTCCATTTAAAACAATGACAGCCCAACCAATGGACAAAATTAAAGTTGCGACTGTGTATTTGATAAATCTTTTCATATTTCCCTACTGCTTTTTCATGATGCCACTATTTTTCTGTCGTTGCTTGGTACTGTCTCTTCCTGAAAATGGTTGACATGTTTTTATGATTTAAAATTAATACTATT
>JAZKDT010000071.1:0-20823 GCA_040387475.1 Bacteroidota bacterium | reverse complement strand
ATTACAGAATAGTTTTCCTCTTATAGGGTGGTCACTTTTTAGCAACACAAAAATAAGACAATTTGAGCTACCCACAAAGAATTGTGAATAAAAATGATAATTAAGTAAGGCACATTTAACAATTAATTTATCTGTTGTGGAATTTGCGTAAAATAACCTATTTTGATAGGTGTTTTAGCTATAAAAATTTTCATTTTTTAACGAATGGGTATGCCCTACTCCCACAATAAAAACTACATTTGCTTGTTAAATATAAAAAAATGACAAAACTTTTCATTACAGGCTTTTCAGCAATCGCATTGACTGCTTTTTCACAAACCTCCTTCAATTTTACAATCAGTGGAGAGATTAAAAACGCTCCTGATAACTCATATACATACATTCACCATAAATGGGACGGCAAAGACATAACAGATAGCGCCAAAGTAAAAGCCGGAAAATTCAGTCTTGCCGGAAAAGGAACAGAGGCCAACATGTATTGGATGACCCGCTCACGTAATATTGGTGAACAACCCAACCTGATCTTTTTTGTAGACGGTGGCAAAACAATAATCAACGCCCATATTGATAGTTTACCAAAGGCTAAAGTTACAGGCGGCCAAACACAAAAAGATTACGCCGATTATAATGCAATGATGTTTGGCTTTGGCGCAAAACAACAGATATTGGTAAACGCTTATAACGAAGCCAAAACCAGGGGCGATGCCGCGGCTATGAACGAAAAAGTGGCTGAATACAAAACAATGGAAACTGAAGTAAAAGCAGCTATTGAGAATTTTATTAAAACTCATCCTAAATCTGCCGTAAGCGGATACGCTATTTACTATAACAACCAAAACTCTACGGCTCCTGTTGAAGAACTGGAAAAAGTGGTTGCTTTATTGGATAAAAGCATTTTAAAAACCAAATATGGCAAACTTGCTACTGAAAAAATTAACCAGATAAGAGGAACCAGTATTGGTTACCCTGCCTTAAACTTTGCACAGGCCGACCCAAATGGGAAAATGGTGAATTTAACCGACCTAAAAGGAAAATATGTATTGGTAGATTTTTGGGCCAGCTGGTGTGGGCCTTGCCGTGCAGAAAATCCGAACGTAGTGATGGCTTATAACAAATATAAAGACAAAGGTTTTACTGTGCTGGGCGTTTCATTTGACCAGGTTAAAGAAAAATGGGTACAAGCCATTGAAAAAGATCAATTAACATGGACCCAGATTAGCGACCTGAAAGGCTGGGGCAATGAAGCTGGCAAATTATATGGTATTACAAGTATTCCTCAAAATCTTTTATTGGATAAAGAAGGTAAAATCGTTGCAAAAAATCTTAGAGGACCTGATTTAGATGCTAAACTTGAAGAAATTATCAAATAATTGTGAGTGTTGAGTTTTCAATTTTCAATAATATCATTTAAAATTATTAAACACTAACAACTAAAAACTTAAAACTTATACTAAATTTGCTTCCCTTAAAAACACAAAACAAACACACCATTATGAAGAATCGTACTTTAGGATTTTTAACATTATCAGCTATCGGTTTAACGTCTTTAGCACAAACAAGCGAACCAGTAATTATGACTATAAACGGAAAACCCGTTTATAAAAGTGAATTTGAAAATGTTTATCACAAAAACAGTGGAAAAGAAGTAAACAAAGAACAAAAGTCTGTAAAAGAATATGTTGACTTGTTTTCAACTTTTAAAATGAAAGTATTTGAAGCAGAGGCCAACGGATTAGATACCAATTCTGCTTTTAAAACAGAACTGGCGGGGTACCGCAAACAATTGGCAGCGCCTTATTTAACAGATAAAAATGTAAATGACGCCTTATTGCAGGAAGCATATGAACGTATGAAAACTGAAATAAACACATCTCATGTTTTAATTAGAATTCCTGAAGATGCGTTACCAAAAGATACGATTGAAGCCTATACACGGTTAATTATTATTCGCGACGCAATCATGGGAAAAAACCCATCGCCGGCTAAAATTGCTGAATATGAGTCTATTTTAAAGAAAAGTTCATCGGCTTTAACTAAAAATTCAACAAAGCAAGATAGTGTTGCTTACAGAGCAAAGTTAGATGCTGTAAAAAATATTACGTCATACATTAATGCTGGACCAGACAAATTTTCGGCAGCTGCAAAAAAAACATCTGAAGAACCAGGAGCCGCAGAAAGTGGTGGCGTTTTGGGCTATTACACGTCTCTTCAATTAGTTTACCCTTTTGAGAATGCCATGTATAAAGCTAACGTGGGAGATATTACAATGCCTGTTCGCACCCGTTTTGGCTACCATGTTATAAAAATAACAGACAAACGTCCTAGTCAGGGCGAAATCTTAACATCTCATATCATGGTTAAGTTCGCAAAAGACATGCAGGAAAAAGAAAAAGCAAATTTAAAAACCAAAATAGACGAAATCTACGCCAAATTAAAAGCAGGCGAAAAATTTGAAGATTTGGCCCGTCAGTTCTCTGATGATAAACCAAGTGGTGAAAAAGGAGGGCAATTACAGTGGTTTGGAAGTAATCGTATGCCGGTTGAATTTGAAAAAGCAGCATTCGCCTTAAAAAATAATGGCGATTACAGCGAGCCTTTTACTACAAATTACGGTTGGCATATTGTGAAACGTTTGGATAAAAAAGGATTAGCGCCGTTTGATGATATGAAAGGTGATCTAAAACAACGTATTGGAAAGGACAGCCGTACCCAGGCGGGAAGAGAATCACTGGTTGCAAAAATTAAAAAAGAAAACAACTTTAAGGAAAACCCGGTTGCATTAAAAGAATTCTTAAAAGTAGTTGATACCACTGTTTACCAAGGTAAATGGGAAGCATCTAAAGCATCTAAATTAGGAAAAAAAGAATTATTCAGATTATCTACTAAAATGGGCGATAAGGAAACGTTGATGATGTACGGACAAGATGACTTTGCTAAATACATCGAGTCTCACCAAACGGCTCGTCCTAAAATGGACAATAATATGTTCCTGCAACAATCTTACAAAAATTTCGTGGATGAAACAATCATCAATTACGAAGATGCAAATCTTGAATCAAAATATCCTGACTTCCGTAACTTATTAAAAGAATATCGCGATGGAATTCTTTTATTTGACCTGACAGATCAAAAAGTATGGAGTAAAGCTGTAAAAGATACTGCCGGCTTAAAACAATACTATGATAAAAACAAAAACAACTTTTTATGGGACGAGCGTGCCGATGTAACCATGTACAACTGCGCAAACGATAAAGTTGCCAAAGAAGTACGGGCGATGCTGAAAAAAAATAAAACAGAAAAAGAGATCACTGAAACGGTTAATAAAACCTCTCAGTTAAACGTAAGCGTTGAAAATATAACCTATTTAAAAGGCGAGAATAAAAACGTAGATGCTAACTGGAAACAAGGAGTTGTTGCAACAGATGTTAAAGATAAAGACAACAAAGTAACGGTTTTAGTAGTGAATAAAGTAATGGAGAAAACACCTAAAACAATTGCTGAAGCCAAAGGAATGATAACGGCTGACTATCAAAACTATTTAGAAAAAGAATGGTTAGCTTACCTCAAAAACAAATACGCGGTAAAGGTTAACGAAGACGTTTTAAGTACAGTTAAATAAAACAACTCCACAATACAAAAAGGCTGTAACAATTAATGATACAGCCTTTTTGTTTTATGATTACACATTGAATCTTTCAACACATATAAAACACATAGTTATTTTTGCACAAGTATTGTTACTTGCATCAGCGTGTAGTAAATCAACCGAAAATAATTCGGAAGATAAAGGAAAAGAGATTGCTAAAATAAATACAAGCATTTTATATACGGCCGACCTTGACCAGGTTTCTCAAAATGGATTGTCAAAATCAGATAGCACTGCATTTATACAAACCTATATTAACCGATGGGCCTACAATGAGATTTTTTATCAACAGGCAGTCAATTACCTTTCGGAAGAAGAACTGGACGTCACCAAAGAACTGGAAGAATACAAAAAACAATTGGTTGCCTATAAATTCCAAACCAAACTTATCAACGAAAAACTGGACACCAACGTAACGCCGGGTCAAATAGAAGAATATTATAACAATAATTCACAAAACTTTTTACTAAAGAATAATATCGTAAAAGTATTATATGTTAAAACTCCCGTTAATATTCCTAACATTGATAAATTAAAGAAATTGTGCCGCTCAACAACCGAAAAAGATGCTGACCTATTGAAAAGCATGTGTATACAATATGCCAACAATTATTTCATGAACGATAATACCTGGCTAATGTTTGATGATTTGAAAAAAGAAATGACCCAGCTAAATGAAGTGCCCGAATATGATATTAAGAATGGGAAAATATTTGAATTTGCCGACGCGACCAGTTATTACTTTTTAAAGATTATTGAAGTGAAATCAAAAAACACCTTGTCGCCTCTCAACTTTGAGAAAACAAATATCAGAAATATGTTAATCAACGAACGCAAGCAAAAACTAATTACAACCATCAAAAATGACTTTTTTGAGAAAGCCAAAACCAATAAAGAATTAGAAATTTATAATTAACTTAGTACAATGAACTTAAAACTGATCATCGCCTTATTATTTTTTGCGTTAATTACAAAAGCCCAACCACAGGTTTTAGATAAAGTAATAGCAGTTGTAGGCAAAAACCCTTTATTGTTATCGGAAGTAGAAACCAATTTTTTACAGCAAAAAGAAAAAAAAGAAGTTGGCGAAGGCGCTCGCTGTAAAACATTTGAAGATCTTTTATTTCAAAAATTACTATTATCCCAGGCCGATAGAGATAGTATTACGGCAACAGACGCAGAAGTTGATGGGGAATTAGATCGCCGTATCCAATATTACGTAGGGATGTTAGGAGGCGAAGAAAAATTTGAAGCTTTTTATGGTAAGCGTATCAGCGTGTTTAAAGATGAACTAAGAGATGATGTCAGAAATCAATTGATGGCTCAAAAAATGCAACAAAAAATTACGGGTGAAGTAAAATTAACACCAAGCGAAGTCAGAACATTCTATAACACGTTACCAATAGATAGTTTACCGTTGATTAATTCAGAATTGGAAATTGGTCATATTGTAAGAAAACCGCCTGTTTCCGACGATGCCAAAGCTGCTGTTAGGGCGCAGTTAGATGTATACAGGCAACGTGTTCTTAATGGTGAAAGCATGAGTGTGATTGCTGCTTTATACAGCGAAGATCCGGGATCAGCAAAAAATGGCGGTTACTACCAGTTTATGCGCGGACAAATGGTTCCCGAATTTGAAGCCATTTCATTTCGTTTAAAACCAGGAGAAGTTTCTGAAATATTTGAAACCACTTTTGGTTACCATTTTATACAATCCATGGGCCGTAAAGGCGAATCTGTTGAAGTGAGGCACGTTTTAATGTCACCAAAAATTTCGCAACTGGAAATATTAAAAGCAAAGGAAGAACTGGATAGTATCAGAGAGATTATTGTATCCGGTAAAATGACGTTTGAGCAGGCGGCGCTTAAATTCAGTACAGACAATGAAACGAAACAAAGCGGAGGCTTATTGATCAATCCAAATGCAAATATGCCTAAATGGGAACTGGATGAGATCGGCCAAATGGATCAGAATTTAGTTTTTATGTTAGAAAATCAAATGAAAGTTGGAGATGTAAGTCCGGTGATCCAATATGTTGGACCCGATTCAAAACAATCGTGGCGTATCGTGTACCTTAAATCAAGAACAGAACCACACAAAGCAAATATGGCCGATGATTATATTAAACTGATGAACATGGCCAATTTTGACAGACAAAAAACATTGATTGAAAACTGGATTGCAAAAAAATCTAAGTCAACTTATATTAAAATTGATGAAGAGTTCAGTGCGTGTAAATTAGAATATAACTGGACCATTGCTCAATAATTTAAAAACAATTTCTCAAAATATCATCGTATGAACTATAAAAATGATGTAGAAGCCATTGATGCTTTTGTTGTTAAATACAAAGAACTAAACGCAGAGATAGGCAAAGTAATTGTAGGACAAAATGATACTGTTAAAAACGTATTGATCTCCATTTTTTGCAAGGGCCATTGTTTATTGGTTGGTGTACCTGGTTTGGCAAAAACGCTATTAGTTAATACGATTGCCGATGTATTAGGTTTGTCTTTTAACCGTATTCAGTTTACGCCCGATTTAATGCCAAGCGACATTGTTGGCTCTGAAATCCTGGATGAACAACGTAATTTTAAATTCATTAAAGGGCCATTATTTGCAAATATTGTTTTAGCGGATGAGATCAATCGTACACCTCCTAAAACACAGGCTGCGTTACTGGAAGCCATGCAGGAAAAAACGGTAACAGCTGCCGGTAAAAAATATGAATTGGGAAATCCGTTTTTTGTATTGGCTACTCAAAACCCTATAGAACAAGAAGGGACCTATCCCCTACCCGAAGCCCAGTTAGATCGCTTTATGTTTAATGTATGGTTAGATTACCCAAGTTTTCAAGAAGAATTACAGGTTGTAAAAAGAACTACTACTGATAATAAAGTTGAATTAAATAAAATTATTTCAGCAGAAGAGATCATTTATTTTCAAAATGTGATCCGTAAAATACCCGTTGCCGATAACGTGTTAGAGTATGCAGTTAAATTAGTAAATAAAACACGCCTGAATTCAGAGTTCAGCGCCGACGTTACAAAAAAATATTTAGCATGGGGCGCAGGTCCGCGTGCTTCCCAGTTCCTGGTATTAGGTGCTAAATGCCACGCTGCTATTAACGGTAAATACAGTCCGGATATTGAAGACGTGAAAGCGGTAGCTAACGCTATTTTAAGACACCGTATCATTCGCAACTACAAAGCTGAGGCAGATGGCATGAGCGTAGAAGCGATTATTGAACAACTGAAGTAAGAGACTAACAGACAGCTTGGACAAAAGAGATAGAAGAAATTATTTGACAGGAGATTCAATAGCAACAGATTAAAAAAACGCTGCATGCTCTGCGAAAAAACCTTGCGGACTTTGCGGCTAAAAAACAAACACATATGAGTAAATTAATATTAGCCAATGATGGCATTGATGCAGTAGGAAAGAGCTTACTTGAAAAAGCAGGTTTTACAGTAGTGACTGAAAAGGTTGCCCAGGAAAATCTGGCAGCAGAAATTAATGCAAAAAACTATGTAGCGCTTACGGTGCGCAGTGCAACCAAAGTTAGAAAAGACGTGATCGATGCCTGCCCTGATTTAAAAGTTATAGGCCGCGGTGGTGTTGGTATGGATAACATTGATGTAGAGTATGCCCGTTCTAAAGGTTTGCAGGTAATTAATACACCGGCCGCATCCAGCAACTCGGTTGCGGAGTTAGTGTTCGCACATTTATTTAATGCTGTTCGTTTTGTATATGATAGTAACAGATCAATGCCTGCTATTGGAAACACAAAATTTGATGATCTTAAAAAAGCGTATTCAAAAGGAATTGAATTACGCGATAAAACGATTGGCATTATCGGTTTTGGCCGTATTGGACAATACACGGCAAAAATTGCGCTAGGCTGTGGCATGAAAGTTTTGGCTTATGATCCGTTTGTGAAAGAAGCCGTTTTAAAATTAGATATCCATGGAACAAATGGTGTGGATGTAAAAATTAACACCGTAAGTATGGAAGACTTAATTTCAAATTCGGATATGATCTCTTTACACGTACCAGGCGGAAAAATGATCACTGAAAAAGAGATCGCATCTATGAAGGATGGTGTTATTTTAATTAACGCTTCACGCGGGGGAGTGATCGACGAAACTGATTTGATCAACGCCTTAAATTCAGGAAAAATTGCCCACGCCTGTTTAGATGTATTTGAAAACGAACCAACACCAAGCGATTCTATTTTAAAACATTCTAAAATATCGTTGACACCGCACATTGGCGCTGCAACCAATGAAGCCCAGGAACGTATTGGTGTTGAGTTGGCAGAAAAATTAATTGAAGCTCTTAAATAATTTTACACCTGTCAGGTTTTATAGCACTGTAGTTATAAACCTGACAGGTGTTTATTGAATTATGAAATTCATTTGCGCCATACTATTTCTCCTCTCCTGCTCTGCCTCTGCGCAATATACGATCAAAGTAAAAAAAGAAGATAATCGGTTTCTGTTTTTTCAAAAAGGCATCAAGAACGATACACTCATCAAAAATAAAACGGATCTTTTTTACATAAAGTTACCGGATAGCTTAAAACAACAGATCAGTATATATATCGAAAACGGCCAGTTCACAGCCACCGAAAATGACACAATTTATCTGCTAAGGCCTATCAAAGGCATGAAGTACTCTCATTCAAAACCTGATTCAGTATTTAATACACTTTTAGAAGGGAATTGCAATCCATCTAATAACATCCGTATTGAGTTTATTAATACCCACACCCAACAACGTTTTTTGAAGAATAATTTTATTGTAAAATAAAGGCCTTTCTCTTATATTTATAAAAAACATCACTATGTCTTCAACTTCAAAACATCCCAAGGGATTACTTTTTTTAGCATTTACTGAATTCTGGGAACGCTTTGGTTATTATCTCATGATCGGCATTTTCTTTTTGTATATGACAGATACAGAGACCGGCGGTTTTGGATGGGAAAGTGGAAAAGCATCTGATGTATTCGGGACATTTATTGCCTGTGTTTATTTAACGCCATTTATCGGTGGCTTATTAGCAGATATGAAACTGGGCTATCGTTTCGCCGTTACGCTGGGTGGCATTTTAATGGGTATCGGCTACTGCTTATTATCTGTTCATGCAGAATGGGCATTCTATACAGCCCTGTGTATCATGATCGTTGGAAACGGATTCTTTAAACCAAATATTTCTACACTGCTTGGTAACTTATATAATGATCCGCAATACAAAGCCAACAAGGACACCGGTTATAATTTATTTTACATGAGCATCAATATCGGTGCGTTTATCTGCAATTTTGTAGCGGCCTACATGCGTATTAAATATGGCTGGAGCTGGGCGTTCATTACTGCCGGCATTGGTATGTTCCTGGGAGTTATTACATTTTGGATAGGCATGAAACATTACAAGCATGTAGACGTAAGAAAAGAACCAACACCCGAAGATAAACCTATTATTATGCGCTTTTTACAAGTACTGGCCATTGCTTTAGGATTTGGGGTAGCAGGTTGGTTTATTCCTGAAACCATTTTTGGAAGCGATAGCACCGATGCTTTTTTATGTGCCTGTATTCCTGTTATTTATTTTTATGCAACCATTTATAAAAGCTGCTCAACCGAAGAAAAAAAACCGGTTGGAACGATGTACACCATTTTTGGAATTGTCATCATTTTTTGGGCTATTTTTAAATTAAATGGAACTGCTTTAACTACATACGCTAACTCTTATACCGACAGAGCCATGCCTACCGCCATTGTGCCGGCAGCTGATTCACTTTTTTTATCCGATAAAGTAGTGGCTAAAAATGATTCCGTTTATCAACTGGATGCACATTTCAGACGAATAAAAGATGCTAATGGCAACGCCATCAAATATTGGGGATACCCTTCTTACTTTAAAAACCTGCCGCCCGAAAAATATCCGGCAGAGGGAGAAAAGATCGCTTTAATTCCTACGGAATTATTTCAATCTATTAATCCGTTTTTTGTAATCGTATTAACGCCGCTGGTTGTTTTATTTTTTGGCTTTTTAAGAGCCCGAAAAAAAGAACCTACCACAGCTACAAAAATTGCTTACGGTTTATTGATCAGTGGATTATCTACCCTGGTGATGGTTGCAGCTGTTCACTATACCGGAAATGGAGTTACTAAAGCCAGCGCCTGGTGGTTGGTAGGTAGCTACGGCGTCATTACCATTGGAGAATTATGTTTGAGTCCGATGGGTTTATCGATGGTGTCAAAGTTATCGCCCGTACGTTTTACCGCATTAATGATGGGTGGATGGAGTTTAGCAACCTCTATCGGAAACAAAATGAGTGGTGTATTGGCCAAAAACTGGGATAAGTTTGATGACAAAGCCAATTTCTTCTGGTTGAATTTCGCGTTACTGATGTTTGCTTTTGTGCTGATGATGTTGCTGTTAAAGCGTTTAAATCAGGCGTTTAAGGAAGCCTAAGCAATCTACTTTTTTGCCAGACGGTTCAACTGTTTTTCAATGTAGTTTTCCGAAGTAATTAATGCGCGTTGAATGCGTTTAGCGTATTTGATACTGTCCATCACTTCTTTGTTTTTTTCGTGTAAAATAGCAAAGGCTTTATCAACCTGCACTTTTTGTTCTTCAATAATTATTTTTTGCTTCTGTGTAACGCGAAATCGGTTAAATACAAAACCTGAAAAAGCTACAACTAACACTAAACCACCATACAAAGCGTAACGCTGTGTTCGCTCCTCTTTAAGTTGTGCATGTTGAGCACTTAAGGTTGCATTCTTCACCCGCTGTTCTTCGGCATGCTTCACACTATCTGCGGTAGCTTGTTTTTCATACTCGTATTGAAATTGTTTTTTGATAGAAGCCTTTTTGGTTTCTTCATTATTAACGCTATCGAGCATTTGTATTTCCAATGCATACATTTCAAATGCCTGCTCATACTTATTCTGTTTTTTATAGATACGCTTGAGTATATTTGCTGCCCTGCTAATGTTAACAGGATAACCAATTTCTTTGGATATCTGCAAACTTTTTGTTGCAAAACTATAAGCGCCTTCATACTGTCCCTCATCTAACATCACATTGGAAATAAGATCACAGCAATAAGCGATACCTTCTTTGTCGTTAACCTCGGTCATTAATTCCAGGCTTTTTTTATAATCTTCCAGCGCTTTTCTACTATTTCCCTGTTTTTTATAAACGTTACCTATATTCCTTAAAGAAACAGCCATTCCTTTTTTATAATTACCTTCTTCCTGGATCTTCAAACCTTGCTCCAGATAAAATAATGACTTACTTAAACTATCTTCGTTATAATAGAGGAATCCAATGTTATTTAATGTCGTTGCCGCCATCTCTCTGGCGTTTATAGACTCATTAATGGCCAAAGCATGTTGATAATATTCCAGTGCTTTTGCCACATTATCGTGAGCAGCATAAATAAGTCCAATGTTACTTAAAGAAATGGCAATACCGCTTTTATTATTCAACTGCTCTTGTATTTTTAAACTTTTATGGCAATAATCCAATGACCTGGAAACATCGCCTAATTTATTATATACAATACTCATGTTATTAAATGCGATAGCCATTCCGCCTTTATTATCAGCCAACTTATAATTTTTCAATGCTCTTTCGTAGCAATTCAATGCTTTAGCGGCATCTCCGTAAAGATCATAAATCCTCCCTAAATTATTTAAGGGATCGCCTACTGCTTTTGTATCCTTAAGTTGCTCATATATACTAATGCTTTGCTCATAATAAGTTAAGGCCTGTGCCGGGTCATTTTGTTTATTCGAATAAAACCCAAGGTTATTTAATGCACCGGCCAGTTTTTTCTGATAAAAATAACTGAGCGTCTTCAGCCCCGAAGTCTTGAGATGTTTTTCACAAAGCTCTTTACACCGGCCTGCATATAAGCCTATGTCGTTAATTTCACAAACCTCGCTTAAAGCGGTTAAAGCATTTACGCGCACTGTGTCATGTTGCGCGTTTTTAAGCACCAGCTTTAATGAATCAATAGCCCTATCCTGGGCATGAGCGAGGTGTTGAATCATATTCAATAAGCAAAAACATACTATGTAAATACGCTGGTTCAACTTTTATGTGATATTTTTTTACGGGTAAGGGTTATTAAATTTGCAGCAGAGCCAACGATAATTTACAATCCTTAACAACCGTTTGAGTTATGGCGTTACTACCATTTTTTTTGTAATTATATGTTTATCAAAAGAGACGCTCACAAAGTAAATTCCACTTTCAAAAAGTTTGCTGTTCATAACCGTTTCTGTAGTGACATTATATTCACAGATGACTTGTCCTACAGCATTTGTAATTTTTATCTTTTTTGCATCGGCAGGAAAAGAGATTGTAAAATTGCCGGAGGTTGGGTTTGGAAATACGTTTATCCCTGCATGACTGTCAAACTGATCCTTAACGCCATCTACGAGAAATACGGTGCGCACACGATAATTATCATTATCGGCCACGTATAAGTCTCCTGCAACGCTGTAACAAATAGCAGTTGGATGTGTAAAATCGGCCGTGAGCGCCGGTATAAGATCACCATTGTAACCCACATTGCCGCTGCCGGCAATGGTAGTCAAATTTCCCTGGCTATCTATTTTGCGTATGCGGTTATTTGAAACGATCACCAGGTTGCCCTGTGCGTCAAGCGTCAGTCCACGCAGATTTTGTACCTGGGCAGTAGTTGCTGTGATGCCATTACCATTATACCCGGAGATACCTGTGCCCGCAAGTGTACTGATCATACCCGACTGATCTATTTTCCGCACCCTTGCTCCTCCCAATTCGGAGAAATAAATACGATCCTGCGCATCAATTGTAATTCCCACAGGAAAGTCGACCTGGGCGGAAACCGCAGGAATGTTGTCTCCATTGTAGCCCGACGTTCCGGTTCCGGCGATAGTTGTAATCGTTCCCGAAACGTCTATCTTACGAATGCAATGATGATTGCCCTGAGTGATATAAAGGTTCCCCTGGGAATCAAAAGCCAGATAATCCGGCGTTCCAACCTGTGCCAGTGTTGCCGGGCCATTATCGCCCGAATTACCCCAAACACCATTACCGGCAACCGTGGTAATAACACCGGTTGTCATATTTACTTTTCTAATACGCTCGTTATAAAAATCAGCAATGTATAAGTTTCCCGCAGCATCAAAGGATAAACCGGCAGGATAATTTAATGATGCGTTGATGGCAGGTCCGTTATCGCCTGCAAATCCCATAACGCCATTACCCGCTATGGTTGTAATTAATCCATTTGAATCTACTTTTCTTATCCGGTGATTGTTATGATCTGATAAGTATAAATTGCCGGCCTGATCGAAAACCATACCTCCAACTGTAGTTATATCAGCCGTAGTGGCCAATATATTATCTCCGTTATATCCTGCTATTCCTGTACCTACAACCGTATTGATGATCTGCGAGTAGATCCTTATCGAAAAAATAAATCCAAGTAACAGGAGTGATCTTGCCCTCATAAAAATAAAGTTTAATACCGGGTGATATACCGGCTACCTAACAAAGATAAAATTTTAATGCACTTCAACAAAAAACGTTAATTATCCTGCTCTATTCAATTGGTTTTATATTTTTGTATACCAATCGTCTAAACTTTAACTCATGAAAACATTAGTGATACTGATAGCTGCTCCGTTTTTTTTAATGGCATTTACACCCGGCAATAACCATCATCCGGTAAATACCAATGTAACCCTTACCAAGGATGCGAAAAAAATTTGCGAATATTATCGTCAGAGGGTTTTAAAAGGCGAAAGCATGGCATCTATTGCAACCCTTTATAGTGAAGACCCCGGTTCAGCTCCTAATGGCGGACAGTACAAAGATGTGGTAAAAGGAATGATGGTAACCGAATTTGAAAATGTTGCTTTCAAATTAAAACCGGGGGAGATCTCCGAGGTATTTGAAACACAATACGGATTTCACTTTATTCAATTAATTTCCCGCAAGGGAGATGTGCTTGATCTACGCCATGTATTGATCATGAAATAATTTAGGTGAGATCAGGTAATCCGTTTGCGGTTAATAGCCAGCACCCACTCCTTATTACCACATACGTTACAGGTATGTTGTCCGGCATGTAGTTCTTTGGTATCACCACATTTAGCGCAAGCGTATATTTGAGTGGCAACAATGAGTTCGCTCTTTAAATTAAATAACGATGGTGTTATAGGGAGACCATATTTAACGTCATCTTCTTCAAAAAAATAAACACTGACATCACCGGTAGTTTCTAAATAAGCTTCCCTCACCTGCCCCAGATGCTCCACACTTTTTAAGCGGAGTTCCGTAAAAAATTCATCCAGCGATAAACTTTCCCGTTCAAATTTATTAGCAGAGAATTGACCGTTTACAACCAGGCACTCGGTTTTGCCTTCCATGAATTGTTCAAACTTCACGCTTTTACCGGTAAACCATGTTACAACGCGGTATAATATCAACACAATTAAAAATACAAGTAAGGCCGGAACCAATCCTACATCTTCATAAAACATGGGATCGCCGGCGGCAGAACCTAAGGAAATAATGATAACCGTTTCAAAAACAGATAACTGTTTAATACCCCTTTTACCCGTTAATTTCAGGGTAATTAAAAGAAAAATGAACATCACTGCAGATCTAAGTCCTACTTCGACCAGGAAATGAACCGGAAGATCGTTAAACAGGATCCGTTGCCATTCAAATTTGTAATTCATAATGTGTTTAATGACCTATGCGATTTTTATGCCTGTAATAAATTTAAATTAGTTGTACTGCAGCAATGTATGGATACTCTTTAAAAATACTTCGTCTTAATTTCAATAGCTTTGGGCTCATTTGTATTTGTAATTGTAAATGAGAACTTGATCAGTTTTGGCTTGGTCATGCCGGTGTGGTAATAATTTGAAAAACCATATCCTTCATTCGGTAAGATCCATCCATAATCCATTTTACCATTATTATTTTCATCGTCCAATAATACAACGCCGTAGGTGCCCGGCTTCAGTCCGGTGTAAGTAAGCGTTAACACGTGATTAACCGTTGTTGCTTTCGATTCGGTTTTAGATAACACTGGCTTTTCGTCATCAAAAGATTTATCGCTGGTATAAAATCCTAATATAACCGAGCCTGAATTATTGCGAAGACCGGTGATCGATATTTTAAGCTGTGCCCATAAAGCACCTTTTATGAATATCAAAAAAAGAAAAGCCGTTGTTTTCATATGACTAAGATAAACTATTTTCCAGTCAGGCGTTATTTTCTTTTCATAGTCCATGTTCCTCCGCTACTTTTTGTAAGAGGGATCAATCCTAAAAACCACACTTTATTCTTGATTCGCCATGTACCGCTAAATGTATTTTCTTCCGGATTAAATGATCCTGTATAGTGTATGAGGTGACCTTTTTGGGAACGGTCGAACTGTGTTCCGTTTGGTGTAAAATAATGGCTGGTAGCGTATTGCTTTACAAAATCGATCTTATTATCCGTAAACGTTCCGTTAATTTCGGCAGCATCGGGGCTCGTGCCCGTACCACCCGTATCTTTAGCAATACCGGTTATATACTCCTGCTGTTGAACCAATTCAAGCTCAAAATATAATTCTTTGCCCCTGGTACTTGTATAGGCTTTGCCATAGATAATGGTCCCTACCCAGGTTCCGGTTGAGTTTTGTGTCATGTTGTGCACCAACTAATTATTTTGTAATCACTATTTTTTTACCCGTTGTAGCATTATCAGCAAATAACGTATACACGCCTTCTGATAAAGCACCGGTATGAATAGTAGTGTCCGAATCTACATCCTGCTCCTCTACCAACACCCCTAAACTGTTGTAAAATGTTAAATGGGTGTATCGTTTTATGCCACTTACAGATAAGGTATTAAAAGAAGGATTAGGAAATACGGTTAATGTAGATGATTTATACGGAGAGGTTACGCCATTGGAAATATCAACCGTACAAACAGAGAGGTCGGTTGACGACGACGTAATTGCTAAGTGATAGCAATTACAGGTGCAATTATTATATTCAATCTGACACGGAAAAGTTTGTCCGGCTGTAGTTGGTGTACCTACCAGTTTTAACCTGAAATAAAAATAGATAGGAGCTATTTGAGAATAATAAGCATGTGCCGCATCAAATATAACCGTATCGCCCGCATGAACCGGACTAAACTGAGGTGGCCCGGCAAATACAACTGAGTCTACAAGCATCATAAACTGCAGCCCATCTACATAGTAATTTAAATTTGTAGCAAGGGTTATATCCGGTACCTGGGAACCTGAACAGGAGTTAGACGGTGAAGAAAACATCCCTGTGTAGATAACCGTATCTACCGGAAGTCCCTGAACATAATGCTGCGCTTTTATGAAATAAGTACTGAGTAGTAAAATAAGTAGTAAGGATCTTGTCATACGCTATTTTTAAATTAACTAAATGAGTAAGGCCATACTAAAGATACAACTTTTTAGCAATTATCAAAATGGCATGTAACATGTCTAAAAACCTATTTCATTTGGCTTGTATAAATTAGTGAGAGGTTCAATAGATGAATTAACTCTTACTGACCATATTCTTTCCGGGTAATAGGCACGGCGTTATCCGGTTCTGATTTTTTTGATTCTTTGACCGTGTACTTCATGGTGATATTACTATAACCCCTACGCGCGTCAGATATCACCTGGAACGGGCGCTCCTTACTAAAAAGCGTATCGTTCATTTTAGGATCCTCTTTACTCAGCAAAACCGCCTGGCACTTTGTAAAATAAAAACCGGTTTCTGTAAAGTAAACTACCTGCGTTGCCTTTGGTGCAACACTGTCTGTTTTAAACAATACGGCTTTTTTCTCAGGTCCCTTCATGATCTTAAAGGTTAAGTAGCGATTGGACTTATTAACTACTGTAAGACTCGCTTGTTGGCAAAATGCCTGCAACGAAAGTAATCCGGCAAAAGCGGCGAAGTATAATTTGTTTTTTTTCATATGAACTGGTATTTTTTAAATATACTCTAATTTATAATCACTGTAACTTAAGCGTTAAACTGGCGTAAATGATGATCCATATGTTTGTAAACCATATAGCCAATTTGTTCCTGGGTCATCCGGCCAAAAAACACATGCACAAAATGGGCGTTCGAAAAATATTCGTACTGCCTGATCCTGGCAATCCATTCTGCCTTTTGGAAGGCCACATCGCCTTTATTGGTAATCACCAATTCCGGAATGGTTGGTGTACTTCTTCTTAAGGGGCTTTCATCTTTGAGCACAGCCTTGAGTGCCATTTTGCCAAAGATATAACTAATTAAAGGCCGTTTAAGATTTTGTTTGCTTTGCATCATGTCTTCCCAAAGCGTGCAGTGCTTTAGCATTTGGTAAACATCCATTTTACCCCATTGCGCTTTCGAATTATCGTCGAGCGTGTTAATTCTGTTAATCACTTCTTCGGTGGTGGCTTTGTCAAATATGGTTTTCATAAAAAGTTAAAGGTGAAAGGTTCAGCTAAAGATAATCGAATAATAAATCTTAGCAAAAAGTAAGAATCTACATTATTGGAAACAACGTCCTACCATTCCCGCCACTCTTCGGTAATATCTTCATTCATTTCATTATAGCCTTTGAGGTGGCCTGCCATGATGATAATTTCACAAATATCCTCGCGCTGATCAGTTTCAATTAAACAGGCGTTGCATTTTTCATTGAGATCGTTCAAATCCAGAACAGTCTTTTTTACAAGCGTTATCGCTTCTTCCCTGTCGAATGTTTGAGCCATGTGATCCAGGTGGTTTTGAATCATCTGAATGCATACATCCACATCTTTTGGAGTATAATATGGTTCCAGTTCAATAAAGCCTGACATGTTTTTTTTTAAACGGACAAGGATATCTTTAATCTGTGGGTTCTCTTTTAAATTCATAGTAACATAGGGTTCAGAGCAATTATGCATGACTTTACACAATTTTCTAATATAACGTGTTGGCGTTAAAAGATTACTACCGTAAAAAGGATAAATTGCACAAAATGTAAATAAATAATAAACGCAGAAAATGATTCTCCACATTTGAATAACTATTTCGTGACGAGTAAGCATGCTCTTGTCATCGTTAACAGAGATGAAGAGTGAAGGATCGCACTTCAGGCAACGCAAACTGTAGGAGTAAAGAACATGTCGATCTTAACCAAAAAAAGGCCGCATCAACTAAGACCGGCCTTTTAATCCACTTTTGATCGGTGGCTAATTAAAATGATTCGTCATAAACTCAAGCAACTTTTCATCGCTCATCTTGTTCGACGTACTTTCGCTTGATTTCGCATTTTTGTATTGTGGCGTCTCGGCCAAAAATTTCATGAACTCTTCCTGGATCTGGCCCGTACCTGTAATATGAATTTCATCCACATTGGGCATCTTAGCAGCTATCTCTTTAAAGAATTTATGCGTTAAAGTAATTTCCTGGTGGTTTGCCGCGCTCTCGCTCGAGTTTTTATCGGCGACCGGGTTATTTACATGTCCCAATGTAATAAATGCACCTGTATCAATTCCTTCTCTTCCTGTAATGGTTGCATGATGTGAATCCATCCATACACCAAATTGTTTTTTGTTTTTGTCTGACATGTTGTTTGTTTTTTCTTGAAGATAGACTTAATAAAAACAGCAGACTTGTTTTTTGGGATAGATTGTGAGTTTGGGGAATTCACATCGTTTGGCATGATATTAAGAGGCGACCAAATTCTTAGCGTTATAAATATCCTACATCTCGTCATGGCGAGGAGCTTTATGCGACGAAGCAATCTCATATAATACTATTCAATAACAAGAAATCATATTAACTTATCTCTGTGTGAGATTGCCGCGCTGCGCTCGCAATGACGAAACTCAAGCGTCATTGCGAGGAGTATTTCACGACGACGCAATATGCCTTTCGTCATTGCGAATGTTCCGTTATGAAGCAATCTCACATCTAGCTATGCATCTGTTTGAGATTGCCGCGCTTCGCTCGCAATGACGAACAGTAAGCGTCATTGCGACGAGTTTTCCTGACGGAGCAATCTGTCTTCGTCATTGCGAGGAGCTTTTCGCGACGAAGCAATCTGTCTTCGTCATTCCGAGGAGTATTTCACGACGACGCAATCTCATATCTAGCGATGTTACTTATCTGTGTGTGAGATTGCCGCGCTATCGCTCGCAATGACGAAGCATCATGGATTAGATTCCGATAGCATCGGGAGCAGCAGAGCGAAAGTAATGGGTTGCAAATCCGTAAGAACGGCACTTAAGAAAAGCCAACGTTATTTTTTCTTTCGTTCTATAAGCATAGGGAGCTTTGGAAACCACTCTTGATTGAAAAACTCTTCATTTTCTGATTTAAACGCATTAAACCAGGTTTCTTCTTGGTAAACTGAAGTGTACAGTAATACTATATTAATATGTTTCATTAATTCCAGCATATATTTTTGTGTTGTTAATGAATCTTTCTTTTCTGACCAAAATAGTTTTCTTTTTTCTCCAGGCATTAAAGTGTAACCCGTAGTTTTAAAAAAAAATACATTTGTTGGAACATTCAATTTTTTAATAATATTTTCACTGTTTGAGGGGTCCATTAACCCTAAAGGTATGCCATCATAAATTAACAGCGGGGGGGCAACAAGGGCTGGACCGACGCCTCGATTATCTACTTCAATACCTATAAAATCAAAAATAGGATCGTTCAAATATATATTTGACGAAAAACTTAAAAGCGGTTGAACTGTAAGTTTATTGTTAAGCTGAGTTTGTTCTATCGACTCACGATTAAATTCAGCTGTTTTTTTTGACTCTATACTAGTATAATAAATAGCACAGATAGAAACTAATAAAGAAATAAACGCAAGATATTCACTTAATTTTATTCCCCTGATAGATTTTGAGATACTATTTTGCTTTTTTTCTATATAACTAAGAAAATTTTTAATACTTCTTCTCTTTTCAATTCTTGGTTTTTTCATGTAAGGCAAAAGTAAAGCATTTACTGAATATTTACAGCAATAAATTGTCGCCAAATGATCACTCGTTATGTTTTTCCTGAGATGAGTATTCCGTTCAAAGACCTGACACGTTTGGGCAGGCAAGCCTTTCAATCCAAATGCGCCTCAATATTTACAATCAAACCATCGGCATTAATAGTAAAATTCAGTCCTCCTGTTTCATGTCCGAAATCGCCGGTAAAATCAACCTGCGCAACCGCTTGTGTTTTACTGATGAGTTTGAGGGATTCTAATTTGGTAACCGTGTTATAACCTACAAAGAATTTCTCAAGGTAATTGCGCACGCCAGCCGTGTTCTTAAATTTTTGACCAACGGATACATCATCAATGATGGCATCTTTAGTAAATAAGGTGAGTGCAAGTTTTACATCAAATGCGTTTGCTGCATCCATAAATTGTTGGATGATGGTTTGGATGTTTGGGTTTTTCATAGTCCACGTAAAAGTAAACTATTTAGTAAATGCATGCTGCTATGATGTATAGCAAAGTGAAAAATCTCGCTGTCGTATAGCTCGTTAAGTAATAAAAAATGCTACCATGGAAATGAGATCAACGGCATAAAAAAGATACAGCAATTTAGTGGTAAAAAAATCCAGTCCGTCATGAAAGAAAAACGTGAGTGCTGTAGCAAACAAGAGCATGTAGTAATACACATAATTTTTATAGATACCGTATGTCATATCCCATTCATCCTGTGTAAAATGAATCGGTTTACCAAACAGGTTACGTTCTACTATCAAAATATCGCCCGGTTTAAACCGGCTGCAATTACGAAAATCGTTGCTCACGCGGTACTCGTCATAATTCGTTTGTATATGTACAATGTCGGTTGTACTCTTTTGTCCTCGAAACGATCGGCTCTCACATTGCACATACCGTTCTAATCTTGTGCTATGAGTTGTATTATATAAACAAAATACGATCACAAACATCACTACGTACCCTAATCTCACCGCCAGTGAGCTTCTGTAAAAAAGACTTTTGTGAAAGAACCGGTTATACAGGCGTCTCTTTCTCTCATGTAATATATGTTCCTGCTTACGCTCCGAAAGGATGAATCGTTTGAAATCTTCCGGAACGCTGCTTCTTCTTCTCTTCATAAAACTGCTGCAAGTATAAGAA
>JAZKDT010000070.1:0-26211 GCA_040387475.1 Bacteroidota bacterium | reverse complement strand
AAGAATTGTTCGGTTTTCGAAGTCCCTTTTGCTGTAATATCTGTTACAGAGTTACTGTATTTAGCAAATAGTGGTTTGCATATGTCATAGCGCTTTATAGTTCTTTCATAATCAAATGCTGTTCTGAATGTAACAACAGCCAGCGAATCATTTTTTTCGGTCCAACCCACTAATTCATTATGGTTCATTTCGGGAAACGTATGATGCCAGCAAAGCATTTTACTGTTCTCATTGATTTGTTGCCTGAATCTTACCGCAACACCTTCGCTGCAGCCTAAAGAATAGATTACAGGAATTTTATGTAATAATGTTTTGGCAATTTCGTTTGCTTCAATTTTCATTTCGGCTTTTTTCGCGTCCAATAATTTAATTGTTTCCTGCACTTGTTTTAAGAAATCGGTTTTAACCAAGTCGTTAAACTGAACGATCTTTAATAATTGAACCAGTGAGTATCCAATGCAAGAGCGTGGCGGATGACCACCTGGAATGATGATGGTATCTAATTGATGTTGTTTTGCTACTTCCTGTACTTTTCCTCCGCTTGTAACACAAACAATCTGCGCTTTTTTTATCAATGCCTGGTGCATCGCAGAAAGTGTTTCTTCTGTATTTCCACTGTAGGACGAAATAACAAGCAAGGTATTTTGATTTACGAAATCAGGTAAAAAATAATCTTTATTTACGATCACCGGAATGGAGCATTCTGATTGGATTAATTCAGACAAAATAGTTCCACCAATTCCTGAACCACCTAAGCCGGTAACTACAATGTTTTGAATATTATTTTTTTGAGTCAGAACAGCTGCATTTGCAATATCTAACGACTCTTGTAATTGTTTTGTAAATCCTTCTACTAATGTCTTCATATAAAAAATAGCAATAAAGTAAAAGTAACAAAAATATTGCAAACCGACAGCAGTTTTGCCTATAATTTGTGGTTAAATCAGGCTGGTGTTTTTTCGAACAATTTAACTGAAGTCACCCATTCAGAAGGAACTTCAACAGTTTGCTTTGTATCGTAATTTAAACAAACCAAAGTACTTTTTCCAAAAGCACATAACTGTTTGATGTGGTTGTTTTCGATGGTTAATACGTTTTCTATTTCAAAGCTTTTGGTACCGAAACGTGTGATTTTTGTATAACAATAAACTGTATCATCTAATAAAATGGGTTGTTTATAAGTGATCTCAGTATTTGCAAGGATCATTCCTGTTTTGATCCAGTCGATCTCATTTCTGAAAACATCCTTGAAATATTCAACCCGCGCCGTTTCAAAATACGTAATGTGATTGGCATTATTTACATGCCCTTGTTTATCAATATCCTTAAATCTAATTTGGATTTTAAGTCTGTGTTTATAGGAAGAAAGAATGTCGCTTAGTTCCATTATACTTCACGATTTAATAGAGTCAAAGCAAATTCTTTTAAACTATTTTTTTTGGAATCATTTGCCACGAGCGATTCCAGATGTTTTAAAGCAATATCTGTATGTTTGTTGGCTTCTTTAATAGCAAGTTCTTTCACGCCCAAAATATTATAAATGGCAGTTACTTCTTTTACCTTGTCTGTATTTGAAATTTCTTTAGAATATAAAAGATGGTTTAACTCCTTTATTTGAGTTTCGTTAGCAAGTTCAAAAGCATCAAGAAGCATAAATGTTTTTTTGTTAGAGATAATGTCGCCACCAACCTGCTTTCCAAATTTTTCATCGTTGGCGTACACATCCAATACATCATCCAACAATTGGAAAGCGATTCCTACGTGTTTACCAAACTCATATACATGTTGTTGATTTTGCAGAGATGCCTTAGCACAAATAGCACCCATTTGTAAACTACATCCTAATAATACGGCTGTTTTGTAGGTGATCATGTGAATGTAATTTTCGACACTCACTTTTTCCTGGGTTTCAAAATTCATATCCAGTTGCTGACCTTCACATACTCCTAAACCTGTTTTTGAGAACAGTTTAAGGAGTTGTGGTACAAAAGCCGAATTTGATTGAGCTAATATATCGTAAGCTTTTACGAGCATGCCATCGCCACTTAGTAAGGCGATATTGGTATTCCATTTTTCGTGAACCGTTGTGTTACCCCGGCGTAAAGGTGCGTTGTCTAAAATATCATCATGGATGAGCGAAAAATTGTGAAACAACTCTACTGCAAGCGCCGCGTGAATGGCTTCTGTTGGATCGGCATCAAATAGATCGCAACCAATTAACGTTAGCAAAGGCCTTACTCTTTTTCCTCCCAGGCCAATGATATAGCTCATAGGCTCATACATCTCTGCAGGCGTTGTCGTGCTTAACGAATGCTGTTCCGCATCAATAGCCTGATTTAAAATACTGAATAAAGAAGAATACGTTTGCACCGGAAAAAATATTTATTTAGCGTCTGCCATTTTTAGTAAATACGTTCCGTAACCGCTTTTAGTTAATGGAGTGGCTATTTTTATTAATTGCTCTTTGGTTATAAACCCCATTTTAAATGCGATTTCTTCGATGCATCCGATTTTTAAGCCCTGGCGTTCTTCAATTACCTGTACAAATTGTCCGGCTTGCATTAAGGAAGCAAAAGTGCCGGTATCCAACCAGGCAGTGCCCCGATCTAATATAGATACTTTTAATTTTTTACGTTTCAGATACTCTTTGTTTACGTCGGTTATTTCGTATTCTCCCCGAGGCGAAGGTTTTAAATTCTTGGCGATTTCAACCACTGAATTGTCATAAAAATATAATCCCGGAACCGCATAATTCGATTTTGGAGTAACCGGCTTTTCTTCAATAGATAATACGTTGTAATCTTTATCAAAGTCCACTACACCATAACGTTCCGGATCGCTTACGTGGTAAGCAAATACAACGCCCCCGTCGGGATCATTGATCTTCTGTAACATGCGCCCTAAACCAACTCCATAAAATATATTGTCGCCCAAAACAAGGGCTACTTTATCGTCTCCAATAAATTTTTCTCCAATCACGAAAGCCTGCGCTAAGCCGTTAGGAATTTCCTGAACAGCATACGTGAATTTGCAACCTAATTGCTCTCCTGAACCCAATAAGCGCTCAAAATTAGGCAGATCCTGCGGAGTAGAAATGATCAAAATTTCATTGATGCCTGCCATCATCAATACCGATAACGGATAGTAGATCATCGGTTTATCGTAAATAGGCATCATTTGTTTACTCATAGCCAACGTTAACGGATGTAAACGTGTACCTGAGCCTCCTGCTAATATTATTCCCTTCATTATACTTTTGATTTTAGTGCTTTAAAAATAAGGTTTTATTTTAGAAGAAATCGCCTTTTTAGTTCGTTTTTTACTTAATAATTGCCAAATGCTTAGTAAGTTTGCAATCAAATTCTTTCCTATGATCTCACAAAATCCTAACAGATCAGTTATTTATTGGCTACTTACAGGCTGCGGACTTGTTTATCTGATGGTTGTTATTGGTTGTATTACGCGCCTAACACATTCGGGCTTGTCTATAACCGATTGGAGTTTTATGGGATCCATGCCGCCTTTATCGGAGCAAGCCTGGTTGGAGCGGTTTGCTAAATATCAGCAGAGTCCGGAGTTTATTAAGGTAAATTATAGTATGCAACTCGAAGAATTTAAACACATCTTTTTTTGGGAATATTTTCATCGCCTGGTGGGCAGAACGATGATGTATGTTTTTGCGATTGGTTTAATTATTTTGGCGATTCGTAAAAAGATTAATAAACAGATGTTGCCGTCACTAATCCTTTTATTTTTTATGGGAGCTATGCAGGCTGTTATTGGCTGGTGGATGGTTTACAGTGGTTTACAAGCTAAACCTGCTGTAAGTCATTTTAGATTGGCCACACATTTAATGAGTGCCTTTACCTTATTTGCGTTTACGTTTTGGTTTGCTTTACAGCTATTAAATCCTAAGGATGCTTCCACAGGCTCAGCAATCGATGAGGGAAGCAAATTGAAAGGGTGGTCGGTTTCATTTTTTGTGATCCTGATTGTCCAGATTATTTATGGTGCTTTTACGGCAGGTTACGTAGAAGGTGATGCGGCGAAAATACGTCCCGGACAAATATTTAATACCTGGCCAAAAATGGGCAATGAGTGGATGCCGGAGCAGGTAACGATGAAAGATAGTTTGTATTTAAACTTATTTGAGAACGCCAGCGGAATTCAATTTATGCATCGTATGTTTGCTGTATTGATTTGCATTATTCTTTGCATTATGTGGTATAAGTCAACAAAGTTGAAACTAAATACATCTCAATATCGCGGAATTACTTTTTTAATTTATGGCGTAACACTCCAATTCATTTTAGGCGTATTAACCTTATTATATCATGTACCGGTTGTTTTAGGCGTATTGCATCAAACGGGAGCTTTCTTTTTATTTGCTACCAGTGTGTATTTAATATTTCACACCTTTAGGAAAGCTAAGTAATATACTGCCAGATTTTTAAAACCAGGCAGGTACATTCTACCGCACGCCGGGAATTGTGTTCTTTTTTCTTGGTCTGAACAGGGCATTGAATTTATATTCCAACCCTTCACTTGGCATGGTGGCAGGAGATTGAGCCAACTGCATTTGCTGATTAATTAAGAAGAAACCGGATAAAGTTTTTATGTTATAGGCTTGTTTTGCCGACCCATTTTGACCCTGGTGTAAAATGATCCAGTCTTGTTTAGGATTAGCTTTTAAATATGCTCTGTAAGTTTTTAAGCTGTCGTCTAAACACACGCTAACGAATGTTACTTTGTCATTGAATTTCTTCTTGAGGTCAATGATCTTTTGCATTTCCTTCAAACTATTATCACTTTGGGTAGAAAAAAAATTCAGGTAAATATATTTTCCTTTATAGTTGGATAGATTTACGTTCATGCCTGCTCTATCATTTGCTAAAAAGTCGGGCGCTTTGGCACCGGGCTGTAATTGATAAGTTGTCTGAAGCATATTAGCAGCAATTTTTTTATGTTCTTCTATGCGGGTTTCTCTGTATAGTTGCTCTATCACACTTTGCACCTGGTGCTTGTCAAAATCAGGACTGTAGTAAAAATCTATTAATCCCTTTAAGATCAATAATTCGCGTACCGTATCGTTTTTAATGGATTCGTCAGATTTGAATTGATTTCTCAGGTCCTTGTAATCTGCAAATGCATTAATACTGTTGTAAATATTACCACCGGTTTTGGTAGAAGCATAAGCCTTTAAATAACCTTTGAAATGCGTGTTAAAAAATTGCATATACTCATAGTTTGCATACTGAATAGGTCTTCTGTCGATGAACTGCTTGTACAAAATGGTTTTGCTACGCGATATATTAGAAAAAAAGTCAGCAAAAGAATAATCGACATATGTTTTAAAATAGGGGTTTTTAATATATTGGTAACGCTTTCTAGTGTTTACTAAAAACGTATCAAGTAACCTATTTAATTTTGCCGGCGATAAATAGCCGTCTTTGTTATTAGTAAATAAATTATTGTACTGGTTATTGAAGTCAATGATGAGTGCATTTAGTTCGGTACTGTCTTTTCCATAAACGGTAATATCAACAGTAGTCTCTGTTCCTTCCTGATTGTTGGTAAGTGAATCTGTGGGAGGGAAATAAATGCCATAAACAAAATTAGGTTGCACATATATTTTACCCACCAGGTTATGAATGCTGATCAATATGGGTTTTGTATAGGACGATTGCAATTTCAGTTCAAAATAACCATCCTTGTCAACAGTATCTGCGCTTTCTTTAATCCTAGTATAGGTTACGTAATCTGAAAAGTCACTTAATACGACTTCTTTTCCAATATGAGACGAGTGAGCTTTACCTTTAATTGTTATGTTTTGAGCAAATCCTGCAGCCAGGGTGCCAAAGATGAAGTATAGTAAAAGTCTCATGTGATTGTATAATACCAAATATACTATTAGTTACAGATAATATAAAAAGGCTTTTATTAAAAGATGTTATTGTTTTGGAAATAGAATGCCTTTCAGTTTTGTTCTAAGTGACGATATAATCATATTATTTTTCAATAGACTGAGCGAAGAAGCTAAAATGGACATTACCATATTTGCGCGTCTCTACATAATTCAGTTTAGTACTCAGATCGGTTCTTTGGCCATGTTCAATAATGAGCCAACCATCCTCATTTAATAAATTGTGTGCGAATACCAGTTCATGAATAACGGCAATATTTTCTAATTCGTAAGGAGGGTCAGCAAATATCAAATCGAATGTGGAGTGTGACTTTTCTAAATATTTAAATACATCAGCACGATCGGTTATGATGGAATTTATCTTTAAAGCCCGCGACGTATCTTTTAAGAAATTTAAACAAGGCGTATGTTTATCTATTGCATAAATTTTTTGTGCACCGCGCGAAGCAAATTCCAGGCTAATATTACCTGTTCCGCAAAATAAATCTAAAACAGTCAAGCCTTCAAAATCGACTTTATTATTTAAAATATTAAATAATCCTTCCTTTGCAAAATCCGTTGTTGGCCTTACAGGTAAATTTTTAGGAGCAATGATCTGCTTGCCTTTATATGTGCCACCAATTATTCGCAAAATAAACGGTTAATTAAAGTGTAATTAAAATGTTGTGGTGCGCCCGTTAAGTTCGACCAGTTAATACTTTTATTTCCGGAAGCCAGGTGAACGTTTTTGATGTATTTCTTAAGTGATAGTATCATTTCGGAATTGGAATCTACATTTCCGGTAATGGTAATGTTTGCAGTTAAAGGATTTAACTGGTATTGTTCTATAATAAACAGCGCGTAATATAAAACATCTTCCTGTGTCTTTGTTGAAAATTGATTAGCCAGTAACAAATTGTGATCTTGTTTTACAACTACTTCAATATGGTTAGCGCTTACTGCCAGAACAATTTGTTCTTTTGAAAGTTCTTCAGACAGAAGGGTCAACTTTGATAATACAGTTAAGCTATGCTTTAGTTGATGATGAGGAAACAACTGGTCTAACGTAGATTTGAGTGCCTCATCCACTGCATAAATGAGTTTAATGTCGGCATTAATATCATCTGTGAATATCAGTTGATTGGATATAGAGCCGTTATTAAACTCAAGCATTGCCCTATTATGTTCATTATTGTAAAAGGCAGTAGGGCATAGGGTAAACTGATGTGTAAAATAATTGATGTACACATGCTCGTATTTTTTTCTGGAAAACTGAAAATGTTTAACAGCGCTTATAAGATGTTCGCTCAGCGAATAATTTATCGTGTTGTCAAGAGGATAATGACAAATAAACAGCGGTTTGTTTTCTGCCGATTGTAACTCCGAAAAACTCAATAGTGAACTTGATACTTCAATCACCAGGCTATCTGCCAGATCAGACAATTGACCAAAAGAAGTATGATTGATATGTATCTGCTGCTGCATTCTTAATTACAAAGCTAAACTATTCATACGATTACTGAAAAAAATTATGGCCTTTTAGGGGAAAACACATCTTCCGGAAAATTTTGTACGGCTTTTATATCATAATATTCTTCTACCTGTTCAATTTTGCCATTGCGCTTAAATGTTACATGCGTTTCAATATAGCCATCACAGCTTTTTTGAAATGCGTCAAACGTCATATCCATATAATTTGCTTCATCCATTTTTTCAATGATGCGAACTACCCGCCAGTTTTTTTTGCTCACCCAAATTTGATTAGAGGTTGTATCTCCAGGCAAAGCTCCAATCACATACATCGATTGCTTGTTCCATTTTTGTTCTGATACAATATGTGTGTTATAATGTTCTTTTTGTAAACGGGTAATCACGTCAGATACTTCACGATAGTACATTCCACCCAATAGCAATAGCAGGTTGTTGGTATTATAACTTGTTTTTTTTAGTTCATGCTGTTTATAGCGGTATGAACTATCATTTTTAAAAACCACAAAATTGCCATCTTTTTGGTCACCGAAATTGATCCTGAATTTGTCTGGGAATTCCACAAACTCATGCCATTCAGAATTTCCAATAACGCTGTCATTTCTATAATGCGTATTTTTCTGCGAAAACGTGTAAGCTTTGCAGGGCCCTTGTCGGTACTTTTGGTACATAAAATCGATTACATCTTTTCCACTCTCAAATTTTATTTTTGGAGATCCCGCATCTATATCAAGGCTAATTACCTGGGAATGTATGCTAAAGCCTACTATAAGTGCCGTGAATACCAGTATTGTCTTTTTCATGATCAGTAAGTTAATTGGCGGTGAAATTCGGAACAAATAATAGCGCATGCATTGGCTGCATTTAACGATTCACTTCCGTTTTGACTAGCTGCCGGAATGGTAACAGGATTTGATATATGTTTCAGAATTTCAGCGGATATGCCATTAGCCTCATTTCCTATAACGATAAGACCATGTTTCAGTGTGGAAGTATAGATGTTTTCCCCTTCCAAAACAGCTCCGTAAATAGGTATGCCGTTTGTTTTAGGTAATAATTCCTCAAAAGACTGATATATGGTATTAACTCTTAAAACCGCGCCCATGCTAGCCTGAAGTGTTTTTGGATTATAAAGCTCTGTGCAATTTGGTGAACAAATAACCTGACTGATGCCAAACCAGTCGGCAATACGGATAATAGTTCCCAAATTACCTGGATCACGGATATCGTCGAGAAAAAGGGTTGTTGAATCTGCTAATAGATATGCATTTAAAACTTCTTTAGATTCTTTAACAATTGCCAAAACCTTATTGGGCGACGTTTGAAGGCTTATTTTTTTTAGCTCCTCTTCAGTTATTTCGATGTAATTTATTTCTTTGTTTTCTATAAGCGTTTTGTTATTCTCAATATAATCTGACGTTGCAAATACCTGATGAATAGCGAACTTTTGAGAATGGATAAATTCAGTAACTAATTTAATGCCTTCAATAATAAACGAAGCTTCTGCTTCCCTGTTTTTTTTAGAGTGCAGCGACTGAATATGTTTTATCTGATTTTTACTAATCATTTTTAAAAGCTAAATTAGAAGCTGTTTAAGATTTGTATGGTAAAAATTGTTATTTATGTTGTTTTGAGCGAAAAGAGGCAAATTTTGCAGAGATAGTTACTTTACTATCTCGAAAAATTTAACGAATTTGCAGCCAAAAAAACAGTTAACAAATTTATTAGATAAATTTTAAATAGCTTCGTTTTAGGCTATAAATGTAAGTAAACCATTTGACCTGTATATCTGATATCAGAAGTTTTTTAATGACCCATTTCAACATGAAGAGGGCAGGTTTAATAATGTGCTTGTGTGTTGTTTTTTTTAGTTCGTGTAATGTGAACAGGCATTTAAAAGAAAATGAACTGTTATTGCAAAAAACAGGAGTTAAACAAAATGGAACAGATATAGACAACAGCGAATTAGAGGCCTTTATTCGACAAAAGCCAAACCGGAAGATCCTTAAACTGGTTCGGTTTAATTTGTGGTTATATAATCAGGTAGATCAGCAAAAAATGCTGAAAAAAAAGGAACAACGGGATCTCAGGTTCGACAGGATAAATGCAAAACGGATAGCCAAAACCGAACGGAAGAATGAAAGAAGACTGGCCAAAGGAAAGCCAGCTAAATTACCGAAACTTAAAAATAAAGAAAAGCCCACGTTTCGAGAGAGTATTATGGAAGCCGGCGAACCACCGGTTGTTTTAGACACTTTTTTAACGAAAGTAACCAGGAATCAATTACAGAAGTTTGTTTTCTCCAGGGGCTATTTTGATTCGGATGTAAGAGACAGTATTGTATTGGATGTTAAGAATAAACGGGCTAAAGCTTTTTACCTGATCTCTAAATCAGATCCTTATTATATCCGGGGTATTTCCTATAAAATTGAGGATCCTCTCATCGAGTATTTTATTTTTAACGACAGTACTTCCTCGTTAGTTAAACATAACATGATCTATAATGAAGATATTCTTCAAAAAGAAAGAGAGCGAATTACCGAGGCACAATTAAATAATGGATATTTTTATTTCGCTCCGGAATATGTGTATTACATTGTTGATACAAACATGGTTGGACACGATGTAAACGTGACTATCGGTATCAAAATGTTTTCGCAACCATTTAGTGAGACCAACGATTCCCTGGTGTATGTTAATCATCCGCGTTTTTATATCAATAATGTATATGTGATACCCGAAGTCATTCCGGATTTCAGGGGCAGGGCCAGCGAGGTTTACATGAAGGATACGGTTGACTATAACGGACTAAAAATTCTGACCAATAAACGCCCGCTTTTTCGTAAACGGGATCTTACACGTGATATTTCAGTTTCGCCCGGGCAGTTGTATCAGCAACGGTTTTCGGAAGATACCTATAAGGGACTAAGCTCGTTGAAAGTTTTCAGAAGTGTTTACATACAGTATATTAAAAACCCTCTTTTTGCTGATAAATTAGATTGTTACATTGTTTGCCAACCTGTTATTAAACAATCGGTAACTATTGAAACGGAAGGTAATTACACTTCCGGTAACTATGGTGTAGCCGGGAGTTTGGTATTTCAAAATAAAAACGCTTTCCGTGGGGCCGAACTGGTGGAGTTAAGATTGAAAGGTTCGTTGAATGCTCAAAAGCAATTCAATACCACAAACGATGCGACCAACTTAAACGAAGTGCAAAAAACATTCAATACCGTTCAGTTTGGTCCTGAGCTGAATTTTTATTTCCCAAAGCCTTTATTTCCTTTTACCTTATTTTACTATAAAAAAGATGGGAACGAAAAGCGTTATTTTACGTCACCAAAAACATTGGTGAGTTTATCAGTTAATTACCAGGAACGGCCGGAGTTTAACCGGACGATCTCTTCTATTTCCTATGGTTTTAAATTTACCAATAGCAATGGCTTATTTGGTTATGACGTTGTTCCATTGGAGGTTTATAGCGTGAAGGCAAATTTGTTTGGAAGTTTTCAAAGCGACCTATTGGCGTTAAATGATTTCTTTTTGTTGAATTCATTCCAGGATCACATCACCACGCTTTCTAAAATTTCGGCGACATACAATAATCAGTTGATCGCAAAAAAAAGAAATCTCATGTATTTGAGAATGACGTTGAGTTCTTCGGGCAATGTTTTAAGAGGTATTTATAATGCTACCGATCAGCCTCAAGACGCGCAAGGGCGCTACCTGATACAGGGCGTGCCGTTTTCTCAATTTGTGAAGATAGACGCCGATTACCGTTTTTATATCAAGATCAGGAAATTAAGTAAATTGGTATATCGCCTGGCTGGTGGATTTGGTAAGCCCATGAAAAACCTTACGTCGTTACCTTACGAGCAAAGTTTTTTTGGCGGCGGGCCAAACAGTAACCGTGCATGGCGGGCCAGGACACTGGGCCCTGGCAGTTATATGCAACCCGATTCAATCACCGCGAGATATGATAAAATCGGTAACATTCAAATTGAAACCAACATAGAATACAGGTTTCATATTTTTAAGTCGTTTTATGGAGCCTGGTTTGCTGATGCCGGAAATATCTGGTTATCCTACGATGATCCAAATAAACCCAGAGGAAAATTTGAGCTCAACCGGTTTTATAAAGAATTTGCTTTAGGATCGGGTTTTGGTTTGCGTTATGATTTTAGTTTTTTTGTGTTAAGGTTGGATGCAGCCATGCGTGTCCATGATCCCCAGTATGCCGAAGGAAAGCGCTGGGTGTTGGGAACTCAAACCATGAGGCAATCCGGAATCTTAAATTTTGGTATCGGTTATCCGTTCTAACTTTTTCCGTAAATGTATAATCGCTGGTTTCTCAATACATTGGTAATAGTGCGGGGTTGCTTTTGGCAATTGGGAGCGAACGGCTATTCCGGATAGCTTTTGCGGGGTAAAGGGCGGTTTCCGCCAGCTGGCGGATTGAATTTTTGTTTATTTTTCTTCAGGGAAAAAGAGAACGAATAGAAAAGGCTACCTTAATATTAAGATAGCCCTCTCCCGTTGTTGTTTAGTTTAAAATCTTAGTTAGTTACTTCAACCATTTTGTTAGCTGTGTTCAGGTTAATGAAGTAGTATTTTTTTCCTGATACAGTCGTGCTGTTAAATTTGTAAGCGGTAACCGTTAAATAACCATATTGAGTGGCATCTAAGGTTCCCATATCAGACGCAGGGAATGTATAGGATGTTTGAGATGCACCTGTCATTTTGAAAATAGATTTACTTCCTGCGGTGATCTGGTAACACAATGAATCAGCATTTGAAACAGAAGAAGAATTTACTGTTAAGCTGTTAGCTTTACTGAAAGAAGTCAAAGAAGGAAGAGTAGGCGTTGAAGGAAAACCAGTAGCCGTGTAAGTCATTGCCGAAACGCCACCGTTTCCTGAAATATTCCATCTTGAATTATTGGAATAGTTGATGCCTTGGGCAGATTTAGGACTGAATACGTATGCGTTATTTGATTGTTTGGCATGCGTTGAGTCATTTGTTTTTACCGTTCCGGCATCAGCAAAAGTAGTAGCGCCTGGTGCTGTGTAAAAAGAAGCTGTAGCGCTTCCCATCGTTACATTTACAGTGATAGTGGTTCCTGGTACCGAAGTGGTCACATTAACTTTGGCTGCTACGCAAACACCATCAGCATCTGCCGGTTGCGATGTTACCGGAGGAGGAGCCGATGTATTACCGCCTGTAGTAGTTGTTGTGGGAGTTTCTTCTTCCGGAGCCACTTCCGGTTTTTTGATGCAGGATGTTAACGTAAATGTTGTTGCCAGTAATAAAGCGCTTAAGGTTTTTAAAGTTGTTTTCATTTTTATGTGTTGATAAGGGTTATAAAATTATGACACAAAATTAGGTTCAATCCTTCGGTTTGTATTACCTAGCAGTGGGTATTTGGTATCCGTGCCAGTGGGTATTATTCAGCTTTGACTGTGTTTTTTTGTTATCTTTACAGCCTTATTTCAAATAAATGAGCTTTACAGAAGAATTACATAAAAGAAAGACCTTTGCTATTATCGCCCATCCGGATGCGGGAAAAACAACGCTAACCGAAAAGCTATTATTGTTTGGTGGAGCTATTCAGTCGGCTGGTGCAGTTAAATCTAATAAAATCAAAAAAGCTACTACCTCCGATTTCATGGAAATTGAGAAGCAACGTGGTATCTCGGTTTCAACGTCTGTAATGGCTTTTGATTACCGTGATTTTAAAGTGAACATTTTAGATACACCGGGACATGAGGATTTTGCGGAAGATACCTACCGTACTTTATCGGCCGTGGATAGTGTAATTATGGTGATCGATTGTGTAAAGGGGGTAGAGCCTCAGACACGCAAATTACTGGAAGTTTGTAGGATGCGTAATACGCCGGTTATTGTGTTTGTGAATAAAATGGACCGTGAAGGCCAAAGCCCTTTTGATCTGTTGGATGAAATTGAAAAAGAATTGAAAATTAAAGTACGTCCTTTAACCTGGCCAATTGGCATTGGTAAATCGTTTAAAGGCGTTTACAATTTATATGAGAAAAAATTATCGCTTTTTCAGGGAGATAGTAAAACAACCGTTGAAGAAAATATTGTTTTAAATAGTTTAAGCGACGGTGAAGTGGAGAAACATATCAGTGAAGATTTTGCAGATCAGTTAAGAGCGGATGTAGAACTGCTGGATGGTGTGTATGATGATTTTGATAAACAAAAATACCTGGATGCTAATTTAAGCCCGGTATTTTTTGGAAGTGCTGTAAATAATTTTGGTATTAAAGAATTGTTGGATTGCTTTGTGGAAATTGCACCCACGCCACAGGGACGTGATACAGACGTTGCAGGACATGTAGAACCGAATTCTCAAAAATTCAGTGGCTTCGTATTTAAAATTCATGCGAACCTGGATCCTAAGCACCGCGATCGCATTGCTTTTTTGCGTATTGTATCGGGTAAATTTGAGCGTAACAAATATTACTATAATGTTCGTGAACAAAAAGACATGCGCTTTAGTAATCCAACAGCGTTTATGGCACAACAAAAATCGGTGATCGACGAATCGTTTCCCGGTGACGTGATTGGTTTATACGACGCCGGTAATTTTAAGATCGGAGATACATTAACGGAAGGCGCGAAGTTTAATTTCAAAGGCATTCCTAGTTTTTCTCCTGAGCTTTTCAAATACGTGACTAACCTTGATCCGATGAAAACCAAACAATTGCAAAAAGGGTTAGAACAGTTAACGGATGAAGGCGTTGCACAGTTGTTTACTAAAAAGGCAGATGGACGTAAGGTAGTGGGTACTGTGGGTGCTTTACAGTTTGAGGTTATTCAGCACCGTTTAAAAAGTGAGTATAACGCTTCCTGTGGTTACGATTCCATTAACCTGTATAAAGCCTTATGGATAGAATGTAACGATAAGAAAAAACTGGATGAATTTTTGATCGATAAATCAAACCACATTGCCTACGATAAAGAAGACCGTTTGGTGTTTTTGGCTGAATCGGCCTGGTTACTGGAAATGGCGCAGACTAAATTTCCGGAGATCAAGTTTCATTTAAAAAGTGAGTTTTAATTGTAAATTTATAGTATGAAAAAATTGTCTTTATTTTTTATCGCATCGGCTCTATTTCTCTCCTGTAAAAAAGAGTTTAACTGTAAATGTTATTCAGACAGAAGAGGTGCTATCATTGAGCAGTATACGCATTCCTACAAAGAAAAAAAGAAAGATATGGCTCTTTCAAAATGTAAGACTGATTACGAAAATTCAAATGATTATGTAAACGGCGGTTATTGTGAGATAAAATAAATTATGGCAAATATTTTTGAATTCAACGGATACATTCCGGTTATAGATAAAAGTGCATTCATTCATCCTAATGCAACGGTTACGGGCAATGTCATCATTGGTAAAAATGTATACGTAGGCCCGGGAGCCGCCATTCGTGGCGACTGGGGACAAATTATCATTGAAGATGGATGTAATGTTCAGGAAAACTGCACCATTCACATGTTTCCTGGAACAACCGTTTTGTTGAAGGAAGCCGCTCATATTGGTCACGGAGCGATTATACATGGCGGCACTATTGGAAGAAATGTACTTGTGGGCATGAATGCAGTGGTAATGGATAACTGTGAGATTGGCGATAACTGCATTATTGGCGCCCTGTGTTTTGTGCCGGCAGATACCATTATTGAGGACAGGAAAGTCGTAGTTGGCAATCCGGGTAAAGTGGTGAAGGATGTGAGTGACGAGATGATTGCCTGGAAAACAAAAGGGACTGCCTTGTACCAGCAATTACCCGCCGACTGTTATGCCACTTTAAAACCCTGCGAGCCCTTGCGCAGGATGCCGGCTTTTAGACCCGAGCAGCAAAACGAATACAAAACCTGGAACGAAGAAAAAGCTAAAAAGAAATAGATTTTTTTATTTGATAATAATCAATTTATCAGCTTTTGCAATGTTGCCATCAATGATAATTCTATACAGGTAAGTACCATTGTTTAAGTTGGTAGTATTGATAGCCGTTTTGCCTACAATTAATTTTTCAGATAAAACGATCTCTCCCATTATATTGTAGATGGTTATAACAGCCTGATCGCTGCGTTTGAGATCTGATTCTATAGTTAGCTGCTCTTTGGCAGGGTTGGGATATATTTTAAATTTGTGATTATCATCTCTCTCAATAATGCCTATAGGATTGCAGGCATATAAACTGACATCATCAATATAAAAATAAACGATTTTATGAGGATCATCGCTAAAATTACACAGACTGTTAAAACCACTCGTTGAACCGGTCTTTTTTACATGCGTGCCGTCTTTAAAGCTGCCAATCGTCAGGTAAGTTTCCCCTCCCTGTGCGGTGAATGCTCCGCTGATCTTAACCCAGTTCAGGGTATCTGTAAAATACTGCGTGGTATCAAACTGAACCTGGCATTCGATGCTATTGGTAAAACTGCCTACGCTGGTAGTAAACGTATTTTGTGTAAGGTACATGCCTAACCTGTTAGAATTAAACTCACAAACATCTGCCAGCACCGCATAAAATTCTCCGTAATAACAAGCCCCTGCCTTTAAAGTATCTGTTAATTTAACAGATATAAATTCGGAGAAATAGTGTATTGAATCAATATTATATACTGCATAGGTACCTATACCTACCATGGCATTCCCTGTTTGAGGATACTGATGTCCATAGCATGTTTGAGGGACAGTACTACTTAAGGGATAATTTGCGGTATAAGTATTAGCGCACACATTAATATAGTCGGGCGAACTGTTTGACGGATTAAACCATTGTTGCGTTTTGTTAAGGATCATTTGTGAAAAACACATGGGACTTGCTAATGTATCCTCGAAAGAATAGTTAGGCACGAGGTTAGTTTGCGCCGTTGTATTAAGGCAACAAATCGTTATACATATAAGGAATAAGTATTTCATTTAAAACAAGTATTCCGCCATTTGTGGCGGAATACTAAGATACAAAAATTAAGTGTAAAATGTGTTATTTGATAATGATCAGCTTATCGGCTTTGGCAATGTTGCCATCGATGATAATCCTGTAGAGATAAGTACCGTTTTTAAGAGTGCTTGTATTAACAGCCGTTTCGCCTGAACTTATTTTTTCTGATAAAACAATTTCTCCCATGATGTTGTAGATGTTTATAACAGTCTGATCGCTTCGTTTGATATCTGCTTCAATAGTGAGTTGTTCTTTGGCAGGATTAGGATATATTTTAAATTTATGTTTATCATCCAACTCTACAACGCCAATGGGGTTGCAGGCATAAAGGCTCACATCATCGATGTAAAAATAGGTATAATGATGATCACTGGAAGTATTGCACATCGTATTAAAACCACTTGTAGAAGCAATCTTTTTTACATGTGTGCCATCCTTAAAGCTACCTATGGTTAAACAGGTTTCTCCGCCCTGCGCCGTGAACGATCCACTAATCTTTACCCAGTTCAAAGTATCCGTAAAATACTGTGTGGTATCAAACTGGTGGTAAATGTATTTTGCGTAAGGTACATTCCCAGGCGATTGGTATGGTACTCACAGAGATCTGCCAGCACGGCATAAAATTCTCCATAATAACACACTCCTGCTTTTAAGGTATCCGTTAATTTTACAGATATATATTCTGAAAAATAATTTATAGAATCATTTACTGTATAAACGATGTAAGTTCCTATGCCTACCATCGCATTACCTGTTTTAGGATACTGATGCCCATAGCAGGTTTGCGGAACAGTACTACTAAATGGATAATCTGCTGTGTATGTGTTAGCGCAAACATTTACATAATCCGGTGAAGTATTTGAGGGATTAAACCAGAATTTTGTTTTATTAAGTATCATTTGATAAAAGCACATAGGGCTGGATAAAGTATCTTCAAAGCTATAATTAGGGACAAGATTAGTCTGCGCCTCAAAAGAAAGGCAGCAACATGTAATACATATCAGTAATAGGTACTTCATTAAAACAAGTATTCCACCATTTGTGGCGGAATATTATAAATAACTTCAGTGATCATAAGCATAACAAGGCGGCGCCTTAAAGTTAAGCTTAACACTTAAAGTAACGCCAAAAAAGAAATACCAGTCTTTGGTTCTTGGATTCCCGCGTTGCTTATTAATATTATTGCCGCCATTCTTCGAACGATCTGATAATTTAATAGAGTTTACACCATTGGCAACGGCCGTTTCCCAGTCAGGATAAGTGCCGCTCACATCATCCAGATAATCGGTAAATGTTTTACGCGGGCCCCATTCCAAACCAATGCCCACCTTTTTAGAGACGTTCATTTTTGCCCCCAATCCAAAAGGTATAGCAACCTGTACCAATTTATAGCCTTTTGTTTGTCCCTCTGTATTTAAGGGTTGAAGGTCTATCCAGTGTTTGCCATACTGTGCACGGGGTGCAAACGAAAACACATCCAATCCCAAAAATAAAAACGTGGTAAATTTATATTTGTCGTTACTGATCCTATATTCTAAAAAATTAAATTCGGCCAAAACATTTACTTCAAGAATCTGCGATTTAAAATTTAAGTTACGCTGGATCTGATCTACATCATCGGTTTGAGAATCATCGCCCATAATGCTTCCAAAATTAAACCCCGCTCTAAATGCATAGCGGTAATTGGGCGTAAACCGGTAAAATAAACCGGCAGCCGGTTGCGTTAAAAAAAACTGTCTTCTCGGGTTAAGATCGCCAATGTAATAGGAACCACCTAACATAATACCTACTTCATGCTGCCTGAAATTCCTCCTTCTTTGTTGCGAAAACAGGGAAGAACTAATTAAAGTAAGAGTTAATAAAATATAGAGACAAAACTTCATTGATATATAAACGCAGAGATATTTAAAATAGTGTGTAAATGGTATGTTTTTAACACCTACAAAATAACGATTTTTATTTTATAAGTCACATTTTTCGCCTCAGCCAGTAAAAAGTACAAACCTGATGCCAGGCTGTTTCTTTTTAAAAGATACTGATCGGATGAACAAGTTTCTTCCCGCACAAGTTGTCCGGATGCATTATATAATTTTATCCGACGGTTAACAGCGTTCGGAAACTGAACATTAGTTTCTTGGTGCATAGGATTGGGAAATACATATAACTCTTTTTCGTCAGATAATTCGTCCACATGAATCAATACTTCGCCACAGGTAAGGCTGGCAAAACCATCCAGTTTGCCATAGCCCCATTTATTGTTTGGAAGTGCATTGCCCGTGAATATATCATGGTAGGCACAATTGATGATGGCCTGTTTTAATTGCTGGTTGGTAGCAGTTGGTTGGCGTTGAAAATAAAGGGCTGCAAAACCAGCAACTATAGGACTAGCCGCCGAGGTGCCGCCTGCAGTGCGGTGATAACCACCTTGCGCCACAACTGTTGAACCGGCGGCGGCGTACTGCGACAGTAAACTTAATGGAGCAGCGGCCATGATATTTGCCCCTGTTGCAGTGATATCAGGTTTTATCCTGTGATCACGGGTTGGGCCGGTACTACTGCTTGCGTGAAGTTGCCCTGCAGTTTCGTTAGTTATGCGGGGAATATTATTCACATCAATATACTGGCTCCGGTTAATGTAATTACCAACGGCAATTACCTCGTCACTGCATTGAAAACCACTTACAATAGACTGAAGGGTGTCTGCCTTTTTATAGTGATTGATGTTTGGGTATTGAAATGCGGGTGGTGTTGCGCCTGAAAGATAGTCAAAATGCCATGAATCAATGCGCCCCGTGCCGGTATGTCCTATGCTCCACAAATAGGCTATGCTATCTGCTCTGATTGTAATAGCTAATTCATAAACACCAAATGAATTAATGCTGGATACGCTGGATACAATACCAATTCGCTGTGTGTTGTGGTATATTGTATCATTTTTGATAACGTTTAAGGCATCATTATAAGGCTTAAATGAAGTGAAACCCAAATCAGTAAAGCCCAGATTTGTAACACCAATCCGATACTTCACATTTTTTATCTGGGTAGTATCAGCGTATTCAACTACCGTTGTCGTTATCAAATTATTTTTGATCCAGGCAAAATTAGTGTCGGTAGGCACAATGTTATACCCTACATGAAAAGCTGATGATCCTCCGTTTCCACAGGCAGCAATTAAAGCTCGTCCGGGTACATTGGCAATTAATCCATTGATTACCTGCGTTTCGAGATCGGTTCCATCATGGCTTCCGTAGTAATCGCCAACACTCGCATTTATCACAAGAGGTTTATTAAGAATTACTGATTTGTCAATAATGTATTGAACAGCGTCTGCTATCGTAAATCCAGCCATGTTAAAATCCAGTGCTACAACAATGATGTCGGCCCCGGAAGCCATACCCTCATATTTGTTAACCGAAAAACCATTTCCAGCCGCTATGCCGCTACTATTAGTGCCATGACCATACGATGCAAGGTCATTGTGTGTGCATTGTCCAAGGTCTATTTGTGTATTGGTCCATTCTTGTCCGTAGCCAAAAGCCGTAGGCGTATGAGTAGCTGAATAAGGTTTACTCATATCCCATAAATATTTGATACGCGACTTACCGGATGCGTCTTTAAAATCGGGATGCGTAAAGTCTGTTCCCGAATCAATGATCCCAATAATGACTCCCGCTCCGTTATAGGATTGTGTTAACGGCGTTAACCCATTTTTTATGTTTTTAATGCGATTTCTGATATGAGCTGTATCACCCATTAATTGCAAGTGGTGTTTTATATATTCTATTCTAATTACATTTTTTTGGGAAGCTAATTTTAAAATTGTTTCCTTATTGGCACTTACCGAAAAAATATTTCCAACACGATAATGCATCTTCATATTGTGCAATTGAGAATTTATTTCCGTATTAGGTTTTGTGAGAATCAGGATATTTATTTTTTCACTCACGGTCGCTTCTTCAAGTTTTTGAATTAACTCGGTATTAAAAACCGATTGCGCGTTTAAACTGAAAAAAGCAAGTATGATAAAAAATGTAAAATAAATCTTCATGGAGCGAATTTATAGCCATTAAATTACAAATAATTTAGATATTTACAGTATGCGATATAGGTTATTACTCATATGCAGTTTACTGGGCTCTTTTTATTTAAGAGCACAGGATTCTATTCCTTTTACTAAAGATTTTAGGCTTTATGAAGGACTGTATTTGGGGTATCAGGATTTTAGATACAACTGGCCTATTCCGAAAGAAAAAATCATTACAACCATTAATAAAGATCAGCTTGATTTTTACTCAAAATTGATTGATGAAGAATTTATAGAATATACCGAAAGAGATGGAACCGTCTCAAAAATCAAATCGGAAAGAGTGTGGGGCTATTGCCAGAATAATATCATTTTCATCAACCAGGAAAGTAATTTTTTCAGGATCCCGGTGTTTGGTGCCATCAGTAATTTTATTGGTACAGTTGAGGTTACTAACTATTCTCCGGGGTATGATCCGTTTATGAATGCTCCCATGAATAGCACTGCTCAAAAAACAAGAGAGATAAGACAATACTTATTTGATTTTTACAGTGGTGAAGTCATGCCTTTTAGTATTGAAAAAATGGAAGAATATTTAAAACGCGACCAAGCCATTTATAAAGAATACAGCGCTTTGAGTAAAAAAAATAAAAAGGAAATGGCTACAAAATATATCCGCATGTATAATGAAAAGCACTGGGTGTATTTTCCTAAAGGGTAGTTGACCTTCCATTGACAAGTTTTAAATTGAATACGGATTGATTTTAAAAGCTGTTATTACTCCCAACGCAAGTTTTTGCCTTATTTTAATTGCTTAGTTATTCGATTTTTCTACTAACTTTATAACCTTAAATTTTTTTATTATGTCAGAAGTAGGAAGACAAATTATTTACAGTATGGTGAATGTATCCAAGATACATCCTCCTCAAAAACAAGTATTAAAAGATATCTATATCTCCTTCTATTACGGAGCAAAAATTGGTGTTCTAGGTTTAAACGGTTCAGGTAAATCATCATTATTGAAAATAATGGCTGGTTTGGATAAAGATTATCTGGGAGAGATTCACCAGTCGCCGGGTTACAGTATTGGGTTGTTAGAACAGGAGCCCAAATTGGATGAAACCAAAACGGTTATTGAAATTGTTCGTGAAGGTGCTCAAAAGCATGTAGACATTCTAAATGAATTTGAAGAAGTGAACAACAAATTCATGGACGAAGAAATTTTAAATGATCCGGATAAAATGGATAAACTGATTAATCGTCAGGCACAATTGCAGGACTTAATTGATCAACATGATTTATGGAATTTAGACACACGTTTAGAACGCGCTATGGATGCCTTACGTTGTGCGGAAAGCGATACACCTATTAAGATTTTATCGGGTGGTGAGCGTCGTCGTGTTGCTTTATGCCGTTTGTTATTGCAGGAACCGGATATCTTATTATTGGATGAGCCTACGAATCACTTAGATGCTGAATCAGTTGATTGGTTAGAAATACATTTGCAAAATTATAAAGGAACTGTCATTGCAGTAACCCATGATCGTTATTTCTTAGATAACGTCGCAGGTTGGATCTTAGAGTTAGACAGGGGAGAAGGTATTCCATGGAAGGGAAATTACTCATCGTGGCTGGAACAAAAAGGAAATCGCTTAAAGCAAGAAGAAAAGACAGAAAGTAAGCGTCAAAAAACATTGGCGCGAGAGTTAGACTGGGTGCGCCAGGGAGTTAAAGGGCGTGGTGTAAAACAAAAAGCGCGTTTGAGTAACTACGATAAAATGATGACCGAAGACATTAAGGATAAAGAAGAGAAATTAGAGATCTTCATTCCTAATGGTCCCCGTTTAGGGAACGAAGTTATTGAAGCCACGGAGGTTTCGAAAGGATTTGGCGATCGTTTGTTATATGAGCATTTGAATTTTAAATTACCGCCTGCCGGAATTGTTGGTATTATTGGGCCAAATGGTGCCGGTAAAACAACCTTGTTCCGTATGATCATGGGAGAAGAAACGCCGAACTCCGGTGATTTTAAAGTAGGACCAACTGTAAAAATTTCATATGTCGATCAATCTCATGCAGATTTAGATCCGAATAAAACAGTTTATGATATATTGAGCGGAGGTTTGGATAATATAACCTTAGGAGGTAAAGCTATGAACTCAAGAGCCTACATTTCACGTTTTAACTTTGGTGGAAGCGATCAGGGAAAAAAGGTGTCGGTATTATCGGGTGGTGAACGTAACCGTTTACACCTGGCCATGGCACTAAAAAATGAAGGTAATGTTTTATTGCTCGATGAGCCTACCAATGATTTGGATGTAAATACATTAAGAGCCTTAGAAGAAGGTTTGGAGAATTTTGCCGGCTGTGCTGTAATTATTAGTCACGATAGATGGTTTTTGGATCGTGTTTGTACACATATTTTAGCATTTGAAGGAGATAGTTCGGTTTATTGGTTTGAAGGGGGCTATAGCGAGTATGAGGAGAATCGTAAAAAACGTTTGGGGAATGTAGAACCAAAACGTCCGCGATATAAAAAGTTAGTAGTATAAATTTAAAAGTCCTTTCAATTTGAAGGGACTTTTAAATTTAAAAAACCTATTAGTCCGAAATTTTTTTGCAGAAAATCGTTGCCATATTTTTTTTACTGATCTTTCTTTCCTGTAAGAAAGATCCGGCGACTTTTGAGCTGAATAATCTCAACAATGGAGAAATAGGCTGCTTTGGTCATGCCGGTATGGGGTTTTATTCCAACTATCCGGTTAATTCCTGGCCGGGCTTTGAGTCATGTTTAAACAGGGGAGCCGATGGTACCGAGATGGATATACAGGTAACAAAAGATAGTGTATTGGTTATTCTCCATGATGAATATCTGCAACAAAGTACATCGTGTTCTGGAACAGTGAAGGAATTAAATTGGGCCGATATAAATAATTGTAACATACCGTCAAAATTCTTTAAAGACTCAAAACTTATGTCTTTTGATGAGTTCATTAAAAAGGTACCTAATCCTAAAAATCATATTTATACCTGGGATTGTAAGTTAAGGGTGTTTGGTGATGATGCATATAATAAATTGTACGCGCGGGCAATTGTTAATACGATCAATAAATATGATCTTACGGATAATGTGTTTATCGAAAATCCATTTGATGATTTTTTACAGAATATCAAAGACCTAAAACCTGATGCGCATCTTTTTGTACTGGCTGATGATTTTGACGAAGGTTTGAAAAAAGTAAAACAACATGCTTTTTATGGCCTTTCTATGCATACTAACAAAGTAACTGCCCGCCAGGTTACAACAGCTCACGATAGTGCTGTATACGTTACTATCTATGGTGTACTTTCTGAAAAAGAGAATTATGGTGCTATTGAAAAATGTCCCGATTTTATACAAACGGATAATATTAATTACCTGTTAAAGGTTTTTAGTAAGTATAATAGGGGTAAAGGTTTTTTGTATGATGTAACGAAGTAGTATTGTTGTTTCAGGGTTCAACTGAACTTCTATCCGTTTATAAAATGCTACTCTGAGGTTCCTTCAGTAATTTCTCCAGTACAATTTGAGCGACTTTTTGCTCGGCTACTTTTTTTGATTTGTGTTCAAACACAGCTTGCTGTTCGCCATTAATGGAAAGTTGAATAGAGTATAATTTTTCTTTACCTATTTTTTCTTCTTTCAGAATGGTGTATTCAAATTGCTTTTTCTGGCGTTGCATTAGTATCTGAAACTGCGATTTATAATCCGTATCATTTTGCAACAGCTCATTCATATCTAAATGAATTTTAATGATATTATTTAAAATAAATTTCCTGGTCTTTTCAAAGCCTTTGTCAATAAATACAGCACCTAAAAGGGCTTCAAAGGCATCGCCGTAAGCTGATGAACTTAACTTTTCTTTTTTAGTGAGACGGGAATTCAGTAAAGTATCAAAACCAAATTTTTTAGAAAGGGCAAATAAATTTTGACCGTTAACGATCCGGCTTCTCATTTGAGTTAAAAAGCCTTCATCCTTTTTGGGAAACATTTTAAATAAATATTCGGCCACTACAGCGCCCAAAACGGCGTCGCCTAAAAACTCAAGACGTTCGTTGCTTGGTTGGTGTTCATTAATTTCACTGGAAGAGGAGCTATGTCTAAACGCCTGTTTATACAAAGCAATATTGTCGGGATAAAATCCTAAAATATTCTTGAGTTTTTGTTTAAACTCTTTATCTTTTTTTGAGAGAGGGGTTAATGCTGATAAAATTTTTATCAAAGCAATAAATTAAGGCTTGTATTTTTTTACAACAACTGCTGCGTTGTGTCCACCAAAACCAAACGTATTACTGATTGCCACATTGATAGTGCGTTTTTGAGCCTTGTTAAACGTTAAATTTAATTTTGGATCAATTTCAGGATCTACATTTACATGGTTAATTGTTGGAGGGGCAATATCATTTTGTACAGCTAAAACTGTTGCAATGGCTTCTACAGCACCTGCAGCACCTAACAAGTGGCCTGTCATTGATTTTGTAGAGCTGATGTTCATTTTATACGCCTGTTCACCAAAAATATTGGTAATGGCTTTTAATTCAGCACCATCACCTAATGGTGTACTGGTACCATGTGTATTAATATAATCTACTTCACTTGCAGAGATACCAGCATCTTCTAACGCACGTTTCATTACCAGGGTAGCACCTAATCCTTCCGGATGTGGAGCTGTAATATGGTAAGCATCTCCACTCATACCGCCACCAATAACTTCAGCATAAATTTTTGCACCGCGGGCTAAAGCATGTTCCAGTTCTTCTAACACCAAACAAGCACCACCCTCACCTAATACAAAACCATCACGCTCTTTATCATAAGGGCGGGAAGCTGTTTCAGGAGTTTCGTTGCGGGTACTCATAGCCTGGCAGGCGTTAAAACCACCAATCCCACTTTCGTTAATTGCAGCTTCAGATCCCCCTGTAATAATAGCATTTGCTCTACCCAAACGGATGTAAGTAAAAGCGTCAATTAAAGCAGTAGTTGAAGATGCACAAGCCGAAACGGTTGTAAAATTTGGTCCTCTGAATCCAAAACGGATAGAAATATGCCCGGAGCAAATATCTGCAATCATTTTTGGGATAAAAAATGGGTTAAAACGGGGAGTGCCATCACCTTTAGCGAAATTAAAGGTTTCTGTCTGGAAAGTATCTAAACCTCCAATACCTGAACCCCAGATAACACCAATTTCGTTTTTGTCGATTCCTTCAGCGTCAAGTCCGGAATCAGCCACTGCTTGCACAGACGCTGCAATTCCATAGTGAGAGAAAGCATCTAAACGTTGAGCTTCTTTTCTGTCAAAATAGTCTTCTAATTTAAAACCTTTTACCTCACAGGCAAAGCGTGTTTTAAATTTTGATGCATCAAAACGTGTAATAGGTGCGGCACCACTAACGCCGTTAATTAAGTTTGTCCAATAATCGTTAACATTACTGCCCAAAGGTGTAACAGCACCAAGTCCCGTAACTACTACGCGCTTAAATTGCATAAGAGAATAAATTTTAAAGTAAAGTTCTTAGTTTTTTGCGTTTGCTTCAATATAAGAGATTGCATCTCCTACAGTAGCAATTTTTTCTGCTTGATCATCTGGAATAGCGATATTAAATTCTTTTTCAAATTCCATGATTAATTCTACTGTATCTAAAGAGTCTGCTCCTAAGTCGTTAGTAAAACTTGCTGTTGGAGTTACTTCTTTTTCTTCTACACCTAATTTATCTACGATAATAGATTTTACTTTTGATGAAATGTCTGACATTGTGTTTTAGTTTTTAAATTCGGGACAAAGATA
>JAZKDT010000069.1:29818-30048 GCA_040387475.1 Bacteroidota bacterium | reverse complement strand
GCAATAATTGGTAAACGGCCTTTCAATGCGGCAGCAACTTCCATAATAGCTGTTAACTGAGGCACACCAACGCCTGCAATGATCCGTGTTGTACAAATAGAGCCCGGACCAATACCAACTTTTACACCATCTGCCCCTGCTTTCATTAAAGCCAAAGCAGCATCGCCGGTAGCGATGTTACCTACCACAACCTGTAAATTTTTATATTTCTTTTTTACTTCTTTTAATTT
>JAZKDT010000069.1:0-29808 GCA_040387475.1 Bacteroidota bacterium | reverse complement strand
CCTTTTGAATGCCCGTGAGCGGTATCGATGATGATTGCATCCACGCCCGCTTCCACTAATGCATCCACGCGCTCCATTGTATCGGCTGTAACACCAACGGCCGCGGCCACACGTAAGCGTCCTCTTTCATCCTTTGCTGCATTCGGGCGCACTTTAATTTTAATGATATCCTTGTAGGTAATTAAGCCAATTAACTTTTTGTTTTTATCGAGTATCGGTAACTTTTCGATCTTGTGATCCTGTAAAATTTCTTCAGCCTGTTTTAAGGTTACACCTTGAACCGCAGTGACTGCTTTAGCCGCAGGAGTCATGACTTCTTTCACCAATCGCTTTAGGTTCTTTTCAAAACGTAAATCACGGTTGGTTACAATACCTACAAATTTCTTATCAGCGTCAACCACGGGAACACCACCGATCTTGTTCTCCGACATAATATTCATTGCATCGCTGATAGTAGCCGTTTGCTGAATAGTTAAAGGATCTACAATCATTCCACTTTCGCTACGCTTTACTTTACGCACATGTGCGGCTTGTTCAGCAATGGTCATGTTCTTATGCAAAACGCCTATTCCGCCTTCCTGAGCAATGGTTATAGCCATTTGATACTCAGTAACCGTATCCATAGCAGCTGAAACAATAGGGGAGTTTATTTTGATGTTCTTAGTGAACTGGCTTGAAATATTAACCTCGCGGGGCAATACTTCTGAATAAGCAGGAACTAATAATACATCATCATACGTTAAACCTTCGGGAGCAAATTTATTTGCTAAAAACGATGAAGCCATAGATTGAATTTTTGGTGTTAAAATTCGGGCAAAGATACTAAAAATAATGACATTTTAAAGGAAAAAGCACCTATATAAAACAGGTGACTTGCATTTTAGAATAATTAGCCATTAAGAGTTGTAATGTTTCGCAGTAACGCGATATAATTAATTGTAAGAAATCTTATCTTAAAAAAGCGTTTTTTATTCCAAATGCTTGAGAAGCACACCGTAAAGGGCAGGTGGCTGAAATGGTTTTGATATGTAATCGTTCATTCCCGAAGCTAAACATTTTTCGTATTCATCAGGCTCACTGCTGGCTGTCATAGCAATAATCGGCACAACTAATCGAAGATCTTCACGAATTTTTTTGGTGGCTTCATACCCATCCAACACAGGCATTTGAATGTCCATTAAAATAACATCGTAACTCTTTTCACTCAACATAGCAACCGCATCCTGACCATTTTCGGCAATATCCGAATCCATTTGCTGCGCTTTTAAATAGATCTGCATTAGCTTCTGATTCATTGGATTATCGTCCACTATTAAAACTTTTTTTCCAATTAAGGCGTTCATGGTATACAATTAATGGTTCAACTTAGTGCGTGTCAGAATTTAATTCTTCTGTCAATTCTGTTCTGGCAATGCGGCAATTATCAATGATCACTCTCAAATTTGTTTTGATAACATCAATATTAGTTTGTTTATAAGCAAGCGATTCTGCCTCTGTTAAAAGATGTATTAACCGTTCGGGGAAACCTACAAATCCTAAAGATGTTTTAAGGCTGTGCGCTAAAGATCGCATGGCAGCGTAATTATCTTCCGCTATGGCTTTTTCCAAATCAGTCATATCCAATGGATTTTGAGTTAAAAAAACCTGAATTATTTCTCTTACAAAACTATCCTTTCCTTCCGAAAATTCTCTCAGATAGCTTAAATTGGTTATTCGATCTTCCTGGATGTTGTCAGGCTTTTCAGGATGCGCAACCATTGCCTCAATATTACCTGCGCTATTGAAATGTCCCGAAAGCGTACTTAACAGCACATTCCTTTTAAATGGTTTGGTGATGTAATCGTTCATACCTAAATTTAAACACCGTTCTTGTTCGCCGGTAATAGCATTGGCCGTCATGGCAATAATTGGGGTGTTTATTTTTAATTCTCCACGAATTTTTTTAGTAGCCTGATATCCGTCTAAAACGGGCATCTGAATATCCATTAAAATAACGTCATACTGTTTTTCTTTTAACCGGTCAAGGGCCACCTGGCCATTTTCTGCAATGTCAATATTAAAACCTTCGTTAAGTAGTAAGTCTGCAGCCAGCTTCTGGTTCAGTACATTGTCCTCAACTATCAGTACTTTTTTTCCGATAAAAACATCCTTAATAATAATCGCTTCTTTTTTTACCGGTGCATACTCTTTTTCGTCGGCAAGGGTATATTCAAGTGTGAAATTAAAATCTGAGCCTTTGCCTGGTTCGCTTACAACTTGTATAGCTCCATGTTGTAACTCAATTATTTTTTTTGCAATAGATAAGCCAAGTCCTGTTCCTCCAAAATTTCTGGTGATATCGTCTTCTGCCTGCGTAAAACGGTCAAATACTTTTCCAATTTTATTAGGTGCAATACCGATTCCGGTATCTTTTACAGAAACTTTTATTTTTACCTTTGTATCAGAAAGAGAAACAACCTCGCAATCGATACTTACACTACCCTCGTTTGTAAATTTAACAGCATTACCAATTAAATTGATCAATACCTGGTTCAGCTTTGTGGAATCGCCATAAACGAGGTTAGGCAATTTTGGATCGATAGATATGTAGAGTTTAAGTGTCTTGCTTTGTGCTTTAGCAAAAAACATAGCATATACCGAATGAATAAGTTGTTGCGGACTAAACGCCACTTTTTCGATGGTCATCATACCTGCCTCAATTTTCGAGAAATCAAGGATATCGTTTATGATAACCAGTAAATTTTTGCCCGAAGTATCAATGGCCTCCAAATACTCTTTCTGTTTAGCGTTAAGATCGGTCAACTCCAAAAGGTCTGTAAAACCGAGCATCGCATTTAAAGGTGTTCTGATCTCATGACTCATATTGGCCAGGAAAGAACTCTTAGACACATTAGCCTGCTCGGCTTCCACCTTTGCTTCCCGCAACTGAAGCTCCAGTTTTTTTCTGTCGGTAATGTCAATGTAACTGATCAATAAAACAGATTCCGAATTAATTTCGAGTTGGTTTACAGAACTTAAGACCGAAATTTCTCTGCCTTTATTGGTTACGCTGGTTACTTCTCGATTAAAAATGAGACCTTCCCGAAATAACATAGCCCTGCCCTCTTCCGCATCTTTTGTATTTGACAAATTTAGTTCATTAGGCATCTTGCCAAGAACATCCCTTTCAGAATCAAACTCAAACAATTTTAAAAAAGCCTCGTTAACGAAACTGATTTTTTTATCGGTCAGGGAAGCGATCATCATCCCGATTGGACTTTGATTGAATATCTTTTGAAAACGTTCATTTGTTTTCTCTAACTCCAGATCTTTCTTTTTATATTCTGTTACCTCGTTGGAAATAGCACCAACCCCGTACACCTCATTATCTGCATTGATCAGGGGAAACGAATACGTGATGAAGTGGCGGGCCTTTTCACCTTCTCCGTTTTGATATTCGTGCCGAACAGCTTTTCTACGTTGTATTACCTCCTGATCATCCTTTATCACCTGATCAGCTAATTTTTTTGGTATGATATCATAAATGCTATGTCCAAAAATGTCAGATTTGGATTTGCCGATAGAGTCCAATGCGTTTCTATTCAAATAAATATAGGTCCCATTCTTATCACGCATAGAAATATTTGAAGGACTATTTTCGAAAAATGTATTCAATAAATCATTAGCCTCAACAACTACCCGTTTTTCAGACTCCACTTTATTGCGCTCTTTTCTGAGCTCCATATTGGTTACCACTTCTTTAGCCAGTATGATCAGAGCTTCCTTCTGCTCATCGGTAAGCGTTCGCGGTTGGGTATCAATAACACATAAGGTACCAAGGTTATGACCACCTTCAGTTTTGAGAGGTGCCCCGGCATAGAACCGTATATTGGGATCGCCGGTTACAAGCGGGTTGTTTGAAAAACGGTCGTCCTCTAAAGAATTAGGGATCTCAAAAATATCATTTTGCATGATGGCATGCTGGCAGAATGAGATCTCACGCGGAGTTTCGATAGCATCTAATCCAATACGAGATTTAAACCACTGCCGGTTCTCGTCTATCAAACTAATGAGGATAATTGGTGTGCCGCATATAATAGATGCTAAACGGGTAATATCATCGAATTGCTTTTCGGGAATAGTGTCAAGAACATTGTAATTTTTAAGGATTTCGAGTCGGGTCTTCTCGTTCTCAGGAATAGGTATGTTTGTTTTTTTCATCCCAGTACAGTTAGAATAATAAACTTAGATTGAGTAGATAAATTTACCAAAATTAACTGAGCTTAACAGCAAGTCCAAACGAATAAAATCTACTTAGGAAGACCGTCCCGCTGTTCGGGATCCTGCAATTCATCCTGTGGTTTGTAATGATAAATGATTTGGAATGGATCGAGGGACGGCTTGCTGTTTTGCAAATCTCTTTCAAACTCAGCTCTCATTTGCTCTTCCAGCAATTGCTGATTGGCGATCGCTTCCAGGTCGATCTCTTCTTCAGGCCATTCATGAACAATTGGCTGAGGACCGTCTTTCCTGTAACTAAAGGCTACTAAAACTCCGGATATAGCGCCAAATAAATGGCCTTCCCAGGATACCCTTGTATCAAATGGAAAAATACCGTGTGTAATGCTGCCATACATAAATACCACGAATGCGGATACCATCATTAACTGCTTATGTTTGCGAAACACGCCACTAAAGAACAAAAAGGTAGCAAAGCCATAAATGAGGGTACTGGCGCCAAAGTGATAATTGGGGATTACATCATTATTTCGGCCGCCAACCCATAACCAAATGCCGCTGATAAGGTAGATCCACAAAATTGATGGCCAGGCAATAGGTCTGTAAAAGTAAAAGATCATCGAACTTAAAATAAAAATGGGAAGGGAATTATTAATAATATGTCCAAAATCGCCGTGGATAAAAGGGGCAAATAATATTCCTTTCACGCCACTGGCAGTTCGGGGGCTTACACCTAAGCTATAAAGATCAAGGTTAAAATAGTTATCGCATAAAAATACCGTCCAGCAGATTGCCAAAAACAATAAAGGGTATTTGATAACGGATAATAATTCGGATAGAGGAAATTTTCTCATGTGGTACGATGCTCCAAAAACATACCATCAGCAAAAATACTGACAGGTGCATTTTTTTAACGGTCATACTGTCCGATGTTAAAGACAACGCTGCCAGAGTTTTGAACTCTGGCAGCGTTGTGTACTTATATAAAAGTATTAATTAGTCTTACCAGGATAAACTTTCAATGCTTCTTTTAAGCAAATAACTGCGTTTTTAAGATCTTCTTTATTTAACACATACGCCAAACGCACTTCATTGGCTCCGGCTCCGGGAGTAGAGTAAAAGCCTGTTGCGGGCGCCATCATAACGGTTTGTCCGTCGTGAGAAAATTCCTCGAGCAACCACTGACAAAATTTATCGGAGTTATCAATTGGCAAACGGGCAATACAGTAAAATGCTCCGCTTGGTTTAGGACAAAATACGCCCTCGATCTTATTCAGTTCTTCAATAACAAAATCCCGTCGGGCAATGTATTCCGTTTTAACACCATCAAAATATTCCTGTGGTGTATCTAAAGCACCCTCTGCGCCTATTTGTCCGTAGCTTGGCGGTGATAAACGTGCCTGCGCAAATTTCATAGCAGCCGCCATTACTTCTTTATTTTTACTGATCATAGCGCCAATACGGGCACCGCAAGCGCTATAACGTTTAGAAATAGAATCTAATAAAATCACGTTATTTTCAATGCCATCCAAATGCATGACTGAAATGTATTCTTTTCCGTCGTAACAAAATTCGCGGTACACTTCATCGCTCAATAAGAACAGGTCGTATTTTTTAACCAGGTCGCGTAAAGCCGATAATTCTTCTTTAGTATATAAATAACCTGTAGGATTTCCGGGGTTACAGATCATGATGCCTTTTGTTTTAGGAGTGATCACTTTTTCAAAATCACTGATGGCGGGCAAAGCAAAACCGGTTTCAATATAGCTTCTTACGGGTACAACTTTCACGCCTGCCGCCATTGAGAATCCGTTGTAATTAGCGTAAAATGGTTCTGGAATGATCACTTCGTCGCCTTCGTTAAAACAGGTCATCATGGCAATTTCAATCGCTTCCGAGCCGCCACAGGTGATAATCACTTCAGTTGAATCGATATTGATATTATAGGATTTATAGTAACCGCATAATTTTTTACGGTAGCTTTCATTGCCTGCACTGTGACTGTATTCCAGTACTTTGATATCAGCAGTTTTTACGGCATTTAAAAATGAAGGTGGTGTTTCAATATCAGGTTGGCCAATATTTAAGTGATAAATTTTTGTTCCGCGTTTTTTTGCTGCTTCAGCAAACGGAACTAATTTACGAATCGGGGAAGAAGGCATATCTACTGCCTTGGCTGATATTTTTGGCATAACGCTGTTTTAAATTTGAAGAGCAAAAATAAGCATTTTAATGACATTTCTTTCTCCTTTTCAATGCATGATTTTAAGTTTAAATTAGGCTAAAAACAGTAAATTTACTTTCTTAATAAAACTATGATCTCAAACAAACGAAAAATAATCAACGATCCCATTTATGGTTTTGTGACCTTACCAGATGACCTGGTTTATGACCTGATCAATCATCCTATTTTTCAACGTTTACGACGTATCAAACAGCTTGGTCTAACTAACCTGGTATATCCGGGCGCTTTGCATACCCGCTTTCATCACGCTATTGGCGCCATGTATTTGATGACAGAAGCCTTACAGATCTTAAAATCAAAAGAAGTAAAGATCACCGATGAAGAATGCAGGGCAGCCATTATTGCTATTTTATTACACGATATTGGTCATGGTCCGTTTTCTCATGCACTAGAACATACCATCGTAAAAGGTATTCACCATGAACATATTTCAACGATGTTAATGGATGAATTAAATAAATCGTTTAAAGGCAAACTCTCTTTAGCTATTAAAATATTTGAAGACAAGCATCCGAAAAAATTCCTGCATCAGTTGGTATCCAGTCAGCTGGATATGGATAGATTGGATTATTTAAACAGGGATAGCTTTTTTACAGGTGTTACAGAAGGCATTGTAAGTAGTGAGCGTATCATTAAAATGTTGAATGTAAAGGATGGCGAACTGGTTGTTGAAGCGAAGGGTATTTACAGTGTTGAGAATTTTTTGATCTCGCGCCGGTTAATGTATTGGCAGGTATATCTGCACAAGACCGTTTTAAGCGCTGAGAAATTATTGGTTAATATTTTAAAACGGGCGAAGGAATTATCTTTACAAGGTCAGGATCTGTTTGCCACTCCTGCCCTTTCGCTGTTCTTAAAAAACAACTTCAGTAAAAAAGACTTTATCACCAGGCCCGAATTACTGCAGCAGTTCGTGTTGCTCGATGACTACGATATCATGGCATCGGTTAAAGTCTGGATGAATCACAAAGACACCGTATTATCATTACTTTGCACCAATTTAATTGACCGTAGCTTATACAAGATAGAATTACAGAATAAGAAATTTGCCCCGGTCCAGGAAAATCAATTGTTGGAAAGGGTGATGAAAAAATATAAGCTTACTAAAAAGGAAGCATCGTACCTAGTATTTACGGAGAGCGTAAACAACAGTGCTTACAATTCTCATTTTCAAATTCACATTCTTCAGAAAAACGGAACTTTGGTTGATGTGGCAAAAGCATCAGATCAGCTCAATATTAAAATGCTGAGTAAGAAGGTAACCAAGTATTTTATGTGTTATCCTAAGGGGATTTAAGAAGAATTGTATAGCATACTTATCATACGTTGGTAATAGTGCGGCTGCTTTTGGCGAAAGAGAGCGAGCTACAATTTTTTCGGCGGTGTTGCGAAGACTTTTCGAGGGAGAAAAAGATTGGAGCTGGTCTTTCGCCTTGACTTTTTGGTTCTTTTTTGTCAAGAAAAAAGAACAAGAAAACAACAATAATAATTTTCCTAATATAAATAGTATGAAGTTTTGCTGAACTAAAACGCATAAAAAAAGCCGAATATACATTCGGCTTTTTGTTTTTATCCTGGCATGCGGCTAATTTGTTTTTCCATGCTTTTTAGCTGAGAAACAATTTCGTCATTTTTAGGTTTCAGGTCTTTTGCCTTTTTAAAATGCTGTTTTGCTATTTTATATTGCATACGCTGCGCTTCAATATTGCACAATTGCAAGTATGCGGCTGCTAAACTTTCTTTATCCGGAATTCCTGCTTTAACAGCATCCATTAAATGAGTTCTGGCCTGTTTGGTATTCCCTTTTTTTAATTCAATAAAACCTAACTGCATTAAGTTAGACCCTTCCATATCACCTGTGATCTTTGACTTTATTTTTAAGCTCTGTCTGATATTGGCTTCTGCTTTATCCAGATCGTTAGTTGCCATCGATAAATTACTCTGTAGCATATAATAACCCGAACGAATAGGTTTAAATAATAAGCGTGGAAATTTGATTTTATTTAAATACATCTGCGCTTTTTCAACATCGCCATCAGTTACAGCTTCCTGCACAATTCGCATGGTTCCCATCATAAAATATAATACAAGGGATATAATGGCAAATGTATAACAGATCCATGCTGTAACGGGGTCTAAATATAAATGGGATAAAATACCCAAAGCAATTAGAACTATAATAATTTGCAATCTGTATAAAATATAAAAACGTAAGAACTTCATGATATGTATTAATTTTTATTGAAATCCCCATATACTTTCTGATGGAGGGCATCAAAGATAATTATTTTTTATTGATTCAGAGATTTGTTTTATAGCTCAAAAGGTAAAAAAACATCAAAAAAAAACGTCCCTCTTATAAAGAAGGACGTTTTTTAAAAAATAAGATAGATTAGTTAACAATTAGCTTTTTAACCACTCTTTTGTTATCAATTGTAATAGAAATAAAGTATACACCAGCAGTTAATTTACCTGAGTTGTTAACTGAATGTTTTTGCATTACACCTGCTGTTGCATTTATATCAGTTTGTTCAACCGTTCTTCCTGTAACATCATACACTAACACATTTACTTTTGAGTTTGTTGGCGAGGTAAATTCAACTGTAGACGCTGAACTTGTAGGATTAGGATAGATAGCTAAGCCTATAGAATTTTCGAACTCACGAATACCAACTGTTCCCGAAATATTTACGTTATCAATATACAGATTTTGAGACATTCCTGTTTGATTATCATTTTTAAACCAGAAACGGAATCTCACTGATCTTTCGTTTTGTACTAAACCACTAAAGAACACATTGGCAATGGTAACAGTTTTCCATTTATAAAGAGAAGAAGTAATGGTATCAGCACCACTCCATGGAATATAAGCAGCATTAACTGTTCCGCCGGTAGAAGATGCCATAACCGAAGTTGTTGGAACAGATGGCATTTGTTTCCAGGTTCCACCGCAATCTAAACTGTATTGCACTTTAAATGTATCGGCAACAACGCCTGTTTTTCTTGCAAATGAATAATCAAAAGCAAATGAAGGGCTTGTTACATTAGAAAAGTCAAATGCCGGGGTTTCGATATAATCCACATTCCCTGAAAAATCAGGGTATAAAGGTGGTGTAAACGGAGCCATATTGGCGTTAGGCAATAATAATGAATGTGCTGATGTAGGAGACATTGAATTTCCGGCTCCGTAAGATGATAATTCCCATGTTGGAGTTTGTAGATTATTACTGTAAGCAGGAACAACCCATCCGGCAGGCCACCATTGTCCGTTATCAAAATTTTCCATGTAAGGTAACGCTATAGATGGTGCATTCCATGTTGTTTGGATCGTATTGATAGTTTTAGTAGAAACACCATAAGCATTGGTAACCGTTAAAGAAACCGAATAAGTTCCGGCTGTAGAATAAGTAACCGATTGTGCCGCTAAAGTAGAAGTTGAGGGTGTACCTCCTTCAAATTCCCAGGAATAAGTCATTCCAGTTCCGTTATAAGCTGTATTGGTAAATAAAATAGCTTGTCCTTCGCAAGTACTTGTTTTGTTGAATGCAAAATCTGCAACCGGAGCGCAAGGAGAAACAGTAACCGGGTTAAAATTAGCATCTAAAATACCTGTAAAAACCAAGTTAGCACTATCAACCAACATATTTCTGTTTGAGATAGAAGATTCAGCTGACAATCTCACTTTATTGGTTTGACCTTGGGTAAACATTTTTGGACAATCAGAGTAATCCATGATGTTTTCAATATTTGGTCTTACTGTATCGCAGGTTGCCATTGTTTTATTAACGGCAGCAGTTGTTGCCGTTGGTGTAATACCGATGTTCAGGTTATACTCTTCAAATTCACCAATGGCAAGCGAAGTCGTCGCTCCTGTTACAGGAACGTTACTTGTAATTACACGCATTCTATATAAAGAATAAGCTGAGGCAGGAATGACATGACTTGCGGTAAATGTTTGTGTACCAAATAAAACAGCTGATGATGTGAAAATATTTTCACCTCCATCTACAAAATCTCCATCTTTATTATAATCAATATACATACCCACGTAATTATTATCTGTAGCTTTTGCTACGGACGTAATGGTGATTGTTTGTGCAGCTCCTCCGGCGTTAAAATCATTTCCGTAAATCTCTGTAAAATTAGAGTAACCACCGGTAGTTCCGGTAGCATTTCTGATAATTGTATCTGTTTTTGGAGTTACTGTTGTAGCAACCATCGCGTGTAAATTGCGAATCATAAACCCTAATGAAGAATTTAAAGGTGTACGGCTATCCATTTTACCAAATTTAACTCTTGTAATATCAGAGCTGTCAACCGGTGTAGCAACAGACGGTGTAAGTGTATAATTATAACCCGGTTTTGGGCATGTACTGAAAAAACCCGTTGTAACCGGTGTATCATAAATATCATCATTCCCACATTCAAAACCCGGATCATTAGTTGAACCAAATGTATGGCTTAAACCAAACCAGTGACCGATCTCATGACTTAAAGCACGAGCTCCCAAACCACCTAAAAAGTTGTTACGGTAAACAATCGCATCAGCAGCTAATACCGGAGATGTTCCTGGCAAATACGTATATCCAACAATAATACCGCCACCAACTACTGAACCAGCGGAAATAATATTATCAACAATATAGATATTCAGATATTTTGAAGGATTCCAGTTTCCGGCAGCATAAGTACTGTATTGATAATTAAAAACATTACCCTGACTCCACTGTGTGTTATCATCATAATGATGTACAATACCATTGGTACAGTTACCCATCGGATCTTTTTGAGCCAACATAAACTGGATATGGGAATTTACATATAATGGCCTGAACTTAGGATCAATTGTATTTGTATCGCTTCCTTCGCGTGCATAATCCCTGTTTACCTGGGCCAAAGCATTAATACAATTAATATCATTAATATTTGCTCCGGTACCCAAAGCTTCTCCCTGGTGTAAAATATGAAATACCACAGGTACTGTAAAAGTATAATTGGCGGATAATGACGATGTTTTAGCCGCTTGAGATTGCTTTTGTAAAAACGCCTGATACTCTGCCTGAGCAGCAGCTTCAGCCGCATTTAGCTTGGCAGCATAACCCGGTAGATTTTTAATAAAATAATCGCGTGCCTGGTAAGTACCACAAGGCTGAATTTGCTGAGCCTGTAAAGAAATGGCCACTGATAAAAACGCTGTAGCACTAAGTAATAATTTTTTCATTTTTTATATGGTTTATATATTAAATAAATGGGGATTTATTTATCACAAACTTAACGATTAATTTAATTAATTCAAAATAATGTTAAAAAATTGCCATGTCTGTTTTGTTAATTCCTAAGGCTTTGACAATCAACTTACTTTACTTCTTTCCAATGAGTTAAATCTCTGATAACCACTGATGCGCAGGTCATCCCGAATACCGCAGGGATATAAGAAATTGTGCCGTAAGCAGATTTTTTAAAGTTAGTGCCGTCCGTTTTCATGATCGATTTTTTATCGGGTAACTCAGTAGAAAACACAGCCTTTACTCCCGTTCTGATTCCAACTTCTTTTAAACGTTTTCGAAGATAATAAGCCATCGGACAATGGTATGTTTTTGAAACATCTACAACCTGCAATTGTGTTGGATCCATTTTACCCCCAGCTCCCATCGACGAAACAATTTGATGCCCCATTTCTTTGGCTGTTTTAATTAAATGAACTTTCGGTGTGATGCTGTCAATAGCGTCGATCACATAATCAAATTTTTGCTGAAGTAACACAACCATTTTTTCCGGATCCTGGAATTCAGAAATAACATTTAATTTGACGTATGGATTAATCTGTAACATGCGTTCCTGCATTAACACAGCCTTTCCCATGCCGTGGGTTGTTGATAACGCTTGTAATTGCCGGTTTCGGTTAGTGGGGTCTACTACATCCCCATCCACAATGGTGAGCTCCCCTACGCCTGCCCTACATAAAGCCTCAGCTGCATAAGAACCAACACCCCCCAGCCCAACAATCAGCACATGCGCTTTTTGTAAATTATCCAAACCTTCATCACCAACTAATAAGCGAGTTCGCTGCATCCAATGTTTATCTTCCATAATTGTTAAATAAGGCTGTAAAATTACTGTAAATTTTTTCTTTTAGCGCTTCTTCATCTGTTTTTAAAAAGAACGACGCTGATTTATAAGTTTCGATTATTGATTCCGATTGTTTATCATCAGTCTCTAAAAATAGTTTTTCTAATGGGATACTTGTAAAATCAAAATCTCCTTTTTTATAAATAGCCGGATTTAGGGATAATTGAAACCCCTGATCAATTAATTGTTTGGCTAATTGATGCGATTTATTGAACCCGTGAATGATCAAAGAAATCTTAGAATGATACGGTTTACAAATTTCCATCACTTCATCAAATGCTTTTACGCAATGGATGATCACCGGCTTTTTAAATTTCACGGCCAGGTCTAACTGCCTTATAAATATTTTTTTCTGCAGGTCTATGTTGGTTTCAATTAATTTATCCAACCCGCATTCGCCAATAGCCAGACAATGATCATGAGAAATTATTCTTTCCAGATCTGATAGGGAAATATTCAGTTCTGTATCCCAGGGGTGAATTCCAACTGAAAAATACTTACCTAAAAACAGGTCAGGATCAAAACCAAAACGGTCATTAAACAAAAACACACCATTATCTTTCGACAAATGGTGTGTATGTATGTTAATATATGGTTTCATTTTCTCCGGCTTCAAGAGCCTCAGCCATCGATTACAAACTACAATGCCTGAGAAAAACCTTCTCTGATCTCGTCGGCCACGTATTGGCCACCGTATAATTTGTCTTTAATTTTAGAGAAACTTTCTATGGTAAATTTCACGTCTTCCAGCGTATGCATGGCCGTTGGAATTAAACGCAAAATGATCATTCCTTTTGGAATTACAGGATATACAACCATTGAACAGAAGATGCCAAAATTTTCACGCAAATCAATGACCATGTTAGTTGCTTCAGGTATAGAACCACGCATGTAAACAGGCGTTACCGGAGTGTTCGTTACTCCAATATCGAACCCTGCTTCTACCAAGCCTTTTTGTAAGGCAGATGAGATCTCCCATAATTTAGTTCTGTATTCAGGGTGCTTATTAATTAATTCCAAACGTTTTAATAAACCATACACCAATGGCATTGGTAATGATTTAGCGAAAATCTGGGAACGCATATTATAGCGTAAATAAGTTACCACCTGTTTTGTAGAACTGATGTAACCACCAATCAAAGCAAACGATTTGGCAAATGTTCCGAAATAAATGTCGATCCCGTCCTGGCAACCTTGCTGTTCGCCTGTTCCTCCGCCATTTGGGCCTAAAGTACCAACACCATGTGCGTCATCTACAAATAAACGGAACGTAAATTTTTTCTTTAATTCAACGATTTCTTTTAATTTTCCCTGATCACCACGCATTCCAAAAACACCTTCGGTAATTACTAAGATACCACCACCGGTTGTTTCTGCTAATTTTTGTGCGCGTTCTAATTGCTTTTCACAATCTTCGATATCATTATGTTTGAAAACAAAACGTTTTCCCATGTGTAAACGTACACCATCTAAAATACAGGCATGACTTTCAGCGTCATACACAATCACATCGCGTCTGTCAACCAAAGCATCAATTGCAGATACCATGGCCTGGTAACCAAAATTACACAGGATCGTGTCTTCTTTTTGAGATAATTTAGATAATCCTTGTTCTAATTGCTCATGTAAGTCAGAGTTTCCACTCATCATACGCGCACCCATTGGCAATGCTAAACCAAATTTGGTTGCGCCTTCTGTATCTGCCTGTCTAACTTCAGGATGATTTGCTAATCCAAGGTAGTTATTTAAACTCCAGTTCAGTAATTTTTTTCCTCTGAATCCCATATGAGGAGAAACATCTCCTTCTAATTTCGGAAATGTAAAATAACCGTGAGATGCTTTTGAGTGCTCTCCTATCGGGCCCATGTTCTTTTCGATTTTTGCGAATATATCTTTCATTGTGCTTATTTTAATATTTAATCTCTCTTATCACTCAGATTACGAATTTTATACGAATATACGAATCTGTGTATGTTGTTGTTTTAAAGTTCCAAAATTAAGAAAATTCCATGAACCTAAAGAATCTTTTTGATGACACGCAGCATGTGTGAGTATTTTTTATTATCGGAATGGAAGATACCATAATGATCAAATTTATCGATACGCACCGATCCACTCGCATGAATGATCTGTTGATTTTCAAGAATAATACCTACATGCACAATATTTCCTTCTTCATTATCAAAAAAAGCAAGGTCGCCCGCTTCTGCTTCTTCTACAAAACTTAAGGCGGAACCAATTTCAACCTGCTGACTGGCATCACGCGGTAATTTGTATCCGTTAAGTTTATAAACCAATTGTGTAAAACCGGAACAATCGATCCCAAAAGGACTTCGACCTCCCCATAAATAAGGTGCATTTAAAAACAAATAGGCTGTTTCCTTAATATCCTTGATCGTTTTTTTAATAGTACTGTCTGAAGTTTGTCCTTCAAAAGAAAAGGTCAAGTCCCCAATTTTAACTGTACCGTCTTTAAAATCAGGAAGCGTAGAACCTATGGTTATTGGAAACACCGAATGATTATCTGATTGATTTACAACCTGTACCAACTCTGAACTTAATACATTGCTTTGTAAACTCTTGAAATCAGCATCGCGCAAACGGGTATGTTGTTTGGCACTTATCCAACATGGGTAATGATCATAATTTGTAGTAATCTGTATCCAGTCTTCCCTATCTTCCACTACTGTATAAGTTTCCCCAAACAATAACTGTGTTACCATTTCACTGGTGCTCGCGGGATCTTTACGGCACGGGACAACACTAAGAGAACATATACCAAAATTCATACGTAATTAATATCATTTTTTATTGGGCTTATGTATAACCATGTTGTCTCATATAATTTGTGCTGACAGCAACATGGCTATTTCATAAGGCTAATTTAAAGGCTTGTTTTTGAATTATGTTATAGTATGCTAAATAGTTATTCACTATCCGTTATTAATTTATTTAATAATTCCATAAAGTGTAATTTTGTGCTCTTTTATAAACTAAACTATCCATGAAAATTTTATATAACCACATCAAACAATATAAGCTCTATTTATTTTTAGCGCTTGTTTTAGCAACGATCAACATCTGCTTTTCATTAAGTGACTCTATTATCACAGGAAAGGCTATTAACAATGTTGCCATTAAAATTGGCACCTTTAAAACCTTCCAGGAATTTTCGGCAGCATTGGTTCCTTGGTTGTTATTATCCATTGGCGCTGCCATGGTATCCCGTATCGCTAAAAACTTCCAGGATTATTTTACAAACATCATTATTCAGCGCGTTGGTGCTAATATGTATACCAACGGCATTCAAAAAGCACTTGAATTACCGTTTCAGGATTTTGAAGACCAACGCAGTGGCGAAACATTGGGTAAGCTTCAAAAAGTAAAAACTGACAGCGAGAAGTTCATCACCATTGCCATTTCTTTGGTCTTTCAATCGTTGGTGGGTGTGGGTTTTGTGATGTTTTACGTTACCCAGTTCGACTGGAAGTTATCACTCCTGTTTTTAGCAACCGTGCCTGTTATTGGAGTGATCAGTTCATTTTTAGGTAAGAAGATCAAAAAGATCTCTAAACAAATATTAGGAGAAACAACCGCTTTAGCTGGCGCAACAACCGAATCGTTAAGAAATATTGAGTTGGTGAAAAGTTTAGGATTAACTAACCAGGAAGTGGAGCGATTGAATAGCACTACAATTAAGATCTTGGGGTTAGAACTTAAAAAAGTGCGTTTCATCAGAAGCTTAAGCTTTATTCAGGGTTCTACCGTTCATTTTGTAAGAACCTGCCTTGTGTTTGTTTTATATTATTACGTATTTCAAAAAACTATTTTACCGGGCGATTTGATCACTTTAATGTTTTTTTCATTTTTTATTTTTAATCCAATGCAGGAATTAGGTAACGTGATCATTACGTATAACGAAACAAAAGCTTCCATGGAAAATTACTCTAAATTGATGAATTCCAAAAGTGAAGCTAAACCTGATAATCCAAAGAGCATTGGCGAGATTGAAAATTTACGCTTCTCACATATTTCCTTCAAACATCAAACAACTAATTCCTATGCGGTAAAGGATATTTCGTTCCAGGCAAATGCCGGCGAAACCATTGCATTTGTTGGTCCTTCGGGAAGCGGTAAAACAACTTTGGTAAAAATGCTGGTAGGTTTATACAGACCGGAAGAAGGTGATATTTTTTATAATGAGAAAAATTCGAAGGAGATAGATCTCACAGAATTAAGACATCAGTTAGGATTTGTAACCCAGGATGCGCAGCTATTTTCAGGAACTATAAAAGATAATTTGCTATTTGTAAAACCCAATGCAACGGATGAAGAAATAGATGATGTGCTTCAAAAAGCAGCATGTCAGAATCTATTGAAACGTGCCGAAAAAGGCATCTATACTACCATTGGCGAAGGTGGCATTAAAGTTTCCGGTGGAGAAAAACAGCGTTTATCTATCGCACGAGCTTTATTAAGAAAACCACATTTATTGATATTTGATGAAGCAACTTCTGCATTGGATTCGATAACAGAGGAAGAGATCACACAAACCATCCGGAATATTTCTTCCAAAAAAAATCAAATCACCGTTTTAATTGCTCACCGTTTATCTACGATCATGCATGCCGATAAGATATATGTTTTAGAGCAAGGACAAATTATTGAACAAGGAAAACACGAAGACCTGATTGCCGAGAAAGGTTTGTATTACGCTATGTGGAGGCAACAAATTGGTGAGAGGAAATAGTTTTTTTATGGCATGAGATATTGTTTATATCTGTTGTTTTCATTTATAACTGCATTTGCCAATGCACAAGGGCGGTATATACCATTTATCGATACGAACGAAGCTTTTGATACAATACCATTGACATTTCGTCAAAAGCTGAATAAATTTACAGATTTTGGTTCAAAAGGAATTTCTTTCGAGTACCGTGATCTCGATACGGTCAATTGTAAATTATCATTTGATTTAGAGTTTCTGTTTTCGGAAAAAGCGTTACTAATATTTTTGAAAGATCTATTAAATGATTCTATTCTTAAGAACATTTCTGTTAGCAAAAAACTTAGTATAAAATCTAATACTCTTATATTAAAAAATAAAATAGCCATGAATTATTTGCATACTGATTCAATCATAAATATTCACTCAATTAATGGCACATTATTAAATAAAGATCTACCAATTTTCGTTTTTCTTAAAAAAACCCGCTATGATAGCCCTAAGTTTGATTTATACATAGAACTATCGGCTACGGAGTGGTATTATTTCTTTTACTACAAGGCAGTTTTAAGCGCAGTGTCGTAGAATCAAGAGTTCAATACGGCTGTGAAAAACACAAAAAATAAATATGATTCAAACAGAAATTATTTTATACAAATGTCTTCTCCCAGTAAGCGGGACGTGTTTTTAAGAAAACTGCGAAGCGTAAAAGAGATAAACTAACCATCTACTTCTTATAAGGGTAACTTCTGTTTTTAGGAATATTATTAATGGTAATGGCAACAACAAATAATATTAATACTCCTGTCAAAACAGGTGATAAAACATAACTAAAACCAAGTGCTTTTATTTTTTCAGAACCTATATTGGCAATTAAAGCGGTTGCTCCGCCGGGAGGATGCATGGTCTTTGTTATCTGCATCATAACAATTGATAAGGACACTGCTAAGGCCGATGATAGCCACATTTGATCAGGGAGTAACTTGTGAATTAATACGCCAATAAAGGCGCTGATTACATGTCCGAAAATTAAATTACGCGGCTGCGCTAAAGGGCTATTGGTGGCTCCAAAAATCAGAACAGCGGTTGCACCAAAAGAACCAATTAATAAAATATTATCGGTTTCACCGAATTTAGTTCCTTGAACAAGACCCAAAAGCGCTATACCAATAAATGCTCCAACAAAGGTCCACAAATGATCAATCGGTCGCAAAATAGTTTGGCGGTAAACAACATATTTGGCTGTACGGTAGGTTCTTTTGATCTGTCTTCTCACAACTCAAAGATAGGAGTTATTTTATCTCTTCAAAAAAGCCCTTATTCCTTGCCTTCCAGGAACATGACCGTCATTGGTGATTCCAAAGAGAACTGCCCGTTTCTAACAACAATTGCCATAGGCATCTTCAAACTAAAAGTATTATTCACGATCATATTAGCGTGAATTCTCATTGTTCCATTTTCGGGAATTTTCTGGCCTTTATGTATCATTTCATAATCTGAATAGTTGACACTAAAATCTGCGCCGGAAGTCATATCTGCCAGGTTAGTTATAAGATCATTGAATGCGTCGGTAAAGTGCTGAAGGATGATCAGAGAGTCTGATTTATTCTTTGCCTTTTTTCCATTGAAAACAGCAGATTGATTAATTAAAGCTAAATAGGAAACAGAATCGCGTTTGTTGATGGCGTCAAAATTTTTACTTAACAGCGAATCTAAATTAGTAAATGTGGTTTGAGAAAAACAAGAGGTTGACGCTACTATTAAAAAAACAAATATGTATTTAATTCTTATCATTTATTAAGTTCACTAGTTTTTGCTTTTCAGTTTGCCAGTTGTTTTCGATAGCAGCAATAACGGTATTACTTTTGTATTCGAGGTATCGGCTGCTGTTCAAAAAAACACTGATCTGTTGAGCAATATGTTGTGGCTCATGATTTTCAATAAATGTGCCAATATGATAGCGATTAACAATATTTTCGATCTCTGGAAGTTTAGTTGCCAATATAGGAATACCGGCATGCATATAATCGAATACTTTATTAGGTAACGAAAAATGATAATTCATGTTTGAATCCTTGTCGATAGTAACTCCCAGGTTTACATTAGCCGTATAGTGTCTTAGCTCTGAAGCCGGGATCTTATCAATAAATTTAACTTTATTTTGCAGTTCAAATTTCAACGAATTGTCTTTTAATTGTCCGATCACGTCGCCACTTCCAATAATCAATAACAGGTAATTCTCATCTAAATATTTAAATGCCTCAACTAGTTCTTCAGCCCCGCGTTGCATATTGATGCCTGCTCCCTGTAGTATGACTATTTTTTTTCCGGATGGCAAATTAAGATCGGCGCGTGATTTTAAATTCTCAATTTTAGCATAGTCCGGAATATTTCTCACAAAAATAAAAGGCACTTTATATTTGGCGCTAAAATAGTCAGCAATGCTTTGATTGACTGTAATACACTTTTTTAATTTAGGAACGATCCATCCTTCCAGTTTTTCCCAGATGCGCTTTTTTGCAGGACTTGCCTGTAACTCGGGAACTTCGCAAAATATTTCGTGACTGTCATAGATCAATGGAATACCTTTGAGTTTTGATACTACATAATTTGGCAATAAAGTATCCAAATCGTTTGCCACTAAAAGATCCGCTTTTTTAAACAACAAAATAAAAAATAAACGAAAATTAAAAAACAGGTAAAATTGCGGTCCCTGTTCAAATAGTAATTTCATGCGCAAACAGTCGTAATCTCTTTTTTCTAACGGCTTGGAAGATTTTTGTTGACGGCCTACCAATAACACCTGATAATTTTGCTCGGATAAAACAGAACAGGTTCGGGCTACGCGCTGGTCGGTAACCAGGTCGTTTATTACGGAAACTATGACTCTTTTTTTTTGCAATTTAAATATGTCAGTTCGAGCGGAGTCGAGAACAATATATATTGCTCCGAACGCTTCTCGACTACGCTCGAAGTGACAAAAATAATCTAAATCTTCTTAAATAAATTAATGGCTGCCTGATACGGGTTAATTGAATTTTGTTCAAGCTGTTTTTCGATTTTTAAAATTTCTTGTTTGATGTTTGGATCAGCATAAAAACGATCTATTAAGGTATCATGAATGGTTTGGTGCAACCATTGTTTGGTTTGATGAATACGTTTTTTCTCAAAAAAATGATTCAAGGTTGTGTGACGTTTGTATTTATCGATCATGTCATACACTTCTTTGATTCCTTTATTTTCGGTACTTGAGCAGGTCAATACTTCCGGGATCCAGTTACTTTCGGTTGGCGGAAACAGATGTAAGGCCCGCGCGTATTCGGCTCTTGCCAATTTTGCTTTGTCGGTATTACTGCCATCAGCTTTGGTAATAACCATCCCATCAGCCATTTCCATAATACCACGCTTGATGCCCTGTAATTCATCACCCGCGCCAGCTAACATTAATAACAAAAAGAAATCCGTTAACTGATGTACGGCGGTTTCGCTTTGCCCTACCCCAACAGTTTCGACTAAAATATAATCGTAGCCGGCGGCTTCGCAAATAATGATGCTTTCTTTTGTTTTGCGGGCAACACCACCCAAACTACCTGAACTCGGAGATGGGCGAATAAATGCCCGAGGATGCATGGATAGTTGTTCCATACGGGTTTTATCCCCTAAAATACTACCTTTACTTAACTGGCTACTGGGATCAATCGCTAATACCGCCAACTTGTGGCCCCGCTCTATCACTTCCAATCCAAAACTTTCGATGAATGTACTTTTACCTACACCCGGAACGCCCGTAATTCCTAATCGAAACGATTTGCCGCTGTTTTTGATCACCGTATTAATGATCTGCTGTGCTTGCTCCTGATGTTCAGGCTTAGTAGATTCAACCAACGTGATCGCTTTACTTACATAGGTTATGTTGGATGCCAGGATGCCATCCGTATACTCTTGTATGTTAAAGACTTTGTTCACTGGATTTTATTTATAACGTTTAATTGGATTTTTCTTTGCGGCAATAACTTTATGCACAACAATAGTCTGTTCAATAATTTCAAAAATAATTAAGTAAGGAAAAGGCCTGACTAGTGCCTGACGAAACTGTTTATACTTTTCAGGATACAATTTGGGTTGTTTTGCAATGTTATTAAGCAATAACTCCATTTTATCTAAAAATCTATCGCCAAAATGATGCTGTCGATTTTCATAATATAAAAGGCATCTACTGCTCCTTTTCTGGCAGATTCTTTAATCTCTAAAGAATATTTCATTTTTTCAACTTGGAGTGTGCGTATTTCCGAACCTCTTCCATTGAATAAGATTTACTTTTACCAGATTTATGCTGACTACTCAATTGATCTAATTCTTTTTTTTCACTAACGCTTAACTCATAATCATATTCTTTCGATTTTTCACTAAGCAAAACGTAAATCGCTTTTAAAAAATCTTTATCTTCTATGACATCAATAACGTGATGCAATTCCTTTTTTATAGCTAAAGTCTTCATATTATAATGTTACAATAACAAATTTAACCAATTTAGTTCTATTTTTATCAAGCTCCAAAAAGAATTATAACAAAACTGCACGATTCAATTTAACATTCTATAACTATTTTAAGTGCACTAATAAGTCTTATCTTCAAAACCGTGTTCAACCAAATACCTTTATGAAAAAAAACTTACTTTTTATTGCCCTGTCAATATTCACACATCAATTATCTTTTAGCCAAAATCCTGTTCAATTAAATTCGGCAGAGATATTGCAGAACCTAAAAAAATTAAACACCGTTGGAAGCGTGTTGTATGTAGCGGCACATCCCGATGATGAGAATACCCGTTTATTGGCGTATTTAGCAAATGAAAAGAAAGTAAGGACCGGTTATTTATCATTAACCCGCGGAGATGGTGGGCAAAATCTAATTGGCAAAGAACAAGGCGAACCGCTGGGCCTGATCCGAACTCAGGAACTTTTAGCGGCGAGAAGAACAGATGGCGCGGAACAATTCTTCACACGTGCTAACGATTTTGGCTTCTCAAAAAACCCGGAAGAAACATTTACATTTTGGAATAAAGACAGCATTTTAGCAGACGTGGTTTTAACCATCAGAAGATTTAAACCGGATGTAATTATTTGCCGTTTTCCAACAACGGGAGAAGGGGGGCACGGTCATCACACGGCTTCCGCAATTTTAGCGGTAGAAGCATTTGATGCAGCGGCAGATCCTAAACGGTTTCCAGAGCAATTAAAATCAGTGCAGGTGTGGCAGGCAAAACGCATTTTTTGGAACACTTTTAATTTCGGAACAACCAATACGACTTCGCCTAATCAGTTAAAGATTGACGCAGGTGTTTATAACGCTTTATTAGGAAAAGGTTATGGGGAAATAGCTGCCGACAGCCGTTCAAATCATAAAAGCCAGGGCTTCGGTACGGCCAAACAACGTGGTTCTAATATTGAATATTTTAAGCTTCTAAAAGGCGATAGCGTAAAGACAGATCTGTTTGAAGGTATCGTCACTAACTGGACCCGTTTTAAAGGTCTGGAGAAAATTCAAAAATTGATTGATGATTGTATAAAAAAATATAATCCTTTAGCGCCTGAAGCATCTGTATCTGAATTGGTTTCTATTTATAAACAAATACGATTACTAGATGATAAAAATACAGACATCGCCTACTGGAAAATCCAGAAACTAAAAGAAACGGAGGCATTGCTGATATCCTCCTCCGGTTTATGGATAGAAGCATCTACCTCCGATTATATTGGTATAGCCGGACAAGATGTTTCTATCACTGCCCAAATTGTAAACCGAAATAAAAATGATGTTAAAGTAAACGGCATAACGTATTTACAAAGCGATACAGCCATGTCATTAGCCCTAAAGCCTAATGAATTATATACTTACAAGCGTAAAGAAAAATTATCCTCTGCTCTGGCATTTTCAAACCCTTATTGGTTAAATCAAAAACACGATATAGGAATTTACAATGTTGCCAATACCGCTTTAATTGGAAAACCTGAAAATGAGTCCCCGACTAAAGTAATTTTTAATGTTTCCCTAATGGACCTAAATCTGAAAGTAGAACGCGCTTTGGTTTATAAATATACAGACCCTGTAAAAGGAGAGATCTACCGGCCTTTTGAAATATTACCCCCTGCAACCGTAAACATCCCTGAAAAAGTATTTGTATTTAATGACGGCATTGCTAAAACCATTGCTTTAACTGTTAAAGCAAACACTGCAAATACAAACGGCTCTCTTGAAATAAAAGGTAGCGAAGGCTGGAACATAAGCGTTAAAAACCCTGAATTCAAATTAGTTAATAAAGGGGATGAGGCAATCATTGAAGTGAGTGTTTCTGCCGATAAAACAACTAAAGATGGTAAATTTCAGGCATCCGTTAAGATAAATGACGCTTCTTACAACAAAAGCATCAAGCGCATTGATTATGATCACATTCCGTACCAGTTCATTTTAAGTGATGCTGAAGCAGGCCTGGTAAATGTTGACGTTAAAAAGGCAGGAATTGAGATAGGCTATATCGCCGGCGCCGGCGATGATGTTCCCGCATCTTTGAAACAGGTTGGCTATAATGTGACGGTCTTAACGGACGACTTTTTAACCAACGGAGATCTTTCTAAATACAACGCCATTGTTACAGGCGTGCGGGCCTACAATACAAACGACCGCTTGCAGGTACACTACAATAAATTAATGGAATACGTAAAAAATGGCGGTAACTTAGTTGTTCAATATAATACCAATAATCGCATTGGCCCGGTTCAGGCTAAAATTGGCCCCTACCCTTTTACAATTTCACGCGACCGTGTAACTAACGAGAAAGCGGAAGTTACATTTAGTAATGCCAAACATTCTGCTTTAAATTTTCCAAACCAGATCACCCAAAAAGACTTTGAAGGGTGGGTTCAGGAGCGAGGCATTTATTTTGCCACCGAAATTGATAAGCAATACGAAACCGTTTTCACCATGAATGACCCCACTGAAAAAGTAAGTGATGGTAGTTTAATTATTGGAAAATATGGCAAAGGTAATTTTGTTTACACCGGCCTGGTTTTCTTTAGAGAATTACCGGCCGGCATTCCGGGTGCTTACCGTTTGTTTGCTAATTTATTGAGTTTACCACAAAACAAATAGATAAATAGAACGCAGATGACACAGATTTAATATGAGTTGAATGATCAAACATATTATCTTTTCCAATAAAATATAAATCGTATTTAATCATAATTATCCGCGTAAGCAGCGTTCTATTAAACAACAGATGCATAACGAAGAAGAAAATAAATCACCGATTTTAGGTTCGTGGCCCAATGTATACGCCTTGGTTATAATTGTATTGATCGTTGTTATCATCACACTTTATTTTTTTACCCAACATTTTAAATGAGTTTAATCGATTGGATCATACTAGGTGTTACGCTTTTATCCATCATCGGTTACGGTGTATGGAAAAGTCGTGGTACAAAAAACATTGAGGGTTATTTATTGGCTGACCGACAAATGCCCTGGTATCATGTAGGCTTATCCGTGATGGCTACGCAGGCCAGCGCTATTACATTTTTATCTGCCCCCGGTCAGGGTTATACCGATGGATTACGCTTTGTGCAGTTTTATTTTGGCTTACCATTAGCCATGGTAGTATTATGTGTCACATTCATTCCTATTTATCATAAACTCAGTGTATTTACAGCTTATGAATTTCTAGAAAAGCGGTTCGACAATAAAACGCGGACATTAACAGCCTTCCTCTTTTTACTACAACGCGGACTCTCTACAGGCATTACGATTTACGCACCAGCTATCATTTTATCAACCATTTTAAGCGTGGATGTCAATTATATGATTGTTTTGAATGGCCTCATCGTCATTGGTTACACCGTTTATGGCGGAGCGAAGACGGTTTCCTACACACAGCTTTTTCAAATGAGTGTTATTTTTGCCGGCTTATTTTTAGCGGCTTACATGGTAATTCATCTGTTACCTGAAAACGTAAGCTTTAGCGACGCCCTGCATATTGCCGGAAAAATGGATAAGCTCAATGCTATCGATACCAAATTTGACGTGAATAATAAATATAATTTATGGTCGGGCATTATTGGCGGCTTCTTTTTACAATTATCCTATTTTGGAACTGATCAATCGCAGGTTGGACGTTATTTAACCGGCAAATCTATCTCTCAAAGCAGGTTGGGTTTAGTGATGAATGGACTGATAAAAATACCCATGCAATTCCTGATCCTGTTAATTGGTGTACTTGTATTTGTGTTTTACCAGTTTCATCAATCGCCCGTATTCTTTAATAAGGTAGAGGTTAAAGCGATAGAACAAAGTGCTTACAAAGAAGATTACAAAAAACTGGAAAGTGCTTACGTTGTTGCTCACAGCGAAAAACAGGAAGAAGTGAATAATTTGATTGATGCTATTCACTCAGATAACTCAGCCGCTATTGATGAAGCAAGAACTAAAGTACAAGCAGCAGACAAAAAAAGCAATGCCATTCGAAAAGAAGTGACGGCTTTAATGCAAAAAAATGATTCCAAAGCAGATATCAACGATACCAATTACATTTTCCTGAATTTTATCACCAAAGAATTGCCGGTGGGCGTGGTGGGTTTATTGATCGCTATTATTTTTCTGGCCTCTATGGGATCCATGGCAAGTGGTTTAAATTCACTGGCATCCACTACTGTGGTTGATTTTTATAAACGCTTATTTAAAAAAGAAGAAAGCGATAAAAGCTATTTATCGGTTTCACGTTGGACAACCGTTATCTGGGGACTGTTTTGCATCTTAGTGGCTTTTTATGCAAGCAGAGTTGGTAATTTAATTGAAGCCGTTAACATCCTGGGATCGTTATTTTATGGAACCATTTTAGGTGTTTTCCTTGTGGCTTTCTACATGAAAAAGATAAGCGGAACGGCTGTTTTTTATGCGGCGTTAATAGCCGAAGCCTTTATTGTTTATGCCTGGATAACTGACCTGACCGCATTTTTATGGCTGAACGTCATTGGTTGTTTACTGGTGATGTTCTTTGCTTTTGTGATCCAATTCTTTATAAATAAAAAACCCGTATTAAAATAATTGGGGCGTGTTCGGCGCAACAAATAAAAGAGTTCAGCAAATACCTCTCACGCCACTGCTTCACTCAAGCGGGTTTATATTAAGTTGAAACTTAAGCTCAGGCCTGAAAGCGCATGCCGCGCGAGGGATGCCCCGAAGGGGTGCAACAAACGAAAATCCTTTTATGAACGTAGTGAATAACAGATTGTAGTGACAGCCCGGTTCGGCTACCGCCGAACGCGTCCAAAAAACAACAACCAACTTCATCTAAAACAAAAAATCCCGCCATTACTGACGGGATCTTTATATCAAACATAAATTTATTTATTCTCGTTAATTAATTTTTTAGCCATTGCTACATAGTCATCATTTTTAGCTTCAGTAGCTAAAGTGATCACTTTTTCAGCTGAAGCAATTGCTGCTTTTTTATCGCCTTGTTTAGCCTGTATTTTAGCTTTTAACATAACCATCCAAAATGCTTTGGGATTGGAAGCAATTGCTTTGTCAGTCCACTCAGACGCTTGTTTTAAATCTTTGTTATTATCGTAGTAGTAAGATGCTGCCTGGAAATACGGACGGCTGTCATTTATTACATTCGTTTCAATGTTCTTCATGATCTTAGCGTCAATATCGCTGGTTACATTAAAAGATAATCTTGTTTTTTCCCAGTTCAATTCAACGTTAGCAGAGTTTGGAGTGATGTCAGCAATATCAATTGTGAACGTTTCCACTTTATCATTTAACGCTTTTGGTTTAACAACAAAATGCACTACTTCATTTTCTTTTTTGTAATCAGCTACGTTTCCACCTAAAGTAAGGTCTTTGTATAACATCACTTCCCAGCTATCTTTACCAGGTGTTGTATAAATAGCATAAGTGCCTGCAGTAACCGCATTTCCTTCAATTTTTACATCTTCACCAAAAGTAATTTTAGTGGCTCCATTAGCACCGGTACGCCATAATTTTCCAAAAGGAACTACGTCGCCATAAATAACACGACCTTTGGCACTCGGACGAGAATACTCAATGGTGATGTCTGACAAACCTACGGCTTGTTTAACGGTTCCGGAAGGACTTGGAGCCGGAACTTTTAATTGAGCCACGGCGGTTGTAGCAGAAAACGCAATGGCGGTAGCTACTGTAAGAGTTTTGATTGATTGTAATAACATATGTTTTTGGGGTTTAAAAGGTTAAAATAAATTTTGTCAAATATAAAGTTGAACAATACAACTATTATTCAAATAACATTTTTTGGCAAATCTGTTTCTTATTGTTTATCAAGCATTTGAATATAAAGGTCCTCCACTTTCTTTCGGGCCCAGGGAGTTTTTCTCAGGAACTTTAAACTTGAATTGACGCTTGGATTTTCTTTAAAGCAATTTACATCAATGTGATAGGCTAATCCTTCCCATCTATAGTGAATCAGCAACTCTTCCAAAATAGATTGGAGCGTTTTACCATGTAAGGGGTTATTTTTTTGTTGGGGCATCTATTCTTATAGTTTTACTTAATACATCCTCTGGCCACCTCCTTCGTCCCGATAGCTATCGGGAGAGGAATTAGCTTAACTTTATATTTAAATTTCATTTTCATGTGAAGCCATTCCCTCTTTGAAGAGGGTGCCCGAAGGGCGGGAGATGTGTATTAAGAGTGATTCATATTACTTCATTAAAATACTATTTACTCAAACTTTCTGTTGCCTTTCTTACACTTCCATGTGTTAACAATAACTCTTTTGCATATTCGTAATCCTCCAGTCCGGTATTCTTCATCACCATGCGTGTACCTCTGTCAACTAATTTATGATTGCTTAATTGCATGTCAACCATTTTATTTCCCTTCACTCTTCCCAGTTTGATCATCACAGAAGTGGATATCATATTCAATACCAGTTTTTGAGCGGTACCTGATTTCATACGGGTTGAACCTGTTACAAACTCAGGGCCTACCACTACTTCAACAGGAAATTTAGAAACTGCAGCTACAGGAGAACCACTATTGCACACAATGCACCCTGTTTGAATATTATGGTTATTACAGGTTTCCAAAGCACCGGTCACATAAGGGGTGGTTCCTGAGGCTGCAATCCCAACAACCACATCGTTTGAATTGACGTTGTATTCCTGCAGATCGGCCCAACCCTGGTTCACATCATCTTCCGCAAACTCAACGGCTTTACGAATAGCTGTATCTCCACCCGCAATTAAACCTACTACTCTTCCCTGCTCAATGCCGTATGTTGGCGGACATTCACTGGCGTCCACTATTCCCAGGCGCCCGCTGGTTCCGGCTCCCATATAAAATAAACGTCCGCCTTGTTTCATATTTTCAACGATCACGTTCACTAATGCTTCAATTTGAGGAATAGCTTTTTCAACAGCCAAAGGAACAGATTTATCTTCTTTATTCATGTTCAATAATAATTCCTGAACACTCATGGTCTCCAGGTTATTGTAGTAAGAATCGGCTTCGGTGATTTTGTTCATTGTTTTTAAATTTGTGGTTGGATTTAAGATAAAAGATCTAAGATTAAAGATTTGTTTATTCCGAAAGTTATTCTTCTATCTTTTATCGTTCATCTTTTATCAAAATTTAAGCGAATTGTTTTACGTCTTTATCTGTAATTTCTTTACCGCACAAAATGATCAAACGTTCGATCACGTTTCTGAATTCACGGATATTGCCTGTCCAGTCTTTCTTTTGCAATTCGGCAAGAGCGGCTTTTGAAATGGTTTTCATCGGCATACCGTAATCTGTACAGATCATGGTAAGGAAATGATCAGCCAGTAACGGAATATCTTCTTTGCGATCATTGAGTGATGGCACCTGGATAGGAATAACACTTAAACGGTGAAAGAGATCTTCTCTGAATTCTCCTTTTTCAATTTCTTTGCGAAGGTCTTTATTGGTTGCTGCCAGAATCCTGACATCCACTTTTATTTCTTTATCACCACCAACCCGGGTAATTTTATTTTCCTGCAAGGCACGCAATACTTTGGCTTGTGCCGACAAGCTCATATCGCCTATCTCATCCAGAAAAATAGTGCCGCCTTCGGCCAGTTCAAATTTACCTTTACGGGTTGCCACAGCACTTGTAAAAGCACCTTTCTCATGTCCGAATAATTCACTTTCAATTAATTCACTTGGGATAGCCGCGCAGTTCACTTCAATTAAGGGCGCTGAAGCTCTCTGACTTTTGTTGTGAATTTCCCTGGCAACTAATTCTTTTCCACTTCCATTACTTCCGGTGATCAAAACACGCGCGTCGGTTGGAGCAACCTTATCGATCATATCGCGAATGTTATTCAGCGCTTTAGAGTCGCCGATCATTTCATAGGCTTTACCGATTTTCTTTTTAAGAATTTTGGTTTCAATAACCAATGTTGATTTATCCATCGCATTACGAATGGTCACT
>JAZKDT010000068.1:0-11261 GCA_040387475.1 Bacteroidota bacterium | reverse complement strand
ACCGGAAAATTGATTTCTATACAGATTTTCATCCTATCTTTTTAACTAGTAAGCATCGCTTCAGTAAAGATTTTGATAAATACAGCGGCGTTTTAATGGACATTATTTATGATCATTTCTTGGCTAAAAATTTTCATCTGTATTCAAACGTTACATTGCAAGAGTACGCTAACGATATTTACGCCATCCTGCATAAAAACATGGACTATTTGCCCGAGCCGGCCAGGCGTTTTTACGACTACATGACCCAGCGCAATATTCTTTACCATTATTCGTCCATAAAAGGCATCGAAACCGTTTTAACGCACTTAAGTCACCGCATTCGCAACCGGTTTGAGCTGCAATTAGCTATTCCTATTCTCGAAACGCACTATAAAGAGCTGGAAGAAGAATTCCTCATTTTTTTTGACGAGTTACAGGCTTTTTGCAAAATTCAGCCTGAGGTGGTTGGATAAGCCCGCGTGAGGGATGCGAGCGCAAATCCTTTTGCCTGCCTCTTTGCAAAAGATTGGAGCGGGTCAGCCCGGCCCCTCGGGCCACGCCCAAATTATAAAACATCAGGCAATTTTATTAAACTTCCAATACTAACATTTCTTAACCCTTTTTAGACATATACTTTAGTAATTATTCCTGAATATATTGGTTCTAAATTAGTACTTTTGGGGTCGAAAATTTTGAGTATAAAAGAAACTATGATTACAACTGATTTAGCCGTTATTGGAGCAGGCCCTGTAGGTCTCTTTGCCATATTTGAAGCAGGATTGCTAAAAATGCGTTGCCATTTAATTGACTATTTACCCCAGGCAGGTGGTCAGTTATCTGAAATATACCCTAAAAAACCGATTTACGATATTCCGGGTTATCCAAGTGTTTTGGCTCAGGAGCTCATAGATAATTTGGTAAAACAAGCTGAGCCTTTTCACCCCGGCTACACATTTGGTGAGCGTATTGAAACCCTTGAAAAACGGGGCGACAGGGACTTTGTGCTGGTAACTAATATGGGTACTGAAATTCATGCTAAAGTAGTGGTTATTGCAGGTGGTTTAGGTTGTTTTGAGCCCCGTAAACCGGAAGTATCCGGCTTAACTCAGTTTGAGAACGGAAAAGGCATCAATTACATGATCCTGGATCCTGAGAAATACCGCGGACAACGTATGATCATTGCTGGTGGCGGAGATAGTGCATTGGACTGGGCCATCTTTTTAAGTGATATTTGTTCTGAATTAACGTTGGTACACCGTAGCGAATCTTTTAGGGGAGCACCTGACAGCGTAAATAAAGTCATGAAACTGGCAGAGGAAGGAAAGATCAACCTGTTATTGAATACCAATTTAACTACTGTTCACGGGCACGAAAAATTAGAATCCGTGTCGATGGTAGATGCCAAAACAAAAGAATTAAAAACCATTCACACGGATCATTTAATTCCCTTATTTGGATTAAGCCCAAAATTAGGGCCCATTGAAAATTTTGGATTAAACATTGATAAAAGCGCCATTGAAGTAAATACCGACGATTACTCAACCAACATTGAAGGTGTATATGCTATAGGCGATATCAATACCTATAAGAACAAATTAAAACTGATCTTGTGTGGGTTTCACGAAGCAGCACTCATGAGCCATAGCGCCTATAAATACATTAACCCGGGTGTTAAGTATACCATGAAGTATACCACCGTTCAAGGAGTTAATGAGTTTTAGGTAATATTGATCTTCTGAAGAATTTGGGCGCGTTCCCGCAAAGAGACAGCAGAAACCGGGCTGTCGCTGCAATATTTGCTAGAGACAGGCAAAGGATTTACGCTTGTTGCACCCCTTCGGGGCATCCCTCGCGCAAGGCTTACGGTAAGATTAGATATGTAAACTCCGGTTTTGAAAAGTAAACCCGCGTGAAGGATTGTAGTGGAAATCCTTTTACGAAACGGAGTGTAGTAAAAGATTGTAGCGGAAAGCCTGACGGCGCTGCCTCTTTTGCGCAGGCACGCCACAATAACCTTTTCAAAACTTAATAAATACAACTAAAAAAAATCTTCCTCAATTGCACAGAATCTTTATTTTTGTACTATCATGATAGACATTAAAATAAACGTATTAAATAGCGACAACACAACTACCACTTTAGAGGCACCTACTGATATGGGATTAAGTTTAATGGAGTTTTTAAAAGGCTGCGAATATGATATTTTAGCTACCTGCGGCGGTATGGCCTTATGCGCTACCTGCCACGTGGAAGTGATCAATGGTTTTGAGAATTTAAATGAGATAAGCGGCGATGAATGGGCGATGCTTGATACGCTTCCAAATATTACGGAGACATCGCGTTTGGCCTGCCAGTTGAAATTAAATCCGGATATGGATAATATTACGGTTAAGATCATGGGTGATGGAAATTAAGTAATTACTTTTTTCTTTGATTCTGCCCGCAGGCAGGCAGGTGCCATGCAAATCATAGCTTATTAATTTATCGGTCTATTTTTTTTCCTTGATGAAAAAGAAACAAAAAATCAGGCGAAAGACCAACCCCCATTTACCCCGCATAAGCTTCCCTGAATGGCATGTTCGCTCTTTTATTCACAGTATTTTATTTTACTAATGGAGTAAATGAGTGCTCCGCAATTCGCCAAAGCAGCCGCACTATTACCAATGTATGCAGTGGCGTATAAGTCGCCGGCTAAAAACCAAATTTTACGATTCTCACACTTATATCACTTAGAACAGTATAAGCCAAAATGTTAGGAAATGATTTTGTGCAGCAATAGCTGTAAAGCATTGATGTCTTGTTGCGCACAGCAAAAAGGCAAGAGATGTTTTATCAGCGGTTGCGGGTGGAGCGATAGCGGAAAACGCAAATTGCCTATCACAAAATCATGAAGCTTTTTGTTTACTTTTTGGCGGCAAAAAGTAAAGAGGATATTTGTATCGAGACAAAAATAGTTAAAGAAGAAGCTTCTAAAAGTTATTCTAATATTGTAAATTGCAGTAGCAAAACTAACAGGTGCTAAAGAGCTTTAAAATAGAATTTCATTGGATGCATTATGCAATCCTTGCATTAACTCTCATTGTTTTTTGCAGGGGTATAAATAATCAGTTTAATAACTGGGACGATACGGTGTATGTAACCGAAAACCCAAACATTCAGCTAAACTCAAAAAACGTTGCGCACTCTTTTACCAAAGGTGAATTTCATGGTATGTATGTCCCGATAACCGCGTTGAGCTTTTCCGTCAATCACTATTTTAGTCAGTTAAATCCTAAACCTTATTTAATTACCAATTTATTGATCCATCTTTTAAATTGCCTGTTACTATTTATTGTTTTGCAAAAATTATTTAAAGATCAATGGCTTACGTTGTTTGCCGGCGCTTTATTTGCTTTGCATCCCATGCAGATTGAAAGCGTGTCATATGTAGCCGGACGAAGAGATGTATTGTATGTATTATTTTTTCTGGCAGCTATTATTCATTATTTCAACTACAAAGACACGCAGGAAAAAAAATATTTCCGGTATAGCTTTTTATTTTTCATACTGTCGTTATTCAGCAAAGGGCAAGCTATCGCTTTACCGTTTACGTTTATCCTTATCGACTATTTAACCGACCAATCATTCAACATCAAAGGCTCTGTAAAACGCAATGTATGGCTGATCGCTTTATCGGCGATCTTTATTATTATCACTCTCCTTGTAAAACAACAATCCAAAGGCTTCAATTTATCGGGCGATATTACCGAAATACCATTTATGATGAAAAGCCTGTTTGCCGCTTATGGTTTTATGATGTACATCGTTAACCTGATCATCCCGTTCAATTTATCCCTCATTCACCCGTATCCAAAAAACGTTAGCGTTTCACCTTCTCTCATCCTGGCCGTTGTATTTATTGCTACTGTTATATTCATGAGTTGGAAATACCGCCACACGCATAAATCCGTTGTGTTTGGCTTATGGTTCTTTATCATCAATATCTTTTTGGTGCTGCAGATCATCCCTAACTCCTATGGTATCATGAACGATCATTACGTGTATGTAGCGGGCATAGGCATTTTTATTGCTTTGTATTTTTTATTGAAACAATTCATCAGCTCCTCCTCTACCCTGTTATACCTGCTTATTGGTATCTGCATTATGATGACCGGTTTAAGTTTTACACGCGTAACTGTATTTAAAAATAATGTGACTGTTTTTAGCGATGTTGTTAAAAAATATCCGGATGCTTATGTAGCTTATAATAACCGAGGCAATGCGTATTACAACGAAGGAAAAATAAACGAGGCCCTGGCCGATTTTGATAAAGCCATATCAATTAAACCTAATTCTCCCAATGCCTTAAGCAATCGTGCTGCTATTTATATTAATATGCAAAAATATAAAGAAGCACTCAACGACCTGAACAACGCTATTTTATACAAACCCGATTTTGCCAACGCCTACTCTAACCGCGGTATTATTAAAAGCTTAACCAACATGCCCGGAGCATTGGAAGATATGAATCAGGCGATTTCCATAGAACCCACCAACCCTAAGCTGTATTACAACCGTGCGGGTTATTATATGCAAAGTCATCAAAAAGACCTGGCCTGCGCCGATGTGCAAAAGGCCCAACAAATGGGCATGACACAAGGCAGTCCTCTGCTGGATAATCTGTGTAAGTAGCATGAAGTATGCGTTGGTACTCATAATAAGTTCAGGTTCATTATTTGGTCAACGAAGCGATTCGTTACAAACCACCAAAAGGAATTTTGACTATGCTCTACCGGAAATAAAATATGGAGGTGTAATAAAAAATAACGTGTATCACTCTCAATTGTATGCCGCCTATTATGTATTAGGTCATTGCTTTAAAGAAACGTCGGACGGCAGGGAAAGCCAAATTTCCGGTGGCATTTCCTATACAAGAATGTTCACTTTAGATTATCTTTCCATATTTCCATATGTGGGACGTAACGGCTGGTATGGAACACACGTAGGCTTAAAAGCAGAACCATTGTTTAACATTCAAAAACTTCAATTCGAATACACAAATGTAGAACTCACCTTCGGCTGGCTATTAAGCTTGTCGTTAACCGCGGGCATACCTAATAATTTTAAACGCAATTTTCCCTACTACGGTTTTAAAGTTGGCTATGCATTCCCCTACCCTCTCTTGAAGAAATAAAACGGAACAAGCCGTTGAATGATTTATACTGGAAAAATATTCTTAAATTAAGGTTTCGAAAGCATCTGAAAAAAATAAAATAGTATATCGAACTGAATATGAAAACAAAAGTTCATACGTTGATCCTGGTCGTGAGCCTTCTTACGATGTGTTCGTGTGAGGATGAAATTGTTATCACGCGCTCCCGCCATGAACCGCACCCCGACTCTACATGCACTGCTATTAATCATTGCCTGGTAAGTTTTGGTTTCAGCTACCTGAGTGTTAAATCGGTAAAATTCAGAAGCTATAAAAAGGGAACCAACTTTAAAGAATTTATCAAAGAGTATACATCAGATATGCAACAAGACTTTCTGACCAACGCAAAACCTGACTCTTATGAAAACAAGCGTAAAGAACGCCATATAAATATTCCTAATGAAATTAACGCCAGCGTGGATTTTATATTAATTACGGGCGACTCCCTCGAATACAAAATAAGCGATATTGAATCGGATTGGATGCAGTTTTATGGTAATCAATACTTAGGTTGGGCCTGTGATATGAAAAGCTATAAATTAGACGGAGTGAAAAAACATTCAAACATCGAAATAAAAAAACCGGGTTTTGTTTTTCCGGGATAAAACATATGAGTTCTCACAAAATAGCATTAGTTGCATCAATAATTTTTATTACTGTTGCCTGTCTGGGTCAAAATCCTGTAAGCAAAGATAATTCAGAAAGAGATACAACAATGCCAAAGATCTTTATAGGCGTATCGGCCGCGTTGGGTAATGCACCTTCGCCAACAAGTTGGGCAGGCCTTCAACTTGCTGTTATAAAAAAATATGTTGAGGCAACTCTTGGCGCCGGTTGGGGTGCTATCCCAAAAGTAAATATTGGTTTGGGTGCTCATACTAAACTGGATAAAAAGTTTGTACCTTTTGTTAATGTGGAATATTCTGTAACGTCAAAAAAGGGATTTAAGTTTGTCGACAATGGTACCGAGCGACATTATTACCTAGATTATGGTCATTTATTTAATTATGGTATTGGCCTGGCCTACAATCCAAAAATAATGACGGTCAGAAATTATTCTGTTTCAGGCTTTTTTATAAAAGTTGGCATGCGGCATCCGCTTTACTATTCGATCCGGCCCGAAGATCCAGACAACAGTTACGTTGAAGACATCGACAAACTATATTCGGTAGGTTTTAAAACGCGGTTGTATGTTAATGTTGGCATGCGGGTTATTGCTATGCATCGATAGAACGCATAATGGAATAGCGCGGCTAAACGATAGCCCGGATGTATTAAAGACTAAGGCAAAAGCAACCGTTTCTTTTTATTATATTTAATCATTGAAAATTACAGTTACATATAGTTATATCCTGATGTTTCTTTTTACAGGGGAACACCTATCGTTTGGTCAACAACAAATCCTGGATTCTCTTTGGGAAATCGTCAACAACAAAACGCAGGTTGACACAACCCGACTGAAAGGACTTCATGAAATTGTACGAACTTATATTTACAGCAAACCCGATACAGGCATCATACTGGCGGAACAGGAACTCAGCTTAGCCCGGCAAACCAAACACCAATTGTTTGAAGGCAAAGCACTAAACGCCATGGGTGTGGCTTATCTTACCAAAGAAAATTATACGAAAGCCATCGAATGTTACGGGAAAGCCTTAAACATCCGAGAGCTCATCAACGACCGGGAAGGCGTTATTCAAACCTGTCGCAACATAGCGCATGTATATAAAACGCAGGGTAATACCTACAAAGCACTCGAATTTTGGTTTCAACGCTTAAAAAAACTGGAAAGTTCCGGTCAAAAAAAGGAACAATATCAAAGAGAACGGGTTGCGTATTTAACATCCATTAGTTTAATATATGCCGACCAGGGTGAAAAAATTCAGGCACTGGAAAACTATAAAACAATTTCATCCATTTATAACCAGCTCAAAGATACCATGCAGTTGGCAGAAGCTTTGGTTCAAACAGGGAATTTATATGGCGACATTAAGGATGTAAAAAATGCCATGCAGTCTTTTCAGAAAGCAATAGTCTTATTTCAAAAAGTGCATCGTAAAGAAGGCATTCGTTTAGCGTATAACTGTATGGCGTTAACGTACCAGGAAAATGATGACCCGGAAAATGCCCTTCTGTATTTTGAAAAGAGTTTGTCTGTAGCCGAACAGATCCAGGACAAGTACTGGATCGCCGTGCTATTCGATAATATAGGGCATCATTATTTTGAGCAGGATCAGTTTAGCAAATCATTAGAGTTTAATTATAAGGCATTACAGATAAATAAAGAACTTAAGGTGGAACATCGCATGGCCTGGTCGTATTACAACCTCGCTAAAAATTACATGAAACAAAAAAATTATGTAAAGGCCCGGGAATACATGGACCTTTCTATGGAGATACGCGCTAAAGACGCATTTCTATCTGATGCGAACGCTGAATTACTGGCTTCCCGGATCGACTCTGCCATCAATAATAAAAACGGTGCCTACGAACATTATAAAAAGTATATCGTTTTGCGTGATCAGTTAAACAATGCCGACATAAAAAGATCAGCCACCAAAGAAAAATATCAAAGCCAGTACGACAAGCAAAAAGCCATTGATAAGGTGGAGCAGGAAAAGAAAGATATTGTTACGGCCAACGAAAAAAGAAAGCAACAACTCATTATATGGTCGGTGGCGGGAGGTTTAATAGTAGTGGCCGGTTTTGCAGGTTATGTTTTTTATTCGCTACGCATCACCCGGAAACAAAAGGAATTGATTGAACGAAAAGAAAAAGAAACCGCTGAACAAAAACGGGAGATAGAAGAAAAACAAAAGGAAATCATTGACAGTATTACCTACGCCCGTCGTATTCAACGAGCGCTAATAACCAACGAAAAGTATATTGATAAAAGTCTGAACAGACTACAGGATAAAACCCATTAAGTCGCTTTTATATGCAAAACCGAGTATTGAACATCAGAAGCGCGGACACTTTAATTTCTTATAACTAATGAAAATCCTGTTTCTCATTGCCGGTATTGCCATCATACTCTGTGGGATGCTCCTGTGTTTTACCATTGCTGTTTATTCGGTTAAAGAACAGGATAACGATGGCTTTAAATTTTTAGGAGGAAGCGGCGCACTCCTTCTTTTAGGAATAATCCTGTTGATGAAAGGTTTAAAAAAAAGAACACAACCATAATTATATCAACTGCGTGCTGATGAAACATACACTGTATATACTTCTTCTGATCATAGCATCGCACTTATATGCCCAGACTTTAACACCAAAAGACATCGCAACTTACGTTAAAACAATTGACTCACTAAGGCAACACAAAGCCTTAAAAGTAATTCACATGGGCAACATGTCGGCCTGCGCCGGCGCTTTAACCGGGTACTACTATCAAAATACCCTGGTTTACATCACCGGAAAGTATGCTGCCGAACTAGGCTATACCGAACAAAAATTATACCTCAGGGACACCATACCTTATAAATTATATTACCGGCAATATTTTGCTGAATGGGAAAAATATTATTTAAAATATCCTAATAAAGAGCTGGATCTAGATGAAAAGAAAATGACCTACTCAGATACACTGTATACTGTCCTATTTACGAAGCCCATCAAAGTAGCCAAAACATCTAACCATAAATATATCAATCAACACATACAAAAAGATCTTTTACACTATATATGTGGATGCATTACACCGATGTTTTTAGAACTTGAAAAGGAGCGCAAAAGCCGTTAGTTGGTCAAGGGGCATAATCAGACTATATTTTCCTGACCACCACTCCTGCAAGGCTGCTCATCAAACCCACCACATCATTTCCTACCACGTACCGTCCTTTGTAACTCCACTCCAAAATGGCGTTATCAAGTGGTAACGGCGCCTTATCTATATAATCGAGTTTTAATAACCTGCCTATCAATACAAATCCATGGCCGTCTTTCCTGTCTACATACAGATCCATAGCATCCGCCTGGCCTTTGGCGCATTTAATGTGGGGATGATCGCCGATAAGTTTAATTTTTAAACGCGGTTGAAGGATCTGTAAATTTTCCCTGGATACAGATGCTATGATCGAGAGATCTGCACCTATGCTATCCGTATAATTTAAACTGGCTTTGATGCGTTTCACCAGTTTATGGATGCGGCCAAACATGCCTTCCGGAACAGCGGCCGGTGGTGGCAATACAGTTACCACGGGCATGGCGCCCAACTGTTGCTGATCGACCGCGCGTTTCATTAATGCTTTATAGGCATTAACGTACTGCATGGTTTGTTTAATAGATTCCTGCAGATTTATAATGTAATTAAAAGCAGCCGTATCATTTTGTAAGGATGTTACATCCGCAGCACTAAGCCCCAGAACCGTCGCATAGCCAGGGATCTTGAGGTTTAAATTAGTGAGCCACATTAAGCGGTCAACGTCGCTGGCGGGTAAATAAGTGACAGATTTCATAGCCGTATGTATTTAATTTGTTTTAAAACACCTAACCTATAACGTGCCATACATTCAGTTTAGTGCACCGGTAATTGTTAAGAAATGTAAATGAATCCAAATTGATGCTGTATGTATAGAGTCCCATTGCAGATTAGTATAAAACATATCTTCATTAATGGCACATGGCGGCGCATGAATGCAACAGGAAGAGCCATTTATAGAAGAGGACGTAATATATATAGGAAAAAACCCTGCATACATCAAATACTATTTTCTATAAATAGAAAATAAGGACAGATGTATAGTGGACCAAAAAATATTAATATAAAACGAAAAAATATGAATGGAAAACAAAAAAATATGAATGGAAGACTGAAAAATATGAATGGCAAAACAAACTGCAGCTATACAAATGGCTTCGCTATTAATATAAAACCGCCTCTGCTTTATGGGCGGCAATGCCTTTATCGAAAAAACCGCAATGTGGAAGGCAATCAATGCCCTCCAGCGTCATTCCGACAGGATATATAGAACAAAAAATTGGCGCCTGCCGAAATAATAACATTCTGCTGAGCATTTTATCCTGAAATGAGTAAATTTGACCAGCGGCTACGATGACAAAAACCAATCATAGTTGGTAAAATATACCAGCTATGCGGGGGAAAATAAGTTATATAAGCTAGTTATGGGCAAGCTTAGACGAAAGCTAAATGGAAATATCGACCAAAGAAATAATAGAAGGAAGTCCGGCAATTAAAGCAGGCACAATCGCGTATTCAGACAATTTTATTTTGACTGTCGGCGGAGTCTTAAACATTTACAATGACCTTACTGACTCAGACTGTAAATCAATTCAATCGACAAATAAACTTTCTCAAATTCAATTTGCTAAATCCTTCAAAGTTGCTGACAGGACATTCGGTTTAATTAACAATCACTTGTTGACCTCTGACAAAAGCCCGACTTTAAGTTTTACCTTAAATGGTTATGACGCAGTAGATGACTTGACTTGTTTGAGCCAATTATCTAATGTTAAATCTCTGACAGTTGATATGTTTAAAAACAATCAAATCGACAAAATAAATCAGTATACAAGCTTAACTAAATTAGGACTTGGTGGAGGTATTTCAATAAAATCGGTTACTGAACAAAAAAAATTAGAAGAACTTTTTCTTTTTGAAAAACTCAAAGACATCGAATCCATTGGCTCCATGACAAATTTGAAAAAAATTACTTTTTCAAAAATGACAATAAAAAACCTTGACTTCCTCACCAGTCTAATCAATTTAAAAGAATTACATTTTATGTTGGGTAGCGCGACAAATTACGACAAGCTTCCTGACATTGGTAAAATTGAAAAATTATCCTTTACATGGGTTCGGCAATTGACAGTTCAACATCTTCTTCCAATCAATGAAATGAAATTTTTAAAAGAGTTGAAGTTTGACACGCAAGCTCATTTGACAGACCTTGACTGGCTGACAAATAGAACCATCAAGACTGAAGTAATTAATTGCAAAACATTTCGACGATAAAGCCAGCCCATAACACACGCTAAGCAACAGTTTGGCAGACATCATAGCTTTTGCAAAATCGGTCGCTTCGCGGGGACAATTATTTTCGCTTTGCAAAAGTCCAATAAGCAGTTA
>JAZKDT010000067.1:0-9273 GCA_040387475.1 Bacteroidota bacterium | reverse complement strand
TTTACAATTAACCCCTTCTATTAATTTAGTAGGGGTTTTTTGGTTTATGGAGTTTGGATAGATAAATATAGGCTAGTATTTCCAGGAGCTATATGTTTATCTAGAAATGTAAGATTCATAAATTGCCAACTATTTTTTACAGATTATGCGGATAAGACATGTGTATACAGGAATAAATTTTCTCTCCATTTAATTCTTTTCCTGTTACATTAAACCTTTTTGCTATATTGATGTCCAACAACCTATGCAGTACTACTCAGACCAAGAAATATTAGCCTTATACCGCGACGAACAGTCGCGAAATATGGCGCTGCATCATCTCATTCAAAAATATCAAAAAAAATTATATTGGCATATTCGCAAAATCATTATTAGCCATGATGATACAGACGACGTACTTCAGAATACTTTTATTAAAATTTGGAAAGGTTTAGCTGGGTTTAAAGAAGAATCGCAACTATTTACCTGGTTATACCGTATTGCTACCAACGAATCCTTAACTTTTTTAAAACAAAAAGCCAAAGCAAATACAACTTCCATTCACCCTATTGAATATCAGTTATCAAAATCGCTGGAAAGCGACACTTTTTTTTCAGGTGATGAAATTCAGCTTAAACTCCAAAAAGCTATCTTAACACTACCCGAAAAACAGCGTATCGTATTCAATTTACGCTATTATGAGGAAATGCCTTATGAACAGATGTCGGAAGTATTGGAAACTTCCGTAGGAGCTTTAAAAGCCTCGTACCACATTGCAGCAAAAAAAATAGAAGATTTTTTAGTGACTAGTTAAACTTTTATATCTAAACCGAGTCAAATAGCCAAATGGAACATAACGATTATAATTTAAACGATGAAGAACCAAAATTGCCATTAGATCCTAATGGTAAACATTCGTTTGAATTGCCATCTGGTTATTTTGCATCGTTTGAAGATAAATTAAGACAAAAATTGGAGTTGGCAGACGAGTTAAATGAATTTCCATTGTTATTGTCGATACCGAAAAATAATTTATTTACCGTTCCCGGTAACTACTTTATGGCGTGTGAAAATGCCCTAGAGCTTAAAGCTGAATTAGCTGATTATACACAATTACAAAATATAAGACCCTTTGTTGCTGCGGATTTGGAAGCGGAGTATATCGATCGTTTACAATCGTCAGTAAATTATAAAGTGGAATTGGCAGAAGAAATAAAAGAGTATAAAAAGCTGTATGTGATTGATAAAGTTAATTCTTTTATAGCTTCTGATGCTTATTTTGATGGTATTGCAGAACGTGTAAAAGATAAAGTTTATGCGAGTAAGGGTCCAAGAGTATCTATTTTAGATTCTTTAAAGGATGTGATCTTTGGTAAAAAAGTGGCCTTTGCATTCGGGATCGCATTTCTTGTCTCGTTATCACTCTATTTCTATAAATCTTCGGAAAAGCCTTTGGAAATTAGTGATTGTAAAACATTAGCCTGCCTTGAAAAACAAGAAATATTAAATAATAATAATGTGATATCTAATTTTGATGAAGATCAATTAATAGACCTCGTAGACGTGAATACATTAAATGAGCAATTGAATCCGAACTCAGAAAAAACGCATACAGATAAAATAAATGTGGATAGCATCAGTGAAGATGATTTGTTAGATGAACTATAAATGAAACTCTTACTTAATTACATATATGTATTTATGCTTTGCTTTGTTGCACTGATGGCGGGTGCACAACCTGGCACTAAGCGCGACAAGATTGAAGCGTTACGTGTATCATTTATCAGTTCTAAAGTAACGTTGACAACCCAGGAAGCGCAACTTTTCTGGCCCATGTACAACGATTATAACGATAAAGTGGATAATCTGAAAAAATCGTTTCGTCAGCAGTTTGTAAAAGATGTTGATTTTAATGCGCTTTCGGATAAAGAAGCAGAGGCTTATTTAATCGCTGAATTATTGGTGAAGCAAAAAGAATACGAATTATCTAAGGAATATTATGAACGGTTTAAGAAAATACTTCCCATTAAGAAAATTGCTTTGATTCGAAGGGCAGAAGAGGATTTTAAAAAAGAATTAATTAAGAATATTAAAGGCAATTCCACCGACTGATGTTGAGGCTCGGAGCGTTATACCTGATAATTTGCTTTGTGTTGTTAAACACAAAGCTTTTGGCATTTAAGGATGATAGCTTAAAAATAAAAAAGCAGGCCAGGCATTATTTCAGCTCAATGATATATCTGGATCTTTATGGAACCGGTGTACGTACCTTAACACATAAAAATTTTGTCTCAAAAAAACTGAATACCTACCAGGTATCACAATCTGTATTAGGTTTTAGTGTGCCATTATTTACCAAAGATTATTATCATAAAGACAGTAGCCTAATCACCAATTTTCATTTATTACTTACAGGAAGCCATTGCGTTGTTGTTCCCAAATTTTCAGGAATTGCCCCAGATCATAGTCTCGCAAGAACTTCTCTAGGCGTTCGGGCCATTTATAACTTAGGAAGAAGGAGTATTTTGTATGCTGAGTTTTCGCCCTTTGTAACGCAGGATAATGGTTTTGCCTACACACAACGTACGCGTATTGCATCTGCGTTCATCTACAATTTCACTGTAAATCAGTATTTTAGTTTTAGAGTAGGTTATGCACGCTCCTTTATGTATGGCAATCGTTTGAATTTGCCTTATGTAGGGATCAGGGTAGGTAAACTGGATGGCGTTAATTTCAGTATTCAGTTTCCACGAGGAATCACTTTTACTGTTCCAATTGGCAAGCATGTGAAAACAAGTTTATATACAAAACCCCAGGGAGGTGTTTACTCTTTTGCGAATACAGATTCTATCTATTATTTGAATACCGAAAAAAGTTTAAACTTTGGACGTTACGAGTTTTTAGCAGGAACCCGTATCGATGTATTACCAAGTCGTTTCTTTTCTTTTTATTTGAGCGCAGGTTTAAGTACTCAAAATAGTATAAGTTTATATTCTGAATCCTATAACAAAGGAAACAAACAACAACTGGCATCCTTTTACAGCGAGGACATTGCGGGTTCCGCATTTTTAAATCTTGGTTTAGTGTTTAAGTTTGGAAGGGTAAGATCTGTTTTCAATAATTATAATATGTATAATGCACTCGACCTTAACTCTACGGATATTGGAAATAATGTGAACACCGGAAATACCCAAATTCCTGCTAAAGACAAGAAAATAAAAAATTTAAGCCCAACGGAGGTTTCGGATTTAATTGAGACACAGGATTTTTATTAATTTATTTTTCTGTTTTCGGGGCGTGCGGCGGTCGTCGCATCAGGCTTTTGCTCCCATCTTTTTTCGTTCCTCAAAATGGATTTTCACGATAATCCCTCAGGTTAGTCTAGATTCAATATCAAACTTTTACTTTCTCAAAGTAGGTATAATTTTAAAACTAAATGTTAGTGTAAACCTGCGTGCGCGATGCAAGCGAAAATACTTTTACGAGACTGAGTGGAGTAAAAGATTGAAACGACAGCCCGACGGCGCCAGTTTTTTGCGACGGCACACCCAAATCCATCAAAGTAACTTAAAACTACTCTCCAAATTTTTTCAATTCGAGGTCTGTTCCGTCAAATACGGCGTAGGTGCAGTAATTGATCCATTCCCCCAAATTAACATAGCGTGAATTTTCAGACACTTTCAAATCTAATGGTAAGTGCCGGTGACCAAAAATATAATAATCGGTATGTTCTTTTTTTTCTTCTTCCTTACAGTAGGTCATTAACCATTCATTATCATCGCCCAGGAATTTTTTATCGGAATCTCCTGTCGTAATTCGACTGCGTTTGCTTGAACGGCGAGCTATCCAGAATCCCAGGTTTGGATGTAGCATTTTAAAACACCAGATCAAAAAAGGATTGGTAAAACATTTTTTAAGGAATTTGTACCAGCCATCACCAGGTCCTAAGCCATCGCCGTGACCGATCATAAATTTTTTATTATTATAAATTTTTTTTATCGGAGCATGATTTACAGTAACACCAAGCTCCTGCACAAAATAATCTCTCATCCAAAGATCGTGATTACCCGTAAAAAAATGGACTTTAATGCCACTGTCGGTCAGTTCAGCAATTTTTCCCAGCAAACGTGTTTGGCCTTTGGGAATGGTGTACTTGTATTCCCACCAAAAATCAAAAATATCACCTACCAAATAAATTTCTTCGGCGTCGTGTTTAATAGATTCTAACCAACGCACTACTTTTTTTTCGCGGGTCAGGCTTATTTCAAAAGTGGGAACACCCAGGTGAAAATCAGAAGCAAAATATATTTTTTTACCTGGCTGCATTACAAAAAGCTGGTTGTTACGATGTTTCTTGGGTTAATGTTATGCAAATTTAAGGTAAATCGGATAGTATCAAAAAAACCTCCTCTATTATTTGCTTCCAGGGCGGTACGTATGTCTTTACTATACGTAAACGGGATGTATATTACAATCACATCTTTCCACAAACAAATATCAACGCCAACATTGTATAAGAACCGATCATTATAAAGACTTTCATTAAACTCACTCGCTCCAATATCAGCATATAGTTTCAGGGGTAATTTGCCCACTTTAGGTGATTTGATATTGAGCGCCACTAACCACTTTGACGTTTGACCTAAGGGAGTCCATATTTTAAATGCGCCATCTTTTTCAACCATTTGAGCAAAACCAAGGCCATTTATTTCGTTGCGGCCAACGTAGTTATAGTCAAATAAATAATCCTGGGTTCCTGTAAAACCATTCATTCTAAACCTGTAATCTTGTTGAAGGTTATTATTTTGATAAACAAACGCTCCGGCAAATAATCTCAGGTCAAGACTGTTGTTCTTCTTAAAGGTAATAGAATAATTGAGCGTAGCACTTGCTTTGCCAAACTGGTCGTTATGTTGAAAATCAAAAGCTAAATTAAAAGGATTAATAATTCTTGTGTTTTTTAAGGTGTAATAGAAGTTATTGATAATTGTAGCTTTATTTTGAAAGCCGATAGTTGATTGGGAAGAATCTACATTATCAATTTTATATGTATCGTTATCTACAAACAAAAGGTTGGTTGTGTAGCCGAGATGTTGTGTGATCTTGCTTCTTGGTTCACGCCTTTTCAATTCAAAATCAAGTGTTCCAGATATTTTATAATAATTGAGGTTAAACGACTTAAAGTTGGTTCCCGCGTAATCATTAAACGGTTGCGCATCCACATAATTATATGCAAAAGATTTTGCTTTGGCTGTAAATGTTATTTGTTGTAGCACTGAATTATTTTGAGTAAAGTATTTTGTGAAATCTGCATAGCCCACTGGCGTTTTACTGCCAAAAGCATACATAGGAGCAATCGTAAACTCTTCCTTACGCTGTAAAAAACTATAGTTATAAAAAGCGCAGCCCAGCATAAATTTATTATACTCATTGTAGCCTAATATTGGTAAATAATTTATCTGCGTGTAGCGCGGGTCATCAACCTTTGCCAGGAATACTAATTTTACAGGATCCGTTTTCCTGAATAATCCGTGTGTTCGTATATTATTATTTTTTCGTTTGACCTCCGGAATAAATTCTTCATAATCAATTCTAAATTCATCCACGTCTGATGGAGGGAATTCAAATACGCGTTTGCCCCTAAAACCATTGTACCATACTGTACCAACCAACACACCATCTTTAATTCCCGAAACAGAAACAGGACCCAGTACGTGGCTATTGTTTTTTACTAATACGGCATGACTATGATCTTCTAATTGTTTGTGATCTTTGATTTTATAATCTATTTTTTTACTGGTTACCAGTAGCTCCTCTACAAACCAATGTAAATCGGCATTTAAATGGTATTGTAAAGTTTTGATCAGATCTTCCGGATTTGGATGCTTAAATTTCCATTGTTCATAGTAAAATTGCATGCCTTCATCAAATTTTTCTTTACCTAAATAATTCATCAAATAATCAAATACTAGCGCCGATTTGCTGTACACTACACCACCGTAGTTATATGATGTAAAATCCTCTGATTTGGTTGCAATAGGTTGATCAATATTTTTTCGGGCAGCTAATAAATAGGCAAATTCATATTCGGCTTTGTGTTTGAATTTATTTAATCCAAAAAATTTAAATGTACTGTCTCTTCCTAAAACATTAGCCAAAGTACTATTAGGGTATTTGGAACGGATATAACGCATTTCATAAAAAGAGTTCAGGCCTTCATCCATAAAGGGATAATCACGTTCGTTGCTGCCCAAAATGCCATAGAACCAATTGTGCCCAACTTCGTGCATGATCGTTGTCTCTAATGTAAAATCGTTGCCACTTTCGCCAATGATGGTAATATTAGGATATTCCATTCCGCCTCCCGCGCTAATAGTTCCATCAATAGCCGTTACATGATTGTATGGATAATCGCCATTGAGAGTCGAATAAAAAACAGTTGCATCATGGAGATATTCTAACGACCGGCTCCACAGTTCAGCTTCATTATTTGTGAAAAAAGCCCATGTATCGACCTTGTTCCCTGAATGAGGTAATAACACGCTGCCTTTTAAAACATGAAAACGCTTGTCGGCAAACCATGCAAAATCATGTACACGAAATTGTTTGAATTGGATCGTTTTGTATTCTTTACTGGAAATAGGGAAGGAGTTATCACGCGAATATTTTTTCGATTTTAAAAGGTCTTCAGTTTCCTGCACTTTGGATAACAGCCATTGTTCTTCTGCCGGCTCATCAATCCTGTCGCCGGTAGCTGCGAGTACATAATTTTTTGGTAAAGTTATTCTCACATCAAAAGATCCAAACTCACTGTAAAATTCTCCCTGATTTAAATATGGCATTTCATGCCAACCATCTCTGTCAAACACCGCCGGTTTTGGATACCACTGAGTAATGGCGTAAGCCTGACCAATATGCCCAAGGCGCGATATTTTTGCTGAAGGTAATTTTACGTGAAATGGTGTAGTAATGATAAGCGTATCACCCGGATCGAGTGGCGTATTTAAAAAGAGGGTGCAAATATCAATATGTTTTTTGTCAAATTCCCATTTAACAGGCTTGCCGTTTACGATAAAATTCAAACTATCTACATAACCTAAATCTGCATCCTTGGAAAAGTACATTTCAGTTTCCCCGTTTTCGAGTAATTGCTTTGCTAAAGCTGTTTCATTGTTTTTATAGGCATTGGCCCATAAATGAAAATAAATCAATCCCAACGGCTTATTGGAATTATTAATGTATTCAATTTTTTCGAATGCACTTAGTTCGTGCGTATCGTCATGCAGAGTTACATCAATACTGTAATTTACTTCCTGCTGAAAATAATTTTGTTGGGCACAAACAATTGAGTAGGTGAAAAGAAAACTAGTAATTAAAAATAACCTCAACATGTTTTTAAAGATACTATTTTATTAGTCTTTTAAATCCCTTAAGTCAAAAAGCCTTTTCGGTCTTCTACTTTAAAATTTCTGCTAGTTTTTTATCCAGATCAGCACCTCTTAAATCGGTAGCTATGATCTTGCCTTCTTTATCAATCAATACGGTGTAAGGAATAGATTGCACGGCATAAACCTGGCATGCTTCGCTTTGCCAAAACTTTAAATCACTTACCTGTGGCCAGGTCATACCTTCTTTCGAAATAGCTTCAATCCAGGCATCACGTTCTTTATCCAGAGATACCCCAAGTATCTCAAAGCCTTTGTTTTTATATTTTTCGTAAGCACGTTTTACGTTTGGCATTTCTTTTCTGCAGGGCGCACACCAGCTTGCCCAAAAATCGATCAGTACTACTTTTCCTCTTAACGAAGACAATGCCAGATCTTTGTCATTGGGCATTGGTAAAATTAATTCAGGCGCTTCTTTACCCACTTTAATAGATTCGGTGCGGGCTACCATCATTTGAGTTTGCTGAACCATCGCGTGAAAAGATTTAATATCCTTATTATTAGGATATTTTTCGGTTAATCCTTTGTCCAACATTTTATACACATCCAAATAATCTTCCGGACGTAATTGTTGAATAGCCATTATAGAGGCCAGTGACGCCGTATTTTCTTTTATTTTTGCGGCAACGCGTGAGCTGTACTGGCCAACCATTACTTCATACGGTTTTTGTAATTCTTTTGACAAGGAGTCAGCACGAATAGAGTCCAGCTTCATGGTAACCATGGCGGTTCTAAAAACATTTTCCAAAGAGTCGGTTCTTACTTTTTGTGTTTGAGCCAATGCATTATATTCGGAAAATAATTTGGTATCAGGTGAGCCTTCGGTTTTAAACGTATTTCCAAGATCTCTTGCATCGCCTGTAACAGTAACTTTTTGAGCAGAGTCTAAAACCAACATACAAAAATTTGCACTTGTAATTCTTAAACGATAAAATCCAAGGCCTGGTGACGCGTGATTTAATAAAAATTCACCTTTCTCGTCAATAGTAGTACTGTCAATTGTTTCGGTCCCTGCCTGCGATAATTTTTCGAGGTAGATAGATTCTCCTTTTGAATTGGATAGATTTCCTTTTAGCTCAAAACCGGAAGTATTAGTTTCAGAGGGCGAACAAGAATAAAGTGCAATAACTGCCAGGGAAAGGGTGATGATTTTTTTCATTATGGTTTTTTATAAGACGGCAAATATCTTATTTATTTTGGTATTAGCAATAAGGTAATTGATTGTGTTATAAAAGTTTAACAACGGGAAGAAAATCTTTAGCTGATAGTTTTTCTATGCGGTTAGACTAATTCAACTTAGCTGGCAGTACCATTACAAATTCAGGAATAGCAACTTCAAATTCTGATTGATCTACCAATTTTTTCATGGTATAGTAACCGCTCATTTTACCAATATCGGTTACAAAATTGCATCCACTATTGTAGGCGAATGATTCGGACGGTTCCAAAGTTGGCGTTTCTCCAACTACACCTTCACCTTCTACTTCTCTGCGTTCGCCCAGGGCATCAGTAATGTCCCAATGGCGTTTGAGCAGTTTAACTGTATAATCACTCTTATTAGTAATGGTTACTTCATATACAAAAAAGTACTGATTGCCCTTTGGGTCGGATTGCGGCGCATAATAGCGGGTCTTGACTGAAATTTCTATGCCATGAGTTATCGTAGAATTCATTCTTTTATGCTCTAATTTACCGAAATATAGGATATATTATTTGGTTTTCAAAGGCTCTTAACTAAAATAAACAGCTGATTTTCAGTATTTTAAAAATAATAATATTTTGCGCTTTCGCTTAAAAACATCTTCAAATATCGTATATTTGTAGCCCACTTTTTAATCAAGGTGAAAAT
>JAZKDT010000066.1:1258-2871 GCA_040387475.1 Bacteroidota bacterium | reverse complement strand
CCCTTTAATGACAAATATCGAACACTACGGACAAGAACTTTGCAACTGGCTACCAGGTTTAAGTAACCATACGGCGTTAAGTACTTGTGTCGCTTTATTGATTTTTCTGGGGTTGACAGGACTGTTTTTTATCAGGTCCTGGCGTAATCGTAATTACCACACCACTGAGAATATAATGTCGGCCTTTTTTATCGTGTATTCGGTTTTTATTGTCGGCATGTCCACCATTTCCCATTTTGAAGGCATGAATAACCGCCTGCTGTCCCCCTTATATATTCCTCTGCTGCTGACCTGTTCTTTTTGGGTTCCTAAATGGCTGACTGCTTTAAATCCGGCATTTCGCAACTATGCTGCGGCAGGCATGGTATTGTTGGGGTTGGCATTTGGCGTGTTTGAATTTCAACAGATTAGGGCTTTATTTCACGACGCTAATATTTATGGGATTCCAGGTTATACAGAAGATGGCTGGAGAAATTCGGAGCTTTCTGGTTTTTTGAGAAAACATCCGGCAATTTTTGGTTCCGATTATACAGTTTATTCCAATGCGCATGAGGCTGTTTATTTCCATTCCGGGTTAAAAGCAGACGATTTGCCACACAACGTGGATGTTCAATATATGAAAGATTTTTTTAGTGAAGACGGACAATACCTGATTTGGTTTAATACAGTGCAGGATGAAGAGCTAATCAGCCTGGACAAAATCCTTAAAAACAGGAAATTAGTGAAACGCTATGATTTTAAGGATGGTACAATCTACTTTCTTTTGAAAAAATAGCAGGCGTTGGAGGATGAACAGATCATTCTTTCTCGTATTTGTTTATAAAGCTGTATTTTTGCATAAAATAAAAGCAATTGGGAACGTTACTAGATTCAGGCATTAAGGGATACAATAATTACGGAACACATCTAAAAGAGAAGTATAAAGGACAGCGCGTGTTTAAAGTGATTGTTGATGGTGGTTTTACCTGTCCCAATCGTGATGGCAGTAAAGGTTACGGTGGATGTACTTATTGCAATGTAGATTCGTTTACACCCGAATTGTCGCGTAAACTCCCAACCATTCGTGAACAATTGGAGCAGGGCATGGAACGCGGTAAGAAATTCTATAAAGCAGATAAATTTATTGTTTATTTTCAACCAAATACCAATACCTATGCTCCGGTTCATTATTTAAAGATGATGTATGACGAGGCGCTTTCTATTAATCCTGAGGATGTTGTTGGGTTTTCTGTAGGTACACGCCCGGACTGTATTGATGCTGAAAAAATAGCCCTTCTGGAAAGTTATGCCGACCGCTTTGATGTAGATCTGGAAATGGGAATGGAGTCGATTTATGACGAAACCTTAAACCAAATTAACAGGGGCTGTAGCCACGGCGAGTTTGTTGCTGCGGTTAAACTGCTGGAGAATAGCAAACTGGATCTTTGTGTACATACTATTTTTGGATTTCCATGGGAAACCGAAGAGATGATGCTTGGATATATCCATGAAATTAATCGTTTTCCACAGATTAAGTTTGTGAAATTCCATCACCTGCATATCGTTGAAGGATCTATTATGGGGGCTAAGTTTAAAAAAGAGCCTTTTAAATTATTTTCTCTCGAAGCGTACAC
>JAZKDT010000066.1:0-1248 GCA_040387475.1 Bacteroidota bacterium | reverse complement strand
CTCTGTAAGCTAATTCCTTTGTTGCGTCCGGATATTGTTATCCAGCGCTTATTTGGTATCTCTGACTGGGACTTGTTAATTGCACCCAATTGGGGTTTAAATAAATCAGCTATTCAAACCTATATTGATAAAGAAATAGAACGCAGAGGAGTTATACAAGGATCTGTTTATGCACCTTTAGTTTCATAAGTACCAAACAGTTCTACTATTTTCTCTTTTCTGTAATCAAAGATCTGCTTTAACTTATGGGCGACAAATAAATGATTGGCTACTTTGCCAAAAATACCTATAGGCAGCCCGTAAGTCAGGATGTCATTCATTTCAACGCCTCCTGGGATTTCTTTAAAATGGTGTTGGTGGTGCCAAAATTTATACGGACCAAAACGCTGTTCGTCAATAAAATATTCCAGATCCTTTACCTGTGTGATTTCTGTCATCCAGTTTAGTTTAATTCCGGTTATCGGTGATACCTTATAGGTAATGATCATACCCGCATACATTTTATATGTTGAATCAAAACCAGAAGTAACGGTAAAGGCCATTTCAGGGGGGGTGATTTTCGCCAGATTTATTGGGGAAGAGAAAAAGTCCCACACCTTATTTAAGGAAACCGGAATTTTTTGATTGAAATTAAGATGATATGCTTGCATAATAATCAAATATACAAACTTTTACGAATGAATTTGTGATTTGGAACGATCTAAACAAATAGCAGGAGATTTTGTTGAACGATTTTTTATATTATTTTAAAATGTGTGTATTTTTCTGAATTTCACATAAAAAAATGGCTTATTATGTGAAATTATTAAAATATGTCTTGTAAAAAGAATTGAAATTTAGACTTTGATATAAAATTGTCGATAATTACTACCTAATTAGGGGTATTTTTTCAATTTATTGTTTGTTTGTTTGTTGTAAAATTGCAAAAATCCATTTTTTATCCTAAATTAGATTTAAATAACTAATAAAAGTAAATCCTTAACCAGTAAAACTTAATTTTATGAACAAAATTCTATTTAAACAGTTTGCTCCCTTTGCGATTTTATTAATCGTTGCAGTAGCTGCTCTTTTTATTCCACTGTTACCCAATTTTGATGATGGTAAGTACAACGCGGCTGATATTGCCTGGATACTTGCGGCTACCGCTTTGGTGTTTTTAATGACTCCTGGGCTGGCCTTTTTTTACGGCGGTATGGTTCACCGGAAAAATGTACTTTCAACGATGATCAAAAGTGTAGTTGCCGCAGG
>JAZKDT010000065.1:12106-12465 GCA_040387475.1 Bacteroidota bacterium | reverse complement strand
CCCGCCTTTCAGAGCCGCTAATAGCCCCTAATCTATAGGTAATCCTCATCCGCTTTCTACCAGATAATGCATCCCTTTTGTACTTTCGTTAGCACGTTATCAATAAATGTCAGTAAGTGGGGAATAGTGGTAATTTGTGTCAAAAACTGGGAAAAGGCATAGTGCGAGGTACATAGAACCCTAATAAAACTTTATGTGTATCATAAACACATACAATATTATCTGTATATTTTTATAAAATCTAGCCTATCCGAGTCAAATTATAATTTTATAATTCAGCTCAGCAGCCCTAGTAAATACTAGATAATAGCATAGGTATAGCGTCCGTATTATCATTAACACAGAAGCTTTTCACATAG
>JAZKDT010000065.1:0-12096 GCA_040387475.1 Bacteroidota bacterium | reverse complement strand
CGGTACCCCTCAAAAAAGTGGTGTAACGAGTCTGCCCCCTAAACACTAGTGTAAAGTGTAGGGGGTGGCCGTCTGCCTATTGTGCAGATATAGAATGTACATAACAAAGATAAGTAATATATTTCGATCCACCAAATATTTGTGCAACTATTTTTATCAAAGTTATTAACAAAATGAATTGTTAATAACTTTGATGCAATAAATTTGGCTATGTAAAGTATTTTACAATATGGCCATTCAGCGCGACGAAAGTATAAGGTAGGACGGAGTCTACTCTTTCGCCTTTCAGGGCAGACCCGTTTCGGTTTTCACCACCAACAAGACAAAGATAAGAACTTATTTTCGATCCACCAAATAAAAAAGCATATATTTTTAGGGTATTTTTTTCTTACTAGTTCAAACCCGCGTAAACACTAGGATTTTAAAAATAAATGGAAAATATTAGATAATATATTTGTTTTATCCGAAATACTATCTTATATTTGCAGTGTTATCATTAATCAAACTAAAACCAATAGATATGAATAAAGAGATTAAAGACAAAGCACAGGTAATTTTAAAAGAGCATGGTTTAGACTTTCGCATTGAAAAATTGCCGATGGTTGCACCGCGCACTGAGGGTGGTATTATTACCAATGTAGCGACCGATTATTTCGGCTTATATAATGATAAGACGAAAGAAATTATTAACACCTGTAAAGATTCGTATGTGGTGAGCCAGAATGATGAATTGGTTGAACTGGTGTTAACTGGTATGGCTAAATTCGGTGAGTTGTCAGTTTCAAAGGCTGGTTCTTTGGATGGTGGGCGTAAAGTTTTCATTCAATTGGCCGTTGACGGTTTGTCAAAGGTTGGGGATGACAAAATTAAACGTTACGTAACCATTATTGACTCTAATGACGGGTCAACTGGTTTGTCCGTTGGTATTGGTGACCTTACTATGAGCTGCCAAAACCAGTTTTTCCGTTTCTACCGTTCTGGAATGGCTAAATGGAGGCATTCAGCAAGCCTTTTAGAAAAAATGAGCACAATTCCTTCATTAATTGAATTGTCTCTTTCTGAGGGCCTGAGAATGATTGAAATTTACAACGCCTTTAAGTCAAACAAGGTGAGCCGCGAATTAGCGCACAAAATGGTTAACCACCTTTTAGGGATTGACCGTACAATGAAGAGCGCATTGATTGACAAGTCAACCCGTTCCATGAATGCAATGGAAAGTCTTTACAACGCCATTGAAACTGAGATGAACCAAAAAGGGGATAACCTTTGGGGCCTTCACTCTGGGGTTACACGTTGGACCACGCACGACAAGTCAGCACCTAAACGCGAAAACGGACGTATTGAAAGTCTTTCGGTTGGTACTAACTACCGTACCAACCAAGAAAGTTTAGCGTTCGCGCTGGATTACGCTGGGATTAAGATTTAACTTAAAAGGGGGGTTAATAGCCCCCTTTTATTATCCTTAAAAATATTTGTACTTTTATTTGGTAGTTATTAAATATTATCTTATATTTGTACCCTAAACCAATAAATAATTATAACCATGCACTACACAATTCCAAACAACCTGTTAAGCACCAATAATATTAAAACCATTAAAGGTGAAAAATTCGGTTACACCACTTACATTATGTATTTGGCACCGTTCACTCAAAATTCAAAGGGTATTAACCTATGCTCCCATGCTTCGGCGGGTTGTGCTAAGGCTTGTTTATTTTCGAGCGGTGCGGCACGTTATGACCGGGTACAAGAGGGTAAACGAAATAAGACGGAGTATTTTTTGGCGGACCGTGCTAAATACTTAGCGCAATTGGACAAAGAAATTGGTTCTATTGTGAAAAAAGCAAAGCATAAAGGGACTGACAATATACCCGTGATTCGTTTAAATGGCACGTCAGATATTGCGTGGGAAAAATTCAAACTTCGTGAGGGTAAAAACATTTTTGAGTTGTACCCAAATGTACAATTTTACGATTACACAAAGAACTATATTCGTTTCCAAAAAGTTCTACCAGCCAACTACCATTTAACGTTTTCCATGAGTGAGACAAACGGGGATGTTGGCAAAGGGTCACAACGTGGCAATGGTTTTCGGAGTTAAAAGCGAATTGGATTTACCTAAAAGCTATTTGGGTTATGAGGTGATTAATGGGGATGAAAGTGATTTAAGATTTTTGGACCCTAAAAACGTTATAATTGGTTTGCGTTATAAGTATTTAACTGGGCGCGGCACCAGTGGCGTAAACAAAGATAATTTAGAGAATAACGACTTTATTATTAATGTTGCTGACATTGATAAGGTTAAAAAAGTGGCTTAGATATAGAATGTACAAATTTAATACCTAAGTTTAAAAGAGGGGTCCAAACGTGGGTCCCTCTTTTTATTTAAAAATAATTGCAAATAAATTTGGTAGATCAATTATATTATCTTATATTTGTATTGTTAAACTAATAAACACTAAAACCATAAACATGAAAACACCACTTAAAGTAATTATTGACGGGGACAAAGAATTGAATTCTCTGATTAAACAAACCCTTTTAATTTTCTTACCAGCCCTTTGCGCGTTCGCTGGTAAAAAGATTTGCAAGGCAGATAGCACACTGGTAAAAGCGGCTGATTCGTTAAAGGACCTTATTGTAAAAGATGCACGGGGTTATGCCATTGGTTATATTACCTTTGAGTATGGGTATATGTACATTAACTTTAAGATTTGTAAGTCTGGCGGTTCTTATGACGTTACACCCAGTACTGCATATACCCAGTACTTTGAACGAAGGGTTGAGGTTGGCACCTTTAAAGGGGACCAGTTAACAGGGGTTGCAATTTTGGACTATATTGTTAAGCAATACAACTTAGACAAAGATATTGACCTTGACGCGGAAGTGGCAAAGATTGAAACATTAAAAGCAATGCAAAAAGAATTGGACAAATTCAAAGATACAATTGATTACACCGTCCGGGAGTATTACCGATAACAAAAAAGTGAGTGAGTATAATTAAAGGGGCCTAGGCCCCTTTTTTTGTTTGGTGATATTGCTGGGATCAACGTTATATGGTAGCTGGACCACACAAGGCCCAGAGTATAAGGTAGGGTGGAGTCTACTCTCTCGGAGTGCTACCCCAACCCGTCCGACTGGACACTGTAAAGGTAAGAACAATATTTCGATCTACCAAATAAAAAGTGAATTATTTTCAATAGAGTTATTAACATTCATTTTGTTAATAAAAGTGGTAGATATATTTGGTCAATTCAAAATGATTTTGTATATTTGATATACCGCAAAGCGAAATAGCGGAAACTTAAAACCGATGGGTATGCAAATAAGAGGTTCACCGTAAACGGTACTTACTATAAAAATATAACTAGATACCGGATAATTAAATTTAATAACCTGAAAACCCCCACTAACACTGGGGGTTTTCTTTTTTTATAAAAATATATCGAAAAAAGTTTGGTGGATTAAAAATATAGTATTATATTTGTATTGTCAAACTAACTAAAACTAACCAGCTATGTTAAACTACGAAAAATTAATGGCTCTTAACCCAACGGTTTACAGTAATATGGTAAACTCAATGGGTCAAACAATTGAATTTGTTGAACACCCATTGAAAGGGGATGAGGCCCCAGTTATTTGTATTTGTCACGAATTGAAATTAGCGGCTTACAGTACTTTCTTTGAGACTGACGATATGACTGAGGACCACAAAGAATACGAACCAACGTTTCAGGATGGTGAGTTGTATATTGGTATGTTTAAAGCCGATTGATTTAAGGGCTACGGCCCTTTATCAAAAAAGTTAAGCGATGAATACATTAGATTTTAGAGCCAGTTTTCCACAACACCAGAGCATTGATATTGTTGGGATCAATTCCCACTTAGGTGTTTCGAGGGACTTCGATATTTCAACAACTCCTTATACCGTTTATGTTGATTATAAACTAATACCTAATATGCGCAATTGGGGTTTGGATTCTATTGACGTTAAGCCCTCAATTATTACTACTGTGATTGACTGGGAAATTGATACAGAGGATATGACCCAAGCGGATAAGGATTTATTTATTAAGGCTGGTGGTAAAGAGTATAGCGATAATATTTCTGGGTCCATTGACGTAGACTCAATGGTCCGAATGAAGGATAAAGCATGGACCATTAAATGTGAAACACATTTTAAACGCGATGGTAGTTTTGCCATTGATAATATTGAAATTGATTTTCAAACATTAACCATAACTTTACAGAGCGATGAATTACAACAAGACTGAACCAAAAGAGTTGTCCAGACTCTATATTGACCCACAAGGAAATTTGTGTGTTGTTGCCAATAACACTGAACTTGTTATTGTGGGGTTAACTGGAAACATTTTTACCGTTGGTTATATGGTGATTAAAAAGGAGGCACCAGCACCGGGTAATGATTCTATTGAATTTTAATTGTTAATAACTTATTATGAAAAAAATTATAATATTATTTGGTCAATTAAAACTATTGTCTTATATTTGTCCTGTTATCATTATTAACTAAAATAAAAACCGATAAATTATGAAAAAAGGAGATGCAGTATTAGTTACAAAAAGAAAAGATACAATGCTTGTTGACCCAAACAACATTGTTGTGCGTGGTGGGTTTAACGTCCGTATGGATATGGGTGATTTGGAGGCCCTTGCCGATTCTATTGCCTCAATGGGACAGGAAATTCCTGTTAAAGCAAAAAAATTGCGTGGTGAGGACAAATGGGAATTGGTTGACGGTCACCGCCGTTTTGCAGCCATTCAGATTTTGCTGAAACGTGGTACTGAATTCCCTTATGTTGAGGTTGCTCCTTACGTTGGGAATGAAGAGGACCAGATTTTCACAATGATTGTGACTGGTACTGGCCAGAAACCACTCAATGAAGTGGAACAGGCTGAGGCAATTAAACGTCTGGTTGCTATGCACTACAAACCAGAGGAAATTTGTCAGAAAATTGGTAAGTCAGTTCCGCACATTTACAACCTGCTGAACCTTGCCAACGTGAGCAAAGAAATTAAAAACTTTGTTGCACAGGGTCTGATTACAGGTGGTACCGTTGTACAAATTGTAAAACAGACTAAAGATTCTGGTGAGCAATTGAAAATTGTGAAAGATGCAATTGAGACTGCAAAAACGGTTGCGGTTGCTGAGGGTAAGCCTGTAAAAAAAGCTACCAGCAAACACGTTGTTGCGCTGAAAACAAAAACACCTATTCAGAAATTTAAAGAGGTGGTTGAAGAACTGGACAAACGCGATAAAAAAAGCAAAGAGGCAGAACTGCTGATTGAAATTTATGTTGCGCTGAAAGGTGACAGTGTTAAGAACATTTTGAAACTGATTAAGTAATTAAATGGGGGCCAATTTCGGCCCCCATTTTTTTATCAAAAATAATTATAAAAATATTTGGTGGATCGAAAATATTATCTTATATTTGTATTGTCAAACTAAAAACGATAAACATTATGGAAACCACTTATGCACTTTCAGAAAACAAAACATTAAAAATTTTCCTTGACCAAAACCCTGATACACCACGTTCATGGGACAATATGGCAAAGATGATTTTCTTTGGCAAACACAAACACCTTGGTGATAACCATGAATTCCGTGCTGACGATTATAGCGGCTGGGATGAGATGGAAAAAGCAATTTGCCGCAAATACAACGTGGCCATTATTAAAAAGGTGTATGCCTATTCACATAGCGGAATGACCATTGCACTAACACCATTCTCTTGTAAATGGGATTCTGGTATACTGGGATTCGCAGTGGTAACTAAAGAGGCCATTCGTGAGAATTTTATGGTTAAAAGAGTAACCAAAGAATTGATTGAAAAAGCCACTCTGGTTTTAGAGGGTGAAGTTGAAACACTGGACCAGTATATTACTGGTGATATTTACGGCTTTAAAGTTGAAGACGCAAACGGTGAAGAGGTTGATTCTTGCTGGGGATTTTTCGGTGCTGACCTCAAAGAAAACGGTATTCTGGACCACATTGATGAGGTTGATAAAGCCTTAGTACTCGAAAAGCTATAAAAATATAATGGGGGAATTGTTAATAACTTTCCCCCGTTTCATCATGCTTAATTAAAAATATTGTATTATATTTGTAACGTCAAACTAAAATAACCAGCTATGAAAGTGATTCTTAAAAAAACAAAAACCAGTGCAAAGTTTAATGTTGTTTTCCCAAAGGGTGTGCCATTGAACTATTCTAAAAGTCTGGGTTGTATTGAACACCCAACAACCCCAAACGTTTGGATTACCGTTGAAGAAAAGGAATTCGATGCAGTTCCAGAACCTAAGATGGTAGCTAAATTGGTAACAATTACGCTTGTTACTCGTGTTCTGGTTGAAGAAACTGCAACCGATGAGGTAATTATTGCAGCCTCAAACAAGGGCTTTAAAGCACAGATTGACAATAATGAAGTTATGGAAAATATTGTCGATATTGTTGATGACAAAGATTTACCATTTGGGACGCTTGACACTGATACGGACCCTATTGAATACACCGATATTATTTCAAAGGTGGAATTTGATGAATTCAAAGCTATTCTAAAAGAATTGTCCCCAACTGAATATGCGGATGACGAAAAGGATGGGTTTGTTTCTTGCTACCAATATTGGTGTGAAAGAGGCTGGAAAAATTTCAAAGATAAGCACACCCAGAACATTGGACGGCTTAAAATGAAAGTTCAGGGCCTATAAAAAAATTGGTAAGAATGGTTTGGTTAATTCAAAATTATTCTTACCTTTATCAACGTCAAACAAAACCCTATTTTATGAACAAACAAAACCCATTCGATGAGTTGTTTCTAACTGAAAACGAAGATACCCCAGAGGATATTTTTGTTTACTCAAACATATTCGATTTAATGCTTGCCAAAAGATATGGTAGTCGAATGATTACAGAGGCAGCACAACAAGCGGAAAAACTTGAAGGTACCAGCGAAGCAAAGGATATTGAAAAGGATATTTTTGTCATTCGCGTTAACCTGAATAAAATTAACAAGGCTTATAACCTTGCAATGAATTAACCAACTAAAACCTGACCAGATATGAAACATTTATTATTAGCCTTTAGCCTATTTTTTACTCCTATTCAATTCAGTGCAATTGTACCGAAAAGAATTGTTATTGCACCCCGGATTATTGAACGCAAAAAAACTGACCCGTATTTTGCAAAGTATTTCCGATAAGATTTTGAGGTGGTATAGTTTGACAAAAAAAGCATGGGACTTGAAGTCCCATGCTTTTATCAACGGATCGTATATTTATCAATCAAACCAACAAGCACTATGAAGTCAACCGAAGAATTATGTATTGAAAAAATTAAGGCAGGGATGAGGGCTATTAAGCTAAAGAGTAAAACCCCAGCAGAGGCAAATTGTGGATTCTTTTTCACTAAGCTAAAACCGCTTAATGACGGTATGCACGATGACCTTATGAAAGAGTATAAAACGGTTATGGAAACCCATAATAAAGCAAAATAATGTCCGTGGTTATAGTTTGACGACTTCACGAATAAAGAGCCTCCAGCAATGGGGGTTTTTTTATTTAAAAATAATTCACTTTTTATTTGGTCAATTGGAAATATTGTATTATATTTGTGCTATAACTAAAAGTAACCAACTATGAAAACAACTGAAACATGTATTACTGGTGTACAAACTAGAACATTTGAATTTCACAGAAAACCAACCGCAGCCGAAATTAAATTTGGGCATGGTGCCACGCATTATAAAAGTTTTGATGAGTCTATGTGTACCAAAAAAGATGGGACCATTAAACTACGTTTAAAATGCCCAACCGATGGGTTAATTTACACCCGTAGTAAAAATTAAGGGCTAAGGCCCTTTATCAAACTAATAAACATAACCATGAACCGAAAAGATTATTTAGTGTACATTAAAGAAATTAACGGCGGATTCGCTAATACCCACGCTGAATTCAAACCATACACCCCATACCGTTGTATTGAAGTTTCAGAGGGTGACAATACCCAAATGTTAGTGTTTGGATGCGTATTTGAAAAGGATGAATTTGATATGCTTTTTGATTACGTTCAGGACCGCGTATTAATTCACTGGGAAACCCTTGGGTTAATTGTGAAGGGTAAGCCAGTTACTAAAACGGCTTTTAAAAAACTTGCTGACGTACATACGTATGGTTATGGCAAACGTTGTTTTAACGTGGCGTATTTCAGAAACTCTAAGGATTGTATGTACGGATTTTACCCACAATACCAAGGGGATAGCCAAACGAAAACACTACAATACGCTTATGAGAATTTCAGGGCGTTTATTGATGGGGATTCGGAGCCATTTGATATGAAAGATATTCAATTCGGCAATACTGGTATTCCTATTGGATACGGGGATTTAAGAGTAAGGTATACAGGATTCGACAAACCGTTCAGTCTGGACTAAAAAATAATTGCAAATAAATTTGGTAGTTACGAAATATTGTCTTATATTTGTATTGTTAAACCAATTAAACGTAACCACCAAATGAAAACTGTAACCATTACCCAGAACGAAATTTACGCGGCAGTTCGCCCAGTAGTTCAAAAGTCTAAAAAGGCTTACACTCGAAAAGAGAAACACAAAAAGGGGTGGAATTAACCACCTCTTTTATCAAATTAAAACCAATAACCATGTTTGCAACCTTAGAAAAACAAATTAACGATAACGAAGTTTTACGTGTTAGAGTAAGCCTAGATAATACAATGAACGGTTATGATGAATTCTGTGTTACTGGTGACATTTATAGCCGTAAAGGAAACAGGTCTGAAAGTAAAATTGTTCATGGTAAATTTACCTATTGGTATTATACAAATTCTGGAACGGAAGATATTTTAAAACACTTTCCAAAGTTGGCACCACTTGTAAAACTCCACGATTGTGACGTATTCGGAATGCCGTCTTACCCAATTGTAAACCAAATGCACTACTTTAAAGAGAATGATTTGGAAACACCTCAAAGGTTATTAAGATTAACCGATGACGAAGTAAAAAAGATGAGTAAGATGAAAATATTACCATTCATTGTAAAGTTAAAAGAATTGTCTGAAACACGTTACAAAGATGAGGTAAAAGAGGCAATTGAAACACTGGAAACATTGAGCGGTCAAAAATACATTCAAAAGGATTTTATTTCACCACGTCTTTACAATGATATTTCTTATTCTCTGGTGGATGACTCACAATGGAATATTTACAAAGCACAACGCAAAGAAAAAAAGATTACAGAATATTTGCATATTTAAAAAATTGTTCTTACATTTGTATTCACTGATTGTTCAACTAACGAAAAATAGTCCACTGGTTATGCGTAAGTAATTAAAAATTTAGGAGGGAGTAGTCATAGGCGCACTAGTAGGCGAAGCCGTTATCGCCAAGTCAAACAACACAACGGACTCCCGACCTTATCAAAACGATTGTAACAAACATTATCTACCTGTAAGTAAGATACAGAGGGTACACACTGAATTAAGGTATTCACTTTGCAGAGTGGAATAGATTCGGTACAAAGGCCACTGGTGTTTATTACAATTTTGAAAAAAAGATTAAAAAGAATTTGGTAGATCGAAATATTTGTTTTATCTTTGTTCTTCAGTTGGGTGCTAAGGTGCATTACTCTACCAAGACCAGCAAACCGCGATAAAGTAGTAATATGTAAGATACGCTATTGCGGCACAAGTGGTGCTCACCGTTCGGCTCTAAACCGTTTTGGCGCACCCGATAGCTGCCGCAATAGCTGAATAGGTAAGCAAACACCTATATAGGTTGGATGGCCGTCTGACCAAACGTGGCACTAAGGCAAGGTACGGCCTTAGTAGGTGTGCACACCTTAAAGATGGGGGAAACCCCAGCATACTAGTTTAGTGGCAGAACGCCCGTACAACGGGGAGGGTGGGTTCGATTCCCACGTATGCGACAAATTAACATTACCAAAGTAGGGCGCATGACCGTTCCGCCTACTAATACCCAAAGGTCGTTAATCATGGGACTTTGATAATGTTTTAAAATATTGGGGGTCTAAGTGAAACGCGCGAGAACACTAAAGATTGTAGGGGTGAACAATCCCCGCCCATGTCATTGACGTTTAATACGTCGAAAGACACATGCAGCTGGTTACTTCATGTTTATTGGTTATAAAGGCTCTCAGGTGGTTCTGGGGGCCTTTTCTTTTTTATTCAAAAATAATTCATTAAAAATTTGCATAGTATCAAATATTGTATTATATTTGTATCCTAAACCAATGAAACTATGAATGTACTGATAACAAAACAGAACGAACCATTCTTTAAAGAACTATTACCAAAGGTAGTGTTTATAGAGTCAACCGTGAATACTTCATTCTTTAAAATTAGCGAAAAGAAATTCGTTAAATTGAGAGATGAGATTCGCGCAAAGGGTCACAACCCATACGCGGTTATGGCTTGGTAACAACCAATTGAAACACACAACGGACAAGGCTAAGGCGCAATAATTCTTTTGCCACTGATAGGAGTTCTAATAAAACGTCTGCACTATCAACAAGGGATTTAAAGCGGTGGGCAGCGCGTGGTTGACCAGTGTTTCAATTCATCAAAACCTATACCCAAATGAAAGGAAATAAAAATACTCAGCGTCTGGAAGAATTAAAGAAACAAGAAAAAACATTCTTCGATACCTATAAACAAAAACGTACCGACGAAGATAAAGCCACACACCTTGAACAAATGGCAAAGTGCATACGCGAACAAGCCGAATTAAAAAAGGCTTGTTAATAACTTCATTCATTTTTATTTGCACAATAAATTATATTACCCTATATTTGTGCCAACCAATAAACCAAAACCCTCATGCGTTACAACTGGATCAACGATTCTAATAACCCCGACAACCCAAATAAAAACCTTTGTGCCTTAGCCGTTACCAAGGCATTAAACGTAGATGCAAAGGTAAGATACCTACATACCATTGATGACGTTGTCAGAGCAACCAAAACACGCTATAAGGTAGCGTCTAAGACACGCGAATTGATCGGGGCAACCGTTGATACCATTCGCACCAAATTGGCTCAAATGACACAGCAAAATGAATTGGATGCAATTGCCTATGTTATTCACTTGGATGAACACGTAATACTCCTAAGTGCTGACGGTGATACATTGGTAGATACCGACCCACGAAACAAAGATAACAGAAAAATACTTGACGTTTTCTTGGTATATTAATGTTAATAACTTTATAAAATTATAATTCACTTTTTGTTTGGTGGATCAAAACATATTTCGTATCTTTGTAAGGTCAAACCAATAAACTTAACTACTATGAAAATCTTAAACGCACTGATTGCCTTATTCGGAAACCTTGAAAGTATTACAGGTTGCTCTTTCGTTTCAATTGTGTACACAAACGCAGAGAACGAAGTTCAAAAAACACTTATTAACGTTGGTGTTTCTTATGACAATGCAAAATTGAAAGATATTGAATTCCTTAAAAACCTTGACGTTAAAACCATTAAAAGTACACAGGGTGTTGGTCTACTCGAAGAGGCACGTAAAGCCCTGTTAGGTGCGCTTATTAGCCCTAGCAAAGCAATGAGCGAAGGCCAGAAAAATGCTTACACTTACCTGACCAATGGTCTAAAGATTCACAACGAAACCAACGAACTTTATGTGGTTGGGATGGTCGTTAAAAAAGAAGTGCTAGTGAGTGGTGATTACAAAGCAGACACACGTAAGCCGCTTACCATTGCAAAGGATGACATTCGCAAAGAGATGAAGTCCACGCAATACCGAAACTACAACCTTAGCCAACTGGCAACGGTAAATATGAAGGGTGATACTTTAGTATTCGCCTAGGAACTTACCGGGGGGAGGGCTGGGTAGACCCCCCTACATACCCCTCCCCCCGTAAACCCTCTTACACCCCCCTGTGTGGGGGTGCTTAATAGGCCATACGGATTGACAAAGAAATTTTTTCCAGAAAATTTTCGATAAAAAACTTACCTATGCCTATTTTGAAAAAAAATTTCCCAGAAAATTTTGGCTGGAATTTTCAGAAACACATAGGGCATTAT
>JAZKDT010000064.1:10452-12458 GCA_040387475.1 Bacteroidota bacterium | reverse complement strand
ACCCGACCTTTGGGTTATGAGCCCAACGAGCTACCCCTGCTCTATCCCGCAATATATTTGTTTTTAAAGAACTTCTTAATCTGTTTGAAGTAACAATTGTTATTTCGGGTGCAAAGATAGGTTTTATTTTCTTTTACACAAATAAATCTTTGAATATAATGTAATGCATTGATTTTATTAGCGTTAGGTAATGAATAGCAGCCCGAATTAGCCTGGACTTTATTTTTATTCCTTTACAAGTAAAACAGACTGATTACTTCCTGTAAGCTTCACTAGATACAATCCGCTGCTTAAAAAAGAAATGTCAATGGTTTGTGACGCACCTTCTCCTACCGAAAAGGCGTGAACTTCTTTGCCCGTCATATCAAGAATCACAAAGTCTGTGTGTTTTTGCAAAGCCTGAGTATGCATGGTTAACGATCCGCTTACAGGGTTTGGATAGAGGCTAAAATTCAACTCATCTTTTGCTAATTCTTTTGTACCAGTGGCAATCTGAAGCGTGATCACATTATTGGCTAAAACATACAGTTTTCCAAAATAATTAAAAAAGCCTTCGTCTCCCGAAAAATACTCGTTAAAGTTAGGTGTGAAATCGAGCGTCCATGTTTGCCCTCCATTGGTGGTTTTATAAATCTCGAACCCCGGTGAGGCATACGATATAATATAGCCGGTATTCACATCCGTAAAGTGCATGTATTGTGGCCCTTTTACTGCTGCCGGCAGATCGTAATAACTCCACACGGAGCCGCCATTGCTGGTTTTATAAATGCGAGATTCTATATTATCGTTAGCTACATACTGGTATACTAATACGTATCCGTCGCTGCTGTTTACAAACTGGTGACTTACAATTCCCGCCGACACTGAACTGTCTTCCAGCAATACATTCCAGGTAGCCCCACCGTCTGTACTTTTATTAAATTGATCGTGTTGCGCGGGGCCGGCAGTAACCGAGTAACTGTAGAGTACTAAATTATTGATTTGCTGGTTATAAAGCGGCAGCGTGGTATTACCTGTTTTTGAAAAACCAAAGCCTCCGTTGGTGGTATGAAAAATGGTGTCGGCTACAGGAGCTAGCCATTGTGAGGTTGAATGAAAATACCAGTCATTTTGTCCCGCCAGGTAAAAGTCAAGATCTGTACCATCGTAGGGGCCCAGTATACGATTCCAGTTGGCACCACCGTTAATGGTCATGTAAATGCTTACAGGGTATGCAAAACTTGTAGCATCCATACCGTACACAAAGCCGGTGTCGGGCGAAACGAAGCGAATTTTTTTAAGAGAGGTATAACTGGGGAAACCCGCATGAATATCGCTCCAGTTAGCACCACCATCGGTTGTTTTAAAAATAGTGTCCTGCTTTAAAGCATATCCTGTTTGTGCATTAAAAAAATAAATGGTGTTTGCTATCGAAGGCGAATTAGTGATTCGTGTCCACTGTGCCGACAACAAGTGCGTGCACAAAATAAAAGTGAGGAGTAAAGTTGTTTTCATAATTTTAGGTTTTAAAGATTACTCAAAGGTATATCATTGGTGCTTTATGGCGTTAGGACAAAAAAAGGAATCACTTGTACTATTTACCGATATTTAGCTATTCACATGGAAATCAGAAACCATTTACTTTTGCGAGTTAAAATAATTCAATCGCTCGTCCATTCTTTTAACGATGTCAGTATCGCGATCATTATAAATATCTCTCAATTGAAATGTTTCAGGAGCAGCTGTGTCACTTTGCCTGAATTGGTTAATGCCTAAATTAAATAAGGCTTGTCCAAACCGCTGACTGGGATTTAGCTCCAGGTATAACTTTATATTTTCCAGTATAAGTGTCTGTTCGTTTGTCATAAAATGATCGATGTTATTGTGTCTTCAACTTTCCGTAGGTAGTAATGGTCACACGCTTATATTTTTCCAGTAATGCATGCAGCTTTTCGTCGCGATGAGCCAGGTGCGGGTTTTTGTCTTTTGGGATCAACATACCCGGATAAAATAAAACGATCTCATCT
>JAZKDT010000064.1:193-10442 GCA_040387475.1 Bacteroidota bacterium | reverse complement strand
TGCCTTAAATTCTTTCGGCCCCGGGCTGCAGTCTATAACTCTGATTGTCTCACCGCGGGTATTAACACATATGGCCAGGGCGTTCACGTATACTCTTCCGCAGAAAGCAAAGGCAGGGTAATATTCAATCATTTTTAATTTCTCAGTGTCCGGGTAAATACGGTAATCCCAGTTTTGGATAATAGAATCAATGTCGTGAACCGGTTTTTGCTGTTGTGCATAACTTATGCAGGACACAAGGCAAATGAAAATTATAATGATATGTTTAGTGATGAAATGCATCGCACATAAAAGGTTAACTAAAGATACAGTATTGGCTGTAATTTACAAGTTTGTATTTTGGCTGGCTTAATCGTGGCATGAAATCTATTCTTTTGATGTGAGTCGCAAATTATTATTCATAGTCATGATCAAACATATAATGCATATAGAAACTAAACTCCTGGTAAGAACCCAAAAGCATTTCACCTTTCCATTTTCCACGTCGTTTATTTGCTTTGTTTAATCCCGTCCATGCCAGGTGATAGTTTTTACCTTTGACCGTTTTATAAATGGATTCGGTCCACATACCTTCTTTAGAGTTTTGGGTGAAGTTTCCTTTTTCTTTTAACCGGCCATTTGGAAAATAGAATGTAGATATACTGTCAAGCTTGCCATCTTTGAAATTTAAAACACCGCTCACCGTATCGTTTAAAAACCTGGTCTTCAGTTGCCCGTTCACCTGGTTCGAAATTTCTTCGAGGTACATCAGTTCCAGTTTACCGGCTTTTCTGAAATAGTTGTTCAGGTATTTCACAGTATGTTTTTCATAGTTACCATTAATCGGTATATTCACTGAGTCTCGGGAACGAAGATCCCAACCATTTGTTTTATTGAATTGGATACCTGAAAGTTCCCTGGTTGGACTGCAACTATAAATATCAACTGCGCCCGCTCTATCATTCCCATATATCAGGTACGACTTCCGGAGATCGAGTCTTCGCCCGCATGCGCCACCTATCAAAGGCGTGGTGATGGTAACGGTGTAGCTGCGTGTTCCCCAGTATGTTTTAGAAACGGTGGCTGTGTAAATGAGTTGATTATCTGTTGTATCAGCCGAAATAACGGAACAGGTAAATATTCGGGTATATTGGTGTAAATACACAGGCGTAAATTCTGAGAACTCATAATTGCAGGAGCAGGAAAATGATTGAACCGTGATCAATGAAAACAGGATGAGTACTAATTTTTTGGTTGTAAGTTCACAAGTCATTTACCGTTAGTTTTTTGCTGTATGAGTGCAATTTTATTTTGTCGTTTTGTAAAACGTGTAGCCAACAAGTTTTAGACTGTCGCCTTGCAATGCAATTTGTTCAAAGGCCTTGCCGTATGTATAATTGAACAGGTAAAAATTTCCCGTATGCTGTCTTTGTCCTATCGGTAAGGAACTATAATATTGCTTTGACGTCAGAGTACGCTTGCTAAAATCCACAGAGGAGTCTATCTGCTCAAATGCCTTATTAAGATCTTCTTTCGAAATAATTTCTTTAAGATTAAGACCTGTCATACTCCACACGGAGTCAATTTTTTTGTCGTGTATTAACTTTGAATATTTGTCAGAATATTTCATTGCATTTCTCATTCCCTCGGTGTGTGCGAGATAGTCTGACATATTTTGCTTTATTAAGGGTGTCATGAAGTTTGTTAGTTCTTTAGAGTAAACCAGGGCAGTGTTGGTTATAATTAGTCTTATTGTTACTTCATCATTACTTGATTGCCGGAAATATTGTAAGGTTACATTTCTTAAATCGAGGTCAGGAAATTGCTTTTTTAATTTTTCCGAATAGTTGTACGAAATAATGTCTCTTCCTAATTCTTCGTTTTCGGCTGGAGTCGTAAATGCATCGACTTTTGCAAGTATGGTGGTTTCGTTGACTGTATTGTCAAAACACGAAGTCAGTAATAACATATAAATTGTGACTGTCAGTAATGTTTTCATGTTCGTCAAATTGCGCCAAACGGTTTTGCCTTTAGTTTCTTCGTTTTGAAACCGTTGTATAGCGAAATGTTTTAAATAAAGATAACTGTTTTCATGCATTTGAAAAAAAAAATAATAGAGGTGAATGAGGATTCCGAAGCCGGGCCTTCGCAATCCCGATAGCTATCGGGAGCTTGGATGTATGTAAGGCTTTGGCAAACCGTCATTTACCGGTTGTATACACTAAACCAGTTAAACATTAACGTCAAGTCTTGTTGTCAATGCGAAAACAGTATGCCATAGTGGAAAAATTAATAGGTGAGTGAGTGTTAATATAACCGCTCCGCTTTCACCCTGCACATTATTATTGACAAAGTGTAATAAAACATGCATTATTAAATCCACTAAAAACCCACCAGCTATCCCAATGGCTAAAGAGTTTCGTTTACTTTTTAATTTTTTGATAAACCTGTCAAAAAATAATGCAGTTAATGGTAGGCTAAATGTGCTTATTAAAACAATTGCCATATCATTTGTGGCGCCACTTAAATAAAAAGTAGTTAATGCTGAAATGAGATAAGTGATAGAACAAATAATAATAAATGCTAATTTTTGTCTGGTTGAGATGTCTTTATAGTAGAGAGATAATACAAGTCCGAATAAAAGTCCTGGAATTAATAATGCACCTAGAAACATCAATAAAAATATACCACAAAAAAATAATCCTCCGCTAAGTATTGTTGTACCAATTCCTGTGGTTATGCAGATTAGAATTAATTTTTTGTCCATTTACAGATATTGGCACAATAAAATGAAGCCATTATTACAGGTTACGTTTTCGTGCTAAGCAACGTTTAATTTGAAACCGTTGTATAACCAAATATTAATGGCAACGCTAAATATTTATTAGGCTTTCGCAAAGCGAAATATCCCGATAGCTATCGGGAATCTTGCGCGGATCGACCGCTTTGCAAAAACTTTCATGTCTTGACAAACTGTTACTTAGAGTCTCTTATAGGCCGGTTTTATTCAATGAAGTCAATTGCATGTTTACTTAGAGTATGCATTACTGCGTGATACGTTATGCAGTAATGCACAGAGGGCTGTAGCAATGCACAGGCGGTTATGGCGTGATGCACGGCGAGTCATTTATTACCGCATGATAGTACATCACGTAATGCGTAGCAGGTTATGCAGTTATACATGGTGGGTTATTCATTACGGCATGGCAGCTGATGCAGTACTGCATCGACAGGTATTTATTACTGACAAATTAGTTGCGCATTGACTGTATTCCCTTAAGATTTGCCGCCTAGGGCTTTTAATTTGGCGTAAAGAGCGGTTTGCTCAACGGCCGGAAGATCGTTAATGCGGCTTTTGTGACAACCGCCTTTTACCGTATAACAGTTCTTTTTAACAATACTTTGCAAGGCCCAGGGGTCGTTTTGTCCGTAAATAAAATACACGTGTTCAGCGTCGGAGCTTTTTATAAAATCCACCATCGCTTTTTGGTAGCTATCGTCAAACGGAATATCCATGGATAAAGGTCCAAAAAAACGGTTAGAGTAACTGTTATCTCTTAAATAAGCTTTGAAAGGCGCGGTGTTATATTCATAATATCCCAACTCATGATAAAACATGTAAAAAGGGACCTCCAATTTAGATTTATTAGTGAGTGAAAAAAAACGGGGTGGAACGATCTGTGTGACATAGTTTACAAGGTCCACCGGATTTTTGGTAAGGGAAGGTATATCGCCGCAGGCATTTCCATTTTGCCAAAAGGAGTAGGTAAGTTCCAGCACCAAATAATCAAATACTTTTTCATCGTCAAGCAACTGAAAGTTATACCCTTTTTCTTTCGCGTAAGCAGAAAAAACCGGTAGCATGGTTTTTTTATTCCTGAACAGGTGCGTTTGGAGATCCGTTATTTTTTTTCCGCACACACTTTTGGATAAATTGGCAAGAACCTGGTCAGCGTACACGGTTGGCTTATCCTTTACTGCCGTGCCGTAAACAATGGTTGCCGCTACATCTTTTGGATAATATAACTTCCAGGCGAGTGCCGCCTGTCCGCCTTTGCTTATCCCGGTACATATCCACGTACCTGTTAAAAGAGTATCCAGTAACTGTTTTATATGATGGTAATCTCCTGCCGCCTGTCGAAGGGTGAGGTGATCCCATGTGAGGGTATCGGGAATAGATTTGCCTGAGAAGCGATGTTCCACAACTAAAAGATTGGCATTTAATGCGGATGCAATTTCGTTAGTGTATTCCGGTTTGGAAGCATAGTCGGTAGCATATCCATCGGTCTCAATCACCACCGAAGATTTAGGATTATTAATCCCCATATATAAGCGTTGCAAAAAGGGTTTGCTTTGAGTGGTGTGATCCTGATATTGCAGAACGGTTATTTCGTAATATTCTTTAAAGTAAGTGTGGGAGATCGGCTTTATTTTTAATCCCGGGATAGCCTCTAACTTTGCCTGCATCGTTTGCGAAAAAGAAGGAATGACTGATGAAAGCAGGAATACGATCAGTAAACGTGGAAAGTAATGTTTCTTCATAATAATGGTGTTATTAATGAGGTACCTTATTTGGTTTATTTCCATTTTTGTGCCAGTAACTAATTATTTTTCTATTGCTTTTAGGAAGCTAGGTACTGCTGTTTCCATGTGCCCATAATTTGGATACACCTCTTTTATAACGTTTATACTTTTAAACTGCGTTTTAAAGAGTTTAATTAAAGTATGGAAATCATCTAATCCAGGGGTGCCTGTGCCATAATCTTCCATGTCTTCCCGTCTTCCAAAGGAGAGGAACAATTTTTTGGAATTCTCACAGGAGATGTCTCGTAGCTGGCTAAATTGTTTCAATAAATATCCATCTCCATAGTTGAGCGAGGGGCTTGCTGAAACAAAATTTTTGAAACGTTTTTTGTTGAGAAGGAGCTCTTGTTGCAGGGCATATAAAGTGAAGTAACCGCCCAGCGAATGTCCCATTAAGGTGCGGTTTGTTGTGTCACAGTGATATGTTTTATCAATAAACGAAATTAATTCCCTATTGATAAACGATAAAAACTGATCGCCCCCGCCACTTATGCTGAAGCTATCTTTGGGTACGGCTCTTGGAAACGTATAATCTCTGTTTCTTAATGAATCCATCAATCTAAAATCTTTATAGCCTATGCCTACAAGGATCGTTTGGTTTAGTTTTCTTTCATCCATGGCTCGCGCAATTAAATCAAAAAATACATTGGCATCCAACAAATAAACAACAGGAAATCTTTGTTGTTTGTTTCTTGAATAGCTTTTGGGTAAATGAATAAAGACAGAAAACGAATCGTTTACGAATTGGGAGTATAATGATACAGATGGTGTTGATTCTTTTTCTTCGCTGTCATTTTGTTCATAATGATGTTTAGTATCATCCAAAAGTGCTGTTACATACATGCGGTAATGATGAGGCGGTACCTGCCATTTACCCATACTACTTGAGCGTACAAAACTTTGAGCTGATCCGCCTATTTTTACTTCGTAAGAAATGTTTTTGTTTTCTTTCGTCGGAATGAACTCAAGCGCTATTATAAAAGTTCCTTTTAAATAAATATTATATGTTGCAAGATCGAAAGTTAGCCAGCCTTCCTTTATTGGCACACATTGCAGAATATTTTTGGTGATAATTCTTTTCCCTGGTCTGTTATCTTCAACGGCATAAAAATTGATCCTGAAAAGTCCGCTGTCGTTTATGGATTGATTGATGAATAAGTTGAGCGACGATATTTTTGAAAGTGTTTGAGGAAGGTGTATAACCTGCGCAATTTCAAAAATATCATCTTGGTTTAAACTGCCATCACTAAAATGTAAAGGACTATAATGTTTTTTAATACCAAACGACCTTTCAACCAATCGATTTGCTGAAACCGGAACCTCTGCTAATGTATATTTTTTTGCTTGTATTTGAAATGTTTGCGAGTGCAGGATGTTTCTGACCGGCACATGTAGTTCTTCATAACCGATCATGAAAAAACTTAACGTATCATCGACATGAAGTTGTGGAATTTGAATTGAAAAACGTCCATCCTCCCCGGAGATTGTTCCGATATTTTTATGTTTTATTCCAATGTTTGTATACGGCATTGCTGTTTGATGATCTTTGTCAACAACCACTCCGGTTATTAGGGTTTGTGCATCAACCGAAATTGTCAGCCAAAAAAACTGTAATAATAAAACAAAAGGTCTCATCGAGATTGCGTTCTTATCTTAATAGAATGGTTGATCATCTGGTAACGGATATCAACTCTGTGTTGGCAATAATTTCTGTCAAAGCCTCATATAATTTATCCAAATCCTTTTGAGAATTGAACACCTGTATCGAATACCTTAAATAAGTATCGTTACCATGTCGCATCACCGGTATCTCAATTTTATAAGCTTCAAATAAATCGCGTTGCAATGTTTCCGGCTCAGGCGTGTGAATAGGAATACTAAACATTTGGCCTAAAAATTCGTCGGTTAAGGGGCAAAGGGGTTGTGTTCCCAGCAAGTCGCAAAAACGTTGCGCGTTATCCCGAACCAGCTTTCGGCAGGCAGCGGCTTTTTCGTTCCACTTGTTTTCACGCATAAATTCCAACGCTTTTGGTACGGTTAAAAAGGCAGTAAAATCCCGGGTCCCCTGTAACTGGTGGTAATCTAAAAATTGCGAATGAGATGGCATGGCGCTATCGTATCCCCAACTAATAATTAACGGATCAACCCATTGCTGTTGTTCTTTGGTGACATATAAGAACGAGCATCCTCTTGGTGTCATCATCCATTTATGACAGGCGCCCGTATAAATATCTGCCTTTAGTTCCTGTAAGTTCAACGGAATATGCCCGGGTACGTGTGCCCCGTCTACTATCGTTAATAATCCTTTGGCTTTTGCCATCTCGCAAATTTCTTTTACAGGCAGTATCATACCTGTGGTACTGGTTATGTGGCTGATGAAGATGGCTTTAGTGTTTTTTGTATAGCCTTTCCAAAAATCTTCAATAAATTTTTCTTTCGAGACTACCGGTAAATTAATGTGCTGGCGAACATACGTGGCTCCTTTTTGTTTACAATAGTAATTCCATGTTTTGTCGATGGCGCCATATTCTAAATCCGTAGTCAGTATTTCATCCCCTGGTTTTAAGTCAATGCTTTTTGCAATGATGTTCATCGCATAGGATGGGTTCAATACATACACCAGGTCATCGGCATCGCAGCTAATATAGTTGCCTAACGCTTCCCGGGCTTGTTTTAAATATTTATACCCGTTAACCGTTATAAACTGTACGGGTTCCCTTTCCATTTCATAATGCCATTTGTGATAGTCTTCCATTAATGATTTGGGGCAGGCGCCAAAGGAACCAAAGTTTAAAAAGGTGATATTAGGGTCGATTAAAAATTGTGAGTTAAGATCCTGTGCTGTCATTTTAGTATATTTTAATGTATCGTGTAGGTCAATTCGGGCGAAGATATGAGGCGTTTTCTCTTATTTTTTTATTTGAGCTTCGCTTGAACTCTCCTGCTTTTAATTTATTTTTATAATATTCCCTTCGGAATAACTTTCATTATTTTTGCTTTCATGTTTTTCTTTAAAGATGATTGAGCATCAGGGTTCCACAACAAGGTTGTTTCCCAGGCATTTTCGGGTTTAAGCTCCTCCAGCATTTCCTGCTGCACTTCCGCGGTTATTTTTTCTGAATGAATAACGGTAACACATTCGGTATTCAAATTGGCACTGCGAGGGTCTAAATTAAAAGTACCTATCACGGTTATCTTTCCGTCTATCACCATCGATTTGGCGTGCAATCCAAATACGGGCGTGTAATTCATTTTCTTTTGCAAGGCGCCGGTCATCATGCTAAATCTTATTTTCGCATCCGGTTTAAATTCGTAAATGCGCACACCTGTCTCCAGTAATTCTTTACGATCTCGCTGGTAGCCACTAAAAGCTTCGAGGTTGTCAGTGGATGCCAGGCTGTTGGTGAGGATCTTTACTATAACTCCCCGCTTCACGGCATCTTTAAATAAATTTTTGCCAAGTGCTGTTGTGATTAAATAAGGGGATTGTATGATGATAGAATCGCTGGCCTCTTTTACCAAACGAATGAGTGCATCGGTGGTAACACCGCCACCGCCCAAACCGTGGGAGCCGTCATTTTTGCCGGGAATGTCTGAAATGTATTCTACACGGTCTACCCACTGTAGTTTTCCCGAGGACTGTATCATATTAAATGCAGCCGGAATGTTTTTTATTTTTTCGCGTACCTGTGGCCAGAAATTGCTTGAGTCGCAGGCATACTGGTGCAGGTTATCAAAACGATTGGGCTGTGTATAAGTATATAAGGTGGTGTCGATCAATGATTTTACATCTGCCACATAAGCACTCTCCCAGAAAAGGTTAAAAGAACTCTGAATATTTTTAGTAACACCACCAATGAGTAACACATCTCTATCTCGAAAATTATACTCGTGGTCATAGTCAAAATATTCATCTGCGATATTTCTTCCGCCGGTAATTACGACTTTGCCATCCACGGTAAATGTTTTATTATGCATGCGCTGGTTGGCGCCTCTAAAGTCGTGTGTTAATTTATGGAGCTTATCAGAGATGGTTTTTCCTGTATTGGAGCCGGGGTTATAAATGCGGATCGAAATATTTTCATGGGAATCCAGGGTCAGTAGTTTTTGCTCATCTGCCTCAACCATAATATCGTCCACCAGGATCCGTACCTTCACACCCCTGTCTGCCGCACGTACCAGGTAATCAGCGGCAATCAGGCCCACATTGTCGGCGGTAAAAATAAAGTACTGGATATCAATGCTGTGTTCGGCATACTCACTTAACCAGGCACGGGCAACCATCGAGCCGTCGCCGTCCTCTAAAACATACACGCCTGTTTTATGTGACATCAGATCAGATAAGGAATCCAGCTTGTGAGAAAGACTCACGGTTGAATCGCGGTGAATGCTTGCACAGAAGTCAAAGGTAGATTCTGCTTCACTTTTTTCTTCGCTGTTAGGGGAGCAAGACCAAAAAAACAGGGAAGTAATTATGAAAAAAAATAGTTTTTGCATCACTAAGGAAGGTTATGAAAATTTAGACGAATTAAAACTAATAAAAACACCTTAATTATCTGTAAAAGAAGTTCTAAGCCTTTTTTTAACAAATGCCCGGATTACTTAAATTTTAATTACTTTTAAAACAAAAGCGGCTTTAATACAAACATGAAAAAACGAATTATTGCAATAATAGCGGGAATATGCTTATGCCTGGGTACTTATGCACAAACTCAGCCCGATTGGACATTGAAGTTAACCAGTAACGTCGAAAAAGATGGGAAAGGTTTAGGAGGAGCGTCCATTACTTTATATAAAGGATCAACTGTCGTAGCGCAAACGCAGAGTGGGGGTAATGGCGATTTTGAGATCAATGTTCCACCGAATGGTGATTATTCGTTGGAAGTCTCCTATCCGGGCTGTAATAAAAAGAAATTTGCTATTTCAACAATGGGTGTGCCACCCGAAAATACAAAAGATAATTTTAAAGCACAGGTTAAGATTGAGGGAGTAACGATGTCGAAACCACTACCGGGTATTAATTATTCTGTTTTAAATCAGCCCTTATTACGGTTAGTGTATTTGCCTGGAAAAAAGAATTTTTCGGATGAACCAGCATATACTAGTCAGGCATTAGCTTCTTTAGCAGGCATTCGTCAGCAGGAAGCAGACTTACTGGCAAGATATACGGCAGCGCTAAAAACGGGCGATGGTGCTTTTGCAAAGAAAGATTGTGAAACTGCCAAGACAAATTATACGACGGCCAGGGGTTTATTGCCCGACGAAGGAGAGCCGGTAGAGAAATTAGCCGCCGCTGAAAAATGTTTGGTAGAAAAAGCGAAGGAAGCAGAGAAAGCCGCAGCAGATAAAGCGGCCGCAGAAGCTAAAGCAGCCGCCGATAAATTAGCGAAGGAACAAGCAGCTGCACAAAAAGCAGCGGAAGAAAAAGCCGCGCAGGAAAAAATTGCTGCTGATAAAGCCGCAGCGGATAAAGCTGCGCAGGAGAAAGCTGCCGCTGATAAATTAGAGAAAGAACAAGCAGCTGCACAAAAAGCAGCCGAAGAAAAAGCCGCGCAGGATAAATTGGCTGCTGATAAAGCCGCTGCTGCAAAGGCAGCCGAGGAAAAAGCTGCAGCCGATAAATTAGCAAAGGAACAAGCAGCTGCACAAAAAGCAGCCGAAGAAAAAGCCGCGCAGGATAAATTGG
>JAZKDT010000064.1:0-93 GCA_040387475.1 Bacteroidota bacterium | reverse complement strand
CTGCTGATAAAGCCGCTGCTGCAAAGGCAGCCGAGGAAAAAGCAGCCGCCGATAAATTAGCGAAGGAACAAGCAGCTGCACAAAAAGCAGCGG
>JAZKDT010000063.1:40495-40870 GCA_040387475.1 Bacteroidota bacterium | reverse complement strand
ATAAATTGCTTTTCACGTAACAAACTTTAATGTCAACTGCTTAATCAACCGAATTGCATTGTCTATTTTAGCATTATTATTCCCGTAAGATATATGAAGCACCTGTTTATTTCTGTTTGTTTATTGTTGACCCAACAAGTGATTTTTGCGCAGCATTATATTAGTGACTGTAAAACTGGTTGCAAAATATGGGATGCAGCTTATGCTACAGACCACAGTATTTCCTGGAAAGGGAAATGTAAAGACGGATTAGCTACTGGAAACGGAGAGTTAACCTGGTTCGTTCAAGGTATGCAAGTTGGTCAATATAAAGGCGGGATGAATAAAGGAATTCAAAACGGTTATGGTGCTTCTAACTTTAAGGGACGCGCTGGT
>JAZKDT010000063.1:0-40485 GCA_040387475.1 Bacteroidota bacterium | reverse complement strand
GATATTTTATTGACGGCGAAATAGTAGGCCTGGATAGCTTGTACCTAAGCAAACTAAAACAAAATCCGATCAAGCTCATAGATAGCACTCATATATTTGACAATTTCCTCCCGGACAAATCTCTCTTTTACTATACACTCTCTCCAAAAGCAGCGGTAAAAGGGGCATTGGTCTTATTGCCAAGTACCTGGGAAAGACCTGAAAGCGTGTTAACCAACAATAAAAAATTGTGTCAACTTGCTTCAGATCATGGAATAATTATCATTGTGCCTTTAACCAATTTGCACATTTGCCTGGATCAACCGGTTACTGACTTTTTAAATAAGGTTTTTACTGATGCAGTCTCACGTTACCAGATTCCGGAAAATAAATTTGTGATTGGCGGCTTTTCTTTAGGCGGGATTGTAAGTTTACGTTATGCAGAGCTGGCCTATGAAAATAATAAGCTCACTGCAATTGTTCCTAAAGCAGTATTTAGCGTAGATGGCCCGGTGTACTTTGCGAATATGTATCATCAGTTTGAAAGAGAAGTCGAAAAGAATGTATCGGCAATGGCGGTTAACGAAGCAAAATACTATCTGGACGGCATGCAAAAGTTCTTCGGTGGTTCCCCATCGCAACATCCCGAAAAATATAATAAATATTCAATTTATACTCGCTCGGAAAAGCAGGGAGGGAATGCACAGTATTTGAAGTCGGTGCCATTCCGCATATATTCAGATCCTGATTTGGATTGGGCGATGACAAACAGGCAGCGTGATTTATATGACATGAATGCACCGGATCAAACCGCCTTAATTATTGAACTAAAATTACAAGGCAACAAACAAGCAGAATTCATTAATGCCTTGGGCAAAGGTTACCGCTTAGATGGCACAAGGCATCCACATTCTTGGAGTTTAGTGGATCCAGAAGACTGTCTAGCTTGGATTAACAAAAATTTAGAATAGCAATTTCTATCAATATTTTTATAATTCAGAATCCTCTTAGCGTTACGCAAAAACGAAGGTATTAGTGTAACCAATTATCAATATTCTGTTTTCTCTATCGCGCTCATTTAACATAATAGTACTTTTAGACACACATTGTTGTGGGGCATAAATTCGAAGATTTAGTTGATTCTTAGACAGATTAATTAATCTAAGGGGTTTTGGCTAGCCAATCCAATATCTTTTGAAAATAATCAATCTGTAACTTTGTGTCAACATTATTAAGATAATGATCACACCCTACACATGTGTCATACTTTAAATTGTTTTTGCCAAGGCGGACAAAATCCAGCCATATGTAGTCCAAGCTATAAATAGGCGAATTATGATCTGCTGACGCGCTTATTAAATAAATTGGTATATCCAACTTTCGGAGGTTTTCAAATGGAAGAGAAGAGCCAAAACTTACCCATCTTTTATAGGAATGGCCACCGAATTCTTTGGTTACATCGGTTGGATTTTTGTAAATATCTGTAATCTTTGCCATATAGCTTACGATACTGTCCTGTGCAGCCTGATGAGAAATCTCACCGCGTTGTGCTTTTATTCTCCATTCTAATATATCTCCATAAAACTGATTTAATCCACTACCTACAACCGGGATTACGTGCGTAATGCGTTTTTCTGCAACTGCTAAAGCCGGGACAACCTGTCCACCCTCAGAATACCCGTATGAAATCAAATTGGTGTGATCCCAAAAACCATGCTTTATTAAGTAAGCAATAACTTTCTTTGTCGCCTCCACACGCCAGTATAAACTTAGTCTTTTAGTATATTCAGGCGAAAAGTTATAATTCAGGGTAACAGCTCTTGAGCCGTTCTTTCGAAATTCCTCTACTCCTAAATCTAAATTTATTGTATCACAAAATGCAGTTCCAGGCTTCCCTAACACTACATAGTGAAATTTTTCCTTAGTTTTTTCCAGGAGTAAGGAACTAAATGAAATGGAGGTGGTTGAAAATTTGTTACCTTTAATATACAGGCAAAGTGGCATCCCGCCGCTCCCATTCGTTTCAATAAACAATGGTGATTTGCTTTTTAGGTTGATAGTATCTACATAAAAATTAATCAGCCCTAACTTTTTGTCCGCTATTGTGAATTCTTTTAAACCGTATCCTTCAGGGGTAACTGACTGGGCCGAAAGATCAAGATAACATAAATTAAATAATAGACAGAGGATTTTTAATTTGGCTTTCATGCTTATAAATATACTTTTTTCATTTAGATATCGGAGCGCTTTAGCGTTACAGAAAAACGAAGGTATTGCTGTAACCCTTTACTATTATTTCCACGTATAATAATTAGAATACTATATTTGACTTTAAGAAATAGTTAAGGATTTATTGCTACATTTCATCTTTGGAATGCAAACTTAGCTTAATATCAAATATGAAATATATACTCTTCACACTAATATTATGTTATGCATTTAATCTGAAAGGACAGGAAAAAGTTCAATTTCCTTTACTAAAAAAGCGAATAGACAGTCTAGCTTTCATCGATAAAAAAACAGGTCAGGATGTTCGAAATGCAAAAAATACAGAAAGAGACTCTTTAAGGAAAATTGTGAAAGTGACCTTTATGCAAAATACTGAATTGTTAAAAGACATTTTTGCTGAATATGGTTTTCCAAACTATGATAAAGTAGGAAAAGAAACTTCGAGTAATTTTTGGTTATGTGTGCAACACAGTGACCACGACCTTAAATTTCAGGAAGAAGTACTAAGAGAAATGAAAAAGCAAGTAAAACGCAAAAAGGCTAATCCATCAAATTTTGCTTTTCTTACGGACAGAGTAAATATCAATCAACATAAGGCTCAGATTTATGGAACCCAAGTTACTTATGATCAAAATAAAACAGCGGTCCCAAAAAACTTAGAAAATCCAAAGGGAGTAAATAACAGAAGAAAGTCCATTGGTCTTGAACCGATAGAGGAATATTTAGAGTTTTTGACTGAGGCTCACAGGCAAATGAATCCAGATAAGTAATTTAATGAAACGGCTGTTAGGCTTATAGATTACAATATAACGAAGGCATCATTGTGTGATCTAATCTATGCCTTTTTTCTTCAAAAAATCTATTGCCTTTTGAAGTGCGATATCATTATTCTTGCTAATACTTTCAATTGTTTTCTTTGCTTGGATGTCTATTTTAATTCCTCTTCTTTGAGTAGGTGTTTTATCAGGATAAAATATCCCATATCCTGAATAGGAAATTGACAGTTTTCCACCCATAGGAATGCTTGTTACTACGCCATCTGCACCTGCAGTTTGACTTCCTATAGTTACCGAATTAGGAATTGTCTGCAGACTCATAACGGAATATTCTCCCTGACTTTGGCTTCTTTCATCAGCTAAGATGACCACCTTACCACTATACGGAGATTGGTTGATGGCGCCTATCTTAGGTGATAATTTCCATTGAAAATATCCTGGATTATTTATGGAAATGCACAGTGTTTGGTTTATGGCAGTAGGCTTCGGTAAAAAAATATCAAAGATATTGTAAAAATAATCTGAACTTGGATAATTGCGAACATCAAATATTACGGCCTTTTTAGTTTTTATCAATGCTTTTATCGTGTCTATATTGCCTTTCCACATTTGCCAGGCATATACATACGCAATTGAATTCCCAATTGTTTTAAACCCGGTTTCATTAGAAGTATAATTCGTAAGGTCACCCCATTCTCTCTTAGAAGCAATAATGCATTTAATCTTTACTATGACCTTTTTCCGACCTCTTTGTATTGCAAGTATTTGATAATCATTAGGTGTATTAAAAAAAGGCCAAGTAAGGTACTTGTCACTCGTTACTTTATTGGACGCTGATATGTATTTGCTAATTCGATTCATTCTTTTAGCAACTGGTTCGTTGTCAACACTCAGAATTATATCTCCTTGTCTGATATCAAACTGACTTAGAGGATCATTAGCCAACTTCCTCACGATAATTTTTCCACCTGCGATGTCGGTATAAATGGGGACGGTATATTTACCAAATACCAAATCATTTATCTTGTCATTATTGTCGGCTAAGGCCAGTTGTGAATGACCATCGTTCATTGAAACTGAAAGTTGGAGCAAACTCTTGTAATATTCAACTGAATCTTTTACACTAATCATCCTGGGGATAAATCTGCTTAATATGTTACCCCAGTCTTCTCCAATTTCGTATTTGTAAGGTGCGAAATAGTTAATTGCGTTCCAGAAGCGAGCTAAAAAAAGTAAACGATATTCCTCATTAGGGAAACCCATGCTTTCGTATTTATTTTCACCACTATAGTCAGCAGTTAAATTCGCCATTTTTATATACTTATTTTCTCCCTGGCTACGATAAGTATATATTTCCTTCAACTTCGTTTTGACACTGATGCTGATTATGCGACTGCTTTTTAACCATTTTAGGTTGTAGTTTTTATCGAAGAGCGTGTCAGTTGACGTTGTGGGTGCCGTCTTTCGAATCGGGCCTAAATTCTTAATTAGGAAAAGTATATGCCTATTAAAGGCAGCATTAGATAGATTCTTGTTGATCTTTGATATATTATTTACATACACTGAATCCCAATTTATCCTGCCATTAGTTACGGTCGGATGGTGGTATTTTAGAAATCCCCATATTTTAGTGAAGATTTCAATTTTTTGACACTTGCTCTGACCGGAAACGCTTAAACTAAGCAAAAGTATCAGCATGCTAACATAATAAGTTTTTAAGTTCCTAAAGAGGTTCATAAGAGGATTGGATAATTAATGAAAGACCATATTGCATGACTCAAATCTGCGATATGTAATTATAAATGGTGAATTTATTCGATCAATCTTTATCACTACCTGTTGAAATCCCCAACTTCCTATTCAACGAGCAATATGGTGCATTCATCGAAAAAGCTATTTAGGTCATAAAAGAAAGTGTAAATTGGACGATGCTAATTTCTTTAGAAAACTTAAATTATAAGCAAAAAGGCAACATTGCTGAATTAGTATATTTGTCGATTATTGGGATATTAAGTCCCTTCGCAGTTGGCCTTCAAACCTGGAGTCAGGATAAAATTCCCAATTCCCTTGGTTATGTAACCATAAGTGTATTACAACTTCCGGTCATCATTTTATTTTATAGATTATATCTTCCCCGTACTGTTGGAAAAAAGCGCTATTTATTATTTTTCTTGCTAATGCCGCTTTATATAATGCTTTATGGCCTGAGCGAGCGATTAGGTATTGGTGCAGTCATGGCGATGCCTTTTATTTTTGAAGCCTATAGAGAAAATATCAGCGGCGCTCGCCCTTGGGATTTTACACAGGGTTACTTCAATACCAATATTGGATATACTTTTCTTATTTTGTTGGCAGGGTCTTCCTTATATGTAATTAAGCTACTATTTAAAAACCAACATCTGTTATCTTCAATGGAAATGGAGAAACTTAAAATTGAATTGAACTAGCTTAAATCGCAAGTTCACCCACATTTTTTTTTCAATACCATTAACAACCTATATTCTTTAAGTGTACAGAATTCTCCGAAAACTCCTTTAATGATCAGCGATCTCTCAGGAATTATGAGGTACATGCTTTATGATACTGGCCGCGAGAAAGTCCCGCTTCGGCAGGAAGTTGACTTCATCAAAAGCTATATAAGCTTAGAAAACCTGAGACATACGAAAACTGACATCATTAGTTTTGAGACTCAAGGGGATATTGATCAGGTTGAGATAGAACCATTACTATTTTTACCGCTGATTGAAAATACTTTTAAACATACACTTCATCAGGATATTTCTGACAAGTGGGTCAAATTAGTGTTGACCGTAGACGATGACGAATTGATTTTCCAAGCCTCTAATCCTAAATTACTGGAAGACCGGAGCATTGAAAGAGCACAAAGTGGTATTGGCCTAGTTAATGTTCGCAAACGCCTTAAATTACTTTATCCAGATAGCCACGAACTACTCATCTATGATGAGAATCACACTTTTACTGTAAATATAATTATTCGACTAAACCTATGATTAATTGTATTGTAGTAGATGATGAACCGCTGGCGAGAGAACTGATATGCTCATATTTAGATCAGGTACCGGGAATGCTCAGTCTAGGAAGTTATCAAAACGCAGCAGAGGCATTTGTTGCCCTGCACGAGCATAAGGTGGATGTCATTTTTATAGACATCGAAATGCCTGGCATCAACGGCTTAAATTTCATTAAGTCTCTAAAAGTATCGCCAATGGTTGTTTTTACAACAGCTTATACTCAATATGCCGTTGATGCCTTTGAAGTAGAAGCTACCGATTACCTGGTGAAGCCTGTTACTTTTGAAAGATTCCTCAAAACAGTACGAAAAATTGGCAGTTCTACAACCCCCACTTTAGAAAGTCAGCATACTTCCGAGATGGGTAGTATTTTTCTTAAAGTTGAGCGACGCCTGATAAAGATTGAACTGTTATCAATTATATATATTGAGGCTTTAGGCGACTATTTGAAGGTTCATACCTATCATAATACCTATGTTACTTATATGGTAATGAATAAAATTATTACTTTGCTTCCAAACTTCATGTTTATTCGCATACATAGATCAACCATCATTAACACAAGTATGATCCAATTTATTGAAGGCAACTATGTCCACATCAACAATATTAACTTACCAATCGGACCGACTTACAAAGATGGTGTAATGAGGAGCTTAGGAAATAATAATGCTTTCGATTCATAAGATCTACCCAGCACATAAAAATGAAAGAATTAACGCAACTGGGATTAATTATCAAGAGGCTTTTGCCAAAAATAATTTGGATTGGTAATTTCAAAGACCTCTGTATCATTCGAAGTTTTTCTGGCGGAGTTAACCGTATTAAACCGACCTGGATATAGATTGACGTACTGAACCACGGGATTATTCTGCGAATAGGTCTCCACATCCCAAACACTTTTAACAGGGCAGCGCAACCAATAGAGATTTTTTGACATATAAAAATCAAGGTAAAATTCCTTGTTTTTCAATGCATCCTTATTTAAGTGGAGTTCCGAATTATTGATTAAGTGCGTTCTGACTTCTTCTACGCTTAACAATTCACCCTTGTTATTACTCAAATATGCATTAAAAGTTGGATCCATCCACAACCATTTGTTATGGGTTTTAGACCATACAACGTTTATCACATGGCAATCAGTGTCATTAGTATCCTTTGGCATGCACGTGATCATTCTGGATTTAAATCCCTTAGCGTGAAAGGCATCCTTTAAAATTGTCGCTTTCATCCGACAATTCACGCCCCGATTGTCCCGTTTGCACACCTCAATTAAATCATTTGCGTTTCTAAAAGTTGGATTGTCGCCGTTTTGATGCGGTACGATATTGTAAGCCCAGAATAATAGATTTTTTAGTTTGCTGATCTCCTCACCGTTGCCTGCCACTGAATCCAAGTTGTATTTAACCCTCAAGTCCACAAGCTCCTTTGCTTCCGGGGATTGATAGGTAAAAGGGGGCACCGCAGTTACCTTCCCATTGAGATATACTGGAGAGGTTTTTAAGATATAATTCATGTCGCCCCTTTCCCGGATTCGTAGAAGAGCCGTTTGGAAACGCCTGTTTCCGTGAAGGCTTTTTAGATCTGTGTCTTGTACGGTGTTGTAATAATTACTATATCCGAATTTCACACATTTATCAAAAGCAGCAAGTGCTTCACCTGGCTTACCCATAAGATTTTGGTAGCAAGCCAGATTATAGTACATCTCAGCATGAAAATTTTTAACTGAATCTTTGGTGTCTTGAGAAACCGTATCATACTTTATCAACCACTCCTTAATCAGCCTAACTCCTTCAACGTAGTTTTTATTGTCACCAGCCAATCGTCGATTTTCATTTAATGAATAAGTGTAGTACTTAAAATTTTTACCAACATCATCGGATTTTTCTTGTGCAATCGAACATATTATAGGCACCATTAACAATATTGTGAGTAATACTTTTTTCATGCAAAATATTTTTAATGTTCTAAGCTAACAAAACGACCCAAACTTTTTAAAACGATACAGCTGACTAATTGTTATTTAACAGTTTTTAACATAAGGGTATAAATTATAAGCTAATGTATTTATTACCAAATAGATTAGAATAAAAACGAAGGCATCATTGTATCCCTTTTATCAAATTTGTTTATCCTAAATAGCCATTGTGGTCAAGGATATAATTCTAGTTTTTATACACTTGACTTAATGCTTCGTCTATTCCTTTTACATAGTTTTCGATCGAATAACTCACACGGATATCGGGCTTTAAAGGCCCCTTTTTTCCTTTCCAAGTCTCCCAGTATCTGGTGGAATAGGCAATTACTATTTTAGATTTAGGCAGGCTAAAGCCCCTTACTTCACCATAATGGTTAATATTGCCACTGGTAGCCTCACCTATGAAGATGGCATTCGAATTTCTTTTAAGGTCAACCGCATTCATTACAGCGGATGAAAAGGTTTGTTTACCAATAAGAACAAAGAACTTTCCTTTTCGATTTAGATAACTGCCTTTGATTTTTTCGATGAATGGATATAAGGTTCCAGAATTACCACCGCTATTGTCTCGTAGATCAAGGACAATTTTCGAAGGTTGCTGTGAAGCGATCAAAGTAAACAGCTCATTATTAAATTTCTCAAAAGGATTGTCCTGATCATCTCTGCATTGGTTGTAATTGAAATAAAGTGTTTTGCTTTCGGAATCATAGTCAAACCAGTAATTTCCTTTATTCTTGTTAGACAGCAGGTTAGAGGTAGTAAAAGCTAATTTAACATTTGCAATATTGTTATCCAGAGTGGCTGCCAACTTAATTTTGACCTGTTTGTTATTTTTATCAATCAAGGTAAATTCCCCTTCATCTTCGGTGTCAATGATACCCAAACCCTTTAAAATAGCGGGGTTATTAATTAAATGGAGAACATGGTCATCGAAATAAGACTGATTCTCACTTTGAATGACTTCTTTAAATAAAGAAATTATGTTAGTGATGCTATGATTGTTTATGGCCAATAATTTGGCCTGTAAAAAGGTCGAATTGACTGAATCAATGCCTGTTATGAAAAATCCTTCCTTAAAGAGTCCAAATTGGATGGGAAGAATTTTAGTGAATTTTGGCTCAACGAAAGTATGTTCATCACCAATACTTACCGTTAGCTTAAAAAGCTCTGTAGTAAAAGTCTCATAATTTAAAGCATCAGCCTTACTGATAATGACATCTACCTTCGTCTCGAAATTAGGTAGCGTGATTTTTGCAAAAAGATTGGTATGCTTTGCAGGCAAAGTTCTTTTAAGAAATTCCAAATCTTCTTTAAAATCTGCTTTTGATAAAGTTTGTGAAAAGCTAGTTCCGCTGATTAAGACAAATAGAATAAGAATAGTCGTTTTTTTCATATTGATTAATAGCTTATTACGAATGGGTTATTGGTACGCCAACTACCTACATCTTCATCCATTAACAAAGACAAACATTTTTTAGGAATGTTGCACTAAAAAATAAATTAAATAGATGTAGGTTGTTAATATTTGTGTCTAAGGGACATGAACCCTGTTGTTAATATAATGATAGTCGGAAAGAATCAGTAAACCTAATGATTTCAGTTAGCAAGTTCAATCATCAGAAATACTTTACTTTAATAGCTTCTTTCTTCTATACGCTAAGTAATTGGGAAAGATTTCATTAGTTGCCTGCTGTCCACGAACGTACGCCTTGTGTTCTATATTGAACGCTTTTAATAATAACATACATCCTAATCATTGCCAATAGCATGATTAGACCTTATGATCAGTAATGGCACGAACTTGGTTTTGCAGTTCAATCTGAATAAAAATGCCATCTTACATATATTTTATCTCCTAAAAAATCTAAATTTTGAAGAAATCATTAATCCTCCTCTCGCTCTTTATCGCATTTACCTCTAGCTTAACAGCACAAAACATCACCGTATTGAAAACGGAAGACCTGGATAAATACCTGGGCACTTACAGCAGCACTCAACTGGAGCTTAAAATAACCATCAGTAAAAATAACACAACGCTCATGGGCCAGGGAACAGGACAGAGCGCATTTGCGTTGGATGTCTCTGCTAAAGATCGGTTCGTGTATCACCAGACAGGAATTGAATTGGTGTTTGATACTTCAAGAAATAAAATGACACTGAACCAAGGCGGTGAAACCTATTGGTTTACCAACGAGGATGCAACAAAAAAAACGCTAAAACAACCTATAATTTATCAGCCTGAAGCCATGCAGGCAGATCTAAGCAAATTTAAAAATGCCCTTATAAAAACATTCCCGGGACTTTACACCAACCAATCTCCTGAGGAATTTGAGAGCTTGACGAACAACCTGATGTCAGAGATTTCCCAGCCCATGGAAGCAACGTCTTTCTACAAAGTGCTACGCAAAATTCGCATTTATGACGATCATACGGGTTTTTTTCCTGTTAATGAGCTCGCGAGTATCCTCTCAAATCAAAAAACACTTCCATTTGATGTATACGTTAAAGATGAGCGCATCTTTATTGTGAAAAACATGAGCAGCCTTCCAATTCCGGATGGCTCTGAATTACTTGCGATAGACGGGCGTTTAAGCAATGATATTATACAAGAATTTTTCAAGTACTATTCTACAGATGGGAAAAGTCATGCCGGTTTGCAGTATTTATTTGGGCTGCCTGGCAGGTTTAGTTATTTCTATGCACAAACATTTGGAGAAAAGCCGTTACACGCCGTTTCTTATCGGGATTATAAATCCAAACAAATTCTAACTGTTCAGGTTGAACCCGTTTCAAACGAATTATTTTCTACCAACAGAGCTAAAAAATATCCTTCTAAAAAAAGACCTTCAGAAGATGCGTTTAATTTTGAACTGAATAAGCCGGAAAACTATGCTATCCTAAAGATCAATCGCTTTTTTAAGGATAGTTTCCAAGACCCTGAAAATACCTATCCCGATTTTTATAAAAAATGCTTCCAGGAAATTTCTGCTAACACCATTAAAAGCCTAATCATCGACTTAAGGGATAATGGTGGCGGTGATGCCAAAAACACCGGTTATTTGCTTCAATATTTCATAGATAAACCTGTTACACTGGCTAAAGAAACAACCACTTTGGGTGATAATGAATATTTTTTGAAAACAACAGGTGATCGGTTGGAATTAGATGAAAAGTATGGCATGGTCAAACAAGATGATCGAACTTTTAAGGTGACAAAATTTGATATCCTGCGTGAATTGGCGCCTTTTAACCCGGTTAAAGAATATCAATTTAAAGGAAAACTTGTGGTGCTGATTAATGGCAACATGTTTTCGGCGGCTGGTACAGCAGCGGGACTAATTAAAGAGTATACAAACGCTGTACTGGTAGGAAGTGAAACAGCAGGATATGCCGGCATTAGCAATGGAGTGCAAAAGATAACGGTAAGGGGCGACTTTACTGAAACAGCCATAACAATACCGCTTTTACATACCGTGTACACAATAAATCCGGTTATACAGAAAAGAGGTGCTATTCCTGATTATGACGTATCAAACTCTTTACAAGACATGCTGGAAAACAGAGATTCGGTTTTAGAATTTGTATTTAAAAGACTTCTGAATAAAAAAAATAAATAAAAGACCGGCTGTTTCAGTGGTTTCAATCCGACATATAGGTTTTTTACGAACGCCCATTACGTGAAATTCCGGAAAACTGGTTTCTTTTTACCATTAATTATTTGCCAGAGGCTGCTCAGGCACATTACGCGAAATAGGATACACCAATAATGTGGATCAGCAAATCGTTGAATAATTTGGGTATATTAAACTAATGCAGGATAACAGAATAAATCTCTATTGTGACATCAATGATTATTTGGTGACATGGAAGCACAGTCTTTGTTAACTGAAACATTTGAATAGATGGAAAGTTCCTAGCAAAAAAAGGTTCCAAAGAGAGACAAGTAAAGGATGGAGAAAAATATGTGCTCCTGTAGTCAGATTACTTATCTTTATGTATTAAGCAACCATAGTTTATAATGACCATCACAATAAAAGAAACCCAAGATGTTAAAACGGAGGATGTTGTTGCAATATACCATGCCAATCATTGGTCTTCGGCCCAGAAGCCAGAAAAGCTTTTTAACGCCTTATTGAATTCTCATTCTTTTGTCACTGCGTGGGATGGCGAAAAACTTGTAGGATTAGGAAATGCACTTTCAGACGGCTATTTAGTGGTTTACTACCCGCATCTTATTGTTCACCCTGACTACCAGGGTATGGGTATAGGAAAGCTTATTTTAAATAGGTTTCAAGAAAAGTACGGTTCATTTCATCAACAAATTTTAGTAGCGGATGGAAAGGCTATAGACTTTTATGAAAAATGTGGATTTGAGCGCGCCGGAGAAACAAAGTCGATGTGGATTTATCAGGGAGATGAGCATTAACGTGCAATTGCACTTCTAAGGATACAACTGTTTAAGGTTAAATTATTGCAACAATACAAAACTCTAAAATGAACATGATCTCGTCAGGTTTTTAGCTCGATGGACTTATCAATTTAATTAAATGCCAAGTAGTCAACAAAATTCCGGGTGTTCGATAACTTACATTGAATGTTCGATTATGAACATAAATTATGTTATCAATTTAATAAATAATTGATTTACAAGAGTATAATCAATAGTTTCTTATTGGCATGAGGTTAGCAACCTACGTTATATAAAACACTATTTAAAACCCGACAACATGTTCAAGCTAAATTTGAAGATCGCGTTGCGAAGTATCTTTAAAAATAAGATTTCTTCCTTCATAAATATTATTGGCTTGGCTATTGGAATCACTGCGTGCCTGATGTTGTTACTTTATGTTTCCTATGAATGGAGATTTGATAGGCAGTCTACAAATTCAGAACTAGTCTATAAAATGATGTCAAATCTTAAGGGAGACGACGGAAAGATTTCCCTTACACATGACGCAACGGTTAATGCCCTAGCTCCCTCCATTAGAGAGTCCATTCCTGAAATCGAAGCAATCTGCAGAATGAACTATGGTAAAAAACAACTGATAGCCAATGGAGACTTCAGTGTTAAAAAAGAAGCAATATTCGCTGAGCCGGATATTTTCAAAATGTATGATTATCATTTCATTGCAGGAAATGCTACTTCAGCAATGCAGGATATTCATTCCGTAATTCTAACTGAAAGTACAGCAAAATTGCTATTTGGTACAGCTGATGTGCTGAACAGGTCAGTGCGTTACCAAGGCAATACCAACTTAAAGGTAACCGGCATCATTAAAGATCAGCCGGAAAACAGTTCCAACAGATTCGATTTTTTGATGCCATGGTCGTTTTATGAGACAATAGATAAAAATGCAGCTCAGCTTTCCTGGGACAATTTTAGCTTTAAAACACTGTGCCTAGTAGCGCCCAATTTGGATATTAATGCTATAAACAATAAAATCGGTGTTATTGCAGGAAAAAGTGCCAGTGATCTCAAGGATGCCTTTTTCCTTTACCCGTTGGCAAAGGCACATCTGTACGGTAAGTTTGAAGAAGGTAAAAGCGTCGGGGGCGACATTAGCCAAATTTGGCTTTTTACTTTTCTTGCCATTGGAATTTTAGTTATCGCTTGTATTAATTTCATGAATATGGCTACCGCCAGGTCTGAAAAAAGAGCAAAAGAAGTTGGCATTAAAAAAACGATAGGCGCAAAACGTATCTCATTAATTTTCCAGTTTTTAACCGAAACGCTCATATTGACGTTGTTGGCTGTTACAGTTTCCATTGTTTTACTTGAATTGTTGCTGCCATCATTTAACCGGCTGCTCGATATCAATCTGAATGTGTTTTACTTTGATACGGTAAACTGGTTTTATTTGGCGGGCATAGTTTGTTTTACTAGCCTTGTTGCAGGAAGTTATCCCGCCTTTTACCTGTCCTCATTCCACCCAATGGATAACCTAAAAGGTAAAGTAAAGACTAAAGGATTGCTTTCCTTTAGTTTAAAAGAGGTGCTCGTAATAAGCCAATTTTGCTTTGCGATAATTCTTATCATTTCTACACTGGTCATATATCAACAGGTTCAGCACATTAAGGATAAGCCAGTTGGATTTGACATTGATGCGCTCGTGGAGATGCCGCAGGAAGGTGAACTGAAAACAAAATATGATCTTTTTAAGGCCGAACTACTAAGTTCAGGGGCTGTAACTTCTATGTACCAGTCATCTGTTAGTTTATCTCATCATAATGCTAATTTTATAGATATTCGCTGGGATGGAATGACACACGCAGAGAATAAAATAGCATTCAACAAGGTTGCCACGACCTTCGATTTTATTAAAACAAATGGCATCAGGTTGACAGCAGGAAGAGATTTTTCTCAGCAGCATGCATCTGATTCCACAGCGGTTTTGATCAGCTCATCAGCTGCAAGCACCATAGGATATACTAAACCTGTGGGTAAAACCATCAGTCTTTTTGGCAACAAGTGTACAATTATTGGCGTTTTCAATGACTATGTCTGGGATTCCCCGTATAATTCAAACAACCCGATGGTCGTGTACCTGGACAAAGGCCGCACCGGGACCATTACGATGAAGCTCAACAATAGACGAACTATTTCTGAAAACATAGCAACGATTAGTAGAATAACCAGGCAAATTAATATAGCTTACCCTGTAGAAATTAGCTTTTTGAATACCATATATTCAGAGAAGTACAAGAGCGAAAAAACCCTGGGCATACTCTCAAACCTTTTTGGAGGACTCGCTATCTTTGTTTCCTGCCTCGGCTTATTCGCCTTAGTAACCTTTAGTGCCGAACAACGCAAAAAAGAATTTGGTGTTAGAAAGGTCCTGGGTGCGTCAATATTCAACCTCATGAAGCTACTTTCTGTTTCGTTCGTTAAGATGATCCTTATTGCTATCGTTATTGCAGTTCCCATTGCATCTTATTTTATGAATAGGTGGCTGCAGGCCTTTGAGTTCCGTACTACTATTTCCTGGGTAATCCTAATAACTGCCGCGGCCGGAACATTGATCCTGGCGCTTATCACTCTGAGTTTCCAGGCCTATAAAAGTGCTGTATCTAATCCTGTAGATGCATTGAAATATGAATAGATCTTGTTTAATAGATTAGCGCATGCACTTGTTTAAGTTATTATACACTTAGCGACTGTGCTTCTTCTTTAATAAATACTTTATCCAGTAGCCGGTTGGCTATTAAAATTAGAATTATAAATAACAAAACTTTATTGTGGGTAGCAACTACGTTAAAAATTATTTGAATAAATGCAGGGTCAACGAACATAATGGACAGGCAGGTAAATAGAGTAAATACGGTGATGATCGTGAGTAACACAGCGACATACTTTACTGATTCCGCTTTTTGCTGTTTTCTGCTAATCTTCCTAGTAACTTTTTCTGCTAGAGTGAAGTCACCAGCTATACAGTTTTCATTAGATAGTTCCTGAAACAGTATCTGATAAGCATCGATATCTTCCTGCCTATAAGGTATCCAGTCAAATTCCTTTCTTCCTTTTTGCTGGTCTTCGATTAATTGTTGGATCAGCTCTTCATCATCGCTTTTCATAATAGTGCTTTTAAGTGTTTTGCCATTTTATCTTTTAATAATTTTCTTGCCCTAAACAAATAGCTTTTTACTGTGCCTTCCGGCATACCCGTAATTTCACCAATTTCAATGTAAGATAATTCCTGCAAGTGATACAAAGTCAAAATAGTCCGATATGGCAGTGGAAGTTTAGCTACTTCTCCTTGTATAAATGCAGAAGTGCTCTTTTGTATTAAAAGGCTTTCCGGGTTATCACTTGTCTTATAGGTATCTTCAAATGCATCTAGATCAACAGCAACATAGTTCTTGCCTGAATTCTTTTTCAAATGATTTACAGCCGTAGTAAAAGCTATCTTTCCTATCCAGGTAGAAATTTTAGATTGATACTTAAAGCTTTGCAGATTTTCAAAAACCTTAATAAATACTTCCTGACACAGATCCTCTACATCACCCTGATCCTTAACAATCCTTCTAACCATACCAATTACCAGCGCTTCATGTTGCCTGATCAAGATCTTAAAAGAGTTTAAATCTCCGGCAAGTATTCGCTCAATGGTATCCTTTTCATTTTGCATTCATGGGTTAGACACCAAGTAGCCTGTAAATGTTGCAAAAAAATAATTGCAACATTCATTGATCTGTACCTGTCTAACCTGACAAATATTAAATATTAAAAATGGAACAAAATCTCGCCGTAGCACTCATGTTTATCGCCTCTGTGATTGCGCTTACAATCATCATCATTGCCTTATTAAATCATCGCTTAAAAAGCAGAATGGTCCGGTTAGGTGTGGTGGACGAAAGTGTGATAAAAGAACTCAATAGAATTAATTACGCATTTAAATTAGATCCGCTAAAATGGGGGCTAATCTTGCTATTTGCAGGCCTCGGCTTAATTTTACTTAACTATATACCTTATCGGGCCGATTCGCTGCTACCTTATGGAGTAGAGGCTGTATGTCTCTCCTTCGGTTTTCTCTCCTTTTTCTTTTTGTCCCAAAAAGCTAAAAAGCCATTCTAACATTTAGTCTGTAAAACAAATTTTTATGAAAAATCTCTTTAAAGCACTTTTAGCTCTTGGCATTCTATTGTCTTCTAATGTCAATAAATCTAATGCAGAAACGTTCCGGAAATATGAGGCAAAGGTAAACGGAATTACCTACAGTGTTGACCCGAGGATTGAATTGTTCAATACTGTAGCTATGCTGTTTGGCCACAATGGTATGACGTTATCAAACATATCTTATAAACAGGAAACACTTACTTATTTTGCACCTTACAAACAGCATCCTGTAGTTGATTCACTATTGAATACCTTTAAAAGAGGTTGGGGCGTTGACGATCCTATTTTTTTTATGCTATGCCTGGATAATAAGTTCGATTTGAAGCCGTGGCTGTCTTCTGGGTTAATTGAAAGAGGGGGCGGCATAGACAGATTGAAGCGACTTGCTTTTCTTTTCAAAGACTTTGCAAAGAAATCTAAATTTTACACCTACTTCAATGAAATACAACAGCAGTTTTATCTACAGGTGGTAGCAAATACAAAATACAACTTTAAAGATTTTAATGCAGTCCTTCTGCTTGAGAACTATTATGGAGAAAAAGCAAACGATTACAATTTTATACTCAACCTGTTGGGTGGCTACGGTAACTTTGGGCGGCCAATTACAACGAATGCTAAGAATTCACTCTATGCTGTGATAGAAACCAACAGCGCTATTGCTAACGTTCCAGTATTTCAGCCCTCTATTTCTATTGTAAATCTGATCATACATGAGTTCAGTCATAGTTTCATTAACCCTTATATAGACCAATTTTCAGACAAATTGAAACAAGTAGACTCTTTGTACCAACCTATCGAAAAATCCATGAAAAGCCAGGGATACTGGCAATGGGGGGCAACAGTAAATGAGCATGTCGTTAGAGCTGTAGTAACCAGAATAACCTCAGGAATTTATGGTAATGCATTTGCTTATACCAATTTTTACAAGCCGGAATTTGGAAAACGGTTTATTTACATAGATGCCATAATAGCTGAATTAGTTTACTACGAAAAGCATCGAGAAGAATATCCAACCTTTAAAAGCTTTGTGCCAGTATTGATAACCGCGTTTGATCCCATCAATAAAGATACAATTCAAAGATTGCAGGAAAAGGTAGAAGAGTTTCGAAAGCCAAATGTTGATAAAATTCCCAAACCTAATGATTTCGACCATGACAGTACTACCTATTTTATCATGGGTACCCATGAGGCGAACAAAGACGCTCAGGCATCTTTGAAGTCATTCGTTTTTAAATACCGCAACATGATCTCACCCAGCAGCGTTATCATAACTGACGAGGAAGCCCTAAAAATGCCATTAAATAATAGTGACCTCATCATTTTTGGAACGCCAGAAGGCAACACATTTCTGAAGAAATATATTGACCGTCTCCCCGTGAAAATTTTAAAAGACCGGGTGCTAACTGACAAAATCTTAATGGGTGATGATTATCAAGTGGTCACTTCATGGGTCAGCCCATTTAATGAAAAAAAAACAATGGTTATATATACGGCTCAAAAGACAGAAAATATTAAAAATTACGATTACTCACCTGTCAAAGACCAATATCACTACTGGGTGGCCAAAAATACTATTACAATAGATAAAGGAGATTATGGCAAATATTGGCAAATGTGGATGTTTAGTTTATGATTAAGTTAATTCCTGATCATAAGGCCTACGGGAGTTGAAATATGAAAGTTTTCTAACAGGTCATGCATAGGTTATCAAGAAACTATTGGAGAAAGGCAAATATTGCCAATTCTCGGGTAGTCTAATTTTATACTTTGGTGTACAATATCAACGATATGGGGACTGGTCTGATCTATTTTTAAACGCAACTCACTTGAAGAGCCCTATAAATCTTGGGGTGGTTCAGATGAGGAATCACTTTATTACGACTGGAATTGCAAATGTGCTTTTGTTTTTATTGACATCAGTTGCCGATATAAGAAGAGACACTATTGTCCTATCTTTCCATATACCAGAAAGGGTAAGTGTTTTAGCATCAAAGTTTAGCCCATCGGATAATTTTGATCCATCCTGAAAGGTTACCTCATGCAATAAATCTCTATCATTTACATCCTTAAATAGATCATCAGGAAATTGTACTCGAAAGGGTTTATCATAAACGACTTCGATTTTTGGTAAAGCATTATATAAAAAGGGTTTAAAAATTGATTTGGTGGTCACCCAATAAATGTCAGAATCTATAGTATCTAGAACTGTAGTTCTGCTGAAAAACAAATATTTTTTATCAGCAGATATAAAGGGCCTCTGCTCTATGTCCTTACTGTTAATTATAGAATCTAATGGCTCGGGTATTGTCCATACCCCAACTTTATTACGATAGCACATGTATAAATCATGTTTTGTAGGGGATTCTTTTTTCCAAGATTGTATGACAATGAAATCTCCTTTCGGAGAAATACAAAAACTCTCTTCATCACCATCTGTATTTATTTCATTTACCTTTTTAATAACACCGTATTTTCTTTTCCGATCTATTTCAGCATAATAAATATCTCCACAACACGGACTATTTATATCTCGATTAGAAGTAAAGTAAATTGAGCCATCTTTTAATTTACCATGTCCTGCCTCCCTTGAAGGAGAGGAAATAGCGCCTATCTGGTGTTGGTTTTTTATCCTATTATTTTTATAGGTCGCCACCCAAATATCTGTTTCAGCACTATCTACGGATTTCGCGAAATACAATTCATTCCCATCGGGTCCAAACATTGGAAAAAAGGCATTAACATTATTAGGAATGACCCCTTTGTCAGGAGCGCTCCATTTTCCTATTGAGAAATTCATTATATATATAGAATTATGTTCAGAATTTTTCTCATCTGCTGTTCCGAATGCAATTGATTTGCCATCTGGAGATATAGCAAGCCCCATTTCAAATCTACCTTTAACAGACACAATATTTGGAGCGAAAATTACAGGTACAGGCCCGGGTTCTTTATTAAGATATCTGAGGTAGTTATGGTAATACACTTTCCCACATGAAAGAAGCATGAAAGGGATGACGAGCAGCGTTAATTTTTTCATTTAATCATTTCATAGTTTGATCGTGTTACAAAATTGAATTTCTGAATATTTTAACACACTTCATTTTACAACTTATATACTGTTGCCATGTAATCGAACAATTAACTCCAATCAATCCTATGCAACGGAAAATCCAGCCACTTCAAAATGGTGTAAGTCTATACATAATCATAACTGATCCCCTTCTAAATTTCCCAAGCAAGATACTTTCTAAGTATATCGTTATAATCGTGGGAAAAGGGAATTGTTAAGTAAACCCCGTTTGGCAACAGCAAAAGTTTAGTAGGATAGCCCGCTATTTTGAAATTCTTCTCTACTTTTCCATCAGAAATTAAAACAGGATAGGTATATTTTTTTTTCATCATAAAGTCATCAACATCTTTTTTGATGTTGAAGCATGCAATCGTGGTTACATTAAGCTTTTCAGGAAAGGGATTTTTTAGATGAAGTGCTTCAATTTTGTGAATTTCCGCAACGCACATACCACACCAAGTTCCCCAGAAATCTATAAATACAAATTTACCTTGCGAATCACTGTTAGTGACAACAGCTCCCTGCCGTTCAGTCAATGAAAAATTTGGCACGGAAGGAAGTTTTTCCTTTAAAGTTTGAACAAAGAATTTTTTAAAATCTCCATTTGGAAAGGCCTTTGCATATTTCTGTTTTAATGTGTTATATCGCTCTGGCTCAATAATGACTAAATCAACAAATCTTTTTAATTTTGCTTCTTCGCTTAAATTTGTATTGCCGGTTGTCTCTAAGAACAGATCTGTATAAGCTATGTATGGAATAAATTCATATTCGCGCTGCAGCGTCAGACCTTTTTCTATCATATCTTGCTGTGTCGGCAAATAATCTGCTGCCATTTGCAAATAAGATGACTCTGTACTTTTTTCCAACTTGCTTTTACGGTAATACGCATCTGCCAGATTTTTTCTGTATAAAGGTATATATCCTTTTAACTTCTCAAGAGTGGCAGCGCTAACATCTGTTATATTTCCGTCTTTAATCGCATCAATCTTTCTAAGATTATAGTCAATAGTATAATCAATATATGCTCGTCTAATAGAATCAGGGACTTGTTTCTTTAATAACTCGTCATAAATTAATATTCTATACCGTCCTCCATAGTCATATAATGAATTAAATTGCATACTGGCTATTTTCGAAATTTCAGAAAGATCTGTTGTCAGCTTTACCTGAGTATACGCTTTTAATCCTTTAAGAATACCTGTTAATAAGGGAATGTTTAAACTATCGCAACGCTGTATTTCGTTTTGGGCACTCACCAAATCACTTTTGTTGTTCATTTTAAAAATCAAACGAGCAAAAGTATCATGTATGGTGTTAGTATTTGAATTCAGATTTTCAGCATAGGCGTTCTCGTTATTAAATTTGGTAAATCTAATCTTCATAGCCTTACTCATGTTGATAAAGTTTCCTTGATTGAATTCGTCCTCAAGCTTCATATCAATAAAATAGGATTTTGCTATAAACTCATAAGGCACACGCCTCATAAAGAATGTGCCTTGCTGAGTATCTATCAAAGCAACGAGTTCTAACTTAGCTGCCAGGTAGTCGAAATTATCGTCAGCAAAAGCCTTGTCTAAAGATTCTAGCTCCCCCATAATTTCGTCTTTGATAGTAGAACTACCTTTCATGAGCTGAAAGCGATCTCTTAGCTCTGAAATCTTATGTTTGGCTTTATTAATCGCTGAATAGTAATCGTCATAATTAAGTGTTGCCTTCGCCTCAGCTAACAAATTTAATGGGCTTTTATTCGTCTTCATCCCTTCACTTATCAGATTCATTTTATTGACGATATGCTTGCTTCCTGACTCAATACCCGTGGCTGAGCGTGTTTTTTCAGTGGTATCAAGCGTAAATGATTTGATTAGGCCAAGCTTATTCTTTTGGCTGTTTCTACCTTCAAAAAATGACGATAAGGTTTTTATATATTTGTTTGTGATAATCATATCTGCCAGTTGAACGTGGCTTTGACCAGCTTCCGGGATTTTCAGCTCCTTTGCTTTAGAGACGACAGCCATCTTGATTTTCTCTAATCCATCTATGGCTATAATGTTTCCATGCTCATCAATTTGTAACTGATAAGATGATTCAGTCATTACCTTTCTTACTACTGCAAAAAATTCTTTCGGAAGTTCTTCAAATGGTATGGTAGTATCATGAATTCTACCATCATTCCAGGTTGCGATAATAATTTTTGGTAGAACTTTAAGAAGGTACGTTTTATCTTGAGAACTTATGACTTGAAAGTTTGACTGCCAATACATATAATTTTGATCAGACCAATCTTGAGTTTTTGTTAAGGAGCTGTTAATGCCCTCATACCTAAACTCTTGTCCTTTCTTGAGTTTCAGTAATTGGGCTGATGCAGTAAACATACTGATCAACAGGAGGAACATCAACGATATCTTCATGCTTTAAATTTTGGTGGTAAAACACAAAGTAGATATTCTATTCCTCATTTCACTACAGTAATTTAATTATGGCAGATACTACCTTGAATTTGGCAACAATAAAGGCGATGTCTTGGATCACAAGTGAGAAAGAACTCCTTCAGTTCGCCGGACCTTTATTTCAGTACCCGCTGTCACAACAACAACTAACAAACTAATGAAAGTATGAAAATACCCTATCGGGTAAAGCTAATTGACACTGGAAGGATAATCGGTCATTGCGAATTAAATTTTGAAAATGAAGTGCCTAGATTATCATTTATCCTTATTGATGAAAAGCAATTGGGTAATCAAGGTTTGGGAAAACAGATAATAAAAGAAATGATCAACAGTGTTTTATTCAACTGAATTTTCATCGGTGGATTTAAGTGTATTTGACTGGAATCTTAATGCCATTTCTTGCTATCAAAAACTGGGATTTATTATTTGCCCTGAAAGACGGACATTTATGACAGTTAATGGAGAGGTATGGAAGGCACACAACATGATATTAATGAAAGACCATTTCGTTTATTAATCGGATATTAGTCTAATAAGAATTTATAAAGCAATGTATATATCCAAACTCAATCAGTTAGCTGATAAGAGCCAAATTGTATCTTTCATGAGGCGATTTAGCTTCGCCACAATTGTCTCAACAACTGACCAGGTTCCACAAGCTACTCATCTTCCATTTACTATTACGTTCGAAAATGATGTCATTACATTACATGCGCATTTTGCAAAAGCCAATCAACAGTGGAAGAATATTGAAGGCCAAAAAGTACTTGTCATTTTTGCTGAGCCACATGCCTATATCTCACCTAAGCATTATGAAAAGCAGGAAAGCGTTCCAACCTGGAATTATTATGCAGTACATGCCCATGGGAACTGCACATTGTTACAAGACCGTTCAGAGGCTATTCGATCATTAGAAGATATGATTATGGTCTATGAAGTTGAATATAAGGCCCAGTGGGATTCTTTATCAGATGGCTTTAAAGACAAAATGTTAAACGGTATTGTAGCTTTCAATATGAAAGTCACTGAAATTCAAGCCAGTCAAAAAATGAGTCAGAATAAGACTCTTGATGAACAGGAGCGTATCATTAGTACGCTAAGTGCTAGCAATGAAAGCACAGATAAAGTAATGGCTGAGTACATGGCAAGAAACCTTCAAAACAACAAAATTTAAAGGACAAATTCTTATTTGAGATTATTTTGCTTATTTCAAAAATCACTGAAGTAATTAAAGTTTTTTATACCTAAATACATTAGGAAAATGTTAACAAACAATTACGGACATTTGCTTTAATATGAAAACTAGTGTACTATTTTCCGTCTTCCTGTTATCTTCATTTTGCAGCCGTGCACAAATTTACCTCAACCCAGGCGTAGACACCACATTAACAGAGGTAAGAACGGCTGTTAATTTCTATTCAGCTTATATCGGAAGCTTTAAGGACAATAAAGTGCCAGATTTGTCGCCTTATTGGAGCGCTATTGAACTCAGGCAAAGGAATATTCCGGATCAATTGCTTTTTGCAATTAATGACAGTCCATTGTATTCCCAGGGATACAAGCCAACTATTTTATACATACGACCAACTGCTGAGTATGTGCATATCAAAACTCAATTTTCCTTTACGAGTCCGGAGGGTAACATTATGACCATGGCCGTGACTAACCACTACGTAGGTATTAATGAGCATAAAAAACTGTATCTTATTAACCCAATGACGCTAAATCTTAAGGATTGGCATAGTAAAAAAGTTAGAAACATTGATTTTTACTTCCCACCAAATAAAAAATTTAGCCAAGTTAGAGCAGACAGTTTAATTCGCAGTATCGTTAAACTTGAAAAAGAATGGGACTTAAAACCAATTTCAATCAGGTATTATTTTACTGATGACAATGACGAGCTTTATAAATTAAGAGGCTTCGATTACTCATTGATGATGGGAAACAGACTAAAACCCTCAGGAATATCAGATGACCGGGATAATCAGGTTTTTTGTGGTGGATATGGCGAAAATTACTTTCACGAAGTTGTTCATGTCTATCTTAATCGACTTCACGTCGGCTCACCCATTAGGGAAGGCCTGGCCGTATTTTATGGCGGAAGTATGGGCCATGATATCAAGTGGCATCTCAAAAGGGTCAATCGTTATTTATTGGAGCATCCAGAAGCCGACTTGAGTAAACTTGAAGACTTTTGGTATACCGATCCGTTCACAAATCCTGGTAGCGCCATTCAGGGAATGATTTGTAAAATGGTGCACGACAAAAATGGAATTGGTGGATTGAAGAGACTTATGACTTACAAGAGTTATAAAGAAATGTTTGAAAAGGAGTTTCATGTCAATCCTGGGGAGATGAATGAATATTTGAGACAGAAAATCAGCGACCTGGCAATGAAGTAGCGGCAGTTTCATTCCTCCATAGCAATAACGCAATGCAACTAAAGCGGCCTGCGTAACGTCTCCTATAAGAAATAATACTAAACCAGATGCCCATAATTAAGCGAACAGTCAAACTCATACTTTTTTTACTTACTGTTGTCCGCGTGTCTTCCGCACAAAATATATCGCCATTGTTATCAGCGCTGAATCAGCAGGTGACGGTAATTAAGTCGTTCGATAGCGAAGATGATAGCGATATCCTCCCGATCGGCAAAATATTAAAAGACAAAACGCTTATAGGATTAGGCGAAGGTACCCATGGAACCAGGGAATTTTATTTATATAAAGCCAGGCTAATTAAGTACCTTATTCTGCATCAGAACCTCAAACTGGTACTTTTCGAATCCAATATGTCTGGTCTTGATCTTTACAACCAATATTCACTTTTTTCCATATATAGAACCCAGGAGATATTTGATTTGATCAGTTGGATTAAAACCTATAACCAAAAAAGGCCTGAGCCAGAGAAAGTAAGGATAGCTGGCATCGATATGCACTATACCTATTTCGTGATTAACGAAATGCTCAAAAGCCGTTACTTTTTGACCATATTAAATCCAGAGCAAAAGAGGCTGCTCATGGGTCTGAACAAGCTTTGGGAAAAAGGTGATCCAAAGCTAAGCAAAAAAGAAAAACAACCTTATCTAAACCTAGCGCACTCAATATATTCTGCAATTCATACCAATGGAATTACAGATTCCAACAGCATTTACCAGCAACAGGTGCGTTTATTTGAACAATCCATATTATTTCTTAACCTCGGAGATATCGCAGGCAATGAGATTAGGGATAAGTTTATGGCGGAGAATGTAACTTGGAACTTAAATCGCCTGGCTCCACATCAAAAAGCTGTGGTTTGGGCACATAATGGTCATATAACGAAAGATAGGTGGAGGGGTTATGCCGCAATGGGAACATATCTTAAAAAAACGTATAAAAACAACTACTATGCCATAGCCTTAGCTTTTGGAGAAGGTTACGCCAGACTTTGGGATCCAAAAGGAAACACGTCCTTTCATAAAGCGCTATTACCACCATTGGAGAACAACAATAGCATGGAATATGTATTTAAACAAGTCAGATATCCGAATTTTTTCCTGGATATGAAAGAAACTGCCTTAAACCCGGTTATCAAAAGCTATATAAGCAAACGTCATGAAATGCGGGTCCTGGGTGCGACTTTTGTTTCTGCTGAAAGCCAGATAAATCTTAGTATAAAGCTTAAAGACGCTTTTGATGGAATAGTATTTTTTCGCAATACCAGCAATGCGTGGGATATTCAAAATTAAGATTGAGGATGGGTTGTGAAAGCTTACGGTATTACTTACACTTCAAATTTTAGAGGGTTGGAATTTTATAATTTAACCCAGGATGAATAAGTCAGGCTGTCCTTCATAATCTAAAAATAAACGAAGGAATCAATCCAGCCCTTCATTTTCTTTTAGCTGTAAATTCTAACGCCATTCACAACTATAAAAGGAAAACAATTGTCTTATAAAAGAAAATATGCAATAATTACTAACGAAAAGAGACTGCTATTGTTGAAACGAATGAATTGAGTTTCACGGAATAATGTTATTTATAGATGATAATTCTTAATCATTGATATGGTCACTGAAATTACTGAATAATCAGTCATAAGTGTCATCTGCTAAATAAGAAGGAATGCTACTGATGATTTTAACTTGATTTGGTTAAATCTACAAAGGAGCGTTATGATCGAAGAACAAAAAATATTATTTACTACTATAGTACAACATAGGCTTAGCCATTTTAGCTCTTATATTAATCTATTCAGTATATAGCCAGGAAATTGCGGATATCCGAATGAAGACCTTATTAAACGGCATAAGGACTACCGCAATAATCATAACAATAGAATAATGGAAAATATAAAAGCAATATTGATCGACGATGAATCTAAAAGTAGAAGCAACCTGCGTCAATTATTATTGGAAAATTGTAGAAATATAGATGTAGTTGCAGAAGCGGGCTCGGCGATTGAGGCAATCAGAATTATAGGCGAACTAAGTCCTGATTTACTTTTTCTTGATATAGAAATGGGGGACATATCCGGGTTTGATATGTTAAAATTACTTACAGGTAAAAAAAATTTTCAGGTCATTTTTGTGACAGCCTTCGATCAGTATAGGCTACAGATTGCTAAAGCGTGTGCTATTGACTACCTACTAAAGCCAATTAATACTTTAGAACTTAGTAATGTAGTTAAAAAAGCAACGGTGCAAAACAATCCTAAAAGAGAAAATAAAAGGTTAAAAGAATTAATTTCTAACCTAGATAAGCCAAATGATGAGCAGAATATTGCGATTATCCTATTTGATGAAATAGAGTTTGTTTCTGTCAGTAAAATTATAAGACTTGAGGCTGATGTTAATTATACACATATTTACTTGGATACTAATAAACAATACCAAGTATACAAAACATTAAAGGAATATCAGGACATGCTTGAGAACCATAATTTTATTAGAACGCACCAGTCTCATATAATTAACTTTAATAAAATCAACTATTTGAAATCAAATAATGAATATATTGTAATGGATGATAATAGCCGAGTTCCTATATCACGACAAAAAAAGGATGAAGTATTACTTAAAATTAGGAATGGAAAATCCTAAGTTTCTCTATTATCACAGAACTCCTAAAGCTAAACTTCATTTTTCTTTTAGGTGCATTATAAATAGGATCAACAAACATAAATAATACCATAATACAAGCACAAGCGAGCGGCACCTACAAACAATATATCAAACATATCATTTGAATTACTTATTTAATTTGCACTCTTATAAAATACTATGAAAATTAGCTTATTAATTGCTTTCGTAATAATTTCATCAGCAGCGGTAAACGCACAAATGCTAAGATTAAAACCAGGTCAAAAATTCAGTTACGAAGCTATAAATGCTTTGGAACGAAAAGGGGTGTATAGATCCAAAAGCTTTGATTATTCGAGGATTAATTATGAAGTCGTCAAACACTTAAATCAAATCTATACTATTAAGGTAACACCAGAACAATTTTTGTCAAATGGTCGCACCGGCGAATTGTCGGATTCTTCAGAACCTTTTGAAGATCAACCAATAGATTTTTTGCCAATTGCATATAAGGTAATAACTACGTTTTCATATGAACTTAGCGTAAATGAAAAAGGAGAAATTTTAAGCATTGCTGGAATTCCTGAGATAAAGGGTGCTATTCTCGCTAAATTGAAATCATTAGACATACCAGATGGACAGTACCAAACACATGATAAATTAGCAGAGATGTTTATTATAGATGATTATTTTATATCACTATCTTCAGTCTTCAATCTTCCTAAAACACAATCGAACAGCCTAACTAGCAGGGGTTTAATAGACTCTTACGAAATTGACACTACCCAAAAAAACTTCTCACCGTCAGGGGTACAAATAACGGAGAGCCATATTCTTAAGAAGTTCAATTTAATTATCCCGAACAGCACAAAACATCCCTTTTCGTCACAACTTTTAACTCAAGCTAAGGACAGTTTAAATTATTCCAGCTATAGTAATAAATTGGAAAAAGCCTCGAGGAAGATTAGGCAACTGACAGAGCTATTTACTCGTAAGAAAGGAGATCAAGCTATTGAAGAGAAATTATTGAAACGACTAGATACACTTGATAGAGATTTTGCAGAAGATGATTATGAATATATGGGAGCTAAGCTGGTATTATTATCATACTTGCTGCAAGGTAATAGGTACGCTGTTATGCTAGAGAAAATGCCATATGATTATTTGCCAGGTATAAATGATGTACGTAATAAACTTAATAATGATCTGAACCACGGTAACATCAGTAATGTAAAAAAAGCAATTGAATTGGCCTTTACCAAATTTGATGACAAAAATCTTTCTAGAAATTTGGAAGAATTTAGTAAAGCTATGCACGATGATCTTGGGGGTTTAATCTATCGGCTAAAGAGTAAAGATTCCCTCCAAGCAACTTACAATATCATTCAACAGACTACTGACCTTAATATACCAGTAGTAACGAATATGCTTATTGGGATGAAAACATATGTAAAGGCGAAATTGACTGATGATCAAGATGAGCTAATGAAGATTTCAAACATTTATTTCGATTCTGCATATGATAAGGCTAGCCGGTATAGAGTTTTGATTTATGATGAGCTCTTAAGAAAACAAATCCCTGATTCTATAAGAAGTTCATATATCGATTATACTATCGCCCTAACGAAGAAAAAGTTGGAAGAACTTAAAACAGGATCAGAGGACAGCTTGGATCCATTAAATTCTTTGTACATATCGCAAAAAAATATTGTCTACAAAAAAAATATTGCAGACGCATATTACAGGAAAAGTAAACTTAAAAAAAGTTCAGAACAATCTTATTTGCAAATGGCTGCTGAATATATGCCATCGCAACAAGAACTTATTGACGGTAAAGATGAGATTAAACAGGAGTATATTTTCAGTCCATATGTTTCTTATACAGATCTTTATTTAGCATCAGGGAAGAATACTTTAAATGATGAAGCTGGATTGACCCGGTATGTAGAGTTGGTTATTATAGAACCAGAAAGGTATTCCTTACTTAAAAAAAACTATTTAAAAGCTTATCCAGAAGGTAATTTTAAAGCATTTTTTAGTGCAGCACTTAAAAACAAACTTCCTTCTATTCCTAAATTTGAATTGACTGAGCGGTTAGGTAAAGTTGTATCAAATAAAAGTCAGCAAGGTAAATTTGTTTTTGTTGATTTTTGGGGAACCTGGTGCGGATCGTGCATAGCAGAGATAGATAAAATTGAAGCAGCACATTTAAATAATCCAAACCCGAGTAAGCTATTAGTAACTACAATAGCTTGTTATGATAAAAAAGTTAATGTTAATGCTTTCATGGCCAAAAGACAATTTACTTATGAAGTACTTATGTCTGATGGAAAAGTAGAAAAAGATTTTAAAATTAGTTCCTATCCTACAAAATTACTATTGCTTCCAAATGGGACATATCTAACTATTTCGTTCCATACAGATTATAAAGAAATTTTAAATAAATATCTCACATGGGAACTTTAAGGGTTATTTCCCAGCAAAGATTAATCTTGGCTTTTCTTTATATAAAAGAACGGTAATTGGAGGAGGACAATGAAATAAATCATTTATACGGAACAGTCTCAAGAAATGAAACTTAAACTTTAGGAGATAAATTAGAAGCTCCATTATTATAGTATTTCGACCGCTCCCCTCCTTCTCTTTTAGCTGTAGATCTTAAACCCAAGTACGGCAAAAGAAAACAATTGTCTTATTAAAGGAAAGTATTCATGTAACCATTATCACTGTTCCACCCGTTAAATAATAAAGTGAAGCATTCTCTAATTTATACCCAATTTATCTATTCTCAATGTGACAATGAAATTGTTAGCGTTTGAAAGAACTTGTTTTACTTCCAAAAATCCAGTCCAATTTTTCTTTTCCGGTGTAATAAACCGCCAAATACTGTTCGTTGGGAGGTTATTCTTCTCTTTCTTCCAATCCACCTTTTTTATGATCATTTCTTCTATTACTTTTTCGATTTCTTCGGCAGTTGTAGTTGAGGTCAATTCAAATTCAACTTTCCATTTATTTTTAGTTCCTTCCGTATTTACGAGCTTAACAGAAGAAATAGAAGGGTGATCTTGATCATTCCCGTCGAAAATTTTGTTTAAATATTTGTCTGCCAGTGCGGCGCGGGCATAATTATCACTTGGCTTCCAATCATATTCTAGATTTAGCGCTACAGTTTGTGCTTTATATTTTCCTTTTAGCTTTTCAACGAGATGTAACGCTCCATCTATTCCAGAAGAAAGGCCAGCAGTTGTGATAAACTTTCCGTTATCTACAAATCGTTGATCTGAAACAACCGTTATTTTAGGAAAGTCTTTTGTAAGATCAGAAATCGCGTTATGATAGGTCGTCGCCGTTAATCCATTTAATAATTGTGTATCTGCTAGAATAAGAGCCCCATTACAAACAGACATAACAACTTCTGATTTTTCGGAATACCTTTTGATCCATTTTATAATTTCAGGTGATTGTCTGGTTCTTGAAATATCGCCACCTGGAATTATGAAAATACTAGCATTAGGACAGTTGGCGAAAGTAAAATCCGGATTAACTTTCAAACCCATATTTGTCTTTATAGAAGGATTAGCGGCAACCGTTACAACTTCATATCCTGCCCCACCTAAAACTTCAAACGGTCCGGTGAAATCAATGATCTGAACTCCATCGAACAATAAGATTACAACTTGTGTAGCTTTCCCTTCTTTAGCATTTACGGTCTGTTTAACTAAAGCCATATTACAATGCGGACATATACCTTGTTTGTCAAAAATCAATTTATCGCAATCACGGTCGCAAGGAGAACAAACAAATATTTCCTTTGGACTCTGAGCAATGACTGAAGATGAAAAAGATAATAAAATCAAGAAAGTTAAGCACGATATTTTATGGCAAATAGTATTCAAGGCAAGTGTGGTATGGTTCATTTATTTAGGTTTAAAGTTATTATTTGTTGAAAATTAAGTTAGTGCAATTCGGGAGTATATATAATAGTCATAAGTGGTTATTAAATTCGTTGTTTTCTTCTGGTAACACTTCTCAATATTATTTTGCTTATGCTGCAATTATATTATTTGATTATAAGCATTTTAGATGCCTGCCAAATGCTAACGTAGACGGCTTAGTAAATTTTCCCTATAAACTTTTCCTATCGGTATTTTTCTGCTGCTTACACTTATTTCATTGCCATCTATATAGTTGATTGCTTTCAGCGATAATATAAAAGATTTGTGTATTCGTATAAAATCACTCTGAGGTAATTGTTCTTTAAACTGAGTAAGGGTTTGTTTAGACATAATACGATCACCTATTACCCGGAAAACAAAAATATAGTTGCCATATGCTTCCGCATATTGAATGTCTTTTAAAAAAACTTTGGTAAGTATTTTATCAGACTTTATCATGATAAAATCTTCATCATGGCCTTTAATATTTAAAATGGTATTATGTGCTCTTTCTATAACTTTTTCAGTAGCCTGTACAAATCTGGGAAAGGAAAAAGGTTTTAAAAGGTAATCTATCACTGATAATTCAAAACCCTCTAACGCAAACTCTCCATAGGCTGATGTGATAATTACAGCGGGGTATTTTTTAAGCGAACGAAGCATTTCAAAGCCACTAAGTCGTGGCATGTTAATGTCAAGGATTATGAGGTCTATTTCTTTTTCGTTTAAAATTTGCATTGCTTCGAAGGCATCTTCACAACTGGTAATAAGTGTTAAATATGGTATCTGCTCAATATATGTTTTAAGTAAGTCACGTGCTATTGGTTCATCGTCGACTACTATGCAATTAATGTCCATATCAATTAAGTTCAATTTCCAGTTTTACTTCAAAGCAATCATTTTCCCAGGTGATGTCAAGCGAATATTTCGCTGGGTAAATTAAATCTAGGCGTTGTTTGACATTGTCAAGACCCAATCCGCCATCTGATTCCCTCACTACCGCAGTATAATCCGGATCGATTGAATTTTTAACTTCAAGCTGTAAAAGCTTATCAGTTAGATTGAATAGAATATGAACATAGGACTGTTGACCCTTAGCATGTGAAAAGTGCTTAAACCCGTTCTCAATAAAAATAATAAGAAGTAGGGGTGCAATGCATTGATCTATAAGACTGCCTGACACATCCATTTTAATGTCAGTTTTGTCACTCAGGCGGATTTTTTCCAGTTCTACATAATTGGTAATATAATCCAGCTCTTTCTTAAGGGTAACATAACTTTGATTAGTATCATATAGCGAGTAGCGTAGCAATTCTGACAATCTTAGCATTAATCCGGGCAATTTTTTAGATTCAGCAACAGATAGCCCATATAAGTTATTAAGTGTGTTGAATAAAAAATGCGGGTTTAATTGTGCTTTTAAATGTCGCAATTCATTCTCTTTTCGGTTTTTGTCTAGTATCAGCCCGTCCAGTGCTATTTTATAGATCGTAGCGATGAGCGTGAATGATATCACTGTGAATGCAATATGTTCATTTCTCCAATCCACGCGATCGATGATAGGGAAAAGCAAAGCTACGCTATTGAGCATATATGGCAGCAACAAAATGAGTAAACCTACCTGCAACATATATGCTACCACTCCTATAAGCCATCCCCGTTTTTTAACGAGCGGAACGATTAATAAGTTTTGCAAATAACATGGTATCATAACTTCCAGCGTAACCTGCAACACAAGACAAATAGCTGTTAGACCAGTCATTCGTTCTGGGTATTCCTTAAAAAAGATAATCGCCAATGAAACCATTAGCCAAAACACAACATGAGTGTAAATTTTATAAGGTTTCATGAATAACATCGTCCATTCAAATGGTTTCATTATCCAAAGAAAGACTAAGTGTACACATAAAACAAATTTTGATGATGAACTGCTCGTTTTGAATGGTGAACGTCAAAATGAGCAGTTTGTCATCAGTCCTAGTACGGTGGTCATTATTATTTTATTGATTATTAGAACGAGTCTACTTTCGGTTATAAATCGAAAAAAATGAAAGCAAAATTATTATTGATTATTATATTACTGATAAGTATCCATAAAGCAAAATCACAAACCGTACAGCAGGGAATAACAGGAATTATACTAGACTCCCTGAACAAAAAACCGATTGAATATGCTACACTTATCCTAAAAGAAAGTAAAAGCGATGGTGTTAAAAGTGCAATAGCAAGGGCCGATGGCGTATTTTTATTTCCTGCACTCAAGCCAGTTGAATATTTACTTACCGTGGTTGCTCAGGGATTTAAAACGAAAACTACGGTGGTCAATCTGGCTGGCACTGCTAAAGAAATTAAAGATTTAGGAGCATTTTACCTTATCATAGATGTCCATCAACTTAAAGAAGTAGTTGTAAAGGATAATAAGCCTTTGGCAAAGCAAGAAATTGATCGGATAAGTTATAATGTACAGGCCGATCCAGAAAGCAAAAGCTCAAATATTTTAGAAATCATGCGTAAGATACCGCTAATTTCTATTGATGGTGATAACACGATCCGCTTAAAAGGTAATACAAATTATAAGATATTCATTAATGGGAAACCTTCCACCATCGTAGACAGAAATCCACAAAACATACTGCGAAATATGTCGGCCTCAGGCATTAATAAGTTGGAAGTAATAACGACAGTCCCGGCCAAATACGATGCTGAGGCGCTAGATGGGATAATTAACATTGTTACTATAAAAAGGATCAGTGATGGTTATTTAGGAAATGTAAATCTTAGCGAGAGCTTTCCGGTAGGTGGGCCTGGAGTTGGAGGATCTTTTACTGTTAAGCAAGGCAAATTTGGTATCTCCGGGTTTGCAGGTGGTACATTATTTGATTCACCGCAAATCACGAATTTGACTAAGCGATATACAAGTTCAACTACTTTGTTGCAAAGTACAATTGTCAAAACGAAGGGCAAAAATGGATACTTTGGTTCGGATTTGAGTTATGAAATAGATAGTTTGAACCTGATATCAGGGCAGGTTAATATTAGTGGCAATAATACCAGTAACCATAATGATTTGCAGTCTCAGTTAATAAGTATTAATGACCTAGGGCAAAGCTACAGGATTATAAGTACCAACAAACCGGGAGGTGAGAATATGGACGCTTCTTTAAACTATCAAATGGGATTTGAAAGTGATAAAAATCGACTATTAACCTTTTCCTATCGGGTTTTAAAAGCAAATAACAATCGGTTCGGAAATTTTGAAGTTACTGATGAGGTTTTTTACCAATTGCCTGATTACAACCAGAAGAATGACGAACAGTCATTAGAGCAGTCTTTCCAGGCCGACTATTTTTATCCATTTAAAAATTTGACGTTTGAAGCTGGAGTAAAAGGAACAATAAGGAATAATAAAACCAACTTTTTATATGACACTTTAGGCATAAATCAGGTATTTGCAATGAATGAGGGACTTAGCAATAAATTCCATAATACGCAAGATATTATCGGTGTATACAATTCTTATCAATATAAATTGAATAACTGGGGCTTCAAGGCAGGGGTTAGATTAGAGCAGGCTACTATTGATGCAGAATTTGTGTCTAACAATACGCAAATAAAGAGATCGTACTTTGATTATATCCCGTCGATATCCGTTCAAAAACAACTTAAAAATAATACCAGCTTTTTATTTGGATATTCACGAAAAATCAGGAGACCGGAGATACAGCATTTAAATCCTTTTGTAGACCGTTCTAATCCAAACATTGAATCGAGCGGCAATCCTGATCTCCTACCTGCTTCTTCTAATAGCTTTGAATTAAGCTTTAGTAGTTTCAAAAAACTTTCATTGTACATCCGGATAAATTATGACTTTAGTTCTAAAATGGTGATGCCTTCGCAGGTTTACGATGCAGTTAATAATATCACCCGTTCTACATTACAAAATTCTGGGCGTATGCGTATGGTCATGTCTAATATTAACGTAAATTATCCATTCACTTCAAGATGGAATATGAATGCGAACTTAATGACTATATACGGTCGAGTTAATGGGTTAGTTGATAACATGGTAGTAAAAAACTATCGGGTAATGTATTATTTTGCCGCATCATCTTCCTATCGTTTTGATAAAGGGTGGCGGGCATCAGGAAGTGTGAATTTGAATGGAGCTGATATTAATTTGCAGGGTATAGAGAACAGTCCTTTTCGGGGATGCGGGTTCAACGTAACAAAAGAATTGATAAAAGATAGATGTTATTTCACAGCCGAAGCAAGCAATCCATTTTCTAAGTATAGAAATAACACCAGTACGACAAATGCTTCAACCTTTTATCAGGAAAAAACCAACCAAAGGTATCTTAGAAGCTTTTCTGCAAGTTTAAACTATCGTTTTGGAGGATTGACATCCACCCTTAAGAAAAGCAAAAAAGGAATTTCCAACGATGATAACGGCATATCGCCATATTAATACGAGATACAGAAATTTAGTAAGCAAACAAGCTTAATACTTACGCCACTACAATAAGTCTTCAAAAACAAAAAGCCCGTTTGATGATTTATAAAATTTATCTTAGAGAAAATATACATACCCCCCCCCACAATCGATCTAACTTAAGAATGTTTTAGGGGGTTTTAGTGCACATATAAGTAAGGTAACAGTAATCCTAAAGAAACTGGGAGTTTCAACAAGTGTACACTCAATACCCACTAAACTGACGCTTTTTTACCCTGCAAACTGACCCCTCGAATACACGCGAAAGTGGCCGATTTGATACTTGGAGGCTGTTTTTTATGGAGTGATCCTGTAAATTGTAAGCTCTGATTTAAGCAATTTTAAGCCGTCTGGGAGCTGATCAGTATCAAGGATGATGTCGTGTAAGCTTTAGCTTGTAGAGCGGCTCAAAAGTCCTCTGTTTGAATTGAAATGAAGAGGTCATATTCATTGTAATATACAGTTTATGTCTTAAAAAAGACAAAGAACTATCTGATTTGCATTACTTTTTTACCAATGCTAGTTGTGTAATAGCGTTGCCGAGGAGTATTGGGTTTTTCTGGTGACTTCATAGCTATCCATTCTTTTACCAGCAATAGATTGAATATAGTCTGAAAATTTTTAGTCTTTCCAGCTAGCCCTAAGTATTTGGTGATCTCTTGCTTCGTTCTATATTTCAAACAATGAACTAATATTTTATAAATTCTATTTATCTCCAATGAAGTTAGGTTTTGTTCATATTCAATGTCAGTTATTAAAGAAACTTGATGTCTAACTTGGGTCTCCAAATATTCCGATTGGAATTTTTCTTTCTGAATTTCACTATCTCTTGAAAAGATATCGAAAGAAAAGACATCTTTCGATTTTCTATCCAAACCCTTAAAAATCTTTAAAAGACTGCTTATTCTTAAATCCGTCTCTCCTCGCTCGTATTCTCGGTATTGTGATTCTGCGATATCAATGAGTAAAGCAAACTCACTTGCGTTATTAAAACCAGCTTTTTCTCGTTCCAGCCTGATGTATTCACCTAGTGATTTCAAAAAATAATCTAAATCATCTTCTGGATCTTTTTTATCACTAACATAGTATTCATTATTCATGATTCAATTAGCTAATGATAAATGAATCAAAACGATACTTAAAGACGCTTTTAATTTTGGATGCTAGAGTTTAAATAATTATATTTGATATGTTTAATAAACATTATTAAAAAATTTGAAAAGAAATAATTAACAAATACATACAGTTAAAACCTAAGTTTTTTCTTAGCGTCTTAACTGGGTTTTAATCAAAGATCTCGTTTCCCAAAACCGGCAGTTTTACGAACGCGAGCACCAGATTAAAGCCCAATTTATAGTTCTAGGATATTATTGTGTATTAATACACATATATTTGACTAGACTATAAGTGGGCTCTGTTGTAAGTCGCGTTCAAGCTCCTGCCGGTGCTAGGGTTGCGCATTCAGAGCCTACTTATTTTTCAGGCCAATGCCATACGAGTTCTAATAAGTATTGGAAAACATGGCTAGACTTAAAACTCCTTATAAAATCCAACAAAGAAATACTACAATTGAGTATGTATTTTCAAATAGCCTTGTCGACTCCCATAATAAATACCCAGTCCATTTCCATTACTTAAATATTAAAATACGGCCTTTTTGTCGTAACCGACCTGTAACTGTTGAGAAACTTTGGAAGTTCGAACTATTTATTGTGGTTATTCAATATTTTTATTATGTACAGCGCCATTAAGAAATCTTGGCTTACAGACGCTCATCTAATCATCCTATTGAAGGAGGGTAGCCATGCAGCTTACACTGAAATTTACCAGCGCTACTGGGCATCAATGTACCTTTTTGCCCGTAAATTGTTAAATGATCCCATTGTCGCTAAAGACGTCATCCAGGAGGTTTTGTTGTATATCTGGACGAACAGCGAGAACCTAAAAGAAAATACTCCGATCGCGCCTTACCTTTACACGGCAATCAGAAACAAAGCACTGACTTATATCTCCCGGCAAAAATTACAGGACAAATACCTGGATTCCCTAAGCGCCTTTATAAAACAGGGAGAATATACAGCCGATAAAAACATTCGGGAACAAGAACTGCAGGAAGTCATTGATAAAGCAATCGATGCACTTCCAAAAAAAATGAAACAAATATTTCAGCTGAGCAAAGTAGAACAACTGAGCAACAAAGAAATTGCAACCCAATTAGAAATTTCCGACAAAACCGTAAGAAATCAATTGAGCACTGCACTAAAAACCATAAAACTTAAAATTATTACGCGTTGAGCACCAACCTACGGGCATCTTTGACAGAAGCCGTCTCATTCTTCTTATAACGTCTTACTACAGGCTTCATCTCCTGCTTGATCCTTTGACTGGACGCAGCAATATCCTCCGCTTTTATCACAGCGGTCTTTCCGTCGTTGACGGAACTGAATGAAAACTTTACCCTTTTACTCATGATCTCTATTATTGTAAGTTACTGTAATAACTGTAGTTCTGCAAGATATGTTCCAAAGTTATGAATTTATTTTGATCAATTGCAATAGACCTATCCGGATAAGCTGCAAGAATAAGCGTATCAACACTAGTTGAATTGGCTTCTGTAGCATCAAGAACAACAAGACCTTCAGCTTCACCTGTAAAAGGTACATAGCCATTTTTCCCATAAATTTCCGCTACCCATATAAATTTCGGCATTTTCGAAAGCAAAATGGTACTCCTGATTTCTCTGCCTATGGTAGCTGATTTAGCAATATGATTTTTAAAAGAACGGCTTGAGGCTAGAAAACAACGCAAAACGAATCCAGCTTTAAACTGATACCCAAGCACCGCATCCTTCAATATTTGCAGCATCAAGTTCTTTGCCACATAGGCTTCCAGGTAAATTTTTGGATATAAGGGAACCACCACTGTATCAATTTTATAACCCCTAGATGCCGAATCCTGGTAATGCGCCCCCGGTTTATCAAGAGTAACTATCTGATATGGCGCGAGATTATCATCCTGGATCACATAGCTACTGGACAACTGGGCAATGTCGTGATAACCTGTTTGCTTTCCAGAAACCATCAGCTTCCTTTTTTTAATCCCTTTAAATTTAGCTGTCCCCGCCTGATATTGCTTTCCGATCAGCACAACCACGTGGCCAAATCCTCCTTCATCAGATTCCAGTCCGGTCATCACCGGAATCCCCGATTCTATGTAAGCGTCAATAATATCGAACAGCTCTTCATCGTACTGTTCTTTGGAATATATCCGGGTACCAAATCCAAACTGCTTGAGCGCAAAGGAAATTTGCTCCATGGTGAGTCCATTACTGGGTAACTGACGCTGAACCGCTATCCGCTCCATAGTCTTAATAATAGTGGATGGTAGCACGGGCTTATAATCGGAATACCTGGTGCCAAAATACTCCATTGCAGACCAGATCGTAGTCTCTGCACAGGTTATTGTTTCACTGTCCTGCGAACTGTGCGGAAAGCCCGCTACCGTAAGCTTGATTCCAAGCACCAGGCATTCGCTCTTTTGCAGGCATATCTTGATCGTTTTATTTTCAAAAGCAACAGGATTGATCAGGGACCTGCCGATAATTGTCCTAAGCGGTCTCAGTACAAAATATCCAAGAAAATCGTCCTGCAGCTTTTTGTACTTTTTAGGATTGGAAAAATCCCGGATCTTCAACTCCTTTTCAAAGATCAGCACCCTGATGCAATCCCGCTGATAAGCGGAATGCTTAGAGGCATAATAAGAATAGTAGCTGTCCCGGTAAACTTTATCTACATAAGGATACTCTACGACAAAATACAAATCCTCCCTGAACCCATCCAGGAATTCCCCTATGGTTTTTTCCATATCCGGATCCTCGGAAGCCTCGCGAAGAAAATAATCCCTGACAGATTCCACCAGGATTTCTTCTATATCCTCAGAGGAGGATATGACGTATTCAATGTTACTCAACATGGTGCGTTAAATATATGCCAGTCTATAAATTTTATTGTGACTATTCCAGTCAATTTGAAGAAAAAAATACACATCAACAAATATTCCCCCTAAAAAAGTCAGCTTGACAGAATAAATCAAATAAAACCGGGACAATTTCATTTTGATCAGCAATATGTTTAAAGGTGAAACACAATGAGTAAAAAACAGGCAGAAGATTTGTGGACTAAATATCAAAATGGAACTTGCAGTACTGAGGAAGAAGCATTGTTAGAAAGCTGGCTGACCAGCTATACCGCTCAAAACAACACAGCACCTGACTTACAGGAAATGCTGGATACCGATGCCCTGCTTAGAAAGAGCCTAAAAGAACTAAAGCATAACCCTAACAAATTCATAAAACTAAACTGGCGTTTGTGCATAGCCACAGCAGCCGCGGTAAGTCTGATTGCCATTGCAGCATGGCTGTACAATCCAGAACAATATAACCTAGCGAGCAAATCCCAGATCACCGACATTGCGCCGGGCGGCAACAAAGCAACGCTGCTGTTATCCAATGGCCAGAGTATCCCACTGAGCGAGAATCACCAGGGGATCATCGTCGGATCAGAAAAAATCAGCTACAACGATGGCACCAAAATACCCGTAGCCGATCTGACCGCGATACAAACCATTAATACCCCAAAAGGCGGACAATATCAGATCGAATTGCCGGAGGGCACCAAAGTATGGCTCAACTCCTCTACAGTAGTACAATATGCAGCAAACCTGAACATCGAGTCAGGCGAGCGCAAATTTAGGTTAATAGCAGGAGAAGCCTACTTTGAGATCAGCAAAGACAAGGAACATCCTTTTATAGTCAGCACCTTAGGACAGAAAGTACAGGTGCTTGGAACCCATTTCAACATCAACGCTTATTCCCC
>JAZKDT010000062.1:6351-20004 GCA_040387475.1 Bacteroidota bacterium | reverse complement strand
CAATGGTTGTTTGTATGAGTTTTGCAAATTCTTCAATAGTCATTGTGCCTATATCACCTTTACCATGTTCTCTTACTGCAACGGTTCCTTCTTCGGCTTCTTTTTCGCCTACAACAAGCATAAACGGAATTTTGTTTACCTCGTTATCGCGAATTTTTTTACCGATTTTTTCGTTCCTGTCATCAACAAGGCCGCGAATATCGGAAATATTTAGCAATTCTAAAACTTTTTTTGCATAATCATTATATTTTTCGCTGATTGGCAAAATGGCAAATTGATCGGGTGTTAACCATAAAGGAAAATTTCCTCCGCAGTGTTCAATTAAAACAGCGATAAAACGCTCCAAACTGCCAAATGGCGCCCGGTGAATCATTACGGGGCGGTGTTTTTGATTATCGGAACCGGTATATTCCAATTCAAATCGCTCAGGCAAGTTATAATCTACCTGAATAGTTCCTAATTGCCACTTACGACCAATGGCATCTTTAACCATGAAATCAAGCTTGGGGCCATAAAATGCCGCTTCACCAGTTTCAACTACTGTTCTTAAACCTTTTTTAGCGGCTGAATCAATAATGGCCTGTTCAGCCAAAACCCAGTTTTCATCAGATCCAATATATTTGGTTTTATTTTCCGGGTCACGTAGCGAGATCTGTGCGGTATAATCTTTAAAATCCAGTGCGTTGAACACATACATCACCAGGTCAATTACCTTGCAAAATTCTTCATTTACCTGCTCGGGAGTTACAAATAAATGCGCATCATCCTGGGTAAAGCCACGTACACGGGTTAAACCATGCAATTCACCTTTTTGCTCATAACGGTAAACCGTTCCAAACTCCGCATAACGCACCGGCAAATCTTTGTATGATTTAGGCGACGACTTATAAATTTCGCAGTGATGCGGACAATTCATTGGTTTCAGGAAAAACTCCTCGCCTTCGTGCGGTGTTTTAATGGGCTGAAATGAATCGGCACCATATTTTTCATAATGTCCTGAACAAACATACAGTTCTTTTTGGGCTATATGAGGTGTTACTACCGGTAAGTAGCCAGCTTTCAATTGTGCTTTTTGCATGAATTGGATCAAACGCTCGCGCAACATGGCACCTTTAGGTAACCATAAAGGTAAACCTGCCCCTACTTTTTCAGAGAAAGTAAATAACTCGAGCTCTTTGCCTAATTTACGGTGATCACGTTTTTTTGCTTCTTCCAGTAAAACCAAATATTCTTTCAGTTCTTTATCTTTAGGAAAAGTAATTCCGTAGATACGGGTAAGCATTTTATTTTTTTCATCACCTTTCCAATAAGCCCCGGCAATGCTTAAAACTTTCACCGCTTTAATAAATCCGGTATTGGGAATATGAGGTCCGCGGCATAAATCCGTAAAATTACCCTGGGTGTATAATGAAATATTTCCGTCTTCCAAACGCTCTAATAAATCGAGTTTATAAGAATCGTTTTTATCCGTAAAATATTTTATGGCATCAGCTTTACTGATTTCTTTACGAACAAACTCATTACTTTGACGCGCCAACTCTAACATTTTAGCCTCAATTTTTTCAAAATCAGCAGGCGTTAAGGTTTCTCCGTTTAAATCAACATCATAGTAGAACCCGTTTTCTAAAGGAGGTCCCACCCAAAATTTTACATTTGGATAAAGGGCTTCTAACGCTTCCGCTAATAAATGAGCTGACGAATGCCAAAGTGTATTTTTACCTTCGTCATCGTTCCACGTTAATAAGCTTACCGTACTGTCCTGATTAATGGGTTTGTTAGCGTCTACTACTTCGTTGCTAACTTTTGCTGCCAATACATTTCTTGCAAGGCCTTCGCTGATACTCAGTGCTATTTGCATTGAGGTGGTTCCCTTTGGGTATTCGCGGACGGAACCATCTGGTAAAGTAATTTTTATCATAATATTGCTCCCACTTACAAGCGTGGGCTTTAATTTAGGGGAACAAAGATACTAGAAATTTTAACAAACCAGTCAATTTTGCAACAGATATTAAGATACTGTTGTTACATACTTTTTGATGTATATGTAAGATTTTTTGAAAAATCAATCCAAAAATTAATTAAATTCGTATTTTATTTACGCAAACCTTGATTTAATATTTTTTATATGCGGTTTTTATATTTTGTCGCACTCATTTCATTTTTTACAGTAAAATCCCGGTCCGCAACTTGCACGGCATCTGCCTCATCTAACTGGACTCTTGCTTCTACCTGGTCTTGCGGGTCGGTGCCAAGCTGCAATGATATTATCATTATTCCATCGGGATACACTGTTACTATTAACACTACCGTTGATTTAACCGGCGGCGGATGTACCGGCACCAAAATCAATATTTATGGTACCTTATTTTTTTCAGGAAATGCAAGCCGTTTAGATGTAGTAGCAACTTCTACTATAAACATTTATTCGGGCGGAAAATTAACAACGGACCAACCAGGAAATAACTCTCAAAAAATTAATATTGGAAACGGTTCATCGGAATGGAGCAGTAATAACGGGAATTTAACCGGCCCTTGGACAATCACCAACGGGAGTTCGGGCGGTAACCCCTCTCTTCCAATTGAATTGATGTATTTTAATGCTGTATGTGATGTAAATGGAGTTCAGTTAGACTGGGCGACCGCTTCAGAAAGAATAAATGATTATTTTTTAGTTGAAAAGAGTTTAGATGCCCTAACGTGGTTATATGTTACTAAAATCCAGGGTAGTGGCACCACTAATATGACACATTCCTATATGTATAAGGATACAGAATTATCTAATAGTGTTCAATATTACCAGTTATCGCAAATAGATAAAAACGGAACGAAAACTATTTACAAGCCAGTTGATGTAAATTGCATAAAAAAAACCACAGATCCAATGGTTTTATTTCCTAATCCTGCTTCCACTTTATTACATGTTACTTTGAAAATGGATCCTGCCTACCAAAAAACGTCTATTAAAATAGTAAATCTTTTAGGCGAAATTGTTTCTAAAAACACGGTGGACATAGCACAATATGAGACAATTGACATTCCATTGAATCTAAACTCAGGACTTTATGTCGTTTATTTAGTTTCAGATGAAAATATACTTCATATGCAGAAGATAAATGTTTTAAAATAATTCAGGACAATATCTAATTAACCACTACTTTTTCAGCATAGGTAATTCCATCAATTATGCACGACATAAAATAAAAGCCTTTGCTTATTTTTTCTGAAGGTGTTATTTGATAAGCGTTCAAATCACCAGTCAACACTAGTGTCTGGTCATATACTTTTTTTCCTAAAGCATCTAATATTATAATTTGAACGCCGCCATCGAGGGCCTTAAATCCTTTAAAATTCAGAGTAAATTGTCCCTCATTGGGATTGGGGTAAACCAGAATATCTTTTTCAGAAGACTGGTCGAAAGTAACATCAACGATGTTCGAGTATTTAAATATCGCATTGAAGTCGGTTTGTTTTAATCTGTAATAAGATGTTCCACTATATGGTCTCATATCTACGTCGGTGTAGTTAAGTTGAGTTACACTGTTGCCATTGGTTCCTTTACTCTTTACTGTTTTGATGTTTAAAAAATTAACACCATTATCACTTTTCTCAATCGTAAAATAGTCGTTATTGGATTCAGTTGCCGTCGCCCAACTTATATCTACCTGATTGCCGTTTGGCACTGCTGCAAAATATAATAATTCAATAGGCAAAGGACTTGTAATGGCGTTTTTTGTACCAATGGTGTAATATCCATTACTAACGCCAGATGAATTCAAATCAAATTCTACTCTGTCGCCTGCAATGGATTTTGTTGTTCCAGCCACAATGGCAAAGGTTCCGGAAGACGAGTTTCGGTACATCAATTCATAATTAGCCACAGCTCCAGGCATGAACCCACCCAAGTAATCGCTAAAATCGAAATATATTTTGATATTTCCACCTGTTGTGCCCACGTCTGTTTTATAAATGTACCAATCGTTTCGCCAACGCTCTACAATTGTTCCTGGTAAATTTAAAGTGGAGGTTCCCGGGGTCAGCGGACAGTTAATTCCGTATGTTAGATAATCACCGTCCGATTGGAGAAAATCTGTTCCGGTAATCATACCTGATTTAATTCCCATACCCACGGTTACTCTTGTACCTAATACCGTATCGGTAGCACTTTCCCTACCTATGCCATTAACGTACAAATTATAGCTGCCGGCTGCCGGGGGCGTATATTTATTATTGATTACAGCGATACCAGTATATGCTGAGCGATTTGATTCTAATAAGATACGGCGGGTTGATGAAAATGAAGTAGGATAAATAGACAATTCAGAAATATATCCGTTGAGATAACTGCCGCCCAATGTGGCATTAAAAGAACCAACACACATCCCATCGGTACCAAACAAGGTAGTATTGGAGGTCATTGTTCTAAATGCAGCGCTTCCGCCATTCTTCCATAAGGAGTAGTTGTTTCCTAACCTGGATGTTGTATAAATAAGACTTGCGCCCAAACTGTTAGTTATGCCCAAAGCATCACTGTATTGTGATATGGAAACCGCGTTTGTTCCCATATTACCATCAGTACCGTAAGTTGCAAAAACGGCATTTCCCGAACCCGCAGCTCCGTAATGTAAAAATGAACCGTAGCTTGGCGACCCATAACTTGCTGCATTGGACCTCACTATGGCGGAAATAGATAAATCGCTGGTCGGAAGACCTGCATCGGACGCAGATAAATAATTGGAACTACCATTAAAATAAATGGCCGGTATAGAATTTTGTTTATCCACGACGCCCGTATTTACAATTCGGGGTTGATTTGCATTTGTTAGTTGCGAAAGGTTTTTTGCGCTTCCACTTTGGTCATACCAGGTCATCACAAAAGCACTTGGTAAAGTGCCGGCTGGCAAGGTTCCTAAAGAGTTTCCGCCACTAATATTGTAATAACTGGATTGCGTCCATTCCAAAAAATTTCTATCCGTATTAGAAGGTATAACCGAAAATGTAATAGCCTCCGACATCCATCCATCCAGATTTGTTAAATAATCATCTCGTGTTCCAATATATAAAGGACGGCTGACATTTCCATAAGAACTTGAATTAGTTCCTCCTGTTAAAATACTTGTTCCATTGTGCCACATTCTAATGTTGGCAGCTGTAACCCCGCCGGCCTGATAAGTCCATATCCCATTAGGATAACTGGCATTTAAACTTTGGGATGGTGAGTAAAAAGAATAAGTTGAAGAACCATTACCGATAACGATGGTACCATTATAATGATCAAGTGGGTTTGGAAAATTTGAATTTGAAAGGTTGAGAAATGTATTATATGTTAGATCGGTATTAACCTTAACCACACCATTAAAACAAGCAGCGGTGCCGTAAATATTTAAGTTTGCCGTGGCAAATCCACGTCCGGCGTTATTGGCTCCTAAAAAACGAATGGCAGGTTTGTTTCCTTGTCTTTCTATTATTCCTGATAACATAATACGCGGTTGATTTGTTCCCGTTACAATCGATGTTGCATTCCTGCCATTTCCACTTTGATCGTACCAAATAGTAACGTAAGCACTGTTGGAACCAATGAATGTTTTCATGGTGGTAGTATCCAGGTCACCGTTAACCGTAAACCCAATATCAAAGGTTGGTGTTCCCACAGCTGTACTTCTTATCCGGATGGCGGAACCAGCATAAGAACAATTTACCTTTCTTAAACTAAAAGCGGTGGCTGCAGCGGTTGTAATTGATGACAGGGGAAAGTTTTGCAAACCGGCAAAAGCATTAAGAGCAGCTGTATCTAAATTGCCGCAGGCATTAAACCCAATATTCACAGTAGCGTTATCGCAAGCGCGACGAATTTGAATAGCATTTCCGGAATAAGAAGGTACAATTTTAGTTAATCCAAAAACAGCAGATGCTCCATAACTCAATTGTGCGGAGGTACGCTCCGTAAAAAGAAACAGGATAAATAATACCGCGGTAAATAATAGACTATGCATCCTCGATTTCAGCTTATTTTTTTTAGAAATTCCGGTAAAAAACATGGGTTTTTAATTTTTTTTCAAATATACAAAATTTAACTTATTGATTAGGTATCACTTAAGTAAATTTTTGCTTATATTTTTATTTAGATGTTGAAACATCTAATGTTATAACATATATTTGTATCCGAATTATTTAAAACTTAAAAAAATACAATTTATGAAAACAACATTAAAAACATTAGTAGCTGTTGCAGCAATCTCTTTAAGCGCGCAAGCACAAACCAACTGGAATGTAGATGCATCTCACAGTAAATTAGGCTTTGCTGTAACTCACATGATGGTAAGTGAAACAGAAGGTAAATTCAAAATTTATGAAGGAAAAGTTTCTTCTAAAGGAGATATGGACTTTACAGACGCCAAAATTGATTTTTCGGTAGACGCTGCAAGTATCAATACAGATGATGAAAAAAGAGATGGCCACTTAAAAAGCCCTGATTTCTTTGATGTTGCTAAATTTCCTAAAATTACATTCGTAAGCAAATCTATGAAACCAGGTAAGGTAAAAGGTACCTATATATTAGTGGGTGATTTAACTATGCACGGAGTAACTAAATCTGTAACGTTAACTGCTATAGGTGCTTCTAAAATTGTTAAAGATCCATACGGAATGGAGCGTTATGCTTTTAAAGTAACAGGAACAATCAACCGTAAAGATTTTGGTTTAGCATGGAATGCAGCTTTGGAAGCTGGTGGTGTTGCAGTAAGCGAAGATGTGAGATTAGATATCAATGTTGAGATCACAAAAGCAAAATAATAATTAAATATAATTACTTTAGTCCCCGGTATAATTACCGGGGACTTTATAAATTAAAAAGATTGAAGTTAGAAGACGAAATACAGCAAAAAAAATTTAAAAGCATAGAGCAAAAATTAATGCTTAATATCATATATACGTCTAATTGGATAAGTTCAAAACAGGGCTCATTTTTCAAAGATTCTGATATTTCATCTCAGCAATATAACGTGCTCCGCATTTTAAGAGGGCAATTTCCTAATCCTTGTAGCATTAAACTGATCAAAGAGCGTATGCTTGACCGTATGAGCGATGCATCTCGCATTGTAGATAAGCTTAATACAAAAAAATTACTAATTAGAAGAGAGTGCCCCAATGATAGAAGAAGCGTAGATGTGATCATCACCGAAGCCGGTCTGGAATTATTACATTCTCTTGACCACGTGGATGATATTTCAAAGCAAACTCTTAAATCCTTAACCACAGAAGACATCAACACCCTGAATGATCTTTTGGACAAATTAAGAAGTTAATTCTCGGCTTAATTTTATCTTCCGGTTTTATGTTCTAATTTTGTTGCATACTATTAATAGCATCATGTTAGGACTTAAATTAGAAACAGACCCTCGCTGGGTAAACATTGTTGAAAAAAATATTGAAGAAATCTTAACAGATCACGCCTATTGTGAGCAAAAGGCTGCTACTAACGCTATTAGTACCATGATCAGTTATCCTTACCACACCGACCTGGTAGAAGAAATGGTGAAATTAGCCAAAGAAGAGCTGAGCCATTTTGAAATGGTGCATCAAAAAATACAGGAAAGAGGTTTAAAACTTGGATTTGAGCGTAAAGATGAATATGTAGGAGAACTTTACAAATTTATGCGAAAAGGCGATCACCGAAAGGAAATTGTGCTGATTGACCGTTTATTGTTTGGCGCGATGATAGAAGCCAGGAGCTGCGAGCGTTTTAAATTGCTATCCGAGCAAATCAATGACGAGGATCTGAGATCTTTTTACAGGGAATTGATGATCAGTGAGGCCACGCATTACACTTTATTTATAGGTTTTGCCCGAAAATACGGAGCTCATGTAGAAGATATTGATAAAAGATGGCAGGAATGGCTCCAATTTGAAGGTGATTTAGTTAAAAATTACTCTAAAAAAGAAACCATTCATGGGTAATAATTAAGTGATGTTTAGCCCAAACACCAGTAAAACAGGCCTTCAATTCTGTATTTTTTCTGTTTCCGTTATTTAGAATGATTATAAATATGCAAAATACTGCCTACTAGTGTTGTTATCTAAAAAAAACATTATAAATTTGCATAAACTTTAAAAAAACCAAAAATGAAAAAAATTACATTATTAGCAGCTGTTGTTATCGCAGCTTCTTTTGCTTCTTGCAAAAAAGACTACACTTGTGTTTGTACTGGTACTAACAATGGCGTTAGCGGATCTTACACTTATGATTTAGGTAAAATCAAAAAGAAAGATGCTAAAGCTTCTTGCGAATCAGCAGGTGCTGCTTGGATCGCTTATGGTTATACTTGCGAAGAAAAAGTAAAATAATCACTACGCATTGAAAAAGAAAAGCTGTTATTTAATAACAGCTTTTTTTTTGAAAATACCCTCCTCTGGGTATTCCTGATTAAAAAATAATATATAGTTTTGCTAATAAATTAAAAAAAAATATAAAAATGAAAAAAATCACATTATTTGCTTTTGCTATTGCTGCTTTAAGCTTAGCGTCTTGTAAAAAAGACAGAACTTGTACTTGTACATCGACTTCATCGTCTACAGCAACACCTTCTGGAGCTAACACATCTACTACAGTTATTTCATCTTCTGATTCTGATGCGTATGCTTATGTAATTACGAAATCAAAAAAATCGGTTGCAAGACCAAACTGTTTGTCTAAAAAAACAACTGATTCTGATGTATATGGCTTAGGTACTTCTTATGAAGTTACTGCAACATCGACTACAGAAGTAACTTGTACTTTAAAATAATTAATTTAACATCTTAAAATATACATAATGAAAAAATTAACCATATTATCAGTAGCTTTCTTAGCGTTAAGCTTAGCTTCTTGTAAAAAAGATTATACTTGTACTTGTACAAACACATCTACTCAAACCGGTTCAACAACAACAACTTCAGAAGTAACTTTTGTGAAAGTTAAAAAAGGAGATGCAAAACGTGCTTGTGTTAAAACAACTGATACAGACAACGGAGTAACTACTACAAGAGACTGTAAATTAAACTAAGCTATTTAATAATATAAAACATAAATAAAATGAAAAAATTAAGCATATTAGCAATCGCCTGTTTAGCAATTAGTTTTGCTTCTTGCAAAAAAGATTACACGTGTGTGTGTTCTAATTCAGGATCAAACGTTCACAAAATCATTGGAGTTTCTAAAAAAACTGCCAGAGCAAACTGCGTTTCTACAGTATATAACGGATACTCAGAAACCTGCACTTTAAGCAAATAATCTGTTATTCTTACAAAACAAAAGCTCCCGTATTAATTACGGGAGCTTTTTTTATGGATGCCGTTATACGAAATAAGAATTTTAACTATAATTTGCTAATATTCGTTGCAGCTGCAACTGTACAAAAAAATAAAAGATTACTTTTATGCCGTTAAATATGAAACCAATTCTCATCAAATCTGCTTTTTTTATCATCAGCGCCATTATGGGCGTAGTGTTCATTTTTAGCGGTTACGTCAAATTGTTACCGGCTGTTGAACCCTTTGAATTTACGTTTGTAGATCTTGGTTTGGGTGGCTGGCGAATGGCTCCATTTATAGCCCGTTTTATGATCGGTCTCGAATTTTTAATCGGATTATTATTGATTACCGGGCTTTATATGCGCTTTACCATTAAATTAACGGTTGGTTCATTAATAGCATTTTGTATCTACCTGGTATTTATTATGATTAAATCAGGTAATAACGGTAATTGCGGATGTTTTGGTGCCGCTATTACGATGACACCCTTAGAAGCCTTAATAAAAAATGCTGTTATGCTGGCAGTTTGTTTCCTGTTATATAAATATTACGAAGGCTTTACATTTGGTAAAATTGGAAAATGGCTGTTTGGAGCTTTGTTTATTACCGCGTTTGCCATGCCCCATATTTTAAATTATGTAGATTTAAACCATTCTCAATCTTACCTCACTAAAAAAGATGATCATTTTAAACTTGAGTTAGATAGTTTATATGACAATGCGAAAATACGCCCTGCACCAAAAACGTTGAGCACCGGTAAACATATTATTTCATTTATGAGCATGAGTTGCCCGCATTGCCGGATTGCAGCGAAAAAAATGAAACTGATCAAAGAAAAAAATCCCGGTATCTCTATGTTTCTGGTTCTTAATGGAGAATATGATATGCTCCCGGTGTTTTTTGATGATACCAAAGCAAGAAACATTGACTATTGCGTTTTAAACGGAAGAAATTTTATTCGTTTGGCCGGACTGGATTTGCCGGTTATTTACCTGGTAAATAATTCCGTAGTAGAAGTGGAAGTAAATTACATGGAGCTTGACCAGGCAGAAATTGAAACCTGGCTGGCTAAGCCTTAATTTTAAATATCTCTTTTAATTCAGCCAGTTTATCTATTCTCGAAAAATTCTTATCCTCATTGGTGGTTTTAGTTCCTGAAAAGTAAATGGCTTTCCACTGCGCATTTAAAGCGCCTAAAATATCAGCTTCATAATTATCACCTATCATTACACAACTACCCGAATCCGCGGCAGTAAGATGTTGGGCCAGGTCAAATATCTGGCGGTCGGGCTTGTTAAACCCATGCTCTTCAGAAATGATGATGTGATCAAAATAAGTTTTTAGATTACTCTGATCTAATTTAATATGCTGTACTTCTTTAAATCCATTGGTAATGATATGCAACTTATAGTTTTCCTTCAAATGGGTTAAAACCTCAAGGGCGCCTTCGACCAAATGGGTTTTGTAAGGGGATATTTTCAGGTAATCGTCGGCCCACTGATGCGCCAATGCCACGTTATTATACTTAAAATGAAGAAATGTTTTGTAAAAGCGTTGGTAGCGTAACTCTTCTTTGGTAGTTTGTTTCACGCTATAAAGATCCCACAACTCATGATTGATGACTTCGTAGATCGCAATAAATGTATCGAAATCTGTTTTGCAGTGTTTATCAATAGTATGTTCTGAAAACAAATGTAGTAGAGCTTCTCTCGAATTTTTTTCGAAATCCCAAAGGGTATTGTCAAGGTCAAAAAAGATATGTTTTACGTTGTGCATATTTACAGTGAGAAATAATTTAATTCATTCGTGAGATCCAAAAAGGGTGATTCCTTTTCTAAATCTATACATTTTTTATAATATGTTTTCTTAAAGGTAATGGATGACACGCTGTTTGCCTTAAATAAACGATGATGAAAAGCCTGTTTAATATCATTTAGTTTGGAGTTCAATGTTGCCGTTAATTCAGAGAAATAAGTATCCGAAAATTTTTGCCACACGTAATCAATAGCCTGCTTATTAGGATGTGCCATATCGGCTTCATAAAAACGATAATCCCGAAGATCATCATTTACCAACTCGTAAGCGGGAAAATAATCACACTGTGTATTTTGTTTGATCAATTGGTGAACCGTTTGTATTAATACAGCTTTACTAAGGTTGTTCTCCACTACTCCATCCTTTAAATGTTTAACCGGCGACACGGTGAACAGGATATGCAGGTTTGGATTGAATTGTTGGAGCGTTTGTATCAATCTTTGATAATCAGAAACAATGGACTGGGTTTCGAGAAGTGTTTTTTCGAAAAGTGACTGAGGTAATTTGTGACAATTGGCTACTGTTTGTTGAGCAGAAATATGTTTGTAAGCATAAGCGGAACCAAAGGTAATTATCAAATACCTCGCCTGTTTTAACTGCTCATGCCAACTATTAATGATTGCGTTCAATTGGTTTAGTAATTGAACCTTCGTATCCGCCGAAAAGGAACTGTGGGCTTCCATGCAAAACCATTGCCAGTCCTTTTCGAATACATCATGTTCAGTAAAATGCTGTTTTGTGACAATTCTTTGTAAAGCCATTTCAATGCTTTTTGGATTAAATATAATTCCAAAAGGATTAGAATGAACATTGAACTTCAAATCGCTTAAACGCTTGCCTATGTGCTCACTAAAACAGGAGCCCATCATTAAAACCGCATGCTCATGCGCGAGTTTTTGCTGACTGGATTTTGGCTTAAAGCCTAAGTGAAACTGCATAATGTTGTTCTAAAATTACGAAAATAAAACAATTTTACAGGTGGGGATTTTTATACTCAACTTATGCGAGAAAACTAATCTATCTTTGCCGAAAATTATAAAACAATCTTATATGAAAAAACTATTTATTTTTGCTTTTGCAGTGATTGCTTTAAGCCTGGCTTCTTGTAAAAAGGACAGAACTTGTGAATGTACAATCACAAATACTGATAACAACGGTAACTCTGATATCAATACATCTACCGTAGAGATCAAAAAAATTAAAAAATCAGAAGCTAAAGACCTTTGCCAAAAAACAACCTATATGAATACCGATTCAAATGGTTCATCTACAACTACAAGCGACTGTAAATTAAAATAATCCAAACTAAAAAATTTATCATATGAATAAAATAATCTTATTATCAGCAATTGCTATTTCGGTAGCAGCGGTATCTTGTAAAAAAGAACGTACCTGTGAGTGCACTAACAGCGTAACCACCGTAACTAACTTTAATAACGGAAACACCACCACCGATACCGACCTTTATACAACCAAAATAACTGCTGAAAAACAATCTAAAAAATATTTCAGAACCCGCCAGGCTTGTTACAGCTATTCAAACATGGAAACAGAAGTTGAAACCGGCTACACCAGAAACAGAACAACTAATACTGATTGTACTTTAAAATAATCAGTTACCAGTCATAAAAAAAGGATTCACTAAATAGTGAATCCTTTTTTGTTTTTATATCTATCGTTTTTATTAAAAACGTTCGATCTGAGAAAAGAAAAAATTAGCTTCAATGTTTGCATTCTCATCGCTATCAGAACCATGAACGGCGTTAGCAGCAATTGACTTGGCAAATAATTTACGGATAGTTCCTTCATCCGCTTTAGTTGGATCAGTTGCGCCGATTAAAGTTCTGTATTCAGCTACAGCGTTTGTTTTTTCTAAAACAGCTGCTACAATTGGTCCGTTACTCATGTAACTTACTAATTCGCCATAAAAAGGGCGCTCTTTGTGAACTTCATAAAATTTACCAGCTGTTTCTGTGCTTAATTTCATGTATTTCATAGCTACGATCCTGAAACCAGATTCGTTGATTTTTGCTAAAATTGGTCCGATGTTGTTAGCTTCAACTGCATCGGGCTTAATCATTGTAAATGTGATATTTCCTGCCATTGTTATTTTTTTAGGCTGCAAAGATACACATTTTGTGCTTATATCAAATAATCTGTCTCGGTAGATATGCCTTATATTTTTTATAATCGGGTGTTCCCCTACGGCCAGGGCTTTAAACTTCAATCTATTTGCAAAAAAGGCAGGCAAAATGGATTTTCGTTGCAATCCCTAACCCGTTTGAAAACCAATAAAAAACGTAACTTTGCAACATGCAAAAAGACTCCCTTCCCAAATTTAAAGCCTTATTAAAAAAATCGAACAACATCGTTATTGTTACTCATTATAATCCGGATGGCGATGCCATGGGATCATCGCTTGCACTGTATAACTACCTCATCAAAACAGAAAAAAATGTAACGGTGATCACTCCCAACGATTATCCTGAATTTTTACGTTGGTTGCCTGGCAATAAAAAAGTAGTTGAGTTTAGCAATAACCAAAAAAAAGCC
>JAZKDT010000062.1:0-6341 GCA_040387475.1 Bacteroidota bacterium | reverse complement strand
TCACCGCCAGGATGAGGGGGAGGTAAATGATAGAACCAAAAAAAAGCCGCCGCGATCATTGCCAAAAGCGACCTCATCTTTACGCTTGATTTTAATAACTATTCACGCCTGGAAGGTTTAGGCGAATTACTTAAAAATTCCACCGCTAAAAAAATACTGATTGATCATCACCAACAACCAGATACGTATGCAACTTTAATGTTTCACGACGTAAAAGCCTGTTCAACCTGTGAGTTGGTTCATGAGTTTATTGTTGGGTTGGGAGAAAAAAAACTAATTGATAAAGATATAGCTTCCTGTTTATATACGGGTATTATGACTGACACCGGTTCTTTTAGGTTTGATAGCGTAACGCCAACAACCCACCGTATTTTAGCCGATTTGTTGGCTACCGGAATTGTACCAAGCGACATTCATTCGGCCATTTATGATACGTATAGTGAAAGTCGCATGAAATTATTAGGCTATTGCCTTACCGAAAAAATGGTGGTTATGCCTGAACTGCAAACAGCTTATATCTCATTAACAGAAAAAGAATTACAACGCTTTAATAATCAAAAAGGCGATACAGAGGGTATTGTTAACTACCCGTTTGCCATTAAAGGCATTACCTTTTGTGCTTTTTTTAGTGAAGGTGAAGGCAAAATCAAAATTTCTTTTAGAAGTAAAGGGAAATTTGATGTGAACCAGTTTGCCCGCAAATATTTTAATGGCGGTGGTCATATTAATGCGGCCGGCGGACGGGGAAATATATACGATATGGAAAAAACCGTTCAGGAATTTTTAGATCTTTTGCCGCTTTATAAGAAAGATATCTTAAAGAAGTAATTGGAACAGGGATAACGCGGATTAAACAGATATTTGCGGATTTAAAAGTTAACAATAAAAAGATTGGCTCCTCCGCATTATCTGTTCGATCAGTGTTTTCTTCTAAGCTATTCCTTAATAAACTTCAGCTTGGCTACAGCTCCACCCTCCGCTTTTAAAGTCATAAAGTAAACACCAGGAGTTAAGTTGGCTATTGAAATAGCTGGAGTTATCTTTTCTGATAGAACCACCTTACCTAAAACATCTGTTACTTCAACCGAAATAATGGATTCATTGTTCTCTGACCTGATATTAAGAACCGAGTTCGCAGGGTTGGGATACAATGTTATAGATTGTTTGAACACATTGTTTTCCTCAACAGAAGTTAACATAGATAAGTTGTACTTATTAAAAAAACGCCAGATCTCTTTGGATGCATTCATGTCTAAATTGGTAACCCCGATTACAAAAGGAGAACCAGGCCAGGTATGCGCACCATTGATCACCTTGTATAATTCAACCGAACTGCCCGAAATACCTCCACCATATTTATAATGTTCAACGGTACAGCCATCTCCTGTATTGGTATTAGGAACATTGCTGAACGTTGCTACAGGGTTACAGTTGTTTTTTGTGACCCAGTATTTTACAACACTATCAATAGGCATCGATGACGAACTTCCATTATAAGGGACAGTTGGATCATTTGTGCCATGAATTTGCATAACCGGAACGGGACGCATGGGATGACAGTTAGGACCATATTGGGTTGTAAATATAGCTCCGGTTACAGAAGCAATAGCCGTGATACGATTGCTTAATTCACAGGCAAGCGTATGACTCATGTAACCACCATTGCTCATACCGCATGAATAAACACGGTTCAGGTTAATATTATATGTGAGATCCAGGGAATCGATCAAGGCACTTAAAAAAGCAATGTCATTTACCAAAGCTGCTGAGATACCGGCATTCCAGAACCGTTGTCCGGAAGAGTACGTACCGTTTGGATACACCATTAAAAAGTTCGCGGTGTCGGCAATAGGTTCAAAATTGCTGTATAATTGTTGTTGTTGAGCATTGCTGGTATAACCATGCAGGTTTAAAACCAAAGGTCGGGCGGTTGCACCCGTGTAAATAGCCGGCACATATAAACGGTAAGACCGGTATTGGCCTCCGACAAAAATGCTGTCGACGACTGTAGTCTGGGCTTTCACCAAAAATTGAGAAAAAATAAGAACAATGAGCGTTAGTAAATGTTTTGTCATAAAATAAAATTATTGATTATGGCTAAGGTACAAAAATATAGGCAGCGATAACACAACAAATATTTACTTTTTCTCCCTAAAAACCGTACATTCGTTCTCTTAAAATTTAACATTTATGTCAATTAAATCTTTAAAACAAGATGCCCTTGATTACCACTCTCAAGGCAAGCCCGGAAAAATTGAAGTTGTTCCCACCAAACCATATAGCACTCAAAGAGACCTTACACTGGCGTACTCGCCGGGAGTGGCCGAACCCTGTTTAGAAATAGAAAAAAATGCCGAGGACGCCTACAAATACACCGCTAAAGGAAACCTGGTGGCGGTAATCAGTAACGGAACAGCCGTTTTGGGTTTGGGCGATATTGGTGCATTGGCATCAAAGCCGGTGATGGAAGGTAAAGGTTTATTGTTTAAAATTTTTGCTGATATTGATGTGTTTGATATTGAGGTAGACACCAAGAACATTGATGAATTTGTGAATACCGTAAAAAATATTGCCTGCACCTTTGGAGGCATTAACCTTGAAGATATTAAAGCACCTGAGTGTTTTGAAATTGAACGCCGGTTAAAAGAGGAATTAAATATTCCGTTAATGCATGACGATCAGCATGGTACAGCTATTATCTCATCAGCCGGTTTACTAAATGCGGTTGAGCTTTCGGGCAAAAAAATGGGCGATGTAAAAGTTGTTATCAATGGTGCTGGTGCTTCAGCTAACTCCTGTGCAAAAATGTACATTGCGGTGGGTGTTAAAAAAGAAAATATTTTAATGCTCGACAGTAAAGGGGTTATTAATAAAAACCGTAAGGATCTTGATCAATACAAAACCTATTTCGCTTCGGATAACGTAAAAGTAAATACATTGGATGAAGCAATTAAGGGCGCCGATGTATTTGTTGGTTTATCAAAAGGAAATATTTTATCGCAGGATATGGTTCGCTCGATGGCGCCAAACTGTATTGTTTTTGCGTTGGCCAACCCTACTCCTGAAATTAGTTACGACGATGCTTTGGCGGCTCGTCCGGATATTATTGTAGCAACCGGCCGCAGTGATCATCCTAACCAGGTGAATAATGTATTGGGTTTTCCGTTCATTTTCAGAGGTGCACTGGATGTACGTGCCACCAGCATTAACGAAGAAATGAAACTGGCGGCTGCATTAGCCATTGCTGCCCTGGCAAAAGAATCGGTACCTGATTATGTAAATTTGGCATATGGCTCCGCCAATTTAAGCTTCGGTAAAGATTATATTATTCCTAAACCAATTGATAACCGCTTAATTTCTACTGTAAGTTCGGCAGTTGCAAAAGCTGCTATTGACAGCGGTGTAGCCAAACGTAATATTACTGATTGGGAAGCTTACCGTACCGAATTAGATAACCGTTTGGGTAAAGACAATAAACTAATCAGAAGTTTAGCTAATAAAGCAAAATCCAATCCTAAGCGTGTTGTATTTACTGAAGCTGATACGTATAAAATATTAAAAGCAGCTCAGTTAGCTAAAGACGAAGGTATTGCCAAGCCAATATTACTTGGAAATAAAGAACGTATTTTGTCTTTAATGGAAGAACACCAGATTGATATGGGCGATACGCCTATTATTGATGCCTGGTTACCAGAGGAGGAAGAAAGACGCATTAAGTTTGGCGATATTTTATGGAAGAAAAGACAACGCCGTGGTTTAACTCAATATGATGCCCGCAAATTAATGCGCGACCGTAATTATTTTGGAGCCATGATGGTTGAAATGGGCATGGCAGACGCCATGATATCTGGTTTAACCCGTAAATATGGTGCGCCTATTAAACCTGCTTTAGATGTTATTGGAGTGCAGGATGGCGTGAGTCGCGTGGCAGGTTTATATATGATGATCACCAAAAGAGGTCCCTACTTTTTTGCCGATACCACCATGACAGAAAATCCAACAGCTCAACAGCTCGCGGATATTGCCGTTTTAACTGCCAATACCATTAAACAGTTTAATATTACGCCACGCATTGCGATGTTATCCTTTACTAATTTTGGGTCAGCAGAGGGCGAAGTTCCGAAAAAAATGCAGGAAGCAACGCGCATTTTACATAAAGAATATCCTGGTTTAGTAGTGGACGGTGATATACAGGCAAACTTTGCCGTAAATAACGATTTATTAAAAGAGCAGTTTCCGTTTAGCACATTAGTGGATAAAGACGTTAACACCTTTATTTTCCCTAACCTGGCTGCGGGTAACATTGCTTATAAATTGTTGCAGGAATTAGGAAGCGCTGAGGCCATTGGTCCTGTTTTGATGGGATTAAAAAAACCTGTACATATTTTACAATTAGGAAGCTCTGTTCGTGAGATCGTAAACATGATCACTATTGCGGTGGTTGACGCTCAGAATAAGAAGTAATATGCAATATTCTTTTATAAAAGCCGTTCACTGAAAAGTTTACGGCTTTTTTTAGTAAAGAGTAATTTACTACAACACATGCGAGCACTTAAAATACTGATACTTATTATATTAACTTACTACCAGCTGAGTAGTCAGGTCAGTTATTATTCTCTTTCTAAGAGCTTAAAAGATTATCATGAGATTGAAGTAGCTAAGGACTCCATTACCAAATATCATGTTAAATCTATTAAAGGCGTTCTTTATCGCAGGAAATATAATACAGATGCGTTCAAGAAAGAAATGACCATTTGTGAAAAAAAGTATGATACAACAGGGAATGCTATTTACGAAAAGTTAAGCTGGTTTTGCGTGGATGGCTATTGCTCTCAAATTTATAAACACAGCTACACAAACGGACGACTGACCGAAAGCAAGGAATGTTATTCGAATGGAGACGATAAGCAAAAGATAAAGTATTATTATAAGCCACAAGACACTACCATCATTACTTTTTCAAGATACAAATACAGGATGTTAGCCTACAATGATTACAAAAAGCTAAGCTGGGTAAAGGATGTTGATCAAAACTATCCAACGGAGCGTACTACTTACGATTACATGTATAATCATAAAGGACAAATTACCAGAATAGATGAAGTAACTAAAGCAGAGAACCGAAAAACGACAGGTGTTGTGGTTTTTTACGATTATGACCACCTTGGCAGAAAAACAGAAGAAAGTATAAACTCGGATGAGTTTTTAAAACCCAAAACAATAAAATACACTTACAGATATAATAGCAAAAATTCACAGGTATTAGACGTTCTTCTTTATAACAAGAATGGAGAATTAGCTTATAAAAAATCGTTTGTTTACTCTGGCAACAAGATCGTAGAAATAAATTACTATGATGACGAGAACCTCCATTATGAGAAAGTGAAGTTTACTTATACGTATTACAGATAAACTATCACATATACCGGTGATGTTTGGAACACGCCCAAAGATGTTATCTATGGTTTTAACATAATCACCCGTGTTCAAAGAAGGAAATAAAAGCTGTAACGATTTTAAGACTGCTGGAATGCGTTCGTTATAGCTATCCTTTTCTCCCCAAGAAGAGGTGAAATATGCGCAGGCGAAAGATCTGTACTTCCTCTCAACCTCTCTTTCGAAAAAGCTGTAAGTGTACAGCGGCGCGTATCATGTTTCTTGTGACAATGTTGAGTTTACAGCGAAAAGTATTGGTTTTGCACCGGCAATTGCCCTTATCCATGTAATGTTCTACGGCCCTTAACTCTTTGACAGGAGAGGGTGAAATTTGCCCGCTGGCATAAGTATTGAAAGTAAGGGCTTATACTTAAAACATAAACTATGAAAAAGATTACTTTATTAGCCGCAGCAGTTGTAGCATTAAGCTTAGCATCCTGCAAAAAAGATTACACTTGTGAATGTACTAAAACAGGACCAAACGGTACTTCATCTGAAAGCCACAACACAGGCAAAATGAAACTGGGTGATGCACAAACAAGATGTAATGAAGGCGATGCTTCAAACGAAGTGTTAGGCGAAACTTACACAACTGAGTGTACTATTAAAAACTAAAAAAAAGCCGCTATTACTAGCGGCTTTTTTAATTCCAGATCAATTCAGAAACGATTTAAGGCAGAAACGGGATTTGATGGAACATCTTAGGCGCTTTTAAATTATCTCCTAATAATAAGCTTCTTATTAGCAATCAACTCATTAGCACTATTTACCTTTATTAAATAAACACCTTCACTTAAGTTTGTGAGGTCAAGTTTACACGATGTTGAGTTCGCTATTTCCGACAAAAGTATTTTACCCATCATATCCGTTATTTCAATTCCACGCCAATGGCTTGAACTTTCCAG
>JAZKDT010000061.1:66152-70707 GCA_040387475.1 Bacteroidota bacterium | reverse complement strand
TAACAAAAAAATCAAGGCTCATTAAAATTTAGCTAAAATCTGCGCGTCATCAATCGGATTGTTCGAAGCGCTTCGCGAACAGCCCGAACAATCTACGCACATTCCATCGCGTTTGATACCTCTTGATTTATACGCAAAATTTTAATAGGCCCTTTTAGAACAGGCTTTTTATTTTCATAATTTGACAAAGCGGTTAGCTGCTCAAGGAAAAGCCGAAGCCCTGCATACGTTGGTAATAGTGCGGCTGATTTTGGCAATTCGGTGCGGACCGCTATTCAGGGAAAATAGTGCGGCGCAAATAGGGGTAGGTGAATTGCCTTGTCTTTTTTGATTACTTTTTTTTGACTAAGAAAAAAAGTAACGACGCAACAATTTTAAGTTGTCCATATTTTTTGCCGTTTTAGCTTTCTTTCAAGAGTGGATATAAGCGCTTATCTGCTCAGGAGGGTTTAGGGGGTAGGGCGCGGGGACTGAGCGGAGCCAAAGTCCACAAGTATCAGGAAATTAATAGAAACGGATGTTTAGTGGCCGCTACCGGCTTTGTGATGCCGGATACCCTTGCGCGACATCACCCAGGCCATAATGAACTGAAAAATAGCCAGACCTAAATAAATCATAGGAAGTGCTTTTTTACCGGCATGAATAAATTCATAGAAAACGATGAGCGATAGGCAACCTTCTATTAAAAAAAAGGCACCATCGGCCCAGGGAATTTTATGGGCAATGGATTTATGAAACATAACCAGGGTTAAAAAGCAGATACCGGCGATGGTAAAAAATATCCAGGTGCTATGACCGCTATGGTACCGCTCAAAGGCATGCATTAAAATGGTTAATGCCGCCGGAATATGCGCCAGCTGTTTACGTTTTTCTCTATTTTTGAATGCGGCCATGTGTTAAGCTAATAAACAAATCTAAAAAAATATTTAATGGCTTGGTCATTTTTGACAGAGTTTATTGAATACACCCATTACCGGATCCGTTGGATGATTTTTACTGCCAGCTGAGTCGTTTTTCAGACCCGATGAGTGATTCTCCAGACCCGTTGGATGATTTTTACGGCCAGCTGAGTTATTCTTCAGACCCGCTGAGTGATTCTTCAGGACCACCCGATGATTTTTACGGCCAGCTGAGTCATTTTTCAGACCAGCTGAGTGATTCTTCAGGACCACCGGATGATTTTTACGGCCGGCTGAGTCATTTTTCAGACCAGCTGAGTGATTCTTCAGGACCGCCGGATGAGTTTTACGGCCAGCTGAGTCATTCTTCAGCACCGTTGGATGAGTTTTACGGCCAGTTGATCCATTTTTGCTTAAGCATATATCACTTTCGCTTAAGCATGAATCACTTTCGGCACCCGAAAAACGCTTGAAGGCTCCCCTAAAATACTTCAAGGGGTCCCTAAAATCATTTAAGGCTTCCTTAAAATACCTCAGGGGGGGCCGTAAAATCATTAAAGGAGTCCCTAAAATCATAGAAGGCTTCCCTAAAATACCTCAGGGGTTCCCTAAAATTGATGAAGGCTTCCCTAAAATACTTCAAGAGTTCCCTAAAATTGATGAAGGCTGCCCTAAAATACTTCAAGAGTTCCCTAATATTGATGAAGGATACACTAAAATACTTCAAGGAACTCCTAAAATCCTGTAAGGCCTCCCTAAAATACGTCAATGAATCTATTGGATGGCATCAAAATCTTTCCGGATGATTTTTGCCCACTTTCGCAGCTGTTCCAGGGTCATGTCTTTATAATAGATACGCCGGAAAATAAATTGCTCGGCCTTGGCAAAATTACCGTAGGCCGATTTGACAGGCGCTTTCTCAATCGTGGAACCCGGATAGGCGTGAAGCGTTTTTAATTCTTTAGCGTAATTAAACCCGGCGAGGTAAGTTTCTATGCGCGTGAGCATGTCTGCGTATATTTTCTTTTTCCAGGCTGGCTGTTTTTTATAGGCTTCTATGTAATAGGGTTTAATCCAGTTGTACAAGATCTTTTGCTGAGCTTCCGATTGGTAAAACTGGTTGGTGAGGCGTTTTTTGGTTGCGGGATCCCGCATTCTTTTTCCTGTAGCCGGATACCAGCCATACACGGCTCCAAACATGGCGCCTGTAAGTACGCGTGCCGAATAATTAAGGCTATCATTTTCGTCGCTGTACAAACCGGGATTATTTAAATAGCCGAAATGCTCATTCACCAGGATGCGCCAGGTAAGGCCGGTTGCCGCGCTGTCTATAAGCGGCAACCCTTTTGGTGCCTGACCAATAAACATCTGTGCTTGTTGTATAAACCCACAAAGATTGGTTACCAGTAAGATGACTATGGCTGATTTAAGAATGAACTTATACATGATGCTTGTGTGTTAGGTTGTTGACCTATATAATGTATGGCTAATTTAAAGATACAGGTTTCCTACTAGCCGATTTTCAATGTACCAGCTTGATTGTCTATTTTGTAAGACGTTTTATAAATGTAGGATTTGAGCTATGTTCAAATCGTACACTGTCTAACGTATAGTCGCCCATCACACATCCCCAATCTTCGCCCGACATGGTAAAATGCGCCCACATCACCATGTTCATGTTGTCTAGAACATAAGGTGTTTGTGAAGGAATTATAAAATGATAACTGTTATGAATGCTTAATTTTTTTGGGATGGTGGCCGACCGCTCTTTTCGTTTGATATCAGAGGGACTTTGAGCAGGATTAACCACCAGCTTAAAGCTGTCGAGCAGTGTGCTATCTTTATATTCTTTGATGAGAACAGAATCAAATTCACTGTTATCAAAGCCATAAAATAAACACACCAGGTTTTCTACACTGTCGGTTTGGTGACAGGTAGTTTCAAACGTTTTTCTCTCATCTTCCGTCCAGCTGTTGTTAAAGCAAGCAGTAAATGCTGTTAAGCTGAGGAACAGGATGGCTGATTTCTTAAGAAGTGTCATAGCGGATTATTTGATAATGAAGGTAAGGATTTTGAGGGCTTCTATTAAAGGTGCATCGAGATCCATTTTTTTGTACAGGTAGTCGCTAACAAGCAACAGAAACAATGTTGTGAATGGTTTCATGGTTCCTTTGTAACTTAATGGTATTTAAATATACAGGATTAAATGTGTTTATTATGAAGCGATGGGTTATAAACGCATGAGAAGGGTCGAAAAGTTAAACTAATTGAGTGGGATCGTCATAGCGAGGTAAGGTCTTTCCCGAACTTGCTTCGGGAAAGCGATCTCAATGTGTAAGAAGTGTAATGTTTTAGCAGCTAGCTTTTATTGCTTTTAGTTTATCTGTCAATGTTACATCTAATTGATTTTCATTGACAATATATTTTATTATTAGTCTCCCCGATTCTGTTCCTTTTGAAGGTAAAGCAGAATCTATCGTATAATAATCATCTCGTTCTAATGCAATAAGCTTTTTTCGTATCAGATTAGTTAAACATGGGTAAAACTTCTTTTTACTTTCCTCTTCTGCATTATCCCTAATACCGTCCTTTATTGAGTTAATTTCAGCTAATGAAATTCTAAGCGACTCTTCGAAATTTTCTGATATAAGCTTTTCCCAAACTGAAGAATGGATTGAGTCTTCAATATCCTGCTTACCGATGAATGTTGGGTTATATTTATCAATTTCGTATTGTGTAAATTTATATTTAGCATCATTGTCTAACAAAAAGTAAACCGTAGAATCACTTTTTTTAAATTCTCCCAAAATACCATCTAGGATTATAGCATTTTGAGAGATTTTATCTTTGCCTCCAAGATTTATAAGTCTAATGTTATCTGATTCGATAGTGGTTCCATTTACAATAAAATAGAAATGAGGAATTAAAATTTCTTCAGTATCGCCTTCTACGACAATAAATTGATCATAAAATAAAAAGTCGCTATTTTTTAGTTTTAAACTTGAATATATATCATCGACTGATGAACACTTTGAGTTTTTAGTTACGCCCTCTACAAGATCAATTTTATAGATGCTTTTAATAAGTGTTTTATCAACGAAAATAGTTGAATGTGTACTTATTAAAGATTGTACATTTGCTAATGATGTTTGCTTAATAATAGTGTAAAAGTCTCTTTGAGCTGAGGGATAGAGATGAGTCTCTGGTTCGTCAAAACACCAAATGAATTTTTTGTTTTTATGCTCTAGATTTATTGAATTTAGAGCATTCCACTTAATCAGAGAGAACCAAATTTGTCTTTTTACACCTTCTCCTTGAGAATCGATGTGGATATCGCCCACACTATTTTTTTTATTAATTACTATATCTGTAATTCTAGGTTCGACATCAAAATAAATATTTGCCTTTAATTTTTCTATAGAAGGAACATCTTTTAGAAAAGTGTCTGCAAAACCGTCAAGCTCTTTATTTATTTTTTCTTGAGCTAATTGCCTTTTTTCATTTGCATATTTTCTTGCTTCTTGTAATTCAATCTTCACCTGTTGTTGCATAGTATCTTTTGTGAACAGATTTAATTGTTCCATAGATATATTCCAGTCAAGATAACGATACTGAGGAAATATATTTTTATCGAGTTTATATTCAGCCCAACTTGG
>JAZKDT010000061.1:57672-66142 GCA_040387475.1 Bacteroidota bacterium | reverse complement strand
AAAAGTTCTAAGGCAGAAAATCTGCCAGCATTATTTTTGTTTTCTATTTTCTCAATTTTCTTGTCTTTGGCAACTTTAGAAAGTGCTGTAGCTTTTTCTTTATAATATTCATTTCTGTCGTCAATACCTTGAGGAGTCAATATATAGTGATTAGATGAGTTGTTTGAATTATCCAATATTCTCGCAAGCCAGATTTTTTCAACTTCCTGCTTATCTAAAACCCATTGTAAATGAGTTGAAAGTTCTTCATTGATATCATTTTCCTCTAGGGTTAATTCACCAATGACGTAGCAACTTGTTTCAGAATAGTTTAAAACTGGAATACCTAAATTTTCAAATATTTGCATAAAAATGTCCGGACTTATTAAAGTGTTTGAAAGGTCTTTTTTAGCTTTATCTTCTTGTATAAAATTAAATTTTTGTTTCTCGTCTAATAATAAGCCTATAGCATTTAAAATTGATGATTTACCGGAGTCATTTATTCCAATTAAAATATTTGGATTGTCTTTTTCTAAATCCATAAAAATGTTGTTACAACTTTTATAATTTATTATCTGAATTTTTGATAGTATCATTATTACATCTATAAAGTGATTTATCGGTGAAGATTTAATTTATTTTACTTCATTTGATTATTTGATAGTGAAACAATTAAACCTACAATGTTTGTTACTAGCGTATGTAACTCTAGTTTCCTATATATTTTGTCATTAAGTTCAATAATTTCAATGTGCTTAAAGATTTTAATTCATGAAAAAGCTTTATATCAGTATCGCGCTTTCCTTTTAGTAAATAGTAAATGGATTTAAATTGTTCGATTTGGCTCGGAGACGCAATAGTTTGCTCCATATTTGAATTAGCCGTCTGAATGTTATTGTTCATATATCTGTTATTTTATAAATTGTACCTAACATATTTAGGATGGCTTGTCCATAATATTCACACCTAATAAAGTTATGATCAGTAAGATTATGTTTTTCATATTATCGTATTTAAATCCACCTATAAGCTCCAAACAAACATAACCCATCCCCTCCAAAAACCAACCAAGTAGCCCTACCTGATTTTATACTCGATTTGGTTACTTGGTTTTTGCAGAAAAGGCTACTTGGTTTTTCCGGGTAGGGGTACCTGGTTTCAGGAATATCTAAAATAAACGATACGCGCCATGTACCAAAACAGCACGGAGAGCAGCGATAGCAAAAACAGGTAAGCGCTGTGTTTACTCATGAAGTGGCGATGTTTGTATGTTAGCAACGCAGCTTTTAGAATGATAAGTGTAAGAGGAATGATAACAGCCAAACCGGTTAAATAGCCGCTTACCAGGTACATGGCTGAGTTGGTAAAAAACATCCGAAAAAAGGGAGCGTTCATGTATTCAAAAAGAAGATAGCAGATCAACGCGATGATATCCAAACTAAACAGGATGATGAGTATGGAACGAAAACGATCAAAGCGTTTCCAAAACAACAGCAAAAAACACAGCAGGTGAACCGCCGCCAGCGTAAATGCATATTCTAAAAAACGTGGGTGAATGCTTTCGTCAAACGCGTGCTTTTTTAAGTGGCAATAAAAGCCATACACCTGTGGGTTAAATACGGCGCCGTCAACTAAAGCAGCGGAACCCATAAAGGCATATCGGAAGATAGTATTCAGTAAAATATACAAAGGACCGATGAGTACAACGTAAGCCAGCGCCTTTACTGCTTTCATGTGTTACTTGATCAGTTTGGTTTTCAGCGCATAGTCAATGAGTTCGGCCTGGTCGGTAATATTTATTTTTTTAGCAATGTTATAGCGGTGGCCTTCTACGGTTCGGGCGCTCAGGTTGAGTTCAGTGGCAATTTCGGTGCTGCTTTTTTTACGGCAAATAAGGGTTAATATTTCCAGCTCGCGTTTGGTAAAATCGGTTCCCGGTACCAGGTCCTGCTGAAAGCTCATGCGCTTAATGGTAGCCGCCATGGCCGATGACACCCGGTCGTCATAATAATACCCGTTTTTATGCACCGATAAAATGGCTTCCACAATTTTATCAATATCACAGTTCTTCGGTAAAAACGCGCAAGCGCCTTTTTTTATGTATTCAATAATATAACCGTCGTTAAAGTGCATGCTCATAATGATCACCTTTAGGTTGGGATACTTGATCTGCATTTTTTCGAGCGCTACTTTTCCGTTCATGATGGGCATTTCAATATCCAGTAAAATAATGTCGGGCTTTTTGTTCTTAAGCTCTTCCATGAGCTCTTTGCCGTTATTCACATCCAGGATAACATTGAGGTTATCATATTCTTTCAACAGGGAAACCAATCCCTGGCGTAATACCAAATGGTCGTCGGCAATGCCTATGTTTATTCTTTTAGCCATGAGTGTAAGGAATACTAAGTGTTACAGAAGAGTAGGGTGTTTCTTTTAAATAGTTAATAGTGGAGTTTAAAATGAGGGCGCGGGCTTTTAACGATTTTAAGCCAAGACCTTTGGAGGTTTCGGTATAATGATCCATGTCGGTATTGCTTACACCCAGGCCGTTGTGGCTGATGTGTATAACGAGTTGCTGTTGCTGAAAGCTCATGTTCATTTTTAACCGGGTGCAGGCGGCATGCTTAAAAATATTGTTGAGTATTTCGAGGCAAATGCGGTACGTGTTGAGCTGGTCCTGTTTCTCGAAGCTGTTGAGGGCATCATCGGGAATGTTATTTTCAAACTCTACCTCTACATGGCCAATTTGCTGCACATGATCGAGGTATTGTTCAAGCGACTTAACCAAACCATATTGTAATAAAAAGGAAGGGATCAAATCCAGGCAGGTGGTGCGGATACCTTCAATGGCTTTATCCAGTAAGCTGGTATCAGCTATTAAACTATCGGGATCAAATTTATCTTTACGCGCTTCAATACGGTGCTTGCTTAAATTGAATTTTAAAACCGCCAGTAGGGGATTGATCTCGTCGTGCAGGTTACGGGCAATTTTTTCTTTTTGCTGTTCTTCAATTTCTACCGAAGCTTTAAAGAGGGCAATTTGCTGTTGCTGTTCAATGATCTTGATCTCATTTTCTTTTTGCAGCATGTTGCGTTTATACAGGGCTACAAATAATACCACAATGGCCGCCATCAATATCATGCTGATGCAGCCAATAACGATTAAAAGGATTATGTTTTGCGGGCCTTCCATATACCGATTGTAAATAACGAAAGATAGAAGATATTTAGGAAAGAATGAAACATGGCGATCATATTTATGATCTGTTTATCCAATACCGAAACCTGCTTGGAAAAAAGGAAAATAAATAAGGATAATAAATATAAAAAGAGAAAGAATGATTATTATCACTAAAAAATTCAATTGGAAAAAAGGAAAATAAAGAAGGAGCCGCAAAAGTAAATGAGGAAGCCGGTATTAAAATAAAAGAAGGGATAATCTTTAAGCCGTGCAATGGTTAAGTTGCTTAACAGCTGGTAAAAGAACAACAGGGCCATGAAAATAACCAGTAAATAGTCGGCCATTAACAAATAATCTTCCTGTGGAAAAAAGATGATCTCAGCCACTGTAAACATGGTAAAGAACCAGGCAATGAGTTTAAAATAGCCTTTGATGATGCGGTGCGTTGTTTCAAAATAAAACATGGCGTAAATGCACAGGTATTCGAGCAGGGTAAATACATTAGGATATTGATAGCTGTTAAACCAACCCATTTCGAAAATTAGAATAACCAGGAGGTAAACAAACAAGGCCTTTAACATGGAGTTAAAAGCCTTGTATTTAAAAATACATAGTACCAAGGGAACAATGACTGCGTGTGCAGAAATATGAGGTAATATGTTAACTAATGGTTGTATACTATCCGTTTTTTAATGGGCTTAGCTGGTTAGTACAGAAAGGAGGACATACGTACGATCTCTCAGCAATAACGCCTTCGTAAATATCGTTTTCATTTGCGTCAGCTCCAACTATTATCAGCTGTTTTTTTCCTGATTCATCTAAAGCATAATAAATTCGAATACCCATGCAACCGTCTTGCGCCAGAATATCGTTGATAATATTCTTACCAAAGAAATGGGCAATCGTCTCTCCCACGGGGATAGAATTTCTGTAATTTGCTGTCCATTCTGCAGCGGTAACTAATGGAAATTGTTCTGCTTCGTTTCCTGTAAATGCCATAACGTTTAAAATTTAAAGGGTTTAATTGATTTAGTTTAATTAATTGAGTTAAAACAGCTATTGTGCCAAACACGTATACTTGGTTAAAACCAAGTACCCCTACTTGGAAAAACCAAGTACCCTTACCTGGAAAAACCAAGTACCCCTTTTTGGTTAAAATCGAGTAGGGGTACGTATTTTATTTGCGACACCCCTGCCTTATATTTGCGCTATGGACAACGCCAATTACTTAAAGGACGGAAAAATTGATATAAGTGATGAAGGCCTTACTTACTGGTCTAAAAAGCTGCACTGCACACGTCACGATTTGAAAAACGCGGTTGGAAAAATAGGAAGCAGTTATACGATTCTAACTTTATATCTGGAAATGAACAGGTTAACGGATCATAATATGAAAGAAGAAAATTAAAACGAATGTGTTGTGGTTGAGTAAATAGAGCGAAAGCCTTTTGTGAAAACAAAAGGCTTTTTGTTTGAACGAACGTAAAGGTTTTTGGATACTTTTTGCTGGTTACTGAACGGAGTCGATTACGTCAAAAAGTATTGAAACATTTTTTTGACTCTCCATTAACTTTTTTTCTTGATAAAAAAAGTTACAAAAAAATCAAGAACGAACGCCAACTCCAATCTTTTTCGTGGCGCACAGCGCAAGAACACACGAAAAAATTGTAGTTCTCACCGTTCGTCCACGTCAACGCGCCCTACGGTTAGCTTTTCCTTCTCACTAAATGGTTATATCCAATCCTGAAAATAAAAGCCTGAACTTTTGGGTGATTTTGTGCAGCAATAGTTTATAAAAGCAACGAAGACTTGGCCCCCTCGGGGACAAGGCGTGAGACGTTTTATAAACGGTTGCGGGCGAAGCGATAGCGGAAAACGCAAATTGCCTATCACAAAATCATGAAGGTTTTTGAATACTTTTTGCCGTCAAAAAGTATAGGAAAGCTTTTGAAAGACAGTTTGGACTTCGGCTCCCCTCAGTCACCGAGTATCCAAATGACCTTCTCGTCATTCTTTTTCCTTGATGAAAAAGAATCAAAAAATCAAGGCAAAAGACCAACCCCCATTTGCCCGGCAATGGCTTCCCCGAATGGCGGTTCGCTCTCTTTTGCCAAAAGCAGCCGCACTATTACCAACGTATGCAGTGGTGTGTATTATATGATCTGCCTTTTCCTGAATAACAAACCACTTATATCAACCATGAAAATTAAAGCGCGTTTTAAAGGGCCTATTAAAATTTAGCGTATAAATCAAGCGTTTATCAAACGCGATGGAATGTGTGTAGATTGTTTGGGCTGTTCGCGAAGCGCTTCGAACAATCAGATTGATGACGCGCAGATTTTAGCTAAATTTTAATGAGCCTTGATTTTTTTGTTAACTTTTTGTATCAAGACAAAAAGTTAGTGAAAACATTTTTGGACTTCGGCTCCCCTCAGCCACCGCGCCGCAATAACAAACTCTCCTGAGCAGCTAGCCGCTCATATGACCTACCCGATGATCGTATCGTTGCGGTAATAGGTGGTGTTTTGTAATTTATTGGAAATCGCAGGTACCCATTTGCCTTGTTTACCGTAATGATCAAGTTTATTAACGGTGTCGCCCGTTGGTGTTAGTTCAAACGATGAAGGATAGTTTGTTTCTGCGTCGGCCGGAATTGTGCTGCAGGAAATAACAGCTGTTGTTACTACGGCAGAGGCAGCTAAACGGATCAGGCGATTTGTTTTCATGGAATTATTTTTTTGGTTATATTAAATGTACGAAAAACCGCGCATCTTTTTTTGCTTTTCAATAACCATTCAGGTGATCCGCATCCGGTCCTTTTTCGCCCAGGTTACGGTTGATCTTATCGTAATGATGCGAGCCCAGCGAACGGTGACCAAGGGCTTTCAGAAGGATCATGTAAATAAAAGGAATCAGCCAGATTAAAACCGTATGAGCAATTCTGTATTTAAGGTTATAGTATTTGTCGTTTCTGTAAAACGTTACGGAGTTCACAAGCGAGTACAAAACGTAAACGATAAAAAAGATATATATGAAAATTTCTCTCAAACCCTATGACTCAAAGGTATTAATTTACAGGGATAAGTAAAAAGCAAGTTAGGTGAAAAAAAGATTTTCAACTGGCATAGCTTTTCCATAAGGTCATATATGGACATTCGCAAATTACCTATTAGACTCATCTTATCTGTGGCGGCCGGTATTGCCGTCACCATGGCTTTATCTGTTCTCACCCGTCAAATATTGAATTGGGTGGGAGTATTTCCTAAAATAGGAGAACCTGAATTTGAGACCAATCTTTTAATCATCGCTTTGATATATCATAGCATTTATGCCGTTATCGGCGCTATCGTCACCTCACACTTCGCCAAAGAGAAAGCTAAAAAAGCAGCGTTCGCTTTGGGCACTAAAGAGGTGGTTATGTGGATTTTAGGGATGATCCTACTGTGGAAAACCGCTGCTCCCTGGTATAATCTTTCAAAAGCGGCCTTGGGAATTCCGTTGGCCATGTTAGGATGGAAGTTATATGAATGGTATAAAGACCGGAAGAAACAACATGCAACAGAAGGAACAACGCCTGAACATAAAAAAATAGTATTGAAGCATTACGAGCGGCGAATGACATCAAATTACAATAGAAGTATAAAATCAAACTAATTATGCATACGTTATTTATTTCCATACTGGCTTTTATAGTAGGATTACCGTTGCAGGTAAAGAGTCCGGCATTTAAAGACAACGAATTTATTCCCACACAGTTTAGCTGCATGGGTGCCAATGTAAGTCCCGAATTAACGATTGCCGATATTCCCGAAAAGACGGTAACGATGGCTGTTATCATGGACGATCCGGATGCCACGGGTGGTACCTTTGATCATTGGTTGATGTGGAATATCCCGGTAACGGATAAAATTGAGGAAGGCAGCGCGTTAGGCATGCAGGGTATAAACAGTAAACTGGAGAATAATTATACGGGTCCTTGCCCTCCCAGCGGTACTCATCATTATCATTTTAAAGTATATGCTTTGGATACAAAACTGGATTTGCCGGCCGACAGCGATAAGTCAAAGTTGCTGGCAGCTATGGAAGGGCATGTTCTGAGTTCGGGCGATTTGACCGGACTTTATAAGAAGTAGGCTGGCTTCCCCAAATCTAAAACAATCTATTAACTTTATAGCAGCAAAACTGTTATGAAGAAACCGTTGATCGATAAAATATACACCATTGATAAATTCCCCGGGAAAGGCGGTTGGTATTTTGTAGTGATCAAAGGAATTCCTGCCTCAAAAAAAGGGAAGGGTGGTATGGTGCGGGTTACCGGAACCATTGATGATTTTGCGATCGAAAAATATAACCTGATGCCGATGAGGGAGGGCGATCTGTTTTTACCCATCAGGGCTGAGATCAGGAAGCTGCTCAAAAAAAAAGAAGGTGATAAGATCCATATCCTATTGCACGAGGATAACCTGCCGTTGACTATTCCTAACGAATTACAATTATGTTTTGAAGATGAACCCATGGCTTTTACGTTTTATAACAGCCTCACGGATGCCGAACAAAAGCAGTACCTGGATTGGATTTATTCGGCAAAAAAAGAGGAAACCAGGATCAATCGTATGGCGGATGCAATTAATAAGCTGCTCAGGAAAGAGAAATTGTATGGGATATATTGAACGATTTTTATTTCTATCTGCAGTTATTGATAAGCTCTACAAGAATAATCAAATTCTTAGGTCCTACGTTTAAGTCTATCATACGTTGGTAATAGTGCGGCTGATTTTGACGAAATGGTGCGAACTACAATTTTTTCGGTGGGACTGCGTAGAATTTTTGTGCGAGAAAAGAATTGGAGTTGGCATTTCGTCTTGATTTTTTGTTTCTTTTTCTTCAAGGAAAAAGAAAATAGAATGCTAAAAGAAGGATTATTTTGCTACAGATCGTAGCATTCAAAAACTATTTTACAACTTATCTTTGCAGGCATGTTTGCTATTATTGATATAGAAACCTGCGCAGGTAAATATGAATACCGAAAAGGACGTATTACCGAAATATGCATTATCCAGCATGATGGTTTACAGGTAACGGATGTTTACACAACACTTTTAAATCCGGAATGCCGTATCAGTCCCTATTTTGAGAGTCTTTCCGGCATTACCAACGACATGGTAAAAGATGCGCCTAAATTTCACGAAGTGGCCGCAAAAATTATTGAGCTTACGCAGGACCGTATCTTTATAGCCCATAATGTAGGGTTTGATTATGGGTTTATTAAGGCTGAGTTTGAATCGCTGGGCTATAAATACCGGAGAGAAA
>JAZKDT010000061.1:0-57662 GCA_040387475.1 Bacteroidota bacterium | reverse complement strand
CTTATGCACAGTAAGGCTAAGCCGCAAATTTATGCCGGGCAAATTGTCTTATAGTTTGGGCAAGCTCTGCGGATCTATTGGCATTGAAATTCACGGTCGGCATAGGGCAGAAGGTGATGCTGTAGCTACGGCAGAGTTGTTTAACAAAATATTGGATCTCAAAAGCATTCATCCTCAATATAAAAATCAGGGTGTGGAAAGTTTAATGACCCGCCGTATTGATAAGATAAAGCAATATATATTAGATAAATTGCCTGAAGCCTGCGGCGTTTACTATTTTTTAAACAAGGATCAGGAAATTATTTATATTGGAAAAAGCGTAAACGTATACAACCGCGCCGTGAGCCATTTTAATAGCAAAGAGAGCAAAGGCAAAAAAATGTTGAATGATTTGTATAATGTTGATTTTGTAGAAACAGGCTGCGAATTGATTGCCCTGTTAATGGAAGCTGAAGAAATAAAGAAACATAAGCCAAAATATAACCGTATGCGTAAGTCAGAATTGTTTACGCATAGCATCGATTGGTTTAAAGACGAAGCCGGTATCGTTAATTTTAAACTGGTAGAGTATTTAAATTCAGAAAATGCGTTGATGTCGTTTACCGGTTATTTATCGGCCCGCGAACAAATGGAAAGATGGATAGAGGATCAGGAGTTATGCCTGCGTTACTGCCAGCTTACGGGGGACGAGTCGGTTTGCTTTGATCACCAGATAAAAAAATGCCGCGGCATTTGTGCCGGACAGGAAGAAATGGAAGATTACAATAAACGTGCACAGCAGATCGTGGACCAAATGGTTTTTACCGAAGCTAATTTTGCACTTATAGATGCCGGTAAATCGCACGAAGAACGTTCGGTGATCTTAGTAGAGAACAGGCAATTTGTTGGATACGGTTATATAGATCGTTTGGAAACCTTTAGTTCTTTGGAAGAATGCCGTGGAATCATTAAGAAAGCCAAATACTATCCGGATGCAGATATTCTGATCAAAAGTTACCTTAAAAATAACCGGATAAAAAAGATCGTTTTTAGAGAAACGAAGGAAGATATTTTCCCGGACGGAAGTTTTTAAGCGTTGCTTAACAAGAAGTTTAGATTTTTACTTACCAATCATCATTAAAAAAAAGAGTCTTCTTTTAAGGGAAGACTCTTTTTGTAGTTTCTGTAAGTTGTTTTGGCTCCAGGCTATCACCTGTTTTCAAAATTGTTTTACAGAAGCTTTTCTGTTTATAAAGTATACATCTTTGTGCCAGTTGTTTTTGATGCTCTCATGAGGAATTTATGATGCAAACAGTACAAAAGGATGAATAAAATTACTCATATGTAAATTGGTAACAGGTTTGGGTTGAAAGGGAAAGCCTTTGTAGTACCCCGATGCCACAGCGACGATCAGTAAAATTATGAGGATCCAAAAAAATAAGCCTAAGGCGATGCCCGCTTCCTGGTTAACCGCCGGTTCATCTTTGGTTGGTTTGGAGACCGGCGCAGACAATGCTGCCATCATAACCGCCACAATAATGGCCGTAAAAATCAACAAGCCCCAATCTACACCCCATATAGGTTTAGTTACCGGATGAATCCATAGCTGCCCCGACCAGGTAGATAAAAAAATGATGAGAAAAAATAACAACAAGCCTCCAAAAGGTCCTTTGTTACTAAAGGATCTCGAGAATAACAACGTTAATAAAAACGCTGTGATCAAAGCGACAAAAACAACGGAATAACTCATTATCGTCAATTTAAAAAAAAGCTGTAGCAAAAGTCCGTGATGCCGGTTAATTCGGCTTAGGCTTCTGATACAGCTTCAGTAGGTTATCAATTTTTAAAAGAGCTTTCAAAAGAAAACCAGCACCTTTTGTTCAGAAAGGTCGCTGGTTTTAGTTTTTTGTAGTATTTCAATTAGGATTACCATCTCGAATTCATTACAAAAGACCGTATGCATCTATATTGTAAACGGTGTGCCAGCCCTTTTTCTTAAAAAACACACAACTTTGTGGAAGTAGGTCTACAAACGTTTTCAAAATGAGGAATATGTGTCATTGGTATTCCACCGCTTTAAAGCATAAATTAAATCATAATGTAAAGAACGCCTTGTTGTTAAATCTATTTATTCAGAACAGCCATACCGTCAATATGAACACTTTCGTCAACCAACGTAAAATTGTAGGAGTCTACATAATTATAAAATTCCTTGTGACTCAATGTTTCTATTTTAAATTTTCTCACATGGTGTAAATCATCATGGTTTAAATTATCCTGCGCAAAAACGGTTACGATAAACTCTTTGCCGGCAAATACACGAACGGCTATAATATTAAAACGTTCGGGTTCAAACCCGGGAATATGACGTAAGCATAAATCAGATAGTTTGTGTTCAGAAAACGTGAGTGCTATTTTTCCGTGAATGTCTTTTGATTTCATAATAGTGGTTTATGATCCATGGTAATAATCTTATGCCAACCTATTCCAAAAAAGGTATAAATGCTATGATCTGTAGCAAACCACGGGCATTTTAGGTGTTATATTTGTGCTACATTTTACCAATGCCTAAACTCTATTTTGATAATACACGTTACGCAGATTTGCCTTTACATTATGGCAAAGTACCTCCATGGCTTGCTGAGAGAATGAGTTTACTGGGTGGTGCTATTATCGAAGCCGTTGCCATGGATTATGGAAGAAAAGAAGTGTTGACACGGATGAGCGACCCCCTCTGGTTTCAGGCTTTGGGATGTGTGATGGGGATGGACTGGCACTCATCCGGAATTACCACCTCCGTTATGGGCGCTTTGAAAAAAGCGTTGAATCCTAAGTTCAATGATTTAGGTATATACATCTGTGGTGGTAAAGGAAAATATTCCAGGCAAACTCCTTCCGAACTTATGGCTCTGTCTGATAGAACGGGACTTAACGGAACTGAATTGGTCAGGAATAGTCGTTTAAGTGCCAAGGTAGACAATAATGCTATACAGGATGGTTATCAGATTTATCTGCACAGCTTTTTAGTAAGTAAAGAAGGTGATTGGGCCGTTATACAACAAGGGATGAATGATGCCACCGGCATGGCCAGAAGATATCACTGGAATTCACAGAATTTAGGATCGTTTGTAGAAGAACCTCATGCTTTTATTTACGGTGCTAATCAGGGTGATATTTTAAACCTCACTGATAAAACCGCCGGCGACACAAAAAAAGGATTGCTGGCTCTTGTAAAAGAATCTCCCTCTGTTATTTTGCCTGAAGTGCGAAGAATCATCATGCCGAGGCACCATGAAGTTCGGGAAGAGAATGTAGACTTAAAACGGTTGGGATCTGTGTTAGCGTTAGCGCATGAAAAGCAGGTAACAGATTTTGAGTCGTTATTATTATTGGAAGGAGTAGGGCCAAGAGCGATACAGTCGTTAACGCTTGTGAGTGAAATTATTCATGGCACACCGTCGCGCTTTACGGATCCGGCGCGATTTACGTTTGCACATGGCGGAAAGGATGGCCATCCTTTCCCGGTTCCCACTAAAACCTATGATCAAACGATAGAGGTTTTAAGAAGCGCTTTAGAACGAGCAAAACTAGGTAACACCGATAAAACGCAGGCTATTAAAAACCTCACTTTAGCGGCTCAGGCCATTGAGAAAAATTTTATGCCCAATGCTAATTTTTATAAGGTGATCGAAAAAGAAAAAAGGGATTCTTATAAATACGGCGGACGAACCGTTTTTGGAAAAGCCCAGCCGCCAACCAATAACGGTCAGCTCGATTTGTTTGGTTGAGTGCTTTGTAAAGGTCCTCAACCTAAAAGCCCTGCTTTTTCGAATGAAATAAGCAGGGCTTTTTATATATGTGATTCAGTATGGATTAAAAACCTAAACTAATACCGATGTCTAAACGAACATTTCCGTTATAATCATTTTCTGTATTAGTATCGTAGATATCAGTTAAACCCTGGTAGTATGAAGCATCAGCGTTAACCCAAATTGCTCTCGCAATACGGTAGTTAAATCCTAAAGTCGCGTTTGCACCCACGTCTAAAAAATTAGCTTTCGTATTATTTTGATCATTCGTTAAAAAACCAACTGTTGGTCCCACAGAGATTTTTGGTCTGAAATCATGTTCGTAGCTTCTGAAAAAGTAAATCGCTTTTACAGGTATTCTTACATAATCTAAAGTTACCGTACGAATCTCAGTTGGAAATTCTCCACCTCCATAGGTAAATGCACCTCCCTCTCTTGAATATAAGGCGTCTAAGCCAACACCAAAATGTTTCCACGGTGCGTAAGTAGCTGAGATACCGGCATCCCACGATGAGTTGAATGCATAATTAGAATAAGGCATCATGAATGAGTGTCCAAATCCTCCTTTTAATCCAATAGAAAAAGAAGATGGTTTGATCGGTTCTGACGGAATTTTTTCATTGTTACTCTGAGAGAAGGCAATGGTTGAACCAAATAGGGCGATTGTAAATGCTAACGTTTTCATATCTGAAATTTTAAATTTTTGAGTTATTGTTTATTTCTACTATAAAAAATATATGCCAATACTTAAAAACGTGGGAATATCAGAATTTTAAAGAGCTTAATTGTGGTGCTATTTCCTCAAATCGACCAAATTTATTTATACATATAATTAAATGATGCCTTCTTAATGCATGCGAATCCCTGTTTTGAGAAAGTACAGTGGTTATGCGCACAGATTTTGAATACCTACTATCAAGATAAATAAACCAACTTATGAAAAATTATTTCAAACAAACTTTCAAACTGGCTTTTATGGGCGTTACGGCCCTGGCTTTTATTACGTCATGTGCAGCTCACAAAAATTGTGGCGAAGCAGGTGCTAAAAGTAAATATAGTTCAAAACGTTATAGTAAATCGCTGCACGAACGTGATTCGCTTTGTAATTTAACCAAAGTACAGTCGGATAAAATAACCGCTTTAAATAAAAGCTACAGCGACCTGAATACGGAGTATGACAATCTAAGACAAAACTCCGGATCGGCTTTAAATAAATTAAGTGCTGATTTGGGAAGCAACCAGGCTAAATTACAACAACGTGAAGCAAGATTAAGAGAGCTGGAATCTATTTTACGCAGACAGGATTCTATTTTAAATATGCTGAATAACTCTGTTAAAAACGCGTTATTAGGTTTTAGCCCTGACGAATTAACTGTTGAAATGAAAAACGGAAAAGTTTATGTTTCCATGTCTGATAAACTATTATTCAAGTCGGGTGATGCCAATGTGGAAGTTAAGGGAAAAGAAGCTTTGAAAAAATTGGCAGAAGTTCTAAATAAAAATAATGATGTAAGCATCGCTATTGAAGGACACACCGATAATGTGCCTATTAAAACGGCAGTATATAAAGACAACTGGGACTTGAGCGCGGCCCGTGCTACAAACGTTGTAAGATTGTTATCCGATGAATATAAAATGGATGCTCACCGATTAACCGCATCGGGGAAAGGCGAATATTTTCCTATAGGCGACAACAGCTCAACAGAAGGGAAGGCTAAAAACAGAAGAACTGAAGTGGTCCTTTCTCCAAAATTGGATGAACTCATGAAATTAATTGTAAATAAATAAGATATGTTTCTAAGAGAAATAAAGAGTAAGATAAAAAAGAGGACGAGCCTTATGAGCTTCGTCCTTTTTTGCGCGGTTGGTTTATTTGTGAAATAAACTAATGCTTGTCTCCACCAAAGTAGGTTTGTTCAACAATATCGGCATTGGTGGCAATATCCCAAATCACTTCATTTAATATGGCCTCAGAAGTTAATTCTACCGGTTGTATGGCGTGAACCACCACGGTTTCGCAGGGAGAGCCGTCGGTTCTTTTATCGGTTGTAATGATCACCGAACAATAGGTGCAATAGCTGCTTTCCTTCATCATTTGATAAAGGTTGAGGTTCAAATTATACTCTCCGCAGCGGCTATTAAAGTAAAAGCAATCTTTTCCCATATAACGTTCTTTAATCAGCCAGGCGTATACAAACTGGTAGCGAAAAGACCCGTCTTTTTGTTTCATCGCTACATCTAGGCGAAATACACCAGGCGAGGTTTCGTCCATTTTATATTTCCAACGTTCACAAATGTTTGTTAAAGCAATTTTTAAATCCATAATTTTTAGGTTTAGGTTATTAAATAATGACTGTCTAAAATAATGAATTATTTAATTTGAGAAGGGTTATTAAACAAATAAAGTCAATATCTTTGCCTTTTGTCAGCTTTTAAAGACATTACTATATTTACATTTACTAAACCGGCCCCTTGAATAAAGATAAAATCATCATAGACTCCAATTTGAGCTCGTTCTTCAGTTTGAAAGACGTGCTTAAATACCGTGGTTTACTGGGTAATCTTGCCAAACGCGACTTTTTAGTGCGCTACAAACAGGCTTCCATCGGCATTATCTGGGCCCTTATTAAACCCTTAATCAGTATCCTGATTTTTGGCTATATCGCCAGCAAGATATCGTCGGGAGAAAGTAATGCGGATAGTTTTTTAAACGTAGCGGCAGGAATGCTGTTATGGCAATTATTTGCAAGCGTATTTGCTGAGGTAAGTGGCTCAATCGTAAACAATTCTAACTTATTTTCTAAAGTGTATTTTCCAAAGATCATCATTCCAATCAGTACCATTATGGTATGCCTGATCGATTTTTTTATATCCCTCCTGATATTAATTGTATTATTTTTTATTGCTGATAAAACCATTCACTGGCAGGTTATTTTTGCACCGTTTTTCATTCTGCTTACCGTAATCAATGGCTTTGGAATAGGTTTATTCTTTGCAACCCTTTACGTTAAATACAGGGATATGAGATTTATTGTGTCCATTATTCTCCAATTTGGCATGTACGCTTCGCCTGTAATTTTTGCAAGCTCGTTTTACTTAACAAGATTAGAATCGATATCCGTAGCATTAAAATGGTTGTACTGTTTAAATCCGATGGTAGGCGCTATTGATGGATTCAGGTATTGTTTGTTTGGCACTAATGCTTTTGATAATCCCTATCTATTTGTGCTCTCTGTGTGTGTATCTTTTATTTTTTTATTTCTAGGGATCAAATTCTTTTATAAGTTCGAAAGGAACTTTGTAGATTTTATATAACCATGGGCGAACCGATCATAAAAGTTGAAGGACTAAGTAAGCAATACATTCTGAACAAAAGTTTAGAGCCTGAAACAGAATTGCTTGCCAGTAAGCTTTTACAAGGAATCCGTAACCTCAAAAATGTTACTAAAAGAAAAGAAACACAAAATTTCCTCGCATTGGATGACGTTTCTTTCACGGTTAACCAGGGCGATAGAGTTGGTATAATAGGGAGGAACGGGGCTGGAAAATCGACGTTACTAAAAATACTATCTCGGATTACACCTCCTACTAAAGGGCGAATAGAGCTGAACGGACGAATAGCTTCTTTATTGGAAGTTGGTACCGGTTTCCATGGCGACTTGTCGGGAAGAGAAAACATTTACTTAAATGGTTCGATTTTGGGAATGACCAAAAAGGAAATTGACCGTAAATTTGATGAGATAGTGGCCTTTTCGGAAATTGAACAATTTTTGGATACACCGGTAAAGCGATACAGTAGTGGAATGTATGTGCGTTTGGCATTTTCCGTTGCCGCCCATTTAGAATCGGATGTACTGATCGTTGATGAAGTGTTGGCGGTTGGAGATTCTGTTTTTCAGAGACGGTGTATAGATAAAATGATCTCCATAGCCAATGATGGCAAAACATTGTTTTTTGTCTCTCATAATTTATCGTCTGTATCAGCTTTATGCGACAGAGCCATTTTATTAAACAAAGGAAAACTTATTGCCGATGGGAATGTGGCTTCTACGATTGAAAAGTACAATAATTTATATTTATTAAAAGGACAAAAAATCGATCTTACCGGATTGGAACGCACAACAGGTAACCAGGAATTAACTTTTGAATGGATTGAATTTGAAAATGAACCTTTACCTTTTAGCGAGAACTTTGTCTTTAAATTCAAATTAAAATCTTCAGTTAAAAAAACATTTACCGATGTTGATTTTGGTTTTAATGTGAATGATCGTAACCACGGTTGTATCATCCATGTCTCTAACCGCTTTATTAACCGGAAATTTGATCACTCCAATGATGATGTTATTTACGAAGTAAGCATTGAGAATAATTTGAAACCGGGTTATTATATGATGGTGTTATTTGTAAGGACCGGCGATGATGTTCAGGATTTTTTGATCAACCAGGTGAGTTTTGAAGTAGGTGAAGGAAATCCTTATGGGTTTAATGATACCGACCAGATACAGGGAAATATTCTTCCAAGATTTGATATAAGTGTAAAATAATGATCCATACGCCTGTCTTATTTATCATTTTCAACCGACCCGATGTTACGGCTTTGGTGTTTAATGAAATTAAGAAAGCTCAGCCTAAGCAATTATTTATTGCTGCCGATGGCCCCAGAGCAAACAGACCGGCCGATTTAGAGTTATGTAAGGAAACCAGGTCAATAATTGATCAGGTTGACTGGCCGTGTGAAGTTAAAACATTATTCAGGGAACAAAATTTAGGCTGTGGAAATGCAGTATCGTCTGCTATTACCTGGTTCTTTGATCAGGTAGAGCAAGGAATTATTTTGGAGGATGATTGTTTGCCTCATCCCACTTTTTTCACCTATTGCCAGGATCTGTTGGAATATTATAAAGATAATGCAAACGTCATGCATATCGGCGGTGTTAATTTTCAAAATGGACATACGCGCGGTGATGCGTCCTATTATTTTTCAGGCGTATCACATGTATGGGGTTGGGCCAGCTGGCGACGGGCATGGAAAAAATATAATTTTAATGTTTCTGATTTTTACACGTTCGTAAGAGACGAAAAGATTTACAATTATTTTCCAAATGAAAAACTGGGTTTACACTGGCTTGGTAACTTCAAAAGCATGTATTACCATGAAATTGATACATGGGATCATCAATGGTCTTATGCTGTTTTAAATAGCGGTGGATTATCCATCGTTCCAAATACAAATCTAATCTCTAATATTGGCTTCAGGGAAGATGCTACGCATACAAGCTCTTCAAATTCAGTTTATGCAAATGCCAAAACATCAGCTATTCAATTTCCGTTAAAGCACCCTAAAAATGTGGAGTTAAATAGAGAAGCTGATTACTACTTCTTTCATGATGTAGAAAAGCTTCCGATTGATGAAAGTAATTTCATCTATTCATCACGCATGAAGTTGAGGTCGTTTTTATCGAGAGCGGTTGAATATGTTTTAAGAAATCATGTATTCGCGTCTAAGTTCACGAATCCAAAAAATAACGTTTTGATCCAGAAGATCGATGCTGTTGGCGACTATATCATAACCCGGAATTTTTTTAAAGACATACTTCAAAGTGAAAAATATAAAAATCATTCGATTTATCTGTTAGCTAACATTCGGCTTAAAACCTTTATTGAAGAAACGGATAATCATCTGTTTAAAGATGTTATTTACTTTGATATCAATGATCTTCAGAAAATTAAAACGAAATACGCGTTCTATTCTAAATTGAGGAAGCTAAAATTAGATACTATTATTCATGCTACCTTTTCACGTTCGGTTATGAGTGATGAGATCGTGTTTCATTCGGGCGCAAAAAACACTATTGGTTTTTTTGGTGATACATCCAATATTTCGTCTGAGAATAAAGCAATAACGGATAGCTATTATTCTCAGTTAATAGATGTAGATAAGATCAATGGGACTTTATATAGTCACGAATTCGAAAAACAAAAAACATTTTTTGAAGCCATTATCGGGAAAAATCTTTCAAATGCAAAACCTGATCTAACGGATGTGATCAGGCCGGACATCGATAAAATAATTGCAATTTGTCCGGGTTCGCACGAAGCCTATAAAATATGGGATCCTGCTTATTTTGCCGAACTTATCAATAAACTTGCAGATAAATACCCATCTTATAAATTTAAAGTACTGTGTGGCCCTAATGAAAATGTTTACGGAGTTAAGATCCTGAATAGCTTAAATGCGGACGTAGTTGATAAGACGGAAATAATTAATACAACCAGTATCATGAATCTGTCGCAGCATTTAAGTAAATCTGCTTTAATAATCGCCAACGATTCAGCTCCTGTTCATATAGCCGTTGGCTTGAATGTACCGTATGTGTGCGTGTTTAATGGCACTAAATATGATCGCTTCGTGCCATATCCGGAGGCAATAAGTCATAACGGTAAATGTATATTACCTCCTGAATTTTTAAAGGAAATAGCCGTTTCTGAAATTAAAAAACACTTTTATTATAAGTCAATTAGCAGTCACAACATAAATTCTATTCCTGTAAATGATGTGTTTAGGGCCTGTGTAAATTTATTGCCTCAATAGCTATGAAAAAAATATCGGTCATAACTATTAATTACAACGATACTGTTGGGCTTAAACGAACGATTGATAGCGTTGCTATGCAAGTCAACCATAACTTTGAATTCATTATTATTGACGGCGGCTCAACAGATGGAAGCGTAGATGTCATTAAACAAAATGAAAGTATCATTACCTATTGGTGCTCCGAAAAAGATAAAGGAATTTATGATGCTCAAAACAAAGGTATAGCAAAAGCCACCGGCGAATACCTTGTTTTTATGAATTCAGGAGATACATTTTATGATAAAAATGTATTCGGAAAATTCATCGAAATTCAAAGCGCTAATGATAAAGCTATTATTTACGGGAATGTAAATACGATCAAAGGCCACATTCAAACTTTGGAAATGCAGAATGAACAACTGACTCCTTATTTTTGGTACAAGAAAACCCTGAACCACCAGGCAGCATTTATTAAGCGAACGTTATTTACCGGGTTTGGCTTATATAATATTGAATACCGGATATCGGCCGATTTTGACTTCTTTTTAAAAGTGTGGTTAAAGATGCCGCAGGAATATTTTTATTACAACTTTACCATCTGTAATTTTTATCTGGATGGCTTAAGTCAACAGAAAGAGAATTTTGATATTTTGGTTGAAGAGCGGGAAGTGATATACCTTCGTTTGTTTCCGGATAAGTTACATAAAAAGCTCCGTAAACAATTCAGAAGAACACTTCCGTTTAAATCCAGGGTATTGGATTATATTTATGCCAGGCCTTTTTTGAATGCAATCTTTCAAAAGCTATATAAAGTTTACGCTAAGGTCAATCCTCCATCATCCTAACATGTGTTTGATATTTTTTTCCAGTAATGCGGTATCAACGGTTATATTAACTTCATGCGTATCTTTGCTGTCACCTTTATTGAGCTGGTAATAATAATTGATAGCAAGATCTGATGCCAGGGAGAAATAACAATTATTATGCGCATCTTCTTCATTGCGGAGTTCCATCACACAGGTTCCTTCCCTCATGAATAGCATATTGGTGAGGCCGGCGCCGTGTAGACTGATGAGGCATTTGGTATCTTTCATTAAGTTGACCTGCTCGCTAAAATCATAATTTTCAAAATAATGAATTTCAAAGTGATAGGTCTTTAATAGGGAAATGACTTGCTGCTCATTCGATATCTTACGTTTTAAGGCTTTTTGCCGGCTGATATAAATGTTTCTGGAGGGTTTAATTGAATGCGAACCGACAAATTGTTCTCTCAATAAATTGATAATGCTTGTGTTGTAGTTACCTGCCGGAGCTGTGTGGCTAGGTAATAGCAATCGGTTGACTTTTACCGGAAATGCAGTGTCAAAAAAAAGTGGTTTGAGTTTAAAATACGCTAAAGATTGTTCGATAAATGCCCATTTCTTCAAATGAACGGGTAGTAAAATAACTTCACTTTTGACAAAAGGTTTAGCTGCTATTAAACGCGTAAGGCAATCGGTTAACCAATGAAAATAGCCATCAGCATATTCATCGGTTATCCAAATGGCAGAATCAACGTATTGTTGTTTTCGGGATAAACGCAACAGGTTTTTAATAATATCTTTTTTTCTGAGAGGGTGAACTAAACTATATTGATTATATAGTTTTAAGGTACTTAGTTTAAAAATGGTATTATTTAAAACGTAAGCATTCTTTAATTCGGTAAAGGTAGTGGCGTGAATTTTTTTCTCATATTCATGGCTAAATAATTTAAGATCGTCAGCTATGATATTTACAGGCGCTTTTCTTTTCGATACGCTTTCCGGAAAAAGTATGTTCATTTTAAGGCTAATGAAATTAAACATTAAGGCACTCAAATGTAAGCAATAATTTATTTTTTAAACACATTCTAAACCCCTTTATTATTGCATTTGCTTCTTTTAAAATTGTGATATTTCATTATATTTACAACACTAAATGCAAGTTAAACAAAGGCATATTACATTCCTGTCGCCCACTATGAAAAGAACCGGGTCGGAGATCGTTTTATACAATCTTATTTCGAGAATTTCCGAAAATTATTTTGTGAAACTTATTTCGGTTTATAAGGGTGAATTGCTTTTTCGTTTAGATAAAAAACATTTGATCTATTACGTTCACAACGAACGCCCACATAGCATTTTATCAAAAATAGGCTTCAAAATAAAGGAATATCTTTTTTTTAAAATATTAAAAGCCAACCGGTTTTCAACATGGTACATCAATACTATTGTTTTATGGGATTATCTTGAGTTTGCAGAAAAAAATAATATAAAAGTTATTTTACATGTGCACGAACTGGAGCAGATCTTTGCCTTATTGTCGACTTCGCAATTGCAAAGAGTTGTCAATTACCCTGATTTGATCATTGCAAACTCAAAGTACACCAGCGAGTTAGTTCAACAGTATGGCAGAACAAAACCTGTGGAGTTATGCTATCCTGCAATTGATACAACGCAGGTTTTTACCAACACTCAAACCCGATCTTCTTATCGAAAGAAAATGCATATCGCGGATGACGCCTTTGTCTGGGCTATGTGCGGCACCCTGGATGACAATAAAAACCCGGAGTTATTTATGGATATTGCTTTTGAGTTATTAAAGGCTAAACCGGCGACACGTTTTTTATGGATTGGCGGCACCAGCGACCTCATATACGCTGATAAGATTAAAGCTACCGCTACTCATAAAAACATCTCTGATAGCATCTTATGGATGGATAGTGTAGGGGAGGAATATCTCAATTATTTTCAGGGGGCAGATGGTTTTGTTCTCACTTCAAAAAAAGAATCGTTTTCTATTGTCACAGTAGAAGCTTTGTTGTTAGGTCTTCCTGTTGTAACACATGATTGTGGCGGCGTAAAGGAGATACTGAAAAACGATGTAGGAACTATTGTTTCGGAAAAAGACAATGTGGATCAGTTTGTAAAAGCCATGATTTCATATATGGATGATCCTTCTCTACATAATAAAACAAAAGGTATAGAAATAGCAAAAGAGTTTGATATAGAGATTTGGAGTAAAAAATGGAATACTATTTTAGATACTTATATTAAATAGACATGAAATCGATCTGTTTATTCAGTTCATATTTTAATCAACCGGATATTCCCTACTATGTGAGGGTTTACCTTGAGAATATTATCCCTTATTTTTCTGAGACTATCTTTATTACAAATGAAAAAGAGCTAAGCGAGGAGTCGCATTATTTTTTAAATCTTAATAATATTTCAATACTTAAAGTGGAGAACGAAGGTTGGGATTTTGGCATGTGGTACAAAGCTATCATACAGCTGGACACAACACAATATCAGCAAATTGCTTTGGTAAATGATTCCTGTATTTTGTTTAAACCATTGGATGAGTTTATGAATTGGTCCCGTAAGGATACTTCTGATCTGCAGGGAATCACAATGTCGTACGCTATTACGCCTCATATTCAATCTTATTTTTTGATCATCAACAAAAAAGCAATTCAGCCAACAGTAGATTATTTTAATTTACACAAGTTGCTGCCGCATGTTTCTGACGTGATCAAAATATACGAAGTTGGCTTAAGTAATTACTTGATCTCGAAAGGCTTAACAATTGGCGCTTTCATTGATAATAATGGTTATCAGGGCGAGTTTAGTCCTTACTATCATTGCGTCGATTATCATATCTCGAAAGGCATTCCGGTCATTAAAAAGAAAATAATATTTGAGTCATACCGAAAAGATGAATTATTTACTTTGGCACGTATGAACTTTAATATTTCTGTTCCGTATTATATTGACCTAATTAAAAAAAGTACGCCCAATCTTGTTGTAGACTTTCATAAACTTAAATCTGATAAAGCAGAAAATTTATCCTGGTTTTCAAAAATCAAATACCGTTTATCTATTTTTTTTATAAACACCATCCGATTTTTTCGTAAAAAGAATTAATGCTTAAAAGAATATATCATAAAAGTTTGTCCATTCTGGATGCTGTTCTTTGGAAGATGCATGCCGGTTTAGAGCGCCGGGGCTTCATAAAGCCGATAAACTCGTCAATGGTTAAGCATATTGAGAACGGAATTGCAGTAGATCATCCTTATCCGGTTAATTTTATAGATGAGGATATGAAACTGTTTGCTCATTATACAGGATATAAAAGTGGAACGGAAACCGTTTTTGAATTTGAAAATATAAACGTTAGTTATGATGCTATTCTTTTTAAGGGAATGAATAATACCTACCAGTCTGTTCCGCACATTGTGTTCAGGGCCGACTATGGTTTGCTGTATATATTAAAGAATTATTTATTCAAAAAGAGGGTTAAAGGAAACGACGAGATTAATTATGTACTTATTTATGATTTTTGGTCGGCGGGTAATTATTACCATTGGTTAGTAGATACGTTGCCAAGGCTTTTGATTTTTCTGGAAGAGTTGAAACAAAAAAACTATTCGTTGTTACTTCCTGCGGATTGCCGAGCATTTATGAAACGCACATTGAGTTATTATAACATCCATCATATCACATTTATAAATGAAAATGAATTCCTGAATGTAAAGCACCTTATGGTTCCTTATTATTTAGTGGGCTCAGGGCATATTCATCCACCCAAAGTTTTAGAAATTAGGCAGTTTTTCCTGAATAAAATTCCGGGAATTTCAAATTTCACAAAACTGTATGTGAGTCGCGGGCGGCAAAAAGCCCGAAAAATTGTAAATGAAGACTCTGTTATAGATGTAGTGAGGCAGTTTGGTTTTGATATTATTTATTTTGAAGATTATACATTTGAGCAACAGGTGGAGATAGGAAGAGGAGCAAAATATATGGTTTCCAGTCACGGTGCCAACTTAACTAACATGATGTTTATGGAAGAGCACACACGCGTATTGGAACTGATAAGACAAGACGCGCCAAATTTTTGCTATTGGGCTTTGGCCAGTGCGGTTAAAGTAGATTATTATTATCAGTTATGTGCTGTGCAGGGGAATGATCATTTATGGGTGGATATTGAATTGTTTAAATTAAATTTGTACAGGCTTCTAAATGAGTAATCCACTGGTAAGTATATGCATTCCCACCTATAACGGTGATAAATACCTGGTAGAGTGTTTGGACTCCTGCATTAGTCAGTCGTTTAAGGATTATGAGATTATCATTTGTGATGATGGTTCTTCAGATAACACTATTTCTATTATCGATGCATATACTGCCAAATACTCTTTCATCAGCTTTTACAAAGGTGAACAAAATCTTGGTTTGGTTGGTAACTGGAATAAATGTTTATCGTTAAGTTCAGGTAAGTGGATCAAATTTGTTTTTCAGGATGATTATATAACCATTGACTGTCTGCAAAAATTTGTGAGCCAGATAGATGATAATGCCCAACTGATTGTTTGCAAACGCCATTTTGTATTGGATGGGAATGCGAGTTTAGATCATGTAAATTATTATACGAAGGTTGTGAGAACTCTTGAAAATACTACTGAATTTAAAGGTACGGACTTTTCTCCTGAACTGATTTCAAAAATTGCCGTAGAAAATATTTGCATGAATTTTATAGGAGAACCAAGCCTTATATTTTTCAAAAAAAGCATTATTGAAGAGCTCGGCCATTTTAATGCTTCGCTTAAACAAATATGTGATTTGGAATTTGTTCTTAAAATTGCCGGCAAGTATGGATTAAGGTATATTCCTGAACAATTGTGCGCTTTCAGAATTCATAATGATTCGACCACCAGCAGTAACGTTGACTCCAAATATTTTGAATTGCATTACATTGAACCTTTATTGTTTTCATACCTGCTTTTATTTAGCAGGCAATTCGAATCGTTCAGGTCGCATCTCAGTTTTACTCAAACCATCAAACTCAAGCTGTATTTCAGGTTAAAGGCTTATAAAGCCTACTCTGTCAATCTAAGTGAGGAACGGAAGCACTATCTTTTTACGGATCATAATATTGCTTTTCGAAAAATTCAGGAGTATCAGCACGGAAACTTTTTTATAAAGTTGATAGCCGCTATTCGCTGATCAGTTTTAATACGTTTTCGGTATAAGCGTTCCAGGTAAAATCTTTTACCTTTTGGTGTGCGTTATTCATTAATTCTATTTGTTTATCGGAGGAATGGCTAAGCACTGATTCTATTTTAAAAATTAAATCCTCCGAAACAGGATCGACATAATACCCGAAGTCGATGTTATTACCGTAAGTTTCAGTAAATTCCGGATAAGCAGTTGTGATTACCGGCGTAAAATAATACATAGCTTCCGTCATTGCCGAAAAAGCACCCCAGTCAGGGTTTGTATTAATAATGGCTCTTGCTTCCGATATAAGGTGGTAGTATTGTTCATTTTGCGAGGGAATACCTTTATCCAGGTATCCATAGTAGAATAAACCAGGCATATGAATACCCGTTTCCTCCTCAGTAATTCCAATGATATGTAATTCAGCTTTCATCGCTCCTTTTTCTGAAAACGTTTTATAGGTGTTTATCAGACTTAATGCACCCCGCAAGTACTTTTTATTGCCAATAAATAAAAGTTTATTACTGGTTAATTTTTGATGAATTAATTGTTTGATATCTAATGGATAATTTCCATTGATTACATTTCCCAGGTAGTATAAATGCTTACTGTTATACTGCGTTTTATTAAATTCAAGCGATTTTGGAAACAAGCTTAAAACAATATCTGCCTGCTCAATATGTTTTTTTTCGCGCAACAACGCTTTTTCTTCAAACCACTGTGGCGCGCGTTTTAAAAAATTAGTGAGATAATAAAGATAACTCCAATCACTGAATAAAATCACTTTTTTACCGGGTTGTTTTTTTGAACTGAAACTATAGGTCAGGAATAAAAGAGTATCGGAGTCGGGATACTGTTTTACAGCTGCTTCTATCTTTCGGTTGGTGAGAAAATAATTTAAGCCGGATCGAAAGTAAGTATGATTGGAATTTTTGTTGATCAGTTTTAAAAAGGCAAATACAGTGTATTTATGGATTATATTTAAAAAGGCATTTTCCTCAATATTAACTCGGTTTATTTTAATCTGTTTTTCTTCCAGGCTTTTGGTGAAAAAATAAGGTACGTTGGACCATGTTTTTAATTGGTTGGAATCACCAATAGAGAAAACGGTTATTTCTTTGATCGGTTTCAATTAAGTAGTTTTCTTTTAATGATCCTTAATCTTAACATCAGGTTTAATTTAGAAAAACGTTTGCTACCGTATATGTTGGCAATTTCCAGTTGTTCTATTAAAAAGCGGGCGTCCTGGCTTCCTGATTTGGATTGCTCGTAGTACCTGAACTGAGCAACGATGGTATTTAATTTCGTGACCTTACCATTATTTTTTAATATTCTTAAAATGTATTCATAATCAAATGCGAACCGGTAATTCGCCAATTCACCAATTTTGGAAGTGAATGCGGTTCTGAAAAAAGAACCTGGCTGCGAAATAGAAGCATCCAGTGTTGTTAGCGATGATAAGGATATATGACCGCTAGAACCTTTTGCTATTGAATTTCCGGTCTCATCAATAGTTTCAATATCACCGTAAATATAATCAGGTTCATTGGTCTTTAAATAGGTTATGATTTCTGAAAAACCGTTTAAATCAATCAAATCATCCGTGTTTAACCAGGTCCAATATTCACCTGTCACGTATCTCAGTCCTTTATTAATGGCATCATACTGACCTTTATCAGGCTCAACTTTTAGTATATCAATTACCGATTTATATTTTTTTAAAATTGCCTGCACTTCCGTATCCGAACAATTATCATATACAATTACTTCCAGGTCGGTTGTATGCTCAGAACATAGTTTTTTAAGGGCAACAATGTTTTGCATGGTGGCTTCAATGAACCGGATCTGGTTGTAGGATGGAATAATAATGGAAAAGCGCATACACTACAAATATACATTTTTTGGAGATTTTTGTTATTAAAAACACAGTGTTTATAAAGGGCGTTATATTTTACAAACTTCTTATTTTGTTTAGTAATTTTACTGTTATGCGTATTTTGTTGCTATCCGATACTTATTCTGAACACACCGAAAAGTGGGCAATAGGATTGGCCTCCAATGGGATAGAAGTGGGACTATTTAGTTTTAATAAAGCATCTTATCCCTGGTATCAAAATAAAAAAAATATTTCGATATTATTTGAGCCGGCAGAGAAATTAGATACATCGAACAAGATGTCCTATTTAAAATTTGTTGGTTCTTTAAAGAAGGTTATTAAAGAATTTGGGCCTGATCTGGTGCATGCACATTACGCCACCAGTTACGGATTGATAGGTGCTTTGAGCGGCTTTCATCCTTTTGTCATTTCGGCGTGGGGAACAGACGTCATGAAGTTTCCACAAAAAAACTTCATCAATAAAGCCATTTTAAAATACAATTTAAGAATGGCTGATGTTATCTGCGCAACATCTCACACCATCAAAGATTTTTTAATACCTGTAACCAACAAGCCGATACAGGTAATCCCATTTGGGGTTGATACGAATGAATTTAAAAAAAAGGAAGTAGCAGGGTTATTTGATAAGGACTCTTTTGTGATTGGTAGTATAAAGCCACTGGAACCATTATATAATACCGATGTATTGATCAACGCCTTTGCTTCTTTGAAAATTAAACACCCTGACCAACCTTTAAAATTGATGATTATTGGCGAAGGTTCGCAAATGGAACATCTAAAAAAGCTGAGCAAAAAATTGAAGTTGCAAAACGACATAACCTTTACCGGTAGAATTGCTTTTTCTGAGGTATCCCATTATTTTAATATGTTGGATGTATTGGTTAATATCAGCGATTACGAGAGTTTTGGAGTGTCCGTCATTGAAGCTATGGCCTGCGAAAAGCCTGTAGTTGCAACTAATACCGGAGGGTTAAAAGAGATCATAGAAAATAGTAACTTTGGAAGCCTGGTGGAGGTTGGCAACGTTGAGCAAACAGCCGTTGAAATTGAAAAATATATGTTGGACGAGGAATTGAAACAAACAGTTGGCAAAACCGCAAGGGAAAAAGTGGTTCAAAAATATAACTGGGATAATAATATTAAGCAAATGATTGACGTTTATAGTCATTTGATAAAAAAGAAGTAAGCACGTGATCTTAAAACCAATCGATAATTTAGATATATTTTGCGACAAGGCCGAACCGGTTATTGGTGTATTTGCCAGTAAAAAATGGCTGTCTGTTTATGACGGGGCTTTAACTTTGATGGGTATTTACAAAGATGAACATCAAATGATTGGTGGCTTTTATTTTTTAAATAGCAAAAAATTTGGCTTTACTTTTTTGAAATTGCCGCCGTACACGCCGCACTGCGGTTTGTTCTTTAGGTCAGACAGTAAAAACAATGCATCCATCAATAATTTTTCGAAAGAAGTAATGAATGAAGTTTGTACCTTTTTTAGTAATCAGAAAAGTGCGCTTACCGTTCTCGCCTTTCCTTCCAATATCATCGACTTTCAGCATTTTATCTGGGAAAAGTATAAGGTGATTCCTAATTATACATATCGTATCAACCTGGGCAAATCAATGGAGGATATTAAAGCTAATTTTGATTCCAAGAATAGAAATGTGATCAATAAAGCCATTAAAGATGGTGTTGTGGTGTCTGAAAATACCCTCAGTAAAGACGAGCTGTTTAAATTTTTTATGGATTCATTAAATACAACCGACGCTAATATATATGAAACCGAGCTGCAGAATATTTTTAAGAAGTTTGCTGATGATACAAACTCTTTTAGCGTAACAGCTCAAAAAGGCAATGAAGTGCTCGGTAATGTGTTTTGCGTGTACGATAAAAACAATTGTTATTACCTCCTTGGTGGTGTAAACAAAAAGTCAGGAGTACAGGGCGTAAACAACATTTTGGTTCAAAGGAGCATTGAAAAAGCGAAGGAACTGGGCTGTATAACCTTTGATTTTGAAGGTTCTATGTTGAAAGGAGTAGAAAAATTTTTCCGCAGTTTTGGCCCTGAATTAGTCCCCTATTTTACCGTTAATAAAGCGAGTCTGCCCCTGGAGATCCTCCTGAAATTTAAAAAAAGAGAATTGTTTTGATGAGCGGTTTGCAGTACATTAAACATCAGGACCTTGATCTTAAAAAATGGGATCAGGCTATTTTAGGTTCAGAAATACCGTTTGTTTTTGCTCAAGCTTTTTATCTCAATGCAACTTGTCCCACCTGGGATGCGCTCGTTATTGGTGATTACCAAAGTGTGTTTCCAATCACCTCTAAAACAAAATTCGGATTCAGATACTTGCCCCAGCCGCCTTTTACATCTCAATTAGGTGCTTACGGCACTGTGACTCCGGCCATCGAGCAGCAATTTTTTAACTATATTTTAGAGAATTATCGTTTAATTGATATCGAATTAAATGTGACTAACACCATTCAGTCAGAGTTCATTTCTCCTAAAAATACGTATACACTTAATTATGGGAATGGGTATAAATTCAATCAAAATACCAAAAGGAATATTGCCAAAGCGATTGAGAATAAATTTTTAGTTGAACCAGTAAATAGTTTGGAAAGTATTGAGCTTTCACAAAACTATTTAAATCCCTTTTTAGAAAGTGAGGTAGGATTGGCCAAATCAACTATATGCTTACTTGATGAGTTATTAGCTAATGCTATTAAAACGGAAAGGTTGTATACATTCAAAGTGGTTTCTAAAGAAAATGTTCTCAAAGCATTAGGCCATTTTATAAGCAACGGAAAACATGCCTTATATTTGAAAGGTACCAACTTCGATAAATCAGATAATTCGGGTAGCATGCATCTTCTCATGAAACATGCGATTGAGTTTTTTGAAGATAAATCCACCATTTTTGACTTTGGTGGTGGTTCAAAGCAAGGATTGGCCAATTTTTACAAGGGTTTTGGAGGAGAAGCCGTGACTTACAGTTTTTTACAAGTTAATAAACTACCCCGGTTAATTAAAATCCTGAAAAACAAAAAGTAAACGCCTCTTTTTTGCTATTTTTAGGCTGGAAATGCAAGCCATTGTTTCTCACGATATCGATCATTTAACTCTTTCAGAACATTATCTGAAAGATCTGATCGTACCTAAATATTTCGTGAGAAGTTATATCGAACTGTTTTCGGGTAAAATTTCTGTTTCTGAAATGCTTAACCGCCATGCCGATGTATTTAAAAATCAATGGCAGCACATTGAAGCGTTACACGAATTTAATAGCAAGAACCATGTGCCCACTACTTATTTCATTGGCGTCAACAACGGAGTAGGATTGAATTATTCAAAAGAAAATTCAGCTTTGTGGATACATAAAATGTTGCAGATGGGTTGTGATGTTGGTGTTCATGGTATTGAATTTGCAAATTTTGAGAAGATAAACGCAGAATATTCTTTGTTTAAAGATATTTCGAAACAACAAACGTTTGGCACCCGCATGCATTACATTCGAACCAACGAACATACGTTCTCTAATATGGCAAAAGTTGGCTATCAGTTTGATAGTAGTGAAATGAGTTTTAAAGCGCCTTATAAGATAGGAACCATGTGGGAGTTTCCATTCCAGATTATGGACGGCTATGTGATTGAAAAACCCAAACAATGGCAAAGCAAGAACTTCAGTCAAAGTTGTGACGCCACTAAAAAAATTATTGATAAAGTGGTTGATCTTAATTTACCTTATTTAGGGATTGATTTTCATGATCGTTATTTTTCTGACGCTCACAAAACATGGAAAGATTGGTATATATGGCTGATAGAATATTTAGTAAAACAAAACGTAGAATTCGTCAATTTTAAACAGGCAGTTAAAGAATTAGAAAAATAAAACGATATAACTTCAAGCGAAGTTGAGAAGCGATTAAAAATAAGAAACTTGAAACTTTTAATACTCACACAATATTTTCCTCCGGAAGTCGGGGCTCCTCAAAACAGGTTGTTTGAGCTGGCAGTTCGATTAAAAAAACTGGGCATTGAGGTGTCGGTGTTAACGGCTATGCCTAATTATCCGCAAATGAAAATTTATGAGGGCTATGAAGGCAAAAGTTATGTGTATGAAGAAATAGAAGGCATCCCGGTTCATCGGACTTCCATTTATTTGCCAAAAAGTAAATCCATTGTTCAGCGTTTATTGAATTATTTTTCATTTGTATATTCATCCGCACGGGTGGGAAAGAAGAAGGTGGGAGACGTTGATGTAATCATGTGCGAATCGCCGCCATTGTTTTTAGGGTATTCAGCTCTATATTTAAAACGGAAGAAAAAAGCGAAATTGATTTTTAATGTGTCTGATCTTTGGCCCGAAAGTGCAGAGAAGCTTGGCGTTGTGACTAATACACAGATGCTGAAACTGGCATATCGGTTAGAAGAGAAATTATATAGAAAATCTGTTTTGGTAACAGGCCAAACACAAGGTATCTGTAAAAGCATCAACCAACGTTTTCCGTCCGTTAAAACGTTTTGGTTGCCCAATGGTGTAGATGTATCTTACTATAATCCATATACGGTAACAGGTAACTGGAGAAAAGTGCACGGCTTTACAGAAAGTGATGTGCTGTTTTTATATGCCGGGATTATAGGACTGGCGCAGGGACTTGAAGTGATATTAAAAGCAGCAGATCAACTAAAAGGTCAGCCTCATATCAAATTTATTTTATTGGGCAGCGGACCGGAGAAACAAAAGTTGTTGACCATTAAAATGGAAAAGCAACTCTCTAACGTTTTCTTTTTTGATGCCGTATCAAAAAATCAAATGCCGCAAATTGTTCAAGCAAGTGACGTGTCGGTTATTCCTTTGCGTAAATTAGAATTGTTTTTAGGTGCCATTCCGTCCAAAATATTTGAAAACCTTGCGATGGAGAAACCTGTTATTTTAGCTGTAGATGGAGAGGCGAGGGAGCTGTTTGTGAATCAGGGGCAATGCGCTTTATATTCAGAGCCAGAGGACGCAATAGAACTGTCAAAAAATGTCCTATTATTGGCAAATGATCCCGCGTTGAGAAAACAATTGGGGGAGAGAGGCAGAATATATGTAGAACAAAGTTTTAACAGAGATACCATAGCTGAAAAATTTTATAAAACACTGATGACTATATGAGTTTGGAAAAAGACATAATTGATCAGTACAGAAACAGAAAGGCTGATGCGGGCTTGTATTCCGGTGGATTTTACGTTGAGTTCGTTGAGAAGGAGATTCGCACCTATATTCAGGAGTTTTTGAAAAAGGAATTTGCTGATTTTAGTAATTTATCATTGTTGGAAATAGGAGCAGGAAACGGTACGAATGCAAATTTGTTTTGCGACCTGGGTTTCAACATTAAAAATATTTACTTTAATGAATTGCAACCTGCCAGGATTGAAGCCATAAAATCTAATTATCCTGACAACACGCTTTTTGAAGGTGACGTTATTGAGATACTTATTATTAAGAAATTTGATGTGATTTTTCAGTCAACTGTTTTTACGTCTATCTTAAATGCAAACGACCGTAAAAAACTGGCAGATAAAATGCTGAGTCTGTTAAATCCTAACGGCATTATACTGTGGTATGATTTTATTTATAATAATCCTAAAAATAAGGATGTGAGAAAAGTAGACGTATCAGAATTAAGATCGTTGTTTTCCGGATCAAGTCATCTGTATTATAAAAAGATCACTTTAGCACCTCCTATTGGCCGAAAAGTGGGACGGTTTTATAATTTATTCAATGTCTCTTTTTTGAGAAGTCATATTTTAGCTATCATTAAAAAATAAGGGTGTTTGCAAAATTAAAACATATGTATTCATCATTGGGCTACAACATACCGTTGCTCATAGCTTTTTTTTTACCGTTTGGTATTAACTATGCTATTTTTATAATTGTTTGGCTGGTGGCTTTTTTTGCGTTTGATGATGTGAAGACAGGTTTACAAAGGATGTTTAAAAACAAGTGGAGCTATGTTTTACTTGGATTCTTTTTTTTACATGCGATCGCGTATTTATTTTCTAAAAATACAGCCGGTGCTTTAAACGCCATTGAAATTAAATTAAGCTTCCTTGCTTTCCCTTTGCTCATTTTTGCAGGAAACTATAATTCTCTGCAACTAAAAAAAATAGTGATCTCTTTTGTGTCAGGCTGTTTGCTTACCTGCGTTATTTGTCTTTTCAGGGCTTCTTATTTATACTTTTTCGATGATTTTAATGCCTTCTTTTACACAGAATTCAGCTATTTCATGCATCCCAGTTATTTTGCCCTGTATTTAATTTTTTCACAATTAATTGTGATGTTGTTTTATAAAGACTGGCTTTCTCATCTGTCCGACCTGCACGTTAAAATTGGATTTATGTCGGTTTTATTTTTGACCGGTATTTTTTTATGCGCCTCTAAAATGGGCTTGATCACTGCGTTTTTAGTACTACCAACGACCCTTTGTTTCATTTTATATAAACAGGGTTACAAAAAAACTATTTTAGGGATAGTATTAGGATTGGCAATCGTTATTATGGCCGCTTATAAATTTTTTCCTACGCCTTTTGAACGTATTAAAAACGCTTTTAATGTTACTTCCTCTTTCCAGGCTATTGATAAAACAGCAGGAGAAAGTACAGCAGTGCGTATACTGATCTGGCAGGAATCGGTGAAGCTGATAAAAGATAATCTTGTTTTTGGAACAACTCCAGGTGACGCCAGCGACAAACTGGTTGAATCTTATGAACGAGAAGGGATGACTGGCGCGCTGGCAAAAAAATTAAATGCTCATAACCAGTTTCTGCAGACATTTATTGGTGCGGGTATAATTGGCTTTATACTATTATTACTAATGACCCTAGGCGCGGTCATCTATGGTTTTATAAAACAAAATTACATACTGATCTTATTTAGTGTATTAATGATCTTTAATTTTTTGGTGGAGTCGATGCTACAGGCGCAGGCAGGCTTTGTATTTTTCGTATTTTTCTTTTGTATTTTAGTGCGCTATAACTTTCATAAATTAAACAAAACATCATGATTCCTTTCTCTCCGCCACGAATAGATGATAAAATCATTGCTGAAGTAACAGCGGCACTTAAGTCGGGTTGGATCACAACCGGCCCGCGCACTAAGGATTTTGAAAAAAAGATCACCGCCTATTGTGGTAATCAATCAACCTTGTGTTTGAACTCGGCAACCGCCGGATTGGAAGTGATGCTGCGTTGGTTTGGAGTAGGAGCAGGTGATGAAGTTATTCTACCTGCTTACACATATTCAGCTACTGCTAATGTTGTTATTCATTGTGGCGCAAAGCCGGTATTTGTAGATGTAAATGCCGATGATTTTAATATCAATATTTCTCTTATTGAAAAAGCTATAACACAGCATACCAAGGTAATTATGCCAGTTGATTTTGCCGGTTACCCCTGCGATTATAATGAGCTGAATGAATTGGTAGTCAGAAATAAAAACAAGTTCAAAGCAATATCGAAGAACCAGGAATTGCTGGGACGGATTATGGTTTTATCTGATTCTGCACACTCATTTGGCGCTGATTATCGTGGTAAAAAATGTGGAGCATTAACCGACGTATCTGTTTTTTCTTTCCATGCCGTAAAAAATTTAACCACTGCCGAAGGTGGTGCCATTGCACTCAATTTTCCTACACCATTTGATAACCTGGAGATCTATAAATATTTGTGTATGTATACTTTGCATGGACAAAACAAAGACGCTTTGGCTAAAACACAAAAAGGAAACTGGAAATATGATATTGTTGAAGCCGGTTATAAATGTAACATGACTGATATATCGGCGGCAATAGGATTAATTGAACTGGAGCGCTATGATAATGACACGCAAATTAAACGGAAACAAATTTTTGATTGGTATAATGAAGGCTTTGCTAACGATGTTCGCTTTCAATTGCCAACTCATGTAACTGAAAATAAAACCGGTTGCTATCATTTGTATCCATTACGCATAAAAAATATTACGGAGGAGCAGCGTGATGCGATCATAAAAGAGATTTTTGATTGTGATGTATCGGTGAACGTCCATTTTATACCTGTACCCGCGATGTCCTTTTATAAGAATTTAGGGTATGATCTTAAAAATTATCCTGTTACCTATGATAATTTCAGTAGAGAGATTTCTTTACCAGTATTTTATGATCTAAGCGCAGCGCAAGCTCAAACAGTTATTAAAGCAGTTACAGACTCGGTTAATAAGATACTTTGCTAAAGCGGTTATTCGACATAGCTGCTTCATTCACAGGAATCATTATCCTGTTACCTGCTTTTATGATCATTGCTTTATGCATTATAATTGGTAGTGGATTTCCGGTATTTTATTTACAAAGCAGGGTAGGGAAGAATAGTAAAGATTTTAAACTATTCAAGTTTAGGACCATGAGAGAAGATTCTGATAAAAAAGGATTGTTGACGGTTGGCGGGCGAGACCCTCGTGTGACAGGAATTGGCTATTATCTTCGTAAGTATAAAATGGATGAATTGCCGCAATTGTTCAATGTATTATTTGGAAGCATGAGCCTCGTTGGCCCACGCCCGGAAGTTCGAAAATATGTAGATCTGTACACGAAAGAACAGCTACAGGTGTTATCGGTAAAGCCTGGCATAACCGATTTTGCTTCTTTGGAGTACTTTAGCGAAAATGAATTATTAGCAAAGTCTTCCGATCCGGAGCAAACTTATATTCAAGAAATAATGCCTGCTAAACTGGCTTTAAATGCCAGATATATTCGGCAGCAAGGCTTAGGAATTGATCTTCAGATAATCATCAAAACGCTTTCTAAAATCGTCAAGTAAGGCTTTTATAATTCTTTAATAAATTTTAATAAGTCTTGGCTTTTGGTCAGTATATTCTTGGCTATATTTGCCTACTTAAATTTAACTTATGAAAAACCTTTCTTTGATTTTAAATGGTGTTTTAGCCATTGCTGTTGCTATTTTATTTTACCAGGTACATGCACTAAAAAATGGTAATATTGATGTGATTGATTCTCCAACCTCCGAAACTACTGTTAAACCTGCTGTTATAGCTAGTTCTACTAATTTAGCTGATGCAAAAATTGCCTATGTGAATACAGATAGTATCAATGAACATTATCAATACATTGCTGATTTTACTAAAATCATTCGGGCTAAAAAAGCAAATTTGGAAGCGCAAATGCAAAGTATGACCACAAAATTTCAATCAGAATATGAAGCTTTTCAGCAGTCGGCACAAGCAGGCGTGGCCCCTCAGGCCGAATTGCAAAAGCAACAGGCCAGTTTGGAAAGGCAGCAGCAGGAATTGGCCAATAAAGAATTACAGATGCAAAATTTAGGCGTGGAGCTGGAGGAAAAAAATGCTGAGCTTAATAAAAGTGTGAAGGATTATCTTCAAAAAATCAATAACGGGCGTTTCGATTATATTTTGTCGTACTCAGATATGATGCCTACCATTTTATTAACCAACCCGAAATTGGATATTACCCCCGAGGTTTTAAGTGGCATCAACGCCGAATACGCTGCTAAAAAAGGAAAAAAATAATTTTAGAATTTAAGCATGGAAAACAGAAAAGATCTTTTAGAAAAGATAATGGCGGTTCATCATTTTCATGAAACGTTTAAAATTGGTAATGGAACCGAACCAACATTGATTTCGGAGCGTGATTACACCCTACGTTACAATCTTATCAAGGAAGAAAACGACGAATACCTGGACGCTTGCGAAAAGGGTGATTTGGTTGAAATTGCAGATGCTTTGGGAGATCAACTCTATATATTGTTTGGAACTATTCTAAAACATGGTTTGCAACATAAAATTGAAGAGGTGTTTGATGAGATTCAACGCAGTAATATGAGTAAACTCGACGAAAAAGGAGAGCCTATATTTAGAGAAGACGGAAAGATCCTAAAAAGTAATTTATATTTCCGTCCGAATATTAAAGATATTTTGGGTTCGTAATTATGTTCACCATCGAACAGATTGGGAACGCTCACGATAAAGTACATAGCGGAGCTGATTTTCCAAAATATGTGCAGGATTTGATTGAACTGGGTGTTTTACGGTACGACACTTTTGTAAAAGACGGTCATGCTGACTATTTTGGAAAGCATAATTTCATTGTGTCATCCGACGCAAAATATGACGCCTTAGGCATTGCTTTAAGGAGTGATGTCGAATCATTCAAACATAAGCTAAAATCCCATCAGCAGGGGCAAACGGATTACATGACTTTTTGTGACGACTCTGCGAAAAGCGGTGTGGAGAAATGGACCGTTGATACCACTGATATGACTTGCTCATATTATGATGTTGATGGAAATGAAATGCTGGTAGAGAAAATACTGACAGTGTAGTTTAAGTGGAAATTATGAAAGGAGTTTTGTCAGTTCGAGCGAAGGCGAGAACCATGCAATGCTTTTGAAGAATGCTTCTCAACTTCGCCCGAAGTCACAAATATTGAGCTTTAAATCGTATAAATAATTCCCTCTAAATACCTGTTACTCTTTTCAATCTTAAAGATTCCAAACCCTTTTTTTTCGAAAACCGTTTTATATTTTGGATTCAGGTAGATGCAGTAAACCTTCCTGGGATAAAGTTTCAAACTTTCTTTGATATTGTCCACCACTTTTTCCAGGATCTCTTCGCCGAACGGATTAAAAAAGTAAAATACAGATGCGTTGTTCGGTATTTGATAAGTGGTAGCATCGCTAAATATAAAATTAAAGCTGCTATGCTGATGCTTTGGTTGATAGGCCAACTTATTGGCATTAGCGTCATCTATTAGTTCTTTAGCAATATCTACCCCAATAAGTTCCATAAAACCACTCTGTTCGGCTACAAATAATGCGCGTCCTTTTCCACACCCGTAATCAATGATGGGAAATTGCCGCACGTCGAAGGGCATATCCCCAAAAACCTTAAATAAAATATAGTAGCTGGCGCCCTGATAATGGTGGTTCTGATCAGACTCTTCTCCCGCAAGGGTTAAATTGTCGAGGTTTTCGATACTATGCGTATGAATGCCCAGTTGCTTCTCATATTTTCCTTCATAAGTTAACAGTTTAAAGGTATTTACAGGGCCACGGTAATAAAGCGACCTGAAAAAATAATAGATATACTGAAAGACCTTCATGAGCTGCAAATTTAAGGTTTTTAAAGTTCTTTGCGCTCTTTGCTAAAAAAACTCCCTGCCTTGGCGATTATGGTTAAAAATCTTACCTTCATAGTCACTAAATTGTATCTATGCAAATTGACCTGGAAGCAGAAAAAAAAGAGATCTTAAATCGCTATAAAAATTTAATTCAAGCTTGTAAGCGCCGCTTAGAAAAAGGGGATAAAGAAATTATTCGAAAAGCATTCGAGGTTTCTGTAGAAGCTCATAAAGAAATGCGCCGCAAGTCAGGCGAACCGTATATTTATCACCCGATTGCAGTAGCACAAATTTGCGCGGAAGAAATAGGCCTGGGAACAACAGCCATTGTGTGTGCGTTGTTGCACGATACGGTTGAAGATACTGATATGACCTTGGATGATATCAGAGGAATGTTTGGTGAAAAAGTAGCTCAAATCATTGATGGTTTAACAAAGATTTCAGGTGTGTTTGATCACACATCATCTATCCAGGCTGAGAATTTCAGGAAAATGTTATTGACCCTGTCTGAAGATGTAAGGGTGATTTTAATTAAGCTGGCTGACAGGTTGCATAATATGAGGACGCTGGATCACATGAAACGTGATAAGCAAATGAAAATTGCCGGTGAAACCTTATATCTGTATGCTCCTTTAGCCCACCGTTTAGGCTTAAATGCCATCAAATCGGAGTTGGAGGATCTTGGATTAAAATATACCAACGAGGATTGGTATAAAGAGGTTGTTCAGAAACTCGAGGAAACGGAACCGGTTCGTAAAAAATTTATCAAAAATTTTATCGATCCCTTAAACGATATTCTAAAAGAACAGGGATTTAAATTTAAAATATTCGGGCGGCCAAAATCTATTTATTCGATTTACAATAAGATCAAAAATAAAGGAGTTCCTTTCGAAGAAATCTATGATCTGTTTGCTATCCGAATTGTTATTGATACGCCTCCCGACAAGGAGAAAGCTGATTGCTGGAAAATTTATTCAATTATTACTGATTTTTATCATCCAAATCCCGATCGTTTGAGAGACTGGATCTCCACTCCCAAAAGTAATGGTTATGAAAGTTTACATACCACGGTTATGGGCCCCGAAGGAAAGTGGGTAGAAGTGCAAATTCGTACGGTTCGTATGGATGAGTTAGCTGAAATGGGCTATGCGGCCCATTGGAAATATAAAGATGCCGCAGCTGAAAAAGAAAGCAATTTGGAGAATTGGTTACGCCGTATTCGTGAGATGTTGGATAATCCCGATCCCAATGCATTGGAATTCATTGATGATTTTAAATTGAATTTATTTGCGGACGAGATCTTTGTGTTTACTCCGAAAGGCGAGATGCGAAATTTGCCTGTAACAGCTACCGCATTGGATTTTGCATTTGAGATTCACACAAAGGTAGGTGAGCAGTGCATTGGCGCAAAGCTTAACCATAAATTAGTGCCATTGAGTTACCAGTTGAAAAGTGGTGACCAGGTTGAAATCCTTACCTCAGGTAAGCAATCGCCTAAGGAAGATTGGATAAGCTACGTTGTAACTGCCAGGGCCAAATCAAAAATCAAAAATGCGTTAAAGGAAAGTCGTCGAAAAATTGCTGAGACGGGAAAAGAAATTCTGGAAAAGAAATTTTATAAATGCAAATTGGATTACACCATTCAGAATGTAAACGATTTTGTAACTTACCTGAAATTGCCGTCATCAGGAGAGCTTTTTTACAGAGCCGCGTTAGGAAACGTGGATGTTAAGGAGATCAAAGAATTTGTGGAATTCAGAGCGCATCCTGAAAGATTTAAACCGAAGAAAAAGGAGAATAAAATTGAAGAGCTGGTTACCAACGTGAGGGGAAGCTCGGATATGCTGGTCATTGGAGACGATATGCAAAAGCTGGATTATGGATTATCGCCTTGCTGCAGTCCTATTCCCGGCGATGATGTATTTGGATTTGTAACTGTTAATGAAGGTATTAAGATACATCGCGTTAACTGCCCGAATGCGGTAAAGCTACTTTCCAATTATGCATATAGAGTTGTAAAAGCCAAATGGAACAATGATCATTTAATCTCGTTCCTGGCCGGCATTAAAATTAAAGGAACGGATGAAATGGGATTGGTGAACAATGTGACCAAGGTTATTTCCAGTCAGTTAAATATAAACATGCGTTCTATTAGTTTTGACACAGAAGATGGTATCTTTGACGGAACAATTATGGTATTTGTGCATGACGCCAAACATTTAAGTCATTTGATCGATAACCTGATGAAGGTAAAAGGAGTAACGAGTGTAACACGTATAGATAATAACTAATGGCAGAAAGTAAAATGACGCAGGAAACCAAGGAAGCAGTTGAAAAGATCCTTACTGATTATCTGGAACGAAACAAGCACCGTAAAACATCGGAGCGTTTTGCTATTTTAAACGAAATATATTCGCACGACGGGCATTTTGATATAGAAGGCCTTTACGTGATGATGAAGAACAAAAAATACCGCGTGAGTCGTGCTACGCTTTATAATAATATTGAATTGTTACTGGAGGCCGGCCTTGTAGTAAAACACCAATTTGGAAAAAACCTGGCGCAGTTTGAAAAAGCTTACAAATTTAAACAGCATGACCATTTAATCTGCAGCGATTGCGAAAAAGTATTTGAATTTTGCGATCCTCGCATCATGCAGATACAGAAAATGGCTGAGGATATGCTTAACTTTGATGTTTTTCATCACTCCCTCAATTTTTTTGCCAAGTGTCGTGTATTGAAAGAAAATGGGGTTTGTGAACATAAAAAAATTGGTGCTAAATAAAAAAACAGAAATCAAGTCAATAGCTATTTTATTATTTGATTTTTTTTTGTTAAATTTAAACTAGAATACAATTATCAATACAATCATTATGGTGCTGGATTATAAAATAACCGAAGAAAATAATATCCAGATCCTGGCCCTCACTGGCGAGCTGATCGATAAAAATCAGGCAATTGCGCTGATCAAAGAAATGGATGAGTTATTAGAGCAGGATAAAAATAAATTGATCATCGACCTTTCCAATTTAAAGTATATGAATAGCAGTGGATTAAATGTGTTAATTCAATTGCTTACCAAAACCAGAACCAGCGGTGGCGAGAGTGTTATTTGCCATGTTAGCAAAAAGGTGAATGACCTTTTAATCATCACCAAATTAAATACATTATTTAAAGTTGCCGATACCAAAGAAGAAGCTGCTAAATTACTTGGTTAGTTTGGTTGTTTTGAGGAATGAAAAAAAAATAGCATTCAATTTATTTTCGTTATTAGTATTGTTTTTGATTTCAGGAAATGGCTTCGCTCAACAAAACATATTTTATACAGAACCGGTATTTGATCCTACTCCAGATAAAACGCCGGTTTATATCAGGTATAATTTTAAAGAGTTAGATGACAAAGATCTTTATGCTAACTCTTTAAAAAACATTCATTGGTTTTCTGAGTTTAAGAGTCCGCCTTTTAAAATTGAAAATGCAGCATATTATAATCCTTCTTTACAATTTAATATCATTGATTCTTTTATTAGAAAAAAGAGGATAGACATTAACGCACTTCATTATTACATTGATATGAAAAGCGTGAAACAAAGGGAAGGCTATGTTCAGGTTAATACAACGCTTCCCTACGAATATATTTATCAACCCTTTTATCTTTTAAACGGTGAAGTAACAAATGAGGAGTATCGCGAGTTTGTTCATTATGTAAGAGACTCTCTTGCCAGACTGCTGTTGGCATATTCAGGAATTGAAAAACCTTACGATTATGGTAAATTTAATGAGAAAAATCATGAAATGATACTTAAGTGGGATAAGAAAATACCTTATGGTTCGGATGATGAAGAGGTGAAAATGGCTCTGGCTTCTTTGTACACAACCTGGTCGGAACGGTTTTATTCTCGTCCGGAAATTGACGCCAGGAAATTAAATTATGCTTATATATTAATTAAGGATTCTGTTAGTGGCGTTATGAATGTTTACCCCGACACTTTGGTATGGATTCATGATTTTAATTTTGGTTCCGAAAAATATAATCTCGAGCCTTTTTGTTATATGTATTTTTGGCATCCGGCTTACGATAAATACCCGGTTGTAGGTTTGACTTACTCTCAGATAAAAATATTTTTACTATGGAAAACTCAACATCTGCAAAAGGAAATTAACGAAAAACACCTGCCTTATATTGTTGAGTATGATCTGCCAAACGAGCTTGAATTAGAGATGATCTCGGTTACACAAAAAATAGCCAACGATAACGTAGCTAAGATTTCAAAGTATTATATGACGAATCATGAATCGTCCCGGAAATATAATCTGGATTTGTATTTGAACAGCAGAACAGAAACATACAATGGCAGTAAAATAGAAGCCGGAGACCATGTTCAAAATGAATTATTGACAAAGAATTTGGTATACAAAAATAAATCGTATAAAACTTTACTGTTTCCAAGCCAGGGCAATTATAAATCCCCAAAAAATAACCGGGCTTCGTTAGTAAATTATACTTGCTTGCTTGATTATGGTGGAATCCCCTTTTTAAATGGCAATGTATCAGAGTGGATGCATGAAAGTTTTACTAAGCTTGATACTTCCATATACAGGCAAAAAAACGGATCATTATATAAAACAGCTTATCATAGAGATAGGGTGTCAAAAACTTTTCCTTTTACGGGTAATTATGAGGAAGACTATATTTTGGAAAGGCAGGTGAATGGACTGGAAAATGACTTCGATGAAATTAAGTATAGATTTATGGATTCAGGCATCGTAAAAAATGAGGTGTGTAAACTGGTTCGGGGCGCTAACTGGTTTGATGTAGGTGACTGGCAAACCGGACATTTGAAGAAAACATTTGTACCTAAAGATTCTGCTCATTCAACTTTAGGGTTCAGGTATGTGGTGAGATTTAAGAAAAAATAGATTACTCAAATGCCACATGCTGGCAGGCTTTGTAAACCATCTGGAACACATCCTCAAAGCCTTGGTCACCCCCAAAATACGGGTCAGGCACCTCATTATTCTCGCCCGGATGAGAAGCATTTAGCAATAGTTCAACTTTGGATTTATGTTCATTATTTTTAGTAAGCGCTAAAACATTGTTCAGATTGCTTTTATCCATGACATAGATCTTGTCAAATTTTTCAAAATCCGATTCTTTAAATTGCCTTGCTCTTAACGAACTTAAATTGACGTTATGCTTTAATGCATTAGCTGTTGTCCGTTTATCCGGTGCTTCATTTATATGATAATTAGAGGTGCCCGCTGAATCAACGCGCATGTTCAGTTTATTTTCTTCTATTAATTTCAGCATAATGCCTTCTGCTAACGGTGAACGGCAAATGTTTCCCAAACAAACCATTAAAATTTTTTGCATAGTGTTTTATCTAATTGGGTAAAATTTTAAATACCGTTTTTTGAAACGGTGAGGCAAAAAAACAATCGAACGGATAATTAGGTATTATCTTTTTTTGGGACAAACGAGCTTTGTTCAGCGTAAAATGCGGTTTTGGTTAACAGCATCACAATGTTTTCTTTAGTTAACGAGGATAGTTCGGTTGTGTATTTTAAAAATACAACATCGTCCATTACTGCGTAGGCCATAGAACTCAGTCCATAATTTTTTTGAAGCAAATTTAAAAGAAAGCCTTCCCTGTTCTCGGCTGGTAAGCCGCATAAGGGCGATACGATCTGAAACAAAAATTGATTTTCCTGTTCCCAGACATCTACCATGATGTCAAAATCTCCTTTTTTTAAATTCCATTGTCCGGGTTGGTCACCCTTGGTTTCCTCAGGTGTTAACCCTAAGTCAGTGATTGCTTCATCAACTAACTTATAAAATGTATCTATCATGTATTATCGTGCTAACTCGTTTAATTTTTCTGTAAAAAACACAGCCTTTTGATTGGTGTAGAATTTGTTTTTGAATTGTCCTACCCATTGAACGCCTTTAATGGCATTCGTTAAAAACACTTCATCGCCATTTGTAAGCGTATGAACCGTTAGGGGCTGCTCAAATGCGAGTAGTTTATGTTGCGTGGCAATATCTAATATTTGTTTTCTCATCACACCGTCAACACAACCATCTGAAATGGGCGAGGTGTAAAGTGTTCCGTTCTTGATTACAAAAATATTAGAGTTAATGGATTCAATAATATTTCCATTGTCGTTTACCAATAAACAATCATCCAGTTTTAAAGATGTTTTGGTAATACCCGCCATCACATACATCAAAGCACTTCCTGTTTTTAAATTGGATATTTTGGTGATTGGTTTTTTAATCTCGGCATATATATCTACCCACAATCCTTTTTGATTTAAAACATAACCCGGTGTTTCAATAGGTTCACTTTCTATAAGAAAGGAAATGTCGTTGGTGTCGGGTGTGTAAAAGCCGCCTTCATTTCTGAAAACAGTCAATCGAATGCGCGCTTCTTTTTTTAAATTATTTTGCTCAATTAAATGAATAATCAGTTGCTCAATATTAGCAGAGGTAAATTCGGCAGGCACATTCATTCTCAATGTGGTCATACTTAATTTAATACGCTTTACATGATCAGCCAGAAACATGATTTTTCCATTAGTAAAACGAATGCTCTCAAATATTGAATCGCCATAACGAAATGCCCTATTAGAAAAACTAATAGCGGGTTCGTACATGCTCACCAGGTGTCCGTTATATATACAATAAGAATCTTGCATTGCACATAAAAATAATTAAATATGCTTCAAAATCAGCTTTTTTATTGGAAAATGTTTTAAAAATCGAAACTTTTATAGATTTTTATGAATAAATGGCTGCTAAATCACTATCCCGAGTCAGCTCCAAAAATCAATTTTTTGTCATTCTCAACAATGACTCCACCCATTGAGATGGCGAAATGGTTTTAGATAATCTATTTGAAACTACGCTCATATTCAACAACTCACTTTCGGAACTAGACACTATTTTTTGTAATGCTTTTTTAATATCAGTTACATCCTGAACGTTGAATTCAAAACCGTTTTTCCCTGGTTGCAAAAAATTTTCTTTGGCGCCAACTACATTACTTAATAATAGAGGAAAACCAGAGGCTGCAAATTCATGTACTACAACTCCCCACGGCTCAAAACGGCTTGGTAAAACAAATACACCGGTTTGAGACGTATAGGTTGCCAGGTCTTTAGGTTGTACAAAACCAAAATGCTTTATTTTTGGATGAGCAATAGGTTCAATATCTCCGATGCCAATACACCATAATTCCCATTCATTGGGCTGTTCGATTTGTAGTTCGGCGAATGCCTTCCATAATTCTTGTATTCCTTTAAAAGTGTAATAACGACCAACATACAAAAAACGTTTGGGAAATTGGGTGTCTTTGTCGGTTTTTTGTGATTGATAAATGGACTCAAAATGATCAAGATTGCAGCTATAATAACCAGTTTCAATATTTTTTTCTTTGAACCCTAAGTTCAAAACGTATTTTTTTTGAATTTGTCCAGGCACCCAGGCGTGCGAAAAAATATTTAATAGTGTAAACCTGCTAACAATCATTGCCAGTCGTTGTTTCCAAGTACCTTGCCAATGCGTATCGCAAATCATGACGGTAGGTATTTTTTTGAAATAGGTCTTTGCAATTTTAAGGTAATCTTTATCAATCCAGCCACTACAAATAATGACATCCGGATTCATAGAATTTACAAACTGTTTAAGGCCCGCAGTATCGTAATCAGCTTTGGAATGTAATTTTATCTGTGTGTTTTCTCCAAAATGAAAAGGCGCTTCTTTATTTACGGGCCAGCGAATGACGTGTACTTCGCCGTGCTTCGCCAGTTCTTTACAACAAGCTAAAAAGTATTCTGCTATCTCGGTATATAAAAAAACAAAAGTCATAAACGGTTAATTATCATTTTAGTGTTACATTAATACCTCGCATACCATGCTCGAATGTACTAAATAAAAAAATCCATCAACCAAAAGGAAGATGGATTTTTAAATATTAATATAAAAAATTAAGCTTTTTTAGAGTAACGGGTCTTAAATTTATCAATACGACCAGCTGTATCCACTAACACTTGTTTACCAGTATAAAATGGGTGAGAAGTCATAGAAATATCTAATTTTACTAATGGATATTCAACACCATCCTCGTGAGTAATAGTATCTTTAGTATCTGCACAAGATTTAGTTAAAAAAGTGTAACCGTTAGACATATCTTTAAATACAACTAATCTGTAATTTTCCGGGTGAATTTCTGCTTTCATGTTATTGTTTGTTTCAAAAAATTTGGAATGCAAAGATAGTAATATTCTTGAAACTCCAAGTATTTTTATTGAAATTATAATATAATTTCCAGTTTATCGTTATTAAAAGTATAAATTTGCTTTATGATGCGTTTTTTTGTGATAATATTCATAACTATTTGTTTATCAATTAGTTTCACGTTTTGTAAAAAAGATAAATTCCTGACAGATCCTTCAGCAACAGTTGCTTTTTCACAGGATTCAATTCTTTTTGACACCGTTTTTACCACCATAGGCTCTGCTACCCGCAATATCCGGGTTATAAACCGTAATAATCAAAAAATTAATATTTCATCCATTCGGTTAGAAAAAGGACAAGGGTCCAACTTCTTTTTAAATGTTGATGGTACACCCGGACGGGAAGTGTCAGACGTTGAGATTTTAGCAAATGACAGCATCTATATATTTGTGCAAGTCAATGTAAATCCCACCAGTGCTCTAAGTCCGTTAATTATACAGGATAAAATTTTATTTACCATAAATGGTAACGAGCAAAACGTGCCGCTTGAAGCGTGGGGACAAGACGCTCACTATCATTTTCCAAACACAGCTATACAGTATAAAGATGGATATTTGCCTTACTCGGCTATCTCATATTCTATTTCACCTTCGGGCACGCCGGTTTCACTTACCAATACCACAGTTACCTGGGGTGGCGGAACGCTGGGTAATCCGGATGATAACAAACCCCACGTCATTTACGGTTGGTTGGTGGTCGATTCTTCTCAAACACTGATCATTAATCCAGGTGTAAAAGTTTATTTTCATCAAAATGCAGGTTTGTGGGCTTATCGTTACGGTACACTGAAGGTAAATGGTGCATGGAATAATGAAGTTACTTTTCAGGGCGACAGACGCGAAGCAGACTATGCGGATTTACCCGGACAATGGGACAGGATCTGGATCAACGAGGGCAGCAGGGAAAGTTATATCAATTATGCCATTATTAAAAACAACTTCATTGGTATTCAGGCCAGTGTTTTAGCCAATCCTAATCAGCAGGGAAAAGTTAAGATAACCAATACTATTATTAAGAACTGTTCGAAATGGGGACTCTATACACAATATTTTGACGTTTGGGCTGCTAATAATGTGATCGTTAATTGCAAGGAATATTGTGCGGCGATAACCTGGGGCGGCGATTGTACCTTTTTACATAATACGTTTGCTAATTATTATAACCAGGATGGTGGTCGCGGCGGACAGGCTTGTGTGCATATTGATAATTATGACGGTACAGACGCCTGGCCAGATAGTATTTATTTTGCCAATAATATCATTGACGGTACTCAAAATGATGAACTGGAAATGGATATCCGAACGTATGGGGCAGGCGATGTGTGTACGGTCAACAATAATTTAATTAAAGGATCTATTCCAACAAACACGTTAATAGCCCGTGCTAATAATGTATTTAACGGCAATGCGGATTTTAATAACACCGGTAACTATGATTTTAAAATAAACGGAAACTCTGCGGCAAAAGGAATTGCAGATTCCTTTATTCCGCCCATGTACCCCGCAATTTTATTTGCAGATTTAAAAAATACTCCCAGAAATAGCCCTGTTGATGCAGGGGCTTACGAAAATTAGTAAACTACATTCTTTCAGGCACATCAATGCCTAAACACCGCATGCCGTTTTTAATGATTGAAGCGGTGGTGTTTATGAGTTTTATTCTAAATTCTTTCACAGTTTTATTCTCTTCCTTCAGCACAGGACATTCATTGTAAAATTGGTTAAATAGTTTAGTCAACTCATAAATGTAATTGGCCACAACAGCCGGATTGTATGAGTTGGCTGATTCTTCTAAAATTGCAGGGAAATCATATTGTAATTTGATCAGCTCTTTTTCTTTATCGTGAAGCATAATAGTTTCGGCTATTACAATCTCATTTGCTTTGCCTTCAAATTTTCTCAAAATGGATTTGATACGGGCGTGCGTGTATTGAATGAACGGACCTGTATGACCATTAAAATCAATACTTTCCTTAGGATCAAACAACATTTTCTTTTTTGGATCGACCTTTAAAATAAAATATTTTAAAGCGCCCATTCCAATGGTTTGATATAAATGTTCTAACTCGTCCTTTGTAAAACCTTCTACTTTACCTAATTCTTCTGTAGTTTCCTTAGCGGTGGCAACCATGCCATCCATCAAATCATCGGCATCAACCACGGTACCTTCACGGCTTTTCATTTTCCCTTCGGGTAGTTCCACCATGCCATAACTTAAGTGGTAACACTCTTTTGCCCAATCGTAACCAAGTTTTTCAAGGATCTTAAATAATACTTTAAAGTGGTAATCCTGTTCGTTACCCACCGTATAAATCATTTTATTAATACCTGGATATTCTTTAAAACGTTCAATGGCTGTACCCAAATCCTGCGTTATGTAAACAGAAGTGCCATCGCTTCTTAAAACAACTTTTTCATCCAGTTTATCAGCAGTAAGGTCGATGATCACACTACCATTATCTTTTTTAACGAAAACGCCTTTTTCAAGACCTTCCTGAACAGTCTCTTTTCCCAGTAAATAGGTATTGCTTTCGTAGTAAATTTTATCAAAATCAACGCCCAGTTTTTTGTAGCTTACAGCAAATCCCTCATATACCCAGCCGTTCATAAGCTTCCACAAGTCAATCACCTCTTTATCGCCGGCTTCCCATTTCAACAACATTTCCTGCGTTTGCAACATAATAGGCGCTTGTTTTTCAGCTTCTTCTTTAGGGGCTCCTTTTTCAGTTAATGCCTGAACTTCTTTTTTATAAGCCTTGTCAAACTCAACATAGTATTTTCCAACCAGGTGGTCTCCTTTTAAGCCACTGGATTGAGGTGTTTCTCCATTGCCAAATTTTTGCCAGGCTATCATACTTTTGCAAATGTGAATACCACGATCATTTACAATATTTACTTTAACCACATCATGCCCCTGCGTTTGATTAATAGTGGCAACAGCATAACCTAATAAGTTATTACGAACATGACCCAGGTGGAGCGGCTTATTGGTGTTTGGAGATGAATACTCCAGCATAATTTGTTTGCCACTACTTTTGGCAGGCTTAATACCATAATTTTCTTCGGAGCTAATGGATTTAAATTCAGTTAGCCAAAAATTATTAGATAAAGAAAAGTTTAAAAACCCTTTTACCACATTAAACTTGGTAATAGATGGATTGCTTTTTAACAGTACGTCGCCTATAAGTTCGCCTGTTTTTTCGGGAGTTGTTTTAGCAGCTTTGATATACGGAAAAGTAACCAGGGTAAAATCCCCTTCAAATTCTTTTTTTGTTTTTTGAAGAATAATATCGGTTGGAGTAGTTGATAATTCAAACAATTGATTGATTGCCTGAGATATCGTTGTAGCTAAAAAGTGTTCGATGTTCATGCCCTAAAAGTACGTTTTTTTTACATTATCATTTAACTAATTCGCGGCGATTTATGTTAGCTAAAATTACTATATTCGCTATTGATAATTTTAAGGGTATATGAGGAAAATTTTAGTAACCGGAGGAGCCGGTAATGTTGGAGGCGCGCTGGTTGAAAAGCTAATTAAGGATAAAACAAATTTTGTAGTAATAGTTGATAATTTATCTACAGGTTTTTTATCAAAGCTTCCAACTACCGATCACGATAACTGGAAATTTATCAAAGCCAATGTAAACGATTACCGGGAGATTTCTTCAATCATGCTGGCATATAATTTTCATTATGTCTATCATTTTGCTGCCGTTGTGGGAGTTATTCGAACGCAGGAAAATCCGGTAAGTGTGCTGGCAGATATTTCCGGTATTAAACACATATTAAATTTATCAAAAAACTCTTCAGTTAAACATGTATTCTTTTCCTCGTCGTCGGAAGTTTACGGCGAACCGGTAGAATTGCCTCAACACGAGCATCGCACACCTTTAAATTCACGTGTACCTTATGCGGTAGTGAAAAATGTGGGGGAGAGTTATTTAAAAAGTTACCAGCAGGAATTTGGTTTGGCTTATACAATTTTCAGATTTTTTAATACATATGGTCCTAACCAAAGCACCGACTTTGTTGTCTCGCGTTTTTTATCGTTAGCATTAAAAGGCGAAGATATTACTATCTATGGCGATGGTTCTCAAACGCGTACTTTCACTTACGTCGATGACACCGTTGATACCTGTGTTACCATCATGAACAAAAAATTGTTGGAAAATGATGTGATTAATATCGGGAGCGATAAATTAATGACAGTTTTGGAGTTGGCTAATCTCGTTATTAAAATTACCGGAAGTAAATCGGGGATTGTTCATATTCCTGCGCTTAAAGAAGGTGATATGACTCGTCGCCAGCCGGATAATACAAAGATGAAAGAAATATTAGGACGAAATTTAATCAGCGTAGAGGAAGGAATCAAAAACATGATGACTGATCAAAAATACCTAAAGTCAATAGGATTATAATTTTCAATTTTTTAGTTTAAATGTATGTGTGGAATTACAGGTATTGTTGGAAACCAGATAAATAAACCGGTATACCATTCTGCTATAAAAAAAATGACTGACTCCATTGCCCATCGCGGACCTGATTCGGAAGGCATATGGAATGATGATCATTGTTTTTCAGGTCACCGTCGTTTGTCGATCATCGATTTGTCGGACGCCGGTAACCAGCCATTCTTTTCTCAGGACGGCCGGTATGTGATGGTTTACAACGGCGAGTTGTATAATTATAAAGATTTGAAATTAGAATTGCAACGCGCCGAACACGGCTCCAAAAATTTACCGTACATTTTTAAAACAAATACTGATACGGAAGTTATTTTAGCAGCGTATTTACGTTGGGGGCTTGGTTGTTTACAACGATTTAATGGCATGTATGCATTTTCTATCTGGGATACGGTAGAGCAAAAACTTTTGATTGTAAGGGATCGCATGGGAATTAAGCCTGTGTACTATCATTTTAAAAACAATGTATTGCTGTATGCGTCAGAGATAAGGGCTTTGATACATTCAGGTTTAATTGAAAAGAAGATCAATTTGAAATCGGTTGCTGAGTATGTTCAATATACTACAGTGCATGCACCTAATACAATTATACAGGATGTGTTGATGCTGATGCCCGGCCATGTTTTAGAATTACAGAATAATCAAATAACGATTAGTAACTACTGGAACATTAACCAGTTTGCAAATCCTAAGGATAATCCTTACAACGAGTTAAGCTATGAACAAACCTGTAAAAAAGTAAATGAATTGCTTACTGCATCGGTTGAAAGACGTTTGGTGGCAGACGTTCCGTTTGGTGCGTTTTTATCTGGAGGGATCGATAGTAGTGCTATTGTGGGCTTAATGAGTAAAGTATCTTCTGAAAAAGTGCAGACGTTTAATGTAAGTTTTGATGAAAGCGAATTTTCGGAAGCAAAATATGCTAAACAAATTGCCAACAAATTTAACACCCAACATCACGAAATTAAATTAACACCAAACGATTTCCTAAGTCAATTACCGGAGGCTTTGGCCGCCATGGACCACCCGAGCGGCGATGGGCCTAATAGTTATATCGTTTCCAAAGCAACAAAAAATGCTGGTATAACCATGGCGTTATCCGGCCTGGGTGGCGACGAATTATTTGCCGGATATGATATATTTAAGCGTTATTATCAACTCGAAAAAAAAGGCTGGTTAAATTTAGTTCCCGCTAAAGGGTTGTTAGGTAAAGTATTGTCTCTTAAAAAGAGATCAGTGCAGGGTGATAAAACCGCAGAAATACTAGCCTTGGATATCATCAATGGCTTTAATGCGTATCCTATTAACCGTAAATTATTTAATCAAAAAGATTATAAAGGATTATTAAAAGAATATCACAACTCCAACAATTTTATCAAGAATGTAATCAAAAAAAGCGAAACCGATAAAAAGCATATTTTAAGTAGAGTTTCTTTATTTGAAATTCAAACATACATGCAAAATATTTTGTTGCGCGACGCTGATCAAATGAGCATGGCAGTTGCATTGGAAGTGCGTGTTCCTTTTTTGGATTATGAGTTGGTGGAGTTCACCTTAGGTGTGAAAGATGGCTATAAATATCCTCACACTCCAAAAAAACTGCTTACAGATTCGCTGGGAGATTTATTACCTGCAGATATTACAACCCGTCCTAAGATGGGATTTGTGTTGCCATGGAAAGATTGGTTGAAAGGAGATCTTAAGGATTTTTGCGAAGAAAATATTGTGCAATTTTCTAAACGAAATTTTGTGAATAGAGAATCAGTACTTTTAATATGGAATCGATTCTTAAACAATGATCCAAGGATCACGTGGAGTAGGGTATGGCACCTCATTATTTTAAATCATTGGATAAATACCCACGAAATTGAGTGCTAAGAAAACCATACTGATTTTGTGTGACTGGTTTTTGCCGGGTTATTTGGCGGGGGGGCCTATTCAATCTATTGCCACCCTTACAAAGCAGTTGGGTGATGAAATTAATTTTAAGATTATTACAACTGACAGGGATTTTAAAAGTAACGAAGGTTACAAAAATATTACAACTAATACCTGGACCTCATACGAAGGACGAACTGTGTTTTACGTAAGCCCCGAGAACATGAACCCAAAATTTATTTTGAACCTGATTCAAAGTACGGATTTTGATAAAATTTATTTAAATAGTTTATTCTCAAAGCTATTTACAGTGTACCCCTTAAAATGGAAACAACAAGGGAAAATACACCAACAAGTTGTGTTGGCTCCACGGGGAATGCTGCGTGATGGCGCCTTAGCCGTTAAGCCGTTTAAAAAACAATTATATTTGCTTTACGCTAAGTTTACAGGTTTGTTTAAAAATGTTTCATGGCAATCTACTTCATCACAGGAAACTGTCGAAATCAAAAAACGAATTGGAAATCATGCTCAGGTATCTGAAGTATCTAATTTGCCTGCAATACCGGGTGATATCATTTCTATTGATAAACAGTCTGGCGTTTTAAAGTTATGTTTTATTGCAAGGATTGTAGATATTAAGAATTTATATTTTGCAATTGATGCGTTAAAAGCAGTTAAAGTCCATGTAGTTTTTGATGTTTATGGACCCAAGGAAGACGAAGCCTATTGGAAACAATGTGAGCAAAATGCGAAGTCGCTGCCGGATAACGTTAAGTTTACTTATAAATCTGTGTTAACACCAGAAGACATTGGAAATACAATTGGTCGGTATCATGCTTTATTATTACCTACACAGACTGAAAATTTTGGACATATTATAGCAGAAACTTTTCAGAACGGTCGGCCCGTTATTATTTCTGATCAAACGCCGTGGAGAAATTTGACGAATGAAAATGCAGGATTTGATTTAGATTTAACGGATAAAAAAGCGTTTACAGTAGCGATAGAAAAAATCGCCTCGCTTAATCAACAAGAGTTTGATGCTGTTTGTAAAAATTGTTTATTATTTATTCAACGAAAATTAAATATTCAAGACATTAAATTGAATTATCTAAACTTATTTAATTAATGAATTTATTTGTAACCGGTATCGGAACCAATGTTGGAAAAACAATAGCATCGGCTATTTTAACGGAAGCGTTACAAGCGGATTACTGGAAACCAATACAAAGTGGAACTATAGAAGGAAGAGATTCAGACACTGTAAAGTCACTCATCAGTAATTCCAAAACAGTTATTCACCCTGAATGTTATTTGTTGAAAGAGCCTCTATCTCCGCATTTTGCTGCAAAGTTGGACGGAGTGGAGATTGAACTTGACAAAATTAACATTCCTGTAACTGATAACCATCTGATTATTGAAGGCGCAGGTGGTTTATTGGTTCCAATTAATAGTGAGCACTATGTCATTGATATTGCCCGGAAAACCGATTGTGAGATCGCACTGGTTATATCAAACTATCTGGGTTGTATCAATCACACATTACTATCCATCGATTATTTAAGACGTAATAACTTTAAAATTCACTCCTTGATTTTTAACGGAATATTTGAAAAAGAAGTGAAGGAAGCGGTTTTGAAACATGCGTTGCTGGATATGATCATTGATATACCAATACTTGAAACGCTTACAAATACTTCAATTTCCCGCATTTCGGAGTCAATAAGGCTCTAAATACTTCTTTTTGAGCCTTATTTGGGTTTTAATTACATTTCCTTTGTATCTTTACGCTCTTAAAATAATCTATGAGCATACCTATGATTAAGCCAATCAAATTAATTGAAGTAAAAAGTGAAATAGGAGCAGGAACCCGTGGCTCAAGCATGGGGGTTGATGCAATCAAAATTGCAGCCCTTGACTTTGGGAGTAATTTTTTTAAAAAATTTAAAACAGTAGAAGTTCAGAACGAAAATCATTTGTTATTAGAACCTGTAGTAAATGATTATGCCAAACGTATCAAAGGTATTTTTACTTTGAATGAGCGTTTAGCAAACGAAATAAAGAAAACATTATTAAAAGAAGAGGTGCCTATTGTCTTAGCCGGTGATCACAGTTCTGCTTTAGGAACAATTAGCGGTATTAAAATGGCGTATCCCAATAAGAGAGTCGGCGTAATATGGATTGATGCGCATGCTGATATTCATACACCCTATACCACGCCAAGTGGTAATATGCACGGAATGCCAATTGCGTGTGTACTGGGCGAAGATAACAAAGAGCGCCAGCAAAATAAGCCGGATGATGAAACTGTTGAATATTGGGAAAAATTGAAGGGTATGGGAGGTATAACTCCCAAGATTCATTATAATGATTTGGTTTATATTGCTTTACGTGATTTTGAACCACAGGAAGATTTTTTAATTAAGAAAAATAAAGTAAGAGTATTTAATTTACAGGAGATTCGCAAAAAAGCGGTAGAAAGGGTTGCTATCGAATCGTTAAACTACCTGGATCACTGTGATATTATTTACGTAAGTTTTGATGTGGATAGTATGGATAGCCGAATCAGTAGTGGTACCGGAACTCCCGTTCCCAATGGGATTACCGAAAAAGAAGCGGGAAATTTGATTTATTACATCATGCGTTCTAAAAAAATCGTTTGTTTTGAAATGGTGGAAATTAATCCAACGCTTGATAAAGAAAATTTAATGGCTGAAAATGCTTTCGAAATCTTACAAAAAGCCACAAATCAACTCAATAACGACTTTTAAGGTTACTATATTAATCTTTATCTCATAGTAATATCGTCTTTTTAGTCTTTTAAAATGAAATCTCTTAAAACTATAAACGCATATTTTATTAAATACAAATGGCGTTTATTAGCTGGAGCATTGTTTGTTATCCTTTCCACCACTTTTTCGGTTTATCAGGGTATTGTAGTTGGTGATGCTACAAATGAAATAGTAAAACTTATTTCAACACATCAAAAAGTAGCTGCCTCTACTTTTATTATTTTTGGCTTAACATTATTAGGGCTTGCTTTGGCAAGTGGATTGTTCATGTTTTTGATGCGGCAAACCATTATTGTAATGAGCCGTTTTATTGAGTTCGATCAAAAAAATGAATTGTATGTTCATTACCAGACGTTGGACGCGTCGTTTTTTAAAAATAACAGTACAGGCGATCTAATGAGTAGGATCAGCGAGGATGTTGGTAAGGTTAGAATGTACACGGGTCCCGCCATTATGTATTTGATCAACACATTTGCCACCGTATTAATCGTTTTGTTGTTTATGTTTAAAATAAACTGGCAGTTAACCTTACTTGTGTTTGCACCTTTACCATTTTTGTCGTTTGTCATTTACAAAGTATCTGATCTCATCAATAAAAGAAGTACCGTTGTTCAACAGGAATTATCAAAACTCACATCTCATGCACAGGAAACGTTTTCTGCTATCCGGGTTATTAAAGCTTACGCTAGAGAAAAACACTATGTGAATGAACTGGAAAATCTCAACACCAACTTTAAAACGCAAAATTTACGACTGGCCATTGTGGAAGCATTTTTTCAACCGGTAATGGTGTTAATGATTGGAATAAGCGTTATTGCTACAGTTTGGCTGGGTGGGCGACTGGTAGTTAATCATGTCATAATGCCTGGAGACATTACGGCATTTATAACATTTGTTTATAAACTCACATGGCCCTTTGCATCTCTAGGTTGGGTGACGTCATTAGTTCAGCGCGCCTCTGCTTCACAAACGCGTATTAATGAGTTTTTAAACATACAGTCAACTATTATTAACCAGCCTGAAATCCATACAAAAATTGAAGGTGATATTGAATTTAAAAATGTGAGTTTTACGTATGAGGACAGTAAAATTGAAGCGATCAAAAATCTTGATTTGAAAATTGAAAAAGGGAAAACGATTGGAATTAAAGGCCAGATAGGGGCAGGGAAATCAACCTTAGCAAACCTTATTACCCGTTTATACGATACTACATCCGGTGAAATTTATATCGACGGATATCCCATAAGGAAGTATGATTTGTTTGAATTAAGAAAAAGCATCGGTTACGTACCGCAGGAGGTTTTCTTATTTTCAGATACTATAAGAAACAACATTGCTTTTTCAACAAATCATAATTATTCGGAACAAGAAATTATGCAGGCTGCGAAAGATGCGGGTGTGTATGAAAATATCATGAGTTTTCCCGATGGGTTTAATACCGTTGTTGGCGAAAGAGGAGTTACTTTATCGGGTGGTCAGAAGCAACGAATTTCTATTGCCCGTGCCATTATATCAAAACCGCAGATATTGATATTTGATGATTGTTTATCGGCGGTAGATGTGGAAACTGAGGAACAAATTTTAAACAATCTGCAAACTATTATGAAAAACAAAACCTCTGTGATTATAAGTCACAGAGATTCCGCTTTAAGATATGCCGATAAAGTAATCGAGCTTTAATTTTATAATCTGAATGTCATGCCGATGTTAAGTGAGCTGAAAGATGTATATCCTGCTTCTGCATAAAAAGAGAATTTAGGAGCTACATAATATCTTACACCTAATACTCCGTTTGGTCGTACCATAAAATCTCTGCGAACAGCATCCGTATAATAATATCCATAATAATCATAATAGTAGTTATAATAAGCTGCATCTCTGTTTAATTCCTGATAGGTAAAATTGATCCCTAAACCAGCGTAAACGTCTAATTTTTCAACAGGAATTAATTTATTAAAGTGATAATATCCCATAAAGGCACCACCTACACCCCAGGCATGATCGGTGTAAATATTATTTCCTGCCTTATATTTAAAACTTTTACCTGCACCTTGTAATACAATCCCTAATCCAACTTCATCTCTGATAGCGAATTCATATTTTAACATACCAGGTCCAAAACCAAAATGATTCCCGTTTAAAGATGTATTAGAAACATTGTAGCCGTTATATAAATAATTAGGAAATCCATACCCTATACTTAAAAGATTTGTTCCTTTATCAAATGAACCGCTGTTACGGGTGTTATAAGGGGTGCGATAAAACTCTTTTCCGTTTTGGGCTTGAGAATTGACATTAAAAAATGATAAAAACATTACTGTATAGAACAGTGTTTTTAAAGTGACCTGTGTTTTCATAATTGTATAGTTTGATTTGCTATACTCATGATAATTTTGTGCCAGCTTTACAGTTACAAAGTGGGGAATATTGGGAAAACTAGCCTTTTAGCTTGATTAGCGCGAAAACAGAGTAGTTGAGCATGTCCATGTAGTTGGCATCCACTCCTTCACTCACAATAGTTTGTCCTTTATTATCCTCAATTTGTTTCACTCTGAAGATTTTCATCAGGATCAAATCAGTTAATGAGCTGATACGCATATCACGCCATGCTTCACCATAGTCATGGTTTTTATCTTCCATCAACTGTTTGGTTTGACTAGCGTATTTGTTATACAGTTGCTCTACTTCATCGTAAGGTAAATCAACGCGTGTATCCTCTGCTAATTCCAGCTGAATTAAAGAAATAATACAATAATTGATGATCCCAATATATTCACCGGTAATATCGTCTACTATTTTTTGAGTTCCTTTTTCTTCTATACTCTTGATACGTTGGGCTTTAATAAAGATTTGGTCAGTTAAAGAGGTGGGACGTAAATTGCGCCAGGCTGTGCCATAATCCTTCATTTTCTTCAAAAAAAGATCTTTACATAATTTGATCGCCGCGTCATATTGCTGTGAGGTATTATTCATTACGTAGATGGAATTTTCGGGTTTGTCTAATGTTATATCCATTATAATATATTATTCTTACATTGAACTATAATAGTTTTTTAGAATAGGTGCGCTAATTTAACAATTATGAATAAAACGTATTTAACAAATGGCAAACAATTGAGTTTTGATAAAGCTCAGGTTATGGCCATCATTAATATTACCCCTGATAGTTTTTATGATGGAGGCAAATTCTCATCGGTTACAGATGTCGTAAAAGATGCCGAAGTTAAGATTAACGAAGGCGCTACAATCATTGATATTGGAGCGGCGTCCTCACGACCCAATGCCGCAGCAGTGTCGGTTAAAGATGAAATAACACGACTTAGGGAGCCTTTGATCAAACTCAGAAAAGAATTTCCAAGAATCTTTATTTCTGTAGACACTTATTTATCAGAAGTAGCAGAATTTGCCATTGATCTAGGGGCAGATATTATCAATGATATTTCGGGGAGCCAGATGGATAAGAGCATGCTCGACCTGGTTGCAAAACATCAAATCGCTTATGTTTTAATGCATATGCAGGGAACCCCTCAAAATATGCAGAAAAATCCTCAGTATACTGATGTGGTAAAAGAAATTTCAGATTTTTATGTTTCAAAAATAGAGCAGGCACAGCATCTTGGTTTTGATAAAATGATATTGGATGTTGGTTTTGGGTTTGGAAAGACCGTGGAACATAATTTTCAATTACTTAAATATTTAAATGAATTTACCAAATTCGATTATCCAATATTGGCAGGCCTTTCCCGCAAATCCATGATTAACAAAGTAATTAATACATCCCCGGTAACTGCCTTAAACGGAACAACTGTTCTTAATACATTGGCGTTGCAAGGGGGAGCTAAAATACTGAGAGTGCATGATGTGAAGGAAGCTAAACAGGCAATTGACTTGTTTGAGTTTTACAAAAAGCAATAATTTATTTAAAGAGTAAGGTTTAGCCTTAATCCTAAAAAATGGGCATTTCCCCTGTCAGCATTATAACCTACGTTTATAGCGTATTGGTAATTCACAGTTATAAAATAATGATCTTTAATGTTGATGCAGTAAAGTGTTTCAAATACAGTTTCCGGAGCGTAATTAAGATTGCCGTCGCCCAGCATAAATCCTGTACCTCCATCTTTTAAAAATTGTTGATGTAAAGGAGAGATTGTGTTTACGGAAGCGCAGAAACCAAATCTATCCGTTGGGCGCTTAATAACAGCCATGCCTGCTAAAAAGCCACCATTGATGCTTCCGTCGCATTGTGTATAGCCAAAATCTTCGTGCAAACCATCACTTTTGCTATAGCGCAAAAATAAGCCACTACGTTCATTCAGGTCATAGTTGATATCGATACCGCCACCAACTTTGGTAGTGTAATTTTGCGCGGTATCAAATTTCGCTGTGTGATCTAAACTGTCTATTTGATAATTTGAGAAGTCGCCACCATGGTAGCTGTTATAAAATCCAAGCAGCCGGATTTTCCCGGTTTTACCAAATAATTTAAAATTTTTTACGAGTTGCAAATTCACGCTATAGGCTTTCGAAATGTTCCAGTCAGTGGTCGGACCACCTGCCGTTTCATTATGTGTGTTTACAGATAAACTAACAGATGCCGTTTTTAGTTTCAATGTTTGAGCTAAACCGTGAGTGTAACCATAGGCGGTTATGGCTGCATCCCAGGCATTGAGCATGGTATGCGAAAAATTAAAGAAATCTTTTTTAGGATCGCTTGCGTAAGGGTTCATGTCAAACATTTCCATCAACGCAAATCGCCCAACGGTAAACTGATATTCTTTTATTTTTTTGCTTTTAAAGAAAAAATGATGGCGGTAATGTGCTCTTAACAGATAAGGTGTATTTTGAGGATTTCCATATAGTGCATTGGGATATGCGCCCATCCCTTTTCCGTTGCCAACACCGTTACCAAGCTGCATTTCAGGGCTTATCACAAATTCACCGTTTGGCCATAATTTAATTAACATATTAACGGTTGCCATGCTTAATAATTGATCGTCGGAAGAAGAAGAGATGGAGATCGGACCGTCATATTTTGCACGATGTAATGCAGTTTGATGCTGATACAGGCCGGTAAGTTGTCCACCGATCATAAAATGCTTGCCAAGATTTATATCAAATCCTTCTGCAGAATAATTTTCTTTATTGAAATCGTCAATAGAATCGTTTTGTGAAATAGCTTTATATCCTAAAATAAGTAGGGTTAAACAAAGAATACCTTTTAGTTGTAGGTTGCTATTCATAAATAAACCGGTTAATATAAAAAACTAACCGGTTTATACATGCAAAAGGACGGCCAGTTATTCATCTGCGGAAGCATTGGCTTGCTTCATCTTACGAACAAACATATCTCTTTTAGTGGGGCTGCAAATAGTAAACTGGAAACCGGGGCCAGTCTTTACATCCTGTTTTTTGTCTTTAGATTTGAGTTCTTTAATCGAATTATTAAACTCTGCACTACTGCTTACTACGCTCATTACACCTTTAAAATAATAGAAATAATACCAGGTTTGAGGATCTAATTCAAAATACAAAGTGAAGTTGTCGCCGCCTTTTTTACGCTGAATTTGTATATTTCCATTGACCTGTTTATAAATTTCTGTTTTATTAATGGCGCCTAAACCTATTTTTCCCACAGATAAGAACGAACGGCTTACTTTATCATAACGCATTTCTGTATTGGTTATCAAAAAGGTTTTTTCAAACTCATCAGGGAATTTTTTAATGGCACCATTTAAGTTGAGATCAGCAATAACCTTGTCTCCTTTGTCTTTTCCGAGGATCTCAGTTATCCCTTTCGTGAAAACTTTATTACTGAAATCGATAGGATCCAGCGTGTTATTGAAAACTTCCACATCTTTTATCATTTTCTTTAAAGCTCCTTTATCAAAAAAGAAATCAATGGTCGACATCAATTCAAATGTAGCAGAATCGTTAATGGTACTATGTGTGGCAATACCTATGCTGTTGAATTGAACCTGTCCGAGGTCGGCGCCAAGGTCCATTTTTCCTTCAGCATACACTTTACAGTTTTCGGTATTTAAGCTGATATAGTTACCCGGTAAAGATTGCTCAACAAGTTTTTCTTTGTTGGAGATTCTGTATTCTTTGGTTTCTTTGTCAAAGCCTAAAAAACCATTTGCTCCAATCACATCCACATCTTTTCGTCCGCCACGGAGAGATACAAACGAGGAATAAACCATGTTGGTATCCTGTCCATAAATAATGGCCGACCCAACCGGTTTCCCGTTCATATCGGTGGTGTTTTCAGGTAATGGAATTAAGATTTCATTAGGATCAATCTCTCCGTTAAATTTTAAATAAGCTTTTCCGATCTTACCGCAGGCATGTACAATTTTAGTTCCACCTTCGTAGGTTAAGAATTTATTGGATGCAAATAAAAATACTTTTCCCGCAAAACTAAAATAGTCATTAAACTGAAATTTAGATTCTTCAGAGATAACACCTTCTGATACGGTTTGTCCTGCTGTATCAGGTTTTATGGTATTAAATTTAATTAAATACGGTTTATTGTTTTCATCAAGATATTGATATTCGCCATTGGCCAGATAACTGTACCTCCCAAAAATATTAGCTGTTACATTTCTGATATTATGGTATTTGGTTACCGTATTAGCTAAAATATTCGCGTTTTTCAGAGTATCAATTACAGCGTTCCTATATACAATTACTTTTCCAGAATCCGGGAATACCCTGGCATCCGCTACATTAATAAACGGTACATTAATACAACTGATTACACATTTTCGTAAGTTATATTTTGCCGCGGGGGCAAGAAAACGTAAAGAGTCCTGTTTTGGATGAACAGAAATAAATTGCGGACCTTCTAAATCAAGCGCATTTTCTACGCTGCCGTCCAGTTTTTTATTTTCATCTCCTAATTGAATTTCTTCGCTATCCATAAACCATTTAAAACGCTCCATGTAGGCTATATATTGATTTTTAGGAAACTTAACGATAGAAGCGTTACCATTAGCCACAAATTCACCAACGCGCTTGTCGAGGTCCATTTTAGCATTAACGTTATCCGACGCAAAAGTTAAACCTTCTTCATCAATCGCTTTTAAATGAAAGTTTGCAGTATCCGAAAAGAACTGATGTTGTTTGAATAATATGTTCACCGCCTCAATATCTGCTTTTACCATGTCAATAACACCACGTCCGTGTAACTCCAACGGACTTAACGAATACCTTCCTTTGAATGTACATTTGTTATTGTACGTTTTAAAAGGGCCGGCTTTGTCTGTAGCATTCATCACATCCTTGTAGGGCATCCAGTGAACATAAACCGTATCTCCATGTGTTTGCGGGAATTCGATTGGATCGATTTGTTCCTTAATGTCAAAGGAATTGGCCATCGTGTTCATACTATCAGGGAAGAAAATAAAGTCTTTTGATTTGGTAGTCGATGTGACATAATTCAGATCACCATCTGCTCTTAAACCTTTGTTACTTAACCGGATTTCATTTTCAAATTTAGCTTTTCCCCCATATACCTGGAAGCCACCCGGAGGCGTACTGCGAATAAATCCTAAAGAATAATCTTTTTGCAAAGAGAGTTGCTCCCGGAAAGTAGGAAAAATGCCGGCCGACGAGAATTCTCCCTCAAATATCAAACCTTCATTTCTAAAGTTATCCAAACTATCCATAGTAAATGGATCGAGTTTGTAATAAAATTTATCGCGGTTATAAACGCCTTTAAAGATTGTTTTTTTATCGTAGTAGGTATAACTTTCTTTAAAGCTTTGGAACTGAGGGAAGGTTGGAGCTTTACCAAAGCCACTGTGATTTTTTGGGGCATCAATTCTTAATTCACCATTCAGATTTTCAATTACGGTTTGCACTCGTCTAAAGGGATAATTACCATTAATATCCGGTTCTCGTGATACAACATAGATACGGCATGAATCAATGGTTTTCATTTTCACTTTAAACATATCGTAATCAAATACGAAATCTTTTCCGTGAAATTCGAATTTTCCGGAAGCAACCGTTCCTGAGAATTCAATGGTTCTGTTTTTCTTTAAAACCAATTCGTTACGTTTTGGAAACATAAATACCTTTTGAGTATCGCTTAACAGGATATTTTCAACACCCCGGATGGTAATATCATAGGAATTATTTACTAAGCTCATGGTGGCGTTATTCTGATTTGGCGCATGTTTTCGGTATTCTTCGCTAAAAAAAGAGTGGATAGTGATAATATCATAATCTTTTTCATGCTTCTGATTTTTTACATAGTCAAATAAGCGTGGTCTGATTGTTACGATATCAGTTTCGGGCTCATAATAAATCAAACCAAAATTGGCCATTTTAAAAATGAGTGGTCTAAGATCTACAGCGAGGTACTTAATATATTTGGCAAAATCAACAACGGTAAAGGTCATAAGGTTGCCATTGCTGTTGTAGTAATCGTTCATTTTTTGAACCGGGCTGATGGTTTCCATGCCTTTGATGGCATCTAAACGGCCACGTGAAAAGAAATCCTGGGATTCAAAAAAAGCTTCACCTTGCGTGTTATTGGGAAGGAAATTAAATTCAATTTTTTGCTCATCTGTTTTCCAAACCAGTTGTTCAAAATACATATCTACTTTGTGATAAGAGTTGAAGTACGGCGATTTTTCAAGTCCGTCATCCGTTCTTAACAAGGTAATTGTTTTTTTCTCCACCTGGTAAACAAAGCTTAATCCCGGGTGAATGATAGAATCTTTATCTAAATAAAATTTAACGCCTGCTGGTTTTGCATTTATTTTTTCTTTGGTCATAGAGAAAGATCGGGCAGAAATCTCCAGGAAGCGAACGTTATTTCTTTTAAATAGAAGCCTGGCCGGGTTTTGCGCATTCCCTGAGCCAACAAACTTATTGCCGCGCATACCAAAACCACCATCGTAATCTACATCAGGATAAATGTTTTTTACAACTAAACGCTTGCTGTAAGAGTCAAAACGCGGATAAGTCGGGTCTCCATTCTCAGTAACGATTTTATCAGTTACTCTTCCTTTTTGGGGCACATCAAAATATTGCTTTCCTACAAAGGTGGCCGAATCGGAGGTGTATCCTCCGGTTTTACAATCCAATGAAACTCTTACCAGGTCGGCATAAACATTGTCGCCCACACCGGTACGTTTCCAGCTTAACCGGCCGCCTTTACCAATAAATTTACCGGTCGACGGGTAGTAAGTACCTTGTATATTGTCGATTGAAATAGAGTCGCCACGGGGACTTGAACCCACCATCGTGATTTTTGGAAATACGACTTTTGGTATTGAATCAAATTCAAATCTATAACTTGCCTGCTCGCTTCTATAGCTGTATGTAGGTGATTTGTAAAATGTATTACTCGTAAATATATTTTCACTCATTTCTAAATATTCACCAAAATTTTTTAGATTTTTCGAGTTGAATATCTTCTCAATACACTGTTGCCAGTTGTCAAATACTTCGGGGTTTTGTCTCGAATCAATAAAATTCATCACCGCATTTAAGTAACTGATAAAATAGGGGTAAGGCTTCAACTTTCGCTGTAGCATGGAGTTGGTGGTTTTGTAAATTGCAACTCTGTATCTCCTGGCAAAATCAGGAGATTTCCACACCTTACCAAAGTTTAAAATATATTCCTCTGCATCTTTTTTATTTGCGGAATTGTCATAAAAATAGTCGTTCAATTCTTTGATAAATTTGACTGAATCAGTAGTAAATTGTGTTATTTTTTGAGCTTTAGCAAACTGTATTGCAAATAGGAATGTTAGACAGAAAATTATTTTTTTGATCATCAGGTCTGTGTTTTTATGATATACTCCAAATATATTGAACAGGACGAACAAATGATACAGATAGTTACAAACAAAATGATGGATTTTTTTAAAAGAAATGCAGGGTTTCGATACTTTCTAAAATTTATTACTTTTATCATCCTAAAGATTAAATTTATAATAATCATATAATTCATAAAACTATGCCATCATTTGATATAACAAGCAAGGCCGACCCTCAGACATTAGATAATGCGGTTAATGTTGCGAAAAAGGAAATTTTGAATCGTTTCGACTTTCGTGATTCAAAAAGTGAAGTGGAATTAAATAAAAAAGATCTGATTATCTCGATTGTGACCGAACACGATATGAGACTAACGGCTATCATTGATGCTATACACAGCCGAATGATTAAACAGGGCCTCGACCCCCGTTGCCTCGATGAAAGTAAGGCTCATTATCCTTCGGGAATGGTTATTAAAAAAGAGATTAAGATCCGCCAGGGCATTGAAAAAGAAGCGTCCAAAAAAATATTAAAGGATATTAAAGACAGTAAACTAAAAGTAACCGCGCAAATAATGGATGACATTATTCGTGTTTCGGGCAAAAGCATTAATGATTTGCAGGCAGTGATTGCTTTATGCAGAAAAGGAGATTATGAAATTCCTTTACAGTTTATTAATATGAAATAATTTTAGGATTAAAGTGATATGAATGAAATGCAATTTTTTAGCTGTGACGCTATTTTTAACGGTTAATAAAGTGATTTTTGCAAAAAATAATGTTCAGTAAATCAATGCTTTACAAAGAATATCTAAATCCTTTAAAAAAACTTTAAAAAAACAGTTTGTGATTAAGAAAAAGTTAGTAGATTTGCACCCCGTTATTTGAGAAGGCAGTGAGAGGAAAAGAGAGAGAGGATTTATTTTTTAAATATTTAAATATTTTTCAAAATAAATTTGGTGGTTAGAAAAAGGATATGTACTTTTGCAGCCCGCAAACGA
>JAZKDT010000060.1:0-49103 GCA_040387475.1 Bacteroidota bacterium | reverse complement strand
AAACAAAGATGTCACAAATTGGAATTCAACATTCGTTCGACTTAGGAGATGGACGAATCGTAACCCTGGAAACAGGAAAATTAGCTAAACAAGCAGATGGTGCTGTAGTTGTAAAACTAGGTGCTACAATGATCTTAGCTACTGTAGTAAGTAACAAAGATGCTAAAGAAGGCGTTGATTTTTTACCTTTAACCGTAGATTATCAAGAAAAATATGCGGCTACAGGCCGGTTTCCAGGCGGTTTCTTCCGTCGTGAAGCAAAATTATCTGATTATGAAGTATTGATTTCCCGTATCGTTGATAGGGCTATGCGTCCCCAGTTTCCGGACGATTATCATGCTGATACTCAGATCATGTTATCCTTAATTTCATCTGATAAAAAAACAATGCCTGACGCATTAGTTGGTTTAGCAGCTTGTGCAGCAGTGGCTGTGTCTGATATTCCATTTAACGGAATTATTTCTGAAGTTCGTGTTGCTAAAATTGATGGCAAATTATGCATTAATCCTGATGCTGATGTATTGCATACTGCTACTTTAGAAATGATTGTTGCAGCAACAGAAACCGATATTTCAATGGTGGAAGGTGAAATGAGCGAAGTGTCGGAAGCAGAAATGCTGGAAGCCATTAAATTCGCTCACGAAGCTATCAAAGTTCAAATTAAAGCTATCAAAGAATTTGCTGTTAAAGCTGGTTTAAAAACTAAACGTGAATATTGCCATGAGAAAAATGATGCTGAATTAAAAGCAGCAGTTTCTAAAGCAACTTACGATGATGTTTACGCGGTAGCTAAAACTGGTAACCCAAATAAAAATGAGCGTAAAGTAAACTTTAAAGCTATTTTAACTAAATACAAAGAAACTTTTTCTGCAGAAGAATTAAAAGAAAAAGAAGCTTTGATCAACAAATATTATCATGATGTTGAATACGATGCAGTTCGTCAGGCTACATTAGATACACAAATTCGTTTGGATGGCCGTAAAACAAACCAAATCCGTCCTATCTGGAGTGAAGTAGGATATTTGCCGGCAGCTCACGGTTCAGCTATCTTCCAACGTGGAGAAACGCAATCGTTAACTACAGTAACATTAGGTACAGGAAAAGATGCTCAGCTGATTGATGGAGCATTTTACCGTGGCGAAACAAAATTCATTTTACATTATAACTTTCCTGGTTTCTCAACTGGTGAAGCAAAACCTAACCGAGGCGTAGGCCGTCGTGAAGTTGGACACGGTAATTTGGCAATGCGTGCCTTATCTAAAGTTGTTCCAACCGACACACCTTATACAGTACGTGTGGTTTCTGATATTTTAGAATCTAACGGTTCTTCATCGATGGCAACTGTTTGTGCAGGTACGTTAGCATTAATGGATGCTGGTGTTAAAATTGCAAAACCGGTTACTGGTATCGCTATGGGTTTAATTACCTCAGCAGATAACAGCAGTTATGCCATTTTATCTGATATCTTAGGTGATGAAGATCATTTGGGTGATATGGATTTCAAGATCTGTGGAACAAAAGACGGTATCACTGCTGTACAAATGGATTTGAAAGTAAATGGTTTACCATATGAAGTAATGGAAAAAGCCTTAGCACAAGCGCGTGAAGGCCGTTTACATATTATGGGCGAGATCATGAAAACAATTGATGCTCCTCGTGCTGATTATAACGAAAACGTTCCTCGTTTTGAAGTAATTATTATTCCTCAGGAATTCATTGGTGCTATCATCGGACCTGGAGGAAAAGTAATTCAGGATATCCAAAAGAAAACCGGCGCAACTATCTCTATTACGGAGGTTGATAACAGCGGACGTGTTGAGATCTTTGCTGAAAAATTAGAAGACCTTAAAGCAGCTGTTGCCCGTATCAAATCAATCGTAGCAATTCCTGAAGTTGGAGAAACTTACGAAGCCAAAGTAAAATCAATTATGCCTTATGGTGCATTTGTTGAATTTATGCCGGGTAAAGAAGGTTTGTTACACATTAGCGAGTACGACTGGAAACGCATTGATACTTTAGAAGGATTAGTGAAAGAAGGTGAGATCGTGAAAGTAAAATACATTGGAACAGATCCTAAAAACGGTAAAGCAAAATTATCCCGTAAGGCTACTATGCCAAAACCCGAAAATGCACCTGCTGAAGAAAATAAAGCTTAATTTGTGTCGTCATTGCGAGGAAGCATGACGAAGCAATCTCATACTATTCAAAAAGCCATTCTCTAAATTGAGGATGGCTTTTTTTTTAAGCAGAGTTAAAATCAGATAGTCGTTTTATTTCATTTTTTGTATCTTTGAATAGAGGGCCTTATTAATTAACCCATTAATTCTAAATACATGAAAAATTTATTTAACCTGTCATTAGCTATTGTAATTTTAGCCACGCTTTCTTTCACTACCGTTTCTGAACCAGGTTTTATTGGCACTTATGGCGTTTCAAAAGACGATCCCTCGCACATCGAATTAAAGCTTAACAAAGATCATACGTTTTCTTATCAGGATTTTTCGGTTCCTTCCAAAAAAATAAACGTAGTTGGAAATTGGGAACTGAAACACAACTATGTCATTCTTAAGACTGCTGACACTAAGGTGTCATTTCATCATAAATGGAAATTTAACGCGGATGGCTCTACTGCCAAATCAAGGAACGGACTGACCTTCTATACGCTTGAAAAACGATAAACATTTAATAAAACCCATCTCAAAGCCATTCTATTTTAAGGATGGTTTTTTTGTTTTAGTATAATTGTATATTTGATATATAGTATGATCAACATGGAAACCACAAAAGAACTAAAAATAGCTGTTTTAATTGATGCTGATAATGTACCATATGCCAATGTAAAGGAGATGTTTGAGGAAATTGCCAAATATGGTACACCAACCTTTAAACGTATTTACGCCGATTGGACAAAGCCAACTGTATCGGGTTGGAAAAAAGTATTGCTGGAAAATGCTATCACCCCAATACAACAATACAGTTATTCTACAGGTAAAAATGCATCGGATAGCGCGCTTATTATTGATGCCATGGATATTTTATACACAGGCAAAGTAGATGGCTTTTGCATTGTATCAAGCGATAGTGATTTTACAAGATTAGCCACGCGATTAAGAGAAGCCGGTATGAAAGTAATAGGAATAGGAGAAAAGAAAACACTCAACCCTTTTATAACTGCCTGTGATAAATTTATTTATATTGAAATCCTTAAATCCGAAAAAGCAGAGAAAGAGGATTCAGTTCAAACAAAAATATCCAAACCAAATCAACCAACTAAACAACCGTTAAATAAAATTGATCCTGAGATCATCAAATTATTCACGGCAAGTATTAATGACCTGGCTGATGAAGAAGGTTGGGCGTTTTTAGGCGAACTTGGAAATTTAATGCTAAAGAAAAAACCGGATTTTGATCCCCGAAATTACGGCTTTCCTAAAATGCTGCCCTTGATAAGGAGCATTAATAAATTCCAGATCGACGAAAGGGACACTGGAAAAAGTCATTTGAAACACATTTACATCAGATTAAAATAATAATAACATGATTTCAAATAGACCTTACCATATTGGCGATATGATTTTAAATGCCATTTAATATGAAAAAACACATACTTCTTTTAAGTTTCATTTTTATTCACTCGATTTACTTTTGCCAAAACCCGGCCAACGAAAAATTTAATTTTGATTTCGAGAGTATCTATGCTAAAATGCCGGTTGGCTGGAAAAACTTCGGGGGAGAGGGGTACGGCATCTATCTCGATTCGGTCCTCAAAAAAAACGGAAAGTATTCTGCTGTCATTGAATCAAATGTTGGCACACCTGACTTCAAAGCATGGGCCTTTACTTTACCTGAAAATTACTCCGGCAAAAAAATTAAATTGAGTGGCTTTATCAAAACAGAAAATGTCACAGAGGGATATGCGGGTCTTTGGATGAGGATTGACCCTAATATAGGCTTTGATAATATGAATAAGCGTGGTATAAGTGGTACTACCGATTGGACAAAATGTGAAATCACGCTTGATATGAAGCCCGACCAGACCAAAAAAATAGTTATTGGTGGCCTGTTGGTTGGCAAAGGTAAAATGTGGCTCGACGACTTAAGCGTAAGCATTGACGGAAAAGATATTAAATTACTACCACCGTTGGAAATGAAATCAACCTTAGCGGAAAAAGATTCGGCCTTTAAAAATGGCTCTAAACTGGTTATTGAATCGATAAACGCTTTCCAGATTCAAAATTTGAAGACACTCGCCCTCGTGTGGGGCTTTGTTAAATATTATCACCCGCAGGTTGCTATGGGAAACCATAATTGGGACTACGAGTTATTGCGTGTATTACCTGCCATCATAAATTCAAAAAGCAAACCTTCCAGGGATAGTGTCTTAGTAAACTGGATAAACAAGTTAGGTAAATTTGAAAAAAATGAAAGTCAAAAAAGTAGGGCAGAGAAGGGTGCCATAAAAATTAATCCGGATCTGGATTGGATCTCAACATCTGGTTTGTCCTCCGAATTATCGTCGTTACTTATCTCTGTAAAAAACGCCAATCGATCCGGAGAAAACTATTATATTTCACTGGAAGACAACGTTAAAAATCCCAACTTTAAAAATGAAGAACCTTACGCGTCCATGAAATATCCTGACGCGGGCTTTAGGTTGTTATCAGTATATCGGTATTGGAATATTATTCACTATTATTTTCCCTATAAAAATTTGATTGAAGGGGATTGGAAAGATGTATTGCAGGAGTTTATCCCAAAAGTTGTTGACGCAAAAAATGAAACTGAATATACACTCACCATCCTCGAATTAATTGGCCGCATTAAAGACACGCATGCCAATATATGGGGAGGAAATGCTGTGTTGAACAAATACCTGGGTGAAAAATACGCGATGGCGAAAGCAGACTTCATTGAAGATCAGCTTGTAGTAACGGGTTATTATGACGATAGTTTACATAATACAGTTGGACTGGTTCGGGGCGATATCATTTTAAAAATAAACAGTAAATCGGTTAACCAACTCATCGCCGAAAAATTAAAATATACACCGGCATCTAATTACCCCACTCAATTAAGAGATCTTGCCAAGGACCTTCTAAGATCCAACGATTCAACCATCGCTATCGAATACCTCACCAATGGAAAAACACAACAAGCTACTCTAAAAACCTATCCTTCATCCAAAATTTATGGCTCTAAAAAAAATAAAGTGGCTGATACCTGTTTTCGTATGATCACTAAAGATATTGCTTATGTTAATAATGGCTCTCTTAAAAACGCCTACCTCAAACATATGTGGAAGACTATAGAGAACACAAAAGGCCTGATCATTGATGATAGAAATTACCCCACGGATTTTGTGATTTATGCACTCAGTAATTACCTGATGCCTGAAAAAACAAACTTCGTTGAATTTACAAATGGTAGCATCACCGAACCCGGACTTTTCGCTTTCGCTAAAACGTATTCTGTTGGTAAAAAAAACAGTAACTCGTATAAAGGAAAGATAATTATTTTGGTTAACGAAACATCACAAAGCTCAGCCGAATTTCATGCGATGGCATACAGGGTTCATCCAAATGCAACAGTGATAGGTTCAACCACAGCTGGCGCCGATGGAAACGTCTCTGTATTCTATCTACCGGGAGGGATAAGAACCATGATCAGTGGCATTGGTGTGTACTATCCAAATGGAAAAGAAACTCAGGGAGTTGGCATCGTTCCCGATATTGAAATCAAACCTACCATTAAGGGTATTAAAGAGGGTAAAGACGAAGTACTGGAAAAAGCGATAGAATTGATCAACACCAAGTAATTGTATGAGCTTATCGGGCTGGAATCAACTTTGCATGATATTAAAAAAACAGATATCATGGACAATATCATTGAAATTTTTTTTCAAAAATATAGCGCAGCATTAACAACTTTCTCTGCACAAACCATTTCAGATTTTTACCAGGCCCCTTTAGCTATTTATTCAGACGAAGGTGTCAGGTTGGTGACTAAAGAATCTGAAACACTTGAATTTTGGGAAAAAGGCGTACAACCCTATCAAAAAATGGGTATTGTAAAAGCGGCTTATAAAATCATCATGGAAGAGCAGCTTTCCAAAACACAGTTCGTGTGTAAAGTACTCTGGATAAATTACGATGCCGCCTATAAAGAGGTTTCAAAAGAAACTAATTTTTATATCCTTACTCAAAATAAAGATGAATTAAAAATAAGTGGTCTCATTATAATGGCTAAATAGTGGGGCTTAAAATTCCCAGCTCAAAAACAACATCCTTATACTTTTAAAAAATTTGTAAGATTTTCGTTAAATTCTTCAGGCTGCTCCATATTAGATAAATGTCCGGCCTCGTCAATAATTTTTAGCGTTGAGTCTTTAATGCCGTTATGCAGCGCTTCCGATTTTTCTACGGGAGTGAGTTCATCATCCTTACCGCATAATATAAGCGTGGGCACGTGAATGTTTGCCAACGACGAACAGGTTTCGTAACGTTCTGCCAGGGCTTTAAGCCCACCGGTAATGGCTGCCAGCTTATTGGCAAGTACCACAGTTGAGATTTTTTTAACCAGTTCTTTTTTTGTTTCAAACGTGTTTTTATGAAACACCTTTTTTATAAAGCCTTCACTAAAACCTTCTAAACCTTCGCTTTCAACCTGGGTAATGGTTTTGTAACGGTTTTCTTTGGCCTCTGCCGTATCGGCTTCACATTGGGTATCGGCTAATATCAATCCCGAAAAGCGGCCAGGGAATCGTTTAATGGCATTAAGCGCAATGTAGCCTCCCATCGATAAACCACAAATGACGGCCTTGCTTATTTTTAAGGCATCCATCAATTTTATGAGGTCGTCGGCAAATAAATTAATACTGTAGGTAGCATCTTGTGCCGATGACTTTCCATATCCCCTTATATCGTAGGCAATAACGCGGTGCGTGTCTTTTAGAAACTCCAGTTGCGGTTTCCACATACTTTTATTAAAAGGGAATCCGTGAATAAAAATGACTGGCTCTTTGCCTTCACCAAGGTCATCATAACATATAGTAGTGTGATTGTCTGAGATAATTAAGTCGTATCCGGTTTGATGTGCTCCCATAATATAAGTTAAGGTTAAAATATAGATGTAATACATGATAAACTCATACCAAAAAATGCTCAGGTATACAAATTGCTTAACTTTACGGTATGGCAAACTTTCAGGATATCATAAATTCAGATAAACCCGTACTGGTTGATTTTTCGGCCGAGTGGTGCGGTCCGTGTAAAATGATGGTTCCTATTTTGGATCAGCTCAAACAAATGGTGGGAGATAGGGCAACTATTATAAAAATAGATGTGGATAAAAATCCTGCCGCTTCTAATGCCTACAACATCAAAGGTGTTCCCACATTAATGATATTTAAGAATGGAGAGATTAAATGGCGTCAATCGGGAGTTGTGCAGGCGGCTCAATTAAAAACGCTCATCGAACAAAATTCCTAATCTAAAACTATGTTTGCTGAATCCATTGTTCCTTTACTCTCATTAATTGCGCTGGAAGTTATTCTGGGAATTGATAATATTATTTTTATCTCCATACTAGCCGATAAGTTGCCCGAAGCTCAACAAAATAAACTGAGGTACTGGGGACTTGGGTTAGCCATGGTGTTAAGATTAGCGCTTTTAGCAGTTATATCATGGGTTTTAAAGCTCGATCAAACCTTGTTTACGGTTTTTGATATCCCTATGTCAGGCAAAGGGCTTATTTTATTTGCGGGAGGATTGTTCCTGTTATATAAAAGCACCCGCGAAATATACCTGAAAAGTGAAAAAGATAAAAAGGAAGAAGTGCCAGGGGCAAAGATCGGAAAAAGTTTTATGAAGCTGTTGGCCGAGATCATAGTGTTGGATCTTGTATTTTCTATCGACTCTATCATTACTGCTGTTGGCATGGTCGATCAATTATGGATCATGTACGCGGCCGTAGTTGTAGCCGTTACCATTATGTTGTTTGCTTCTAAACCCATCAGCAACTTCATCACCAAACATCCGTCGTTCAAAATACTGGCACTGTGCTTTTTAATGATCATCGGAATTTCGTTGATAGCAGAGGGACTTCACTTTAAAATTCCAAAAGGATACATCTATTTTTCAATGGGCTTTGCCTTTTTAGTGGATTTTATCCAGATGAAAACCATTAAGAAATAATAATTCGTTTTGAATTACATTCATCTATAACGAAAACATGAATAAACACTTGTAAAAGTAAATTTTCTTGTTTAATGTCACTCGCACCGGTTAAACCAAATCCTGCTGTTTTAGCTTTATAACTCAATCCCAACCACCATAATATCATCTACCTGTTCATGGTTTCCCATCCATTCAACCAGGGTATTCCGTAAAATATTATTTTGTTGATCTATAGTTTCAACCTGCCCGCACTCAAGTGTTTTTGTAAATTGGGCTTTCATAAATTTTTTTCCTTTTGTTCCGCCAAATTGCGACACATAACCGTCGGAACTAAGGTAAATGCGTTGTCCTGGTTTAATAGGAAAACGTTGTGTATCGAATTTTTTAACGACTTCTTGCTTTCCACCTCCAATGGAATGGCGCGATCCAGCCATCCGCTCTATCTCACTCATCCCACGTGAAACGTATAAGGGGTTATTTGCGCCAGCAAAGTAAATTTCATTAAAATAAGTGTCAACCACGCAAACTACCATATCCATGCCGTCCTTTACTTCCTGTATATCGCCTTTTACTGCTTCTGCAAAGCGGACGTCTAAAAGTTCAAGTATTTCAGATGGATTTTCTATATGTTCATTCTCAATAATTTGAGTCAGTAGATTGTTCCCTATGATTGACAAAAGAGCCGCGGGAACACCGTGACCAGTGCAATCAGCAACTACAATAAATTTTTTATTCCGCTTTTGGTAACACCAGAAAAAATCTCCACTAACAATATCGCGTGGCATTGACAGAATAAACGATTTAGGAAAAATTTCCGACAATTGTGTGGGGCGACATAATAAACCAGTCTGTATGTGTTTGGCATAATTAATACTGTCTAAAATACTTTTATTTTTGGTAACCAGTTCTTTGGTTCGGGTATCAACCCGCTCTTCAAGTTTAAGAAGCACGTTTGTAACTTGTTTTTCGGCCATCTTTATATCTGTTACATCGTGTACTACGCCATATAATCCAATAGCGTTGCCCTCCAGGTCAAATTCAAACCGGCATTTAGACTCGATGTGTTTAATCGTACCATCTTTTAACACAATGCGATGAGTCAGGTCTGAATTGCTAAATGTTTTTTGAGCTTCTTTGGTTGTCAGTCTTACATAATCCATATCATCCGGATGTATAAACGACACCCAGTCTGCAAAGCTGTGTCTGTTATCTCCTGGTAAAAGTCCATACATTCTGCAGGCTTCTTCGGACCAAATAGCAACGCCGGTTTCAAAACTCAGTTCCCAATTGCCTAAATGAGCAATAGCCTGTGCTTCTTTTAAACCTGATTCCACTCTTTGTTGATTTCTTTCGATACGTTTTCTATCAGAAATATCTCTTGCGTGACACGCAGCGCCCACAATTTGATCGCCCTGACGAATTGGGCACATAGAGATTTCCAGCCAGTATTCAACCGGAATAACGGCTTGTTCAATTTCGACGAAGGTTTCGCCCGAAAAAGCGCGCTCATAAAATAATTTATACCGTTCTGATTGTTCTTTCGAAAAAGCGGCCACAAGCATATTACTACCTTTCATTACTGTTTTACCTGTCATCTGTGTAATCAAGTCATCCAGCGGTTTATTGGAGGTGATCAAGCAAAAATCCCTATCTATACTCCACATTAAATCGCTCGTGTTGTTGATAAGGGCATACAAATTATTTTTATCAAACTCTATTTGTTTGTCAATTTGTTTTGTCTCCAATTTATCTAAAGCTGGCTTGTAAGCTAATAGGTTAGTTTTCATAATATCTTTATAAAATAATGATAGAATTATTTTTTTTGGATCGCCAAGTCTTCTGCTTCTTTGATCTTGGTTTTGATATATGTTGTATACATCGTATTGTTTTCAAAAGCATCTTTTTTTTCATTGTAGTGTATAAGGGCAATTGGAAAATCCAGGTAGTAGTCATCCATTTTCTTTTCTTTCATTAGAACTACTTCAAATTCATAGTACAAAAGAGATTCCATGTTTTTTTCAGAAGGAAAATCTGTGTAAAAAACAATCCAGCGTTCTACAAAACCCGGCTTAGATATTTTTACCGTGTAATACTCATTGCTCTCAAGGGTAAACGTAAAATTATGATCATGGTGTTCTACACTGGTTATTTCTTTTTGTTCAATCAAGTCGTTTTGCCTAAAAAGTCTCACGTCCACACCATCAATAGCGTGGTTATTCTCATCTAAAGCTAACCCGATAATTTTTAAGCATTCTATGGTTTCGGTTGTATCTGTCTTGTTCTCTACCTTTGAATAAGTTAACAAAGGCATCAGCATAGTTATGATAAGTGATGTTTTTATAATTGCTTTCATGATTTTATTTTTAGTGAATTATTATTAGTTATTTCATACTGTAGGCTATGCCGGCTCTGAATCTTAAACCCAACGCAGACTTGGGTCTGTAAAATTTGCGGTCGTAGTCATCATTTAGTGTTTTATATCCACCAGCTCCAATACTGCAAATTACATGTAGCCTTTGGGTAAGATTATACTTTATGCCAAAGCCAATATAACTTTCAATAACTTTTAGTGAAAGGGTGTTATAATCTATGGATCGCTCTTTGCTACATATCTGCTCGGTATGAATGCATCTTTTGCTCATATTTGCTGCAGAGTGAGCAGTAATATTTCCTAAAAAAAATAATTCAATTTTTTCATTTTCGCTATGACCTACCGTGTATCTATAAGTCATTTGCATTCCCGACAAATTACATTTTTGACGTTGAAGATTTGCTCCCACACTGATGGCAGAGGAACCCTTAATAAAAGTTGCGCCAACATAGAGGTTGGCCCCCAGTCCACTTCCGGTGACGTCACTGGCCAATTCTATGGCGCCATTTGCCTTTTGTGCTACCGTGCTTGATGCGGCGCTAATTAAAGCGCTTACTAAGATGAGTTTTATGTAATTTTTTCCGGCTGCCTGGCTAATTGTTTTCATAATGAGGATATTAGTTTAAAATTAAATCTGTGAATTGTTCACATTACAAAACTAGTTATGAAGCAAGCAATACTAAATAGTAAGACACGTGATTGTACTGTCATAAAAACAATGACAGAAATTTTTGGCTTTACCGATTATAGGGAGCCGTTGGATATATTAAATAAGAAAAAAATTGAGATGAAATGACGAAGTAAAATTTCGACAGGATTTCAACTATTATTTGTATCAGACAATGAAATTACTGATTGCATACCTTGTCAATTCTGCATTATTTTTCATATTCATCTTTTCTAAAAGCCGGCTACGATATGTGCTTATGGTAGCTACACTTAGCGATAATTCGTGAGCAATTTCAGTAACACCTTTACCTGAAGCAATGAGCTTTAATACCTGTAATTCACGGTCAGAAATCATTTCATGCTGTTCTTTGCCCAGATCTTCATCAAATCGTGATGCGAGTTTTTCAGCAATATTTTGCGAAATATATTTTTTTCCTTTCATGATCAAATTCACCGCAGTAATAAATTCTGCGCGGGGACAATCCTTGGATACATAACCGTTTCCGCCGGCTTTTAATATCCTTAGGGCATATTGATTTTCGGGATGTATACTAACAATAAGCACAGGTGTTTTAATTCCCTCCGCTCTCAATTGCTTAAGTACATCAAGCCCGGTTTTTTCGGGCATTGACATGTCCATAATAATAAGATCCCATGCTTGTGATCTTGCCATTTTTTCGGCCTGGGCCCCATCGGACACTTCGTGTACAATGGACGAAGTATACTCTTCCGTAATTAACCGGGTTAATCCACTTCTTACTAACTCGTGATCATCAGCTATCAGTACGTTCATTTTCAAGAGATAAAATTAGTTTAACATGCGTTCCTTTGTTCTCATCACCTGTAATTGTCAGGGCCCCTTTCAATAAACCGGCTCTTTCTTTCATTCCCATGATACCAAGCTTTTTTCGGCTTGAAAGATTTTCCTGGGTGATGCCTTTTCCATTATCCTGTATTTCAAGAACCAGTTCATTACCGTCTTTTTCGGTAAGGGATATATCTACAAGCGTAGCTTCCGCATGCCGGGCAATATTGGTGAGCGTTTCCTGCAGTATCCGATATAAATGGATACTAAAATCTTTGCTGTATTTTCGTTCCGTAACGTCTGATGTAAAACTGCAGGGAATGCCCGTTTTTGTTTCGAAATCGGAACACTTCCATTCAATAGTGGCAACCAACCCAATGTCATCTATAATTGCAGGTCTCAAATCAGATGAGATTCGTCTGACGGTATTAATGATACCTTCATTCATTTTCAGCATTTCGTTCAGTTTACTAGCCACTTTTGCTTCTGGATTGGTCTGCTTATGCAAAATCCAGTCAATATCCATTTTTAAAGCAGTGAGTTGCTGGCCAAGCTCGTCATGAATTTCGCGGGCCACATTAGTTCGTTCTTCTTCGCGAATGGTTTGAGCGATATTTAACAGATTCTTTAATTGCAAATTTTTATCCAGGATTTCTTCTTCGGCTTTTCGTCTTTCCGAAATATTATGGTGTGAAACTACAATGAGCGGTTCTTTACCTTCAAATTTAATAACCCTCATACCATACCACCTTTGCTCTTCTGGCGAATGACAAGCATATTCAAGGTAAAAATCCTTTCTCTTTTCTTCCATCACCTCTTTCATTCCTTGATAGGCTTCTAAGGCAAATTCTGAATCAGCGATGATAGCTTTTTCACATACGTCATAATAATTTGCTCCAACCCCGGTCGTTGATAAAACATTTCCGTTTTCAATCGCAAATCGTTTCCAGGAATCATTAACTGCCATAATATTTCCATGAAAATCGATAACAGCGATGTGGGCATGCAGCGAGTTTAAGATGCTTCGGTTAAACAATTCGCTTTTTTTAAGTTGCTGCTCGGCTTTTTTTCGGTCGGATATATCTCTGAAGTTTGAAAGAAAAGCATTGATTCCCGGTTCGTGTAGTAGGTTAGTCAGCGTGCCCTCACACCAAAGCCAATGACCCTTTTTATGAAGCAGCCGGTATTGAAAATGAAAAGATGCGCCAGGGGTATCCGCTATTGCTGAACGCTTTTCAAGGAATTCGGCTATTTCGGTCGGATGAAAAAACTTAAGCGCTGGAATATTTAAAAAATCTCCGGGAAGATATCCCATTACTTTTTCTACAGCAGGGCTTCCATATATAAACACCCCTTCGCTCGTTGACAGCATTTTGACATCATTGCTTTTTTCAATAAGGGCGCGAAACCGCCTTTCATTCTTAATGGCAAGCTCTTCTGTAGCTTTATGTTTTTTTTCTCTTTCAAACAGGTCTACAGCAAACGAAATATCTATAGCTACTTCAACCAGTAGGGCAATTTCTTCTTTATCAAAAAAATCGGGCTCTGCCGATGACAGGTTAAATGTTCCTATAATCGAGCCTTCTTTTTTAATAGGTAGCACGATAAACGATCGTATACCATATTTAACGGCAAAGGCTTTCCACTCTTCCTGTTCAAAATCCCGCTCCACGTTATTGCACACGTAATAATCATCATTCTGCAGTACATACTGCTGTGGGCCTGGTTTATTGAAAGGTACATCATTAAAAAGGTGCAGGGTTTCCTCTCTTAAACCACTTTGTTCTGCAACAGATATCGTTTTATGAGCAAAATCAAACAAGCCTATCCAGGCCATTTTAAATTTGCCATACTTGAGCGCCAAAAAGCACGAATTATGAAATAGCGTTTTTTCGTCATTGATCCGAACAATGTTTTGATTGATTTGGCTTATAAATGCAAATAATCGGTTGGTATTATATAATGTCTCATCAGCAATTTTTTTTGCTTTTTTATCTTCCGCTTCTTTTAGAGCTCTTTTAATTTTGGACGGTAAAGTAAATAATTTATCCTTTAGCACATAATCCGTCACACCGTTCTTAATATGTTCTATTGCTCTTTCCTCACCAATAACACCCGACACAAAGATAAAAGGTGTATCAGGCGCCTTCTGCACTTTAATTTGAAACGCAGTGGATCCATCAAAGGCTGGCAAAGAGTAGTCGGATAAGATAATGTGGGGAAGAAAATATTTAAGAGCATTGGTAAATTCCTGCTCTGTTTGCACTATTTCTCTTTCATATTTAATCTCACTCTTATCCAGGTTGTAAAGAAGCAGTTCGATGTCGTATATGTCGTCTTCAACAATGAGTATTTTGATTCTGGTTTCCATAGGATTTTAAGTGCGGTTAAAAGGAAATGGATGATCGTCAAAATTTACGGTTTGATCCTAAATAATCTTATTTCTTAAATTGAGTAACTTAGAGCGGGATTCATAAAGATAAAAAATTTATAAATTGTAGAGTAAAATTTAACATTTAATTTACCTGCACAAATGGTACCAGAATGCATTTGAATTTTACATGTCGTATTTCAGGTATTTCTTACATATCCATCATAATAAATTTACGCCACAATCCGGTTTTTCTGGTAGGATTAAAAGAGTACACGAACACGTTATCTACCGTCAGCATTTAGATTGCTTTTTTATTGACTATGACTGTTTAAAAACTTCTGGGTTTATCAACACAAAAGCCTGAAATAAATATTTACCTTCAACTATCTTAAAACAAAACCATGAACCGTATTGCATGTATATTAATAAGTTTCTTCATAACCTTTCAATCCTTTGCACAAAAATCTCCCTGCGAAACAGATTCAGTCTATCGGCAGTTTGATTTCTGGATCGGTAACTGGGAAGTATATGACCTTAAAAACAATAAAGCGGGCGATAGTAAGATCAGCGCTATCTTAAACAGCTGTGTTATTCTGGAAGAATGGACAAGCGAAACTAAACAAAAGGGAATCATTTACACCGGCAAAAGCTTTAATACTTACAATGCGTCCTCTAAACAGTGGCAACAAACGTGGGTAGATAATATTGGTGGATCTAACGAATATCTTAGCGGTAAGTTTGATGAAAATAAAATTGAATTTACAACAGCGCCCTTTAAACTTAACGGAGATACAACCGCTGTGCGACGTCTGACTTTTTACAACCAAAGTACCGAAAAAGTAAGGCAACATGGCGAGATCTCTAAAAACGGTGGTAAATGGAGAACTGAATATGACCTCGACTATCGCCGAAAGAAAAACAATATGGATTCTGATAAAGATCTGATAGCTCAATACAATTTACTAACCACTCATTTTAAAAACAATGAAATGGATAAAATTGCAGATCTGTATGCTGATTCGGCTCGTATTATCGGATCTAAATTAGAAGTAAAAGGAAAATCGGCTATCGTTGCTTATTGGCACCAACTGCAGGATAACGGGGTTACCTGGGACCAGGAAATCACATCTCTGGATATTAACAATGGAACAGCGCTTCAAACTGGTATCTCAAAATTAGTGTACACGCAAAAAAGAGAGAAAATAACTTCCAATGTAAGGTACACCTTGTTTTGGAAAAAAGATACCCAGGGTGTTTGGAAAATACATTTCTACCATTATTCAAACCTGTAAGCATGCTCGAACTCAATTTTGATCCCTTTCCGGTTTTGGAAACCGAACGCCTGATTTTAAGGCGACCTGTTTTAGACGATGCCAATGATTATTTTGCTTTGAGAAGTAATGTGGATGCCATGAAACATATTGCCAAACCTATTCAAACCACCATTGAGGAAACCAGGAACCTGATCTATAAGATCAATGAAATGATCAATTTTAATGATGGATTGGGTTGGGCTGTTTGCTTTAAAGGCGACAACCGAATGATTGGCAGCGTATCTTTTCACCGTGTAGAAAAAGAACATTACCGTGCCGAAATAGGGTATATGCTGCATCCCGATTTTTGGAAGCAGGGCATTATCAGCGAAGCCGTTGAAGCACTGATTAGTTACGGTTTCAATACATTGAAACTGCATTCTATTGAAGCTCATATTGATCCTGCTAATATCGGTTCAGAAAAGATTCTTCAAAAATTTAACTTTGTGAAAGAGGCTTATTATAAAGAAAATTATTTTTTTGCCGGCCAGTTTTTAGATACCGCCGTTTATTCGTTGGTTAACCATGCTTCTAAATAACCACATGTGAAAAAAAAGCCAAACAGTTTACCGGTACAAAAAGGCGGTTTGCATACCCGTAATAAACATCAGGATCGCTACAATTTTGAGGAACTCACTAGTGCTTGCCCTGATCTCGCGCAGTTTGTCTCGGTCAATCAATTCAAAACAGAAACTATCGACTTCACAAATGCAGATGCTGTTAAAACACTCAACAGGGCTTTATTAAAACAATTTTACGGCATTGATCAGTGGGATATTCCTAAAAATTATTTATGTCCGCCAATACCAGGTCGAGCCGATTACATTCATAACCTGGCAGATGTATTAAGTGCAAGCAACGGAAATCTCATTCCAAAAGGTAAATCCGTTACGGTGTTCGATATTGGCACCGGGGCCAACTGCATTTATCCGTTATTAGGACATAAAGAGTATGGATGGTCGTTTATAGCCTCAGAGACTGATGCCCTCGCTATGAAAGTCGCAAAGCAAATTGTCGAATCTAATGATTTGTCACAGGTGATCGACTGCCGTTTCCAATCCAATTCATCTTTCATCTTTAAGGGCATCTTAAAGCCAAACGAATTGATAGATATCACCGTTTGCAACCCGCCCTTTCATGCATCTGCTGCTGAAGCACAAAGTGGATCTCAAAAAAAATGGAAGAATCTCGGGTATAAAAAAACAGAAAAACCGGTGTTAAATTTTGGCGGACAAACAAACGAACTCTGGTGCAAGGGTGGAGAAGTGGCTTTCATATCAAAAATGGTGGACGAGAGCGCAGGCTTAAAAGAACAGTGTTTATGGTTTACAAGCCTCGTTTCCAAAAGCGAAAACCTGCCGGCTATATACGGAGCCTTAAAAAGAGTAGGGGCCGTCACAGTAAAAACAATCACTATGTCGCAGGGCAACAAAATTAGCAGGATGGTGTGCTGGTCTTTTTTAACCGAAACACAGCAAATCCAATGGAGTCTCAAACGCTGGAAATCTTAATCAATTTATAATGCCTGTACAAACACTTGTTTTAGAAAAAGAATTTGCAGTCGATGCCAAAGTACTGTACGAACAATTTCTCGATCTTCGAAAATACGGCAAACATCATCCGGTTATGACGGATGTAAAAATCGTTTCAGGTAACATAAGAGAATATGTTGAGTATGAAATAGATGAAGTGGTTCCGGTGATCGGTTTTATAAAGATGTATCCTAACTACAAGGCTAAAGTTTACGAAATAGAAAAAAATAAACATCTGCAGTATACCTCCCAGGTTAAGCCTACCCTGTTTCTCACAATTGATATCCTGTTTGCTGAGGATAATGGGAAAACCAAAGTCACAGAAACTATTTCCGTAACAGGTAATAAATTGCTGACATTACTATTCCTTGGCATTCTCAAAAAAGCGCATTTAAAATTGTTTGAGAATTTGAACGCGTCGCTGTCCGTTTAAAGTTGGCGCTGGAAATGCGAAATAATTCTTGTACTCAACGCCGCAGAGAGGGTGGGGCGATGATAACTATCTCAATGTCTTTAACAATACTAGCTTTGTCTTTAGCAACAATGCCTTTGTCTTTAACAACTCTTCTAATGTGTTTAACAACTCTTGTGCTGCGTTAACATATCTCCCCTCCATAGAGAAAGCGGTTGGGGGTGAAGTATAACATCTCTCCTTCCTGCATTAACATATCTCTTATCTTCGAATCAAAAAGTGGCAGAAAGTCTGTAATTAACAACGGTCTTTTAAATACTAAGCGGTAAACGAAATTATGAATGGAGTTTTTTTAGTAAGATTGTACATAGCATTAACCCTTACAGATTTTGGCCCCATTTAAATATATTGTCCCGCTTTTATGCTTTTCCTTTTTGATCGTCAACTGTAATCAAACAGAGGGCGCCGATATAGATACCTATCAACCTCCACAAAAGCCTGTGGTACAATCCCGCGTCGATTCGGTTAAATACAAAAAAGAAATTTATAGTTTAGATACCATGTTCACTAAACTATATAATGCAAATGCCTTTAACGGTAATGTATTAATAGCCCGCGGAAAAAATATCATCTACCAAAAATCTTTCGGGTATGGCATTAAAGAGAAAAACAAACTGCTCAATGATTCATCATTGTTTCAGCTGGCCTCGGTTTCAAAAGTTATAACAGGCATTGCCACGTTAATACTATATGAGCAGGGCAAGCTAAAACTCGATACAAAAGTGTGTGATATTTTAGATAGTTTTCCTTACAAAACAGTTACCGTCAACCATTTATTATCTCATCGCTCCGGTTTACCCAACTACACGTATTTTAGCGGTGAGTTTTTAACCGACTCAGTCAGGACTTTAAGTAACCAACACATGTTGGATATCATCATCCAGCATCAGCCTAAAGCCTGGTTAAAACCAGGCGAGCGTTTCAACTATAGTAATACTAACTTCGCTTTGCTTGCCCTCATCATCGAAAAAGTTTCACAAAAAAGTTATTCTGCCTTTTTAAAAGACGAGCTGTTTAAACCGTTAGGCATGAATCATAGCTATACCGCTTTAAATATAGATAGCGCAAAAGAACATTTAACCCACGGTTATACCATGAATTATGGCTGGGTGGCAAATGACAGATATGATGGTGTACTCGGAGATAAAGGTATTTACACAACAACGTACGATCTCTTTTTATTGAGCACCGCCTTATACCAGCATGCCTTACTTACTCCTCAAACTCAGTCCCTGGCTTACACCCCACATAGTCCCGAAAAAAAATTAAGCAATTACGGCTATGGTTGGCGAATGAAAGGTATGAACGACCCTGATAAAGAAGTATTTCATAATGGCTGGTGGCACGGTTACCGTACATCTTTTCACCGGCGCTTAAAAGATAGCTTAACGATCATCGTGTTAAGTAACCGCTTAAATAAAAGTGTATACAACACCTGGCGTATTTATGGCGCTATTGATGGGCCTAAGGCTGGAGCTGTTAAACAGGAAGCAGAGGAGGAATAATATTTTGGTTATAAATGTGTTGCGCACATTTGGCGGGAGCCAAACCGGGCAGTCGCTAAAATTCTTTTATGCTTACCTCATAAAAAGGATTTTCGCTTGTTGCACAGCTTCGGGGCATCCTTGCGCGGGTTAAAACCTAAGCTTCGAAACTTAAACTCTGATCTATTGGCCAGCCTGACCCGATGGTAGGAGGGATACGCGGTAAACTTAAATATCCAAAATATCCAAAATAAAATTCCTACCTTTGCCGCATGGTAAAGATCGCTGATATTGAACTGGGAGAATTCCCGTTATTACTTGCTCCCATGGAGGATGTAAGCGATCCACCATTCCGGTATGTTTGCAAAAAATATGGCGCCGATTTAATGTATACTGAATTTATCAGCAGCGAAGGATTGATTCGAGATGCCATTAAAAGCCGGAAAAAACTAGATATTTTTGATTACGAAAAACCCATCGGCATTCAGATCTTTGGTGGCGATGAAGAAGCTATGGCCATGTCGGCTAAAATTGTAGATGCCACGCAACCTGATTTGCTGGATATCAATTTTGGATGTCCTGTAAAAAAAGTAGTTTGCAAAGGAGCAGGAGCAGGAGTTTTAAAAGATGTGGACCTCATGGTACGCCTAACTAAAGCCGTGGTTAAATCAACTAATTTACCGGTAACAGTAAAAACACGTTTAGGCTGGGACGATAGTATGATCAATATCATGGAAGTAGCAGAGCGTTTACAGGATGTTGGCATTAAAGCTTTAACGGTTCACGGCCGCACCCGTGCACAAATGTATAAAGGTAACGCTAACTGGGAACCCATTGCGGCTGTAAAAAATAATCCGCGCATGCACATTCCCATTTTTGGAAACGGCGATATCACCACTCCTGAAAAGGCTTTAGAATACAGAGATAAATATGGTTTGGACGGCATGATGATTGGCCGCGCCAGTATTGGTTATCCATGGATTTTTAACGAGATCAAACATTATTTTAAAACCGGTGAACATTTGGCTAAACCTACTTTGGAGAATAGGGTAGAGGTGGCTATGGCACATTTTAATAAATCCATTGAATGGAAAGGTCCCAAATTGGGTGTACTGGAAATGCGCCCACATTACACCAACTACTTCAAAGGCATCGATCATTTTAAAGACACCCGTATGAAACTAGTTACTACTGATAACATTGAAGAGATCAGAGAGATACTGTTTTCGATTCCCGAAAAATACCAGGTTAGTATTTAACACTTTACGCGCTGGTAATTCCTATATTTACCCGTTTATAAAATGGGATTTTTAGATAAAACTGATACGTTTGGTCATTTAGGTGTAAAAACATCCTATCATCCTTGGGAAGTATCTCTAACGCGGAAACTTAATTTTCTAAGCCTCGTTGGTGTGTTCAACGTCATCATTACACTCCTCTTATTTCTAAGCATAGGTATTCATGATTTTGTGACAGAATGCCTTATTACGCTTTGCGTTGGCCCTATGGTAGTCGTTCTTAATATTAAGAGAAATTACATCTGGGCCGCTTATCTTTTTTACGGAATCGGTATTTCACTTTTTTTTCTGTTAACGCTTAAAATGGGGATAGATTCTTATGTGATTCTTTATTACTTTCCTATTTTGGTTAGTCTCATTCAGGTATTCGGCAGAAAAGAAACGTTAAAGCACTTATTTATCATTGCTTTCTTATTTTTCATGTCTATTGTAGGTATCGTAATAGCATACAAAAACGATTTCAATAGTATTCAGTATACAATAGATTCGCTCTTAAAGCTTAAGCTGGTTAATATACTATCGGCGTTTTTTTTAACGGTCGTGTTAATTTGTATCATCACCATCGAAAATTTAAAACAGGAAACGCTTATTAAAAACACATTGCGTGAAAAGGAAATTTTATTGGCGGAAGTTTTTCACCGCGTAAAAAACAATATGAATATTGTAACGAGTCTGCTTAACCTTAAAAAATTTTCTACAAAATCGGAAGAGGTAAAACAGGCGCTGGAAGAATGTCGCGAAAGGGTTTTTTCAATGGCATTGGTTCACCAGATCATTTATAGCAATAAAAATATCACGTCGCTTAATTTTAAAGAATATATAGAAAAACTGGTGGGAGAATCGGTTAATTCCATTGGCGGAATTGAAAAAGCAGATGTGGAATTTGATACGGAAAGTATTGAACTGCCTTTGTTTTATGCTATACCATGTGGACTCATTCTCAACGAATTAATCACCAATTCATTTAAACATGCGCAAATCCCCGGAAAAAAACTGAGGATCGAAATTACGTTCAAAAACGTAAATGATAATTTATTAATCCGGTTTTCCGATAACGGACCAGGATTTACCAGTCAAACATTCCAATCCGATTCCCTTGGCTTGGATTTAATAAAATCATTAGCCGAGCAAATAGATGCTGTATACAATATACAATCATTCGCAGGTTGTGTTTTTGAAATGCAGTTTACAAACAAAAAACTATAGGTGGGCACATTCACATCCTAATTTTTAGCCACTCGTCTCGATTTTTTATAGCCTTGTATAATTTCACAACCATTTAGTTGATATATCAACTACTTTTGGTTTTAAATATGCAGTTATGGAAAAGTTAGACGCCGTCCTTTTTTACTATATTGAAAAAGCGATCAAATCTTATAGGCAGTTTGCACAGCGCGAACTAAAAAATGCTGGCTTATCTATCACCGTAGATCAGTGGCTCACCTTAAACTGTTTATTTGAAAACCCGGACATCTCCCAAAAAGATCTTGCCGAAACCATTTTCAAAGACAATGCATCTATCACCCGAATTATTGATTTATTGGTAAAAGCGAAGTACTTAAAAAAAATGGTTCATAAAGATGATAAACGGAAGTCAAAATTAACGATTACTGAATTAGGGCACGAAACTATTAAAGCAGCATCCACTGTGGTTCATAGCTACCGCAACAGTGCTTTAAAAGGTATTGGCATTGCCAAAGAAGATCACGTTAAAGCAGTCATGAAAACAATTATAAATAATTGTGGTATATAAGGCAAGAAGGTGCGGATGATATTAAACAACGCGCCGGTGGAAAAGTAGATGGATAGTTTAGTTCCAACGGTTTTAATTTGGTTAGCACCTTCCTTGTTTTTTACATTTCTATTCAGAAATGCACTAAATTAGTTCTTTTAAGACATACTTTTCTTCAAAATCGACTTCAAACTTTTTAAGAAAATCTGTGTACTCTTCAAGAAACGATCGTTTTTGATGATGCTCTTCCTGATTTTCTATATAAGCGATAACATGCTTAACCTGTGACTTGCTATAAGAAAATGCTCCATATCCTTCCTGCCATTCAAATTTTTCTCTTGTAAATTTTTTCTCGTTGATCCATTTTGAGGAACTTCCTTTTATATCCTTTAGTAAATCAGAAATAGATTGTGAAGGTCTTATTCCTATTAAAATATGAATATGGTCGGAAATTCCGTTGATGCAAACTAATTTATGGTTATTGTTCTGAATTATTCCGGTTATATATTTATATAACTCATCTTTCCATGAAGGATGAATAAGACCTGCTTTGTATTTCACTGCAAAAACAAATTGAATGTGTATTTGGGTGTATGTGTTTGCCATTTTATTTCGTCCCTACGGGACTTACCGTGTTTTTAATCGTTGTGTACTACCTATATTTCATCCCTACGGGATTGCCAAAGTTTATTTGTAAATGCTTATTAATTAGCAAGTGTAAATTTATTACTCATGAATATACAAGCGTGCTATATTTTGTAGCATTTATAATATTAAGCCAATGTGATTATATCAACGCAATCAAATTAAATATGCATGAATTGTCCCGTAGGGATAAAATATCGTTAGGTGATCATATCAACGCATCATCAAATTAAATATGCAGGAATTGTCCCGTAGGGATAAAATATCGTTAGGTGATCATATCAACGCATTATCAAATTAAATGTGCAGGAAATGTCCCGTAAGCACAATATATCGGTAGGTAATTATATCAACGCATTATAAAATTATTGTGTATGAATTGTCCCGTAAGCACAATATATTGGTAGGTGATTATATCAACGCATCATCAAATTAAATATGCATGAAGTATCCCGTAGCGACAATATATCGGTAGGTGATTATGTCAACGCATCATCAAATTAAATATGCATGAAGTATCCCGTAGGGATAAAATATCGGTAGCTAAATAACATTGTTTATTTTTCAAGTCCCGTAGGGACGGTATATCAATACATATTGTCAGAAAACAAAACACCCGATAGATTTATAAATCTATCGGGTGTTTAATATTCAAATGAAATTTATCCTAACACCGATAATTGCTCTTCCAATGTTTTGATTTTAGACAAAGCATCACTTTCTTTTTTTCGCTCAACCTCAATAACTTCAGGCTTTGCATTAGCGACAAATTTTTCGTTTGATAATTTGATTTGCACAGATTTTAAGAAACCTTTGTTGTAATCAAGCTCTTTGGTCAAACGTTCAATTTCGTCTTCTTTATTCAGAGTCATAGCCAGTGGAATATAAAATTCTGTGGTTTTTATCTGGAAAGAAAATGCACCTTCTACTTTTTCTTTAGTGTAAGAGAAAGCAGATAAGTTTGCCAGTTTAATAATGGTATTATCAAAATATGAGCGCGTGGCTTCTGATTTTTCGATCACCTCTAATTTTTCTTTAGGCGATAATTGTTTTTGCGCACGCACGTTACGCACCATGGCAACAAGTTCTTTCGAAACTTCAAACTCTGCTAATTGTTTTTTATCGAGGTTAGATTTTACTGTAGGCCATTCAGCAACAATGATACAATCTTTTGTATCACGTTCTTTGATCAAATGCCAGATCTCTTCAGTAATGAATGGCATCCACGGGTGCATAATTTTCAATAAAGATTCTAAATAACCAATGGTTGCATCATAAGTTGCTTTGTCAATTGGCTGCGCTTTACCATCAATAAAGTCAGGTTTAATCGCCTCTAAATACCAGGCACAGAAATCGTCCCATACTAACTTGTAAGTAGTCATTAAGGCGTCACTCATCCTGTATTTAGAATAGTGATCATTAATAATTTCTAATTGCTCAGATAATTTATTTTCGAACCACGTGATAGCGGCTTTTTGAGCATCTGATTGAACTGCATCCGAACCCACTTCAAAACCGGCAATTAAACGGAATGCATTCCAAACTTTATTCGCAAAATTTCTTCCCTGCTCACAGTAACTTTCATCAAACATTAAGTCATTTCCTGCAGGTGAGCAAAGCAACATCCCAACACGTACACCATCCGCACCATATTTTTCAATGAGGTCGAGTGGGTCAGGGGAATTACCCAAGCTCTTACTCATTTTACGACCTAATTTATCACGTACGATGCCAGTAAGATAAACGTTAGTGAACGGTTTTTCACCCATCCATTCGTAACCGGCAATAGCCATACGTGCCACCCAAAAGAATAAAATCTCAGGTGCTGTAACTAAATCGTTTGTTGGGTAATAATATTTTAGGTCTTCATTGGCATTTTCTTTTCCGTTCCTGATAACTGCAGGATCAAATACGGTGATTGGCCATAACCAGGATGAGAACCAGGTATCCAATACATCTTCATCTTGTTTAACGCTCTCAGTTGTTAATTCTGCATTCTTAATTCTTAATTGTACAATCGCTTCTTCTTTTGTTTTAGCTACAACTGTATTTCCTTTGTCGTCGTACCATGCCGGAATTCGCTGCCCCCACCATAACTGACGGCTAATGCACCAATCGTGTACATTTTCCATCCAGTGTTTGTAAGTGTTAATGAACTTATCGGGAATTAATTTAATCTCGCCATTCAATACATTTTCTAAAGCCGGTTTACTTACGTTCTCCATCTTTAAGAACCACTGCATGCTTAAACGTGGCTCTATAACGGCATTGGTACGTTCGCTGTATCCCACTTTATTTTTGATCTCTTCGATTTTAGAAACCAGGCCTTGTTCTTCCAGATCTTTGATGATTTGTTTACGGCATGCAAAACGATCCATACCAACATAAGCGCCAGCAGCTTCGCTGATCGTTCCGTTTGGATTCAGTACATCAATGGTTTGCAGTTTATGTTTTTGGCCTAAGTTAAAGTCATTGATATCGTGAGCAGGAGTAACTTTTAAAGTTCCAGTTCCAAATTCTTTATCTACGTATTCATCAAAAATAATTGGCACAACACGATTCACGACAGGCACAATCACATTTTTCCCTTTTAAATGTGTGTAACGTTCATCGGTTGGATTTACACAAATAGCTGTATCACCCATGATCGTTTCAGGTCGCGTTGTAGCAACGGTCATAAATTCTTCAGCACCTTCTATCTTGTATTTTACGTAAACCAGTTTACTTTGCGCCTCTTTATGAATAACCTCTTCATCGCTCACGGCAGTTAACCCCTGCGGATCCCAATTTACCATACGAACCCCACGATATATATTACCTTTATTATATAAATCAATAAATACATCAATTACAGCTTCGCTTAATGGTTCGTCCATGGTGAACCGGGTCCTGTCCCAATCACAACTGGCACCCAGTTTTTTCAACTGTTCTAAAATAATACCGCCATATTTTTCTTTCCAACCCCAGGCATGCTTCAAAAAGTCTTCGCGGCTTAAATCAGCCTTATTAATCCCCTGTTCTTTTAACAAAGCAACAACTTTAGCTTCAGTAGCAATACTGGCATGATCTGTACCTGGCACCCAACAGGCATTAAATCCTAACATACGGGCACGACGGATCAAAACATCCTGTATCGTGTTATTGAGCATGTGACCCATGTGTAAAACCCCGGTAACATTAGGTGGAGGAATAACAATGGTATATGGAGTGCGGTGATCAGGGGTTGATTTAAAGAATTTATTATCCAGCCAATATTTGTACCAGGTCTGTTCTGCCTGCGCAGAATTGTATGTTTTAGCGATTTCCATGCTTTGTATTAAAATTTTTGTTAAATTTCGCAAAAATAGTGATACCAAACTATATCGATACTATCTTTATGGCACGATTCATGAAATATTTTTGAACTATACAAAAACAAAAAAACCGTTATAAAATGAAAAAATTAATTTACACTCTAGGATTTGTTGCTTGCTTAAGCACTTTATCAATTGCACAAGAAGGTCACAGCGCTAATGATGGACATAACCACGGAGCGGCTCCAACACCTACTACAGCCAGTACTGCAGAAATCAAATTTGATAAAATGGTTCATGACTACGGTAATATTAACCAGGGAGATAATGGCGAGTGTGTTTTTAAATTTAAAAATACAGGGAAAGAGCCTTTGATCATAACCATGTGTCAGGGTTCATGTGGTTGTACCGTTCCTCAATGTCCTAAAGACCCAATTTTACCTGGTAAAACAGGAGAGATCAAAGTAAAATACGATTCTAACAGAGTAGGGCCTATCAGTAAATCAGTTTCTGTTCAATCAAATGCTAAATCCGGAACTCAAACGTTACAAATCAAAGGTAACATTGCACAAAAACCCACTGAAGAAGCGTTTCCTACTAACTCACCCGCTCAAGGTGCTCCCTTAGAGAAAAAATAATTAAACGATATAATTCCCATAAAATGAAAAAAGTATTCGCAGCAGTAGCATTGGTCCTAGGTTTAGGCTTTGCCGCAAACGCTCAGGAAGGTGGTTCAGTTGTTCCAAGTATCGATCCAAATGCAGCAGAGATGAAATTTGAAGCGGAGGTTCTGGATTTTGGTACAGTTAAATTTGACGCTAACGGCGTTCGTGAATTTAAAATCAAAAACGTTGGTAAATCGCCTTTAACTATTTCCAATGTGCAAGGCCAGTGCGGATGTACAGCCACTACCATTGATGGTAAACCAGGTTGGCCTCAAGAGCCTGTTTTACCAGGTAAAACTGCCAGCATTAAGGTGAAATACGATACAAAACGTCCTGGTCCGTTCGAAAAAAATGTAACAATTACATCGAATTCAAAAGAACCAAGCAAAGTTGTTAAAATCAAAGGAGTTGTTGAAGCAGCACCTCCTGTAACGCCAGCACCTGTTGCTCCAGATGTACATTAATTCACATATGATGATCAAGAAACCTTTCAGAAATGGAAGGTTTTTTTGTTTGGTACTGTTTTTTGTGAGCCTCGTAAGTTACGCCCAACCTCAATTCAAATTTACTGACTCGAAGAAAAATTTCGGCTTCGTAAAAAAAGGTGAGGTTGTTAAAATGGAATTCAGTTTTACAAATACAGGCGATCAGCCCTTAATTATTTCTGCCGCTAAAGTTGAGTGCTCCTGCACTACAGTTGATTTTCCTACTCAACCGGTTATGCCTGGCCAAACCGGTAAAGTGACGGTAAGTTTTGATACTAAAAGTGTTTACGACAGACAGGATAGAGTAGTAGAAATTATATCTAATGTTAAAATACAAAAAATAAGGTTCAAGGGTGTTGTGTTGAAATAGAATTTCTATATTTAATACCTCATTTAATGCCTAATTTATCAGATCAGTTGTTTTCATACTATTTGTCGTTTTCTTTAAAACAGGACTTATTTCCCAGTTATTGGTTCCTTATACCGAAAACCAAAAATGGGGTTACAAACAAGGACAACATGCCGTAATTGCGGCCGAATATGATACGGCATATGCATTTGATAAGACCAACCGAATTGCTATGGTTGGCAATAAAAGTAAAATCAATAAAGAGGTCAATCCGATGACCGGAGAAGAGGCATATAGTTATGATTTTTATTTTATTGACCCCAGGAACAAAAAAATAAAAATATTGGCCGAACGCGTGCCTGATAGCGTGTCTACTTTTTCTCACCAACAAGAGTTACAATTCAATTACAGGGATTCTTCGGGCTGTTTTAAAATTTTATTTAAAGGTAAAGTGTATTTACTATCTAAAAATGGACGGCAATTGTCAGGCGGTTTTGATAATATAACCGAAACCAAAGCCACTGGATATTTTGAAGTTGAAAATTCATCTAAGGGTGAAAAAACAATTGAGCGGGTAAAAGGCCTGATAGATTCAACTGGATTTCAGGTGGTGAAATGCAAATATCATTCTGTGAAAATAAATCGGGAGGATAGCTCTGTTTATTGCTGTAGCGCTGTATTTGACGCGCGGCTTAATGATGATGTATTTAACTACAGAGGAAAGTTAATTTATTCAAGCCAAAAACACATTGAATTTTCTTCAAAAACGTTACATATTATCAAGTCTTATACGCCCCGCGAAGAATTTATTATCGATAATGCATTAACAGGAAATATGTATTATCTGGACGGCAAGCATATTTTTTACCTTCAAAAAAATAAAGCAGTTTTAATCACCAAGGACAATTGGTATCTAATAGATCTATTAACTCAAAAAAAGCAAAAGCTGGATAAAGCGATTTATTCATTTATGGTGAATGAATTATGGTTACAAATATAGAAATTGACATATCGGAGCTGTCTTTCCACAAAGAGGCGGCGAAGCAACTTATTCATTTCGCACGTGAGAATCGTGTGTTTTTGTTTGACGCTCCCATGGGAGCCGGAAAGACCACTTTTATAAAATCATTATGCGGTGAACTTGAGGTAACTGACACTATGAGTAGCCCTACTTATTCCATTGTAAATGAATACCATACAAATTCAAAATTGAAATTATTTCATTTCGATTTATATCGGTTAAAATCGTCTGAAGAATTATTTGAACTTGGATTTGAGGATTATTTAACATCTGACGATTACCTGTTTATTGAGTGGCCGGAGCTGGCAATGCCATTTTTAGACAAGTACGTTAGAATTAACATACAATTGGAAAACAATAATCGTTATCTTCGCGCCGAAATTATTAAATCATTGTGATGAAATTCTGCATTCTGCTGTTGTTATCTTTGTCGTCCTTTGTATCTATGTCTCAGACAGAAGCAATTCCTACCGGTACCGTTACCGGAAAAAAGAAGGGCAAATTTTATTTTATGTGGGGATATACAAGGGCAACCTACAGTAGAAGTACGATACAATTTAAAGATCGTTCAAATACCTATTATCCCGCTACCGGCAGATATCATGACTATGATTTTACTATTTATGAAGCAAAGGCTCATGACAGGCCCGACTTTAACCAGATACCGGACGTTGCAAATCTTACAATTCCTCAATATGTTGCGAGAATAGGTTATTATTTTAATAATAAAAAAGATATTGGTATAGAGTTAAATTATGATCACACCAAATATGTAGTTGATAATTATCAGCGAGTGCATATTCAGGGAACTTTTAACGGTAATTATGTCGATAAGGATACTATTTTAGATCCTGACAGTTTTCTTCATTACGAACATTCCGATGGCGCCAACTTCTGGATGGTAAACTTCATCAAACGTTGGAAAATTTATGAACCCTCCAAAAACTTTAACATCGGATTAGTGGGTAAACCGGGTGCGGGTGTAGTTATTCCCAGAACGGATGTAACGATGTTTGGCACAAGAGTTAACAACCGCTGGAATTTAGCCGGTTGGATAGTTGGTGCCGAAGGAGGAATAAGAATTGAATTTTTAAAACATGGGGTTTTTGAATTCGTAGGAAAAGGCTCTTATGCAGACTATAGAAGAGGATTTATTTTGGGGACCGACGGTGGAAGATCAAATCATCATTTTTTTACCGGTCAGCTTACGATGACATTGGGAGCTATTTTTTAAAATCCTATTTTTCCTTTTCCGGCTTCAAAACTATTTTTCATTCCCAGCATTTTAATGGCCGTTACAGCTGCTTCATCACCCTTGTTACCATGTTTTCCACCGGTACGGTCTTGTGCCTGTTCCTGGGTATTTACAGTTAATACACCAAAAATGAATGGCTTGTTATACCTCATATTCAGGTTGGTAATTCCTTTGGCAACGGCATCGCATATAAAGTCAAAATGTTTCGTATCGCCCTGTATAACACAACCAATACAAATAATAGCATCTACTTGTCCGTATTCAGCCATATACTGCCCGCCCAAAGTTAGTTCAAAAGCGCCAGGTACTGTTTTGGTAATAATATTTTCAGGTTTTGCACCATGTTTTACCAGCGTATCATAAGCACCGGTCATTAAACCGTGAGTGATGGTATGATTCCATTCGGCCCACACAATTCCAAATTTCATAGCCGAAGCATCCGGTACATCACTTCCTTCAAAAGCAGAAAGATTTTTTAATTCACTTGCCATAATTTTATTTTTTTACATAAAAAAAGGTGACTTTACATCACCTTTTTTAAATTATTTGTACTTCTGATTATTGAATATTTCCTAACGTTTTAACTCTTGCAATGTATTTATCCACTTCACGGGCTTCGCTACTTCTTGCATATTCATTTTTTAAACGTTCGTAGGTTGCCAATGCTTCGCTATAATTTGCTTTTTGCTCATAAGCAAAAGCCGCTTTTTTAAGATAAATAGGTGTGGTAAAATCATTGGTAGATTGCTCGGCTGCTTTCAGATAAAACTTAATAGCTTCATCTACTTTATTTAACTCCATGTTAGCATCGCCAATAGCTCCGGTTGCAACAGGTGCTACCATTTCATCTTTGCCACTGAATTTTTCTAAAGATTCGATAGCTTCTTCAAATTTACCGGTACGTAATAAACAAATACCCGCGTAGTAATTAGCAAGATCTCCGGTTTTTGTAGCACCATAATTATCTGCTAAATCTTTGAATCCCATCATTGTTTTTGAACCTTCAGAAGTTTGTACATTTAAACCACCGTTTAAAGCCACTAAAAAGCTATCTTTTTCAAAATAAGTTTGCGCAAAGAAAGCTTCGTTATTAGCTTCTTTTTCCTGACCCGGAAGCCAGTAAAATTTATATATACTAAAGATCGCAACAATCGCTAAAAGAGCTCCTCCACCGTAAGTAATTGCTTTTTTGTTTTTCTCGTAGAAAACCTCAAGGCCACCAAAATCTCCGGAATTGGATGATGATCTTTTTACGGAAACAGTTTCAACTTCCTTATTATTTTCAACTTGTTCTATTTGTTCTATTTCTCCAGACATATTAATTTAAAATTTTGAGTTGCGAAGATAAATAAAATTATCTACTTATAAAAAAAGAAAATGCAGGGGTTTTTCAACCAAAGCAAGCTCATTACTCTTCCGTTACAGCGATCTCTTTCTCTAAATGTTCATTATTTCTTACAGAAACAGAGAGTCCGCCACTAACCTTATAGGGGTAGGGGATATTCATATCCAATCCAACCGCATAAAGATAGTATGTACCCTTATATAAATTGATGCTGTAATTACCCTGTGCATCGGCCGGAACCGAGGTATCGTACGTAGTGCCATCGTCGCCGGGAAATTCGGAGGTTTTAAATTTGATATATACCACGGCATTTGGAATTGCTACGCCATGATGGGCCACAACACCCTTTACGGTTGACTTACCGCCTAATTGGTTCTTTTTACAGGCTGTAATAGTTAAAATTACGCTGATAATGAGGGATAATTTGAGAATAGATTTCATGTTTTTTATGTAGATGATGGTTAATGATTGTCAGAAAATCGAGGGTTGCTAAGATATTTAGTATCCGTTAAGGTTTTTAAAAAGGCAATAAGGTCACTTTTATTCTGTTCAGTTAAAGCAATTCCGCCCTGTAATTGCATGTCAAGTGTTGGGCTAGTCACAATTCCTGAGTTATAATGTTCAAGGCACTGACCAAGTCCGCTAAAACGGCCATCGTGCATATATGGACCAGATTTTTCGATGTTTCTTAAGGAAGGTGTCTTAAATTTATAATTATCAGACGGATTTCCGGTGATATGAGCCCTACCGCTATCGTTATATAATACGTTAATACTTAAGCCGTTGTTTCTAAACTGGTAGTCGGTAAACAGAGGTTCGGTATGGCAAGACGCGCATTTTTGTGTAAAAAGGTTATATCCGTTTTGCTCTTGTGATGTAAAGTTATCTTTGCCGGCCTTTACCAGGTCATATTTACTGTTGTAGGAATACATCGTTCCCATAAACTGGGCAATAGCTCTGAATATCCGTTGGGAATTGATTGAATCATCGCCATATGCAGCTGTAAATAATTGCTTGTATTTACCACTCGCCGTTAATTTATTAACCACGTTAGTTAGGTTTTCATTCATCTCAACCGGGTTAGTGATGGGTGCCAGGGGCATAATTTCGAGATTTAAAATGCCACCATCATGCATAAAAGTTGTATTCCAGTTCAGATTTTGGAGTGGCGGGGCGTTTCGCGTACCTAATAAACCATTAATACCGTGACTTACATCGTGCCCCGAATGTGAGAATGCAGCAAATTGCTGGTGACAAGAGCCACAGGAAATAGTATTGTCGGAAGACAGAATGGGATCGTAAAACAAGGTACGACCTAATGTAAAACCATCAGCAGTTAAAGGATTATTATTAAAATTATAGTGGGGGGTAGGCCAACCCTGGGGAATAATTTCTTTGACATCATCTTCCGAAACGATGGGTTTTAATTCCGGGTCAACGGAACAGGAAGCAAACCATAAAATAGAAGAAAATATGAAGAGCCCTTTTTTCATTTTGCAATGACTCAAATTTACTCATTTTTACGCTTAAAAGCAATTTACTCTACAAACCAGCCAATAAGGCGGCGGCGCAATTTACTACTGTAAGTCTGAGCCTGGTAGTCGGTATAATTATTAGTGGCGTTAATGCATTTGGAGAACTGTTTTACGCGGTATTTAACCTCTTCGCTTAACAGGTCAAACAATTCAAACGCTTCGTCAAAATCAGCTGCATTATCTTTAATACGACCAAAATGATCATCCAAAGATTGTTCTAAAACTAACTGCGGTTTCAAACCTTTTCTTAAACATTGCAAATAGCGTTCGCGTACAATGAAAGCCTCGGCCGATGAGTTTAAGAAACGCGCTTTGATGTCCTCTGGTAATTCGTAGTCGTTCTCCAGTTCATAGTCCCATTCATCTTTGTAGCGCTGCTCAAGGTACAGGTGTGGAGCTACAAACACGTGTTTCCAGTCGATAGGGAACTGCCATAAGTTAAAACGGCGTGAATTATTTCCTAAATCAACAATATTGAATTTCTTTTTATTGGGCAATACCCTCGAACCCCGACCTATCATCTGATGATATAAGGTGAGTGATTTGGTAGCCCTGTTTAAAATAATGGTCTCGACTTCCGGTTCATCAAAACCGGTGGTTAAAATACTTACAGAACTTAAAATACCATCTTTGGTGTTTCTGAACCAATCTAATGTTTCTGCTCTGTCACGATCACTAAAGGTACTATCTAGATAACGAATTGGATAACCTTTTGATTTGAATAAATTATAAACCGCAATACTCGTTAAAATACCGGCATTGAAAATCAATGTTTTTGTTCCTTTCCCTATTTCCTCATAAGCATCCAGTAATTTACCCTGCATCATGGCCTGGGAATATAAGATCTCGTGCGAACCCGTTGTAAACTCACCGTTATTACCAACTTTCAGGGTACTGATATTAACGTCGTTGGAGTAGGTAACTCCTTCAGCCAAAAAACCCTGGTCAATCAGAGAAGCGATGCTTTCGCCTACAATAATTTCTTTATAAGTTTGATATAAGGGTAATTTTTTATTGCTGCTTAACGGCGTTGCTGTAACACCTAAAATATTAACGTTCTCAAAATAATGGAATATTTTACGGAACGAATTGTAGTGAGCCTCATCCACAATTACCAAACCAATGTCTTCTAAAAATTGTTCATCTTCCTGCAAACGGTTATTCAGAGTTTCTACTAACGCCGTAAAACTTTGAAAATCGGTTTGCTGCGCCAGGTTCTTTACTTCCGAATTAATGACCTTGTTTTTAATCCCAATGCCAACCAACACATCAGAGGTTTGTTTACTTAATTCGATACGATGCGTTAGAATTAAGACTTTACGGTTAAAGTGATTGATGTAACGTTTGGCTATTTCCGAAAAAATAATTGTTTTACCGCCGCCGGTGGGCAACTGAAACAAAATATTTTCATTAGGCTTGGCATCTTTCAATTTATTAAAAATAGTAGACACAGCTTCCTCCTGGTAGGGATATAACTGACGGGTTGATATGGTTTGTTCGGGTTCCACTATTCAAAAAAATAAGCCTATAAACTTAGGATTTTTTTTGATCATGACTGAGGAAAGATGAAAATATTAAATAACGAGTTATTGACAATTGAAACGGCTGTTACCTTAAAATAGTAACCGAGCCTTTATATTGCTTATCCTTGCCATCATTTAAAATATAAAAGTAAGTGCCCGTTGGAACTTTGTTGCCAAGGTAAGTGCCATCCCATAAATTATCATAATTGCTGGCATTATAAATTTGCTTGCCGTAACGGTTGTAGATTTTCAGGTTATTGTCAGGGTACTTTTCTAAATTACCAATGTAGAAAACATCATTTTCTCCATCGTTGTTTGGCGTAAACGTATTATAAAAAAATAACTGATCACCATTAATAACAGTTATTGTTACATAATCTTCAGCATAACACCCATGCTGATCTTGTGTGGCAAGCGTGTAAATGGTTGTTGTTATTGGATAAACGTCGGGGTGAGAAGTTGGCCGGTATTTTATATTGTAGTCCGGACTCCACCAAAAAATACTGCCACCAATTCCGTATAAAGCAATAGCATCTCCCTCATTAATAGTAGTGTCGCGTCCAGCATCCACAAATGGTGGTTCAAAAGGCGTTACCTTAACAGTAGTAACGAAGTTAGGACAATTGGAATCCGAAACTGTTAAGGTATAAATAGTAGTAACAGAAGGGTTAGCTAATGGCCGTGGATCTGTAGGATTACTAAGATCGGTTGTGGGTAGCCAGTTAAAATTATGGTATGCATTATTGTTGTGTGATGCGCCAATTGTAACACCACCTGATTGACTGTAACAATACCCGGTATCAATACCTGCATTAAACGTGAAGATCTTGTCGAGGTTTAAGAAAATAACATCGGAAACAATAGTGGTGTCAAAGTCTGTTACAGTTAATGTATAGCTAATATCACTTGTTATATTTGATGCAATAGGGTTGGCAATGGTTGTTGAGTTCAAATAGGTAGACGGTTGCCATGAATATTTATAGGGTGTAACTCCAGCGGTGGCAGAAGGAGACCCTCCAATTGTAATGCTGCCATTATAACAAACAACCATATCAGCTCCGGCATTAACCGTTAACTGGGCCATAACGTTTTGAACTGAAATAACAATAAAAAATATATAAAAAAAGGACAGCTTCATTATTACAAATATAATGAACTAAATCATACATTGATTTAAAAAATAGAAGGTTAACTAAATCAAATTCAAGGATTATTGGAATTATGATTTAACCTGAAATCCTTAAAAAAAACACAATAAAACTATTGGTTATTCGTTTTTAAACGGTTTACCAGATCGAAAAATTATTATAGATCATAGCTTTGCCCCATTTTTCTTTTCCAAAGTCTTTTTCAAGCTGAGCTTTTAACTCTGCAGCTTTGTAAATTTTTTGTTTTGACTTTTTTGGTAGCAAAGCTAATGTCTCCGGCTTTGTAATTTCAACGCTTTTTGCAAAGTAAATCACGCCTCCATCTTCAGTAGCTAATCCAAGGATGGCTCCCGGTAAACCTACAAAACTTTCAGGACCAATGGATGGATTTATTTCAGTGCAAAACCATGCATAAATTCGGGTACTGTCATTTGCCTGCCAAATGGCTTTTCTGCATTGGTAACCGCAGATAGGACGTTTACTGTCGGTCATTTTCCAATTAAAGTGTCTTACCGAATCTGCCACCAAAAATTGCTCTCCCCAAATTTTTTTCTCAGTCAGGCGGTTCTCCGTTTTATAGTTCTGATAGACAACATTTTTTGTAGTGGACCAGCTCATGCGCTCTACAAGATCGCTTTCCTGAGGCTTGAAAACAGATAAAGAGTCATTAAAATATAACTCAAACATGTCTATTTTATTTTTATCTTCTTCTTTCAGCCATTCTTTAACGTCGCCATTATTTTTAAATTTTTTATACAAATTGGTTTTACGCTCGTATGTAATTTTACCATAGGTAATTTGAGCCGAAACAGAAGTCAGCAGCGTCATAAAACAGCAGATAAAAGTTATGGGCTTTCTAAAAATCATTTTCTTCTTTGGTTTTATTACTGTTGAATTTAAAGGTTGCTTTCAATAAAAAATAGCGTGAAATAATATTTGTTTTGATATCCGTGATCACGTTACTGCTTATATCACGATCTACACTGATATTTTGATTTAAGATGTCATAAGCATATAAGCCAAGTATAAAATTCTCATTCTTAAAGAATTTCTTCGATAAATTTGCATTCCACACCAGGTAGTTTATGTTGTATCCGCTGCTTCTTTGCGAATTAATAGTATAATCAGCATTGCTTTCCACTCTGAATTTTGCAGGCAATTCAATGCCAATTCTCGCCGACATACCTTGTGTTGAATAAGGCTTGCTGCTATTTGAATTTAAACTCGAGTTAACATAGTTGTAATTGTAATATCCGGAAATAGCAGCCTCCACTTTTTCGAGATTTAATCTTAACTCCAATTGTAAACTACTTTGAATGTTTTTTGTACGGTTCTCCAGTTCATTAATGAATGATTTATTTTCATTATAAGAAGCCCAAAAATTTGGCCCAACCTCAAATTTCTTTGAAAAGAATGGCATGCTGGTTCCAATATAACCACTCATGTTGTAGTTTCCATTTACGTTCACCGCTTTTGAAATAGTTCGCCCAATGCTGTCATAGGTTGTAGAATTTACGATGTCGTTATTGGTATAGTTATAGTTAAAACCCATCCAGGTATACTTACCGCTTACTGATTTCCATGAATTAAAATTCAGGTTAACAGCATGCTGAAACGTTGGTAACAAATTTGGGTTTCCGATATTGATAAAGTTTGGATTGGAGTTATCTCTTACCGGTTGTAACTGGCTAATAGTAGGATTTTGAGAACTTGTAGTGTATCGTACATCAAGCGATTTGTTTTCTGAAAATTTGTAGCGAATTGTTGAGAAAGGCAGAATATTATTGAAGTTTTGGGTGATATGCTGATCTTTAAAAATATTATCGTTCTTCACAAATACGTTACGAGCTTTGGTTCCAATGGTGAAACGCATCTTTTTTACTTCATAAATAAATTTTAATCCTGCTCGGTTAATTTGTTTTATATTTTCAAAATTGTTGGTCAACGACGAATCTACCTCATTATACTCGCCTCCAATATTATTTAAAGCTTTCTTATCCTGCTTGCTATTGTAATACATAAAGTCATAGGATGCTTCCACCTTTATTTTTTTGGTTAGCGGTTCAATAAATGAAACGCCTCCCAAATGACTTTGATTATTTGTTAAACCTTTCTTTTTTTGATTCACCGAAGTCAAAAATTCAGCGCTGTCGGCGTAAGAGTAATTATCCGTTTTTAAAATACCATCTGAGTTGGTTTGGGAAAAAGCATTACTATAAGTTAAAGTTAAGAGCCTGTCTTTTTTCTTAAAACGCTTTAAATATTTTAAGTTGTTAGCCACATCATAGCCAAAACTTTTGCTGGAGGTATTGATAGTAGTATTTCTTGTTCTGATATTATCGCTGGTTAAAAAATCAGTTTCATCTGTGCTGGCAGAATTTGTGTTGATCAACTTGATCTTGGAGGTAAAGAAGAGATCGCTTAACGAATCAATGCGCTGTTCTACTCCAAAATTAATAGCATGAGCCTCATTTTTTTGAACAGCCTGGGTTACATTATTAGTATTATAGCTGGTGTCAGTTAAAAAGTACTGTGAGTTTTTTGTGGTCTTTGAAACAACTTCACTACTATTATAAGTATAATTGACGTTAAGCTTGGTATTTTTGGATAGCTTATCTGTGAAATAAAATCCGGTTTTTATAGTTTGAGGAATACCTTGTGGCTGCTGGTTATTTGAATAATACATCATTTCTCCATCTTCACCTTCCTGTCGGTTAAACTCATTACTTAAGCCGTATTTATACATATCGCCCCAATCAAAGCTCGAGTTAGGTGTATTACTGCCCAAGCCAAAGACAGATATTTTTAGCTTCTTCTTAAAATAGTTGGCCAATACTTCTCCTTCGTGGAAATTTTGAAAATCGCTGGCGGCACTTATTTTACCGAAATAACCTTTCTTGGCTTCGTCTTTCAGTTTTAAGTTTAAGATCTTTTGAGTTTCTTCACCTGTAGACGAGTTTGCCACGTCATCGCTTTTCTTTTCATATACCTGCACCGATTCAATGGAACTGGCTGCAAGGTTTTTTGTAGCCATCGTAGGATCAGCACCAAAAAACTCATCACCATCCACCAATACTTTATCTACAGCCTTACCCTGAGAGGTGATTTTTCCGTCTTTATCCACTTTCAAACCCGGCAATTTTTTTAAGAGGTCTTCTACGGTAGCGTTGGCTTTTGTTTTAAAAGAATCAGCAGTATATACAAGTGTGTCACCTTTATAATATATAGGATCTTTGAAAGCAAAAATGGTAACTTCATCAAGTGTTACATTTTTAGGTTGAAGTATGATCTTCCCAAAATCATATTCCAGGTTCTTTTTATCGCCAAAGATAAAATAACCCATATCGGCAAATTTTGGATGGGAAATAATAACCTGGTAAGTGTCAAGAGGAATGGGTTTCAATTTAAATAAACCATTTTCATCGGATCTTGTAAACCCAACAAGGGTTGAATCCATTAGTTTAACAGCCATCACTATGGCATTTGATAAAGGTGTTTTTGCTACAGTATCTTGTAAATTGCCGGATATCGTTAACTTCTGTGAGTAAGAAGAGACGGCACTAAAAAGTAAAAAACAGAGTAGGTATCTCTTCATATAGTTTTGCTTAGGGGCGAAAATAGATAAGTTTATAACGCAATGTTTAGCAAAAGAATACAAAAAAAGTTAAAGTAAATGTTAACGACGTGTTAACGGCTGGTTTTACTGATAAAAGGCTATTACCGTTTAACATTAATTAGTAAATACAATTAATCTGATGTTAGTGGGATTGCATCTTAATCACGAGATCAACCAAACGGCTGCTGTATCCATACTCATTATCGTACCAACCAATCACTTTAACCAGGTTACCAACAACGCTGGTAAAATCAGAATCAAACACTACCGAGTGCGCGTTTCCAATAACATCAGTTGATACTAAAGGATCTTCTGTGTATTCTAAGATGCCTTTTAAATCGGTTTCGGCAGCTTGTTTAAAGGCAAGGTTAATCTGCGCCACGCTTGGATAGTCGGTAAGCACACAGGTAATATCTGTTAACGAACCATCAGGAACAGGCACGCGCATACCACAGCCTCCTAATTTATCTTCAAGATCCGGAAAAATTTTACCTAAGGCTTTTGCAGCGCCTGTTGTTGTTGGAATGATACTCATGGCTGCCGCACGTGCACGACGTAAATCTTTGTGAGGGGCATCATGTAAACGCTGATCTCCTGTATAAGAGTGTACGGTTGTTACGTAAGCTTCTTCAATGCCCCATTGTTTTAAAACCTTTAACATGGGCGACGCGCAATTTGTTGTACACGACGCATTAGAGATAATAGTATCTTCTGGTTTCAAAATATCATCATTTACACCTAATACAATAGTTTTGATGCTATCATCGGTTGCAGGCGCTGAGAGAATGACTTTTTTGGCGCCGGCCGTGATGTGTTTTTGTGCTGATTCGCGGGTTAAAAAATGCCCCGTTGATTCAATAACGATATCAATATCCAGTGCTTTCCAGGGCAATTGTTCAGGGTCTTTAGCAGCAAATATTTTAATTTCTTTTCCATTTACATATAAATGATCTTTATCGTGAGTCACGTCTGCATTTAACCGGCGATGCACAGAATCATACTTTAATAAATGGGCCAACGTTTTAGCATCGGTAATATCATTGATGGCAACTATATTAATGTTTGGATTTTCGAAAGCAACACGAAAGAATACTCTTCCTATTCTTCCAAAACCGTTTATGGCAACATTCATTTTTTTCATATGCACAGTTTATTAATTTGTATTTTGATAGTGACTATTTCACAGCCAGTAAATTTATACCTCAAAATTACACAATTAAGCCGCTGTTTTTTTATGATGCCTGATATTTATGTATTTTTATAAATATTGCTTTATTTTGACATTCGACCATATATACCATACGCACAAGAAGCTGGTTTATAACCTGGCTTTGCAGTATGTTCAAAATACGGAAGATGCCGAAGAAATTACCCAGGACGTTTTCGTGTCTATCCATCACGGTTTGGATTCTTTTAATGCGCAATCCAAATTAAGCACCTGGATCTACCGAATTACTATAAATAGATCCCTTGATTTTGTAAAAGCGAAGCAACGCCAAAAACGCTTTGGCTTTTTAACCTCATTATTTTACAATGATAGTAACGATGTAAAACATGATACGCCACACTTTGATCATCCGGGAATACAGTTAGAGCATAAAGAGAGTTTAGCAGCTTTGTTCAAACATATCAATCAATTGCCCGATAATCAACGAACAGCCTTGATACTGAGTAAGATCGAACAGCAATCGCAGGCCGACATTGCCGAAGTGATGAACCTGAGCGCCAAAGCTGTTGAATCGCTGGTGCAAAGGGCCAAAATAAATTTAAGTAAGAAACTAAACAGCAACGAAGGAAAGTAAAAATAATATCGTCTAATACTATAATACATGAATAATCAACAGTTAGATTCAAATTTAGATCTGCTTAAACAGATAACAAAAGTGGAAGCTTCGCCATTTCTAATAACACGTATTCAGCAAAAGATAAATAATACCTATTATACCAAACTGTCTCCGCGCCTGGCGTTCGGATTAAGTGCTTCATTTATTTTACTTGTAGTACTGAATATTGCGGTGATCGCTATGTATCATAACAATACAAAACAGGAACCTAACCTGGTTCAATCTATGAACCTGATGCCCCATAATTCTTTATACAGATGAGTAAAGTGAAATTTTTAAGTATTCTTTCAATAGGATTGCTAATATCTAACGTAGCATTGATCCTGTTTATGATATGCCATAAACCGCCTCATCCCAAACACGAAGGGCCCAGAGACATCATTGTGGAGAAACTGGGTTTTGATGATATACAGGTAAAAGCCTACGACCAATTAATCAAATGGCATCAGGATGAGATCACAAAAACGGAAAAAGAGATCCTGGTTTTAAAAAACCGTCTTTATAGTAATTTAACCGGCGAAACGGAATCTGCTGCCAACGATTCCATTATAAACGAGATCGGTAAAGTGCAGCTAAAAATTGAAAACATACATTATAAACATTTCCAGGACTTGAATAACCTTTGCAAAGCAGATCAAAAAAAGGCCTTTAAAAACCTGACCATTGAAATTGCCACTTTATTTTCTCACCCTATCAAAGGCCGAAGGTAATGCGGTTCGTCGTCTTTTTAATAGTGTATTTATATGCCTGCTGTTTATGTTCTCAAACATACAAAAAATATGATGTAGTGCTTCTTCCGATGTATGGTCAATTTGAACTGCAACCCGATTTGTATTATAAATCGGGCAATGATAGTTTGATGATTGAAACGCTGAAATTCTATATTTCCGGGATTAAATTGATCGATAAAGGCAAAGTAGTGTGGATAGAACCTTATAGTTTTCACCTGGTTGATATGTCTGAGCTTAAGACATTGTGCTTACACCTGACAATCCCATCATCCGTATTCTATGATCAATTAAAATTTAATTTAGGAATCGATAGCGTAACCAATGTTGCGGGAGCCATGGGCGGCGATTTGGATCCAACCAAAGGCATGTACTGGACCTGGCAAAGCGGCTACATCAACTTTAAACTGGAGGGTAAAAGCAATGTTTGCAAAACCCGGAACAATGAATTTCAATTGCATTTAGGAGGATACAAAGATCCGTTTTATAATTTAAAGACTTTAACTTTAAACGTAAGTTATGCGGAAAAAACAAATATCATTTTAGATATTGAACAGGTTTTAAAAACTATAGATCTTTCCAAGCAAAATCATATCATGTCGCCTGGACCAGAATCGATCCTGCTATCTGAAAAAGTCGTAAAATCAGTTTATACACAAAAAGTTGAAAAATAAGACCATCATCGTTATAGTTGTGAGCTTATCTTTCATGGCTTTTAAAAGCTTGAAGGACATTGCCTTTGAAACTCCGGCCAACTGGCCTACGCCGAGCTATGATTTTAGCCGCAACCCCTTATCGCCATCTAAAATTGAATTAGGCCGCGAGCTGTTTTATGATCCTGTTCTTTCTAAAAACAATAGCATTTCATGTGCCAGCTGTCATTCGCAATTTACGGCTTTTACGCATGTTGACCATAGTTTGAGTCACGGTATTGACGATAGGATAGGTACACGAAATTCTCCGGCACTAATGAATCTTGCCTGGCACTCGTCTTACATGTGGGATGGGTCAGTAAATCATTTGGATATGCAGGCATTAGCACCAATAAGTCATCCTGATGAAATGGGGGAGAAGATAGAAGCGGTAGTGGGAAAATTGCAAAAGTCAAAGCCGTACCGGCTGTTATTTTTTAAAGCCTTTGGTGATAGCACTGCTACAGGAGAGCGTACTTTAAAAGCGCTGTCGCAATTCATGCTCACGCTGGTAAGCTCCAATTCGAAGTATGATAGTGTTATGCGCAAGCAGGCACAATTTACACTCCAGGAAAAAAACGGGTATACGTTATTTCAAAAAAATTGTGGATCATGTCACAAAGAACCTTTATTTACCAATCTACAGTTTGAAAATAACGGACTGGACATAGACACAACTTTGAATGATTTTGGCAGAATGAATGTTACGAAAGACAGGGCAGATTCTTTAAAATTCAAGGTTCCCACGCTTCGTAATATCGAGTTCTCTTATCCATACATGCACGACGGGCGGTTTAAAAAGCTGTCCCAGGTTTTAAAACATTATACCTCCGGCATTCATCACAGCACAACACTGGCAAAGCCATTACTCAATCAGATTGTATTATCTTCTAACGACAAAGTTGACCTGACCGCATTTTTACTGACTTTAACTGATAAAGATTTTTTGTTTAACCCAAAATATTCCTTCCCGAAAAAATAATTTCCATATGAGCGAAGGATATATATTTTTTAATCGTCTAATACTTAAATACTAAACTAAAAACAAAAACATATATGAATAAATCAATCTTTACATCACTCATACTTTCAACTAGTATAGCGGCTGTGGCGCAAACAAACCCCGCCATTTCATGCTGGTTAAAAAACACAACCGGTATAACCGGAAGGCACTACGTTTCAGGAAACTCAACACCGATAGTGGATGGCAGCTTATCAGCCAATGTACAAAACATTCAGTACTCTGCTAATTTTGTATACGTTACTACACAAGGCATCCCGGCTTATATTTCAGGACCATTTTTAGATGGTAATCCTTCACAGGCAACCAATCAAAATGCCATATTTAAGTTTCCTTTAGTACCGGTTCAAAACACCGGAACGCTCACTAATACTACGGGTGGTAATATTGGCGTATTTATTAATGGCGTGGCGCTATTTGATTACCGGGATGGCGTATCCTGGAAAAGCTCAACCAGTGCGATGGCCGGTGGTCCATTGGGCGGAATGGGCGATGGTGTTTGGAACCGCGATGCTATTGTTGCTGAAAAAGGTGGATTTGATTGTTCGAAAGGGCATCCGGCGATGGGCAATTACCATCATCATCAAAACCCGAGCGCATTTAATTTAGATCTGACTGTTATTTCAACGGTGTGTAATTTATATACGTCAGATGGTTTATATGCGATTGATTCAACGGTGCATTCCCCTTTAATTGGTTATGCGTATGATGGCTTTCCTATTTATGGTGCTTATGCTTATAAAAATGCAGATGCAACCGGAGGCATCGTGAGAATGAAATCGAGTTATGCGTTAAGAAATATCACCGTTAGAAATACGTATTCCACCGGAGCATCCGTTACGGCGGGTCCAAATGTAAGCGCTACTTACCCTTTAGGAACTTTCAGAGAGGATTACCAGTACAATGCCACATCAACCCTAACACCTGATTATTTGGATGAGCACAACGGACGCTTCTGTAAAACACCCGAATATCCAAATGGTATCTATTGTTATTTTGCAACCGTTGATCAGCACTGGAATTCGTATTATCCTTATGTAGTTGGGCCAACTTTTTATGGAACTAAAGTAGCAGTTAAAGTGACATCTATCACAGAAACAGTAACAACGTATACCGGTACTGCAGCCACCGGATTAACAGAAGAACAAAAAGAACATGTGAACATCAACGTGTATCCCAATCCATCCAGTGATTTTGTGGCGGTTCAAATTAACAACATCACCCGCGAAAACGTGAATGTAGAATTGTATGACGTGGCGGGTAAACTGGTTCAGAGAACAATTATTTACCAGGGAAGTACCATTGCCTATTTTGATACACGCACCTTATACGCAGGAACCTATGTTGTTAAACTATCCGCGGGCAATACTGCCGTTCATAAAAAGATCGTCATAGAAAAATAAACAGTGTTTAAAATTAAAACAAGAAGACCCGCCAATGAGCGGGTCTTTTTTTATAAAAAAAATTGGACTTGCCATTAATGCTGCACCAATAATTTAATAACGTATTCTTCTGTTCTTATAAAATAAATTCCTTCTGACAACTGTGAAGTCGGTATGGTTAAACTTTGCTCATTCCAGTGGGCTGTATAAACCAACGCACCAATAGCAGAATACAGGTTAACTATACTTTCTTTTTTTGGTTGGTTGGTAGTAAGAGTTATCTCATGGTTTGCCGGATTTGGAAAGAGAGTGATGTGATCACTTTGATTTTCAGCTAAGTTCGTGGTGATGCAATTTAAAACCCACAAGGTATCAGTTGAATAACATCCCTGTGCAGTAGTTGCTTTGAGTTCGTACGTGCCAACAGCTGTAATGCTCAAACTAGACGCCGAGGAACCATCCTGCCACAAATAATTACTGTAGCCCACCGGTGCATTTAATACAAAAGGTAAATCGGTTTGACACAAACTATCCATATTATTATAATTTAAGTTCAGATCAGTCTGTGTAAAGATTACCTGCACTTCATCGGTGCTCGTATGACCGCAATCATCCGTTACCGTAACGGTATAGTATCCGGGTAAATGTGCAGAGAAAGTTGAATTTCCCGAACCATCCTGCCATTGATAGGTAGGATAAGTTTGATTGGTTTGCAATACCGCTATTTGTCCCTGGCAAAGCACCACATCAGCACCTAAATTAGCCGCAGGCGCTAATGGAAAATTAACAACACGTGTTGTATCGGTAATGAGGCAACCCGAAGCACCTTTCATTTTAACCCAATATTTCCCTGCAGTTAATGCATTATAAGTGGAGTAGTTGGAAGCGTCCTGCCATTGGTAGCTTAAAAAAGTGGCGCCTGGAAATAACCTAACCGAATCACAGGTAAAGGTGGTATCGCTTAACATCCCTAATTCGGGATTATTGGTATGTACCACTAATGTATCATAAGAGGTTCCGCAAAGACCGGTTATCTTTACATAAATTATATCAATACCTGTAGTATTGGCACTTGTTAGCACGGCGTTATTGGTGCCCGCCTGTGTGGTAAAAGTCCCTGGGCCTGTATGACTCCAAACCGTAACGTCGCTACTGGATTCTAATAAAATACCATAGCTGTTAACCGATTGCCCCACGCAAATATTGGCGGGCCCCGCAATGCTTGGCTGGTATGCCGATGAGTAACCCTGTAGCATGTTAGGCAAACACATGGCGCTGCTATAGCTGCTGATGCCAACCACATTAGGCTGGTAGTTGCAAGCTGCTCCCGCGAGGTTAGGGCTGCTGATAGCGTCAAGCGTCATGGTTCCCTGGTAACTATGCACATAGATCTTACCATCTTTACCCAAGGCTAAATGTCCGAAAAATCCTGATGAATAAGGGTCGATCGCTGTTACCGAAGCCATGATCTGTGAAGCCGTAGTTTGTGAAAGATCATATTGTAAAATATCATTATTACCAATTAAGCTCACATATAACTTCGAATTATCCGGTGAAAATAGAATTCCAAACGCTTGCTGGTTTACAGTGGAACTTAGTATCAATTCGATAGGGTGGGTGTATTGCCCGGTTGCTTTATTAAAATCAGCTACGAGGATGCGCCATGGCCATGCACTGATCACGCATTCGGCCACCCTGTTTCCATCCTGCGAAAAAGCCATAGAGCCTAATCCTTGTTGCATACCCACTCCTAAGTTAGAGGTAACCGGCGTGGTATGAATGCCGGCATTATCAATTAAAAAAGCATAATGAGCGTTGGATAAATTTTCGGCAGTGCCTATCCATATATCATGGCCGTTAGCGTGCCAGGTTGCTGTTATTTTTTCGCTACCGCCCAAATGCAACAGCGTGTTTTTAGAGGAAGGAATAATATCTCCTAAGCCACCGTTTAAGGTCATATCTACAATACTGTATCTTAAACCGGTTGCAAAATAATTTTCAACGGCATCGTTGGTGAATACATAATATTGTTTTGAATTACCGGGATGCGGCGTAATTAACACGACTTGCGTAGCCGAAAGATGTCCCATTAATCCGGTTCCGTTTGGCATCACTTGTTTATTACGATCCCAGCAGCTTACACCATCAGAAAAGAATAATAAATTTCCGTCCCTGTCGGAAATGGAGGAAGAGCCTTCGGTAGTTGGGTTAAAAAGCGGGGAGTTTCCTGCATAGGCTGCAGTACCCGATGTAAAATTAATGTGCGTGCCGTTAAACACCCAGTTGTTGGTTACGCCGGATAAATTGCAATTGCCTACCTGGAAAAAAGAAGTAGCTGAGCTATCACTACACAAGCTGTTAGAAGCGATCAGGAAAACAGAATGCCCGCCAACGCCGTTAAATATCTGCGACCAGTTAGTACTTGTAGTTGCAGGTAAACCATCTACCACCCATTGGTAAGTAGTTGCATTTTGTGAAATATTGGTTGCCGTAACTGCCACACCGGGCGCATAAGGGTCCTGTACCATCTGAAAAGCGGCTTTGGCTGTACAGTCTACATGAATAGAAAGGGTTGCGGTTTTATTACAACTGGCATCCGTATTAGAACCAGTTAAAGACACAATATAATCCCCAGGGGTATTAAATACATGGTTAAACCCGGCAGTTGCACTCCAGTAAACGCCATCGATCTCCCAATAAAAAGTTGTGGCATTGGTAGTTGTGCTCGTGAAAGATACACTTGTACCAATATCAACAGTACTATCGTTTGCTGAGATACTAAGCGCAATAGGGATGGTACAGGCACTCACGCAACCGTTGCTGCTAAGTAGTGACATACGTTCCGTGGAAAGCGCAGCATTCATGCGCGTAGATTGTCCGTTGCTAAAATGCGTCTGGCAGGTTTGATAACCATAGTCCATATAATTTTCAAACATATCAGGTTGATCGCCTTGTCCGCCCAATGCTGTTGGTCGGAAAGGATTATTTAAACTCACATCATCATCATCGGTTGAACAGGTGTTAACGCTTCCATTGCAGGCAACCGGCGCCGTAGAGTTATCCGGAGGTGTATCGCACACTTTATCACCATCTGTCTGACAATTAGTATTGGTGCAGCCACCTTCAAAGGTGTGATACAAACCAAGGTAATGCCCTGCTTCATGTATATGTACTTTTGAACTGTGAACGCTGCTTCCAAACAACGCGGCTTCGTTAACTATGCCGTCAAATAGTTGTCCGTGAGAAGAAGGAAACATAGCGTACCCTGCCATTGCCGGACCCATGGAAATAGATGTGATCTCTTTTACCAGCCATATATTAAGGTATTTAGTGGTGTTCCATACAATCAAATTTTTGAGCATGGCATCCTGCGATTCGGCAGTAACTTCGGTTAAAGAAGAGACCGTGCGTGTGATACCGTTGGTGAAATACCCTGCCGGATCCTGTTGTGCCAAACAAAACTGAATGTTTGTGTTAACACCGCTGGCGCTATTGTACGCTCCCGTATTTGCAAAGGCTTCATTTAAATGCGCAATCCCATCAATGATCTGTTGATTGGAAATATTTTCGGGGCCGTTTGTATGAATAACGTGTACAACCACCGGTATGGTTAATACCTGGCTAACCTTTGCAGGGGAGGGGTGATAACCGGCAATCCGCTGGTTCATCATATTTTGCCTGAACTTTAATGCAGGATCTGATTGCAATTGCTTTTCGAGTAGCTGGTCGGTTATACATTTAGTGATGGGGTTGGTTTGTGCTGTTGCTTGTATTGTGATTAAACTTATACACAAAGCTAAAAAGGATCTACATACATTTATTTTCATAAGCTACTTAATTTGGAATACAACATAACAGTTTCATTAAATATAGAACATTTAATTTTACAAGCATGTTAAATTATAGAGATGGTTGGTTAATTAACATATTAAAGTGCTTTCACCAAGCATTAAAAGGTTAACGAACTTTTAAAAAGTATCTATTTCTTTTTACTTATGTCACTTTTTTCATCAACGTATGCGGGGCTTCGGCTCCGCTCAGCCGCCGCGCCATACTATTAAACTTTTTCTGAGCAGTTAAACGCTTATATCAACGCTTGAAAATTAATGCATGTTCTAAAACGGATTATTAAACTTTTCCTGATTAGCTAACTATTTATATGCTCGCAGCAGGGTAAAGCTTAAGCTTTATGACAATGATTTTGTGCAGTAATAGTTTATAAAAGCAACGAAGACTTGGCTCCCAAAGGGACCAAGGCGTGAGATGTTTTATAAACGGTTGCGGGTGAAGCAATAGCAGGGCAATTATGTAGTACATAATTGAGCCAGGCTG
>JAZKDT010000059.1:0-75927 GCA_040387475.1 Bacteroidota bacterium | reverse complement strand
GTATCCAGGAGGAGACTCGAACTCCCACGTCTTGCGACATACGCACCTCAAGCGTACTTGTATACCATTCCAACACCTGGACAAGCATACTTTTCGACATCAGCCGAAACAAACACTAGAGTAATAAAGTACAAAAATGCCAATTATTTTTTGAATTCTATCTACAATCCGATATTAAATCCTATTTGAATGATAGGATTTGGATAAGGTGATAAGGGCGTTTCATTCACATTATAGAAAATGGCAGCAACAAAACTCCCTCTTTCCGAGAACATTTGCCTGTAGCCCCCGCCCACAAGGATATTATCTACCCAAACCCTGCTATCGGGTAAGATAGATCTGTAATCTAAAACACTTAGTCTTTCAACGCCAACCTGCGCAAAAAAGTTTTCTAAGAATATATAGCGGCCAAAGGCGCCGCCGCCATAAATAGTGGACACGAATTTTTGTCCGCCATAAGTTTGGCTGTAATAGTTATAGGTTCCCGTAATACCCAGAGAAAACTCTTTGGTGATCTTACAGCCTACTAATGGAGATACGTTCACGTAAGTACTCGATCCAAACCAGGCACCCACATTACCACCCACATATAATCGCTCTTTAAAGCTGCTGAAATCTTTTGGTGCTACCGGAATTTGATTATTTACAGGCGGAGATGGTGGCGTAGCAGGAGGGTTTTCCTGCGCGAAAGAAGCCACACTCATAAAAAAGTAAATTATCAGATATGAAAAAATTCTGTTCATCATTTTACTTCCTCATAATCTACATATTCTCCATCAGCGGGACTAAAATGAGATTTGACATTTACGTTTTTATCTATTTTAACTTCACCTTCTTTACGGTAGGAGTGATTTCCGTTAAAGGCTTGTGTTTGGGTTTTTGATTTGGATACGCTTTTAAACGCATCGTAGATTTTCCAAACAACCCAAACAATAATTATGGTCCAAATTATATCGCGCACAGTACTTAATATTACATTACAAAATTACATTATTTAGCGACGCTATATTCAGGCTTCTGTGTAATTAACAAAATTTGATACTTATGGTTTAATACCAATAAAAAACCCTTTCAGCATAACTGAAAGGGTTTTTTTGTGAAATTTATTTAATGTTATTTTGATTCAGGAGCATCTTCAATGGTCTCAGAATTTTCTTCACCTTTAACTTGTGGTTTGTAAATTGGCTTATCAGATTTAGGTGCATTTGGATCTACATAATCCCAGCTAACAATACGGAATACAGTACGACGATTTTTTTGGTGTAATGCATTTTTTCCTTCTTTTGTTTTTTCTTTGGCAATTTGTGCATCCGTAATTAGAAGTTTTTTCTCACCCCAACCTTTAAATGTTAAACGCGCAACCGGAATTTTTTTCTCGTTAACTAAGTAATCAACACAAGATTTAGCACGCGCTTCAGATAATGTTTGATTCGCTTTATCATTACCACGGCTATCTGTATGAGATTGTAACTCAATAATAATAGTTGGGTTATCGATCAACGTCTGGTATAAGAAATTTAATGAATCTTTTGAATTTAATGGTGCACGTGTATCATTTGATTTGTCTGTACCTGTTAAATCTACTAAAAGGTCTGCTTTACCCAAGGCATATAATACAGCAGGGAAACGAATCTCAGCCTTAACAGGAACTAAAGCGAAATCTTTTACGAAATCTTTAGATTCATTCTCGTCAACTGTAGTTAATTTCCCCATGTCCTTAGTAGCTAAGAAACCTAATTTAAAAGATGCTGAAGTTGTATTTTTTTCAGTTCCAACAGTTACTTCATAGGAAGTGTTTTCTTTTAATTTGAAGTTATATTTACCATCAGCAGCTGTTTTAAATTCGAACATGTCACCATTCGATCCTTTTAGGTGAATCAATGCGTTTGTTACAGGCTCATTGTTTTCTGTACTTACAACAGTACCACTTAAATTAAAGTTTAATGGTGGTAATACAAATGAATAAAGGTCATCACTTCCTTTCCCGCCTTCACGGTTAGAAGAGAAGTAACCTTTAATTTTTTTACCTTCGAAAACAATACCGAAATCATCACCTGCCGAGTTCATTGGGGATTTTAAATTTTCAGGCGCTTTTGTGAATTTACCGCTGGCATCTTTTTCAGCTTTAAATAAATCTAATCCACCCATACCTAAATGGTAGTTTGAGGAGAAATATAATGTTTTATCATCATCAGCAATATACGGGTAACCTTCGCTGCCTTGTGTATTAACACTTGGCCCTGCGTTTACAGCTGGCCCCCATGTTTTATCTTTTTTGTTATAAGAACTCATCCAGATGTCAGTTCCACCGTAACCACCCGGTAATTTTGCGTCAAAATATAAAGTATTACCATCTGCAGATACTGCAGCGTGACGTAAATGCACTGAATCTACGTTAAAAGGCAATAATTCAGGATCTCCCCATGATGGACCTTGTTTTTTGCATACATAAATCTGACATTTTAATTCTTTTCCTTTTGCTTCACCGCAACGGGTCATGAACATTAAATCACCTTTTTTAGTAACATAAGCACCACCTTCATTCATTTTAGAAACTAAAGTTGTAGCAATAGTAACTGGTGTGCTCCATTTGCCGTTTTTATCCAATTTTGTTTCATAAATATCAGAGTGATTTTGACCTGTAGTAACATCTACTGAACCCTGAGCACCCTGGCGGGTAGAGGTAAAGTATAAAGTTGTGAATTTTTTATCTGCATAAGCAGGACCAAAATCGGCTTCTTTAGAGTTAATCAACGCCATATTCTCAACTTTTAAGCGAGTTTCAGGAGTATTTTTAGCATCTTTCCATTGTTGAGCCAGTTCACATGATTTAACACCGTTTTCTCCACGAGGATCAGAAGGCATTTCTTTCTTGTAGTTATTATATTCTACAATCGCTTCAGGATAGCGTTGTTGTGCTTTTAAAACATCTGCTAATTGCAAAATAGCAATTGGATCAGGATATTTTGCCTTAATTGCTTTGTTATAATAGGTTTCAGCACCTTTTAAATCATTAATTTGCTTGTATGAATCAGCTGTTCTGTACAAAATTCTTGCTTTCGAATCGGCTTTTTTTACTTTGGTATAAGCTTGTTTATAAAGCTCAATCGCATTAAAGTATTGGTGATGCTCGTATGCAACATCAGCATCTTTTAAATAATTTTTCTGAGCGCTTACAGAAAATACAAACGCAATGATAGCGGTAGTGGTTAGTGCTAGTTTTTTTAAGTTTTTCATAGGTAATTAAACTTTATAAGTTGCTAAGATATATAATTTTTTAAAACTGCAAAAATTTTAAGCATTATTTTAGCGCCATTCGTCTAAAGAATCCTATTATTTGCAAAGATTGCAACGTTTTTAGTCCCTGTTTACGGCTGGTTTAATGGATTTAGGCTTGTATTTTCACAATTATCAGGCTAAATGGTAAACTTAAAATCTAAAATAACCCTGTAAGCGTATATCTTTGAAATTTATGAAAAACAAGGCTTTTCCATTTTTCTTTTATCTTATGATTCTGCTATATATCCTAGCCGGAATTAATCACTTTGTAAAGCCGGAATTTTATAGAAAGATAATGCCCTTTTACATTCCTTGCCATGATTTTTGCATTTATTTAAGTGGCTTATGCGAAATTATTTTTGCAATTTTATTAATACCCAAAGCCACACGTAAAGCGGCAGCCTTGTTGATTATTGCTATGCTGATTGTATTTTTTATCATTCACATACAAATGCTGATTGATTGTTGGGATAATGACGATGTGATGTTTTTGGTCGCAATCATCAGAATTCCTATACAGTTCATATTGATCTGGTGGGCGTGGCTGTACACAAAAAATCCCCGGCTAAAAAGCTGAGGATTTAAATGTTTTGTCACTTCGCTCGAACTGACAGATAACAGAAATACTAATTCTACTATCTTAAATAAAGCATTTCACGGTATTTTGGTAGCGGCCAGGTAGCGTCATCTACTATACCTTCCAGTTTATCTACGTTGTAACGCATTGATTCGAAGTATGGTTTTACTTTTTCGCAATAGGCGTGTGCTTGTTTTTTTGCGTTATCAAGGTTGTTAGCTTTCTTACGTTCTTCCGTCATTAAATCAGCTTCTGTTTTAATAATGGTTACTTTCTCAGAGATTTCTTTAATAAGTTCTAACTGGCTTTTAGCAACCACTTTAAACTCTGCCGGAGTCATGATATCTTTCATACCTCTTACTGATTCGACCAATGTTTTCTGGTAATTCAGTGCGGCCGGAATAATCTGGTTACTTACCATATCAGCAATGATCCGGGATTCGATCTGAATTTTTTTGGTATAAGTTTCCAAAGCAATTTCGTAACGTGCTTCCTGCTCACGATGATTTAAGATGCCTTGAGATTCAAACATGGCTAACGTTTTTTTAGAGATCATTGCTTCTAACGCGCCAGGTGTAGTTGGAATATTATTTAAACCGCGCTTTTTAGCTTCAGATTTCCATTCATCGCCATACCCGTTTCCTTCGAAACGAATTTTTTTACTTTCGATGATGTATTTTTTTAATGTTTGAAAAATAGCTTCATCTTTCTCTACTTTTTTATTGATCAATGCATCCACATCTTTTTTAAATGTAACCAGTTGCTCGGCCATGATCGCATTTAAAACGGTCATTGGTCCGCCGCAATTGGCACTTGATCCTACGGCTCTGAACTCAAATTTATTTCCTGTGAAGGCAAATGGTGAAGTCCTGTTTCTGTCAGTATTATCCAATAAAATATCAGGAATTTTACCGATGTTTAATTTGAGTGCGGTTTTCTCTTCCGGGCTCATTTTACCATTGTGAACGGCTTTTTCCAATTCATCCAATACTTTAGATAATTGTTCACCTAAAAATACTGACATGATTGCCGGCGGCGCTTCGTTAGCGCCTAAACGATGATCGTTGTTGGCTGATGCAATAGAAGCGCGCAATAGATCGCCGTGTTCATAAACTGCTTTTACTGTATTGATGAAAAAAGTTAAAAATTGTAAGTTGGTTTTAGGGGTTTTGCCGGGCGATAATAAGTTCTTTCCTGTGTTGGTAGCTAAGCTCCAGTTGTTGTGTTTACCGCTTCCGTTAACACCTGCGTATGGTTTTTCGTGCATTAATACACGGAAGTTATGACGGATAGCCACTTTTTCCATTACGTCCATTAATAACAAGTTGTGATCCACTGCTAAATTTGTTTCCTCAAAAACAGGAGCACATTCAAACTGTGCAGGAGCAACTTCATTATGACGGGTACGAACAGGAATTCCTAATAAATGAGATTCATATTCAAAATCACGCATATAGGCTGAAACCCTTTCAGGAATTGAACCCCAGTAATGATCTTCTAATTGCTGGCCTTTTGCAGGCGCATGACCAAATAACGTACGACCTGTTTGTTGTAAATCGTAACGGATATTATATAATGCAGAATCTACCAAAAAATACTCCTGCTCCCAGCCTAAGGTAGCAATAACTTTAGTGACGTTTTTATCAAAATACTGGCAAACATCTGTAGCAGCTTTGTCTATAGCATGTAATGATTTTAATAAAGGCGTTTTAAAATCCAATGATTCGCCTGTATAAGAAATAAAAATTGTAGGAATACATAATGTTTCGCCCCAGATGAATGCCGGAGATGTGGGATCCCATGCCGTGTAACCGCGCGCTTCAAATGTATTACGAATGCCTCCGTTAGGAAAAGAAGAAGCGTCCGGCTCTTGCTGTACTAAAGCATTTCCGCTGAAACGCTCAATGGCTCTTCCACCTTCGATAGGCTCAAAAAAGCCATCATGTTTTTCGGCAGTCGCACCTGATAATGGTTGAAACCAGTGCGTAAAGTGTGTTACACCTTTACTTTGCGCCCAGGCTTTCATGCAGGCGGCAACCTGATCGGCCATTTTACGCTCTACAATCGTTCCCTGGTTCATGGAATTCTGAATGCTGTTAAAAGCTTCTTCGGATAAGAATTCGCGCATAGCGTCCAGTCCAAATACATTGGACCCATAATAAGTTGATACTTGTTTGTTGTTGTTATTAAACTCTACCGGTGTGCGTTTTCCAACATCCTGCATGGCTAAAATACGTCTTGTACTCATAATTTGATATTTTTATAGGGGGGTAAATGATAAATTATCAATTTTTTGACAAAAATATATCAAAAAAAGGGGGGGTGCAAGAAAAAAAATGATTTTTTGGAACAATTTCAAAAAAGAAAACAGGCAGACTTATTATTTTGACTTCTCTTTAAAAGAGAATTTATGTCAAAGAAGATGTTGAATTAAAAACATTCAAAAAATCCCGATCAATGAGCAGGGATTCTAAAATTTACTGAAGGGTAATATGTGAAATAAATACTTTGTTTTTTTTGGCATACGTTATGACAGAGTAAATCCCTGTTTTTTCATTAAATCCAGCTGATGCAAAATCAAAGTATAATTGTTCTTTAACGATACCAACGGTTTTTTTTGTATTCCCATCCTTATTTGAAACTAAACACATGCCAATACTCTGATTTATTTTTTTTAACTCTGTTGCATCTTTAATATCAGTCACCCCAATATTTTCAGGCGCGTCATTATAAAAAACAAAGGTTTTACCGTTATAATTTATAAATTCAATGTGTTTGAATAAAAGGGCACTTGGATGCCCGGCGTTATATTGAAATGTATTGCCTTTATGCCATAAATTATATTGAAAAGTATTGGTGCAATGTTCTGTTAACTCGTACTTAAGCGGGTGAATATCTGTTTTAATTAAATTGCCTTTACTGTCAAAATCAAAAATGCCAAGGTCATCTATATAAGTCCATTGCGTATTTCCATTTGCTCCCCCGGAATAGGAGTGAAAGATCATTTCATCCTGGTTAGCATAATTTACAAAGTAGGCAGCTGGGGAGTTTAAAATATGTATCCTGCCTTTTTCTTTAATTTTTGAAATGTTTTTGTATTGGCTAATTAATTTATCATGCAAAATATTTTGTTTTTCAGTGATACCGAAAATTTCGTCATTTAAAGTTAACAGATAGGTGTCGGTTTTACGATCGCCAAAAAAAGTTTCTGTAGTAATATAGCTATTGGAAATTGCCAGTTTCACGCCGTTTTGGCCGTTTGAAAATTGCCCGCCGATTATATTGCTGAAATTTTCAGCCAAAAAAGGCACTTCTTCTAATTTATTGGCGGAGCCTTTATAAATAATAATGTCTTTTTTATATATTTTTTCAGTTTTGTCAACTACATTATTGTAGTTGATGGCGAAGTAATAGTCATTTCCAATTTGTAAGCTTGACAGTAAATCGATGGATGAGCTTTTAATTGGCACCTGTTTAGCTGTTGATGAAACTTTTTGATGATCATAATTATAGCTATTTAACAGTAGTTCAATATTATCTTTCTTGGCCTTTACAAGGACTAAAAAATAATATCTCTTTGTTACGTCATTTTTGGTGAAATCAAATGTATAATCTGAATTGCCGGGGAACTCCTGGTCTGTAATAGAATAATTAAACAGCTCTTCTTCTCTTATTTTTTTACCATTTTTTGGATCTATCTCCAACCTGTAAAACGTTACAGTAGCTTTTATGAGTTTTGATAAAAAGAAGATCAAACGGCCATTGATTTCATGTACACCAGAAATTTGGACATGATTTTTTTCAGTATCCAATGACTCCCAAAACAATGTATCCAGCACCATTCTGGCTTCCTGATCAAAACGCTTCATGTAGAATTTACTCCTTAACTTATCTGTTGTTAGTAGTACAGAAGAGCCATCATCGAGCGACATTACATAATGCCATGCAAAAGGCTGTTCAATTTCGTCAGCGCTGATTTTAATGGAAAAGTTGGACTGAGAATTAACTAAGAAAGATAATAGCAATAAACTAATTAAAAATGTAAATTTCATACAATTGAATAGTAAAAAAGCCTGAATATAGTTAGGCTTTTTAAATAATGGCAAAATTTTAATTAACCACTAGCTTTTTAACGACTTTCCCCTTGTTGGAAGTAATATGCAGAAAGTAAATGCCTTTTGCTGTATTGTTTAATTGGATTGTGTGTGTATGTTTATCAAATTGAGTATGCTCAACGCGTTTTCCTTCGTAAGAAAATAACTCAAGAGAATTAATGACATCATTTTCTATATTGACATGAACAACAGCCCCTGAAGTTGGATTAGGATAAACCGATAAACTATTTTCTTTTTCAGTTTCTAAAATAGCGGTTGGCGTGTTTGGAACAGACTTAAATGAATTAGTTAAGAACATAATAGCTGAGTCATAAATCCCATCATCTACGTCTGCAATAACAATCCTAAAATGGTAACTTTGCCCTGGTAATACCGGAACCAATCCTTGTAAACCTGTCGTAAATCCATCAAAAGCTACATCAGTACCGTTTGTATTATCAATATAGTATGCGCAATTCATACAAGGACCAGTGCCCGATGAGCCGTTATTAATGTTATTTACAGAAACCATAGGAATAGTTGTTCCCGGAACACGTGCGAAATTGTTATTGTTGTAATTGCCACCCAAAGGATTAGGTCCAGAAACAAGAATTCCAAAAACATCATTGAAATTAGATCCAACAAATTCATTATATTCTTCAGAACCAAATGAAAAATCAAACAATAAATTAGCATTTACAGGTATGCAGTCAAACTCTATCATACAAGCATCATAGGAAGTTGAACCAGATAGGTTATTTGCATACATATTACCCAAAGCCATATTATCTGTACTGGCAAATGCTCCAGCGGGATTGCTAATTAGTCCACTAACAACACCGGTGCTCATAATAATGCCGCTGCCAAAAGCCATATTGGATGTGCCCGAATAAAACCCATAGGCATTAGGTGAACCTGTTACGGTCATATTTGAAATCGTAAGTCCTATTCCCTGAAAATAGTTTGTAAGGTCTGCCATACTGGGAGCAACTGTAAAAGTAAGTTGACTAAACACATTAGATAAAGAAGTGATAGTCAGCAAAAAAACGAAGTATATTTTTTTCATGATGTTTATATTTCTCATAAATTTAAGGATAAATGTGAGTATATGATAGTCTAAAAAAGTTTGACTTATTGAAATAGCTATAATTTTGAGTAAAAAAATGTATTTTTACAGTTGATGAATTTTTTGTTTCCTACATTTCTAATTGGTTTAGCAGCAATCGCCATTCCTATTATCATTCATCTTTTCAATTTCAGAAAATATAAAAAAATCTATTTCACCAATGTTCAGTTTCTGAAAGAACTAAAGCAGGAAAGCGACAGCAAATCCAAATTAAAAGAATGGTTGATCTTAGCCATGCGTATTTTAGCAATTGCTTGTTTGGTGTTTGCTTTTGCGCAACCTTTTATTCCGGGAAAAACAAAAGCCGTTCAGGGTGAAAAAACAGTTAGTATTTACATCGACAATTCTTTCAGTATGGAAAGTACTAATAAAAAAGGAACGCTGCTCGAAAATGCGAAGCAACACGCCACCGAAATTGCCAATACGTTTAATGCCAGTGATAAATTTCAATTGCTTACCAATGACTTTGAAGGAAGGCACCAGCGTTTTGTGTCTAAAGAGGAGTTTATTGAGCAGCTTAATGATGTGAAAATATCTTCAGCAACAAAAAATATTAATAATGTGATTAAACGTCAGCAGGATTTTCTGCAAAATTCTTCATCTAAAAACAAACGCATTTTTTTGCTGAGCGATTTTCAAAAAAACACCTCTGATATTTCCAAAACAGATATTGACACGAGTATTGTCATCAGTTGCATTCCGATTGTTTCCTCAGAAGTTAACAACGTTTATATTGACAGTGTTTGGTTTGAAACACCAGTTCAGCAATACGAAACCCAACAGGTTATTCATGCCATCGTGATCAATAAAAGCAATAAAGATATTGAGAATGGTAGCCTGAAATTATACATCAACGATGCCCAGGTGTCGCTGGCATCATTCAACGTGAGTGCGGGCAATAAAAAAGATGTAGGTATCTCTTTTACAGTAAAAATTAAAGGCGTTAACAAAGGCGTTTTAAAAATAGAAGATTATCCCATCACGTACGACGATAATTTTTATTTTAGCTTTAACGCGCAAACTACAATTAGTGCTTTGGTGGTTAATGGGAAAGATACAAAAACATCAGGAAATTTTCGGTCGTTGATGCAGAATGATAGTTTGTTCGTGTATAAAGAAAATAATGAGGCTTCTATTGACTACAGTCTGTTTACAAATACAAATATTATCATCTTAAATGAGTTAAGTAGCCTGACATCAGGCTTAACTTCTGAGTTGCTGAAGTTTGTGAGTAATGGCGGAAGCCTAGTTATTTTTCCAAATAAAAAAGCGGATCTGACTTCATACAATGCGGCTTTTCAGACATTGCAGTTGCCCCAAATAATAAAATCAGATACATTAAATACAAAAACACAAAGTATTAATTTTGAACAGGGCTTATACGAAGGTGTATTTGATAAGCTGGACCAACGCATGGATCTGCCTAAAGTGTTCGAACATTTTGAGTTTACGAGAACAACCAACAGCAATACTCAAAATATAGTCTTGTTACAAAACGGACAATTTTTGTTGTCGTTAAATTCAACTGCCAACGGCAAAGTATATTTGTTTTCCATAGCGTCGGATGAAACGGCTTCAAATTTGTTAAAGCATGCTTTGTTTGTTCCTACGCTAATCAAAATGTCTATTTTGAGTTTAAAGCCTTCCTCTATTTACTACAAAACCGCCATTAATGAAGCCATTGTTTTAAGCAGCACTACTAACTTTTCAGATAAGCCCTTACACATATTAAAAGATGATAAAACTTCAGATGTGATACCTGAACACCGTTTGCAAAATAACAGAACAACTTTATTTACACAGAACCAAATCACTGAAGCAGGCCAGTACGGTGTATTTGAAAATGGCCAGCAAATAAAGGATCTGGCATTTAACTTTGACCGAAAAGAGTCTGACATGAATTTTATGACTAACGAAGATCTTCAAAAACAAATTGATGAAAAAGGTTTAAAGAATATGGGTATTATAACGCCGGACGAAAAAACATTAACAAATGCTCTGCAAGAAGTGAACGATGGCAAAAAACTATGGAAATTGTTTTTAATTTTAGCCTTGTTATTTTTAGCAGCAGAGATCTTAATAATAAGGTTAATAAAATAAATTAACCTTAGATGCGTGGAGATTAAAGCAAAAATAAAAAAGGAAAATTATATAATAAATACTCCGCGAGCTTTGCTAAATAACTTTGCAAACTCGGCGGTTAAAAAATAGAAGCGTATGAATTTATTAATCAAACAAGCAACCGTTGTAGATTCAGCCAGTCCACACAATGGGAAAACAGTAGATATTTTAATTGAGAAGGGTGTTATTACTCAGATCAAAAAATCGATTGCTTCCGAAAAAGGCGTTAAGACCATTGAAGGCGATGGATTACACTTATCTGCAGGGTGGTTGGATATGCAGGTGAATTTTTGCGATCCGGGTTATGAATATAAAGAAACGTTGGATAATGGATTGAAGAGCGCTGCTAAAGGTGGATTTACAAGTGTATGCTTAATGAGTGGAACAAATCCACCCTTACACAATAAAGGCCAGATAGAATACGTTGTGAATAGAGCCAAAGGTAATTTGGTTGATGTATTACCTGTTGGAACATTAAGTCATAACCAGGAAGGAAAAGATCTGTCGGAAATGTACGACATGAAATTATCGGGCGCTGTAGCTTTTAGCGACTATAAAAAAACAACTAAGGATGCCGGTTTAATTTTAAGAGCGCTGCAATACTCCGAAAACATTAACAGTTTTATTATGACACACTGTGATGATAAAACGATCTCACACGACGGGTTGGTTAACGAAGGTATTACTTCTACAAAACTTGGATTGAAAGGAATTCCGGCATTAGCCGAAGAATTAATGCTACAGCGTAATATCCAGATCCTTGAATATACAGGCGGAAAAATGCACGTGCCAACTATCAGTACAAGAGGAAGTGTAGAGTTGATTAAAAAGGCAAAAGCAAAAAAATTAAATATCACCTGCGGCGTAGCAGCCTATAATTTGCTTCTGGAAGATTCGGAGCTCGAAGGTTTTAATACGAATTTTAAAGTAAATCCTCCGCTAAGAACAAAAGACGATATAGATGCTTTAAAAAAAGGCGTTGCCGATGGAACCATTGACGTGATCGTTAGTGATCACAGTCCGCAGGATATTGAAAGCAAAGACCTCGAATTTGATTTAGCTGATAACGGTATGGTTGGTTTGGAAAGTTGTTTCGGCGTTTTAAACGCTGCATTAAGTTCTAAATTATCACTCGAAACTATTATAGAGACACTAACCAAAAATCCACGTCATATTTTGGGTTTATCGCCTGTGATTATTAAAGAAAATGCCGAAGCAAATCTTACGCTGTTTAATCCTAACAATAAGTATGTGTTTAAAACATCGCATATTGTGTCGTCAAATAAAAATTCGGGATTTATTGGAAAAGAACTCAAAGGAGAAGTAATCGGGGTAGTGAATAAAAATTTGTATTTATCTTAATGCCAAATAAATTAGCCTGTATTGTTATTGTTACTCCTGGTTTTCCGGAAAACGAAAATGATACAACGTGTCTGCCGGCTTTTCAGCAATTTGCATTAGCGCTTAAACATAATTTTTCTGATTTTAAATTCGTTTTTATTACGCTTCAATACCCATTCAAAAAGGGTTTATACAGCTGGAATGGAATTGATGTACATGCCATAGGTGGCAAAAACAAAAAACATATTTTTGGACTAAATACAAAACGCCTTGCTTCTCAAAAACTGAATGAGCTTAAAGAAACTTGTAGTATTAAAGGTTTAATTAGTTTATGGTGTATAGATACAGCATTGGTAGCCAATAAATTTGCATTGGAAAATAATCTCAAACATATGATCTGGATTATTGGACAGGATGCTAAAACAACCAATGGCTTTATTAAAAAAATACGGCCCAAGCCTGAACAGTTAATGGCGATGAGCGATTTTCTAAAAGATGAATTTAAAAAAAATCATCTCATAGATCCGCAACATGTTGTTACCAATGGCATTAATCCTAAACTTTTCGAACCTTTAAATACAGCGCATAGAGCCATTGATATTTTTGGTGCAGGCTACTTAAGTCCTCTTAAAAATTATAGCTTATTTATTGGTGTCATTATAGAAGTTGTAAAAAAACATCCCTTATTGAATGTCAAAATTGCAGGAGAGGGCGAAGAAAAAAAACTCTTAAGCAATTTGATCTCACAACATAACTTACAACATAATATCGAGTTGCTGGGAGCAAAAAGCCATAAAGAAACATTGGGTCTAATGAATCAATCAAGGTTATTTTTGCACACCTCTCATTACGAAGGAAATTCGACAGTTTTGATGGAAGCTTTATTTAGCGGATGTAAAGTTGTTTCTACACAGAAATTAGGCAATGATCCTGTTAAAAACTTGCACATAAACACAGATAAAGCCAGTCTTGTAAGTTTCATTCTTGATCTGTTGTCTGAAAAAGAAGAAACGGAGCGCGTAACGTTTAACACAATGGGTGATTCGGCAAAAAAGATTATGGCACTTTTGCTAAACTAATTGCGTTAAAGCATTTTCTATTTGTAAAACAATTGCCTGGTCGCTGCATTTATTATCAAAATGTTTTCGAATTGTTTCTTTTCTCTGATTTGTGAATGATCCATTTAGCGCTTTATTTAGTTTATGCGCCAATTCTGTTTCACTTATAGGTTCAAATTGTTCTTTATCAATCAGATTTTCCAGTATAAAATCAAAAGCAGGAATGTGTGATACCACAGGGAAAGTACCGCACGCTAACGCTTCTATCAACGAATACCCGCTTCCTTCATACAAACTGCAGGAAACAAAAATGTCAGATCGGTTTAAAGCACTTTCTATTTCGCTTTTAGGAACAGAACCTTTAAATGTAATAGTATCTGTAATGCCATTTTGCTTGCAGTATATTTTAAGTTCCTTTTCTAATTCGGTGCTGGTATAGTAAACGGATAAATGAAAATCGGAACGCATTGTTTTTAAAATAAGAATGGCTTTTAATAAAGTCATCAGATTTTTATTTGGATTTAAACGTCCTATAAAAACCAACTGCTTAAAAGATCCGGTTTTTTTAGCTGATTGAAGCTTAAAGTTTGAACTGCCTTCCACTACCTCATAAACTTTGCTAATAGAAGCAATGCATTTTTTTTGAATAAAAGGGAGTGCTACGTTTTTACCATTGAAAAAATAAGCGTCGATCCACTTATCTGCCCATGGCATTAACCGGGCTTTTTTTCTTAAATAGGTTTTCTCGGCATGATGTTGTATGATTACTTTAGATCCCGAAAACCATTTTATAAAAACCGCCTCTAAAAAGTAGTCCAGACCATGAATAATAACATATTTGCACTTATTGGTTTTAATATACTGAACAGCTAATATTAAAAAGGCCCACCGGCTTAATTTCCTAGAAATTAATTGAATAGATTCATACTGTTCATTGAACTCCAGGTTATTATTTAACAAATAATGTACGGCACACGTTTTTCCTAATTCGGTTTTATAAGATAAGGAAGATAACTGCTCTTTTATAAAATCCAATTTGTCGCTATAATGCGAAGGATGGAAATGAATATATAATATCGTTTTACACATTTGTTTCTGAATTAAAATTACGGGAATTAATCAACCAACGCACATTTAGTGTAATAATTTTAATTAACTTTAGTACACAATTTATTCTTCCAGTGAAATATACTGTTGTACTATATAATCCCGAAGCTGTTTTTTACACTATGCCATTAGCTTTATTGGCTATTGGTTCGGTTTTGGATGCTGATAAATACAATGTAGTGATCGTAGATGGTAGGTTGGAATCTGATCCCATGATCAAAATTAATAAAGCTCTTCAGAATAATGGTGTGTGTTTTGCAACTACTGTTTTAACCGGAAGTCCGATAAAAGATGCAGTTAAAGTCTCAAGGGCGGTAAAAGAAAAATTCCCTAACATGCCTGTAGTTTGGGGTGGCTGGCATGCTTCATTATTCCCAAAACAAACACTCGATGAGTCAAGCGTGGATGTGGTGGTAAAAGGTCAGGGAGAGAATACGTTTAAAGAACTGCTCGAGCGAATTGTTGCAAAGACGTCATTAGAGGGAGTAAAAGGCATTTGTTATAAAGTAAACGGTGCTTATGCTGAGAACGGCGAGCGGGTGATGGAAGATATTAATAATTTTGCACCTTTTAATTATGATTTGATCGACGTTAACAGTTACATGAATTTAAGCGGCAGAAAACAATTGGATTATATCTCATCACAGGGTTGCCGGTTCCGTTGTTCCTTTTGTGCCGATCCATTTATGTATAAACGCGGTTGGTATGGCTATAGCCCTGAAAGAATAGGCGAGGAGATTGAATCGCTATGGCAAAAATATAAATTCGAGCATATCCATTTACAGGACGAAACATTTTTTACGAACAGTAAACGTGTAAAGGCTGTCGCAGAGGAGTTCATTAAGCGTAAACTACCGGTGAGCTGGTTTGGCACCATGCGGGCTGATCAGGGAGTTCGGTTGGATGATGAGGTTTGGAAATTATGCAAGGAATCCGGACTTGAACGGGTAATGATAGGCATGGAAGCAGGTACCCAGGAGATGTTGGACTGGATGCAGAAAGATATTAAGCTGGAACATATTTATGAAGCAGCGAAACAGTGTATAAAATATGATATCGCGATTAATTTCAGTATCATCGTTGGCTTTCCGGGAGAAACAGATGAAAGCATTTCAGAAACTTTGCGTATGGTAAAAGAACTTCGAAAGATGAGTAGCAGATTTAACATGAGCATTTTTTACTATAAGCCTTACCCTGGAAATAAAATTGCAGATGAGTTGCTGGCTAAAGGGTATCAGTTTAATTCAACACTTGAAGAATGGAGTAACTTTGATTATGTAGGCACCAAAAAAAGTGAATGGATCAGTGAAGAAAAAATCCGTGAGATCGAGAATTTTAAGTTTTATCAAAACATGGCTTATAATGATCGAACACCTGCTAAATTTCTTTTTCAGGAATTTGCCAAATGGCGTATCGAAAACAAAGTTTATTATTTTCCGATCGAACGTAAATTAAAAGAATGGTTAAAGCCTGTTCAAAAAATGTCGTAACCTAAAATGATCGATAAGCTTAAATATCTCAATCAAAAACATATTCCACAAAAATTATTTTATGGGCCAGATTGGTTAGTATTAGGCGTTAATAATACCTGCAACCTGCATTGCAAAATGTGTGACGTAGGTGTTGATTACAGCGACAGTAATTTTTATCAAAATTTAGTGGGCACAACTCCTTTGCACATGCCAATGGAGCTATTTAGAAAAATAGCAGATCAGGCTGCGATGTATTATCCAAATACGAAATTAGGCTATGCATTTACGGAACCTTTGGTTTATAGTCATTTATACGAATCGTTAAAATACGCATCACAGAAAAAACTGTTTACCAGTATCACAACCAATGCGCTTTCCTTAAAGAAATGGGCAGACAAATTAATTGATGGAGGTCTTAACGAATTATACGTTTCTTTGGACGGACCCGCTGATATACATAATGAAATCAGAGGCTATAGTAAGTCGTTTGAAAAAGCAGTAGAAGGAATTGATTATTTATTTTCACAACCAAAACGCCCGAAGATCTCTTTGTTTTGCGTGATTACACAATGGAATATAGGACGATTAAAAGAATTTCTAGACCATTTTAGAGATTATCCATTTGAGCAAATTGGCTTTATGCATACAAACTACACGCCCGATGGAGTTGCAGATGACCATAATATTCGTTTTGGAAAAGAATATTTTGCAACCGCTTCTAATATGAAGGATATTGATCTGAATCAGTATGACCTGAAAACTCTTTTTTCTGAAATTGAAGAAATAAAAAAAACAACCTATCCATTCAGAGTTTCTTTTTCGCCAGAAATAAGCGATCGTCAGACAATGTATTCTTTTTACCATGAACCTGAAAAATTATATGGCAAAAAATGTTACGATATTTTCACGGCGGTAATGATAAAATCTAATGGGGATGTTATTCCCGCCCATGGCCGCTGCTATAATTTAACTATTGGTAACTTATATCAGGAAAATTTAAAAGAGATATGGAACAGCAAGATTATTGCCAAATTCAGGAAAACAGTTGCGAATGAAGGAGGCTTATTGCCAGCCTGCAGCAGATGTTGCAGCGCGTTTTCAAATTAGGCCATGAATATTCGTGAATTTATAAAAGTACCTGAAGATCACGAACTAGAATCTCATGATGGTATTCATACAATTACTTCTGCTGAATTTAATAAGCAATTGCGATCTTTTCTGGATCGTTTTACGGAAATTCAAATAAAGGAAAACAATTATCGTTTGCCTTTTCATTTGTATGAGAACTTTCCTGAAGTTGATATTAACGAATTAGCATCTGAGACCTTTACCAGGAAACAGGATCTTATAACATTAAAAGAATATTTTTCTAAGTATTTAAATTCCAAAACTCATGTACTTGAAATTGGGGGTTGGAACGGATGGTTAACAAATTATTTATCTAAAACTAACGCAATAGTTATAACTGCAGATATTTTTGATGATGAGTATAATGGATTGGGATCAAAAAAGCATTTCTCATCAGCAAACTGGCTATCTATTCAGACCGATGTGTTACAAACAGAGATGTATGCAACACAGTTTGACATGATCGTTTTTAACCATTGCCTGCAGTTTTATACAGATCCGGTGCAATTAATTGAGAAATATAAAAGGTTGCTTAAAAAGAATGGAATTCTTTTAATTCTGGGAAATACATTTTATAAAAGTGTAGCTGTTAAAGAGTCAGAGATTACGACCACAAATGCCTATTTTAAAGAACGTTATGAGTTTAACATTCGTTTTTATCCTTCTAAAGGGTATTTTAGTTATGAAGACCTCGATCAATTTTCAAAAAATAGCTTTAAATTCATATCCTATAAATTTTCTGTTCCGGGTCTAATAAAAAAGTTCCTGAAAAAAGAAAAAAGCGGAATTTTATATTTTATCAATTCATAATGTCGATCCTTTTATTTAATCCACGAGCTACCAATCACAATCCGCGCATACCCAATAGTGTGTTGCAAATAGCGGCTAGTATTGATGGAATTTATGATTGGGTTATTGTAGATGGGAATTTAGAAAAAGATCCATGGGCTGTAATTGAAGGGCATTTATGTACTGGTAAGATTAGTTATTTTGCTTGTACGGTCATGCCTGGCCCGCAATTGAAGCAGGCCATTCCTTTCACAAAAAAGATCAGAGAGAATTATCCGCATATCAAAATAATTTTCGGAGGTTACTTTGCTTCTAATCAATATGCAGTTAATTTAAATTCTGGTTATGTAGATTATATAGTAAATGGGCCTGGCGATAACACTTTTCCTCAATTGATAAATGCAATAGAAAATAAGTTGCCGGTTAATAATATCAAGAACCTGATCTATAAAAAGGACGGGCAAATTGTAAAAACAGCTAAAGAAGAATTATTGGATCTGGATAAATTGCCAGCGTTGCCTTATAATAAACTAAACAACTTCTACTCACTTCAAAAAGTACTACCCAAAACGTATTTAGGAAAAAGAACGATCGCTTATCATAGTAGCTTTGGTTGCCCATTCACTTGTTCGTTTTGCGCAGTTGTGCCTATTTATAACGCCCGCTGGAAAGGTAAATCGGCACAAGGGATCTATGATGATGTGAAGCTACTGAAAGATACTTATCATGCAGATTCTATTGAATTTCATGATAACAATTTTTTTGTTTCTGAAAAACGAACCGTTGAATTTGCTAAGTTGATTGAAAAAGAAAACATGGTTTGGTGGGGCGAAGCACGTATCGACACCATGGATAAATATAAAGACGAATCTTTAGCAGCTATTCGAAAATCGGGATGCAAGATGATTTTTTTCGGTGCGGAAACAGGTAATGACGAAGTTTTGAAAAAAATGGACAAGGGGGGCACGCAAACCGGAGCTCAGATTTTAAAATTTGCCGAACGTTTAAAAAAATTCGACATCATTCCTGAATATTCTTTTGTGCTGGGAATTCCGGGAGATACAGAAGAACAGGTGAACAAACAAATTGAGGAGGATATTACTTTTATTAAAAAAGTAAAAGCTATTAATCCTAAAACAGAAATTATAATTTACACCTATAGTCCGGTCCCTACAGAAGGATCTGATATGTATAAACAGGTATTAGATAGCGGCTTTAAATTCCCTGAAACTTTAGAAGATTGGATCAGTCCTGCGTGGGAAAATTTTGATCTTCGTAAAAACCCGTTAACCCCCTGGTTAAAGCCATACATGATCGATAAGATCAAACAGTTTGAAACAGTATTGAACGGGTATTATCCTTCTAATTCTGATATACGTTTATCCACGTCGAAAAAGCTCATTTTAAAAACTTTAAGCAGCTGGAGATACAAAAGCAGCTTATATACTTTTCCAAAAGAAATAAGTTTCTTGCAACGGGTATGGAAATACAGGCAACCTGAAACTGAAGGATTTTAGTATGCTGGATCGTCTTCAGAAAATATACGTGCAAACCTTTGTCAAACCGTATGTGCTTTGGTATTTAAAAAAAGAAAGAACCGATACAGTACGTGGGTTTAAACTAGTCATCAGACCAACGGTTTTTCATCCTAAATTCTTCTTCAGTAGTACATATTTATTTGATTTTGTTTCTACACTGGATATAACTAATAAGCATTTCCTGGAAATTGGTTGCGGATCAGGCCTTATCAGTTTATTAGCGTATAAAAAAGAAGCAATTGTTACTACATGTGACATTAATGCAGTAGCCATTGATTGCACCAAACTGAACTTTGAGATAAACTTTGGAAAAGTCACAACAAATGTATCTGTTTTAAAAAGTGATTTATTTGATGCTATTCAGGTATTTAAATTTGATGTTGTTGTGATTAACCCTCCTTATTTTTTTGAGGATGTTAAAAGTATTGATCAGCTGGCGTGGAATTGCGGAAAAAATGGTGAATATTTTGTTAAGTTATTTTCGGCTTTAAAAAACTATATACATGTCGAAAGTAGTGTTTATATGATTTTAGCCGACAATTGCGAGATTGATGAAATTAAACATATCGCAAAATTGCATCAGTTTTCGTTAGAATTACTTGTGCATAAAAAGATTAAATGGGAAACCAATTTTATTTTTAAAATCACGCTGATTAGCGTATCTTAGATGGTAATAAAACTATGACCATTTGATTCAAACGTTTACTATTAATTTAAATCAGAAAAACGTATTAAAGACCTTGTTATATTTTGATGTATTTAATTATCCATTAAAATTTGATGAGGTATTTGAGAATATGCCTGTAATTGTTGGTAAAGATGATCTCATGGCAGATATGCAATGTTTAATAGAGGAGGGTTTCGTTAAAGAGGAACAAGGATTTTACTTACTTCCTTCAGCATCGTTTGCTAATATTGCCCGGCGGTTAAAAGGAAATGCCGAAGCTATAAAAACTATGCCTAAAGCGTATCGTTATAGTAAAAGGATAGCGAGTTTTCCTTTTATTTCCGGCATCTGTATTTCAGGAGGATTATCGAAAAACTATTATGATGAATACAGCGATATAGATTATTTTGTTATCACCAAAGCCAATCGTTTATGGATATGCCGTACCATATTTATTTTATATTATAAGACCTTATCAAAAAAAAATAAAGATAATTTCTGTTTAAATTATTTTATATCAGAGAAAGATCTTCTAATTCCTGATAAGAATGATTTCGTAGCTACTGAGCTGGCTTATTTATTACCAACAGTTAATTATCCCGTCTATAAAAGGATATTGAAAGATAATAGCTGGTATAAAACTAAGTTTTTGAATAAGTCGGAATCGTCCGGACTCCATTGTATTGAAACGCCTTCGCCCTGGTATAAAAAATGGATTGAATTTTTGTTTTTGGGAAAATTTGGAAATTGGGTTGACGATAAATTACTCTATATGACATTAAAACACTGGCGAAAAAAGCACCCTGAATTGAGCCGTGAAGATTTTGATCTTCAGTTTCGTTCGAGAAAGCATGTTTGCAAATACCATTCAAAAGGATATCAAAACAAAGTGTTGACTTTATGGCAGGAGAAAATAGTGACTTTTGCTAATCAATTTCAAATAGACTTATAATTCAGTGAAGGTTCTATTTACCCATAGTTATTTTTTAAGATTTGATGCTAAGCAGTTGAAAACAGCTATGCCTTATCCTCCTTTAGGAACACTATATGGCATGTCTTATTTGCGGGAGAATGGTTACGACGTTAAATTATTTGACACGATGTTTTGTTATTCGGCTTTTGATATTCGTTCAACCATTGATGAGTTTAAACCCGATGTTTTTATCAGTTATGATGACGGATTTAATTACCTCACTAAAATGTGTCTCACTAATATGCGGGAAGCGTGTTTTGATATGCAGGCGTACGCTAAAAGCAAAGGTTGCAAAGTCATCGTTTCGAGTTCGGATGCTACAGATCATATAATTGATTATTTAAACCATGGTGCAGATGTAGTTGTAATTGGTGAAGCTGAACAAACGGTTTTGGAATTATGTAATGCATTTAAAGCTGAGCAGTCGACAACTTCTATAAAAGGGATCGCATTTTTGAATGATAAACAGCTAATTAGAACAAGTCCCCGGGTCGTTCTTAAAGATTTGGATGTATTGCCTTCGCCGGCATGGGACCTGATAGATATATCCGGATACAAAAATATGTGGATGCAAAACCACGGTTATTTTTCTTTGAATTTTGTAACCACTCGCGGCTGTCCTTATAAATGTAATTGGTGTGCAAAACCTATTTATGGTAACCGTTATAATTCTCATAGTCCCGAAAATATAGTTTTGGAAATTAAGAAATGGCAACAGCAATTTGGTTTTACTCACATTTGGTTTGCCGACGATATTTTTGGATTGAAGCCAAACTGGTTAAAGGAGTTCGATTATTATATAATCAGGGAAAAAGTAAAGATTAGTTATAAAATACAAAGCCGGGCCGATTTATTATTAGAGGAAGACAATATGAAACATTTGGCCAGTAGCGGCTGTACGATGGTTTGGATGGGTGCAGAGAGTGGCTCTCAAAAAATATTGGACGCTATGGATAAAGGCACAAAAGTGGAGCAGATTTACGAAGCCACTAAACTTTTACAAAAACATCATATTCAGGTTTCATTATTTCTTCAACTTGGATATTTGAGCGAAACCATAGATGATATTAAGTTAACCGTTAAGATGGTTGAAGATCTTTTGCCCGATGATATCGGTATTTCGGTATCGTACCCTTTACCCGGCACATTATTTTATGAGAAGGTAAAAGAACAATTAAAGGAAAAAAGTAATTGGACAGATAGTGACGATTTAGACATGATGTTTAAAAACACCTATCATAAAGATTTTTATAAACAGCTGCAACGTTATATTCACAAGCGATACCGTAAGCATGTGGGCTTTGCGTCTGCTAAACAGTTGTTATTATCTCCTACCAAGCAACATTTTAAAAATGCAATATCGCTTTTAAAAATGATACCAGGTGAACAAATAGAAAAACAAAGACTAAAAAAAATTGAGCCCATTGCAGCCGCAAGCCTTTGATAGTTACGCCATAAATTATGACAATCATTTTACCTATTCAATGATTGGTGAGGCTCAACGTGACCAGGTGCGCAGGCAATTAAGAAAAGTTATTGAAAATAATATAAAGCAAGTACTGGAAGTTAATTGCGGAACAGGTGAAGATGCCTTGTGGTTTTCCAAAAAAGGCGTAGAGGTATTAGGTACTGATATTTCTGAAGGGATGATAGAGGTGGCGAAGCAAAAAACAAAGAAGGTTGAATTCAGACAATTGAACTGTATTCACATTGGTTCCTTGGAAAAAGATAAATATGATTTAATTTTTTCCAATTTTGGCGGATTAAATTGCCTTAATGCTAATGAACTCATACAATTTAGGAACGGCTGTGATTCTCTTCAAAAAAAAGGTGATCAATTAGTATTTGTTATTATGGGAACACAATGTTTATGGGAACGCTTTTATTTTGCACTCAAAAAAGATAAGGATAGATCGATTCGCCGTCAAAATAAAACAGGAGTTGAGACCATTATCAATGATGAGAAATTTAAAACCTATTATTACAGTCCTGAATATTTTAAAGAATTATTTGGCGACGATTATGAATGTATAATATCGAAGCCAATTGGATTATTTGTGCCGCCTTCCTATTTGGAACCGTATTTTTTAAAGAGACAATTGTTTTTGAACGTATTACGTTTCGCTGATCGTATGTGTTCATTTTCGTTTTTTTCCAATTTTGCTGATCATTATATCATTACCTTTAAAAAGAAATAATGAAGATCCTTTTTACACATGGTTATTTTTTAAGCGAAGATCCGAAAGAACTTCAGATCATGCGGCCATATGTGCCATTGGGTATATTATATATTTCCTCATTCATAGAAAAACATGGTTTCGAAAATGAGGTGTTTGATTCTACATTTTCAACGCTCGATAAACTTAAAGAAAACTTACTGGATCAAAAACCGGATGTGATTGCTATTTATACTAACCTAATGACAAAGCTCAACGTTTTGAAGATCATAAAATTCATTCGATCGCAAAATACGTTGAGCCATACTAAGGTTATTTTGGGCGGACCGGAAGTAAGAAATCACACGGAGAATTTTTTGAATTACGGCGGAGACTTTATTATCATCGGCGAAGGCGAAGAAACAACACTGGAACTGATTCAATTTTTAAACACAACGACAGACCTGTCACTTCGAGCGAAGTCGAGAAGCGACGCTTTGTCCTCAATCAAAGGAATTGCTTATTTAGAAAATGGAAAAGTAATTACCACTCCTGAACGCGCTTTAATAAAGGATGTGAACACATTGCCATTTCCAAACCGCCAGAAGATTGATTTCACGCCTTATTTGAATGGATGGAAAAACCACCACGGTTATAGTATGATGAGCGTCAATACCATGCGTGGTTGTCCGTATACCTGCAAATGGTGCAGTCGCGCTGTATATGGCGGCACCTATCGGCGACGTTCTCCGCAATTAGTTGCACAGGAAATGAAACAAATCAAAGATATTTACAATCCTGATATGATTTGGTTTGTGGACGACGTGTTCACCATTCATCATAAGTGGCTAAACGAATTTGCAGAAGAGGTAAAAAAGCAGGGCGCGGGCATCCCTTATGAAATTATTTCGCGTGCGGATAGGTTAAATGAAGAGGTGATCAAAACTTTAAAAGCGAGCGGTTGTTTTAGGGTTTGGGTTGGTGCCGAAAGTGGTTCTCAAAAAATAATCGATGCTATGGATAGACGAGTGGATGTGATGCAAACACGACAGATGATAAACCTTGCTAAGCAGCATGGCCTGGAAGCAGGAACGTTTATCATGTTGGGTTATCCAGGAGAAACCAAAGATGATATTAAAGAAACGATCGAACATTTGGTGCAATCTAATCCTTCGCAGTATACCATCACAGTTGCGTATCCCATCAAAGGAACGGAATTATACAACGAAGTAAAAAATGAATTTTTGGATCAGCGCCTGGAGTGGGAAACATCGACCGACCGAGACATTGATTTTAAACGCACTCATCCCAAACAATATTACCAATATGCTATTCAATGGGTTATGAACGAAGTATATCTGCAAACAAAGAATAAAAACTTACTGAAGATCCCTTATTTAAAGCTAAAATCTTTGAAGTATCAACTGCAGATGGAATTAAATAAATAAGTGTTTGGCAGTTCGAATGATTTTTTTGCCTGCATCTCGCAAAAAATTGTATCGAGAACTGCTTATCAAAATACTTCTCGATACACATTTATAAAGAACAAGTAAATGTTACTCGAAAATACAATTGTTAAGGTGTTTTAAAAACTTGCCCCAACGCTTACTCCAGCCCAAAACTGAAAATAATCAGAATGAAACCCCAAAGCATCATTGCTCATAAAGATGGGCGTTAAGGCACCTCGGATAAAAAATCCGTCATCCTGTTTCTGATAACGATAGCCAACACGACCTGCGCCAAAAATGATATTCTCCCAGAAATAATTATCAGGAAAACCGGGGCGTTCATTATAACGACGTTGCAGGGTAGCTCCAAGGCCCAATTCCAGGTGATGTGGATTTGAAAATAGGATAAAATTGTTTTCTAAAAGATAGATCTGTTCAATATAGATTCCGTTAAAGCTGGGCGCAAATCCCAAACGGCCACTTATTTTAAGTTTTTCACGGTAATAGTAAATGCGTTCAAAATTCAAGGAATACAAGCCTGCATTTCCTCCCAGTTCAATAAAAGCCGCGTTTTTAGCAGGATCTTTAGTATAATCCCTGGCTTTTGGGCCCGTGTAGTCGTCCTGAGCCATTGTTAACAAGCACGGGAGAACTAAAAGTGCAGAAAACAGGCTATTTTTATAAGTAAACACTAACAAACTTACGAATTAAAACAAAAAGCCTGCTTATTAATTAAATGTTAAAATCTTAATAAGGCAAAAGTCTATCAAAGCGCTATCTTTACCAAGTTTGTTTTTTCCAATGGTTTGGAAAGTTTTAAAGTTCAAAGGTTTAGAAAGTTTAATCAATTTTCTGCTATGTAATCCAACTTTCAAACTTTCTCAACTTTCAAACTTTAAACTAAATTATGAAAGACACATCTATAAAATCCGTTTTAATTATTGGTTCCGGCCCCATTATTATTGGTCAGGCCTGCGAGTTTGATTACTCAGGTTCCCAGTCTGCTAAAAGCCTTCGCGAGGAAGGTATTGAAGTCACATTAATCAATTCCAATCCCGCTACGATCATGACTGACAAAGTAACGGCAGATCATATATACCTGTTGCCTCTGGAAGTAAAATCGATCATCAAAATTTTGGAAGAAAGAAAAATTGATGCTGTATTGCCGACAATGGGCGGACAAACAGCATTAAACCTGGCTTTAAAGTGTGATGACCTGGGCATATGGAAAAAATACGGGGTGAAAATGATCGGTGTTGATATCGATGCAATTAAGGTAACCGAAGATAGAGATTTGTTCCGCATCCGCATGAATGAGATTGGTGTCTCTATGGCTCCGTCTAAAATAGCTAAGTCATTTTTAGAAGGTAAATCTATTGCCCAGGAGTTTGGATTTCCTTTAGTGATCCGCCCTTCGTTTACCCTTGGTGGAAGCGGTGGTTCAGTAGTTTATAAAAAAGAAGATTATGATCACTTATTGAACAGAGGTTTGCAGACTTCACCGATACATGAAGTTTTAATTGATAAAGCTGTTTTAGGCTGGAAAGAATATGAATTGGAATTGTTGCGTGATAAGAGCGATAACGTAGCGATTATTTGTTCCATCGAAAATTTTGATCCAATGGGTGTGCATACCGGAGACAGTATTACAGTAGCTCCTGCACAAACATTAAGTGATAGCACCTATCAAAAAATGCGTACCATGGCTATCAAAATGATGCGCAGTATTGGTAATTTCTCGGGTGGATGTAACGTGCAATTTGCGGTAAGCGATGACGAAAAAGAAGAGATCATTGCCATTGAAATTAACCCGCGTGTATCCCGGTCATCTGCATTAGCCAGTAAAGCAACCGGTTACCCAATTGCGCGTATCGCCAGTAAATTAGCCATTGGATATACGTTGGATGAACTACAAAATCAAATTACGAAACAAACGTCAGCATATTTTGAACCAACTTTGGATTATGTGATCGTAAAAATTCCACGTTGGAACTTCGATAAATTTAAAGGTTGTAATCGCGAATTAGGTTTCCAGATGAAGTCGGTTGGTGAGGTAATGGCGATCGGCCGTTCTTTCCAGGAAGCTCTGCAAAAAGCTTGTCAATCATTGGAAATTAAACGCAATGGTTTAGGTGCAGATGGAAAAGAAAATACAAATCAGGCCGAATTATTAGCGGGGTTGGAAAGGCCAAGTTGGAATCGTTTGTTCATGATCTATGATGCGATGAAATTGGGTATTTCTATCAAAACAATTCAAAAGCTAACGCGCATTGATATGTGGTTCCTGGAGCAAATCGAACAGATGATTGCTTTGGAGAATGAAGTATCTAAGTATAAGTTAAGTGATATTCCAAGAGATATACTTTATGAAGTGAAACAAATGGGATATGCCGACAGGCAAGTAGCGCATTTGTTGCGTTGTTTGGAAAGTGAGGTTTATAATAAGCGTAAGGAAATGAATATTAACCGCGTCTTTAAAATGGTTGATACCTGTGCGGCGGAGTTTGAAGCAAAGACGCCTTATTATTATTCGACGTTTGAAGATGAAAATGAAAGTATTCGCACAGATAAAAAGAAAGTGATCATCTTAGGCAGCGGACCAAACCGTATTGGTCAGGGTATTGAGTTCGATTACAGCTGTGTACATGGCGTTTTAGCAGCCAAAGAAATGGGTTACGAAACAATCATGATCAACTGTAACCCGGAAACTGTTAGTACTGATTTTAGTACGGCCGATAAATTATATTTTGAACCGGTGTTCTGGGAGCATATTTACGATATCATTTTACATGAAAAACCTGTGGGTGTGATTGTTCAATTAGGTGGCCAAACAGCTTTGAAATTAGCAGAGAAATTAGAACGTTATGGCATTAAAATTATAGGCACCGATTTTAAATCCTTAGATCTTGCTGAAGACAGGGGAAGATTTTCTAACTTATTAAAAGATCATAATATCCCTTATCCTAAGTTCGGAGTTATTACAGATGCTGAAGAAGCGATTACCTTATCTAAAGAATTGGGCTTTCCTTTATTGGTTCGCCCGAGTTATGTATTAGGTGGACAAAGCATGAAGATTGTTATTAATGAAGAAGAACTTGAACAGCACGTGGTTAAATTACTGCACGATTTGCCGGGCAACCAGGTTTTATTGGATCACTTTTTGCAAAATGCCATTGAAGCTGAATCGGATTCGATTTGTGACGGCAAAGATGTTCACATTATTGGTATGATGGAACATATTGAGCCTGCTGGTATTCACAGCGGAGATAGTTATGCTGTGTTACCTCCATTTGACCTGAGCGAAAATGTGCTGAAACAAATGGAGCAACATACCAAAACGATCGCAGTGGCTTTGAACACCGTTGGGCTATTAAATATACAATTTGCCATTAAAGATGAGGTCGTTTACATTATCGAGGCAAATCCCCGCGCATCGCGTACTGTGCCATTTATTGCTAAAGCATACGATGAGCCTTATGTAAATTATGCTACAAAGGTGATGTTAGGTGCTAAAGTAAAAGATTTTAAATTTGAGCCTAAGCAAAAAGGATACGCCATTAAAATTCCGGTATTTAGTTACGAAAAATTCCCTGAGATTCAGAAGGAATTAGGTCCTGAAATGAAATCAACGGGTGAAGCTATTTATTTTATTGATAGTTTGCAAGACGAGTATTTCCAAAACATATACAGTGAACGTAATTTATATTTGAGCAAGTAGTTGTTTTAATAAAAACAAAAAAGCCGTTCCAGTATTGGAACGGCTTTTTTACGTTTATAAACCTTATTCTTTAATTAATTTAATAGCTTTTGTTTTGTCTTTAATCAATTTTACCTGATACAACCCCGATGATAGAGATTTGATAGGGATAGTTGGGTTTTCCGCATCAATCCAGTCTTCCTGCACTATTGCACCAATATAATTGATAATTTGATATTTTGTTTTGGATGTGATTCCCACAACAGTAATTTTTTCGCTGGCAGGATTTGGATAAAGATAAATTTTATCAATTGTACTTAACTCAACTATAGAAGTTGATAATTCATCTACGGCTCCGTCACAGTTGTCATCTATTCCATTCACTATTTCTAACATATTTGGATTAATATTTGGATTGGAGTCATCACAATCACCGCCAATGATAGCCGAATATGAGCCAATAGGATCGCATTTGGTAATGGAGTTAGATGTAACGCCAAAACTGTCGCCATCTGCATCTAAATAAAATACAATTGTATTGATAGCGGAAGCATCAGAGTCATCTGCTAAGCCATTACAATTTTCATCAACATTCGCTCCATCGCAAATCTCGGTGGCTGCCGGATGGATGTTCCCGTCTGCATCATTACAATCCATATTATTTGAGGCATAACCCGGAGGAGCAGAGCATGCCATAGTAGTGCCACTTGCAGCCATGCCATATCCGTCGCTATCAAAGTCTCTGTAGAAAATAGTCGTCCCTCCTTCATCAATCCAACTATTGCAATTATCATCCATGCCGTTGCAAATATCTACAACCCCGGGATTCATGTTAAAATCATTGTCATTACAATCTGCTGTGGGATCCGCACCAACAGCTTCAAAAGCATCGAAGCAATCTAAATCAGAGCTGTTTACTGTAGCTGTGCTGTTAGGGCGGTATCCATCATTATCTGCATCAGCGTAGCACACTTCCATGGTGTTGCAATCCTGGTCGATTCCATCGCCAATAATTTCGGTAGCACCCGGATGAACGCCTGGGTCTCCATCGTTACAATCTGTATTATTAGATACATATCCGGCAGGCGCGGTACAAGCAACAGTTGTTCCACTACTGGCCATGCCATATCCATCACTATCAAAATCACGGTAATAGGTGGTGGTTAGCCCTTCGTCAATAAAACTATCGCAGTCTTCATCTATTCCATTGCAAATCTCGAAACTTCCGGGATGAATGTTAAAATTGGCATCATCACAATCACCAACCGGATCTGTGGTTGTAGCTTCGAACGCATCATTACAATCCAAATCAGAGCTATTAACAGTTGCCGTGCTATTAGGTCTGTAGCCATCATTATCTGCATCAGCGTAGCAAACTTCCATAGAGTTGCAATTCTGGTCTATCCCGTCGCCAATAATTTCAACAGCACCTGGATGGATGGCGGAATTTCCATCGTTACAATCTGTATTATTAGATACATATCCTGTTGGAGCAGAACATGCGATAGTTGTCCCGCTGGCAGCCATTCCGTATCCATCGCTATCAAAATCCCTGTAGTAAGTCGTAGTAAATCCTTCGTCAATAAGCCCGTCGCAATCATCATCCACGCCATTGCACATCTCCGGACGACCGGGATTGATGTTCATATTGGCATCATCACAATCGCCTACCGGATCGGACGGAGTTGCCTCGTAGGCATCAACACAATCCATGTCAGAGCTATTTACAGTGGCCGTGCTGTTAGGCCGATATCCGTCATTATCAGCATCCACGTAACACATTTCCATCATATTACAATCCTGATCTATACCGTCGCCAATAATTTCAGTCGCACCCGGATGAATATTTGCATTTCCGTCGTTACAATCAGCATTATTGCCGGCATAACCGGGAGGAGCTGTACAGGCAAGGGTTGTGCCGCTACTCGCCATTCCAAACCCGTCGTTGTCAAAATCCCTGTAAAAAGTAGTTGTTCCTCCCTCGTCAATCCAGCCGTTGCAATTATCATCCATGTTATTGCAAATATCTATTTCTCCGGGATTAGAATTTGGATCACTGTCGTTACAATCTGTATTGTCCAATACGTAACCTACGGGCGCACCTGTAGACGAATTTTGACTTATTGCCGGATTACCATACGTATCCAAATCAGCATCTTTATAATAAGTAACTACCTGCGAGTAAACTCTGAAACAGGATAAAAAAAGAACGAGAAGATAAATTTTTTTCATAGGGGTTATTTTTATAATAAAACTACTCATAATTAGCATATTCAGTAAATTTAATTAAAGTCATCCAAATACAAATTAGTTTACCGGTGTTAAGATCAGTGATTTATAAATACCATAGTAAAGTTATTTAATGTATATTCTATGATAAATTGAAGTTAATTTTATGTAAATTCGTTAAACAACGAATTCATATGACAAAACTCCTACATTTTTTTTTAATTCTTTTTTCAATTAACCTCTGCTCTCAAACATTTTCGGGAACGGGTGGTGGTATATCAGATGACGGACAAAATAATGATTTCACTATTAACGTCAACGGTCTTGCGCCTTCCGCTCTAAACAATACGCACGGATTAGTGAGTGTTTGTTTTAATATCACGCATACCTATGATTCGGATTTGAACATTAATTTAATCGCACCAGATGGAACAAATATGATGTTGGTTTCGGGGGCAGGAGGAAGCGGAAATAATTTCACTAATACCTGTTTTAATCAAACGGTCACTAACTCCATATTTTCAGGCTCCGCACCATTTACGGGTACTTTTAAACCGATGAATACGCTGGGAAATGCTAACAATAACCAAAACGGTAATGGCGCCTGGAAACTAAGAATTGTAGATACGTATGCGCAGGATGTAGGAAATTTATTAAATTGGAGTATAACGTTTGGATCAAATGCTCCACTTCCAAATGTATTTACTGCTTCTGACTTGCCTATTGTTATGATCAATACATTTTCTCAAACTATTGTTAATGAACCCAAAATAGATGCAGGAATGAAGATCATTTATAATGGACCGGGAGTAACTAATTACACGACTGATTTACCAAATGCGTATAATAATAATATTGGTATAGAAATTCGAGGGTCGAGTTCTTCAGGTTTTCCTCAAAAGTCGTACGGACTTGAAACAAGAGACGTTAACAATTTAGACAATGATACTATTTTATTGGGAATGCCTGCTGAACATGATTGGATTTTATATGCGCCATACGACGATAAAACATGTATCAGAAATGTTTTAAGTTATGATATTGCTAATAAAACAGGACACTATGCATCACGCACCCAATTTTGTGAATTGCTGATTAACGGCCAGTACCAGGGTATTTATGTATTAATGGAAAAAGTAAAGCGCGATAATAATCGCGTTGATGTTTCTAAATTATTGCCAACAGATATTTCAGGCGATCAGTTAACCGGAGGCTATATTATAAAAGTAGACAGGGATGACGGACCTAATACCTATTGGACATCTTCCTATAATGCTGATGATGGTACGCCGGTAAATTTTGTTTACGTTTATCCAAACGCTACTGATATTGCCCCTCAACAAAAAGCATATATTCAAGCCTATATTGACACGGTAGAAGATGTATTAGCCAGCCCCACATTTTCTAACCCGGTTACTGGCTACAGAAAATATATTGGTGTCACTACGTTTATTGATTATTTTCTTTTAAACGAATTAAGTAAAAATGTCGACGGTTACCGCCTGAGTACTTTTTTTCATAAAGATAAATACAGCCAGGGCGGCAAATTACATGCGGGCCCTGCCTGGGATTACAATATAGCCTGGTGGAATGCAGATTATTGCCAGGCCGAACTTTATACCGGATGGGCATGGAACCAGGGAACGGTTTGTCCTGGTGGCTGGCAAAATAATTTTTGGTGGAGACGATTATTAGAAGATCCCGGTTATACAGCGGAGCTTAAATGCAGATGGAACGAGTTACGTTTAACGACGCTCAGCATTCCTGTTTTAAATAATTACATTGATTCGGTGGCAGGGCACTTAAATCAAGCACAAGCTCGACATTTTGACCTGTGGCCCATTTTGGGAGTTTATACCTGGCCCAATCCAAGTCCTATAGCAACCAGTTACGCCGGAGAAATTACTGCGTTGAAAAACTGGATACTTAATCGTATTACCTGGATGGATTCTAATTTGCCGGGTGTTTGTACGGTTGGATTAAGTGAAAATGAATTGAGCGATAAAAACGTAACACTTTCTCCCAATCCTTTTAGCCATAACTTTAATGTTAAACTGTATTTGGCGTATCAACAAACGGTCGATTTTCAGGTAACTGATGTATTAGGAAACGTGGTTAAGCAGCTACGAGCAAAGGATTTGAATGATGGTGAAAGCAACATAGAAATTAACTTTGACCAATCTTTAAACAACGGAGTTTATTTTTTAAAAATCACAAGTGGCAAAAAGAATATTGTGAAAAAAATTATTAAAACCAACTAACTCCAAATCCTGAAATCTTTGATGTATATAAAATGAAACTTCTATTCTCGTTAATACTTTTGGTTTTTTCTGCAGGTCTCTATGCTCAAACGTTTTCAGGAGGTGGCGGTGCAATTTCCGATGACGGGCAAAATAATGATTTCAATATAAATGTTGCCGGGCTAACACCTGCTACGCTGAATGCTACACACGGATTAGTAAATGTGTGTATGAATATCACACATACCTATGATTCTGATTTGAATATTAATTTGATAGCTCCTGATGGAACTGATGTTATGTTATTATCTTATGTTGGCGGGAGCGGAAATAATTTTACGAATACATGCTTTAATCAAACGGTAACTACTTCGATAGTTTCAGGATCTGCACCTTTCTCAGGAACTTATAAGCCTATGAATACGTTAGGAAATGCAAACAATGGCCAAAATGGAAATGGCATTTGGAAATTGAGAATAGTGGATACATACGCCAGTGATGTAGGTAACTTGTTGAACTGGAGTATAACGTTTGCAACAAATGCGCCTTTGCCAAATATATTCACCTCTTCTAATTTACCGATTGTTGTCATTAACACGTTTTCTCAAACGATTATAAATGATCCCAAGATAAATGCTCATATGAAAATCATTAATAATGGCCCTGGTATGATAAACCATGTTACCGATGCACCCAATGCTTACAATAACAACATTGGGATCGAGATTCGTGGAAATTTTTCGGCAAGCTTGCCTCAGAAGCCTTATGCCATTGAAACCAGGAATACAGCTATGCTCGAAAACGATACAACGCTGTTAGGAATGCCTCCTGAACATGATTGGTGTTTACTTGCAACATACAACGACAGAACCTACCTTAGAAATTCATTGGCTAATTAACTATTTGAACAGATGGGACATTATGCTACCAGATCCAAACCTTGTGAGGTGGTATTAAATGGTCAATACCAGGGTGTTTATTTTTTATCCGAAAAAATCAAACGGGATAATAACCGGGTTGATATTGCGAAACTGGATTCCACCGAAAATTCAGGAATAAATATGACCGGTGGCTACATTATTAAAAACGATTACTGGGACGCATCTAATAGCTGGTTGTTAAATTATCAGCCTGTAGATCATCCCTCTTTTCCTGTGCATTTGGTTTATGAGTATCCAAAACCTGACAATATAACGGCGCAACAAAAAACATATATTCAAGCTTACGTTAACACCATGGAAACGGCTTTGTATGGGTCAACATTCGCTGATCCCTTAACAGGTTACCGAGCTTATCTGAGCACAGCTTCATTTATTGATTACTTTATCGTGAACGAATTATCGCGTAATAACGACGGTTTTAAGAAGAGTTGGTTCATGCATAAAGACAGGGATGACAACGGAGGAAAATTGAAAGCCGGACCAGTCTGGGACTTCGATTGGGCCTGGACCAATATCCCAGGATGTAGTATTTTTTCGGCTACCAATGGGTCGGGTTGGGCTTATAAAATAAATGATTGTAATCCGGATGTAAATTCAAATGGATGGTATGTGAGACTATTGGAGGATTCTACTTTTAGAAATGAACTCAGGTGCAGATGGGTTAATTTAAGGAACACTGTTTTAAGTACAACCAATTTATTTAGTTATATTGATTCCGCGGCTGTTTACCTGGATTCAGCACAGCAACGTCACCAGGCTAAATGGTCTACCCAGGGTGTTGATGTTGGAACTCCAGAAGTAGGAACGCAGCCAACTACATTTCAGGGAGACATTAACTTATTTAAATCCTGGATCTCAACGCGTATTACCTGGTTAGATGCGAATATGCCTGGAAATTGTATGATTACAGGTGTTGATAAGCTTTCGGGATTGGAGAATGCGATTACGCTATTCCCAAATCCGACAACAGATATGGTATTTGTAAATTCAGAGAATAGTGCATTGACAAATTCAACCATTATTATCTGCGATTTATTAGGAAGAGAAATGTTGACGCAAACTTACAGGCAGGCTATTCATAACGAAATGGCTATTTCGTTAACTCATTTTGAAAGTGGTACCTATCTGTGTCGTTTCGTAAATAACGGAAAGGACGTCGGAAAGCCGGTTAAATTAATCGTACAAAAGTAGATTAATGCTCTTTCATAATTTCTTTCATGTGCCGCCTGTATTTTTTACGGGTGAATCCATAAAATTTAGTATCCCGGTATATTTGTCTTAAATCAACCCATAGGCCGTAAGAATAATAGGCCCCGCTAAAATTTATATTTGGATTCTTATCAAAAGCAAATCGATAACCTGCACTTGCAGTGAGACCTACCCATTTAAAAGGTTTCAATACAATATCGGCCCCGCCGCTGGTAAGAGTTGTACTACCTGTTTTTTCGGATACAACTTTATCTTGTATATCGTCAATGAGTTTCAATCGGTAAGTTCCTAAGCCTATTTCGAGGGGAAGCGCCAATTCAAAGAAGCGTGTATCAATAATCGTGTATTGATAAAACAAAGTCACGTAATTTAAATTCAACGTTCTTTTAAGAGGAATGCTATTTTCGTCGAGACTGGTTAAATTTTGTTTGGAATTATCCTGCAAGCTATAGATACCTCGGCCCACGGTATGATGTTCTTTGATAATTATACCAAACTGAAAACCTTTTACATTCACCGGACCTTCTTTAATAAATGAATTTCTGTTATCAATGGCTATGTAAGGTCTGATTAATTTAAATCTGTATATGTGTGCACTATCTTTTTGAAATTTTCGGGTTAAAGAATCAGTAAGGTATTGCTTTGAGTTTTGTGCATGCGAAGGCTCTGATGTTAGGGAACAGATCAGGACACATAAACTATATAAGAGAAGTTTCAAAATACTTTACTCAGATGGCAATTTTACAAAAAGGTTTAACGGGAAGGGTAAAAAAAGGGCACAAAAAAAGGGTAAGCTACTTTCATCGCACCGCTCAACCATCTACCCTTGCTATGTTCCCATCCTGGGGGATTTGACAGGAGCTGGTCGTGAAAGACTTACCCACCGCAAAAGTATAGAATTTATTTCATTATTAGCATATTTTTCGTAAAATTTGTACGTTGGCTAAATAATGCTGATTTTTAAACTCTTATATGAACATCTCTATTGTCATCCCCTTATTTAACGAAGAAGAATCGTTGCCCGAATTGCACGATTGGATTAAACGCGTGATGGATGAGAATGGATTTTCTTACGAAATTGTGTTTGTGGATGATGGTAGCAAAGATAAGTCATGGCGGGTGATTGAATCACTGGCAGCTCAAAATCATTGTGTAAAAGCCATTAAATTTCGCCGCAATTACGGCAAGTCTCCAGGCTTACATGTAGGATTTGAAGCCGCACAGGGCGATGTAGTGATTACCATGGATGCTGATTTGCAGGATTCTCCGGATGAAATCCCCGAACTCTATAAAATGATCACCTCGGGAGATTACGACCTGGTGAGCGGTTGGAAGCAAAAGAGATTCGATAATACATTCACTAAAAATATTCCTTCCAAATTATATAACGGTACTAACCGATTGATCTCAGGTATTAAGTTACATGATATGAATTGTGGTTTAAAAGCCTACCGCAAAGAAGTAGTTAAAGGCATTGAAATCTATGGCGAAATGCATCGCTTTATACCGGTTCTGGCTAAAAACGCCGGCTTTACAAAAATAGGGGAGAAGGTAGTTCAGCACCAGGCCCGTAAATATGGTGTCAGTAAATTTGGCTGGGAACGCTTTATCAATGGCTTTCTAGATCTACTGACTATCACCTTCTTATCTAAATTTGGAAAACGACCTATGCACTTTTTTGGTTTAATTGGAACGCTGATGTTTATGGTAGGACTTTTTTCAGTAATGTATTTAGGAATCGATAAATTTTATCACGCATTTATTATCCATAAAGCAGCACGCTTATTAACCGACCGACCATCATTTTATATTGCTTTAACTTCAATGATGTTGGGAACCATGTTGTTTTTAGCTGGCTTTATCGGCGAATTAATTTTAAGAAATTCTCCCGACAGGAATAATTATTTATTAGAAAAGAAAATCAATCTATAGTTTCTTCCTTAACCACTTAAGCGATGCAAGAAGAACAGCCCCGGAGAAAACCCCGTATCCCTTTATCTCCCGAGGAGCTGTATTACTTTAAACAGATCAAGCATTTAAAAGAGCTGAAGCAAATTGAAGACCTGAAAAAAACACCATTTTATAAGATCATTAATAATATCAATATTACGCTGGCCGCATTTTTAAGTTATTGCCTGCTAAGTATTTTGATCTGCTGTCACTGGCAAAAAACATATGTATCAAGCATTAACTGTTCTTATGGCGAATTTAACCGTACCCAAAATGCCAGAACTGTTACCGAGTTGCAAATAACAGCTATTGATGGAACTTTTGTTCCTGTTAAAACTGCCGAATTGTACCAATTGCCCGAACATTTTGAAGGATTTTATATTGGGCGTGATTTTCTATTCAATAAGATCCTCAAAGCAAAATTAGGGTTTGACGATAGAACATTTTGGCACATATATACCTACCCTAGTTTCATGGTCATAGTATTTGCCCTATGCATGGGCTTTTTTGTTTACAGGGTCAATAAACATTTAAGCGTTAACGGACTTTTAACCGTATGTGGCTTGTTCTTTTTAGCTAGTTTATATTTTGTGATGGTATAGATTTCAGTTTCAGTAAAGCCCTGATCCTGAAAAAAAGAGCAACAGATACGAACCCGAGTCCAACACTTAAGGCAAGCCAAACACCATATACTTTATAGTTAAATACAAACGCAAAAAGGTAACATAGTGGCAGGGCAATTAACCAGTAGCCGATAAAGGCAACATACGTAGGATATTTGTAATCGTCTAAAGCTCTTAATACACCAATGGCAACAACCTGCGTTCCATCAAACAACTGGAAAAAAGCGGCGAACAATAACAGTTTAGAGGCAATCGAAATAATTTCTTCATCATTGCTGAAAATAAGCGGTAAAAACGTATTGCAGCTAATAAAGATTAACGCCATAAAACCCATGGTAACAATTACCGCTTTGTACGATGTTTTAATGGCCAGTTTTACTTCATTCAGGTTGTTTAAGGAATAATAGTTTCCTACGCGAATCGTTGTTGCGCTGCCAATTCCGCTGGCAAACATATATGTAAATGCCGCTAAACTCAAGGCGATACCATGTGCATCTATTTGTTCTTTTCCAAATACACCGGCAAGCAAACCCGCAATGGCAAAAGCTGCCACTTCAAAAGTAAATTGCAAGGCAGACGCCAGGCCGTCCTTAAATAAGGGCCACACGTATTGAGCGTTTACTTTTGCCTCTTTATAATAGATGGCAAAAGAATTAACCGCTTTGTTTCTAAAAATATATATTAAAAATCCAAGCCCCATAAACGCGCGTGAGACAAAGGTAGCCCAGCAAGAGCCCATATAGCCCAATTCGGGCAATCCGCAGTAACCGTAAATTAGTAAATAATTTAAAACAATATTCATAATGTTGCCAATAACACTGATGTACATGGCCGCCCTGGTGTTGCTCAAACCCTCAGTATATTGTTTACATACAAAAAATAAGGCCACAGGGATAATTGAAAAAATCAAGACGTCGAAAAAAGGAATGGCAAGCAAAACAACGTCCTCGGGCTGTTGCATATGCGCCAGTAAAGGAGATGAAAAAAACAGGATGATAAACAGTAAAACGGCTACTACCATGTTAATAAAAAGCGAGTTTTTGAATAAAGATGCTTTTTCCTTCTCGTTCCCGTTTACGTGGGCATCTGTAACAGCGGGTGTTAGTACATAACTCATACCAATACTGAATACCAGGAGGATCACAAACAGGTTGTTGGATAAAATGCCCGCGGCCTGTTCTGTTTTACCTAATCTTCCTAAAAATATGTTGTCTACCATCCCGGTGATGATATGCCCTATTTGGGTCATTATCAAAGGAATCGACAAGGAAATAGTTTCTTTTAAATGGATATTTTTAGACAAATTAATCACGGGCATCAAATGTACTTGAAATTTGCTTCACATACGATAAGAAAGTGCGGTGTTTTGCCCTAAACAAGGAGATAAAGGCTTTTTTCATTCAAATAGTTATTATATTTGTGTTTTTACAAAAAGACCCAATGCAACGCGTAACCCTAAACGATAAAACCTTTGTGCCCTATATTTCATCCGAAAAAATTTCGGAAAGTGTAGCTAACCTGGCAGTAAAAATAAATGCAGATTTAGTAAACGACATGCCTTTATTTTTAGTCGTGCTAAATGGTTCATTTATGTTCGCTGCCGATCTTTTAAAAGAAGTAACGATTCCCTGTGAAATTTCTTTCATTAAACTCGCATCTTATCATGGCACGAGCAGCACAGGAACGGTTACAGAAATGATTGGATTGACCGAAGAAATTAAAGGTAGAACCGTTGTGATCGTTGAAGATATTGTTGACACGGGAATTACCCTGGAAAAACTGGTGACGTTATTAACCAAAAAAGAAGTAAAGCAAATTAAAGTGGCTTCATTTTTATTGAAACCCGAAGCTTACAAAAAAGATATTAAAGTGGATTATGTTGGTATGGAAATTCCTAACGACTTTGTAGTTGGTTATGGATTAGACTACGATGGGTTGGGAAGAAACATGAAAGCAATTTTTGTACTTGAGTCAAAATAATAAATAACAATTAAATATTAATTTATGAGCAACATGTTAAACATCGTTTTATTTGGCCCTCCGGGCGCCGGCAAAGGAACTCAATCTGAAAAATTAATTGAAAAATATGGTTTAGTGCATTTATCTACCGGCGATATTTTGCGTAGCGAAATTGCAAGAGGAACAGCTCTTGGAACGGAAGCCAAACAAATTATGGATCGCGGCGATTTAGTGAGCGATGATATCGTGATTGGTATGATCGAATCTAAATTAGATGCAAATCCAAATGCAGGCGGATTTATCTTTGATGGTTTCCCGCGTACACAAGCTCAGGCTGTTGCTTTGGATGATTTGTTGCAAAAAAAAGGAACAGCTATTGGCGCCATGCTTGCATTGGACGTTGATAACGAAGAGTTAGTGAAACGGTTGTTGTTACGTGGAAAGGATTCAGGGAGAGCGGATGATCAGAACGAAGATATCATCAGAAACCGCGTAAACGAATACAATAATAAAACCCTGCCGCTTAAAAAATATTATTCTGAACAGGCCAAATTTCATTCAATAAATGGTATTGGCTCTATTGATTCTATTTTTAACCAGTTAACAGAGCGTATTACTTTTGTAAAAGCGGAGATGGAATTAACGATGTTAGAAAATGATATTGAACATTTGGATCTAACGATCAATGATTTTGAAGTGGCCACTGAAATTTCAAATGAATTGAAACAGGATATTGAAGAAGTTCGTCAGGCAAAAGATAACGATACTAAAAAGCCCGAGAAGGGAATTATTGCCAAGATCAAAGAAACAGTAAGCAACTTTTTTCATTCAGATAAAAAAGAAAAAGCACCTGTGAAAAAAGACGTTAAAAAGTCGGCGCCTAAAAAGGCAGTTAAGAAAGTAGCGTCGAAAGCACCAGTGAAGAAATCAGCACCTGTTAAGAAATCAGTGGCCAAAAAATCTTCTGCTAAAAAAGTTGTTAGGAAAGCGGTTCCTGTCAAAAAAGTACCTGCTAAAAAGTCGTCACCAAAGAATTCTAGTAAGAAACCCGCTCCAAAAAAGGTGGTTAAAAAATTAGCACCGAAAAAAGCTACAGCTAAAAAGATTATTAAACAGGCAGTAAAAAAAATAGCGCCTAAGAAAGTGATCAAAAAAGCTGCTAAAAAAATAGCGCCTAAAAAAGCCATTAAAAAAGTGGTAAAAAAGGTGGTAGCTAAAAAGAGCATCGTAAAAAAGGCAGTAAAGAAAGTAGCAAAAAAAATAGCGCCTAAGAAAGTTGTAAAAAAGGCTGCTCCAAAAAAAGCGACTAAAAAGAAAAAGTAATTTCATAAGACTTAAGACAAAAGATTTAAGATGAATGAACTTCTCTTAAATCTTTTGTCTTTTATCTTTAATCTAAAAGAAAGTGGATAATAATTTTGTTGATTACGTAAGGATCTGTTGCAGAAGTGGAAAAGGTGGAAAGGGTTCTACGCATTTACACCGCGATAAATTAACGGCCTTTGGCGGGCCTGATGGTGGCGATGGTGGCCGTGGTGGACATGTTATTTTGCGTGGTAACAAGCAATTCTGGACATTGATCCATTTAAAATACCGTAAACATATTATTGCTACGCAAGGTGGTGATGGGGGTTCTTCTCATAAATCAGGAAAAGAAGGAGAGGATGAAATATTAGATGTGCCTTTGGGCACGGTTGCACGTGATTTGGAGACCGGTGAAATTATTTGTGAGATTACCGAAGAAGGGCAGGAATTTATTTTATTACCTGGCGGAATGGGCGGAAGAGGAAATGCGCATTTCAAATCACCAACTAATCAAACACCGCGTTACTCGCAACCGGGAGAAGAAGGAAAGGAAGAGTGGAAAGTTTTAGAATTAAAAGTATTGGCAGATGTTGGCTTAGTAGGTTTTCCTAACGCAGGCAAATCTACTTTATTATCAGTGGTATCGGCAGCTAAACCTGAGATTGCCAATTACCCATTCACAACCTTAACCCCTAATTTAGGAATTGTGCCTTACCGCGATTACAAAAGCTTTGTAATGGCAGATATTCCAGGAATTATAGAAGGTGCCAGTGAAGGAAAAGGATTAGGTGTTCGTTTCCTACGGCATATTGAGCGTAACTCCAGCTTATTATTTTTGGTAAGCTGCCAAAGCGATAATATTTACGAAGAGTATAAGATCTTGCTGAACGAATTAAAGCAATACAACCCTGAGTTGTTGGATAAACAACGTATTCTGGCTATTTCGAAATGCGACACCATCGATGAAGAACTGATCATGGAGCTGGAAAAAGATCTGAACAAACGCATGAAAGGGAAATTCAAAATTCCTTATATATTCTTTTCTTCTCAAACCGGATACAATGTTCAGGAGTTAAAAGATATGTTGTGGAAGCAATTGAATTAAATTTTTATTTTCATAAAGAATGTGTAAGCCTATCTGTGAGGTCGAGCACGGCAAAAGTTCAGTGAACTTTTGAGGGCGGCTGTGAGTGAACGAGAACCAGAATATAAATGAAGAACGCTTCCCGATTTCTCTGGAAGGGACTTGCTAAAGAACATTTCTCGATTCTGTAATATTTCTGCACTAAACCAATTAAGTATTTCTTGATAGCGTAACGCATAAATTTATTTTATAACTTCATACTGGTGTTTTAAAAGCTATGACTATGAAGAAAAATTACTTTTCGATTCTCTGCATTATTTTATTTTCTATTACAATTATTGCCCAACCTGCATCCTGGAGTTCCCGTGGCGTAGGAGGGGGCGGCGCTTTATTTTCGCCAAGTATTAATCCGGGAAATAACAATGAATTTTACATCTCATGCGACATGAGCGAGTTGTTTCACACTACTAATTTTGGAACAAGTTATTCGCAAGTGCATTTTTCTCAATTTACAGGCGGACATAATTCTAAAGTGTGTTACACAAACACTTCTAATTTGTTATACTCGATCAGTTACATCAATGACATCGGTACGCCTGTTAAAAGCACAAACAATGGTGCTAACTGGACAACCCTGGCTGGAAATCCGGACCCGGGTTCAGATGTCTACACCATCCACGTGAACTATAATAATTCAAATCAACTGATCATTTCTACTTACGGAGAAATTTATATTTCAAACAATGGAGGCTTGAGTTTCACTCAATTTCATACCGCGGCAAACTCAGGCGCAGGCAATGTTGTGGGCGGCGTTTTATTTGATGGGGCAAATATATATGTAGGAACTAATGATGGGATATTAGTTTCAACCAACAGTGGCACTACTTGGGCAAATGCAGCAATCACAGGTATTCCGGCATCTGATCGTATCTGGAGTTTCGCCGCGGCTAAGGTTGGAACAACCACACGCTTTTTTTGTTTAACAGGAGATGCGGGTGATATTTATGTTGGTTTACAAGGTTCAGATTATTACGATTTTTGTAAAGGCATTTACTCCTGTGATTATGGAACAAGTAATTGGATAAGTAAATCAACAGGAATTAATTTAATAACAGATTTCCCGATGTTCATTGATATGGCCGAGAATGACATCAACACGGTTTACGTAGCGGGCAGTAATGATAACAGTGAACCCACGATTTTTAAAACAACGAATGCCGGTGGAAATTGGAGCAATACATTTATTACTAATACTAACCAAAACATCAACACGGGTTGGAGCGGACAAGGTGGCGATAGAGGGTGGAGTTATGGAGAATGCCCGTTTGGATTTGATGTCGCTGCAAATAATTCACAGGTAGTTATTTTTGGTGACTTTGGTTTTTGTCATAAAACAACCAATGGTGGAACTAGCTGGCAGCAAGCATATGTCAATCCAACAGGTCAGCATGCTGCCGGTGCAGTAACGCCGCCTATGCAAAGTTACTCAACGGCAGGCATAGAAAACACGACCTGCTGGCAGGTGCATTGGGCAACCGCTAACAACATGTGGGCGTGTTTTTCGGATATCAAAGGAATCAGAAGTATTGATGCCGGAAATACATGGTCGTTTAATTATACTGGAAATGCAGCTAACTCTACCTACCGAGTTGCGCAAAGTGCTAGCGGAACTTTATTTGCCGCTACATCTAATATTCATGATATGTATCAAAGTACCCGTTTAACGGATGCGATTTTAGATGCCGCCGATGCCAATGGAAAAATTATTTATTCTACCAACAATGGCCAGACCTGGCAAAATTTAAAAATATTTAATCATCCGGTTTTCTGGATCGCCTTGGATCCCAATAACACAAACCGTGCTTACGCCAGTGTTATTCATTATAATGGTGGTTCAGGAGTGGGCGGCGTATATCGTTGTGATGACCTTTCCAATTTGGCAACCTCCACCTGGACATTATTACCTAATCCTCCCCGTACCGAAAAACATCCCGCTTCCCTGGTTGTTCTAAATGATGGTAAGTTGGTGGCAACCTATTCGGGAAGAAGAACTACCGTATTTACTGCCAGTTCAGGTGTTTTTATTTACGATCCTGCATCAAACAGTTGGACAGACAAATCGCACACAGGCATGTATTACTGGACCAAAGATGTAGTAATAGATCCGAATGACGCCACTCAAAATACCTGGTATGTGAACGTGTTCAGCGGTTGGGGAGGTGCACCCAATGGTTTGGGAGGTTTATATAAAACAACGAATCGTGGCACCAATTGGATTAAGTTAACTAGTAGTACCTTGGATCGGGCCACCTCGTGTACCTTTAATCCGAACAATCCAAATGAGCTATATATTACAACCGAAACTCAAGGCCTTTGGAAAAGCGCTAATATCAATTCAGCAACACCGGCTTTTTCAAACGTTGCGAGTTACCCTTTTCGTCAGCCGGAGCGCGTATTTTTTAACCCCTATAACACTTCTGAAATGTGGGTGACTAGTTTTGGAAACGGCATGAAGATGGGAACGATGACTATTACCGGCGAAATGGAATTCGAGCCGATTGTGAATGAAGATATACGTGTGTTTCCTAATCCTTCAAAAGGAATTTTTAATGTAGAAATAGCAGAAAATGCAATTTCTTCAACAAGTTTTATAGAAGTAACAGATATACAAGGGCGACTGATTTTAAAAAGTCAGTTAAGTACACCAATCATCGGTGTTGATTTGTCGGGATATGACAATGGGGTCTATTTTTTATCGGTTTATCAGGTAAATTTGGCGACAAGCGTTAAGAAAATCATCCTTACTAAATAAATTTCATTTGCTATATTTGTGATGCGCAATGAAAAAACGGGCACACATACTCTTCTCAGTTTTTTTACTGATCAGTTTCAGCTGGCAATGTGCTGCGCGAACAGTTATTTATTTCCACTTTAAGTTCAATCAAAAAGAGTTGGCTGCAACTGTTTGCGAAAATAAGAATAAACCTAAAAGTTGCTGTGAGGCTAAATGTTATTTGGAAAAAGAGATCAAAAAAGAAGACAAACGTCAGTCAGATTCCTCTTCGTCCATAAAAGATAAAACTGAAAAATCAGAATTGCGCACAGGTTTGATAACGTTTATATTTGAACCATCACAAGAGAGTAAACAAGTATTTTCTACATCAACAGAAAACATCCCAAATAATATTTCTGCGTCAGTGTTTCATCCGCCGTCATTTTAAAATTTATTAACGGTTTAACTATAATCTTTCTTTTTTTTTATTTCTTTAGAAAAACAAGTGAAGTGAGACGATCATATACTTAATTTATTTAAAATGAAACACATATTTATAACAACGATAGCACTTTTAGCATTAAGCTTGTCACATTGTAAAAAAGACACCGTAGTAGGACCGGAGCCAGAACCGGAAGCTCCGGCACCAGAGGGAAAACTCAATATTTTATTTGAAGCCATGGTGGGCGATTCTGATTTGGTATTTAATACAGAAACTTACACGAATCAGGCCGGTAATACATTTAATGTTACCATGTATCGTTACTATATTAGTAATATCAAAATTACAAAAACTGATAATTCAGTTTGGACAGAACCCAATAGCTACCATTTAATAGATCATGATCAACCTTCATCAACTTTGATCACCATGGAGAATGTTCCCTTTGGCGATTATAAAGCCATTGAATTTATGATAGGTGTGGATAGCGTTCATAATTTAACCCCCGGAACAGGCGCTTTAGATCCGGTTAACGGTATGGTTTGGGTTTGGAACCAGGGATATATTATGGCAAAAATGGAGGGTAATTCTCCACAGTCGCCGGCAAGTGGTAACAAGCTAACTTTTCATGCAGGTGGTTTTTCAGGGTCCAATAAAGCAATGAGGATTGCGATGCCGTCATTTAATAATGATACAGCAAAAGTTACTCATTCTGTTTCTCCTACCATTCATATGTCGAGCAATTTGTTGGAGTGGTTTGAATCGCCAACAGTGATTGATTTTGCTACTTTTCACACGGTTCATTCAGCTGGTTCGGATGCAAAAACGATTGCAGACAATTACGCGGATATGTTTACGGTAGAACACATTCATAATAATTAAAACAACTTTGTCAGTTCGAGTAGTTTTGCCTCTTTAAAAAACGTATCGAGAATTCTTTTGAGAACATCTTCTCGATATGCATTTGCAGGAATAGGCAAATGCTACTCGAAGTGACATTTTATAAAAATTATTTATGAAAAAAACAAAAGCACTTTTTGTAGTCTGTTGTTTGATGTTATCGTTAAACGCATTAGCCTGTGATATTTGCGGTAGTTACATGGGGATCACGCCATACGACAATAAAAGCAGTATTTCTTTTTTACACCGCTATCGTGTGTTCAATGGGTACAGAGATTACCAGCAACAAACTCACTTTTTCCCAAAATCGGCTTACCGAACCATGCACGGCGGTGATCATGCTGTTGATTCAACTCAAGCCACTCGCATATATTCAAGTAATGATTTCGAGTCGTATAAAATATTTGAATTACGTTTTAAGTATTTTGTGCTGAAGCGTTTAGAGTTGAACGTGTTTTTGCCTTTAATGGATAATAAGTCAAAAACAAATGACAGTTATGTTCATCATACCGGTTTTGGTGATATTTCCTTCAATGCGGGTTATCATGTGATAACGCCCAAAGCAGATAAAAGGATCAGGCATAAACTTATTTTAGGGGCCGGCATTAAATTACCAACCGGCAATTTTTATGCTCACGATAGCAATAGTGATCGCTTGCCTTTTGAAATGCAACCCGGCACGGGAAGCGTAGATGGCTTTGCTTACGTGAATTATATCTGCATGAGCAAAAAACTAGGAGCGAGTATTAGTCTGAACTACAAGGCAAACGGAACTAATTCATTCAGAGAAAAATTAGGGAATAGCCATAACGATTTTGTATCAGTGTTTTATAGAGTTCAGTTAAAGAGTATTATTCTTTATCCATCGGTACAAGCTAATTATGAATTTACTGAAGGTTTAAAAATTAAAAATGTGTTGCAAAAAAACACGCAGGTCAATTCTTTATTAGTTGGACCGGGATTGGATATTTACTACAAATCATTTTCTTTAAATACGGCCTGGCAGTTTACAGCAGCGGAGCAAGTACGCGATGGTAATTTAAAAAGTGCCGGGAGAATTAGTGTGGGATTGAATTATAGTTTTAGCAACAAGGATAAAGGGTAATATCTTGTATCTGCGGCACACTTTTAATGTATCGTATTTATACTTTATCAATAGTTTGCCCCTCGGGACAATCCATATATTTATTTTTTTAAAATAACTCCGTAGGAGTTAGATGTTGGTTGAAATGAATAATGTATATAATTTATGCTGTGCCGTAGGTACAGCATATTAAATACAAATTTTGAGGAGATTGGTAAGTTGAATGGGATCGAATTATAGTTTAGTAGGATAGAGACGCTGTAAAATTACTAACCGTTGCCTTCCATTTTTTTAAAAAGCACTTCTCCCAGCTTCAGTTGCTTGTCTGATAAATAATGAATGTTGATTATTTGCAACGAGTCACATTTAATAACATAATTTTCATCAAGTATAAAAAGATCTCCTGTTAAAGTTGTTTGTCTGGATTTGTCTGCTGTTATTTCAAGCAAATTGAGAGATCCATTACTAATGTAGTCTATTGTTAAGGTGTATGAGCCCATAGTTGTGTCTTTTGATAAAACACTTTTTTTTCCAATCCACACACCACAGATTTTTTCTTTTACTACAATAAATGAGCATTCAGGATTGCGTAAAACAGATGGATGTTCAAAATCAAGCGTAGTTAGCCTGTCAACTTGAGGTACGTTGTGGCAACTCCAAAACGCAAAACTTAACAGAAATAATAAATATCTCATGAGTAATCCTACTTCACCTTCTCGATCACCATTCCGAAATCCATAATTAAAGGAAGTGGATCCGGGCGCATGCCTTGTTCAAAGGTAAATGTGTATTTACCCGTTTGTGGAAACATTAAATTTTGTTTCAAAGGAATTTTATTGTCCCACAAATCGCCGGCGCCATCGCCCTGCCATTCGCCTTTTTTATTGGCTAAAATACATTCCAACGTATCAACCGATTTTTTTCCGTCGGGATAAGTAGTGGTTAAAAAAACAAAGAGATTACTGAAAGGGTAAGAATCGGCGTGTCGTACAGTTAAAAACACGTTGTGGTATGGTTTGTTATCGGTAATATCAACCGTATAGGATAATTTATTTTCTGTTTTCCATCCTTCTTCCGGAATTTTAGTGTACTCGCTAAACACCACATTTTTGTTACAAGACATAAATGCTATGCAAAGCGTCACGCAACTGATCATTAAAATTTTACGCATTGCCACCATCTGGTTTAGGTTTTGGTTTATGATTGTGAACCGGTTTTTTATGTTGAGGTTTTGGTCCCTGCCCTTGTTGCGCATTTTTTTGCGGCGGTTGTTTTAACGGCCCATTATTTTGCGGCTTGTTTGGATTCGGATTCTGCGGTTTATTCTGGTTAGGATTCGGCTTATTTTGGTTCTGGGGTTTGTGTTGCGGTTTATTATGTTGCGGCTGTTTTTCACCGGTAGCATTTTTGCCGGCCGCGTTTACAGAAGCGTCGCCCTGTGGTTTCTGATTAGGATTTGGCTTACGGTTATTATTTTTGTTTCGGTTGTTGTTGTTGTTTTTCTTTTTCAAACTATCAAAACGCGTTAAGGAATCCTGCCCCACAACGTTTTCGTAATCCGGCTGTTTCACAATTTCCAATTCCTTGAATTGTTTTGGCTCCAGTAAATCAGCGGGTTTAATATTATCAGCATTTAACCTGAAAATCTCTTTTGTTCGCGCAATGGTTAAGGGAACAAACACATCAGGTTCACTGGTATAGCTCCACCAGATGATGCGTTTAAAAATATCGGTCTTTTGGTGAAAAGCAAATCCTTTTTCGGTAGCCAAACGGCGATTGTCAATTTCCGGAAATTCTTTTAAGGCATCCTGGTAACTATCTAACTCATAATTTAAGCAGCATTTTAATTTACCACATTGCCCGGCCAGCTTTAATGGATTTAATGACAACTGCTGGTAACGGGCAGCCGAGGTAGAAACAGTTCTGAAATCATTTAACCAGGTAGAGCAGCATAATTCACGTCCGCAAGAGCCAATAGCACCCAGGCGGGCAGCTTCCTGGCGAGCACCGATCTGGCGCATTTCAATACGTACTTTAAACGTATCGGCCATCACTTTGATCAGCTCCCTGAAATCCACGCGGCCATCAGCAGTGTAATAAAATACCGCTTTGCTTTTATCACCCTGGTATTCCACATCGCTTATCTTCATTTGTAAGCCAAGCTTCAATGCCAGTGTTCTGGATTTAAACATGGATTCAACTTCCAAAGCCTGAGCTTCTTTCCATTTATCAATATCCTGTTGTTTTGCCTTGCGGTATACTTTTTTGATTTCTTCGCTGGCATAACTGATGTTTTTCTTCTTTAACTGAAGTCTTACTAATTCGCCGGTAACGGAAACCACGCCAATGTCATGGCCGGGAGACGCTTCTGTGGCAACAATGTCGCCTACATTCAAAGTTAAATTGTTAACGTTACGATAAAATTCTTTACGGGAATTTTTAAAGCGAATTTCAACTACATCGCAGGGCGCTTGCCCTTCAGGCAAACTCATGTTTCCAAGCCAGTCGAATACGTTTAGTTTATTACAGCCACCACCGGTGCCGCATGATCCGTTATTGTTACATCCCGCGGGGACACCGCCATTTTTATCGTCTCCTGTAGAGCAGGTACCACATGCCATAATTATATATATTTAGTAAGCTAATACAATCAACTCAAATGTTGTTGCAAAGCTGTGAATGTTAATACGTTAAATTCCAGCGCTTAAAAAAGAGCTGCATAAATATAAGCATTATTTCCCTTGGTTTTTGGCTCATTTTAAGTTTTATACACAGCTACTGTTTTATATTTATCTTTGTAGCGATACAAAAAATTATGATAGCATTAATTACAGGAGCCACTTCGGGTATTGGAAAATCAACAGCCATTGAATTTGCCAGAAACGGATACAATCTGATTATTACCGGCAGGAGAGAGGATCGCTTGCAAGACCTTAAAACCACTTTGGAGAAGGAGCATTCCATTCAAGTGCTGACATTGAAATTTGATGTACGTGATGAGAAACAGGTGGAAGCTGCGATCAAATCCATACCAGGAGATTACAGGAATATAGATGTATTGGTTAATAACGCCGGGTTAGCGGCAGGTTTGTCAACTATACAGGATGGAAAACTGGCACATTGGGAACAAATGATAGACACAAATATCAAAGGATTGTTGTATGTTACGAAACATGTTTCACAAATCATGATCGCTCATAAAAAAGGGCATATTATTAACGTTGGCTCTATAGCAGGTAAGGAGGTATATGCAAATGGCAATGTATATTGTGCCACCAAGCATGCTGTTGACGCTTTAAACAAAGGAATGCGGATTGATCTTTTACCTCACGGAATTCGTGTTTCCGCTGTAAATCCGGGAATGGTGGAAACCGAATTTAGTATTGTTCGGTTTGATGGCGATGCTGAAAGGGCTAAAAAAGTATATGAAAATATAGTGCCTTTAAAACCTGAGGATGTTGCGGAAACCATTTATTGGATGGCGAGTCGTCCGGCACATGTTAATGTTAACGATGTTATCCTCATGCCAACTATCCAGGCAAATGCCACTACGGTTTTAAGATAATTACTTTCCTTCTATCCAGTTGATGATCTTATCACATTTTGGAGATTTAATGGAACCAACATGACCTATTAAAAAACCATTTTCATCAATCATGTATTTCTGAAAGTTCCATTTCACGGAGCTGCCTTCAACTCCATTCATATCTTTACTGGTAAGCCATTTGTAAATTTCGCTGATGCTATCGCCTTTTACATTTACTTTTTCCATCATAGTAAAAGTAACGCCGTAGTTCCTGGTACAAAAAGATTTGATGTCAGAACTGTTTCCAGGTTCCTGGTTGCCAAACTGGTTACAGGGAAATCCCACGATCGTAAAATTTTTGTCTTTGTAAGTTTCGTATAACTCCTCCAATTCCTTGTACTGCGGCGTAAATCCACATTTACTGGCTGTGTTTACAATCAGTATTTTTTTGCCCTTGAGAGATGCAAAATCTATTACCTGTCCTTCAAGTGTAGTTGCTTTAAATTGATGTAAAGAGGAATTAGGTGTTCCTTTTTTTCGCATAAAAGCAACTAAAGATGTTGCAATTGCAACTATAAACAGCGGGATAATTAGTTTATTCATGGTATTAATGAGTGGATAATTTGATATAATAATTAATAAATGCTATTTTTAACTCCCTATATAAAAGGAAAATCACATGAAAAAATTAAATGTACTTTTTTGTTTGTTGTTAACTGTTTCGTTTTTTAAAGCGCAAACTATTCTTACAACAGTACAAAGCTACCAAAATTTAAAAGCAAGCGGACAATTATTGCCTCAGGCCAATTATAAATTTATTAATAACGCCACAAATACTAATCCTGGAGTTAATCAAACCAAAGGCGACCTAACGCTTGGTATGCCATCAGCAGCAAAAACCAATAGTACCGGTGCCTGCCAATGTATGGTTCCGGTAGATCCCACCTTTTCGGTAGTGCCTATCACTTCGGGCATTGCACCTGAATATCGTAATGATGATGGCTCTACGGCATTAATTCCATTAGGATTCAGCTTCTGTTTTTATGGAACAACCTATACAAGCTGTTATATCAATAATAACGGTAATATCTCTTTTGGAAGCCCTTACTCTACTTTTAGTTCAAATCCATTCCCTGATCCGGGTTTTGTAATGATTGCGCCATTTTGGGGCGATGTAGATACCAGAAATGCGTCAAGCGGTTTACCTTATTTCAAAAAAACGGCTACCTCTTTAATTGTTAAATGGAGTAATGTGGGTTACTATAGCTCTATGGCAGATAAATTAAATGATTTTCAGCTGATTATTACCGACGGATCAGATCCTATTCTTCCCAATGGTAATAATGTTGCTTTTTGTTACGGTGATATGCAATGGACTACAGGTTCTGCTTCACAGGGTGTGGGTGGTTTTGGCGGAGTACCTTCTACGGTTGGTGTTAATAAAGGAGATGGCACCAACTTTGTTCAAATCGGACGTTTTGATGCTCCGGGCATTTCTTATGACGGGCCTTACGGTTTAAATGACGGCGTGTCTTTTTTAGATAATAAATCGTATTTTTTCAATACCTGTGGTACTAACAATAATTTGCCTCCAATTGTTCAGGATGCAACCGGTGGCGGCTCGTCCTGCGGAGACACATTAAAAATTTGTTCATTAGGCGATACCTTAGTTTACACCACTACCTTTTTAGCACCGGAAAGTACTCAATCTATTACTATCAACGGAACAGCTGCTACTTTAGGCTCAAACTTTCAACCTTTAGGAGTTACAACTACTACGGCAGGAACCACCATCTATACATGGATGGTAGTAGCCAGTCCAACTTTAACGGGAGTGCATACGGTAGTTATTACCGGAACAGATAACGGCACACCACCATTATCCACATCAGCAACCTATTTTATTAAAATTGAGAATTTATCCATTCCTCAGCCAACGTTATCATCGTCTCCATCCGGAACAGTGTGTGCAACCCCGGGGGCTACTTTAAACCTGATCAATTGCTCGAGCTATGATAATGTATACTGGAGCAATGGTACCAGTGGTTGTTCAACCATTGCGAATACTACTGGAGTTTATTATGTCACTGTTAAAAAAACCGGTTGCTATAAATCATCTTCCGATACTATTCAGGTATTCCCAAACCCAGTGCCTGTAGTATTGGGACCGTTAAATTATTGTCCACCCGCAACTAGTACAACGTTGTCTTTAAATCCTCCGCTACCGGGAATGGCAGCCTATAATACTTATACCTGGACGCCAGGCCCTGTTAATACACCTACGGCTGCTTTAAATGGAACTTTTGCAGGTAAAACCTATACGGTTAAAGTAACTGATGCTAATGGTTGTACAGGTTTTACTACCTTTACAGTGTCTACCGCTTCGCCAACTGTTGGTATTACAGCTAATCCAACTGCCATTTGTGGAACAGGCACCACCACCCTTACTGCTTCAATTTCGGGAGCAACCAGTTATAGCTGGTCAAATGGGGGAACAGCGCAAACTACAACGGTAAACGCAGCTGGTGTCTATTCGGTAACCGTGCTTGCAAATAACTGTACGTCTACACAAACCATTAACGTTAATATAACGCCTACGCCTTCAGTGGTCATAACACCGTCTCTTAATTTATGTGCCGGATCAAGTGGTACAGTTTCCGTGGTTTCTTTCACGCCGGCCGGTGTTTATACCTACACCTGGAGTGATGGAACCCATTCACCTTTTACAACAGTAAGTGCTAACTCAGTTATATCATTACTGGTTACTAATAATACAACAGGTTGTGTGAGCGATACGTCTAACAAATGCATTGTAACGATCTCTTCTAACCCAATTCCAACTCCTTCGGTTTTTGGGGCGTTAAATTATTGTCCGCCTGCAACCAGCACTACATTAGCACTTAATCCACCGGCAAGCGGAATGCCGGCCTATGATACTTATACCTGGACACCGGGCGCTATCAATACTCCAACAGCTTCTTTAACAGGAACAACTAACTATACAGTTTCTGTAACCGATGTAAATGGTTGTACAGGCTCAGTGCCGTTTGTCGTTTCTGCTTCGTCACCAACAGTGGGAATAACAGCCAACCCGCTTTCTATTTGTGGGGCAGGAACAACAACGCTTACGGCATCTATTTCCGGCGCTACAAGTTATAGCTGGACAGGCGGTGGAACGGCTCAAACAACTACCGTGACCAGTGCAGGAATTTACACGGTAACCGTTGACGCTAATAACTGTATTGCAACAGCTTCTATCAATGTCAACATCAGTCCTACGCCAACAGTGGTTATTCCTGCCAGTGTGAGTATGTGTTCAGGAACAAGCAACACCGTTGCAGCTATTTCTTTCTCCCCGGCAGGGGTTTATACGTATACCTGGAGTAATGGAGTACATACGCCTTCTTTAACGGTTACTACGCCAACAGTATTAACATTACAGGTAACTAATAGTACTACCGGATGTGTTAGTCTTGTTTCAAATACCTGTACTGTTATCGCTGTGCCAAATCCTACTGTAAGTATGTCGGCTTTGCCGGTTATTTTCTGTAATGGGTTTAATGCAACGTTAACGCCAACTGTTACAGCAGGGATTGGAGGATCAACAAGTTATTCATACGCATGGACACCCTCAGCGCTTGGAACGGCTGCTACAGCAACAACGTCTACTCAGGGAAATTATGCAGTTATAGTAACAGATGCTAATTTATGCGTGGGCATGGCAACAGTAGCAACGGTTAAATCAAGTCCTTCAGTAAGTTTATTCTCTCCTGATTTTGTTATTTGTCCGGGCGATTGTGCTGAAATTACAGCAACAGGTACATCTTCTTTTACTCCCTATTCTTATGCATGGTCTAACAACAGTTCCACAGCCGATTCGACACTGATGTGTACGGCAGGAAATGTGAGCGTTACTTTCATGGATGCGCAAGGTTGTATAGCAACTAACACAACTACGGTTTTTAATGATGTCATACCGGTAGCAAGTTTTACTGCCACACCGCCATCGCCTGTTACACCAACAACGGTTATTGATTTTACAAGTACTTCCACTATTTCAACAGGCTCTATAACCAGCACCAGCTGGACATTTGGAGACGGGAATGGTGCTAATGGTAATCCGGTGAATCATTTTTATACCATGGCCGGAACTTTCCCCGTTGTTATAACCGTTACCGGTTCAAGCGGATGTTCGGACAGGGATACTCTGTGGTATGTAGTTGACGCTGTAATTGAGGTGCCAAACGTATTTACACCAAATGGCGACGGTGCCAACGAATTATTGAAATTTAAGAACCTGGAATTGCTGGGAAGTAATCACTTAACAATTTTTAACCGTTGGGGTAAAAAAGTTTTTGAACAGGATAATTATAAAAATGACTGGAATGGCGGCGGACACACTGATGGAACCTATTTCTTTATTTTAACTGTTCCTGAAGCTACTCCTAACCATTATGAAGGATATGTGCAATTGATGCGATAAAATTGTGATTTTCAGGATTTGGGCGTAAATTTGGGCCCTCAATGAGCACGCAATTATTATCTCAACTTATTAAAAAAGAATTCTTACTGGAATTCCGGCAGAAGTCAACTCTTGCCGGAATTTTAGTTTATATAGTTGCGACAGTTTTCATTTCTGTTTTGTGTTTCCAGGGTAAAATGGACAAAATTACCTGGAATGCCTTATTTTGGGTTATTTTCGCTTTTATAGCGGTAAGCGTTTCCAGCAAAAGCTTTATGCAGGAGACCAAAGGAAAAGGGCTTTACAACTACCTTTATTATCATCCACAGCATTTTATTTTAAGCAAGATCATTTACAATATGCTGTTAATGGCTGTATTGAGCTTGCTAACCTTTTTCTTTTACTCTTGGTTTGTAGGGAGTGTAGTAAAAGATATGGGAATGTTTTTGCTGAGCTTATTATTCAGTTCAACCGCTTTCTCGGGTGTATTGAGTTTAATGAGCGCAATCGCTTCCAAAGCAGGCAATAACATGAGTTTAATGGCCATTTTGAGTTTTCCGGTGTTGTTACCTTTACTCTTGGTTTCCATTAAATTAAGTAAGTATGCTATTGACGATCTTGGATGGGCCGTGAGCTATAAATACCTGATGGTTTTGATCATGCTAAATATTGTGGTAGTTGCTTTGGCAACGCTATTATTTAATTACCTTTGGAAAGAATAAACGAATGCTTAAATGGTGGAAAATATCAAGTGTCATCCTTATCCTGTACTCAATTGTATGGGGTTTGTTGAACAACGTTCCTCGTTTAGATATTTTAAACGAAACTATTCGTAACGTTTATTATCATGTGCCTATTTGGTTTGCCATGTTGTTTCAAATGGGTTTATCAGTAGTATACGCCATCAAACAGCTGGCTAAAAACGATCTGCAATCTGATCTCATCAGTAATCAGGCAGCGCAAACAGGATTGTTTTTTGCCCTGCCTGGCTTATTAACCGGTTGTATGTGGGCCAAGTTTACCTGGTTAACCTGGTGGACATTTAAAGATCCTAAATTAAATGGGGTTGCCATTGCTGTTTTAATTTACCTGGCGTATTTTATTTTAAGAAGTTCTATTGAAGATGAACAAAAGAAAGCCCGCATTGCTGCCGTATATAATATTTTTGCATTTGTAATGATGTTTGTATTCATTATGATCTTACCACGCATTACAGACTCTCTGCATCCGGGCAACGGCGGTAACGCAAAATTTGCCCAGTATGATATGGATAGTAATTTACGTACAGTTTTTTATCCGGCTGTTATCGGTTGGATATTATTAAGCCTTTGGATTTTTGATGTAAAAAAACGTTTAGCCATTTTAACTCATAAACAAAATGAAGAATAAAATTATTTTAATATTGACAGGCCTTTTATTTCCATTTTTTGGAATAGCACAGGAAGTTACAACGTCACCCGATATGGCCGACGCTTTTAGAAGAGACGGGAAAATCTATGTAGTGATAACAGTATTGGCAATTATTTTTATTTGCCTGATTGGTTACCTCGTATCGATTGATTTAAAATTGAGAAAATTAGAAAATAAGCATTAAATAAGTACTGAGTAAGATGAAAAAAATTCACATTTTAGGAATAGTGGTTATAGCGGTAGCTATTGGAGTGATCTTTACCTCGCTTCAAAACAGTTCTACATATTCTGATTTTATGGAAGCCACCGCTAATCCTGATACAGAGTACCACGTTGTTGGAAAATTAAATAAAGCGGTTCCCGTACAATACGATCCAAAGATGAATGCAGATGAATGTTCATTTATGATGGTGGATAATAAGGGCGTTGAGAAAAGAGTAGTGCTTCATAAAAGTGTTCCGCAGGATATTCAAAAATCAGAACAAATTGTTTTGATTGGCAAAATGCAGGGAGAGGAATTTCATGCTAACGAGATCTTAATGAAATGTCCGAGTAAATATAATGACGGCAAACCCCAGGCTTAACAATAACATGCAATGGCAAAAATAACAGGAATTGGAGGCGTGTTTTTTAAAACTCAAAATCCGAAAGAATTAGGAGAGTGGTATAAGCAATATTTAGGATTGGATTTAGAAACCTGGGGCGGAGCCATTTTAAGATGGCCAAACGATCAGGCCAACGATAAAGGCGTAACTGTATGGAGTACGGCTCCACAAGATACAAAATGGTTTAGTCCAAGCGAATCAACATTCATGATAAATTACCGGGTTGATAATATGGCAGAAATGCTGTCGCAGTTAGAAGCAGGAAATGTTACTATTGTTAAAGGACCTGAATATCATGAGAATGGAGTATTTGCCTGGATCATGGATCCTGCAGGAAACAAATTGGAACTATGGGAAGCCATGGCATGGGACGAAAAAAATAAAAAATAAATTTACGAATGGGTACTATGGACGAGCGCTTGTGGGTTGGACAATTAGGAAATGGCTTTGTCGTTTTATCCTTAATAGCCGCTTTATTTTCTGCTATTGGTTATTATTTTTATTCCAAAGAAGTTTTAACTTCCCAATGGAAAAAATTTGCGAATACAGCTTTTACGATTCACTCAATTTCCATTATAGGAATTGCAGCCACGTTGTTTTACATGTTGTTCAATCATTTTTACGAATACTCATATGTTTATCAGCATAGTAATAATGAAATGCCAATGCAATACATCATGTCCTGCTTTTGGGAAGGACAGGAAGGTAGTTTTTTATTATGGGCATTCTGGAATGTTGTTTTAGGTAATATTTTACGTAAAACCATTGAGGCCAAATGGGAAGCGCCAACAATGGCTATTTTTGCTTTAGTGCAGGTTTTTATTGCCAGCATGTTGCTTGGAGTTTATATTGGTGATTATAAATTAGGTTCTAACCCGTTTTTATTACTAAGAGAAAATCCACAATTTTCTAATTTGCCGTTTTTGCAAGTCGAAAATTATTTATCCAAGATTGATGGTAACGGGTTAAATCCTCTATTGATGAACTATTGGATGACAATCCATCCGCCGACTTTATTTTTGGGATTCTCTTCTACATTAGTTCCATTTACTTTTGCTATCGCCGGTTTATGGAAACGTGATTTTACGACCTGGCAACGACCCGCATTGACCTGGACCTTTTTCAGCATCATGATTTTGGGAACAGGTATTTTAATGGGCGGCGCATGGGCTTACGAAGCTCTGAGTTTTGGAGGTTTCTGGGCATGGGATCCGGTTGAAAATTCTTCCTTAGTGCCGTGGCTGGTTATGGTTGGTGCCGGACACGTGATGATCATCAATAAAAATAAAGGAGGTTCTTTATTTATGACCCACTTAATGGCTATTGCTTCTTTTTTATTGGTGTTATATTCTACGTTCTTAACCCGCAGTGGTATTTTAGGTAAAAGTTCGGTCCATGCTTTTACAGATCTGGGGATGCAGGGGCAGCTGGTAGTGTATGTACTCACGTTTATTTTTATTTGTATTGTATTGCTGATCCATGACAAACTCGTTCGCGTTTCTTATGTGATGGTTTCTTTTTTAATGTTTTTTGTAGGCCTCACAGTAGGTCATAAAGTTGCTATACTGTTAGTGTGGATAGTTATGAGTTTTGTGTTGACTATTTATTCGTACATTAAGTTTTTTCCAAAAGAGGAAGAGGAGGAAAGCTTGTATTCAAGAGAGTTTTGGATGTTTGTGGGCTCTTTGGTCTTCTTATTGTCGGCTCTGGTGATCACTTATTTCACTTCAATTCCTGTTATGAATAAACTGTTTATGGGATGGCTGTATGAAAAAGAAAAAGCCGGCATTAAAGTGGCCGATTATAATGTATGGATGGTTCCGTTCACTATTGTTGCGTTATTATTAGTTGCAGTCGGACAATTTTTTAAATATAAAAAAACAGATCCGAAACAATTTTTAAAAAGCATAAGTATTTCAGGATTATTGTCGGTGATATTTGGACTATCGGCAGTTATTCCTTTGTATTTTTTAAAGGATTATTCTTTGGCAAAACCCCTTGATAAATGGAATTTAATTTCTTATGCCATTTTATTTATATCAGCTTTATTTGCCGTGTTTTGCAATCTCGATTATTGGTTAAGGATTTTGAAAGGAAGGATGCGTCACGCGGGCTCATCTATTGCACATATAGGTTTTGCTTTAATTTTATTGGGAGCTTTAGTATCTACCTCTAAAAAACAGACCATCTCTAAAAATACATCTCAAAAAAATGTAGCAAGTTTAGGCGAGGATTTTGACGCTAAAAAAAGTCTGGTTCTTACTGTAGGTGATACCCTGTCAATGGGAAATTATTTGGTAACTTATAAAGGAAAAGAGCGCAGAGGCATAGATGTATTTTTTAACATGGATTATTTTGCCAAAGATGAAAATGGTAAAATTGTAAAGGCATTTGAGTTAAGTCCTATGATACAGGATAATCCAAGAATGGGTGCTGCAGCGCATCCCGCTACCAAACATTTTTTAAGTAATGATATTTATACGCACATTACCTACGGGATTTTAAGTGATACGAAAGATATAAAAAAAGACGCTTACCGAGAACCAACTAATTTTATCGGACATATGAATGACACTATTTTCTCTGATAACGCCATCATAGAAATAGATAGTATAACCACTAATTTAACAGAAGAACAATATTCTGCAAACGATAGCTTATTAGTGGTAACAGCGGTTTTAAAAGCGACCGATATTAACGGTAAAATTTATAGGGCAACGCCAAAATATATTTTGAAAAATAGTATGGTAATGCCCGACGAATTTGAGCTGAAGGAGTTAGGTTTAAAATTTATCTTCTGGAAAATAAATCCTAATGAAGGTAGTATTGAAATTCAGATGAGTGAAAAAGTAAATAACGCGCAGGATTTTGTGGTATTGGAAGCCTATATGTTTCCCTTTATCAATGTATTGTGGCTGGGTTGTTTAATCATGATCATTGGAACATTGATTGCTATTATTGAACGACGCCGGATGAACAAATTAAAAAACGCTTCGTAATTATATTACACATGAGCAAAACGGTTAACATAGTCATTATAGGAACAGGCCATGTTGCATATCATATAGCTGATTCTTTTAAAGATAAAAAAGAACTCCATGTGGTTCAGGTGTTCAATCACCGAAATTCAAAAGAGGCCAGATTATTTTCAAAGCAGGCTAAATGTGAGTTGGTAACTGATTATAATGCTCTTACTAAAAAAGCAGATGTATATATCATTGCAGTAAAGGATGATGTGATTGCTGAGGTTTGTAAAAATTTAATGCCCTTAAAATTAAAAGGAATTGTGGTGCATACTTCCGGAAGCATTGATATATCGGTTTTGAAAAAGGTGTCGTCTTCTGTTGGAGTTTATTATCCACTTCAAACATTTTACACGGGGGCAAAGATCGATTGGAAAACAACGCCATTATTAATAGAAGCCAATTCCAAATCCGTATTGAGTGCTTTGAAAAAAACGGCAGACTATGTTTCAAAAAAAGTAAAAGAAGTCAATTCTAAAAAAAGACTGCAAATGCATTTAGCTGCGGTATTCGCCTGTAATTTTACAAATGCCTTATATGTTTCTGCTTACGAAATAATTGAAAACGGGTTGAGTAAAAAAGACACCGCATTATTGCATCCGATTATGTTACAATCGTTTCAAAAACTCCAAAAAGTTTCTCCCGGGAAGGCTCAGACAGGTCCGGCCATGCGGAATGATAAAATCGTCATGAATAAACATTTGCAATTATTAAAAGAGGATCCGCAGTTGTATCACGTATATACAGTGCTGTCCGATTTAATTATGAAACAACAAAGCCACGAATAACTTATGGAGAACTTCAAGCAAAAATTAACGCGCATTAAAACTTTATTGTTTGATGTGGATGGTGTATTAACGAATGGACAGGTGTTTTTAATGGAGAGTGGAGAGTTTGTTAGAAACATGAATTCCAAAGATGGTTTTGCTTTGCAACTGGCTGTAAAGAAAGGTTATCGCATTGGAATTATTACCGGAGGAAATAGCCAGGTAGTAAAAAAGGCATTAGCAGGTTTAGGAATAGAAGATATATTTTTGTCGCAGCACGACAAGCTTCAATGTTACAAAGATTATATCAATGAGCATAGTTTAAATGAAGAAGAAATTTTATTCATGGGCGATGATTTACCTGATTACGAAGTGATGCAAAGGGTTGGCATAGCTTGTTGTCCGGCAGATTCTGCACACGAAATAAAAGAAATTTGTATTTATATTTCGGGACGAAAAGGGGGAGATGCTTGTGTGCGTGATATTATTGAACAGGTAATGCGCTCGCAGGGAACCTGGGAAATAGCGGGTTGGTAAACTCTCCGCTTCCGTACAAAACCTCACCGCTGTCAAAGTAGAACTTACCGCTTTTCGGCTCTAACATTCTCTCCTTGTTAAAGAAGCAGGGGAGTTATCAGACGTGTAGTAGATTAAATCTTCAACTTTCCTGTGTCTATCAAATACTTTACTTTGTAAATAGCAGCTACGCTGATAGCATCAGTTATTTCACCATTCTGCACCATGTCGAACGCGTCGTTGATGTGAACTTTCTTAACTTTCAAGTCTTCCGTTTCCTCAGGCTCCGCATCACCAAAGGTTAAATCAGTCGCTAAAAACACAAAGGCATGTTCGTTGGTGGCCGAATTACTCAAATGCAATTGCATAATTTCGTCAAATTTTTTTGCTACAATACCAGTCTCCTCTTTCAATTCTCTTACTGCAGTTTCTATGGGAGCTTCTCCTAAAGGACCACCCCCTTCAGGTATTTCCCAGCTATACGCATTTAATGGATAACGCCACTGTCCCACCAGCCAGGTATATCCATCGTTACTTAAAGGCAAAATGCCAATTGCTAAATTTTTGAAATTAATAACACTGTAAACGGCCGGATTGCCTGCCGGATTTATCGTTTCATGTTTATGAACGGCAATCCAGGCCGATTCATACATTAATTCGGAGGAAAGTGTTTTCCAGCTATTTAAAGAATTTTCTTCGTTCATGAGTATAATTTCGTTAAATTCAATCAGTTAAAGTAAGGTTTCACACAGTAGAATTGTTAATATTAGGCTTATTTTCCTATATTTAGAAACTCAAACTACTTTAAATTCGTAAAAGTTTAAAATCGTTATGTTGAAAAAACTGCTACTTTTTATTGTCCTATTTGTAACCGCTTGCCTAAATGCACAAACTTTTTATTGGGTTGGTGGCTCAGGTTACTGGAACGACATTGCTCATTGGTCTTATACCAGTGGTGGAACTTCATCAAACATATTACCTTCCGGTGCTTCAACCGTTGTTTTTGATAATGCATCTTCTGCTTCCAGTTTTACGATTCATGCATTACACAGCGTTCAGTTTAAATCAATTATTTCGGAAAACGCCAATTTTAAAATCGATGTGATTGGCTCACCAAATGTTGATTTGACAATCAATGGTGATGTAAATCTGAATGCGCATTTTTATTTTAAGCTGAATGGGAAAATTAATTTAAATCCTCAGTCATCAGTAAAATATCAGTTCTCGCAAAATAGATTTGACAATGATATTTATTTGAATGCGCAAGCAGATGTAGAGTTGGGAACTTTGGTAACATCAAAATCAGTATATGTTTCCGGAAATTTTGAATTAAAAAACTCCTCCATTCTTGCCAAAGATGTTGTGATTACAAATACGCAACTGGATCTTTCTAATAATCTGATTCAGGCATCTAATCTCCTCACCGTTAACAATTCTCAAATTACAAATTCGGCACTTCTAAAAACTAATATTATATGCCAAAAAAGCATGTTGCCTTCCGCAACCCTTTCCGCGTTAAATAGTGTTTCTAATTTAAAAGTCACTCCCATTTCACCGCAGGCCTGTTCGGTTCCTTCGCCTACAGTTGTGTTTCCCACCTGCCAGGGCGTGTGTGATGGTATAGCTATCTTTAACCTGTCAGGTTGTTCAAACCCACCGTATATTATTCAGTGGATTAATGGAACATGTCCTTCTAATTTGCCGCCTGCGGAGGCTGCTTATACTGGAACAACTTATTCCGTAAATGCCTTGTGTGGGTGCTCCAGTCAATATCTTGTTGTATTTGAGAATGCTATTGGAGAGCAAACTGCCGGATCTTTTGGTATGGTGGATCCACCTGCCACCATATTGAATTTTAGCACGACGCAGCCTACTTGTAATGGATTATGTAACGGACAGGTACGGGCTTCGGTTTTAACCGGAGCAATTCCGTTATCGATTAACTGGAATCCTCCTAACGTAACCCATACTAATATTAATACCAGGGATACTTTAAAAAACGCATGCGCCGGCACTTACACCGTAACTGCCACAAACGTAAATGGTTGTATTAATACGTTTACTACTACCCTGGTTCAGCCAGCAGTATTGCTTGCTAATGGCGTGAGTAGTAGCGTTACATGTAATGCAGCCTGCAATGGTTCGGCTACCGCTTCGCCATCAGGTGGCACGGGGCCTTATAGTTATTCCTGGTTATCAGCGTCGTCAACGCCTTCAACATCTACAACTTCTTCTATAACAGCTTTATGTCCGGCAGTACTTACAATGACTGTTACTGATAGCAAAACATGTACTGCTACCTATTCTGTAAATATAATACAGCCACCCGCCATCACTTTAACGGTGAGTCATACTGATCTTACATGTGGCAGTATATGTGACGGCACCGCTTCCGTAACCGCAACCGGGGGTATTGGACCATTTACATATTCCTGGACTCCAAGTGGTGGAACGGCATCGCAGGCTGTTGGTTTATGCGCAGGTAATTATACCTGTACTGTTACTAATAATGGAAATTGTATTAAAACAATCACTGTTTCTATTTTGTCTCCACCTCCCTTAACTGCTAGCCCCACACAAACCAATTTAGCATGTAACGCTGCGTGTATTGGCGCTATTAATTTAAATCCTTCAGGAGGTACAGGTGCTTATACATACAGTTGGTCGCCAGCGGCGCCAACAACTTCTGTTTTAACCAGTTTATGTGCAGGCGCATACAATTACACGGTTACAGATGCCTTGGGGTGTAAATTTTCAAATACAGTTACTATCACCCAGCCACCTGCTACAACTTTAGCTGTTGTAATTACGAGTATTACCTGTAATGGAATTTGTGATGGTACAGCAATTGCTAATATGAGCGGGGGCACAGGAGCCTATTCATATACATGGCAACCCGTGGCCCCACCAATTACAGGTCAGGGAACTGCTTCAGTAAGTGCACTTTGTTCCGGATCTTACACGGTAATTGTAAAAGACGCCAATAATTGTACAAAGACGCAAACTTTTACAATCACACAGCCAACGCCTATTGTGCCAAACATTACGTCGGTATCGCCAACGTGTAATGGACTTTGCAATGGCTCCATCAATTCGATTCCAAGTGGTGGTACAGGCCCTTATACATTTACATTGCAGTCTTCGGGAGCACCTCTTACAACCAATCCTCCCTACACGGGTTTATGTGCTGGTTCATATACATTATTAGTTAAAGATGCTAAGGGTTGTGTAAGAACACAAACACTTAATTTAACTCAACCTAATCCTATTCTTCTTTCTTTAAATTCTACGACTCTTAATTGTTCGAATGTATGTAACGCCAGTATTTCAACTGTTGTTAATGGAGGTACGCCCGCATATACATTTTCCTGGAGCGCTTCCAGCGCTACAACATCAGCACTAACTAACCAGTGTGCAGGAGTTCAATCTGCAACGGTAACTGATGCGAATGGTTGTACAGCAACAGCTACCACCACCATAGCGGCAAAGCCCGACATGACAATCAGTATTGTCCCTACAAATCCCAATTGTAATAGCCAGTGTACGGGTATTGCTACAACATCAGTAAGCGGGGGAACTCCAAATTATACGATCAGTTTAAATAACGGTAGTAGCGGCAACATTATTCCTAATTTATGTATTGGAACTTATACAGCAACTGTAACAGATTTTTTTGGATGTGTTAAAACACAAACCGTTTCTATTGTTGCTCCACCGGCTATGACCTTAACTCCCGTTAATGGTACAGTAAGTTGTGCCGGCGGTAGTGATGGTGTTGTTTCTGTAAATCCGTCTGGCGGGACAGCAGGTTATTTTTACAGTTGGTCGCCAACTACTCCAACGCAAACAACTGCAGTTGCCAATGGGTTACCCGCAGGTAATTATGTGGTTACTGTTACCGATGCATTAGGGTGTATAGCATCCACTGTTGCTGCAGTTGCTCAACCTACTGTGTTAACGGCATCTATTGGTAATGTGCAGCCAAGTTGTAATGTGTGTATAGGGGCAGCTACTGCCACAGGTATTGGAGGAACCGGACCAACATATACGTATTCATGGTCACCGGGCGGACAGACATCTGCGACACCAACAAATCTATGTGTGGGGATTCAAACGGTAATAGTAACCGATACCAAAGGGTGTACTACTACACAAACGGTTCAAATAAATCAAACTGTAATTACACTCGTAACTACCAACGGTAATACACTTTCCTGCAATAGTGCTTGTAGCGGTGTTGCTACAGGAAATCCCTCAGGCGGCGCCGGAGGTTATTCATATACATGGACGCCTGCGGGTTCAGCGCCCATTCAAAATACTCAAACCGCAACAGGCTTATGTGCCGGAACCCATACCATCATGGTTTCTGATATTAATGGATGTTCCAGTACAAATACAGTAACATTTACCAATCCGCCTGCTATTACATTAACTGTAGGTCAGACGAATGTTAGTTGTAACGGAGCTTGCAATGGTGTTGCAACAGCAACTGCTACGGGCGGAACGGGCGCTGTAAGCTATTTGTGGCAACCCGGTAATATAACCACTAATTCTATTTCGGGATTATGTGCAGGAAATTATACAGTTACCGCGACAGATGTAAATAATTGTTCACAAACACAGGTTATTACTATTACTGAAACAAATTCATTAACCGCAAGTTTTACGTTTACTAACCCAACAACATGTACATCAACCAATGGGGCTATTGGTGTGGTTATAAGTGGGGGAACTTCTCCCTATACTTTTACCTGGACACCAGGAAACTCAACAATCAGTCCGTTAGTAAATGTAGGAGCGGGAACATATTCGGTAAGTATCAGAGATCTTGCCGGTTGTACGCAAACTATTGTCACCACATTAAGTAATCCAACAGGGCCTACAGTTACAGTTGTCTCAAACTCAATCGCTTGTTTTGGATCTTGTACAGGAACCGCAACTCTTTCTATAACTGGTAACGGACCGTTTACTGTGAATGGTAGTCCTATTCCTACTTTTACTACCTCGTTATCGGGCTTATGTGCAGGGATAACTACTCCAATCATTACAGACGCCAACAGCTGTATTACTAATCAAACAATTAGCATTGCACAGCCAACACAATTAACAGCGAATGGTGTTGTTACAAATGATCTATGCAACGCAGCATGTACCGGATCCATCAATTTAACTCCTTCGGGAGGAACTCTACCTTATTCATACACTTGGACACCTGCAGGAGGATCGGTTCAAGATCCTGTTAATTTATGTTCAGGAAATTATACAGTTATAGTCACAGATGGGAACAATTGTGTACTTACAAGAACATTTGTTGTTACGCAACCCCCTGCCTTATCCTTGAATTTTAATAAAAAGGATGTATTATGTAATGGTCAATGTACGGGCGGTGTAAAAGCCATCGTTTCAGGGGGAACAAGTCCATATACGTATACGTGGACAGCGGCAGCTCCTTTCGTTACAGCTAACATTGATACTATCGTTAATTTATGTTCGGGTATCTATACGCTTAGTGCAACCGATATCAATGGTTGTACGATTACAGGAACTGTAGACATTGGCCAGCCCGTAGCGTTAACGTCGACTATCACTTCTGTTAATGAAAAATGTAACGGACAATGTACAGGATCAGCAGTTATTAATGCAAGTGGAGGTGTTCTCCCTTATTCTTTTTCATACAATACAACGCCGGTAACGCCAACTCAATCAATTGGCGGATTATGTGTTGGTACCTATACAGGTAACGTAACGGATGCTAACGGTTGCTTAAGCTCCAATAATTTTAATATTACAGAGCCTTTGCCTATTGTTGTTACTACCACAATTAGTAACCCAAAATGTAATGCTGTTTGTGATGGAAGTGTTGCTACTACAGTTACGGGTGGGAGTTCAGGTTATAGTTATACGTGGATTGCCAGTGGCGGTCCGGTGCCTAATCCTACTGGATTGTGCGCAGGAAATTATACAGTAATTGTTACTGATGATAGCTTATGTACTGGCCAGGCATTAGTAACGTTGGTAGACCCCATTATATTGATCGCAAATACTTCATTTACAAATCCTACGTGTAATGGAGGATGTAATGGTATAGTGTCAGCCAATCCTATCGGTGGAACGCTTCCATTTACTTTTTTCTGGGCTAACCCGGTGGTTAATGCTCAAACAGTGTCGAATTTATGTGCAGGAGATTATACGCTTACTCTAACAGATGTAAATGGTTGCCAGGATATACAAGTCGTGACTTTAACCGATCCAGCAGCAATAACAGTTAATCCTGCTATTAGCCCGGCAACCTGTGGCACAAATAACGGATCAATTAATGCGGTTGGAGCCTCAGGTGTTGCTCCTTATACATATAACTGGTTGCCACCTGTAACGGGTTCCCAAACAACCAATACAGTTGTAACCGGTTTAGGAGCGGGCATTTATACAGTGATAGTTACCGATGCAAATGCTTGCTCATCAACAATTTTAATTCCTTTAAGTAATTCAAACGGACCAAGTGGAGCAACAATTACTTCTACAAATGTAATATGTAATGGTCAGTGCAATGGTGCTGCTGATATTTCAAATCCTCTTGCCGGAACGTCTCCTTATGTATTAAGCTGGATTAACCCTGTTTCTGCCAGTACAGTTATTACTAATTTATGTGCAGGAACTTACACTGCTCAAATAGAAGACGCTAATAATTGTTTGTTCTTTAAATCCGTAACTATTACCGAACCCCAACTAATTGATGACAACGAAGTATTTACGAGTGCGGCCTGTCTGGGAAATTGTAACGGAGCAATTGCATTAAATCCTTCCGGAGGAAACGGGGGATATACATATTCCTGGTCGCCCGCCGCAATTACGGGCACTATAACTGGTTTATGCCCGGGTGTATATACAGCAACCGTGACTGACATTATGGGGTGCACACTAGTAGCAAGTTATAGCTTACCTAGTCTCACAACTATTACCAGTAGCACATTTGCAACAAACAATACCTGTTTTGGAGATTGTAATGGAAGCATTTTGGCAACTAATATAGCAGGTGGCTTACCTCCATATTCATTTGCGTGGTCGGATCCCACCGGACAATCCACAGCTGTAGCTAACAATTTATGTAATGGAACTTATTCAGTAACGATCACTGATGCTAACGGATGTTTTAATGTATTGCCAGCAACTGTCACGTCGCCTTCGCAGGTTACTTTTACACCATCCGTAACTGAACCGAACTGTGGCGCATGTAACGGCGTTGCTGTTGTAAGCCCTGTTGGGGGTATTCCAGCATATAATTTCTTATGGAGCAACGCACAAACGGGCAATACTGCTTCTAATTTATGCGCAGGTGTATATGATGTAAGGATTACCGATAGCAATGGATGCGTATCTACCTCCAGTGTTATTGTAAATAATTCAACTGCCATAACGGGTGAAACAATTACTTTTGCAAATGTATCCTGTGTAGGCACTCCCTGTGATGGTACCGTAACTGTAACAGCTATTGGTGGCACTTTACCTATATCTTACCACTGGATTCATGATAACTCAGTTACTCAAACACTAACGGGTTTATGCGCGGGAACCTATTTCTGCAACATGACAGATGCTAATGGCTGTACACGAACTGCCAGTGTAGTGATAGGGGCCACAACAACATTAACTCTTACTCCGCAGGTAACACAATCTTCGTGTTCCTCCAGTACAGGTTCTATTACCATAAATGTATCAGGTGGTTCAGGTACTTATACCTATAACTGGTTGCCAGCGGGTAACACAGCCACCTTAACTAATCTTGCGCCCGGTAATTATACGTTAACGGTGTCAGACGGTACGTGTTCACAGACTCAGGTGTATGCTATTAATTCTGTAAATGGCCCCATTGTTAATGCTACTCAAAATAATATTACTTGCGCCGGACTTTGTAACGGCAGTATTTCTTTAACTATTTCCGGCGGTAACCCAGCGTACACAACCCTGTGGTCTAATGGAGCAGGTAGCACAACTCTCAGTGGTTTATGTGCAGGGCCTTACTCATACACAGTTACGGATGCTGCCGGATGTAAAGCCGTTCAAAGTTTCTCGTTAACAACCAACACTCCCATTGTATTTAGCGTTCCCGATGTTGATAATCCATTATGTAATAATAATTGCAATGGCGTTATAACAACAATTCCAAGCGGGGGAGTATTACCATACACTTATTCATGGGCTGTTTCGTCGTCTACTACGTCGGTTGCCAATGGCTTATGTGCAGGAAATTATTCGGTAACAATAAGCGATGCTAATGGTTGTCCGGCACAGCAAACTTACACGTTGACCGGACCAACGTCGGTTAGCTTAACCGCTGTAATAACAGACGCAACTTGTAATTCCTCGTCTACAGGCGCAATTGACCTAAACGTGGCCGGCGGAACACCAGGTTATACTTATACCTGGACTCCTAATGGAACTGCCTTTACACAAGATCTTGTAAATATTACCGCAGGAACTTATAGCGTGGTAGTTATCGATGCAAATGGATGTAATGTGGATTCCAGTTTCGTAGTAAATGAACCAACTGCTATTACTGATAATTCAACTATTGTTCCTGCGGCATGTTTTGGAAACTGTAATGGTTCCATTACATTAGCTCCAACTGGTGGAAGTGGTCCTTATACTTTTACGTGGAGTCCATCGACTGCAACTACTGCAACTGCCACCAATTTATGCCCCGGACCTCAAACAGCAACCGTTACAGATGCTTTAGGCTGTAGTGTTGTATTTACGTATACGGTGCCAAGTTTAACTACTATAACCAGCACCACTTTAGCTTCCAATAATTTATGTTTTAACGATTGTAATGGTATTTTAACAGCTACGAATATTGCCGGAGGAGCTGCACCCTACACAATTCAATGGAATGATCCCTTAGGACAAATTGGCAATACCGCCGTAGGTTTATGCACGGGTAGCTATACGGCAACCATTACCGATGTAAATGGATGTTATAATCCTATCCCGGCAGTTATCAGTTCAAATTCACAGGTAACCTTTACGCCTAACATTACGCAGCCAAGTTGTGATCAGTGTGATGGGTCAGCTGTTGTTAACCCAATAGGGGGTATCGCACCTTATGCCTATTTGTGGAGCAATAACCAGGTTGTGAACACAGCTACTAATTTATGTGGTGGTGTATATGCTGTTCAGATTACAGATGGAAATGGTTGTGTGAATACAACTAATATCCTTATTAATAGTTCTAGTGGCATTACCGGTGAGGCAATAGTTAAGACCGATGTGACTTGTGACGCTGTGTCTTGTGATGGAACAGCAAATGTGACTGCAGTTGGCGGCGTGGCTCCTATTTCTTACAACTGGACATTTAATAATTCAAGCTCACAATCGATAAATGGCCTATGTGCTGGTACTTATTTTTGTAATATGACGGATGCTAATGGTTGTTCAAGAACAGCGAGTGTTGTAATAGGTTCCGTAACATCCCTCACTATTTCGTCGCAGGTAACACAATCCTCATGTTCTTCTTCTACAGGCTCCATAACAGTTAATGTAAGTGGCGGAACCGGTAGCTATACTTACACATGGCTTCCGGCAGGTACAACCCCAACAGTAACCAATTTAGCGCCAGGAACATATACATTAAATGTGAGTGATGGTAATTGCACAAAAACACAAATCTTCACAGTTCAATCTTTTAACGCGCCTACGATTGCTTCTACTCAAAAAAGCATTTCCTGTAGCGGCGTATGCGATGGTAGTATTGCTTTAACTATCTCTGGAGGAACTCCAGCCTACACAACTGTTTGGTCAAATGGCGACTCAACAATGAGTATTAGTGCGTTGTGCGCGGGAGCTTATTCTGTTGAAGTTACTGACGGAGCGGGTTGCAAAGCGATTAGAAATTTTTCATTAAACCCCGTTTCACCAATAATTTTCAGCGCACCTGATCTGGATGATCCTTTATGTCATGATGCCTGCGATGGTTCGTTGACTGCTATTCCGGTTGGAGGAACAATGCCTTACACATTTACCTGGACCCCTGTTAACATTAATGTAGCTGCAGTCAATAATTTATGTGCAGGAAATTATTCTATCACAGTAGCCGATGCAAATGGTTGTAGTGTTTCTGACGATTATAGTTTAATAAATCCTCCTACATTGACTTTAACAGCGGTCATCAATCCAGCGGGTTGTAGTACTACGCCAGATGGAAGTATTGATATAACAGTTTTAGGAGGAACGGCCCCTTATACCTATAGCTGGACGCCAGGCGTGACAACAGCGGAGGATCTGGTTAATGTTTTAGCAGGAACTTATTCTCTAACAGTAATCGACAATCTCGGGAATGGTTGCCCTTTAGACACAAGCTTCGTTTTAACAGCTACATTAACTGTAGATGCCGTAGCGGGAAATGATACGATCTTTTGTGAAAATGGAACTTTAATGTTGGATGGATCCAATTCAATTGGAGGTATAACCTATCAATGGACGGAAATACCTTCTGGTGTGGTAATTTCAAATACATTGGTTACAACGGTAATGCCCGCAACCGGAACAAGTACCTATGTTTTAACAGCCACTGATGGTAGTTGTATAGATACAGATTCAATATTAGTAACATCTAATGCCTTGCCGGCAGTAGACGCAGGTCCAACAATCAGTATTCCTCTTCTTGGTTCCGGAACTATCGGAGGTAACCCCACAACTGCGGGCGGTAATACAGTTAGCTGGATACCTGTTTTAGGATTAGATAATCCAACAGGCTCAAATCCAACAACAGCAACCACTGTAACAACACTTTACACCGTGACTGTGGTTGATGCAAACGGCTGTGTCAATTTAGATACGGTTACTGTATATGTATATCCGGAGATCAAAATACCTAACGGTTTCTCTCCAAACGGCGACGGTAAAAATGATGTTTGGCAAATTGATTTTATTGATCAGTTCCCGGAATGCGAAGTGGAGGTATACAATCGTTGGGGCGAACAACTATTTTACTCAAGAGGGTACGCAGTGCCATTTAATGGTCAGTATAAAGGAAAAAATTTGGCTGTAGGGACTTATTATTATGTCATTAAATTAAATCATCCTAATTACCCTACGCCATATACAAGCCCACTAACCATATTCAGATAGATCATGCAAAAAAGTTTTTACATAACGGTTATCGTGTTGCTGGTAAACAGTTTGAGAGCACAGCAATTGCCTCAGTATACGCAATACATGCTAAATGATCTGGCTATTAATCCAGCTGTGGCAGGCAAAGATAATTTTGCGGACGTGCGGTCCAATAATCGTTATCAATGGGTGGGAATGACAGATGCGCCCAGAACTTACATGTTGACTTTACACAGTCCCTTAAAAAATCGTCACATGGGTTTGGGAACACATATTTATACAGATATTGTAGGACCCACCCGACGTGTGGGAATAAACCTATCATATGCTTATCATATTAAACTGGCTGAGAAAACAAAATTGTCTTTGGGAATAAGTGCTGGAATTCAACAGTGGGGAATTGACGGACATAAATTGCATTTGCATGATGCAGGAGATGATAATTTACTCACACAGTATCAAACCAGGGTAGTGCCTGATTTTGGGGCGGGTTTATATGTGCACAATGAGGACTGGTACATTGGTTTTAGCGCGCCGCAATTATATCAGGCTCCTATAAAACTTTATCCCGACGGTGATCATAAAGGAACCTTAGTTACACATTTTATGTTGAATGGCGCTTATAAAATTAAAGTAGGGGATGATTTTAAAGTGGAACCCTCTTTCTTATTAAAATACGCCAATCCAACGCCGTTGGAAATAGATTTGGGAGCAAGAGTGATTTACCAGGAGCAAATTTGGTTAGGCGTGGGATACAGACATCATGATGCTATTACGGCTTTAATTGGATTTATGTATAAAAACTATTTAATGATTGGGTATTCATATGATTATACAACTACTAATCTAAAGAAATACTCTTCGGGTACACACGAGTTAATGCTAGGGCTTCGGTTTTCAAGGCAACAATCAAAGCATTGGCAGGATGATGTGGAAGTTAAAGAGTAGTTGATTTCATTTAAATTCAATTATCCAAACAGGCAACTCATTTACGAATTGTATGAAATAAAAAAGGTTGGTACACTGTACCAACCTTTTTTGCATCTAAACTTTAAAAAACTATTTCTTAGTGCCCAACAATGTCAGTTTTCATTGGCAATAAAATAGCCGCTAAATCACCTTGTTCTTGTGCAGGAACATTGTAAAAATTCATTGCCTTAACCAATTGGTTAACCAGCGTATCAAATTCAGGAGCTGTAATGTTCATTCCGGTATGAGCTTGCAACATGGTTTTTCCTTTATACTGACAAGGCCCACCGCTACCTGCGCAAACCTGGTCAATTAAATTATAACGAAAAAATTGTAATCTGTAATTGTCAGCGGCAGTTGCCGAAAAACGCGGTCCAATAAAAGAATTTGTAGCACAGTTACTGATAAATTTATCTACTACTGCAGTAATAGCGTTAATACCTCCTAAACGGGTATATAAAGTTGCTGGTCCCGGAGGAGGAGTGTTGTCTACGTACACAGTTTCTGTTACCGTTTCTTTTTCCTTTTTGCAGGAAACTACAAATAAAGTAGTAGCAATAGATGCTACTAAAATTAAGTTCATTTTTTTCATGGTATTTATTTTTATGGTTTATATTATTTTTTAGTTTATGATCTAAAGTTTAAAACGTGTTTTACATGCATTATAAAATATCTAACTCCTCCAACAGGGCATCCGGTCTTTACCTGTGGAATTTCTGTTTCGGTAACTTTAACACCCAATTGTCCTTTTATCTTATCTTGTAATTGCGTTGAAGTCATTTGAGAAGTGTAAAAAATAACGCCTACAAATTTCTTGAGGCTGTTATATGAGCACGATGAAACACCGTCAATGGAGCTGATCTCTTTTTCGATGTTAATGGTTTGATCGCCTGATTTCAATTCGGATATGTCAAAAGTTATAAATTGCGAATCAGATACATAAATTTGCGTATAGCCTTTAGGTTCCCAGTTGGCCCAAATCATTATACTTAAAAATGCAAGGCCTGTAACTACTCCTGTTATTTTGATAAATTTTAATAATGATGACTTTTTCATGACAATGTGTTTTAACGACTTACGCCATAGTTAGCTTCTTGGATTTAAAATTTGGATAATAGACGATGATTAATTTTTAAATAGTTAATTTACAGGAGCTTAAAAATAATTTTTCAAAAAATCAAATCCGCCATAGGTGATCAATTCGTAAATCTTAACGTTAACCCCTTAAAATTTAATAATATGAAACAAGTATTTTTAGCGGTAGCCTTGTTATCACTAGGCTTAAGCATCCAGGCAAACAACGCGTCAACAATTGTAATAAGTTCTTCTGTAAATGACCCTATGTGGAAAAAATCGGAGGCCGGAACGTGGGTTGGTGCCAATAACACCTGGTATAAATTAAATGCAAAGGATGCGTCTGTATGGATGTCGACCGACGGAAAAAAATGGGAAGCTGCAAAAGACGGTATGTGGCAGGATAAAGAAGGGAAATGGTTAAAGATCGTTGACAAAAAGCAATTGAAATGGTCAGCCGATGGTGGAAAAACCTGGTCTGATGTTCCGGAGTGGAAATGGGAAGGCGGAGACGGCAAATGGTACAAGTTTGATGCAAGCTGGAACCTTTGGGTAGCTTAATTTCCGACAAATTTTAATACATAAAACAGCTGAAACAATTCAGCTGTTTTTTTGTTTGTTTTAAATGTCGTATCTTCATCAAACCTTTTGGCACTAAAACAAACATATCACCAGGACGAATTGATTGTTCTCATTAAAGAACGAAATCAAAAAGCTTTTGCTTATTTGTACGACAACTATTCTAAAGCTTTATTTGGAGTAATCAATAATATTATAAATAACCAGGAAGAATCGGAAGATGTATTGCAAAATACTTTTATCAAGATTTGGAATAATTTTGATAGTTATGATGCCGCTAAAGGACGCTTATATACCTGGATGTTGAACATTGGTCGAAATATGGCCATAGATTGCACCAGATCCAAACACGAAAAGATCAAAAACAAAATCCAGGAGCCAACAGATTCCGTATATCATAAAAATAATTTGTTTGTTGAAGATAAAACGCACGAGTCTATTGGTTTAAAAACGATCGTAGATGGCTTAAAGGAAGATCAGAGAGAGATTATAGACCTGGCTTACTATCAGGGATATACACAGGACGAAATATCAAAGAAATTAAATTGATATTTTAAAAACGAAAAGAAACAAAAAACCT
>JAZKDT010000058.1:0-58203 GCA_040387475.1 Bacteroidota bacterium | reverse complement strand
AGCATATTCCAACACGCTCATCAGGTTAACATCCGTATGTACCACTAAATTGGCAATATTTCTATGAACAAACATTTCGCCACTTTCGGTATTTGTAACTTCGTTTGCGGGCACACGGCTATCGCTACAGCCAATCCACAAATAATCAGGCTTTTGGCCTATTGATAATTTTTTAAAATATTCAGGATCGTCCACTTTTTTTTCAAGTGCAAAACGCCTGTTTCCGTCTATTAATTTTTGATATGCTTTATCCATTTTTTTAATTTTTATATTTTATAAGTTCAACTTCTATTTTTCTTTTTTTAGCTGATTTAATAAAATCATCAATAACATCTTTCGAATCTCGGTTTATTTTTCTGTTGATGCTTCCGTCAATAATTAATTTACTATCTGGTTGTATGTTTCCAAAAAATTTGATCAGGTATCCTTTATTAAAGAAGGTAACGTGCTGAGGAAGTTTTATCAGGTAATAGAGTTCGCCATTCATTGTATCACTACTTGCATCAAACGAAGATTTAATATTGTCCCTGATGATATATATAACCGCAATTACAACGCCCGCACATACTCCCTTTAAAAGATCTGTTAAAAGCATTACCACAATCGTTATCACAAACGGAATAAATTGTTCCATTCCAAATTTCCACTGTTCTTTAAAAATAGCAACCTTCGTTAATTTAAAACCTGTCATAATTAAAATGGCTGCTAAACAAGCGTTTGGAATTAACGCCAGTAATTGTGGCAACATTAATACACTTATTAGTAATAACAAAGCATGTATGATGGTTGACGCTTTAGACTTTGCGCCGGCATTAATATTAGCCGAACTCCTTACAATCACTGAAGTAACGGGTAAGCCACCTACCAGGCCACATACAATATTACCAACGCCTTGAGCTAATAATTCTTTGTTAGTGTTGGATTCATTTTTTTCAGGATCGAGTTTATCAATGGCTTCAATGCCTAATAGCGTTTCTAAACTGGCCACAACTGCCAGCGTAAATACCACGATCCAGAATTTTCCGGTCATCGCCATACTAAAATCCGGAAAGAAGAGATTACTTTTCAGATCTGCGAAGGTTGAGATGGTTGGCAAATTAACCAGGTGTTGCGGATCAATTACCAAAAAAGAAGAATTTTTAAAAACAAAAGTGAATAGTACGCCAAAGATCACAACTACTAAAGGACCCGGTATGTTAGAAAGGATTTTGTTTTTTTTATAAAAAGATTTGTCTGCTATAAATAACACGAGGAAAGAAACTATTCCCACTATCACGGCACCGGGTGTAATAAAATTCACCATATTGATCAACTCGGTAAAAGAGTTTTCTCCATCCATTTGAATGAAATCTTCATCACCTTCCGGATCCTTATCATAGCCAAACAAATGCGGAATTTGTTTGATGATCAGGATAATACCTATTCCGGCCAACATTCCTTTAATAACCGCATTTGGTATATAGTTGCCGATTGTTCCGGCTTTTAATATTCCTAAAATTATTTGAAGCACACCGGCAAACACTACCGCTGCTAAAAACAATTCGAAGCTTCCCAACTGAGCTATGGCTGAAATGACAATAGCTGTTAAACCGGCAGCAGGCCCCGATACACTATATTTTGAACCACTTAATGAGGTTACTAAAATACCCCCAACCACACCGGCAATGATGCCCGAAAATAATGGAACTCCACACGCAAGGGCAATACCAAGACATAACGGAAGGGCAACTAAAAATACAACAACGCCTGACTTTAAATCAGACAAAATATTTTTTTGAAACATAAATTTTTTTAAGATTTAATTAATTGTAAAAGAAAATACTCATCTGCCTGTTGGCAGATATACAATTAATTAATGCTTGGGAGGCGGTACCGTTATTGCCTTATCGCTGGAAGGGTAATTTACCTCAAGGGTTGACCAGGTTAAATTATTAAAATCAGGCGTTACATTAAAAAAAGAATGGTGTGATAAATAGAAAATTTCTTCGTCAACCGTTTCATCACTGTCGTGACTTTCTTCTTCTTCCTCTGTAATCGGGTTTTGTTGGCATTGGGTTTTAAAAGCTTTGGAAAACTTGCAGTAGTTAACAACGGAAGATTGCACCGTGAGTGAGAATACACTGAAGATGAAGATAAATATGAAAATATGTTTTGTTCTTTTTTCCACTTCAAAAATTAATTTACCGGGACAATCGCGGGATTTGTCTCATAAATCGACGCAAAATAAATAAATTAAATGGATTTTGATTAAATTTAAAGATTATTTAACACGTATTTAAATTCCCAAACAAACATGAAATATATCCTGGCTCTTTTTATTTTAGTTGGTTGTAGCTTTATATCCTGCAAAAAACAACCCGGAGAAGGGGGTTTTGCCTCTATTGAAGGAAAAGTCTATGTAAATGAATATGATACCTACTTTACATACATTACCGGACGGTATTATTTACCAGGAGAAAATGTGTACATTATATACGGGGATGGGACCGAGGTAGCAAACTCAGTTAAAACATCCTACGACGGCTCGTTTAAATTTAATTATTTGCGAAAGGGAACCTATAAAATATTTGTTGTTGGCGAAGATTCTGCTTCAGCAAACCTTGGTAATCCTAAAGATGTCTTACGTGAAGTAACGATCACCAAACGAAAAGAAAAACAGGTACTTGATGATATCGTGATCCTCCATAATTAAGAAATGATCAATAAATTTATAGTTTGTGTTTTTGCGGGGATACTATTTTCACTTGAAACGAGTGCACAAACCGGTGATGCCGGTATGTGGAATACACTTACCATACAACATGCTATAACAAAAAAAATTAATGTTGTTATTGATGAAGAGTTTCGCTTAAGAGAAAATTATCAGCGCATTAATTTATTTTATACGAATATCGGTATTGATTATAAAGCCACGAAATTTCTTAAAATAAGTCCTACCTACAGAACGATACAAAAAAAACGCTTTGATGGAACATACAGTTTCAGGCATCGCTTAATGCTAGATGTGACATTAAAGAAAAAATTTACGAAGCTCACTTTAAGCGAACGCGTGCGTTACCAGATCGAGGTTCAGGACTTTTACACCAGCAGAAAGGGAAAACAGGCAGAGCAATTCATGAGATTTAAAACGGATTTAAAATATGGAGTTAGTAATAATGTAACTCCCTATATTTCCTGTGAATTGCGTTATCAAATCAGATCGCCACGAGGTGATGGACCTCTGTATGACAATGGATTTCATCGGGTGCGAAATGTGTTGGGGATAGAATACGAGATCAATAAAAAAAACACGATTAATTTGTATTATGTTATTCAATCTGAATTTGGTATTTCATCCCCCGAAAGCATTTACATTTTAGGAATAGGATATACCCTTACTATTTAAAGTACAAATTGCCTTCAATTCCTCTCTAAAATTTGACTATTCGCCTATTTTACATAAATTTAAGGTTAATTTTATATTACATTTACATTGAGATACTCACATGAAAAAACTATCCTTTTGCGCCCTTATTTTCATTTCATTTTCCGCACTGGCACAATGGAATACCAATAATAGCATTAATACTGCCGTTGCGCTGGCACCTAAGTCGCAAACAAACGCGCATACAATTTCCGATTCAAATAATGGCATGATGATGGTATGGGATGATAACAGGAACGATGCCTCTACCAAGGATGATATTTTTGCACAACGCTTCAACTCGAGTGGAGTGAGAAAATGGGCTCTATATGGCATTAGTATTTGTAACAGTCCAAACGCTCAAAAAAATTCGGTTATTGCGGAAGTAGGAAACGGAAGCGCTATTATAACCTGGGAAGACAGGAGAGCCGGTAATCACGATATTTACGCTCAAAAAATTGATTCATCCGGAAATATTTTGTGGACTACAAATGGCGTAGCGGTTTGTAATAAAACAACTACACAAAAAAGCCCGAAAATTGTGAGTGACAATGCTGGCGGAGCAATCATTGTATGGGAGGATTCTTTAAATTTTTATTGGGATATTTATGCGCAACGCATTAGTTCAAGCGGTGCGTTATTATGGCCAACTGGTGGAGTAGCTGTGTGCGCTTCTCCAAACACACAAGCCAATCCGAGGATAGAAGCCGATGGAGCAGGTGGAGCCATCATCACCTGGCAGGATAAAAGAAACAATTCCGATTACGACATCTATGCTCAAAAAGTGGATGCGTCGGGTGCAACTCAATGGACGGCCAACGGCGTGGTAATTTGTAATGCGGTTAATACCCAAAATAACCCACGGATTGAATCTGACGGAGCAAATGGCGCCATCATTGGATGGGCTGATAAAAGAAATGCTATTGACAATAACATATTTGCACAACGCATTAGTGCGGCGGGAACAGTTCAATGGACTGCAAACGGGATGTCTGTATGCAATGCTTCAAACAATCAAAGTGCTATTGATATGAAATACATTGGTAGTGCCGGGGTGGTTTTGAGTTGGAAAGACGAGCGTGTTAGCGTGAATGAAATTTATGCTCAATTGATCTCCTTATCCGGAAGCGCTCAGTTGGCGACAAATGGCATCAAATTATCGTCGGCATTAAAATCATTGAGCCCCAATGTGGTAAGTGATGGAAACGGCGGCGCTATTGTTGCCTGGCAGGATTCTACAGCCTTGGGCTGGGATATCACATCTCAGAAATTAAATGCTGCAGGTGCTATTCAGTGGGCGCCTGGTGGTGTAGTTGTTTGTGATGCAAATGACGATCAGTTATATGTTTCGCAGGTGTCTGATGGGAATGGAGGAGCCATCTATGCATGGGAAGATCACAGAAACGGTTCGGATTATGATATTTATGCGCATCACTTATACGCAGAAGGAACTCCCGTGGTTGGTATACGCGAACTATCAAAAACAATGTTTCAATCCAGTTGTTTCCCTAATCCCATAAATGCGAATTCTGTTATTCAAATAATGGATAATAACTCAAATAAACCGTGGGAGATTACTATTTTTGATGGAACAGGAAAGCCAGTGAAAGCCAATCAGATAAAATCTAATGAAGTTTACGTTTTAAACCCGGTTGATTATGCAGCAGGGGTTTATTTTTACGTCATTACTATTAAAGATGAAACATCTTATTCGAAAGGAAGTTTTATTTCAGTTAACCGGAATTAATAGCCACAGTACATGAAAGCCAATTTTCTATCTATAATTTTAATTGTGCTTGCGCCAGTATGTTTTGCGCAAAGTAAAAAACAAGTGAAGGAGCACAAAATCAAAGCGTCTGCCGTATCCGTTATGGAAAATGGTAAAACCATTAACGAGAGTAAAACTATTTTTGATGCCAAAGGCAACGAGATTGAAACTACCGATTATACCAAAGAAGGTGCGATAAAAGATGTTCATAAGATCAAATACAATAGTGAAGGGGATGAAATTGAAGATGAACAGTACGATGCCTCTAATAAACTGGTAGAAAAAAAATACACAAAGTATAACATGTCCGGAGAAAAAACTGAAGAAAGTTTTTTTGATGCAGCTGGTAAACCTACCAAAAAGCATCTCTACACATACGATAGTAAAGGCTTGAAAACGGAACGAAGAACGATTGATAGTGACGGCAAAGTAATCTCCATAAAAAAATACGTGTACATTACAAAATAGTATGCAAAATCCGGTTTTAGAAGCGCTAAATACATTCGATCCTATCACTCTCCAGGAAATGGATGGGGTTAAACTGATGGATAGAACCGATACTAAATTTACCTTTAATGTGGCTCGGTTGCCTGCTATTTTATCAGAGGCAAAACAGTTTTATCGTATATTGGATGTGGAAGGTAATCGTATCAGCCGCTACAAAACCTTATATTTTGATACCGAGGAGTTCGATCTTTATAATAAACACCATAGCGGGAAATTAAATCGCTACAAGATAAGACATAGAACGTATGTTGAAAGTAACCTCGGTTTTTTAGAAGTTAAATTTAAAAATAATAAAGGGCGAACGTTAAAAACAAGGATCAAGGAAACTGAAGTCCCGGCCTTGGATACAGGGAAAGCTTTTTTATTTTTAGAGAAAATGCTGCCGTTCAGCCCTTTGGATCTCCTTCCAAAAATCTGGATTAACTACAGCCGTATAACGTTGGTTAATAAAAAATCGGCCGAGCGTTTAACATTGGATCTTTTCCTGGAATTTGAAAATGATGGTATAAAACAATCCATGGATTATCTGGTAATAGCCGAAGTGAAGCAGGACAGTAAGGTGGCTTCGCCATTTATAAATCTGATGCGTCAAAAACACATTCGCCAGGGTTCAATCAGTAAATACTGCTTTGGTGTAGCCAGTACGTTCGCGCAGGTTAAAACAAATAACTTTAAACAAAAATTATCAAACGTAAATAAATTAATTAACCTATGATGTTATTACAAATTGCAGGAGATGCTGCTACAAGTCTTTCAGGTTTCGAAGAGTTTCAAAAAATGTCTGTTAAATTGCTGGTTAGATTATTAATTGATCTAACAGCGGTCTTTGTTCTGGTTAGGTTTATTTACTATCCCATTTATAAGCACCGCGAACTATTTTTCACGTATTTCATTTTCAACATTGTTATCTTTTTGATCTCCTTCCTATTAAATAAAGTGGATTTGTCGATGGGAGCTGCCTTTGGTTTATTTGCGGTATTCAGTATGCTTAGATATAAAACGGAGGAGATTGCCATTAAGGACATGACCTATTTATTCCTGGTGATAGCCCTTGGGTTGGTATCTGCCGTTACAAAGATCAAGGATACGGCTGATAATATTGAATACCTGTTCTTAATAGGTATCAATGCGGTGGTTTTGCTAATCACGTACCTCTTGGAAAGCAATATTTTCATGAGAAAGGAAAGTGTAAAAACTATTTTATACGAAAATATTGAAATGATCCGGGAAGGTAAAAAAGAGGAGCTTTTGGCTGATATTAAGCTAAGAACAGGCTTTAACGTTCATCGTTACTCTATTCATAAAATCGACTTTTTGAAGGATGCTGCCCAGATAAAAATTTATTTTTACGAAAATTGATCAAAAAACTGAATATTTTTTTGCTGATTAAAAAAAATCATTTATATTTGCAACCCGATTTGGGAGATTAGCTCAGCTGGTTCAGAGCACCTGCCTTACAAGCAGGGGGTCACAGGTTCGAACCCTGTATCTCCCACCAAAGCCTCGCAGAAATGTGAGGCTTTTTTGTTTTATGAGGTTTATAGTTACATGCTTTCTTCTCCCATAAAAACAGATGCTGTGTTGGTCATATTCGGATGATATAACTGAACGCATTCGGAAACAGTTTTACCGCGACATGATTTAATATTCCTTACATTTAAGAATGCGTAATATCAACAGCGCAAATAAACCTTATTTATGAAAAAATCAATTCTGGCACTAATGGCCATAGTAACATTCTCCCAATCCATCAAAGCAACCAAGTGGAATGTGGGACCTTCCCTAACCTACACGATGCCAAGCCAGGTGAAGAACCTGGTACAGGACGGTGATACCATCTATATTGCAGGTGGTGTTTATGCAAATGATGCTACTAAATGGGCAAAGAAAGATCTTAAATTTATTGGTCTGGGTACAGGAAGTAACCGCACTATCCTGCAATATACCGGGGATATTCCTAACGGGAAAGGCATCTTTGTTTTTGAAACGCCCGGAACAACCGATAATCCTTATATAGAAAATATTGTGTTTGATGGAGCACAGATATCCGATGCAAATGGTGCAAATGGCGCTGGAATCAGGTTTCAGGCTAATAACATGACCGTTAACAATTGTAAATTTATAAATTGTCAGAATGGTATTTTAGAAGGTAACGGAAGTGTAACTACCAGTAATGTTATTATTGAGAATTGTGAATTTGAGAATAACGGGTATCAACTGCCAAACGATCCTACGCACTCGGGGTATGAACACAATATTTATATTGGGGCTAGTACTGATACGCTTGTTGTAAAGAACTGTTATTTTCATCGCCCGCGTGGCCAGGCTAACTCTTTAAAAACGCGCGCCCAGCGAAGCTATATTCTTTACAATTTAATTGATGAAGAAGCAACCGGTTACGGAAGCTGGGAATTAAATATCGCACAGGGCGGCCTTAACGTGATCATGGGTAATGTGATCGTTCAGGGTACAACAGGGGCAAATCACGGTATTGTTAGTTATGACGCGGCAACGAATGCATTGGAAGATTTTTACTTTATCAACAATACCGTCATTAATAAATTCAGCGGTAATATTAAATATTTTAATATTAGTCCTTCTTCCGGCATCAATACATTTAAAATCTATAATAATGTTTTTTCTTCGGTACCGGGAGCAAGCAATACGATGTTTAGCAGCAACACACCTGTCTCTTTAGATTCACTATCTAACAAAACCAGTACAAACTATTTAAATGTAGGTTTTACTAATCCTGCCGCTAACGATTATTCTTTGTTAGCTACAGCAACATCGCTGATCAATAAAGGGTCTTTTGCCGGAGTTACAAATACCGCGTATGCATTAACACCGGTTAATATGTATCAGTCTTACGCCATGAGTTTGTTACCACGTGCAGTTGCATCAGGCACTATCGATATTGGCGCCTATGAGTTTAATAATCCAACCGGTGTTTCAGAAATTCAACTGAACTCTCCCTTGTCCGTTTATCCTAATCCTTCGTCGGGTAAAATTATAGTAAATGTTAATCCCCTGACATCTGGCGGCACATACATTGTGGAGATTTACAATGTGCAGGGGGAATTGATCGTTGCATCAACGACATTATCACATTTAAAAAGCGAGTTCGATTTGTCGGCCTATTCAAAAGGAATATATTATGTTAAAGTGAGTCATGGCCAAGCGGTTTGGAATGCAAAAGTGATCACGCAATAGAATTATCATGTTAGATAAATTTAAAGAATATCTTCAAAAAAACGCACAGGTCACTGATAGCGAATTTGATGTTCTTTCGAAACAGCTACGCGCTGAGAAAGTAAAAAAACATACCGTTTTATCCAGGCCGGGAGAGGTTTGTGGCTATTCTTTTTTTGTTGAGAAGGGCCTCCTGCGGTCATACACCATGGATGACGGGGGCAAAGATCATGTGATCCAATTTGCACCCGAAAACTGGATCGTGAGTGATCGAAGCAGTTCTTATTTCAACCAGCCTTCCGATTTTTTTATAGATACAGTAGAGGACTCTGAAATCGTTTATCTCGACAAGGATTTTATGGAGAAAGCATCAGGGTTAAGTTACACTTACAGGCAGTTTAATGAGAGATCATTACACAATCATATACGCCACATACAAAAACGGGTGAGCCTGCTTTTGGGAGCCACCGCCGAACAACGTTATATGGATTTCATAAAATTATATCCGGATCTGATGTTGCGTGTGCCGCAATGGATGATTGCGTCTTACCTGGGAATTACACCCGAAAGTTTGAGCCGGGTAAGAAAGGAACTTGCAAAAAAACATTTTAAACCCTCTTAAATTTCATATCATAGATCAATGATTATAGACAGGAACCATCTTAAATTTGTTCTGTAATTAAAACATCATAACATGAAATTAAGAAATATAGAAATGGTGATTGCTCCAAGAGAGCCACATTTTGTGGGAGACGGATTCAGGGTACATAATTTTATTCCTTATAAATTGGACATGCAGCGGATGAGCCCGTTCATCATGCTCGATTATGGTTCAAAATTTTATTTTCCACCTTCAGATAAGCCAAGAGGCGTGAGCGTACATCCACATCGTGGATTTGAAACAGTAACTATTGCTTATAAGGGTAAAGTTGCACATAACGATAGTTCAGGAAACAGCGGTGTAATTGAGGAAGGCGACGTGCAATGGATGACGGCTGCATCGGGTATTTTACACAAAGAGTATCATGAGGAGCAGTTCAGTAAAGCAGGGGGTGATTTTCAAATGGTACAGTTGTGGGTAAACTTACCGGCCAAAGATAAGATGTCGGCGCCAAAATACCAGGGAATCACTAATCAACAGATCAATAAGGTGCAACTGCCATCGAACGGTGGCGAAGTGGAAGTTATTGCAGGTCAATACAAAAACGTCAAAGGAACAGCCTCTACATTTACTCCTGTTAATTTATTGAATGTTAAATTGAAAAAGGGTATTTCAACTGATTTTTCTTTTCCTGCACATTATAATACAGCCTTGCTGGTTGTTGAAGGAAGTGTAAAAGTAAATGCAACTGAAACTGTGCCCGCCGATCACTTTGTTGTATTTCAAAATAATGCTGAAGAAATTACAGTAGAAGCATCGGAAGACGCCATTGTATTGGTATTGAGTGGTGAGCCTATTAATGAACCGATTGCAGCGCAAGGGCCTTTTGTGATGAATACAAGAGCAGAAATTGTTCAGGCCATTGAAGATTTTAATATGGGTAAATTTGGTTATTTAGAGTAGTAATTTTTTTATAAATTGTAATTATGGAACGTAAAGAGTTTATTAAGAAAGGAATAGTAGGAAGCATTCTCACGTATTTTGCTTCATCCTTAAGCAGCACGGCTAAAGCAGCTGAAGCGTTGGTTAACAGTAAATACAGGGGCGTTGAAGGCATTTCGTCACCAACTAATACACACATGGTTGGCGACGGATTTAAAGTGATGAATTTTTTTCCTAACGGAAAAGGATTTGAGGAACGCATGAGCCCGTTTTTCTTACTGGATTTTAATGCGGAGGTAAATTTCCCTGCTTCAGAGATTTCGCGAGGAGTTGGCGTTCACCCTCACCGGGGGATAGAAACCATTACTTTTGCCTATAAGGGTGGCGTTGAACATCATGATAGTAAAGGAAATCACGGCATCATCAATAAAGGTGATGTACAATGGATGACTGCCGGAGGTGGTGTTTTGCATAAAGAATACCACGAAAAAAGTTTTGACCAAAAGGGCGGAGCGTTTGAAATGGTTCAGCTTTGGATCAATCTTCCAAAAAAACATAAAATGACGCCGGCAAAATATCAAAGCATTCTTCATCACACAAAGCCGCATAAAAAATTAGAAAATAATATGGGCACGGTGCATGTGATTGCGGGAGAATATAATGGCATCAAAGGGATAGCCAATACGTTTTCACCTATTCATATGTACGACATACATTTAAATTCAAATGCTGATTTTTCTTTTACATTGCCGTCAACGTTTAATACAGGAATTTTGGTGGTTGACGGAGAAATTACAGTGAATGAGACAAACAAAGTACTGGAAAATCATTATGTACAGTTAAAAAATGAAGGCGGCGAAATTCATATCAAGGCCTCTAAAAATAGTATTATATTAGTGCTAAGTGGCGAGCCCCTCAATGAGCCCTATGTGAGTTACGGACCATTTGTGATGAATACAGAAGACGAAATTAAACAAGCGGTAGAAGACTATAATAACGGCAAATTTGGTTTTCTTAAATAAAATATACGTATGAACATTGAACATATTAATACAGAAAGAAAAGGCGCCTTTGTGGCAAAGGTTGAGGACACTTTTGCAGGAGAAATGACCTATAGTTGGGCTGGCGCCGATAAGATCATTATTGATCATACCGAGGTCAATCCGGATTTCTCAGGAAAAGGCGTGGGTAAGCTTCTACTGATGGAGCTGGTTAAATTTGCGAGGAAAAAACAACTTAAGGTAATTCCATTGTGTCCTTTTGCAAAAAGCGTGTTTGATAAAACCGAAGATATAAGAGACGTTTTATTTAACTCCTAAAAATCTGATAACAGGGCATAGCGATATGGATTGTTACTCCATTTATAAATAGTAAAACCCGTTACTTTGAATTTTTCTTTTTGGTTGTTCCAAATGAAAATAGTTTGTTCATTTTCGGGTTCGTTGAAGGTAGCGCTGACATATACGGATAAATAAGCAGTTTGTGTTTTCTTGTCGGCCTGGTAATAAGCATTCAGATCTGATGATGTAAAATGAACATTTTGTTTTTTTACATCGATGCTACTACTTATTAAGCCTTTGATCAGTGTGTCTGATTGGTAGTTGATCTCGGTGATAATACTTTCTCCTTCGTGCGCTTTTAAATCGGTATTTTTAATTTTAAATGATAGCGGATATTCATTTAAACTGTCGATCCTGTAAAACAGTGTACCGTTATCATGGACGATCAGATCTTTATTTAAATTAAATTCTTTTGCAGGATTTTTAAGATCCAGGCTCATCGACTCCTCTTTTTCTCCATCCAACTTACTCAACCTCTTGTCAGATGGATCTTTACTTAATACATATAATTCAAAACTATATCCGGTAATTTTTTGATGAACATATGGGTAATAATTTGATGCCTGTAACAACTGGGCAGGACTGAAATCCCCAAGTACCAGATATCGCGAAGACAAAGTATCGTAAATTGATTTATAATCTTCCTGACTGAGCGCTTCACCTTCGATGCCTTTAAAGCGAACATCAGAATTATATTTCTTTTTATAGAAATTAAGAAACCAGGGCTCTCCTTTAAATAAACAAAATATATTATTTCTTCCTTTCCCGTTACTAAATTTTTCGGCTGATTGAAAGTAGGAATCAAAGGCTTGTTTAAATATCAGGTTATAATACTGCCGTTTAAATATCAAGGTACTGATGCCAACGCCAAGGATCAAAACGATGGAGGCCCATTTTAATTTTATAGAAACTTCCCTGGCAAAGGAAGCAAAAAATAAAAGGAGACAAGGTGTTGCAAAAATAAGTGTAGAGAACTGGATAACCGGATTTACTTTTAATGAATAGAAAAATCCTATGAGGAAAGATAAGGCGAATAATAAAAACAATAAAACCCTTATTTTATTTTTTTGAGTGCTGTTGTTTTTTTCTGAAAGAAAATAGGTTGCCACAATAACAGCTGAAAACACCAGGGCAAATATCCAGGAATAGTGAAACAGGTAAGCTATAAATTTCAGAATAAAATCATTTCCCGGTGGATCCAGCCAGCCGCCACTTCCGGCGCCAATGCCGCCAATTTTGAGTTGGGCAAATAAAACCGGAAAATGAGGTGCGTATAATATCACAGCCGTTGCGCAGGCTATTAAATAGTTTTTGAAGTTTGTTTTGGTAAGAAAAAACAAACCCAATAAGCCACACAGTGCTGCAAACATCATACTAAAATGGTGATTGAGCGCAGATAAAGTAGCGAATACAGCAAATAAAACATAGTGTTTTTTTTGAGGAGATTCGGTGAACAATATTTCCAGCCAGAATTTTAAAGTCAGTAAGCACAAAAATAAACCACTGATATACGGCCGCGCAATTACACTGTAAAACACAAAGTATTGAGCGCAGGTTAAAAGGCTTGCTGTTAAAAGTCCGGCCGTTTCATTGAACCAGCGTTTACCTATGTCATAAACTACATACACAGAAGCAATTCCCATGATAATAAAAGGCAGCTTCATGAGCCACTCCGTTGTTCCAAACAGCAGCGAATAATAATACATCCAAACCTGTATCAAAGCGGGATGCGCATCAATCATCACACCTTTTGTAATCAGCTCTCCAAACGAATCAAATTCCAAACGGTTCACCGCACTTAATTCATCATAGGTATATGGTAAATCAAATAATCCGTATAAACGCAATGCACTTGCTGTTAAAAGCAGGAAAAGAATGATGGAGTTATTTTTTATGACTTGGGTTAGTTGCATGATCTTGTTTAGCAAATATAGCATATATATAGTAAATTTATTTTATGCTAAAAAAGACTTCAATGGTTGTGTTTTAAACTACTTAATTGTTTACTTTTAAGTAAGCTATTAAAGTTAAGTAAATTAGAAAGCGAGACTTGCGAGGTTAGTATTTACGATATTAATGGCAGATTAATGAGCCTATTTACCATCAAAGAAAACCAGGTGCCAAAAACGATTTCTTTAGAAGCTTATAGCAGCGGCATCTATTTTTATAAAGCTATATCGGGAGATAAATCCGTACAAAATAAACTGGTAATTATTAAGTAACCATGCGCTTAGTTAAAATATATGTAATTGTGTTGTGCTGTTTGTGTAAAACCGGAACAGCACAGGTATATTTTAGTAACCGCTACGATAATTTTAATAATGGGGATATAACCACTGGAGTCAATGTATTGGGCCAGGACTATCTAATTTATGGTTGTGCAGCCAATAGTTTTAGCCTTTATTCCATGAATTTAGGTGTTGTGAATTCAGCTGGAGTAAGAGTAAAGAATAAAACATATAATTGGGGTGCAAATCTATTTGCCCCAAATAATAGCAAATGCATTATCAACTCTCCTAACAATTTTATTATTGGAGGTAGTAGGTTTTATAAGCCCGATACCAGTCTTGCTTTTTTATGGAGATTTGATGCAAATCTGGATAGTATAAATTATGCTGAGTATGGATTTATAAATAAAGCAAATCAGGTAATGAGTCTTATTAAAGACCCCACTAAATACATCTATATGGTCGGGTGGGTTGATTCATTATATAAGGATTCAGATATATTATTGATCAAAACAGACACATTGGGTAATGAGATCTGGAAAAAGAAGATAGGCCTGCAAGGGTGGGATGAATACGGTTGGTGCATTAAAATGAGCAGTGACGGGCAGTTATTAATTTCGGGTAATAAACGAGTTCATGCCGGGGCTTCTAACGGAGCCTATATTTTAAAAGCAGATACTAGTGGAGCGGTTATTTGGCAGCAACATTTTCCCAGTAATCAAGGTTTAGCTGCTACTGCACTGATTGAGTTGCCCAATACAGATATTGTTGCTATTGCCGGTAAAGGTTATGGTGGCAACACGCGTGTGCAGTTAATTAAAGTAGATGCTGCCGGTAACCTGATCTTTAATAAAGAATATGGCCCTTATACTGATAGGGCGGAGCCTTATTCAATGATATTAAACAGCCATGATAATTTAGTAGCCGTGGGTCAAAACTATTATCCAAGCATAGGAGGTAAAGTCAATGGGTTAATGTATGAGTTTAACCAAAACGGCGATAGTTTATTTAGTAAAGAATACGCTATACAGCCCGGTAGCCAGAATTATTTCAGGGATGTGGTGCAGGCACCTGATAATGGCTACGTATTCTCGGGTTTTATCAGTCCTCTATTTGCCAATGGCGGCACAGGCAATCAGGATATCTGGCTCTTAAAAACGGATAGTACATTTTGTGAGAGTAATGTAAGTTGTGGCTACCCAACCAATCTTGTCAGTTTGAGCGAAGTGGAGAACAGAATTAAACTATATCCAAACCCCGCAACGGATAACATCACCTTTAAATTTGAAACCACATTTACCAAACCTGGAACCCTGACACTAACCGATGTGTTTGGGAAAACACTGGCAACTTATTCTTTGAAACTGACCGTGACACCCGAACTCAAAATAAATGTCAGTGATCTGCCAAATGGCATGTATCATTACAGGATAGAGCAAGGGGGGGGGGGAAAGTCTTTAACGGAAAAATTATTATTTTAAAATAAGGCTATGAAAAACCTGGTTACATTACTTTATGTGCTGTTTGCGATTACAGCTTTTTCACAAAACCCCAACTGGGTTCTGTTCGACCATACCAACGCGCCGTTTACCAATGATAACGTGACCTGTGTTAAGGTAGATACCAATAATGTAAAGTGGGTTGGTACCAGTAATGGTTTATTTAAATTTTTGAATAATACCTGGACAGAGTACAACATGTCTAATTCAAACATTCCAACAAATGATATTAGTAGGTTTGAAATTGCTTACGATAATACGATTTGGTTTACAAATAACGGTTCAGGTTTTTATAAATGCCAAAACAATGTGTTCACGCTTTATGATCAAACAAATCTTCCATCATTATCAACCCAGAATTTTTCGGGCTTGACGGTTGACAGCAATGATGTGTTTTTGTGGAGCGATAATGAAGGCATTGTAAAATTCAATGCTGTTTCAAGTAGCGTTACTAATATTAATAGTTCAAATTCCTGTCTTCAAAACATTGGAAAACTAGTAGCACATGACAATCACATGATCTATGGTCTGGTTAAAACACCTGTTTCAGGATCCGGTCCACCACAAAATTTGGCGGACAGTATTACCTATTTGAATGATTTCACCATTTCAAACGTACCGGGAATGCCCGTAAGCTGCTGTTTCAATAATATTTATTCCCGCTGCACGTATATCGATGTATTAACAGACAGATATGGGAATCGTTATGAGGTAGCCCAGTTGTATACAGGTACACCTTCAACAAATCAACGATTACGAACGTATAACAAAAATAATGTATTACTGAGCGACATTAACTACAATCAACAGCCGGAGTATCAGTTTGCAACCAATACCCAGGGTTATTACAGGCTGGCAATGACCAGTACTACAGCATATGCTCTCAATGTAACTTTATATAACCCGGCATCCACGGGTATGTATGGTCCATGGAATTCAATTATCCCGCTTGGCGTTATAGCAAATTTTGATATGGATACATTGAATACTGTTTGGATGGCAACTCCAATGGGACTGGTAGGCTATAATAATCTGGGAGTGGTCACAGATGTTGAAGAAAAAAACGCGATGGGAATAACAGTTTATCCAAATCCTGCTTCCAGGGATGTTACTTTTAGGAATAGTAAAGCTCAAGTCTGCGAAGTGAGTATTTTTGACATGAACGGGCAGATAATCAGTAATTTTTCTATTAAAGAAAATGAGTCACTTAAAACGGCTTCCTTGAATGCTTTTGATAGTGGTATTTATTTTTATAAGATCACAAAAGGCGGTCAAACACAGCAAAGCAAACTGGTAATCATTAAATAAAGAAGTGATTGCGGTGGTTCTTGCTTTAGTCTGAAATTAGGAGGGTTAGCCCTCCGGTTTAATAATTAATTAGTCAGTATATTTCGTCAATAAATACATTATATTTAATAAATATACCAACGTTTTATCTTGAAAAAAACTGCCATTATATTTTCCTTTTTTTTGATCGCTGTTTTTTCAGTGGGAGGTTATGTGGCGCACAGGGTTTATTTACACCATTATAAAAAAGAGTTCAAAGCTTATATTTCAACAGTAAAAGAACATGCTGCTTTTACAATCATTCATATCAATCCCAGCGAAGTATATGTTAATTCCCTTAAAATTACGTGGGAAGATGAGAATAAAGAAGTGGTTTACAAGGGCATTCTGCACGATGTGGTGAGTATTAAAGGAAAAGGATTAACGGTTGAGCTGACCCTTGTTTCTGATCACGAGGAAATGAAACTGAAAAAGGATTTTGCAGACCTGTATGATATCAATTCGGGTAGTGCAACCAAAAGCCCTTTTGAACTTTTAAAAAACCTTCTGTCGCTTACCTATCTGGTTGAAGATGGTAGCTTCCGCCTAAATATTTTAACTAATTCCGGCACGTCTTATTTCATGACCGATGAATTTTTTCTAATTAATCGGATCATCTTACCGGATTCCCCTCCGCCCGATTTTTCAGTTTAATTTTATGTGAGTTTTCGGCTCTTCAATTATTCTGTGGTTACTTCTTTGAGAAGTTGTGCCATGGATATTTCAATATTTTATAAAACTAAACTTATGCAGAAAAATAAATTACTTATTTTATTGGGTGGCCTATCCCTGTCATCCTATTCTCAAACCATTACCATACGCGATCAGTCTTCCCGTGAGCCATTGGAGAATGTTGTTATACAGGATAAAAACAATCTTCAGGTAAAAACAAATGTGAAAGGGAAAGCGGATGTATCGACTTTATTAAAAGGCGATTCATTATTTGTGTTTCAGTACGGATATGCCGCCAAAAAAGTATGGCTGGGAACCGAAGCCGCTGATTTAGCTATAGATCTTTCTTCAAAGTCAGTAAACCTGAATGAAGTTGTGTTTTCGGCAAATCGCAAAATGGAATCAAAAATAGATGTTCCTTATCAAATGGAAGTGATCAAACAAAAAGACATCGAATTTGCTAACCCTGCTACCACCGGAGATATGTTACAAAATACCGGGCAGGTATTTATTCAGCGAAGCCAGGCGGGAGGCGGAAGCCCAAGCCTGAGAGGATTTGAAGCCAATAAAGTACTTTTGGTGATCGACGGCGTTCGCATGAATAATGCGATTTACCGTGGCGGCCATTTGCAGGACGTGATGACCATTGACCCGAATATGCTCGACAGAACAGAAATTATTTTCGGCCCATCATCCACCATGTATGGTAGCGATGCCTTAGGAGGTGTGATGCATTTCTATACAAAAAATGCTCAGTTCAGCGCCGACGACAAAATGCTGGTAAAAGCAAACGCCATGGTACGTTATGGTACTGCCGTTCAGGAAAAAACGGGCCATATCGATTTTAATTTGGGCTGGAAAAAATTCGCCTCTTTAACCAATATTACTTTTTCTGATTTTGGCGATGTGATGAGTGGATCGACCAAATTAAACGGGTACTCAAATACATGGGACCGCCGGTATTTTCAGGAACGTGTAAATGGCAGAGACACGATGACTGAGAACGCAAATAATAATCTGCAAAAAGGAAGTGCCTACACCCAAATGGATATCATGCAAAGGTTCAGTGTTAAAACCGGCGAACACCTGACTCACAATTTAAATTTTCAGTATGGCGCTTCCAGTTATTTACCCAGGTACGATAGGTTAAATGGCGATTATGCTGCTGGGAAATTCAGATGGGCAGAAAATGGCTATGGCCCGCAAAAACGACTATTGGGTGCATATACCTTAAACTTCGATAAAAAAACTGCAGTAAGTGATAATATCAAAGTTATTTTGGCCTACCAAAAAATAGATCAGGACCGGATCACCCGCAGGTGGCAAAAAACGGCCCGTACATCGCAACGTGAAGATGTTACCGTTTTGTCTGCTAACCTGGATGCTTACAAAGTGATCAAAGAAAAACACGAGTTGAGATATGGCTTAGAGTTTACTCATAATAACGTGCAATCTGTTGCTGATACCACTAACATTGTTGCGGGTGGAGAAGGCAAAGCTCAAACACGGTATCCTGATGGCGGAAGTCAGATGACCAGCTTGGCAGTGTATCTGTCGCATGCATGGGAAGTGAATGATCATTTTATAATAACAGATGGCATTCGTTATACCAACACAAGTTTATCGGCTAAGTTTGTTGATACAACTTTTGCATCTACACGATTACCGTTTGATGAGGCAAAGCAAAAGAATCAGGCAGTTACGGGTTCATTGGGTTTTACCTGGAAGTCAGACAACGATTACAAAGTAAGTTTGTTGGCCAATACCGGATTCCGATCACCAAATGTGGATGACATGACTAAAGTGTTTGAAGGAACAGGAGGAATAGTGATTGTACCAAATCCTGATTTGAAACCCGAGTATTCTTATAATTTTGAATTAGGAGTTAGTAAAGTGATCCAGGGAAAATATAAATTTGATATCACCGGATTTTATACAAGTTTGACAAATGCTTTGGTAGTAAGAGATTTTAATTTTAAAGGAAGTGACTCTGCAACATACCAGGGTGTAAAAAGCAAAGTACAGGCAACCCAAAATGCTGATAATGCTTATATTTTGGGATTATCAGGAGGTGTGCAGTTTGATTTTAACGAACACGTTTCTTTTAAGAGTGTATTAAATTATACTTATGGTCGTTATACGAATACAAAAACGGATACAGTTATTCCTCTCGATCATATTGCGCCGGTATTTGGACAAACAAGCCTGATCTATAAAGCAAAAAATATGGATGGGGAATTTTTTGTTCGCTACAATGGTAAAAAGGCTTTGGCTGATTATAGTCCGAGCGGTGAAGATAATTTACCTTATGCAACCGTTAATGGTATGCCGGCATGGTTTACTTTAAACATACGACTTGGGGTTAACATCACCAAATCTCTGCGTTTAAATGCTGCTTGTGAAAACATCACTAATAACCGTTACAGAACGTTTGCCAGTGGGATCAATGCACCCGGTCGTAATTTCATTATTAGTTTGCGATATAAATTATAATTATTTTTGTTTAAGTACTCCTGGTTAATCCGGGAGTACTTTTCTTAAATGACAGAGTATATCATCATAGCCATTGTTGCTTTTGTGGGGTCAGGCTTAACTCTGTTTTCAGGCTTTGGCCTGGGTACCATATTGGTACCGGTATTTGCTCTTTTTTTCCCGATCGAACTTTCTATTATTTTAACGGCCATCGTACATTTCCTGAACAACCTTTTTAAGTTAGCCTTACTGGGAAAAAAAGCTGACCTTAAAGTAATTATGTATTTTGGCATTCCTTCTGTCGTAGCAGCAATTGCGGGGGCGTATTTTTTATCACGCATAAGCGGAATTGAGCCAATTTGCGAGTATGCGTTACTTGGAAAAGTCTTTTTTATCACGCCGGGAAAATTGCTGATTGCTCTATTAATGTTTGTATTTGCGCTTTTTGAGTTTGTTCCTAAATTCAAAAATATGCAGATCGACAAAAAATATTTACCTATCGGCGGTTTATTGAGTGGTTTCTTCGGCGGTTTATCTGGCAATCAGGGAGCTTTGAGAACGGTTTTCCTTATTAAAACAAATTTATCCAAAGAAGCTTTTATTGCTACGGGAGTTGTTTTAGCTTGCATGATCGATATATCCAGGCTTTCAGTTTACGCTGACAAGATCATAGTCAATCAGGCAAGCCTCGATATAACATTGATCCTTGTCGCAACTCTTTCAGCTTTTTTAGGGGCTTTTATCGGCAACAAGCTGATAAAAAAAGTCACTATCGGATTCGTACAAAATGTAGTAGGTATCATGCTTTTGGTATTTTCTGTTTTGTTAGGCATGGGCGTAATCTAAAAAGAATTCACAAAAATATTTCATGAATAATTAAAGCGTTCTCTTTTAAAAAAGACGATTTTGTTGTGAAGGTCTCTTTCGAATTGAGGGGGCGCCCCCCTAATATCTTGTAAGTGTATGTTTGATATTTGTTGGTAAGCCAAAAATCTTCATTTTCAAATAATTAACATGAAAACACCTTTAAATCACTTTGTTTCGCTTATATGCTTAATGCTTTTTACCTGTAAGGGGCTAATTGCACAAAATAATATGGCGGCATCGTGGTCTAAAAAATTTGAGTATCAAAAAGTGTTTATTGAAAACAAGGGTCAGTTTATTATTCCAACTTCATTTGGCAATTCGGGAGAGGTATTATATGCTGTGGATAATGGCGGAACGAAAATATTTTTTACAAAAAAAGGAATTACCTATACTTTTTTGGAACCTTCCAAAAAACAAAAAGATGCGAGAGAAATAGAACGGGAATTAAAAGAAGAATTCAGTAGTGTGGAAGAGTTTGCTGAACATGAAAAAGAAGAACGCCGGTTAAAGGTAAAAGCCGACCAGGTGACCATGCTTTGGCAAAACGCCAATGAGAATGTGAAAATTGAAGCCAGTGGGATGACTAACGATTATCATAGTTACCATTTTAAGCAGCAATCCACACAATATAAAAATATAAGTTATGTAAAAGGGTTCAAAAAAATTACCTACAAAAATATATACCCTCATATAGATATAGAGTATGTTTTTGCAGAAAAAGACGGATTAAAATATTCACTGATCCTGCATCCTGGCGCCGATCCTTCCCAGGTAAAAATGGTTTACGATAATCACGTTTCACTAAACAGTAATGGCGAAGTCAGAATCGACACTAAATTCGGAGATATTATTGATCATGCGCCGCTAACGTTCTATCAACAAAACCATCATTCAATTATTACTTCTGCGTTTACTAAATCAGATAAAACCATTTCTTTTCAGTTGGCTAATTACGATAATACCAAAGAAGTGGTGATTGATCCCTGGACTCAAACCCCTGTATTCCCTACAAACTGGGATTGTGTGTGGGAGTGTGAAAGAGATGGTGCCGGTAATACTTACATTATTGGTGGGGTAAGCCCGATGCAATTATTGAAGTATAATGCTGCAGGTGCCTTACAATGGACCTATAACACGCCCTATGATACAACAGCATGGCTAGGCACATTTGCAGTGGATAACGTAGGTAATTCTTATGTAACACAAGGATCAACGGCCAGGATCGTGAAAGTTTCCACGGCAGGTGCGGTAGTCTGGAATAATACAAGCCCCGGAGGAATTTCTCTTTTGACCGAATTCTGGTGTATCACGTTTAACTGCGATCAGACGCGATTGATTATTGGAGGAACGGGAGGAGTTGGACTATCAGTAACTCCTTTTATTTACGAAGTTAATATGGCCAGTGGAAATGTGGTGAGCAGTCAAAAGGTTGCCGGTGGTGGTGGTTTGGGAAAAGAAGTCAGGGCAATAGCTCCTTGTGGTAACGGCCGGTATTATTTTTTATCTCATGATACCATCGGATACATTAGTCAGAATTTTGCGGCCTGTTCTACGCCAAATGCAGCACTCTATAAAACATCCAGTGGTTATAATTTAAGTTATAAATGTGAAAACTATAGGTACGATAATAGTGGTATTATGGCGATTAAAGCTAACACCTCCTTCGTATATGTGAACAGGGGTAACCAGGTAGATAAACGGGATTTGAATACCAGCGCCATCATTAGTTCAGCTCCAATACCTGGCGGGGGATTTGCCGGGGGATTTGGCGGAAACGTGGTTCAAAATAGCGGCATAGATATAGATGATTGTGGGAACGTATATGTTGGTTCCAAAAATGCGATCATAAAGTATGATGCCAATTTAACGCAGTTAGCATCATATCCTACAACTTATAACGTGTACGACGTTCATGTTCAAAGTGGTGGAAATATTATTGCATGTGGCTCAACCGGAACGTCTGCTACCGGTTCAAGAACAGGGACTATTGAACACATTAATGCAAGTGCATGTACCACTATTAGTTTAACCTGCTGCGACGTTAATATTTGCCCGGTAACAAATTTATGTAGCACCGCAGCACCCTTCAATTTACAAGCTGCTACTGCCGGCGGAACCTGGAGTGGTGCCGGAATTACAAATGCAACGGCCGGAACTTTTAACCCGGGAACAGCTGGCGTTGGAACACATGTTATTACCTATAGTTTAGCTTGTGGTGTTGGTACTACCACCATTACAGTATCTGCCTGCGGAACAGTTTCATTATGTATTAGTTCCGGATCCTTAACGGTAATAGGTGGAGCAAGCACATACACCTGGGCAAGCACCACTACTTCTGTTAATTGTGCTGCCTGCCCCGGGGGAAATTGTATACCTTTTGTTTGTGCCGGAGTTACTGTGCCTACCTGGACTGCTAGCGGCACTACAGTAGCGGCGCCTTCTTCTACGGTGTTCCCTATCAAAGTCAAAGACCTTGGAAGCGGCATTACTTTTACTTTTACAACATTGGCTTCTATACCACCTTGCACAACTACAGCTTGTCCTACTTTAACCATGGCAATCACTTCTCAAACCAATGTCAACTGTTTTGGTGCCAATACGGGATCGGCAAGTGTTGGTGCAAGTGGAGGAACAGGACCTTATACGTATACGTGGTCGCCTGGAAATTTAACGGGAGCCAGCCAAACAGGCCTTACGGCCGGCACGTATACAATTGCCATTAAAGACGCTAACAGTTGCGTGGGAACGGGAACTGTAACTATTACTCAGCCAACGGCTGCAATAGGCGCTGTTATCAGTGCAACTACAGCAGCCGGTTGCGGTTCTGCTACGGGCGGTGCCACAGTAACGGCCAGTGGAGGCACGCCTGGTTATTCATACAGTTGGACGCCAGGCGGTACAACAACAGCTGGTGTTTCTAACTTAGGTTCTGGCACCAATTCGGTAACCGTTACTGACGCTAAAGGATGCACAGTTACTGCCGTTGCAAATATTACGTCTGCGGGCGGTCCTACACTATCTGTTGTGTCGCAAACCAATGTTAACTGTTTTGGCACCAGTACCGGCATGGCAACTATTAGTCAAATTGGAGGAACCGGCCCGTATACGTATACCTGGACACCGGGAAATTTAAATGGCGCCAGTCAAATAAACTTAAGTGCCGGTGCTTATACGGTCAATGTAACCGACGCCAATAGTTGTGTAGGATCAACAACAATAACCATTACCCAACCCACAGCTGCCGTAGGGGCTGTGATGACAGCAACTACAGCCGCGGGTTGTGGCACAAGCACAGGTGGAGCCACAGTAACTACTAACGGTGGTACGCCGGGTTATTCATACAGCTGGACTCCAGGCGGAGGAACAACAGCCGGAGTGTCTAATTTAAATTCGGGCACTAATTCGGTAACCGTTACTGATGCTAAAGGATGCACAGTAACAGCAATCGCTAACATTACAACCGCAGGAGGACCAACACTTTCAGTAACCTCTCAAACAAACGTTAATTGTTTTGGAGCAAGTACAGGTAGCGCAACCATCAATGCCGCAGGCGGTACAGCGCCGGTTACGTATACGTGGATTCCAGGAAATTTAAATGGAGCAGTGCAAACAGCATTAGCTGCAGGATTGTATACCGTTAATGCTTCCGATGCTAATGCATGTGCATCTACAACAACCGTATTAATTACGCAGCCAACAGCCTCTTTAAGTGCTACCATTTCAAATACCACTGCGCCGGGTTGCGGCTTGAGTAATGGTGCTGCGTCGGTAACCGTTAGTGGGGGTACGCCGTCTTATACATATGGTTGGAGCCCCGGTGGAGCAACAACTGCATCGGTCAATAACCTCTCTTCGGGGAACAGCACAGTAACTATCACAGATGCCAAGGGTTGTATCGCAACAAGTGTCGTCTCTTTAAATTCAACAAGCGGACCAACGTTAACTATTGTAGCTCAAACCAGCGTTTCCTGTTTTGGTGGTAACAATGGAACAGCCACAGTAAATGCCACTGGCGGTTCGGGACCTTATACATACACCTGGACACCCGGCAACCTAACAGGCGCAATTCAGCCATCGCTGAGTGCTGGCGTGTATACAGTTATAGTAAAAGATGCCAGTCAGTGTATTGGTACACATACAATTTCAATTACACAACCTACGGCGGGAATTACAGGAACTATATTAACAACACCAACCGGATGTGGTAATAGCATCGGGAGTGCAACCGTCACCGCAAGTGGTGGAGTGCCGGCTTACACTTATAGTTGGGCTCCAACGGCAGGTTCAGGCGCTTCTATTTCCGGATTAGCGGCGGGCAGTTATTCGGTGGTTGTTACAGATTCTAAAGGGTGCCAGGTTACAGTTAATACATCTGTTAACACAACAGGTGCAGGCCCAGGATTATCTGTGGCCTCGCAAACAAATGCAATCTGCTTTTCGTCTACCAATGCAGGCGCTTCAATTTTGGCTACCGGAACAGGACCATTCAGTTATACCTGGAGCCCTACGGGAGGTAATGCTGCTGTTTCCAATGGATTAACAGGCGGCACCTATACGGTTTTTGTTTCAGATGCGTCATTGTGTTTAAGTACTATTACATTAACCATCAGTCAGCCACCGGCTATCGTGGTAACTGTAACCAATACTACAGCCAGCTGTGGAAATTATGATGGAACCGCAACAGTTATTGCAAGCGGAGGAACAGGATCATTAACGCCCTTATGGAACGTTAATAGTAACAGTACTACGGTTACCGGATTATCTGCCGGAACATATAGCGTTTTGGTAACTGATGCTACGGGCTGCACCGGTTCAGCAATTACAAACGTAAATTCAGTTGGTACTTTAACGGTTAACGTTGGCACAAATACAACTATTTATTCTGGAGATAATACTCAGATTTTTGCCGATATTCCGGCTGGGGCATCAGTGGTTTGGTCTCCTACCACAGGGTTAAGTTGCGCTACCTGCTCAAACACAACTGCTTCGCCAACTGTAACAACAGAGTATTGTGCTTATACAACCATCGGGTCCTGCAGCGACACGTCGTGTGTGTTAATCACGGTAGATATCAATTGTGTAAGCAGTACAGATTATTCGGCCCCTACCGCTTTTAGTCCTAACAACGACGGCGTTAATGATGAATTTTGTTTGCAAGGATGGAGTAAATGTGTCACCGGATTTTATATTGGTATTTATAACAGATGGGGAGAAAAGGTTTATGATTCGGAAGACGTTTCGTTTTGTTGGGACGGCAAGTTTTTAGGTAATCCATTGAACTCAGCTGTGTTTGTCTATTACATTAAAGCAACGGTTAAAGATGTTGGTGAAATTATTAGAAAAGGAAACATTACGTTAGTAAAATAAACAAACATGAAAATGAAATTTTTTATCACCGTATTAAGTTGTGTAATGTTTATGAGATTATCTTCTCAGGATTTTCATTTTTCTCAGTATAATGAAAATCCACTGATGGTTAATCCTGCATTAGCTGGTTCTAATTATGTTATGAGGACGTCCCTGGTTTATAAAGATCAATGGGGAAGTGTAACAACTCCTTACAGAACTTACGGATTATCTTTCGACTCCAGGTTCAAGGCAAGCAATTGGGAAAAAGTAGATAAGAAGAGATCGATGTTCTTCAAAAAGTCAAAAAATAAAATGGCTGGGGGAATTTCAGTTTATAACGATAAAGCCGGGGATGCAAAAATGGGAACGCTGGCGGCAAATCTTACCTATGCTATGTTTTTTCCGCTTAACGAAAACGCCCGGCTTTCTATTGGAATGCAAGCCGGTATTGTGCAACGAAAAATGGAGAACACAAAACTTATTTACGGAGCACAGTACAATGGATATACGTATGACCCGAATTTGCCGTCCGGAGAAATATATTCCCGGGATGCTTTTGCATATGGCGATATTGGAAGCGGTATTTTATATACATTCAGTCGGGGCGAGAAATCAATATCCGCCAATAACCAGGTAAATGCACAGATCGGTTTTTCTGCCTACCACTTAACGCGTCCTCAGCAAAATTTTACAAATGGAGAGTATGACAGATTGTATCGAAAATATGTGTTCCACGGCAACTTGTTGTTTGGCCTTCCCAACACGTTAATTGCAATTGCTCCCACATGGCTGGTTCAAATGCAGGGCCCATCCAAAGAGATCATGGCGGGTATGATGATTAAATACTACATTAAAGATGATTCAAAATATACCGGTTTTTTAAAGCGTTCCTCTCTTGGAGTAGGCGTAAATTACAGGAATGTCGATGCTATTATACCTACTGTTTTGTTCGAATCGGGTAGATTTGCAATAGGGTATAGTTACGATTTAAATATTTCAAGGTTGGCAAAGGCAAGCAACGGTAAAGGAGGGTCTGAGATAACCTTGAGAATGATGACGCCAGCTGCATTCTTATATCAAAGAAGATCAAAAGCGATGTATTAGCGATTTAGTAATGACGGAGCATTTTTTGTACCTTTGTTAGTAAGATGTCAACGCAGCGCTCATTAATTTTATTACGTGGTTTACCCGGCAGCGGTAAATCTACACTTGCACACGTGCTGTCTGAAAATAGCATGTACCCTATTTTTTCGGTCGACGATTATTTTACGGATGAAGTTACCGGCGACTATGTATTTAATTTTAGCAACAATCATCTTGCTTATAAACAATGCGAACAGTTGACCAGAGATGCGATGGAGCAATACATTCCGAAAGTGATCGTGCATAATACCTTTACAATAGATTGGGAACTTGAGTCTTATTTTAACCTGGCCTCCAGGTTTAATTACACGCTGTTTGTTGTTACCGTTGAAAATTACCACGGAAAACAAAATACACATGGTGTGAGTGATGAACAGTTACAGAAAATGGCAGACAAGTATAAAGTGAAACTTCTGTAATTTCCTTTGAATTAATGTTGCGTCACTCTAGTAACATTACTGCTTTTTTGCAAACGTATTCAGAGCAATCTCAGAAAGTTTCCGGTAATTTTTTGAAACACTTCGGCTCCGCTTAATATCCTGCAAAAAATTATTGTAACTGACACTGTGGTTATATTATTTTCTTCAGTGTTTCTGTTATTTCCAACACGGCCGGACATACAAACGTATTTTTATACGTTAACTCTAAAATTTGTTCCATGCGTTTTCTATCAGTATGAGGGTATTCCCGGCAGGCATTGGGCCTCGCTTCGTAAACAGAACAATAGTTGTCCGAACCCAGAAAAGGGCAAGGAGCCTGTCGCAGCACATAATCTTTATCCTCGTCAATTCTTAAATAAGCATCAATAAATTCACCCGGTTTAATTCTGAAATGTTTAGCCAATCGCTCAATGTCGCGGTTATAAAAAATGGGCGATGTTGTTTTACAGCAATTAGCGCAATTTAAACAATCTGTATGTTCAAATACTTCTTCGTGTAACGTATGAAATAGCTTATCTAAATTTTTTGGTTTGGTTCGCTTCAGTTTATCAAAAAAAATCCTGTTCTCTTTCTTGAGAGTAGAGGCTTTTTGATTATGTTTTTCCAGGTCCAAAATACAACGTGTAAATCAGAATAATGCGTAAGCTCGTTATCTAATAAGTATTGTCTTTAATAAATTCTTCGGGTGTTTTAGCGTCTTCTAAGCAAAAGGATCCAATTTTGGTACGGCATAAAGTGTCGAGGTAAGCGCCGCTATTTAATGCCAACCCAAAATCACGCGCAATGCTCCGTATATATGTTCCCTTGGTGCAAACAATTCTAAAATCAACCAGCGGTAATTCACAACGCGTTATTTCGAACTCTAATATAGTTATCGGACGAGCCTTTAATTCAATTTCTTCGCCAATTCTTGCCAGTTTATATAAACGTTTGCCATCTACTTTAACAGCACTGAACATCGGTGGGATTTGCTCCTGCTCGCCAACAAAAGATTTGGCGGTTTCCAGAACCAATTCTTCCGTAATATGTTCTGTAGGATAGGTAGCATCCACTTCTTTTTCTTTATCGTAACAGGGCGTGGTAGCACCAACGAAAAAGGTACCGGTGTATTCCTTGGTAAGATCCTGGAATGAGGAAATTTCCTTGGTTTTTTTTCCTGTGCAGATAATTAACAGGCCTGTAGCCAAGGGATCCAGGGTGCCGGCATGTCCTATTTTCAAATGAACTAATTTGTCATCCAATAATAAAGAAGGATGTCTTTTTAAAGCATGCTTTAGTTTATTAACAGCCTGAAACGACGACCAGGTATAAGGTTTGTTAATCAGTAAAAGTTCGCCGCTGCGGTAATCAGGTGTCATAGCAGCAAAGATAAGGCTTTGTTGCCATTAAAAAAATAAACTATTCTTTGATGAACTTCTGTTTATACTCGCCTTTATCAGTCATTACCTTAATAAAGTACATGCCCGAATTTAGGTTCGCAACATTGATAGTCCCCTGACCGTTACTGGTTAAAACCAGTTTACCGCTTACATCATAAATGGTGGAGCTAATAATACTAAAATTTGACGTCGTATGTATGTTCAATAAAGCATTCGCAGGGTTGGGATAAACAGAAATGTTACCATCTACATTGTACTCTTTGGTGTTTAGTGCCAGGCAACTGTTTATGATCACTGAAAAATTAGTCACTGTACTCATCGTTGATGAAAATGGCGACATGGTGACAGACGCTACGCTGGTGAGTGTTGTGGTATTTAAAGATCCGAACGCGTAAGCATAGTAATTGGATGGAGTAACACTAATACTGGCTGTAGGTGAACAATAAGAGCCAATGGCAGAATCCATCTTCGTAATGGATAAAGGACCCGGTAAGGAGCTTGAGGTTTCTATGGAATAGAAAAAATGATTTCCATAATGATGTTTCAATTGAGTGATGGAGTCTTCACCGGAAAACGATGCTTTTCCGAAATTTTGCAGAAAATTATATTTCTGATGATCACTTATGCCATTCGAATCTACTTTAACGATCCATTTCTGAAATTTATTAGTAGATACGTTTTTACAGCTGACCGATAAATAAACATTTTTTAAATGATCTTCCTCCACGTTTTGAAGACTCATCAGGTAAGGGGCAAATGTTTGAAATTGAACTCCCCAGGTAAGAAATGTATTTTTTATCTTTCTAAATGAAAATGTATTGTACAGTGTACTCGACGCGGCGCCGGCATTATTGCAAACATAAAAAACATCCGCTTGCTTGCTCGATTTTATAGTTTGTTCGTTACTGCTCGGATTCTGGTTCATGTTGCCCATATAGGCAATTTCAAACGTGGAGTCGGCGGTTATAACATCAGTCAAATCATCGTACTTATAAATAAGGTTATAAACCGGTCCTTCAAATCCGTAGCCCAGGCTGCTTACACTATACACACCAGAAACATCTTTTATAATAGTTGAATTTTTTGGAGTTAAAAGAACATTACTGCCGATCCGCCTTAATTTCATAAAATTACCCAGGGTGTCTGTTTTCAAAAAGTAAAAACTGCCGTCTACGCCCGTTATGATCAGCTGGTTATTCCGATCCAAGAGCATCTGGTCGGCACTATTTATGGAAACGGTATAGGTATTGCCCGATATCGTCGTTGTATAGCTGGGAAGTGATTTGCACCAGCTTAAGTTTCCATTCGCCTCTATTTTACCAATTTTATCTCCCCCAACCGTTGTGGCAATAAAAAACAGGCTGCCGGTTTTAGATAGTAAAAGGTTTTTAAATCGTAAATCCGAGTAATTATTTATCCAGATGGGATTGAAATGTTTATCCAGCTTTTCAAACTTGTTGCCATGGAACATAAAAACGTTCGAATCGACATCTATTACAAATTCACCGCTATTCGCTGTAGAAGCATTCAGGTACGGAAAGTTTTGCGCTTTAATAAAGCTGAAAGCGAATAGTAAAGCAATGGTGAGTACAATTGTTTTCATAGTGGTTAGTTTAAAAGGTTACTATAAAAGGGCGTATTTTTTTTACTATTAGATTCAGGTTATTCTTTAATGAATTTTTGTTTATACTCATTTTGATCGGTCACCACTTTAATAAAATACAAACCGGGCTTCAAATCAGAAACATCTATGGTTTCCTGATCATCAGATAAAACCGTTTTTCCGGTTATATCAATGATGTCTATCCTATCGATCGTTTGATTATTTGGAACGCTAACTTTGAGTTCTTCACTTGCAGGATTTGGATATACAGAAAATCGGTCCGATTCTTTTTTTAATTCACGCGTTTCTGTCACTAAACAATAATTATTATTTACAGAAAAATTAGTAATTGCCGTTACAGATGGAGTTAGGCTGCTATATGTTGTTATATTATTTATTATTTGAAATGTCCACGGATAATTAGTGCTGAAACTATCAACTGCGAGGCTACTAAATGTAAAGGAATTAGACGTTTTGCAAGCAGCACTTAGAGAGGAATCTACAGGAGTTGCAGTAAGTGGATTAGATAAAAAAGGTCCGCCGTACAAGTCAAATACATACTTGTTCCCATATAAAGCATGTATTTTTCCTCTAATTATAGTTGAAAAATTTGCAGTAGTGAAACCAAAATTAGAAAGATACTGTATACTATTACCTGCTGTAAATGTTGAATTTATTTTAGTGGTGTAATGGTAATATCCACCCATGTTATTAACGTAGTCGTTTGAAATAGAATATATGATGCTGCTATACTCATCTTCGTCAAAGCCATTAAAATACCAAGGACCATAGCCTAAACCATAGTAAGTTTTAGAGAGGATATTATCATTTTGATATTTTACAACATATCCGCTGGTAACGTTTGAAAGTCCATTTATTTTTTGGAATGAATAATATACTGAAGCATCATTTTTGGATCTGAAAAAATTTGATTGTGCATTGATTGGAGATGAAACTCCTCCTGTCCAACCAAATTGAGTTACCGTATCCGTATTTTCATTATACCTGAATTTGAGTATCCCTCCAAATTCAAAATTCCAAAAACCACTGATAAAATGGTATACACCGGCACTGTCTTCCAATATTTTTAAATTATGTAAACTAAATCCACCAAGATCAAATTTCTTAGTGGATAAAATACCACCTAATGTATCCAACTTTAAAAACCATGCCGTTTCTGAAGTATACTCATAACTTGCCGAAGCGACTAAATTATTATTTCTGTCCAGTATTAAATCAGAGAATCTTTCAGGAATTGATGGCATACTAGACCCCGAAAGAAATTGCTTACACCAGTTAAGTGTGCCGTCTGGATTTAATTTACCTATTATGTTTATGGACGAATTATAAGTAAATGCACTGTCTGCCGAAATAAAATAAATACTTCCTGTTTTGGATAATAATAAACTAAAAAATGCTAGGCCATCATACTGTTTAACCCAGATCGGGTTAAAATTTTTATCCAGTTTCTCAATTTGATTGCCATGATACATAATGATATTAGTATCACTATCTACAATATACTGACCCTCGTTGCCCGTTGAAGCATTTAAGTATGGATATACTTGCTGGGCTTTTATAAAACCAGAAGGATAAATGAATATGAAATAAATGAAAGGTAAAAGTATCTTCATGCATTACGTTTAGTAATAATGAAGGTAATCAAAAAAGTTGTAATTAAAAAGAGAGGCAGCGTTTAAATACTATGCCCCATTTTATCTTTCTTGGTCTGCATATACTTCTCGTTATGCGGGTTGGAAGGAATAACAATAGGAATATTTTCGGTCACTTCTAAACCATAACCAATCAAGCCAACGCGTTTCACAGGGTTGTTGCTCATTAGCTTCATTTTACTGATGCCAAGGTCACGTAATATTTGTGCACCAACGCCATAATCACGCTCATCCATTTTAAACCCGAGTTCTAAATTGGCTTCTACCGTATCGCGGCCTTGTTCCTGTAACTTATAAGCTTTTAATTTATTGAGCAAACCAATCCCTCTGCCTTCCTGATTCATGTATACGATGGCGCCTTTTCCTTCTTTCTCAATAGTTTCCATGGCCCGGTGTAATTGCGGGCCACAGTCACAACGACAAGATCCGAAAATATCGCCCGTTACGCACGATGAGTGAACGCGCACCAACACTGGTTCATCTTTATCCCATTCGCCTTTTATCAAAGCCATGTGTTCTTCGCCGGTTGTATCTACTTTATAGGATATCAGTTTAAAATCGCCCCAGGTCGTTGGCATTTGCACTTCTACCTGGCGGGTTACAATACTTTCTTTTGCTAAACGGTAAGAGATCAGATCTTTAATCGTTACAATTTTTAAATCAAACTGTTTGGCAACTTTTACCAGGTCAGGTAAACGTGCCATGGTTCCATCTTCGTTTAGTACTTCTACTAAAGCACCACAGGGTTCAAATCCAGCCAGGCGTGCAAAATCAATCGTAGCCTCCGTATGACCCGTGCGACGCAATACGCCACCGGTTTTTGCTATCAAAGGAAATATATGCCCGGGTCTTCCAAAATCAGAAGCCTTCATTGTTGGGTCTATTAACGCTTTTACAGTTTTCGATCTATCGGCGGTAGAAATACCTGTTGTACAACCATAGCCTAACAAATCTACCGATACCGTAAATGCAGTTTCGTGTAACGCTGTATTGGAAGTAACCATCAACTCTAACTGTAATTCTTTTGCACGTTCTTCGGTAACAGCGGCGCAAATTAAGCCACGGCCATGAGTAGCCATAAAATTAATAACCTCCGGCGTTACGTTACGGGCTGCGGTTAAAAAGTCGCCCTCGTTCTCTCTGTCTTCGTCATCAACAACAATAATTACTTTGCCGGCTTTAATATCGGCAATCGCTTCTTCAATCGTATTTACTTTAATTGTTTCCATGGCCTATGGTAGTATGTGGGCAGCAAATTTAAGTATTTAATGGCATTTATCTTCCTCAATTCAGGTTTTTTGTCATTCAAAACCCTGACATTGACACAAAAAACCGCCATGGCAAGCAGCTAAATTCTTACCATGACGGTACCATGACAAATCTTTCTTATTTTACTTCTGTTATAAATTTATCTTTTGGTGTGCGTACTTTTTTCATGTTCACTAACCAATCGTTTGCTTCATCCCTGTAACCTAAGGTCATAATGGCTGTACTCTTTAATCCTTTCTCTTTTAAATTTAAAAGAGTATCCAACGCGTCGTTGTCAAAGCCTTCCATAGGCGTAGCGTCTACTTTTTGTTCAGCGGCAGCTAACAGGGCGGTTCCAAAGGCAATGTAGGATTGCTTGGCAGCATGGGTGTAATTAAGATCAGCGTCACGTGTAGTGTAAGCTCCAATCAACATGTTTCTATAATCATCCAGGGCATTTTCGGGCATGTTACGCTCCGTAGCTGTTCTTTTAAAAACGTCGTTGATGCGATCTTCCGTATAATTATCCCAGGCTGCAAATACCAACAAATGCGAAGCTTCAGTTATCTGTCCCTGATTACGTGCTATCGGTTTTATTTTTTCCAATAATTCTTTATTTGAAATGGAAATTACCTGGTAAGGTTGTAGCCCCGATGATGAAGGCGCCATGCGGGCTGTTTCTAAAATATAATCTACTTTTTCCTGTGGAACAGATTGACCGTTCATTTTTTTAGTGGCATAACGCCAGTTTAAATTTTCTAATACGTTCATAACGAATTTTTAGGGTTGAGTTAATTTGCAAACCAAAAGAAATTAACTTACTTTTGGAGAGTCAAAGGTAAATAGTAACTAACTATTGTACAAGAAGGCACTTAAAAGTGCCTTGCTTCCTTTTAGGATACTAACCTGATCTTCAACCTGGTAAAAATAAAATGACCATGGAAATAATGAATAGGCATCTGACAACTAAAAGACACTAAAATCTGCACATGAAAAAGAAAGAAGAAACAATTGTTCACGACCTTGATAGATGCCCCATTCGCACCGTTCTGGATCGCTTTGGCGATAAATGGTCGATCTTGGTAATGATCAATTTATCAACCAACGGAAAAATGCGTTTCAATGAGATCAACAAATCCATGAGCGATGTGTCGCAAAAAATGCTCACCGTTACGTTGAGATCGCTGGAAGCAGATGGACTGGTATCGCGAAAAATATATCCTGAAATTCCACCGCGCGTAGAGTATGATTTAACACCACTGGGAAAAAGTTTATTGCCGCATATCGAAAGCCTGAGAGATTGGGCAAACGAAAACCTGAGTGCGATTAAAAAATCGAGAAAGAAATTTGCTGTTGTGTAATTGCTAACTGCTGTAATGATGAGCGTTAAACGAAGGCAAGGAAATAGATATTTTCAGGATGGTAAATAATGGTAGTTCGAGCGAAGTCGAGAACACATCAAGCCTGATTACTTTCCAAATGTTTTTTCCAGTACTTGGGTTCTGAATTTAAAAATGCCTTCAATACGTTTTCTTACAAATAAAGCATGAGCCATAGTTCCAAAAATTCCAAAGGGTAATACATAATTTACTACATCCTGCATCTCTACACCGGTGGCCGTTTTTGTAAACGAATGTTTGTGATGCCATAATTTATAAGGGCCAAAACGCTGCTCGTCTACAAAGGATTTCAAATGATCTACATGAGTAATTTCTGTCATCCATTTTACTTTGATACCCAATAGAGGGGTTAAGGTATATGTAATGATCTGGCCGGGATACATCTGTTGGCCGTCTTCCCTGTTTGATGTAATCACAAAATTCATATCAGCGGGAGTGATCTTTTGCAGGTTATTTGGTGAAGAAAAAAACTCCCAGGCCTCTTCTACAGAAATTGGTAAATGTTGTGTGCTTCTGATGGAATAAAATTTCATAGTGTCATGTTATTGTTTTGTAATCAACAAAAAAGGTTGCATCATAAACTTTATATTTGTTGTCTTATTAAGACAGTTAATTGCATACAATGTTCAACGAATTTATTGCTAATTTAAAAATAAAACTTCAGCAACCGCTTCCCGGCGAAGATGCCCAGTTTGAAATGGCACATATTAATCGCGAACGTCTGGCTGATTTATCTGAACAGTATAAAAAATACAGGCCAAGTGCTGTGTTGATTGTACTGTATCCTAATGAGCATGGCGAAACTATTTTGTTGCTCATTGAGCGCATGACATACGACGGTTATCATAGCGGACAAATTGCATTGCCCGGAGGAAAAGCAGAGCCAACCGATGCCGATTTAGAAGCTACCGCTTTGCGCGAGTTTTTTGAAGAAACCGGATCCGATCAACGGCCTATTGTTATCGGAAAATTAACTCCTGTTTACATTCCCGTAAGTAAATTCAGCGTGCAGCCTTTTGTCGCGTATTTACCTGAACGACCAAATTTTACGATCAATGCGAGGGAGGTTGAACAACTCATCGAGTGGCCTTTCACTAATTTCATAAGTGCCCAAACCGTCAAACAAACAACCATCGAACCCATGCCCGGCCTAAAATTAAAAACGCCTTATTTTGATGTTCAGGAAAAAATCCTTTGGGGTGCCACAGCTATGATCATGAATGAGTTGAAATGGGTAATTAACAGATAATTTTTTTATTTGAATACAGTAATAAACCCCTTGGTTTTGATTTCAGAATCACCGCAAGCCGTTGTATAATTCAGTGTATAAAAATACGTACCATCATTGCAGTTTTCCGGATTGAAAATAGCGTCGGTTTTCTCGGTTTTAAAGATTTCTAAACCCCAACGGTCAAAAACACAGAATGATACTTTTGTAAAATTAAACTTATTTAAATTTATAATATCATTTGCACGATCATTATTAGGAGTGATCACGTTTGGAAAAAGGGCGTCAATAGTTGTTCCAAGATAGGTAACTGCAATAGTTTCTTTTGTGTCACAACCTCCATTATTTGCTGTAACGGTATAAATACCTTCGGTTTCTACTGAAATAGTATTGGTTGTAGCGCCTGTATTCCAGGTAAAGGCAACAAAATCGTTGGTTTCTGCTTTGAGAATAAGAGATTGGTTGTCGCAAATAATTGAATTGCCGGTAATTTTTAAATCTGCGGGGTTTATAATTTCCATAATACTTCTTACCGTGTCTGTTTTATTACAGGTAGTCGAGTCATTGGCGATCAGCGTAACCGTATAATTTCCCACGGCATTATACATATGTGATGTATTCGCCTGATGACTAACAGAGCTGCCATCTCCAAAGTTCCATGTACTTGTTCCGCCTGTATTTGTAAAACTATTAAAGTTCGCTTCAAATGGCGCACATCCTTTTATTCCGGTGCCGTAGCTGCTGTTTGCTTTTATAAAATTTTGCAAATCTATTTTTACGAATCCATCATTGTATTCCAGTGTATCAGTGGTCGGATAGGTTGTCTGGTAAGCACCCGCAGTAGTTGGTAGATTACCTTTGTTAACACAAATGCCCTGGTATAAAATGCCTTTGTCAGAAAAATAGGAAGTTCCACCATCTGTATGTTCATCGTTTTTGCCACCAAAATAAGAAGCGAATTTCAGAGATAGCATATTAGTACTGAATACAGTAATGTATAGCTCTGAACCATGATTGTAATTTTGAAATTTATCTGCCGTTACAGGATAGGTACCATTGGTTACTATTCCTGAGAGGTAGATGTTCTGGCAGCTGTCTACTTTGAAGGCGAGGTTTTCGTAGAAATTGGCTGTTCCAAATTTGGTTTGATAAATAACTGAAGATAAGTTAGAATTAAGTTTAATGATTGCTGACCGCGCACTGGAAACATTATACAACCCAGGCGTTGATGTGAAAGACGCAGGTAAACCTATATGTGCCGACACATATACGTCGTTATTTAAGTCGGTGTCAATAAAATAACCGAAGTCATTACCGGTCGTACCTATAAAAGTAGACGCAATAATACCTGTTCCCGTGGCATTTAAATGTAAAACATAGATATCTCTGCCTCCATTTTTTATAGGATTGTAAGAGCCCGGCGTAGTAGGAAAATTTGCACTTCCTGTTGTACCTGAAATAAGTAATTCATTTCCGTTTACCAACTTGGAGTAAAATGCATTTTCAACGCTTGTGCCACCCACATAAGTACTATACACTAAGGTTTGTAACGTAGAATCTAATTTGAAAACGATATTATCTACATTGGTACCATTTTTTGCGATTTGATAGGTGCCTGTGGTTACCGGGAAATCGGTTGAATTGGTGCTACTGCACACATATATATTCCCTTGTTTATCTACCAACATGTTGCCAAAATGGCTAACATCACTTGAAATCGCCAATGTATTTATCCCGTCACTATTAGAACCTCCAATGTAGGTTGAAGCGATTAGGGCTGAGCCATTTAAATTTAGTTTGGATATAAAAAAATCTGTATGATTGCCGGCGGTGTCATTATATGAAGTGTCGAATACGCCTGTTGTTACCGGAAAATTAGATGAATGAGTATAACCAAAAATAGTAATGTCTGAATTTGTTACGACAATGTTTTGTAAAATATCCTGATCATTGCCGCCAAGATAGGTAGTAAAAATTTTAGCTGTACCGGTTGCATTATACTTTGTGATGATGTCATCAAGTAACGAGTCATGTGATAATTGAAAAGCCCCGGGGGTACTCGGATAGCCATTTTCGCAAAGTGCCTGAACAAAAATATTACCAAACAGATCATAGGTTGCGCCGCTGCAGTTGCTCCACACTAAACTGTTGCTATAACTACAAACAATAATGGTTGGGTCAATGATCAATTCATAATGCGTATTATAACCATTTGGAAGAACGTAAACAACCGTATTATCATCTTTTAATTCATAGTTACATATAACTTCCACCTTTTTGCCTTTTATGAATTGATAGGCGTAAGGCTTTTGCTCCGTAATAACACCCACACTGGTTTCAACCATCAAATTGCCATTTCTAAGTGTCAGGCCGGCAACGCTTTCATAGTGCACCTCTATTTGAGAAATGTCAGCCTGTGGCTTTACCATCAGATCGTATTTAATAGAACCCTTGTTTGAATATAACTTTAAATCAATGTTTGGATAGACGTTTGAGAATAACAATTCTTCATAAGCCTTTACATTCCCGGCCCATTTGCTTTCATCATTACCAATAAAATAATTATAATACTCCTGTAATGGTTTTAGTTTACCGCAATTTAAAAAAGAAGCACCGTTAAAAACCACGTTGTAGTTATGGCCCTTTACCCGGTGTTTAGCAACATCCGTATTGCCGGCTTTTTCTTCGTGCCTTGCCTGTTGTGCTTTGTTTATATCGTTACCATCGTACACACAAAAATTAAAGCCGTTTTCATTTACAAAAAAATGCGTGCTCTTATAATCAGCGCCAAATAACACCGTTGAAGGCCATTGGTTTTTATTTTCTTTAAAGGCTATACCGTTACCGGCAACCCCAAAAAAACAGATAGCTGATAAAATAAGTAGACAGATTTTCCGCATATATAAATATACATGAATTTCCCGCCTTTACATTTTTTGGGAGTTAAGTGGCTGCTTTTTCTTTACAACTGGTTAGTTTTTAAATAAAAGTGGTAAAGCGCGTAGCTCACCACCATGAGCATCCGATAATTTCCGCCTTTTAAATTTAGAGAAGAAATTGTCGCAAGGGAATTTCAAAACTACTGCATGTTAGTATTAGTGCCGCTTAGCCTGGCATTTCGGTTTTACTTATTTCCGCCTTTTAAATTTAACGAAGAAATAGCCGCAGGGGAATTTTACAACTACCACATACGTTGGTAATAGTGCGGTTGCTTTTGGCAATTCGGTGCGGACCGCCATTCTGGCGAGATTGAGCGGGGTAAATGGGGGTCGGCGAATTGTCTTGAATTTTTGTTTCTTTTTTTTCAAGAAAAAAGAAAATGCGGGAAATCAAAAAATACTATTTTTCTTAATCGTTCTTTCCTTTGCATGGTTGGCAAAGAAAGTAAGTGCTATAAACAGCCCCCTAAATACGACAGGCGCAACGTAAACTCTCACAGCACATCCGTAAACTCTGACAGCACATTTGTGAACTCTGACAGGCATAGCGTAAACTATGACAGGCACTTTGTAAACTAAGGCAGGACATTCGTAAACTATGACAGGGAGTTTGTGAACTATGACAGCGCATTTGTAAACCAGGGCAGCACATCCGTGAACTCTGACAGCGCATTACTCAAAACAAAACACCTGTCAGGTTTTTAAAACCCAACAGGTGTAAATGTATCTCACTCTTATTTTCTCTGTGTTCCCTGTGCCTCTGTGGTGAGTAACTAAAACTCGCAGTTATTCGGTGTTCTTGGGAAAGCAATCACGTCGCGAATGTTAGTCATACCGGTTACAAATAAAACCAAGCGCTCAAAGCCTAAACCAAAACCAGCATGCGGACAAGCACCAAAACGGCGTGTATCTAAATACCAGCTCATGTCTTCGGTTGGTATGTGCATATCGTTCATGCGGCTTTCTAATTTTTCCAAACGTTCTTCACGTTGCGAACCTCCAATAATTTCACCAATACCCGGAAACAAAATATCCATCGCCGCTACCGTTTTTCCATCATCATTCATACGCATGTAAAACGATTTGATTTCTTTAGGGTAGTCCGTTAAAATAACAGGTTTCTTAAAATGTTTTTCTACCAGGTAACGCTCGTGCTCACTTTGTAAATCAGCGCCCCAGCCATCAATCACATATTGAAATTTCTTTTTCTTGTTGTGGTTGCTTTCGCGTAAAATATCAATCGCTTCGGTATAGGTAATTTTTGCAAACTCATTTCCTAAACAAAAATTTAATTTCTCTAATAGGTTTAATTCACTGCGCTCTGTCTGCGGTTTATTTTTTTCTTCATCTAACAAACGCTGAGATAAAAATTCGATGTCTTCTTTGTTTTTATCCAACGCGTAAGTGATCACATATTTCAACATCTCTTCAGCCAAAGCCATGTTATCTTTTAAATCATAAAACGCCATTTCCGGTTCTATCATCCAAAACTCTGCTAAGTGGCGCGTCGTGTTCGAATTCTCTGCTCGAAATGTTGGCCCAAACGTATACACATCACTAAAAGCCATCGCCGCTAACTCTCCTTCCAACTGGCCCGATACCGTTAGGTTGGTCGATTTACCAAAAAAATCCTGTTTGTAGTCTATTTCACCAGCTTCATTCAACGGTGGGTTTTTAGGATCAAGCGTTGATACACGAAACATTTCACCTGCACCTTCGGCATCGCTGCTGGTGATAATAGGTGTGTGCATATAAACAAATCCTTTATCGTTAAAAAATTTATGAATAGCGTAAGCTAACGTATGACGTACTCTGAAAATAGCACCAAATGTCCCCGTGCGAAAACGCAAATGAGCAATTTCTCTTAAAAACTCTAAACTATGGGCCTTTGGTTGTAAGGGATAAGCATTGGGTTTACTGATATCCGATTCGGCATCGCCATAAACTTCAATCGCTTCCACTACAATTTCAACCGTTTGTCCTTTACCCTGCGAAGCAATTAATTTACCGGTAACACCAATACAGGCACCGGGCGTTAAACGTTTTAAGGTGTCAGGATTTTCGTTTTCAAAATTAACAACCGCCTGTATATTTTGAATGCAGGATCCGTCATTAATAGCAATAAACGAATTATTACGAAAGGTACGAACCCAACCTTTTACGTTAACTGTTTGGTCGATTTGAGTACCTTTTAAAACTTCTTTAATTTTTGTGCGCGTTGTCATATACTTGAAATTTGAGGATGTGAAGGTAATAAAATGAATGGTTTTTAAAAAGACATTTCAGATATTTGGGCGTATCCCCGCAAAAGAGACGGCCGGGTCGGGCTGGCCCACTGCAATCTTTTTGCGAAGAGGCAGCAAAAAGGATTTTCGTTCGCATCCCTTACGCGAGCAAAGCATAGGTAACGGCGACGTCTATGTTTTAGCCTGAGGGTAGAGGCATGCCTGAACTCTTTTTATTGGTCACTGAGCGGAGTCGAAGTGCAAATAAAAAGCGAGTGTCGAAAGCCCAGCCGGCCTTTGCGGCCGGACACGCCCAAATGCCCCAAATAATTATAAAATTTATCCCAAAAAGCAAGCTATCTTTGTACTTACCATAATTCTTACCGACATTTGTACCCGTAAATTAATCACCATGGAAAACGACATCGAAATACCTTATACCATATATATTGAAGCAACTCCCAATCCTGCCTCGATGAAATTTGTTGCCAATAAACTTTTAATAAAAGAAAAGGGCGCAACAGCCGAATATAAAAATAGTTCTGAAACTCAAACAGCACCTATCGCCAAACAATTATTTCAGTTCCCGTTTGTAAAAACAGTTTTCATTGCTGCTAATTTTATTACCATCACTAAAACAGATAATGTAGAGTGGGATGATATTAGCCTGGAATTGCGAATTTTCTTAAACGATTATTTAAATAAAGGCAATTTAATTATTACAGCGTTGCCTGAGCAGGAAGTGGCCATTGATAACACATTCACCGAAAAGAAAACGATTCAAACACAACACGTAGCTGCTAAAGATGAAGTAGAGGCAAAGATCATTGAAGTGTTGGATCAATACATTCGCCCGGCTGTAGAGTCAGACGGTGGCATGATCACGTTTAAGGAGTTAAAGGATGGTGTTGTAACTGTTCAAATGCGTGGCGCCTGCAGTGGCTGCCCAAGCAGCACCATGACTTTAAAAGCAGGTATCGAAGCGTTGTTAAAGCGCTTATTGCCCGATGCTGTAAAAGAGGTTGTGAGTGAAGCGATGTAAGAGTTAACAGGCGCAGGTAGGACGTTAGCCAAACTCTTGCTCACCGTTTGTTATACCTTCCCTTTTTATGATTCCCAATGCCCTTCGATGTAATAGTAATAACTCTCATCATTAGTCAAATAGGTGTCAGTTGAGTTGATGTAATGTCTGGGTGAAATTGTTTCATTTATAAGAAAACAGTTTTCGTATTTCTTTGATGAATCAAGACATCGCATATTGATAGTGTTTTCAGTTGACCAATGCTGCAAATTTTCATTTATGCCTTTAATTGAGCTTTCAATAAACTGAGTAAGGTCTTCCTTTTTTATATCAGTTATTTTCAATTTACTTGCCCATTCTTTGATGGTGGTTCTTTGTTCCCAAGTTGGACTTCCATAGATCCCCGATGTCATATTTTTGTTTGACTTTAGAGTGCTATAAAAGAAATGTTCAATATTTTCAAACTTACTTTTTTGTCCAATTGCAAGTCTTACATAACTAACACCCCATGTCATACCAATCCCATCAGTCTCAAAATCAAGATTGTAATTATTATTGTGTATATGTGTTTTTAAAATATCTATGTTCATAGGTTTTGTCAAAAGTGATCCATAACTATATGCTATGTGTTTAGACTTTTATTTATCCGCATAAGCAATACTCAATACACTTATCTGTATACCTTCTATTTGTTGCAAAAGCTGGCAACAAGCTTCAATAGTAGCACCTGTAGTAATCACATCATCTACTAATACAACCTGCTTGTTCTTAAAAGTTTCCGGAGCAATTAACTCAAATACATCTTCTACATTTTCCCAACGCTCGTATTTACTTTTTTTGGTTTGGGTTTCCGTAAACTCTTTTCGTGTTAAAACGGATGTATTTAAAGCTGTTCTTAATCCGTCAGCTAAGCCTTTTGCAAATTCTTCGCTTTGGTTGTAGCCACGTGTCTTCATTTTTTTAGCATGAAGAGGAACAGGTATAACGTAATCTGCCTTGCTGATGATCGGGTCATATATCAAATCTTCAGCATACCATTTTCCAACAAGCACCGCCAGTTCTTTGTTATGCTTGTATTTTATAGCATGCAATACTTTTTGAATACTCCCTTTCTTAGTAAACAAATAAAAACTGCTGGCCAGTAACAAAGGTGTTCGTCCGTAAAACAAGGCGTCAACGGGGTTACGCTGTTGTTTATGAAAATTGGTTTTGGGAAGATTCACGTAACAATAATTGCAAACCTGTTCTTCATGCTTAAACAACGAATTACCGCAGGCGACACAGTTACGCGGATAAATGAGTGATAAAAAATCCTGAAGCATTTTATTGGTTTCCAGTTACTGATTTTACATTTCTCATATCTTGGTAATAGTGCGGCTGATTTAAAGAATTGGAGTTGGCATTTCGTCTTGATTTTTTATTTTCTTTTTCATCAGGGAAAAAGAAAATAAAAGATAAAAATATTTTATAATTTTCCGGCCAAAGTACAACTTAATTTATATTTGTTTACTTTTCCCGACAGGTTAAATAACTCAACATATACCACATAAATTCCTATAGCAGCTTTTTCATTATCGTCGTTAATGCCATTCCAGCTTAAGGTTCCATCTTGTGTTAACTGTTCATTACGAATTAGGTGACGAATCAATCTGCCACGGCTATCGTAAATATAAACGTTAGCGGCCTTGCCCGATTCATCCAGTTTATAAGCAATATTAAGCACGTCATTATAACCATCATTGTCGGGAGAGAATAAAGGGTTAGGAATGGTAACACCACTGCCGCCATCAGCCTGGAGGTATTGAGAGTTACGATAAGCCGGCGTTGCAAAGCCAATATTCTCTGCGGCACTGTTCCAGTTAGATTTATCATCGGTAGGCCTGCTAAAATCAATACGCTCCAAGGATACGCCTTTTGTGCTCACCAATAACGGAAAATGCATTTTTACAGTGTATTTAAAATTATCGATGACTGTAAAATTTGCATCGCTTAAAGTTACTACGTCATCATCGGTATTCATACTTGGAAGGTCATCCACATCTAAAAATCCTTTCGGATTTGGTGTTAAGTATTGCTGCTTCACACTACTTCCGCTTTCACTAATAGCCACGTAGCTTTCAGGAAACAAGAGATAGCCTTCGTCTGTAAGAATCTCCGTGTCTTTTAAAGTACCGGTTAGTGTATCCATCGAGCCCAGCCGCAGATCTTTTAAATTGATGGTTTTGTTGCTTCGGTTATATAGTTCTACAAAATCCACTCCCCCGGTAGTTGGATCAAATAAAATTTCGTTGATCACAATATCATTTGGCAAAGGTGCTTCTGGAAGGGCAAAAGGGAGTGAGCCATTTATCAGCATATTTCCCACACAGTCGGTTATGCCGTTTAATACAGCAACATTATAAATAGTGCCCGGCTGCAGAGGAGAAGATAATTTTATGACCACTTTTTTAAATTCGGGAGAAATCGCTTTCACGTATGTGGGTGTTGTTAACCCATTATCAAAAGTATAGTTTAACGGATTGGATAGGGTCATACTATCTAACGCTTCGGTAAATAAAAGTGCTATCGTATCGGCCGTAATTACAACCACCCTGTCTAAGGTTGGCGAAGTTACATCGGCATTAGTTGCCGCCACTGAATTAGGATAGGCCGGTGTACCACCATTTGGATGCGTACTTGCCCGCCAGTTGCCCTGGCCACCGCAAGGATTATTGGCATCTATTTGCTCTAAACTCCATCCGCCATCACTTTTGTTAGCATCGTTATACCAGCTCGATGAATAGGAAACGGAACTCAAAACTATATTGTTGCTATCGCGCAAAGTAAGCGTTGTGCCATCATTTAAAAGAGAAGGGAAACTCGTTACTTCATAAACAACAATTCCAAAGTTGCTTAAAAACTGAGGAGCAACTCCTGTTCCTACTAAAACCACATAGCCGTTTGGAGCAATCGTAATGTCCGGTAATTTTTTAGTGGTTGTTAATGATGAAAAACTCCAGTTTTTTAAGTGGATGCTGAAGTTGGTCCGGTTCTTTAATTCAACATATTCTTCGTTTGGTAACGAGATAGAAGGATCAGGATCCGGCATGAGCTCGTTAATAACAACATCATATGGTTTTGCTTTGTATTGAGAAAAAGCCTGTGTGTTTGGCGATAGAACATTTCCACTGCAATCTGTAATACCTGCAATTGTAATCGTATAGTTTGTTGCATTAATCAGTTGAGAGGAAAGGGAAAGTAAAACGCACATATTGCCTGAAGCCGGTGTTGCCAGGGTGGGAGAACCAACTCCCGTGATGCTGTAGTTTGCTGCAACCGCTAATTGGGACGCAGAAATGGCATCATCAAAACAAATGGAAATATGTAATGAATCTAAAACAGTTACCGTATTAATTTTCGGTCAATAACATCGGGCGCTAAAGAATAAACAGAGTTCACAAAACCAGGGGTACCACCATCGGCATCGTTGGACCCGATCCAGTTATTTACCGCTGAGCAATTAGCATTTATATTAGGATTGATTTGTTCTAAAGTATAACCTCCATTTTTCTTTACGGCATCCTGGTACCAGGTATCCTTATAATTAACACTATCGATAAGTAAACCCCCATTTGTTTTGAGATATATATTATCGCCTGCATTATTTAAGGATGGAAATGAACTCACGCCTAATTTGTTCATATACCCTAAAATGGTAAACTGGGCCGTATCTGCCACTGGGCATATGATAACATAACTGTTTGGTGGCATTACATAGTTGCCCAACGTTGCGCCGGTGGCCGTGTAACTATCCGCTAATTTTAAACCGTTTAAATTAAATGTGTTGGAACTTCTGTTGTATAATTCGACAAATTCAGCTCCCATTAAATTAATAACGGGTGAGGGGTCTGCAAACAATTCATTGATCACAATGTCTTTAAAGCCTACTGTAACGGGTGCTACATATGTAAAGCCGGTTGTAGCCGACGAAATAGCGTTTAAAGCAATATCCTGCACGCCCGTAACGGTTAAGGTGTTTACGGTTGAATTTGCAAAAGCAGTAGAAAAAGATAGATGAACTAAGGAAAAATTTGAGATATCCCTCGTCGCTATTGCTGGATTACCAATACCATTATTAACTAAGTAGTTTAAAGGATTTTGTGCCGAGGTAACTTCCAAAGGTTCATTAAACAACACATCAAGTTGTGTATTACTAATAACAGTGCTGCTAACAATTGTAGGAGCTGTCACATCCACTACAATAGGTGCAATGATAATATCATCAAACAAGTGTTTTCCAAAAAAACTGGCAGTAGATTGTTTGATGTTAAAACCAAATGCTGTAGTGGTTGTAAAAGTAGCATCCGTTACTGTGCCCTCCGTAAAATAGCTACTTCCAGTTCCAGTCATGTCGCGTTCCATTGTAAACAGGTTGGCGCTGGTGCGTGTTACTTTTATTTTTATAAGATTATTGCTGCCGCTTGCTACACTTGCGTTAACCCCGTCAATTAAAATAGCCGGAGTTCCCGCTGTACTTTTATATAGGCAAATATCGTCGGAAGTATTACCAATTCTAACAAAATAGCCATTGATGGTTGAAGCGGACAAATTACTGTTATCCGAAATTAAATAGGCGTCTACATAATTAGTACCCGAAGTGGCAAATTGTAGATTTACCCAAAATTCCCATGTGCAGTTAGAGGCTAAAGAATTTGACGTACTGATGTGAAAGGTTGAATTGGTTGTAGTATTCGCCGATTTAAGCTGGCTTGTAGTTACCAGGAAATCAGTTACTGAACCTGGTGTCCAAACAGGGTTAGTCGTATAGTCACCGTCCACAAAATTTTCGTTTACCTGGGCTTTTGATAAATAAGTCAGAAAAAGGCACAACCACACTACTAAAACACGCATTATCTATAAAAATTTGAAAAACCAAGGTAGGAAATTTTTTTGATAGCAAATAATTTAACAACTTTGATCCCCAATGATTTAACCTTATAATAATACATCGTACCAAAATGAAAATTGCAGTAGTAGGAGCAACCGGCCTTGTTGGCACAAAAATGTTAGAAGTATTGGCAGAAAGAAATTTTCCGCTGACAGATTTAATTCCAGTAGCATCCGAAAGATCTGTTGGAAAGGAAATTACATTTAAGGGCAAGCAATATAAGGTACACTCTATGTTGGATGCTATTGCTGCAAAGCCCGAAATTGCTTTATTCTCTGCTGGAGGAAGCACCTCACTGGAATGGGCACCAAAATTTGCAGATGCCGGCATTACGGTAATCGATAATTCAAGCGCCTGGCGTATGGATGTTACTAAAAAACTGGTAGTACCTGAGATCAACGCACACGAATTAAAAGCAACAGATAAGATCATTGCTAATCCAAACTGTTCTACCATTCAAATGGTAGTAGCTCTTAACCCTTTGCATAAAAAATATAAGATCAAACGTGTGGTTGTTTCTACATACCAATCGGTAACAGGAACGGGGGTAAAGGCTGTTGATCAAATGATGAACGAAAGAGCCGGCAAGGAAGGGGAGATGGCTTATAAGTACAAGATCGATATGAATGCGATCCCTCAAATAGATGTATTTACTGAAAACGGTTACACCAAAGAAGAAATGAAAATGGTGAATGAGACCAAAAAGATTATGGGCGACGACTCAATCCGTTTAACTGCTACTACCGTTCGTATCCCGGTAATGGGCGGACACAGCGAAAGCGTGAACATCGAATTTGAAAATGAATTTGAAATAAAAGACATTTTTGAAATTCTGAAAAATACAAAAGGAGTTATTGTTGAGGACGATATTGCTAATCATATTTATCCGATGCCAATGACCGCCCACAATAAGGATGAAGTGTTTGTAGGGCGTATTCGCCGGGATGAAACCCAGCCAAAAACCTTAAACATGTGGATCGTATCGGATAATTTACGCAAAGGTGCCGCTACCAATGCGGTGCAGATTGCCGAGTATTTGATAGAGGCTAAACTGGTGTAACTAGCCATTTATTTTTAGCCAGTTGATAATATCAGTTACTTCATTAAAATCTTTTTTGCTAAAATTTTTTGAATAACGTTCATTAACGTAGTTTATCACGTTTTTTTTCGGACTTATTGCCCAAAATCCTGAAATGATCCTGGGTGTCTCATTTTCTTTAACCATAAAAAATTCACCTGTTTTTCCGGGGCGTTCATTGGACGCGTATAGGTCGTCATAAATTTCAAAACTTCCTTTATATACCTGGCGCCAAAGATAATGTTTATCATCCTTCAATTTGATGTAATCGGTATAAGGCTTGTTATTAAGGAGGCTATCGGCAGCAAAAAGCCTAACGCTGTTAATGTCACAAATCTCTATTATTGTGTCAACGTTTATGGTGTTTCTTTTAACTATCAATGAAATTTCTCTTGTTCTCAAACAAATATTTCCTTTCAGCGTATCGTTACTATTGGTAATAGCATAACCTAAATGATAAGCTAACGATTTAACCGAAGGCTGGTTATTAGAATCGTCTAATAAAGAAAGGCATAAAGAATAAAGTAATAAATTATTTGAGTTGAGTGTGGCTGCATTACCTGATTTGAATAATTGCGCAAAAGTATTTACAGAAAGCAGCAGGGTCGCAGAAAATATACAAAGTTTTTTCATGACGATTTTTTTATTCAAGTTAGTGAAAAAAGATGAATTAAGAAAATAAAAAAAGGCTGCCGTACCCATCCCCGTTTAAAGTACTGCAGCCTGATTTTTGGTTTAAACTAAACAAAACCTATGAAAAAGAACGTAGTGTAAAATTAATACCTAAACCGGCTATAAAAAACGCCAAACTAATAAGTGGTGGGTTTCACTTGATAAGTGGTCGTTTTTTAGATAATAACGTATTTTTTCCGCTGGGTTTCAAATGACAGGTAAACTAAAAACCCCTTCCGCTATCAACCAGAAGGGGTTTTTATGTTGCTTTAGGTTGTTTTGTAATTAAAAACCGCCCGATTTTCGCTTACAAGACATTAACCTGTTGTAAAATTAATACAGGAACTTGCAGCTAAAACGATTAATGAATAAGTGACCGTGTTTATCTGTTAACTGCGTTGTTTTAGCGGAAAATCGATGTTACCAGAATAAAAAAACCCTTCTGCTATCAATCAGAAGGGTTTTAATTGTTTGAGAAGCGGTTTTGTTGTTTAATCAAAATGCTCGTAATGATTGGTCTTTTAGAATGAAATTAATTTTACACCGATGGTAAATGGATATAATTCCGGACCTTTTCCGTTTTCAAACAAGGAGGTTAATGCATAGTCAGCATATAATGTAAAGTTATGGTAACCAATGCTGGCGTGCGCGTTTACTCTGAAAGGATTGATATTGTAATCGTCTTTTTTAATATATTTTAAAGTGTTACTGTTTAATTCAACTATCTGGCGTGTACGCGATCCTAATTTGTAACCGCCAATAGCACCAACAGCTATGTGAAACGCTTTTTTAGGGTTTTTATTGGTGTTAAACTCCAGAAGAACGGGCACATTTACAAAAGTAGTTTTGAAACGATTTTTCTTATAAGTAAAGGTGTTTGTCGAATCAATAACTCCGAAAGTATAACTCGAATCGGGATTTAATTTGGTTTTGTTACTAAATTCGTACTGACTCCATTCAAAACCTAATCCAACCACCAAATTCACATAATTTTTATAGATATGAATATCCTTTTCGAAAGGATTTAACTGGAAGTTTAATGATTTGCCATAATTCAGTTCCATATATTTCTGGCTTTTTGGCAATGTAAAACCACCGTTACTCATCCAGCCGTTTACGCCCATTCCAAATCCACCCCAGTGATGAAAATCATCATCGTCGTTATTGGATATTTTAGAATCCGAATCTTTATCCTTGTTGATGATCACATATTTTTTGTTTCTGAAATTAATAGTGGTTGAGTCTTTTTTGTTCCCCGATTTAGCAGATTCTTCTCCATCAACCACTTTGGCAATCAAAGACGAGCTCGAAGCCTCAGCGCTCACATCTTTTGGGTCACCTTTAAATTTAATAGTACTTGAACCCGTGGCATTGGCGTTAATCTTATCGGTTGCAAATACTCTGGCATAAGAAGCGCCGGACGCGGTAACGTTAGTAATGGCCGAATTAAGCTTATACGTTTTTAAAGAAGAAGCGCCACTTACTGTGCTATACACTTTCTGAGTAGTGCCCTCTAAAGTAACATTGGAAGCGCCACTCAGCATCACATCTACTTCATTGGTTTTAATAGTTGCATTGATATTGCTGGCGCCCGACACATCAATGGATAAACTATCAGCAATAATGGTATTGGTGGACGTAAATTTAGAGGCGCCACTGCTGGTAATTTGGTTCAATGAATTACCGCTTACATATATTTTATAGGAATGAGTAAAGCTTCCCCTGGCTTTGATCACTAAAGTTCCGTTCTCGAAGGTTGTAAAGATACCGCTGATCTCTTTTTCATCCGCTACAACTTTTAATGCGAGTGTATCGCTTTGTGTAAATACGACGTTAGCAGCACCCGACACTTCTATTTTTTTAAAGGGAGAGGTTTCTCTTGTTTGGGAAGTTTGCGCTTTAAAGGTAAAAGCGGTAATTAAGAATAATGAGGATAATAATATGGGTTTCATGTTAAAGGTTTTTAAGTATAAATAATCTTTTCTGCAGATTTTATACATAGGACGCAACACCTCTCGTAAAAGTTACAGAAGCACTTAAATTATTTCCTTAAATCCATTAATCATTTGAAAATCAACACGATAAAGCTTAGGGTTTAATTAGCTTTTATCCAGGTGGAAATATCAGTGATTACTTTTTCTTCCACATTCCCCTGCTTTTCATATTCAGCCGGCGTTGATTTTCCATCCCCTCTCATAAACAAATGATTTAACATGGGATAAGAGATGAACTGGTTTTTGGCGTTATCGCTTAAGTTCTTTTTCCATAAATCAAAGTCGGTCATCGTTACCTGGTAATCTCTTTCGCCCTGCAGTACTAATATCGGCTGTTTAATTTTTTTAGCAACTCCAACTTGTTTGTACGCAGTAAGTGATTGCCAATAAAAAGCGCTAAGACCCAGTGGAAGATCAGCAGGATTGGCTGCTTTTAATAATTTGGAATCTTTAACTGTTTTAACCTGTGCCGTTAGCGTTTCTATTTCTTTTTTTTCGGTAGCACCTAAACTATCTAAACCAAAAAGGTAGGTAAACTGATCAACAAGTAAATCCTCCAAGGGTCTGGCATTTCCGGCTAATAACACAATACCTTTTACGACTTTAGATTTACTGGCAATCCATGGAGCTGCCATGGCACCTAAGCTATGACCAACAATATAAAATTTAGAGTTTTTAAAATCAGGGTTTTTTTTCAACATATTAATGGCGCTTATGGCATCTTCGATCACTTCCTGTTCAATACCGAATTTGTTCATTTGCTGGCTTATTTCTTTTCCATACATCAATGTGCGCTTGTCATATCTGTATGTAGCGATGCCATTAGAGGCTAATCCAACAGCCAGATCTTTTAAGGGCTTATTTGGCCCTAGAGATTCATCTTTATCATTTGGTCCTGAACCAGCCAGTAAAATAACAACCGGAGGATTTTTGATATTATTGGGAACGCACAGTGCTCCTGGTAATGTTAAGGCGCCCGTTTTTACAGAAATTTTTGCTTCGTAATATTTATTGGTTTTTGCATAGTCGGGGGTATTATAGGCCATTTTATTTTTTGGCGGCACAAAATACATCCCCATTATTTTGTTGCTGTTGTAGTAAGCAAACTGCAGATCCATTTTTGTTTTTTCAAATTCGCATCTCACGGCTACAATATCCATCGAATCTTTTTTCTCGGAAGTTACTGTTGTGTACCCTTTATAATCTCCCATATATTTAGGGATTTGCCCCCACATCCCTTCCAACATGCCGGCATTAAATTTATTAGCCATAGACGTATCAAACATGGCAAAGCAACTATCAAACTGCTGGCGTTCCAGTTTTTTGATAAACGCAATAGATGTTTCTTCTTTGGTTTGCGCTATTGAATGCACTGAAAGCACAATAAAAAATAAAAAAATGCAACGTAGTTTCATAGTAATTTTAATAGGCAACTAAAGTAATAGGTTTTTTCAATTTATGAACTATATTTATGAGGTATGGCAACAGCAGATTATTACATTAGAAAATTGGAACTCGTGTCTCATGTTGAGGGTGGCGCTTTTCACGAAACCTATCGCTCGGATATGCTTATTTCACAAAAACATCTTTCAGGAGATTTTGCGGGAGACAGAAACGCGTCGACAGCGATTTATTTTTTATTAAAGTACGGACAAATTAGTGCCTTGCACAAAATTGCATCTGATGAACTTTGGCATTTTTATGATGGCGACGCATTGTGTATTTACGAGCTAACAATAGATGGAGAACTCAAAAAACATTTGCTGGGAAAAGATCTGGAAAATGGAGAATCTTTTCAGGTTCTTATAAAAGCGGGAAGTTGGTTTGGCTCGCGGTGCGAAGTGGAAAACGGCTATTCATTAGTTGGCTGTACGGTTGCGCCGGGCTTTGATTTTAATGATTTTTTGCTGGCAAAGCGAACAGAACTTTTAGAGTCATATCCAAAATATGCAAATCTAATTACTGAATTAACATACAGTTAGTTTAGCTTTTTGCCAAGGCAATAATATCTTTAACTTCAACTGTTTTTGTTGCATATCCTTTTCCACAAACGTTGATCATCGCTTTTCCAACTACTTCAATAGTGCAGGCCAAATTTGAAGAAAGCGCAGCAACCAAAGGATACAGCCAGCCTACATACTTATAAGCCGGCAACACATATCTTTGTCCATCAGTTGGTTTCATAATTCCCGGACGAAAATTATACACTGTTTTAAAAGGTAATTTTGCCAGGTCATTTTCGGTTTTGCCTTTTACGCGCGCCCACATCTGGCTCCCTTTTTCGGTACTATCCGTGCTTTTACCTGATACATAACAAAAACTCATGTCCGGATTTACTTGACTTAGCGTTTTTGCAAAACCCATCGTTAACGTATAAGTAAGTTTGGAGTATTCTTCTTCTTTTTTTCCTACGGATGAAACACCGGCGCAAAAAAAGCAGGCATTATATCCTTTAAGCTGTTCTTCTATCGATGTGATATCCGAAAGATCAGCATGCACTATTTCCGTAAGTTTGGGATGCGAATGTCCGCCTGGCCTGCGACCAATGACAAGTACAGATTCTACTGCGGGATTATTTAAACATTCCAATAGCACGCCTTCGCCAACCATTCCGGTGGCACCTGTTAAAATCACATTTAGTTTTTCCATAATTTATGTAGTTAATTGAATCGTTATAAATTTTGAGCAATCGTATTTAAATTCTTCCGACCAATCAATTAATATGGCGGCACCGCCTTCTCTCGCTTTTTGTTTTATAATTTCATAAATCTGTCTCGAACCTTTTCGACTTATTCCATCCAGGTCAAAAATAATGTATTTTGAATGTGATAGTGCAGAGTACAATGTAAGTGCTTTTTTGGACGTTCCTTCAAGAGAATTAACACGGGTTTTTTTACCTACTTCAAGCATATCATAATTTGAATGGGGAAAATTGTAAAATTCTTCTGCAATTGAATTATCGGGGTTTGAATTCTTCTTAATGTATTCGTCTACACTTATAGGAGAAAAAAGTCTGCGTAATTTTGATTCAAAAAAAATCTCTACCAATTTTAATGTGTTTGTACGTTGTAAAGATGCATTGTCTATTTCACCGGTTAGTACTTTTATAAGTTCTCTTTTTGTGGGATAGTAGTGGCCGCCACCATACAAATAAAGCACAACTATTTCTCCCTCATTTAAATCAAAAGAAGGTATGAAACCAACATTCAATTGTATGCCTTTAGACTCCAGCAACATGATGTAAATATTTTACTTTTTTCTAACAACCATTAATCCATCTCTGATCGGCAATAACATATTCTCTACACGTTCATCATTTTGTACAAATTGATTGAACTGGTGTAACGCTAATGTCTCTTTGTCCATACTGCTTTCGGGCATAACGATCTTTCCGCTCCATAGCACATTGTCAGCGATGATCAAGCCACCTTTCGATAGTTTATCAATGACCAAATGGTAATAGTTGAGGTAATTTTTTTTATCAGCATCAATAAATACCAGGTTTATAGCTTCATTAATAGTTGGAATATATTCTTTGGCATCCCCCAGTACCAATTCTATTTTGCCTGAATAATCGGTTTTTTCAATAAATGATCTGGCAAAGGCTGAAGTCTCTTCATTCACGTCGATGCTTATTAATTTGCCGTTCTCCGCTAAGCCTTCTGCTAAGCATAGCGCCGAGTAGCCAGTGTAAGTTCCAATCTCTACAATCAATTTTGGTTGTTGGAGTTTAGATATGAAACTTAAAAAACGCCCTTGTAAATGTCCGCTCAACATACGCGGAGAGACTACCTTTAAATGCGTTTCGCGGTTTAAGGTTGACAATATATCTGACTCCGGTGATGTATTGTTTTCACAATAATCACTGAGGTCTTTGGTAATAAATTCCATCTTGAGTTCTTTGCAGCAAAGAACGAAAAAAACTTGTGATTAAATCGCCTTTTGTGCCAAATATCTTTTTAACGGTAATTTTACATAGGAGATTTTAATTATTTTTAAAAAATATGAAATTGAATATCAAACCTTACTTATTTTGTCTGTTAACCTTATTTTTTGGAAGCTTATTTTCACAAACTAAAAGCGATAGCTTAAAAGTAAAATCCTTTAAACTAAAAGATTTCATCACAAGCGTTGAATTTGGTCCGCAGTTTTGTTATCGTTCCATTAGTAGCCCCTCTGCTTACCGAACTGTTTCAGTAAAATGGGATGGCGCTGATCATACTGGCCAAGCAAGACCCGATATTTATTATGACGCAAAAAATGATAAACCAGGAATTGGATTTGTAGCAGGGTTATATGGAAATTTTAGGATCTATAAAGGGTTGCGGTTGAAATTTGGATTTTGCTTTGAAAACTTTAAATACAGTACAGTATTGATAGACACTTTATATATCAAATATAAGGAAAACTATCCCTTTCACCAGGCCTACACGGATAAACAAATTAAAAACACGACCATGACGTACGAATATAACACGTATAACCTATCACCTTTTGAACTCAAATATTATTTTAGATTATCCCGAAAAATATATCTGGATCTGGGTATCGGGGCTTCCATGCTTCTAAGGTTATCAGGATCAGAAACAGGCGTTCAGGGCTTTTCAAACCCCAGTGACGCTACAATTTCTATAAATAGTAACCTGGGCTATAAAATTTTTGGTAACGTTGGAGTAAATTATTTTTTCAGCAAATGTTTTGGTCTTTCTTTCGCAGTTTGTTATCAGCAGACGTTAACACAAACACGGGCACACATTAGTACAGTCGAAACCATTCGGCTATATTCTGTAGGAGGAAAACTCGGAATTAATTTTTAAAGCTCCAGTTCCAGCTGCGCCGGCAATAGTTGAAAGGTCATGCGGTGCAGGTGTGTGGTTGAATGATTGCGAATACCTTCCCGGTGAAATTTTGTAGGATAACCCATGTTTGTTTCCCAACCGTAAAAAGGATGTTGCACCGCGGCTTCTTTCATAAAATCATCGCGGTACGTTTTTGCTAAAATACTGGCGGCTGCAATGCTCAAAAATTTCGCGTCGCCTTTGATAATGCATTGATGAGGCGTGGTTTTGTAAGGAGTAAAACGGTTTCCGTCAATTAATAACAATTCAGGAGAATGCGTTAACTGATCAACAGCCCTGTGCATGGCTAAAAACGAGGCTTTTAGAATATTGATGCGGTCTATCTCAACGTTATCCACCACGCCAATAGCCCAGGCAACTGCTTTTTCTTCAATTTCTGGACGTAAATCATAACGGTCTTTATCCGTTAATTGCTTGCTGTCGTTCAGCCATTTATTTTTATACTTCTTTGGTAAAATAACAGCTGCCGCGTAAACAGGCCCGGCTAAACAGCCACGCCCGGCTTCATCGCAGCCTGCTTCAATTAAAATTTTATCAAAGTATGATTTAAGCATTGTTATTTGGTAGAAAGCAGATGACGCTGATTAATAATTTAAAATGATTTTAGAATACCTGAGATCACGTCCTTGTTTTTATGGTACAAACAAAAATCATAAACGATCATAATCATCTGTGTTATCAGCGTTCTATAATTTTAATTCAATCTCTCTAAAGTTGCTTTAATAGCGTCAAAATCAGGTTGTTTGCCTGCATCTTCCAGAATTTCAGCGTACTGGATGGCGCCCTGTTTGTCGATAACAAACGCTGAACGCTTGGTAACGCCTATCATTCCAAAACCAAATGTCTCGTATAATGAATCATAAGCTTTTGCGGTTGTTTTATTGAAATCAGACAGTAGATCAAAATTGTAATTCTGTTCTTTTTTAAATCTTTCTAGGCTAAATAAAGAGTCAATAGAAATACCTATCACCTCTGCATTTAAAGATGTGTACACGTTGTAATTGTCGCGTATATTGCATAGCTCGGCCGTACAAACACCTGTAAATGCTAACGGAAAGAAAAGGATCACTAAATTTTTCCCTCTGTAATCGGATAAAGAAATCTCTTTTTTTTCGGTATTGAATAATTTAAAATCCGGCGCCGGTTTTCCTATTTCTAATGACATAATTAATTGGGTTAAGAGTGGTTAAAGCTCAAAATTAAGGATTTTGAGCTTTATAAAACCCAGAAATTCTCAACATAGCTAACAAATCTAAAAATTTCATATTCCACGCGGTGTTTTTTGATATAACCCAAGTAAAATGGTAATTTTGCACGCGAAATTTAAATTAACCTTTAAAAAATATAAATATGGCATTAGTAGGAAAAAAAGCACCTTTATTTAAGGCGGCGGCTGTTATCAACGGCGAAGAAATTGTTGAAGATTTCTCTTTAGAACAATATTTGGGCAAAAAACACGTGGTATTTTTCTTTTACCCAAAAGATTTCACTTTCGTGTGTCCAACGGAGTTACACGCTTTTCAGGAAAAATTAGCGGACTTTGAAAGCCGCGGTTGTGCCATTGTAGGTTGTAGCACTGATACTGAGCAAAGCCACTGGGGTTGGTTGCAATTGGATAAAAAAGCAGGTGGTATCAAAGGCATCACTTATCCGTTAGTTGCTGATACGACAAAAATCATTTCCATCAACTTTGATACGTTATTAGGTGATTATGATGTGAACGAAAACGGAGATTTAGTTGCTACTGGCGAGATGATCGCGTTTCGCGGGTTGTTTTTAATTGATAAAGAAGGCGTTGTTCGTCACCAATTGATCAATGATTTACCTTTAGGCCGTAATGTGGACGAAGCTTTACGTATGGTAGATGCTTTACAATTTTTTGAGCAAAAAGGCGAAGTTTGCCCGGCAAATTGGAGTAAGGGTAAAGAGGGCATGAAAGCTGACCATAAAGGAGTTGCAGAGTATTTGGGCAAAAATTAAATAGTAAAATAGGTGCTAAAAAAGAAGGGGAAACTCTTCTTTTTTACGTATCATATAGAACTAAAAATAATTATTTTCGAAAAAAGACGAAAAAAGTTATATTTTTTTTTGCAACAATAGAATTTGTTGTTAAATTTGCAACCCCAATTAAAACGGGACGTTCTTTAAAAGTGAAAAAATTAAGCCGAAGTAGCTCAGCTGGTAGAGCCACTGATTTGTAATCAGTAG
>JAZKDT010000057.1:56296-87398 GCA_040387475.1 Bacteroidota bacterium | reverse complement strand
CCCGCGACCTCCGCCGTGACAGGGCGGCATTCTAACCAGCTGAACTACCGGACCAGCTCCCTTTCTTTCGATTTGGGATTGCAAATTTACAACTATTTTATTTACTGGCAAATTTTTTTCAAGAAATTTATAAAAATAAAATAAGAAATTCTTAAATAGTTATAAAATACAACTATTCGTATTAACACATTTAAACTTTTTATATACTTTTACCATCCACTTTGGCACGTGACTTGAACTTAATAAGCCAAACATTTAACTATCAAACATGAAAAGATACATCATATTAATTGCCTCTCTTATTTTATCAGTGTTTAATTCTTTTGCGCAAGACCAGGATCCAAAGGCTAAAGCTATTTTAGATGATTTGAGCAAGGTAACAAAAGCCTACAAATCCATCACTTCCGAATACGTTTTTATTATTTTAAATAAAGATAAAAAGCAAACCGAAAAGCAAACCGGCAAAGTGCAGGTTAAAGGTTCTAAGTTTAAACTGGATATTCCTGGAAATACGATTATATCCGATGGTAAAACCATCTGGGCTCATAATAAAGATGCCAATGAAGTCACTATTAAGAATTTTGACGCAAACAATGAAGATCAGTTAAATCCGTCCAAGATATTTACGATGTATGAAAGCGGTTATAAATATAAATATGAGAAGGAAGAAAAAGTAGGCGCTGCTATCTGTCACGTGATCACTTTATTTCCATCTGTTAAACCTGAGAAGAAAAAATTTCATACCGTTAAAATATACGTCGACAAAACAAAAAAACAGGTTACTAAATTGGTTATGTTGATGAAAGACGGTAGTACCCAAAGTTACGAGATTAAAGTATTTAAACCGAATCTGGAAATAACAGATAATGTATTTGTATTTGATACAAAAGCCTTCAAAGCTGATCAGATCACAGACGAAAGAGATCTTTAAGAGCGTATGAATTTTGGCCTCATTGGAAAATCGCTTTCACATTCATTTTCGAAATCATATTTAGACGAAAAATTTCTTAAAGAAAATAAATCCGATTTTCTCTATACTAATTTCGATCTTGAAAACCTGGATTCTTTTCCTGAGTTGGTTTTAAAGCATAAACTTTCCGGATTAAACGTTACGAAGCCATACAAAGAATCGATCATTCCTTTTTTAAGTGAATTGGACGCCACTGCTAAAGAAATTGGTGCCGTAAATTGTATTAAAATTACATGGGATAATGAAATTCCTTATTTAAAAGGCTATAACACGGATTATTATGGTTTTGCTCAAAGTATCAAACCATTTTTAGAGCCGATTCATCAAAAAGCATTGATATTGGGAACGGGTGGTGCATCAAAAGCCGTAGCTTATGCTTTAAAAAATGTTGGTGTTGATTTTTATTACGTCACCTCCAAAGAAAAAAAAGGAATTAATTATTTTCAGTATCCGGAATTGAATGAATATGTGTTGAATGCGTTTAAGTTGATCGTGAATTGTACGCCATTAGGCATGTATCCTAAAGCGGATGTTTGTCCCGAAATCCCTTTTGAATTTGTAAACGGCGACCATTTATTATACGATCTTATTTATAATCCTTCAGAAACTTTGTTCTTGCATGAGGGAAAAAACCGGGGTGCGGTTACAATCAATGGTTTAAATATGCTGAAGTTGCAGGCTGATAAAGCCTGGGAGATCTGGCATTCTTAATTAAACTTGCAGGTTAGCATGGCGATGTCATCTATAAAAGGCATTTCTGCTTTAAACTCTTCTAAATAATACATCATCGCTTTATTAATAAATCCCGAATTAGACTGTTTATTGTTGATGAGGATGGTTGTAATTTCATCAATAGACAAAGTGTCGTCATTTGTATTCACGGTGTCAGTGAGCCCATCTGTGTAGGCAAATAATACTGATTGCGGCGAAACTAATAACGTGTCGTTTTCCAAAGCTGGTAGGGGATTACTAATACCCAACAGTGTACAGCCTTTATCTAAAAATACGACGTTGTTATTATTGAGTAGAATAGGAGCATTGTGGCCGGCATTGATGTAAGATAATTTACGTGTACCAATATTGTACTTGGCAATGAAGAGGGAGATAAATTTTTCTGTCCTGGCATTATCGCAAATCAGTTGATTGATATCGATCACTATCTCTGTTAAGTTTTGTGTGTATTTTAAAAGCACACGCAATGCGGCTTGCAAATTACTCATTAGCAAAGCTGCAGCCACTCCTTTACCCGATACATCGGCCAAACAAAAAACAAATTCTACTTCGTTGATCCAGATCACATCGTAATAATCGCCACCTACTTGTTGGTGCGGTAAGTATAACGCATTCATTTCAACTTCCTCAATATTAGGTAAGTTGGATGGAAACAACATTTTTTGCATGCCCTGTGCTAACTCTAACTCTTTTTGAATGGTTGCTTTTTGAATGGATGTTTTATATAACTTTTTATTCTCAATAGCAACAATCATTACGTTAGTTAACGTTTGAATGAATGGTAAATGCTTAATTGCTGAGCTCATCTCGATCTTTTTTTCGTCCAAGTCGCCCAGAAGTACAAATGCCAAAGGAGTTTGTTTGTGGTAAACCGGGATCACAATCTCAAATTTTTGACTGAGATTTCCGTTAGAAAAAGAAATGGTTTCAATTTCCTGTATTTCGAGTAATTCCGGTTCAAATACCAGATGATTATAATCTTTATCTACACCATATTTTAAAATACAGGTCCATTCGGTTGTAAAACTAAACAACACTAATTTTCCAACTTTTAGCCTGTTTTCCAGAATTTCCTGGTAAATATCCAGTAGCTGTGACGTAGTAACGTTATTGTTGATGGCCTTTGTCATTTCTAACAAAGAATTTAACTTAACGTCTTTTACGGTGTTTGATTTACTCTGAATATTTAAATTAGGATTTCGCAAGATACCCTTAAAGATAAAACTTTTTTTTGAGTTGTAAAGTGGATTTGTCTTTTAAAACAGGGTATTCGTATGCGATTTGAATTGCTACTTATCGTAGAGCTTGTGAATTAAGGAAGGCAATTGCTTGGTCGCAAATATTTCTCTCAGCTTATTCCTGGCGTCGCCTGCCGGTGTACCAAAAAATACTTTTCCTGCCGGTATGTTCTCGGCAACACCGCTTTGTGCCTGCACCACTGCACCATCACCAATGGTTACATCGCTTGATACACCTACTTGTCCCCACATGGTCACATTGTTCCCAATAGTACTGCAGCCTGCAATCGTATTTCCTGATGCAAATAAACAATTTTCTCCAATTACCACATCGTGCGCCAGGTGAACCTGGTTGTCGATCACAGTACCTCTGCCTATAATGGTAGAAGCGGTAACGCCTTTATCAAATGTACAATTTGCACCAATGTGAACATTATCATAAATGATAACATTACCACATGATTGAAATTGCTCGAAGTGTGTTTTGCGATTTTTATAATAAAAGCCATCAGATCCAATTACCGTTCCTGCGTGGATGATCACATTGTTTCCGATTTCACAACGATCGTAAATCACAACGTTAGGATGAAGAATACAATTGTCGCCAATAACTACATGATTGCCAATAAAACAACCAGGCATAATAATTACATTTTTACCAATCTTAGCGCTATCACTGATTGGTTTTAAAGAATATTCTTTCGGTTGAAAATGCAACATTAACGAGTTAAATGCTGTAAAGGGTTCATCATGAATAATCAATGCTTTTCCTTCCGGGCAATCAACCTGCTTGTTGATGATGATTGTTGTGGCGGCAGATGACAATGCTTTGTCATAATATTTAGGATGGTCCACAAACACAACGTCCCCTTTTTCAACGCGGTGAATCTCGTTAAACCCTGTAATTAAGTGATCATCGGCGCCAATATAAGTGGCATTTATTAAAACGGCTATATTCTTTAAGGTAGTCGGTGCAATTTGCATAGAGTACAAATGTAAGGTAAAACAGACTTTTTAAAAAAGTTATTCTTTAATAATTTTCTTAGTAGATATTCGCCTGTTTGTATGATCATAAAACTCTATAAAGTACAAGCCTGCACCAAATGAATTTAGCTCAATTTGAGCGATAAATGCACCTGCCACTAATTCCTTACCTGCAATGTCTTTTATTTTGTATGCTCCAATAGCATTAATTTGATTGCTTGAAACCGTAATATAATTTGCGGCCGGATTGGGCGATACGACAAGATTTTGCGAAAATGCTCCCAGATCCTCAATTCCGACCTGGTTAACTTTTACATAAACAGGAACTACAATAGAATCGTTTGGAATTAAATTATTTTGAGCCCTCGGCCATATAACAACTGTATTGCCATTTCCGCCCACCTTAAATCCAGCGGGAATAACGATAGGCACCTGATAATAGGCCTCAATAGAATCCAGTCCGCCATTTGCAGCGAGATTCACAAAAGCAGAATCTAACCGGTAATAAGTGGGTAGCCCGCCATTTGCAGAGTCAACCATTACATCAAAATACACTAATCCCGAAAAAGAGTTGCTGCCAATGTTTTTTAAAGTAGCGGTAACATTTCTGATTTCGTTTAAATATACCGTGTCGGGTAAGTTCACCAGCCGCGTAATATCTAGCTTTGCCTGTGCATCTATCTTTGTGATGAACAAAAGCATAAAACAAGTGGATAATAGATGCTTCATATAAATGTGATTTATTATTTATTAAATATACAGGATTGGTTTATGAAAAAATAATATATTTGATATAAATCTTACCTGTTTAAATATGAATATTCTTCCAAACATTATTGTAAGCCTCAATAAAGAGGAGATAAGAAATTTTAAACTGTTCATTAATCGTACTAATTCAAATAAAAACAGAAAGGACGAGAATCTGTTCGATCTTATTAAAAATTCCTATCCCGATAAGTATGATGAAGATAAATTGTATAAGAAATTATATGGTAATGAAAGTGATAAAAATTCATTTTACAGATTAAAGAACCGACTACTGGAGGATATCGGGATTAGTTTATCGCAGTTTTATTTTAATGAAACTGATCTGCATTATATTTTAAACTATTATCTATTATGCCGTTCTTTCTCGTTAAAAAACGAGTGGCAAAGTGCTAAGTTTTACATTACCAAAGCAGAGAAAAAAGCAGAAACCATTGAAAATTACCAGTTACTGGATCTTATTTACAGCGAATTAATTTCTTTATCTCACGAAATTCTCGAAATAAATCCAGATCACTATATTAAAAAAAGACATTTAAACCGTTCTAAATTGGCTGATATACAGGAACTGGACGACATATTGGCCACCATCATTTATAAGGTACGTAAAACACAGAATTTTTCCGGGCCGGATGTTCAGCTTTCTAATTTACTTAAAAAATACACTGATAGCGACGCAACAAAAAATAAGATTAAAACGAATAAGCAATTTAAGTTTAAATTGTATGAGGCACTGAGCCGCGTATTACTTTCTAAAAAAGATTATCAAGCTCTGGAGGAATATTTATTGAGCACTTTTGCCGACTTTACAAAGAATAATTTATTCAATAAAAACACGCACGATACCAATTTACAAATGCTGGCTTATATCACCAATGCCTTGTTTATGAATGGAAAGTATTTGGAATCGCTGAAATATGCTGATAAACTGAGATTGGAAATGTTGGAGTATGATAAACTGCATTATGATAAATATGTGTTTTTTTATTATAACGCTTTGGTAAACAATTATTCTAAAACCGATCCTGTAAAAGCTTTGGAGCCTTTGAACGAAGCCAAAGAAAATAAGGCCATTACTAAACATCCATTTTATGTTGGGTACGTTTATTTAAATTTAGGAGTTACCTATTATAATTTGCGCGAATATAAACCGGCTTTAAAAAGTTTTATTAAATTATATAACAGTACGAACTATAATTTATTAGATGAAACATTTCGCTTCAATATATCTATTGCCGAACTAATGATCCGTTATTTACTGGATGATAATGTATATATCATTAACCGGATTGGACAGGTACAAAAAGATTTTAAAAATGTTATAAAGCAATCCGTGTTTCAAAGGGATCGGGAATTTATTAAACTATTGTTATTAATGTCAACCGAAACGAAAGCCACTCAACTTAAATTAGAAAAAGCGTTAAACGGATTTAAATCCGGAGACCATCGAAATAGGACAACTGAAATATTAAATTACGACGAATTTTTAGAGTTAGGGTTTAAGAAAACTTAATGCACCCTTAATTTTTGCCCGATTTTCAGGTAGTAACGTTTGTCTGTATTATTTAAAACACATAATTCTTTCATCGATAAACCGTATCGTTTGGCAACTTCATACCAGGTGTCACCTTTTTCAATGGTATGCAAGGTAGCGTTGCTTGGATAAGCGCAAATGCCGTAACGTGATTTTTTTATTACAATAGAATCATTGTAAATCTTATTGTCAACAAATGATATGATAGAAGCTGGATTTAACGCCTGGCCTTTAAAGCGTACTTCAAAATGCAAATGGGGTCCGCTGCTGCGACCAGTATTTCCACCTAATCCAATTAATTGTCCTGCTAAAACAACCTGTCCCGGTTTCACTTTTATTTTGGACAAATGGCCGTAAACTGTTTCCAGTCCATTGTAGTGCCGTATAATAATAACGTTACCGTAGCCCCCCTTAATAGAGGCAATTCTAACCATACCATCAAAAGCCGCAACTACGGCATCGCCTTTATTCAAGTTAATGTCAATGCCCTTATGCATGCGGCCGTCTCTCCAGCCAAATTTAGAATTAACCTGCCCCAATCTCGGGTGACTGTAAACGCCAAGCGAATCACTTTCTATTTTTATGATTTGAGTTTCCGGAAATTCAGTCTCGGGAGTAATATGAAAGACGGCACTTTCATCAAAATCATCATAGAAATTAGTGGCAGGTACATTGTTATAACGCACGAGACTTAGATTTAATTCCTTGGAGGTAAGAATACTGTTGTAATAACTGATCAACTCAATTTCCCGTTCGTCTATCACAGTGAGGTCGAGTAAAGAATCTACTAATTCAACCAGTTGCAGCCTGGTAATGGTATTTTGACTTGCAGGCACAATCATTTTAAGACGTGTAGTGTCTTTAGGCTCGCCGTCCGCTAATAACAACTTAGGGATAATAAGGACGACGACCGCTAGAATATGTATGATGAACCTCAAATTGTTAATAAGTTGTACGAAAATAGTAAAATTATATTAAAATCAAATTTTTCAAGATAAAAATCAAATTTTCTAATTTCCTTTAATACCCTAAAATAATCGACCAATTAGTTTGTATTAAGAAAAATTATGTGCTAATTTGTTTAAAACAATACATTTATAATGACTGCAAACGCTGATATCAAAATAGAAAAAACAACTCATAGCAGAGTTAATGAATACGATGTAAACGATGTTCCTTTTGGAAAATGTTTTTCTGATCACATGTTCATTGCTGAGTATGCTAATGGTAAATGGGAGAAATCTTCTATCATGCCTTATAAAGATATGCCTATGAGTTTTGCAATGTCTGCATTGCACTACGGACAAGCAATTTTTGAAGGAATGAAGGCTTACAAATCTTCAACAGGTGAAGTAAGTATTTTCAGGCCTCTTGAGAATTTCAAACGGATGAATAAATCTGCTATCCGTATGGCGATGCCGGAAGTTCCGGAAGAAATTTTTATGGGTGGTTTAATAGAGTTATTAAAATTAGATTCAGCCTGGGTTCCTACTTCTGATACAGGGTCTTTATATATCCGTCCGTTTTTAATTGCTACCGATGAAGCTATTGGTGTAAAAGCCAGTGATACATATAAATTTGTTATTATTACCTGTCCTGCAGGAAAATATTATTCAGAGCCTATTAAAGTTTTAATTGAAACTAATTATATCCGTGCGGTGCAAGGGGGAGTAGGTTTTGTGAAGGCAGCCGGCAATTACGGACGTAGCTTGTATCCAACTAAGTTAGCACAACAAAAAGGCTATCAACAAGTGATCTGGACTGACGGTGCCACACATTCTTATTTGGAGGAGTCTGGAACTATGAATTTAGTATTTGTTATTGGTAACTCTGTGGTAACACCTGCTTTAGGTGATACCATTTTAGCAGGTATTACGCGCGATAGCGTGTTAGCATTAGCAAGAGAATGGGGGATGGATGTTCAGGAACGCAAAATTTCTATTACCGAGATATTAGAAGCACATAAAGAAGGAACCTTAAAAGAAGCTTTTGGTGTAGGCACCGCAGCAACCATTGCTCAGATCATTGGTATAGGACATGTTGAAGATTACTATCCCTTGCCTCCGGTGGAAGAACGCCAGTTCTCTAACAAAGTGGATGAAACCCTAAGAGGCATTCGTAAAGGAAAAATTGAAGATAAAGCCGGCTGGATGTTCCAGGTTGTGTAAGTAGATAGATTATTAAAAAGCCTTATTTACCCCTTGGTGAATAAGGCTTTTTAATGTTCAAAACATTTTTTTTATTCCCAATACAAAACTTTAAATTTGTTACGCTTCAAACAAAAGCAATTAAAATTTTTACTATTGAATTATTAACTTTAAATTTAGCGAGTCTAATTACATAAACAAATAACTAAACAAACATAAACAAAACACATGGGATATCTTTTCACCTCAGAGTCAGTATCAGAAGGCCACCCGGACAAGGTTGCCGATCAAATTTCAGATGCATTAATTGATAATTTTTTAGCATTTGATCCACAAAGTAAAGTAGCTTGTGAAACATTAGTTACAACAGGACAAGTTATTTTAGCCGGTGAGGTTAAATCAAAAGCTTATTTAGATGTACAGGAAATTGCGCGTGAAGTGATTCGTAAAATCGGGTATACTAAATCTGAATATATGTTTGAAGCAAATTCCTGTGGTATCTTATCTGCTATTCACGAACAATCATCTGATATTAACCAGGGAGTTGACAGAAAGAAAAAAGAAGAGCAGGGTGCAGGTGATCAGGGTATGATGTTTGGATACGCTACTAACGAAACAGCTAACTATATGCCATTGGCATTAGATTTAGCTCATGGTATCTTATTAGAGTTAGCTGCTTTGCGCAGAGAAAATAAAGAAATTAAATATTTACGTCCTGATGCAAAATCTCAGGTTACATTAGAATACAATGATAATAATGAGCCTGTTCGTATTGATGCAATTGTTGTGTCAACACAGCATGATGATTTTGATGCAGAAACAAAAATGCTGGCAAAGATCAAAAAGGACATTATCGACATTTTAATTCCTCGTGTTAAAAAGAAATATCCTAAATACGCTCACTTATTCAATAACAAAATCAACTACCACATTAACCCAACAGGTAAATTTGTAATCGGCGGACCACATGGTGATACCGGTTTAACTGGTCGTAAGATCATCGTTGATACATACGGTGGAAAAGGTGCTCATGGTGGTGGTGCTTTCTCGGGTAAGGATCCAAGTAAAGTAGATCGTTCTGCAGCTTACGCAACACGTCACATCGCTAAAAACTTAGTTGCCGCAGGTATCTGTTCAGAAGTATTAGTTCAGGTATCTTATGCAATTGGTGTTGCTCAGCCGATGGGTATTTTTGTTGATACCTACGGGACAGCAAAAGTTAAAATGACTGATGGCGAAATTGCTAAAATAGTTGAAAAAGTATTCGACATGCGTCCTTACTTCATCGAGCAACGTTTTAAATTACGTACACCAATTTATAGCGAAACCGCTGCTTACGGACATATGGGCCGTAAGAATGAAGTCGTAACCAAAACTTTCAAATCTCCTGATGGAAAAACCAAAACAATGAAAGTTGAATTGTTTACCTGGGAAAAATTAGATTACGTTGCTAAAGTAAAAGCTGCGTTCAAAATAAAATAAGTTGAACTTGTTACATTTAAATCCTCAATCTAAACAGATTGGGGATTTTTTTTTGAAATATTTTATATCACTTCGGGCAGAGCCTGTAAGGGTTTCACGGATATCGCTATTCCCTAACAATCCTAAGGGTTTTCGCACTCCGTTTACTTTGAACAGTTAAAAAATAGATCCCCGGGGGAAGATCAGAGATATTTAATTCTTTAGAAAATGCTTTTGATAAAACCACCAGGCCTAAACAATTTTTAACTTCAATTGTCCCGTTTTGGAATTGATTAAGTTCATCGGTTACGCTTAAGATGTTGCTTGTTGGGTTTGGATAACACACAACATTAACAAAATCGGTATTGATTGTAATCAAACCTACATCATTCGTAACGGGGCAGGTGGTAAAGTCGGACAAAGCAAACGTAAACTGCGGCTGTTGACCGCCTACATAAATATCAAATGGCTGTGGGATACCCGGGCTAAGAGTAGAGGTTACGTATGCAATATTTTGGTTCTCTATTTGGAAACTTGATCCAGGAGGAGCATTTAAAGGAATAACTATTTGCAAAGCCTGTTCCGGAATACAATTGTTATCAATAGGTTTAAATATAAAACCATTAATGGGGGGCAGATATCCACCAAAGGAAATATCCGCAGAAACTTCCATAGATTGAGTTTTATCTTCTATATTAATATAAAAGGTATCACCCGGTAAAACATACAGACCATAACAGTTTTTAACCGAACCACAGGATGTATAAGTTTGCTGGGTTATTTCACAAAATGTAATTGCCTGCCAGCATTTTGTATATAAAGCATAATGTTCTCCTTTGAAACCGGAGGGAGCGGACTCTCTGTTTTGAGCACAACAATTGTACGAGAAAATCACTATAAAAAATATAAATAATCTCATTGTTTAGTGATTGACTGTATAAAATAAAATTACGACTTACTCCTTAACAAATTTAACTGTTTTTTTTCCGCCTTTATTTTGAACTGTAAAAAAGTAAATCCCGGTAGTTAAGTCTGAGATATTCAGTTGTTTTGTAAAAGGAGTTGATAAAACAACCTGCCCTAAACAATTTTTAACTTCAATAGTAGCGTTTTGCAACTGATTAAGTTCGTCAGTTATATTCAAAACCGATATTGCAGGGTTGGGATGAACACTATACATTAAATGGCTCATCAACTCATCAATGTTACTTACCGCAGGACATGGGACTTCAGGAGTGCAGGTTAAATTGCAGCTAAATGGCGAAAAAGGACTTCCAAAGTCTGTATAATAAAACTGACCGCTGTGGCATTCACAGGTTGTCCAAACCTGGGGATCACCCGGCCATCGAAAAGGATATATGGGATTTATTTCTGATAAAATACCCTCTACAAAATTATAGCTGATGAAGCCACCGTTGTTAGATAGACTAACTTTATTGTGGTAGCACCCGTTGATTAGCATGGAATCCTTAGTACAAACCGTTAATGAATAAACACTCCCGCCTAGATTCAGCGTAAAGGGATCGCCATAGTTTAAACTAAAATCTATGTATAAATAATCTGTTGAATTGGTAACATCATATTGGTAAACTTTCTTTTGTGAAGGATCTTCCCTGAAAAGTGCAAAAGCACTGCTGCTAACATCTTTTGTTTTTTTGTAAGTGTGAGCACCAATAATTGTATCGGTCTGATATTGATATGTTGTATAATTAGACACTCCAAAATTAGTGGAAACAACAGTCCAGCTTGGGTTATTACAAAATGGTTTATATACCGAGGCCTGACTATAAATATTTAACTGAGCAAACAGTATATAAGCGAGTAGAAGTTTTTTCATATTGGATTGTTTGTACTTCTAAGGTATAGTAAAGAAATAACTTTAAGTAAATCTTTAATCATTGATAACAGGGTTTCCAATAATATTATTTCGAAATATAGCTGATTTCGGATATCAATTTAGGTAAAGAGCTAGTTAGCTTAAAATTTCGGGCAACTCACCAACACCCTTCTGCTCCGTTTTTTCTTTTTAGCAATTTCGTAAACCACGGAAAGTTCGTGCGCGCCCCATGAATTTGCTATTCCCAGCTTTGACACGGTAATGTCGTAGCTATAGCCAACACGTAAATTATAGTCTGTTATATCAAACCCTAAAAGTAAAGCAATGGATTCACGGCTACTGTATGTTGGACCATATTTTTTTAATGGTAAACCTCTGTACCATAATCCAACATTTAAAGGTAAATGATAGTAGTAAACGCCAATATCCAGTTGGTCATATTTTTGTTGGTGACGGTAATTAAACGCCGGTGAAAAATAACGTTTGAGATCTTTAGACTTCTGCTCTATAATAAAACGGTAACCACCGTGCAAGCTGAATGTGAGCGGTAACGGAACTCTGTCGCCTGTTAAACTGCTATTGGGCTGCGTTAGGTGCTTGGCACTTAAGCCAAGCCAGTATTGTGTTGAATTTAATAGGGCGCCGGCTGCAAAATCCATAAAATTCAGTTGCTCGTAGTTAGCAGCTTCAAGAGATGTTGCAGACCCGCTTGCAATTTGATCATTAAATTTAAGTTTAGTGAAATCAATGCGTTTCATATTATAATTTAAATTCGCCCCCATCCTGATCTCTGAGAGTTTATTTATTTTAAAATGGTAAGCATAACTCACGCCAAATTGGGTATGGGTTAAACCTGCAGTTCCGGCTCTGTCTTGCATTACCGTTAAACCTAAACCGCTGTTGATGTCGCTCATATTATAGTCATAGCTCGCCATGTATGTTTGGTAAGCTTTGCTAACACCGGGCCATTGATTACGGTAATTGGCCACAAAACGATGTTCATATGTAACACCTGTGAATGCAGGGTTTAAATACATAGGGGATGCGTAAAATTGCGTGAATTGCGGATCCTGGGCTTTCATCATCAATGAAAACAAAAGACTTAAAATTGTAAATTGTAAATATGTGAGTTGATTTTTGATGATCAGTTATTTTTTTGTAAGGCTTAGTATTAATTCTTTTTCAATTATTTCGTTAGCTAAAGGTTCAATGTCTAATATCATGGTTTGAAAACCTTCTTCTTCAATAGCCTTGTATGCTTTTAAGGGATTCATTACCATGATGAATTTTCCGGTTTTTGAACTGGCATTGTAAATCCCGGATACTTGTTTGCTTTCAATATCTATCAGTGTAATTTTTGCCTTGTTGGGTTCGCTTCCAAATATGACTTTACCCTGCTTAACTTTTAAATCGTTATCGCCAAAGCGTGTATCAATCATATACAGATCTGAACCGCCATAGGTTTCCTCTTTAATAGATGAATAATAACCATGCGTTCCATTGGCATTTAATACAAAGAATATATCATTGTGAATGGTATTGATCGGGAAACCTAAGTTTTCCGGCGATGAGAAAGCGTTGGTTTCCTGATTTAAAATAGTTTTAAATACATCATATTCCCCCATGGTATTATGTCCTTTTGAGCTAAAATACAAAGTTGTTCCATCCGGATGTAAAAAGGGAGAATCATCATCCCGTTCGGTATTGATGGTAGGCCCAAGGTTCATAGGCATCGACCATTTTCCGTTTGGTAATTTTTTGATTCTATAAATATCTTTTCCTCCTAAGCCACCGGGCTTGTTACTGCTAAAATAAATAACGCTGGTATCTGTGCTAAAGCAGGCGCTGGTTTCAATAAAAGGTGTATTTATCTGAGGGCCTAATTTCTCGGGCGTTGTCCAGCCATTAAACCCCACGCGGCTAAGGTATAAGTCACCGGTAAGTTGATCAGGCGACGTTCGGAAGATAATCATTTGATTACCGTCGAAGCTTAAAGCCACACAAGCATCATGGGTATTGGTATTAATGGGAGCTCCTATATTTTTTGGTTCACCCCATTTATCGCCATCAGTTTTTTGAGCAACATATACGTCTTCGTAATAATTATTATACACATCTTTCAAGTTGCCTACACTTCCTTCTCTACGTGAAGTAAAATAAAGAACACTTTCATCAGGGGTTATAAGTGGTACATATTCTGAAAAAGCAGTGTTTATGTTACTACCTAAATTTTTAATGAGCGATCGGTGTGGCTGGCTCATCAACTCAATTGCATTTTTGCTGCAGTTAATTCTGTAATCTACTTCACTATCGGCAACGCTTCGGTTCTTTGAATTAATTGTTTTGTATTTAGTATAATAATTTATGGCCTCATTAAAATTGGAAGTTAAATGGTAGATCATGCCAAAATAATATTGTACTTCAGGTGTTTGTGAGTTCTTTAACTTAACAATGTGCACCATACTCGAATCAGGCGCCTGATTCAGATTTAAACGACTGATAATCGAATTTAAATTAGCCGTTTCCTGGTTGGGATCAATAACTAATACCTTTCTATATAGATTAATAGCATTCAGATAATCTTCCGATTCAAAAGCAGTATTAGCTAATTTTAACTCTTTGGCATATAACTTTGAGCTTACTTTTGATTGCCCGTACAATTGTATTGTACATAATAATAACGCGATGTGTAGTATTAATTTCATTGATCTTATTTTATCTTAGTAAAAGTACGTCCCCTGTTTTTGCAATTTTTTTACCATCCAAAGTGGTAGCATTTATTTTCCATACATATACATCTTGTGTGCATAATTTGCCTTTGTAGTATCCATCCCATCCAATAGTAATGTCTTTTGATACAAATAATAACTCGCCCCATCGCGAAAAGATGTTCAGTTCGTATTTATCAATACCTCTTAATACCGGATGAAACACATCGTTATTTACATCGTTAGATCCAAAGGCACCACCACTACCTCCGTTTGGATTAGGAGAAAATGCATTTGGTATCTCAACCGAACTTTCCAATTCTGCAACGATCTTATTAGGTAAATTAAAGGTATCAACACAACCATATACATTGCTCGCTACGAGGTATATTTGATATTCGCCTGCATTTTGGTATGTATACGAAGGACTAAATTCTGTTGAATTATTTCCGTCGCCAAAGTCCCAATAATAGCTTACTGCATTGGCCGATAAATTGGTTAACGTAACCGGACTTGTTGGTACAAAAACCAACGTTGGATTTGCCTGAAATAATGCTATCGGTTTTGCAAATACTTTAATGACTTTGGAGGACGTGTCTTTACATCCATATATATCGGTCCCGATTAACTGAACAGTAAATGTTTTAGTAGTTGGGGAGTTATTGTAATAGATGTTATCTGTATTTCCAACTGTTGAAATATTGCCATCTCCAAAATTCCACTGGTAAGTTGCTACATTAGGAATCGCCGGAAAGTTCACTGCTAATGCGGAACATCCGGTATCTGGTAAAGCAGCAATCGTAAATTCAGGTTTCGGATGCACTACTACAGGAACAATAAGCGTGTCCTTACATCCGCCGATAGTTGTAGCAATCAGTTGAACCGGCTTTGTTACATTAAAGCTTGTGGTATTAGTAAACGCCGCAGATATATTTGTGTTAGTAGATGTCATAAATCCCAGATCCCATTTATAGCTTGCTGCGCCTTGTGATGTGTTAGTGAGTGTTATTACTTTTGGTGAACAAGCGGGAGTGTCTAACGTAAAGTTTGCTTTGGGATTAAATAGCACTAATACGGGTTTAATTAACGAATCAACACATCCGTTGGCATTAATGGCCAACAATGTGCAATTATAAAGCTGATTATTAGTATTGCTTGTATTGGTGTAAGTATAATTGGTATTAAAGGTGACATTGGTATTACCATCTCCATATTTCCATAAATAGGAGGTAGCAAATAAACTCGAATTGGCCATGCTAGTGTTTAGTGGTGAACACGAAACACTTGGTGTTAGTGCGAAAACGGCAACAGGCTTGGCATATATTTCGGGATAACCTAATGTTGTATCTTTGCAGCCAGATGCAGTGGTAACAATAAGTTGAACAGTGTAATTGATGTTGCTGGCCGTGTTATTTGTGTAGGTGTGAACAGGGTTTGGCGATGCTGAGGTGGAACTAAAATCACCGAAGTTCCACAAATAATTAACGGCGCCTAGGGTATTATTACTGAACATAATAGTTTTCGATGCGCATTTTGGCGTGTCAATATTAAAGGTTGCATCTGGTTTGAAGAAAGTTAATACAGGTATAGTGATCGAATCCTGACATCCATTATTATTTATAGCAACCAGCGAGCAGGTAAATGTTTGATGCGTTACACTACTTGGATTAATGTAGGTATAATTCGTATTGGTTGATGCAGAGGTATTTCCATCGCCGTAATGCCATATATAACTATGTGCAAAATTGCTGGTGTTATTCATGTTTACAGCTAATGGAGAGCAGCCAGATGTAGGAGTAATAACTGCACTTGCAATGGGTTTGGCATAAATGCTTGTCACAGCGTCAGCCGTATCTTTGCAGCCAAATGCAGAGGTAGCAATTAATTGTACACTAAATGTTAAATTGCCAATGGTGTTGTTGGTATATGTGTGAGCAGGATTTACGGCTGATGAAAGCAGGCTGCCGTCACCAAAATTCCAACTGTCAGTATTTGAACCCTGCGATGTATTTGTAAACGTAATTGTTTTTGAGGCGCATCGTGGAGTATCTAATGCAAAATTCGCAAAAGGTTTTGGATGCACTAGCACAAATTTATCAAGCGAGTCTTTGCAGCCGTTTGCCGACGTTGCAACCAGTGTACATGTATAAGTTTGATCAGCTGTAGTACTTAAGTTTATGTACGTATGATTGGCATGAGTAGTAGCGGCGGTATTACCGTCGCCAAATTTCCATAGATATGTTGAACCTGCTATACTTGTATTTGTAAAAGTAGTGGTAACAGGTGAGCACCCAACAGTGGGGGTAACGGCAAAGTTTGCCAATGGCGATGCAAAAACAACCGGGTAACCCCAGGTGGTGTCAGCGCAGGAAAAAGCATTGGAAGCGATTAACTGAACTGTGTATGTTTTACTAACTGTTGTTGTGTTTGTGAAAACGTGTGTAGGATTAGGAGAAAAATCCAAAGGACTTCCGTCACCAAAATCCCACTGATAGGTTACTGCTCCCAAAACCGGAGGAAAATTAACGCTTAGTGGCGAACATCCGCTACTTGGTATCATGGTAAAATTAAATATAGGTCGTGGATAAATTGTTACTGTTAAACTTGAACTGTCCTTGCAGCCATTGCTGCTGGTTGCTACTAATTGCGCAGTAAAAGTTTGAATGAGTAAGGTGGTGTTCATGTAAGTATGAGACACAACAGATGTTGTAGCGGTACTTGACGAAAGGTCACCGAAGTTCCAGTTATAACTTGTAGCACCTATCGAATTATTAGTAAAAGTGGCTGCTACCGGCGAACAGCCAGCGGGAGCACTTACCGTAAACGACGCTACAGGTTTAGTAAAAACAGTAACTATTGAAGTATGGGTATCTGTGCAGCCGGCCGCAGTAGATGCCGTCAGGTTAACCGTGTATGTTGCATTGGTAGTTCCTGCATTTGTAAAAGTATCTGTGGGATCAATGGCATTGGATGTATTTCCATTGCCAAAATTCCAGGTGTAAGAAGTTGCACTAAGGGAGGTATTAGTAAAGTTAACTGTTAAAGTAGGGCATCCAGAAATAGGCGTCAAAGTAAAATCAGCGGTTGGTTTTACATTAATGTTAATGGTTTGTTCAACTGTATCAACGCAATTGGCTGTATTAACAATCAGTTGAACGGTGTAGGTATTTTGTAAACTATAAGTGTGGGCCGGGTTTTGAGTGGTAGATGTAGCCGTTGGCGACGCGTCACCAAAATTCCAGTTCCATGACACAATGGGATCTCCGGGAGCGTGCGTTGAATTATCGATGAAAGCCGCTGCAGAACCAACACAAGCATTAGAGGCACTAAAAGCGGCAGTTGGAATTTGATAAACCCTTATTGGCGCCGTAAAGGTGTGTACGCACGTATTAGCTGCCGTTACAGTCAAAGAGCCCACGAAATTTCCTACTGAGTTATAATTTTGTGGCGGAGGAAACTGTCCGTTAAAAGTATTACCATTTCCAAAATTCCAATTCCAACTGATAGCACTGCTCGACTGGTCGGTGAAAATCGCTCCAATAATGGAATTACAACCTTTATTGGGTGTTACTGTAAAGTCCGCATTTGGCCTTGGTAAAATATTGATAACCACTCTTTCGGTATCAGTACACGAAGCTCCTCCGCCACCAATCAAAGCAACTACAGAAATTGTAAATGTTCCTGAGGCGTTATAGGTAAAAGTTTGCGGGCCAAAAGGCCTCGACACAAAACCGCCACCGGTTCCAAAATTCCATTTGTATAAATATCCGGTAGGACTGGTGTTAGTGAAGGTAACCGCGCTCCCCTGGCAAAATGGACCGGGGGGGGCAATTACGCCAGCGGTTGGTGGATTAAGTATCGTTACGGATTGTATTTGAACATCAACACCACACAAATTACTATCTTGTAGAAGTACCGTATAAGTTCCTACAGATGGATAACTAACGGTTAGGGGAGAAGTTGGTGGCCAGGGTCTCCAGCCTATGATGGAATCATGTCCCAGTCCCCAATAATCGCCAAGATTCCAACGTTCTTGTCGCTGAAATGTATTACCCTGCGGAACGCAGTTTCTGTTGGTTGTATTGGTGTATGTGAATACATTGTCGGGCCAGCATTTAATAAAAGCCGAAGGTGTAATGGCTGCGTCATCTATGTCGTATATCTGAATCGGGTTAAAGTTGGCAATAGTTGGAATAGGTGTGCAATAATTTTTTGCCGTAAGTGTTACAGCAGTTTGGCAATTAACGGTTCCGGGATTGTATGTGTGCGAAATGGTTTGTCCGGCGTTGGTGTAATTAAATGTTTGCAGAGGGGAGCCATCTCCAAAATTCCAGGTAAACCAGGTTGTTTCAGAAACATCCGTGCTTGAATTTGAAAACAGCAACGCCTTAGGCGCACACGCAGTAGTTACACCACCAATAGGAATCTGAATAGAGGCGTTAACCGGTTTTTCCATAACTGCCAATCCTGTCATAGTACATCCTAGCGAAGGAATATTAATTGTAATCACAAATGTATCCGGTGACGCAGAGTTATATACGTGATTTATTAAAGAGTTTGCTGTGTAAGTACTGCCACTTGTATTTGCAGTTCCATCTCCCCAGTTGATCGTATAGGCACCCCAACCAGTATTTGATGCCACGTTCATATTGTATGTTCCGGTTCCCTGGCAATTAATAAAATATGGTTTATTAACCAGATTGCCTAAATAATCATATATCTGGGGACATTGAGCATTTACTAATTTAGAACTGATTAGTAGTAAAAATATATATAGTATGCGTTTTAGCATTGGTACATTTTAAAAATAAAAACAGGTTCTATAAGCCGGGTTCTGTATTGCTTGCGCAACTTCCATCATTTATCTATGCAGCCTACCCTCTCTGATATAACCGAAGTTATTGCGACGAGTCGCCGCAAGATCAGAGTTTACATGGCCTTACAACATTAGAGGTTTGTCCTATGCATTGTTACCAATAACACATGTGAGCTCTTACCTCACATTTTCACTATGACCTTACCATACCAGGGTATGATAAGGCTACCTGGTTTTCTGTGACACTATCTGTTATACTTTCATTCCTGAAAATATACCCACCCTTTCAGGTGGCAAATTACCCTGCGTTGCCCGGACTTTCCTCCCTTAAAATAAAGAGCGATGAAACAAACCTGTTTTGTATAAAATTAAGCAAAAATGAACAGATAATTTGATTTTTTTCGATTTTTTTACAAAATTAAGGGTCAAAATATCCTAATTAAATTAATGAGGCCAGGGAAAATGTAAAAAGGATATTTTTATGTAAAAATCTTACATATGTAAGGTTATTGTATCTTTATAGATCGTTGATTTTATTGGGATTTTTATCGTTTTTATTGAAGAGGTAAACCGTTTTTTTCGTAACTTTTCAAACCCATAAAATCACCCTGAAGCAAAATGATACTCATACCACAAAATGTACAAACAACAGAATGGCCAACCTCTGTTACCTGGTTTGATGATAACGGACTGTTGTATTGCGTGTATAAAAAGGGGGTTGAGCGTTCCATGAAGGAAACCCGTGATACCATCGAAGAATTTAAAAAGCAATTGAACGGAAAAAAAGTGTGTATGTTGGCCGACGTTACTAATTCCGGTCCATCTTCAAAACAAATTAGAGAATATGCAGCCACTGAGCTTCCTAAATTTATCAAGGCAATTGCGATGATCTCGGATTCGCCACTAGGCAAAATGTTGGCTAATCTATTTTTAACATTAAAAAGCCAGCCTTATCCTACAAGGGTTTTTAATAATGAAAACGAAGCCAGGGAATGGTTAAAACAGTATTTATAGTTGTATGGAAAGTAAAGATCCTGTTATAGATATAGATTATCAGAAAGTTTTTGAAAGTTCGCCATCACTGTTTTTATTATTGCTGCCCAATTCACCTGATTTCACGATCATTGGAGTTTCAGAAAAATATTTAGCCGCTACTCTTACCCAACGAAACGAGATCATCCATAAAAAATTATTCGATGTGTTTCCCGATAATCCCCAGGATCTTACAGCAAATGGCGTTAGTAATTTAAGGCAATCACTGGAAAGGGTTGTAACGTTTAAAAAGCAGGATATCATGCCGACGCAAAAATATGACATTCCTTTACCAGTTAACCAGGGTGGCGGATTTGAAGAACGTTTTTGGGATCCTAAAAATACACCTGTGTTGAACGATGATAATAGTATTGCCTATATCATTCACAAAGTGGAGGATGTGACCGCTAATGTTTTATTGCAAAAAGAAGTTCAACGCAAATCAAACTTTATTAAAGAAAACGAAGATAGGATCAATATTATTTTAAATGCATTATTGAAGTATACAACAATGGATTTTTCAGATAAATTAGTTGTGTCTGAAAAAGGGGATGAGTTAGACGCAATTATTTGCGGACTGAATTCTTTGATAGAAGAATTAGAGGAACATACGAATTTGCTGAGGGATGCAAATAATGAACTGGAGTATGCTAACAAGGAATTGGACTCATTCTCATATTCGGTTTCACATGATTTACGAGCGCCTCTCCGAGCTATTAATGGCTATTCCCAGGTTTTACTCGAAGACTACGGTGGCCAGCTGGACGATAATGGAAAACATACGATAGATGTCATTATTAGAAATGCCCAAAAAATGGGCGCTTTAATAGATGATCTCTTAACTTTTTCGCGGGTGGGAAAACAAAGTCTTACTAAGTTAGCTTTAAATATAGAAAAGCTTGTTGGACCTATTGTGGCCGAGTTTACGGCTTTGCCACATATTAATACAGTTGAATTCAGGGTTGCTCACCTCGAAAACGTAGAAGGAGATAGTAGTATGCTTAAACAAGTGTTTGCAAATCTTATTTCCAATGCTGTTAAATATTCAGGAAAAAAAACGAACGCTATAATTGATATTGGATCTTTTAAAAAAAATGATTCGGTTGTATATTACGTAAAAGACAATGGTACAGGTTTCGATATGAAATATTATGGAAAATTGTTCAATGTTTTTCAACGCTTGCACAGCTCATATGAATTTGAGGGAACTGGTGTTGGCCTTGCACTGGTACAACGTATTATTAAAAAACATAACGGCGAGGTATGGGCTGAGGCTGAATTAGAAAAAGGAGCAACATTTTATTTTTCTTTACCAATAAAGTATTAAAAATCATAAGTTCAAAAAACATCTATGGAAAATACAATTCATAACATCGAAATTATTTTAGTGGAAGATAGTATGGAAGATGCTAATCTGGTAATGCGTTCGCTAAATAAAAACAATTTAAGTAATAGTATTATTCACTTGCACGATGGTGCAGAAGCATTAGATTTTATATTCGCCAAAGGCATATACGAAAGCAGAAGCATGGATGACAGACCAAAATTAATTTTACTCGATCTAAAAATGCCAAAGATAGACGGCCTTCAGGTATTACGTACTCTTAAGGGCGATGAACGTACAAAATCAATTCCGGTAGTTATTATGACCTCTTCGAGAGAAGACCGAGATCTGGTTGAAAGCTATAAGCTGGGTGTAAACAGCTATGTAGTGAAGCCTGTCGCTTTTGAAAATTTTGCTAAAGCGGTCGCTGAATTGGGAATCTACTGGTTAATGGTTAATCAGTTGCCACGATAATTGATAGATGAAAAAAGATTTGCAAATATTATATATTGAAGATAACCCGGACGATGTTAATCTGGTAGAATTAAGCCTCCGTAAATCTGGCTTATATTTTCAAATACTGGCCGTTGGATCGGAAAAAGAATTTGTTTCTGAGCTTATTAATTTTAGTCCCGATATTATTCTTTCCGATCATTCATTGCCCGGTTTTAATTCTACTGAAGCCTTTAAAATTGCACGTAATCACAATCCCGAAATTCCTTTTATACTCTTAACAGGCACTGTGTCTGAGGAGTTTGCGGTTGACTGCTTATTGTCTGGAATGGATGATTATATTTTGAAAAATAATCTGATTCGTTTACCCTCTTCTATTGATAGAATTCTTTCTAAACGAAAAATTAAAGAAGAAAAATACATTATCGAAAATCTGTTGTTAGAATTACAGGGAACCCATAAGCAGTTGGAAATAAAGAATAAAGAGATAATGGATAGTATTAATTATGCAAAACGTTTGCAGGATGCTATTTTACCTAGTGATAAGCTTTTTAATAAATTATTTAACGGCGATATTATTATTTATAATCCTCGTGATGTTGTAAGTGGTGATTTTTATTGGTTGGCGAAAACCACAACAACTGATGAAAGAAATTTGTCTTTAAAATTATTAGCGGTATTTGATTGCACCGGGCATGGCATTCCCGGAGCATTTATGAGTTTACTCGTATCTGTATTATTAAACGACACATTGAAAAACCCGGATGTCAATTCACCGGGCGAAGCTTTATCCTGTATCAATCAAAAGCTCCCCGCCATTCTTAACCGAAATCAAAATGAAAGAATAACAGACGGTATGGACATTGCTTTGTGCGCTTTGGATTTTTTAACTCGTACTCTTTATTTTTCGGGAGCAAACAGGCCTCTTTGGCTGCTTAGAACCACTAACGGCAAATGCGAAATCATTGAATATAAAGGTACCAAAGCTTCCATCGGCGTACACACGCCTATAGGACAAGAATTTAAAGATCATATAATTCATCTGCAACCCGGCGATCGTTTATTTGTATTTACTGATGGCATTACTGACCAATTTGGCGGACCTAAAGGCAAAAAAATGGGTCGTAGACGTTTAAAGGAGGCAATCCTGGAAAGTTCTTCACTTGAAATGCATATTCAAAAAGTGTTTTTAAGTAGCTTCTTCGTTCAATGGATGGGTGTGTTGGATCAGGTAGATGATATGCTATTGATCGGTATTGAGATAAACTGATCAAAAAAACGGCTCATTTTTTTGACACTTTTTCCAAAAATATTATTTTTTTGCGACTGCTTTCCCCCGAAAACATTGCTATTTTGCTTAATGCTACAATTTATAGCAACACAATGCTTGAATTATGATTTAAATTTGTAAAGTATTGAGATTGTTGCAAACTTGTTAATCACTCTCAAAATTAAAATCGTAACTTAAAAACATAAATATAAAAATCATGGCAAAAAAATCAGAAGACATTATTGAGGCTGTAGACAGAAAAGCAGCTGGTAGCGAAAAATTAAAAGCGTTACAATTAACCCTTGATAAGTTAGAAAAAACTTATGGTAAAGGTACAATCATGAAATTAGGTGATACCGCTATTGAACCCATGGATTCTATCTCCACCGGTTCTTTGGGTTTAAATATAGCATTAGGAATTGGCGGTTTGCCACGTGGACGTGTAGTTGAAATTTACGGACCTGAGTCTTCAGGTAAAACAACATTAGCAATTCACGCCATAGCAAGTGTGCAACGCGCTGGCGGTATAGCTGCTATCATTGATGCGGAACATGCCTTTGACCGTTTTTATGCAGAAAAATTAGGGGTGGATACTAAGGGGTTATTGATCTCTCAACCGGATAATGGTGAGCAGGCTTTAGAAATTGCCGATAATTTAATTCGTTCAGGAGCAGTTGATTTAGTTGTCATTGATTCTGTAGCGGCTTTAACGCCAAAAGCTGAAATCGAAGGTGAAATGGGAGATAGCAGAATGGGATTGCAGGCACGTTTAATGAGTCAGGCTTTACGTAAATTAACAGGTACTATTAATAAAACGGGCTGCTGCTGTATTTTTATTAATCAGTTGCGTGAAAAAATCGGAGTTATGTTTGGTAATCCTGAAACAACAACCGGCGGTAATGCGCTTAAATTCTACGCTTCCGTTCGTTTGGATATCCGAAGAATTAGCCAGATCAAAGATGGTGATGTAGTTACCGGAAATAGAACCCGGGTTAAGGTGATCAAAAATAAATTAGCACCTCCTTTCCGTTTTGCAGAGTTTGATATCGTATTTGGAGAAGGAATCAGTAAAGTTGGAGAGATCATTGATATCGGCGTTGAGAAAAACGTCATCAAAAAAAGTGGATCATGGTTTAGCTATGATGAAACTAAATTAGGGCAGGGAAGAGATTCGGTTAAAAATTTATTTGCTGAAAATCCTGATTTAGCTCAGGAGATAGAAGATAAGATTATAGCCATTTTAAAAGAAGAAGCCGCTAACGCTTAGTATTTTTTAAGGTTTTTGTTTAGGAAAAGCACTTGCCAATTGGTGAGTGCTTTTTTATTTCTTTTTATTTGTAAACTGAAGATAAAATTAGTTTACGACTGTTAATAAGCCTGAACGAAAAATATCTTCAGGTGAAACCATGGGTTCATTTAACGGAATTTTAATTTTATATTTTTCATTCAATTTTTCTTTTACCAAAGGATTGCTGAGGTCAAAATCGCCTAATTTCCTTGGCTTGCATAGTTCAATTTGCAAAGCATTATTATATAATTTATAAACTAATTCGCTACAATAAATTCTGTCATCACTCCAGTTAAAAGCCTCATCGTAGTTTTTATGTTCATAGGTTTTAAACAGTGTTTTTAATTTTAAAATGTCTTCTTTGGTTAGTTCCTTGTTGGATAATCGCTTAACTGTTCCTTTCCCACGCGCTTCAAATTCTTTTAAACTTGTTTTTTTTACAGGTTGAACAGCTTCATAAACGATCCATTCATTATTTTCAAAAAATAAGATGCCACAATGATTATACTTACTATGAGTTGCCAGCTGAATTGCCTGGCCGGTTGCTCCTGAGGTTGCCTGAAAAATTAAATCACCGTCTTTATACGCGTTATTGGGAATAAAACTTAAAATAAAAAGAGAGGCAAAAGCAATAATAAGGAATGATTTTTTCATGATACAAATTTAGAGCTATAAAACGCTGATTTACCTATTTTGTGACACCTAAATTCATTTTTTTAATATCTTTAACAGGATGAAAGGTCTGATTTTGTTTTTTATCTCTGTTTTGCCGGTTTTTTGTTTTTCTCAAACAAATACCCTTCTCAGAGGTCCATATCTTCAACAAACCGGTTCTAATTCAACTTATGTTAATTGGAAAACCAATGTACTTTCTGATTCCAGGGTGATTTATGGTACTATCCCGTCTAACTTATCCTTTACTTCTTATAGTAACAATTCAGATTCGCTTCACAGTAATTTGTTATCAGGGCTTTTACCTAATACAAAATATTATTACACTGTGAATCAAAACAGTACTCAACTATGCGGCGACACTTTTTATTTTTATACTGCGCCTTTAGCGGGATCTGCTCAAAAAACAAGATTTTTAGCCTTGGGCGACTGCGGCTCAGGTTACATTCAGCAATACAATATGAAAAGCGCTATTAATTTTTATAACCAGTCGGATTATATAAATGGTATTTTGCTTTTAGGCGATAACGCTTACGAAGGAGGTTTCCAGGATGAGTACCAGTTAGGCTTTTTTAATCCTTTTAAAAATAATTTTATTTTAAGTCAGAGTTGCATATATCCTGCTCCCGGAAATCATGACTATGCAAATAGCGCAGCCCTTGCCATGACACACGGAATTCCTTATTACGATGTCTTCAATAGAAATCCACAGAACGCCGAATTAGGAGGTGTGGCATCCAATCATAAAGAATTTTATTCATATAATTACGGAAATGCTCATTTCATCTCTCTCGATTCTTACGGGATGGAATCTAATACTTATCATTTATGGGATACGCTGGGACCTCAGTTTCAGTGGCTGCAACAGGATTTGCAACAGGATCACAGTTTGTGGAAAATAGTTTACTTTCATCACCCACCCTTTACTATGGGAAGTCACAATTCTGATACGGAAGCAGATTTGGTAAGCATAAGGAAGATCATCGCAAGGTTATTGGAAAAACATGGTGTTGATTTAGTTATAAATGGCCATAGTCATAATTATGAGCGCTCTTGGTTGCAGAAAGGTCATTATAATTTAGAAGGAACATTTAATAAAGTATTTCATACTTTAGACAGTAGTAGTGCAAGATACGACGGTTCTCCTAATTCATGTCCTTATAATAAGGACACAAGCGATAACAAAGGAACCCTGTATGTGGTTGCCGGCGAAACAGGTAAACTTGGCGGCATTCAGGCAGGATATCCTCATAATTCAAAATGTGTTTCAATTTCCAATAAAGCAGGCGCTTTATTTCTGGAGATCGAAGGAAATAAATTAGATGCTTTTTATTTAATGGAGGATAGTTTGATACATGACAAGTTTACCCTGTTTAAGAACGTTTACCGACATGTTGATATAACAGGCCTTATAGGACAAACCGCCACCCTTTCAGCTTCCTGGAACGGAGGCCCTTATTCCTGGACATTTAATGGTGCCACTACACAAAATCAATCTGTATTTGTTACAAATACATCAGAGTTCATAGTGCGTGACTCTTTAAATTGCCTGGCTGATACGTTTAGTATTGGAGTTGTAGGAGTTAGAAATCAAAATTCAGATACCCATCTTAAGATCTATCCGAATCCGGTAAAAGACAAATTATTTATCACCTATCCCGAAGCAACAGGAGAATACAATTTTTTTATAACAAGTAACTCCGGAATAATTGTTTACAGTTCAAAAGTCCATTTTGTAAATGGAAAAACTGAGTTAGGTGTGCCCGAAATGCATTTGTCGAACGGTCAATACTTTATATCCCTTAAAATTTCAGAAAAAACGGTAACAAAACCTTTTTTTATTGATAGATAATGTAACTTTGTGGCCTATTTAGATTATAAGTCAAAATCAATTTTATGTATAAGATCATTTGTTTTATTTTTTCTTTATCAATAAGTGTTTTTGCATTTGCACAAACTCAAACCGATGCCATGGGTAAAAAACAGGGGTACTGGAAAAAGAAAGATGAAAAAACAGGAAAATTAATTTACGAAGGGTTATTTAAAGACGATAAACCCCAAGGAAAATTCAAATATTACTATCCGTTTGATAGTATTAAAGCAATCATGGATTTTAAGCAGGACGGCAAATTTGCCTATTCAACCATGTTTCATCCTAACGGTAAAAAAATGGCCTACGGTAAATATATAGGAGAGAATAAAGATTCGGTTTGGACCTATTACGATGATAAAGTAACCGTTATATCCCGGGAAACTTATTTAAATGGAAAAAAAGACGGAATGGAATATGTTTACTTCTCCGACGGAGTGGTAAGTGAAGAACGAAAATACAAAGCGGGAAAAATGGATGGCCCGTATAAATTGTATTTCGAGAAAAATTTAGTGAAGAGCGAAGGTTTGTATGTTAATGGATTGTTGGAAGGTAAGAATGTATTTTATTATCCCGAAGGCAATGTAAGTGCTGCTATTGGGTATTACAAAAACGGCAAAAAAGTTGGTCCCTGGATATATAGAGATAAAAAGGGAAAAGTAACTGAAAAAGAACTTTATAAGCAAACAGGTGAATTAGCTACTAAAAAAGAAACAGACGAGTTTTTCAATAAGAACAAGGTTACAGATCAGGCAACAAAAATAACACCATCAAAAACAGTTACACCAAAACCAAAAACTACCACAGGCGCTCCAAAAGCAACTAAATAGTAAAGTTCTAAGAATAAAAAGATGAGCAAGCACGGAAAAGTATTAGTGGCAATGAGCGGAGGAATTGACAGTTCGGTTGCAGCCATGATGTTACACGAACAAGGTTACGAAGTTATTGGAATCACCATGAAAACATGGGATTACGAATCATCGGGTAGCAGTAAAAAAGAAACCGGATGCTGTAGTTTAGACAGTATCAACGACGCGCGGTCAATGGCGGTTACGTTTGGATTTCCACATTATATTTTAGACATCCGCGGAGAGTTTGGCGATCATATCATCAATAATTTTGTTGAAGAATATCTTGCAGGACGCACACCTAATCCATGTGTATTATGTAACACCCATATAAAATGGGAAGCGCTTTTAAAACGTGCCGACATGTTGGATTGTGAATTTATTGCAACCGGACACTACGCGCAATTACGCGAAGAAAATAATCGTAAAGTGATTTTTAAGGGATTGGATCAGGCCAAAGATCAAACATATGTATTGTGGGGATTAGGTCAGGAAAGTTTAAAACGGACCATGTTTCCTTTGGGTGGTTATAAAAAACCGGAAATTAAACAAATGGCAAAAGATGCTGGATTTATTGACCTGGCGAATAAAAGTGAGAGCTATGATATTTGTTTTGTTCCTGATAATGATTACCGTTCTTTTCTAAAACATCGCTTGCCTGATTTAGAAGCAAGCGTAGAAGGTGGTGATTACATTTTTAAAGGAAAAAAAGTAGGCAAGCACCGCGGTTACCCTTTTTACACCATCGGGCAACGTAAAGGATTGGATTTAGCCATGGGCGATCCCGTTTTTGTAAAGGAAATTATCCCGGAAACTAACACGGTTGTGTTGGGTGATTTAGAAGATTTGAAAGAAATGGAAATCAACGTGCGGGATTTCAATCTCATCAAATATGAATCCTTGCCACAGGATTACGTTGCGTTAACTAAAATTCGCTATAAAGATGCGGGACGCTTAAGTACCATCAATAGAGTGGATGATAAATTAAATATCGTATTTCATGAATCTGCTACAGGCATTGCTCCCGGGCAAAGCGCAGTTATTTATGAAGGGGATGACTTAATTGGCGGCGGCTTTATTGATCGAAAGCCTTTTATAAATTTGCAATAAATTCGTCAACTGCAAAGCAGTTGAGAATCAAAGACTAAAAAACCTGTCACGAGTGATCCTGGCAGGTTTTTTATTTTCCATATTTCGACTAAAATGCGCCACTTATTGCTAAGAAATAACCAGTTACCAATTGAGGCAAACCTTTATGTTTTACTGTGGTATAATTGTTTAGAATAGAATAATCAACTAAATTTTAACAGTTATGAAAACTTCAAACTTCAATTCCAAAAACAACAAAACACGCATCTTAGTTTGTTTGATTTTGTTGGCCTTTCAAGCTCCCGTTTTTTCTCAAAATAAATTAGTAAGCATTGTATCGTCCATAAACGTTGGATTTGCCATACCCATTGTTTGTGTGGCTGGTTTGGCCTTATTTCTAATCACTGCTTTTATGAAGCAAAAAAATCATTGATCTTTTTTTGTGTTGTGTTTTGTTTGTTTGAAAGCCTTGTTGGTATACACCAGCAGGGCTTTTAAATAGATGTATACTTCGGTAATTCAGTCTAAAGCGTTATTCATTGAAAATTTGGGGCTATAGAAACACTCTTAGAACAACATGTTGTGTTCATCATATCATCAAGTTTTGATAATGCTTGAATCATGCATTTTCATATCTAATCAATAGCTTCCTGAATTTTATCCATTTTTCCTTCGGTATATTTTCCTGAAACAACTTCAATGATTTTACCATTTGTATCAATGACATAAAAATAAGGAATGCCCTCATCACCTGGTTTTAACTGCTCTTTCAATAATTTGATATCAGTGTCACAGTCAATCACATTTGGCCAAAGGTCTTTTTGTGTTGCGGCTTTAAAGTCGGCTGCAGCTTTTTTAAATCCACTGATCAAAGGAATGAAATAATAATTTACGTCAAAATAACTTGCAACATCAAAATAATCTGTTCCTTTTGGTTTGGCTACAAAAATGTCGTACATCGGCTGTATCCATGTTTTCAAATCATCTTCGGCTGTGCGCTTGTAACAAATACCAACAATGGTAAATTTTTTTGTTCCTGCTAAAGGAATTGAAATAGCAGTGCCTTCCAGCGTATGACCATCTAGTTTAGGAAAAGAGCCTTTTTGAGCTGTTGAGCTCAAACAGATGGCTAAGGTTAAAATCGATAATAGATATTTCATGGATATGTTGGATTATGAATTTATATGAATATAGGAATCTGTGTTTTGGCGCAGCATATTAGCTAAGTTTTCTGCAGCTCATCTATAGGCCACCTAGCATGCAAACCCGGTCAAACTCTTCGGGTTTTACAATACCCACCGATAAGCGTTGTAGTTTAACTAATTGCATATCTTTTAAATACTCGTCTTCTTTTATTTGAGCTAAAGTTACAGGCGTTTTTAATCCCTTAAACGGAGCAAAATCTACCGCTAACCAAGCCTCTTCTTTTGTGGTAGGATCCTGATAAGCTTCTTTCGCAACTTTTGCAATTCCCACAATACACATACCTTCGTTACTATGATAAAATAAAGCGAGGTCGCCCTTTTTCATCGCTCTGAGGTTATTGCGGGCGGCATAGTTTCGCACACCGTCCCAGGTTGTCATTTTATCTTTTTTAAATTGCTCCCAACTATATTTAAATGGTTCTGATTTGATAAGCCAATAATTCATGTGTATGTTTTTGATTGTTTACTAATGTAATGCTAAAACCTTCTGAAAGTAACTATTTTAATGTTTTTTGGCAAGCAAAGTTTATAACATTTTGGCTTATAAATTCATCGAAAATAAGTTTGTAGTGTTGTAGTATTTATTAGATTTGTTACGCATTTTAAAACGCACCATATGGCACATTTATCAGATAGAATAAATTTAATTTCAGAATCACAAACCATCGCTATGGCTCGTAAAAGCCGTGAATTAAAAGCGCAGGGAATTGATATTATCAGTTTAAGTTTAGGTGAACCTGATTTTGCCACGCCTGATGTTGTAAAGCAAGCCGCAATCAATGCTATTAATGATAACTACAGTTATTACACCCACGTGAGTGGGTATGTAGAATTGCGTGAAGCCATTGCACGTAAATTC
>JAZKDT010000057.1:49910-56286 GCA_040387475.1 Bacteroidota bacterium | reverse complement strand
AATCAATTAGATTACCATGCTGATGAAATCGTTGTATCTACTGGTGCTAAACAAAGTATTGCCAATGCAGTGTTATGTTTGATCAATCCAGGCGATGAGGTCATTATTCCCGCACCTTTTTGGGTAAGTTATTTAGAGATCTTAAAACTGGCGGGTGGTGTTCCGGTTATTATTAATACAACTATTGAAAACGATTTTAAAATTACTGCTAAAGAATTAGAGGCCCACATTACGCCTAAAACGAGGATGATGATGTTCAGTACACCTTGTAACCCTACAGGCTCTGTATATAGTAAAGCAGAGTTAAAATCAATTGCCGATGTCGTTAAAAAACATGATGAACTATACATCATGAGTGATGAGATCTACGAACATATTAATTTTGTTGGTGGGCATGAAAGCATGGCTCAGTTCCCTGAAATCAAAGACAGAGTAATTACCATTAACGGAGTATCTAAAGGATTTGCCATGACAGGCTGGAGAGGCGGAATAATGGCTGCACCAAAATGGATAGCCCAGGCTTGTGATAAAATGCAGGGACAATTTACCTCTGCAACTTCCAGTATTACCCAAAAAGCGATGCACGCAGCCATGGATATGCCAGCAGAAACAACACATTACATGCGGGATGCGTTTTTGAAAAGAAGAAATTTAGTTTTGGAGTTGATGAAAGGCATACCTGGTTTTAAAACGAATGTGCCTGACGGCGCATTTTATGTATATCCTGAAGTATCTGATTTATTTGGTAAGTCTCATAATGGATTTACCATTCATAATGCAACTGACCTATCCATGTTTTTGTTAGATGTAGCGCACGTGGCATTAGTTCCGGGCGCAGCTTTTGGTGATGATAAATATATTCGTTTCTCCTATGCAACTTCTGAAGATAAATTAACAGAAGCCTTAAAGCGCATGAAAGAGGCTATTGAAAAATTAAAATAAAAGATATTTGAAGTATAAAAATGAAAAAATTATCCGTTAAAAAAGAACACATCCGCGAGATCTTTAGGTCGTTTAGTAATTTGAATGTGTTGATCATTGGTGATGTGATGATTGATAGTTACATGTGGGGAAAAGTAAACCGTATTTCTCCGGAAGCACCCGTTCCTATTATTGCTGTGCATAAAAAAGAAAAACGCTTAGGCGGTGCAGCCAATGTGGCGTTAAACATTCAGGCGATGGGTGCGAACCCTATTTTATGTTCTGTAATTGGCATCGATCAGGAAGGACAATCCTTCATGGATCTTTTAAAAACTCAGAAATTAAGCCAGAAGGGTATTTTAAAATCCCGCGACAGAATCACTACCGAAAAAACCCGGGTGATTGGTAACAGTCATCAGTTATTACGAATTGATGAAGAAATTGAAGAGGATATTACGCCTGCAGAAACACAACAATTAATTACCCTGATCTCTTATATTATCCAACACGATAAAATTGATGTGATCTTATTTGAAGATTATAATAAAGGATTAATTACGCCGAAGCTTATTTCAAAAGTAGTGGAGTTGGCTAAAAGTAAAGGAATCCCTACTTGTGTAGATCCTAAGAAGAAAAATTTTAATGCTTACAAAGGTGTTTCGTTGTTTAAACCAAATTTGAAAGAATTGCGTGAAGGTCTGAAACTCGATATTAGTTCAGATAATATCAATGAATTGCAGCGAGCCATCAGTAGTTTCCGTGTGAAACAAAAATTTGATACAGCCTTGGTTACTTTAGCAGAAAAAGGAGTGATCATCAATTCGCGCTCCGAAAAACACCACACACCAGCACATATTCGTAGTATTGCCGATGTAAGTGGGGCAGGAGATACCGTAATTAGTGTGGCAGCTTTATTGGTAGCATTACATGTAAACCCGATTGTAATGGCAGCCATTTCAAATTTAGCCGGCGGATTAGTGTGTGAGCAAATTGGAGTAGTACCTGTTAGTAAAGATCAATTGTTGGAGGAAGCTTTGAAGCTGGACTTCGTGAGATAATTTTTTGTCCCGCAGATTTCGCAAATCGGCGCGGATAATTTTAGTGAATATTTTTATAAATCTGCGAAAATCCGCGAGATCTGCGGGACATACAATGGAACCGGTTACACCCTACAATAATAACGAATCGAAGAAAGAGCAGGTAGCTCAGATGTTTGATAATATTGCTTTTCGATACGATTTTTTAAATTCTTTGTTATCTCTCGGTATCCATAAAGGCTGGCGAAGAAAATGCATTAAGCTCATTGCTGGTAAACAGCCAAAACATATTTTAGATGTGGCTACAGGTACCGGTGATTTTGCTGTAGCTGCTATGAAACTCAATCCGGTGAAAGTGATTGGTATTGATATCAGCGAAGGGATGATGAAATTTGGTAGAGAGAAATTACAAAAACTGAATTTAGATAAAACCATCACGCTTCAATATGGTGATGCAGAAACCTGTGATCTCGCTGATAATTCCATGGACGCTATTACGGTTGGTTTTGGTGTAAGAAATTTTGAGAATTTAGAAAAGGGTTTAACTAATATGTTACGCATTTTAAAGCCTGGCGGACAATTATGCATCCTTGAATTTTCTTCACCTCAAAAATTCCCGGTAAAGCAGTTTTATAAATTTCATTTTAAATATATCACACCTACTTTAGGGAAAATGTTTTCAAAAGATGCCCGTGCGTACACCTATTTACCTGAATCGATCAAAGCATTTCCGGATAACGAACGTTTTACGGCCATCCTTGAAAAAGTGGGCTATAAAAAAGCGACGTTCAGTTCGGTGGGTTTAGGACTGGCGGCTATTTATTTAGCGGAGAAGTAGGTTGTTCTAATTCCGCCGGAAAGAGGCGAAAAAGAACACCTCATGCAGGCTGCTATTACTTTTACTTCTTCGCTTTAGCTCTATCATAAAGGTCATGTACAATGCCATCGGACAAGCCGATCTGAGGAATAAAAATATCCTCTATGTCAGCTGTTTTCATAATGGTGATAAAAATTTTGGAAGCGTGAACAATAACGTCCGCTCTATCCGGTTTTAAACCTAAAACCTCTACACGTTCTTCGTAAGTATAAGAATTAAGCATATCGTTAATACCTTTCAGTTTGCTGTAGCTTAAGTTTTTATTTTCCTTTTTGGTCATCTTAAAGATTTTGTTGATGTTTCCACCCGAACCAATGGCGCGTAAAGGACTGTAACCAAATGTTGTTTTTTTGATCCAGTCTTTCATTAACTCCCATTCGTCTTTCTCAACCTTATCCAGAAGCATTCTAACTGTACCAATATTAAACGATTTGGAAGCAATCACTTTATGATTACTGTATAAAGTTAACTCTGTACTACCACCACCCACATCAATGTATAAATATGAGTGTTTTGGATTCAGGAGTTCTTCAATATGATTAGAGAAAACCAGTTGCGCCTCTAATTTACCGTCAATGATCTCTACTTCCAGATCAGCTTCTTTTTTTATACGTTCAATAATTTCGTTACTGTTGCTGGCATCGCGCATCGCACTGGTAGCAACGGCACGGTATGCATCTACCTCATATACTTTAATTAATTCCTTAAAACCACGCATGGCGGTAATTAATTTTTCAGCCTTTTTATCCGAGATTTTACCATGTAAGAATACATCTTCTCCTAAACGAATAGGCAAACGAATCAACTCTTCTTTACTAAAATGAGGCTTTCCATTTACTTCATATGCTCTGCAAAATAATAAACGCATCGCATTACTTCCAATATCAACGGCTGCAAAAATCATATAGTAGAAAGGGATTTAGTAATGCGTTTTGTTTTTAAATAGGATTCTTTTTCCCGTTTGAGGTAATTATATATTTCGTCCTGTACACGAACTTTCTTTTCGCCCGGTTTTGCTTTTTTATATAAATTTTGCTGGAGCCTGTCTAAAATACGAACTTTGGTATTGCCTGAAAGTTGAATATCAATAATATCTTTAATTTGTTTTTTTACTTCTGAGTCTAAAATAGGAACGGCAACTTCGCTTCTGCTGTCTAAATTCCTGCTCATCCAATCGGCTGACGTGATGTATATTTTTTCATTACCGTTATTAGAAAAAATAAATACGCGGGCGTGTTCTAAATATTTATCTACAATGCTATAGGCTATAATATTATCACTAAAACCTGGAATTTCAGTTACAAGCGAGCATATACCTCTTACGATCAACGTTATTTTTACGCCAGCCTGGGAAGCCTCGTATAATTTTTCGATCATTTCTTTATCCACAAGACTGTTCATTTTGAGGATCATGTATGCCGTTTTTCCGGCTTTTGCATTTGCAATCTCTTTATCAATCAGGTTTACAAATGTCTGGCGCATGTAAAAAGGCGCAACTGCTAAATTTTTATACAAACCTGTTCTGAAATTATTGGTATAAAAATCAAACACATGAGAGATCTCATCGGTGATATTTTTGTCAGCGGTCAGTAAACTAAAATCGGTATAAATGCGAGCTGTTTTTTCATTAAAATTACCTGTGCCGATGTGTGCATATTTAATTTCCCGCCCACTAACGCGCGTGGTTATCAAAAATAATTTACTGTGAACCTTAAGGCCTGGTACTCCGTAAATAACCGTTGCACCCTCTTCCTGTAATTTATTAGCCCAGTAAATATTGTTTTCTTCATCAAAACGGGCTTGTAACTCTACCAATACCGTTACTTTTTTCCCATTCTTAATGGCATTTACTAAAGCATTGGCAATTTTTGATGAGTCGGCAACACGGTATAATGTAATTTTAATCGAATCAACTGTTGGATCAATAGATGCTTCTCTTAATAAAGAAATGATGTGGTCATAAGTATGATAAGGGTAATGCAGCAAAATATCTTTCTGCTTGATCACGCTTAATATACTGGTATTGATATTATTTAAGTATTTGTGATTTAAAGGACGGGGATGGTCGTACATTAATTTTTTTTCGCCGATGTTCGGGAAACGAATAAAATCCTTGAAGTTATGGTAACGTCCGCCAGGAATAGCATTATCTTTTTTATCCATGCCTAGCTTTTTCATAATGAAAGCAAGCATTTCCTTACTCATTGTGCTGTCGTAAACAAAACGAACGGGTTGGCCTTTTTTTCTATCCTTTACGCTTTTCGATATTTTTTCAAGCATACTTTTACTTACATCCTGATCTATATCTAATTCTGCGTCGCGGGTCAACTTTATATTAATGGCTTCTTTGGTTGTATACCCAAAAACAGAGAACATTTCATGCACATTAAAACGAATAACGTCGTCCAGTAAAATAATATATTTTTTGTTTTTTTCCTGGGGCAGTATGATAAAACGGCTGGTGGTTTTGGATGGAATTTCAATAAGCGCGTATTTGTTTTTTTGTTTTTTTATGGTTGAAATCAAACGAACAAACAGGTAGCCTGACTTGTCTTTCATATAAGGAAAAGGCTTGTTCTCGTCAACCATGATAGGAAATAAATTGGTTTCCACTTCTTTGTGAAAATAATCCCTCACGTATTGTTGTTGTTCCTTATTTAACTGTTTTTCATTGATGATGAAAACATTTTGCTTTGCCAGTTCATGCAATAGTTCCTGGTATATTTCCTCAAAGTTTTGTTGTTGTTCTATTACTTTGCGTTGTAGTTTTTGTAGCAAATCTTTGGGATCGTCTCCGTAAATGGCAATGGCTTTTTTGCCTAACTTTGAAAGGCGGTTGATAGTAGCCACCCTTACGCGATAAAACTCATCACGGTTATTACTGAAAATCCCTAAAAATTTTAAACGTTCAATTAATGGAGTCGATGGATCAGAAGCTTCCTGGAGTACACGTTCATTAAATGACAGCCAGCTTATTTCCCGGTTAATGTATGGAATCTTGTGTTTTTGCATGTTAAAACAGCCAATTATTTAGTTATCAAATATAAGCATTTAAGCAGAATAGTTTTTCGATTTTAGCTACATTTGAGAACAATTTCCGCAACTATTAATGAGTTTTATAAAAAAGAATATTCCGCTCTTTATTATCTGTGTGCTTCATGCTGTAGGTATAATTGGTTTCATTTGGCAGCCTTCTTATTTTCGAACACTAAGCCCTGTTAACTTATGCTTATCTACAGGTTTAGTTATTGTTATGAGTAATCAAACCAAATGGCAATTTTATGTCGCCTTACTATCGGCAGGTGTGCTTGGTTTTTTTATAGAGGTTTTAGGGGTAAAAACAGAAATTATTTTCGGATCGTATTATTATGGAAAAGCATTAGGCCTTAAATTTTTTGCGGTGCCAATTTTAATTGGCGTAAACTGGGCGGTTTTGTTGTACAGTACAGCTCAGTTATCAAAATTTAAAAATGACATGGCTAATGCTCTGTTTGGTGCAGCGCTAATGGTAGGCCTCGACTTTTTTATCGAGCAAAACGCT
>JAZKDT010000057.1:14164-49815 GCA_040387475.1 Bacteroidota bacterium | reverse complement strand
GTTTATTGTTTCTTTTTTGTTGAATTTACTGGTTCAAAAGCAGTTGTCACAAAAACCTAATGTAACAGCAAGGGCTTTTTATTTTGTGCAACTCGCTTTTTTTGCCATTTTATATTTTTTCGCCTAATTTAATTGGAAATGAATTCTCATTACACATATCTTTTAATAAATATACTAAGCGTTATATTCCCTTTTCTGCTAAGCTTCGACAAGAAAGTTGCCTTTTATAAGTCCTGGAAATATGTGCTTCCTTCTATCCTAATTACTGCGTTGTTTTTTATTTTATGGGATGTGATGTTTACAGCCAATGGCATTTGGAGTTTTAATCCTCATTATATATTAGGGATTTATGTGTTTAATTTGCCTTTAGAAGAAGTAATGTTCTTTTTATGTGTGCCTTATTCCTGTATGTTTATTTACGAAGTAATGAATGCCTACGTAAGCAGGGATATTTTAGGAAGTTGTGGTACGCGACTTAGTGTTTTACTATCTGCGATAAGCCTTATAACCTGTATAATTTACCACGATAAAACGTATACGATTGTAAATGCAGGCATTTGTTTTTCTATTCTAGTGTTTGCGGCATTCATTTATAAATTCAGAAATTTAGGCCGTTTTTACGTTGCCTTTTTAATTTCCCTGGTTCCTTTCGTGATCTTTGATGGTATCATAACGGCCTTGCCAATTGTTTCTTATAATGATACCGAAAACATGGCTATACGATTATTTACTATTCCGGTAGAGGATATATTTTATTGCCTCAGCATGTTGTTATGCCCCGTTATATTGATGGATTATTTTAAGCAACGCAACACAAAAGAATAACCATTTATAGTTTTAAAAAGTAATATAAAATCATGGATAAGGATATACAGAAATTATTGAGTACAAAAAGCGAACAACTGGGTAAACTCCATAAAATCGTTGAAACAGCTATTGATGATGAAAAACTGATCGTCAGTAATTTATTAAATGCGCCGGAAGAAGAATTAACAACCGGTCAAAGAATCTCGGATAAAGTAGCGCGTTTTGGGGGAAGCTGGGCGTTTATCATTTCATTTTTTGTGATTCTCACCGTGTGGATTTTGTTTAACACGCTGGCGCCCTTAAAAGCAGATTTTGATCCTTACCCTTTTATTTTAATGAACCTCATTTTATCCTGCATCGCTGCTTTGCAGGCACCAATTATCATGATGAGCCAAAACAGACAGGAAGAAAAGGATCGTAAACGTAGCGAAAATGATTATCTCATTAATTTGAAAGCTGAACTCGAAGTAAGAGGCCTGCATCAAAAAGTAGATTTATTGTTAGAAGAACAAATTAAAATTTTATTTGAGAGTCAGGCAAAACAACTGGAGATCTTAAAATCAATTGAACATAAAATAAACGCATTAAGTAAATAGTAAATGGAAACAACGCTTAAATTTTTAAAGCAGTTAGCAAAGAACAACAAAAAAGAGTGGTTTGATGCTAACAGGAAAACTTACGAAGCCAGTAAGGCCGAATTTGAAATAGTTGTGAGAGCTGTCATTGATAAATGCACGACGTTTGATAATAAACTGGCCGGACTCGAAGCGAAAAAATGCTTATTCAGAATCAACAAAGATGTGCGTTTCAGCAAGGATAAATCGCCATACAAATTAAATATGGGAGCCAGCATTAATCCGGGAGGAAAAAAATCGGAGATACCGGGTTATTATATTCATATGGAGCCCGGTAAATGCTTCCTGGCAGGTGGCTCCTACCAACCGCTGCCCGAAGTGCTGTCCGCTATTCGCCAGGAAATAGATTATAATACCTCTGAATTTAAAAAGATTTTGAATGCTAAAGATTTTAAAACCTATTTTAAGGAGTTAGAACAGGATAATAAATTAAAAACGGCACCTAAAGGTTATGACAAAGACCATCCTGAAATTAGCTTACTTCAGCATCGTAATTTCATCATGGTTCATTACTTAAAAGATGAGGATGTGTTACATAAAAATTTCCCGGCTTACGCAGCAAAAGTTTTTAAAGCCATGTTACCTATGAATCAGTTTTTGAGGAACTGCATGCCGCAGGAATAATTTCCAATAAACATCTCACGTTATAATCAGCAATCGAAAATTTTGGATTCGCAAAGTTAATCTCCTCAGGTACTGCCACCACCTTCATTTGCGCAGCTTTTCCTGAAATGATACCGTTTACCGAATCTTCAATTACCAAACATGCATGCGGCTCCACCTGTAATTTTTGGGCGCAGGTGAGGTACACTTCGGGGTGGGGTTTGCCGTATTGCATAAATTCGGCCGAGCATAAGGCATCAAAATGCTGCCTTATATTTAACACATCAATAACGGTGTTTTTTATTTGCGTATTCGACGAAGTTGCGATTCCTGTTTTAAATCCATTTTCTTTTAAATAAACCAGTATTTCATTCACACCCTTCATTGGTTTTCCTTCTGTAACGATCAATTCACATAATCGGTCAACTACCAGTTTATCAAACGCGTCTACGCTGATGTGGGTTATTCCGTGCCTGGTAAACCAAAATTCGGCTACTTCTTTAAATCTTAGTCCAGTCGTAATTCGACAGTGCTCATCGCTAAAGGGTATACCAACTTCGGTAAAGCTCTTGATCATCGCTCTCCGCCAAAGCGGTTCAGAGTCAATAATAACCCCGTCCATATCAAAAATCACCGCTTTTATCCCTGTCAGCATAATAACTATTTTTTAATCACATAGTAACATAGGTTTTTGTAAGTGATACTTTAGCGGTTGGCAAACATAGTAATTGAAACAACGCTTCAGTTCTATAATTCCTTAATTACCAAACACTATATCCTTTTCTATGTGCCTGTGTGGCTATTTAACTAAATCTGGTTTGTAGCAAACCATTGTTAATTTCTTTGTTTAATAATTGCAAAGATAAGCGAATTATAGTGCCATCTGCATGGTATTTTTGTTACATGTATTTTCCTGATTTTGTTGAAATAGGGGTTGATGAACTGTTGTTTGTTGCTTTTTGTTTGTCTTGGCTTGCCATTTTAATTCACTATGTGGTTAATGTATTACCGCTGGGTAAATTAAAAACAAGTGCACTCGAACAAAGTAGCACCAAAGAACCTGTTTCCGTTATTATTTGTGCCCGTAACGAAGACGATAATCTGACTGAGTTTTTACCGAAAATTTTAGTACAGGATTACCCTGATTTTGAGGTAGTGGTTGTAAATGACTGTTCGATTGATAGCACAGAAAACGTTATTGATGAATTTGCCAAGATCTTCCCAAATCTTAAAAAAGTGACCATTAAAGAAGATGATTATTATAAACACGGAAAAAAATATGCTGTTTTGATAGGTATTAAGGGCGCAAAACATAACAATCTGCTGTTTACCGATGCCGATTGTTTTCCGGCAAACGATCAGTGGTTGAGCGATATGAGTTCTGGTTTTGTGAACAAAAAAGAAATTGTGTTGGGTTATGGAGCCTATTTAAAAAGTGCCGGTTTTTTAAATAAATTGATCCGCTTCGATACATTTTTAATTGCTTCCAATTATTTATCAGCTGCCATTAAAGGAAAGGCATACATGGGCGTGGGCAGAAACCTGGCCTATAAAAAAGATCTGTTTTATAAAGAAAAAGGATTTGCAAGGCATTACCACATTACTTCCGGCGACGACGATTTGTTTATTAATCAGGCGTGTACTACAGAAAATACAAATATAGTAGTGTCGCATAATGCTATTACGTATTCATTGACAAAAACGAGTTTCAGGGATTGGAAACGTCAAAAGCAGCGACATTTGACTACAGCGCCGCATTACAATTCGGGTAGCAAAACCAAGATAACCCTGGGGTACGTAGCCCAATATGCCTTCCTTTTCCTGTTTTTAAGCCTTTTTTTATTCAAAACAACTATGATTGCGGCTTTGGCTGGTTTAGTTTTGAAAATATGCATACAAATGATTATCTTTAAAAAAGCATCTGAAAAACTAAACGAGAAGGATTTGTGGGCATTGTCATTTTTTCACGAAGTTGTTTTATTAATAGTGTACCCTATATTTCATATCAGTAAATTGTTTCATAAACCCAATAAATGGAAGAGTTAGACCCAACGGATAAACTAACAACAAAGGCAGTTTATGACTATAAACTCATTCAGCTGGCTTTGCATAAGGGCGATCAAAAGGCTTATGCCGAGTTATTGCACCGTTACCGTGAGTCGGTTTATTTCACTATGTTGCGAATGTGCAATAATAAAGATGATGCAGAAGATTTAACCATCGAAGCATTTGGAAGGGCTTTTAAACGTTTAGAACAATACACACCTACTTATGCTTTCAGTACCTGGTTATTTAAAATTGCAAGTAATAATGCCATTGATTTTTTAAGGAATAAGAAAAAAAATTCTGCTTTATCGTTGGATACCAAAATGGAAAATGATGAGGGCCAGGAATTTTCTAAAAACATTAAATCACCTTCTCTGGATCCCGAAGAACATATCATCAAAAAACAAAAAGTAGAAATGCTTCGCGATGTCGTTGATAAATTAAAACCCCGTTACAAGGAGTTAGTCAAAATGCGTTACTATGAAGAATTAAGTTACGAAGAGATTGCAGTGAAACTGGATTTACCCGTAGGAACAGTAAAAGCTCAACTCTTCCGGGCGCGCGATTTTTTGTACAATATCCTCAAGAACCAGGAAAACAGAATGTAAAGCCCGAATTGCATCCGTCAGTTCGAGTCAAGTCGAGAATCTTATATAAAACAAGTGAAACCAGATATTATCCTTAAATATTTTCCCAACATCACCGCGCATCAAAAAAAACAATTCGAACAATTGTATGATCTATATATCCATTGGAATGCACAGATCAATGTTATTTCGCGGAAAGATAGCGATGAATTGTACGAACGTCATGTTTTACATTCGTTGGGAATAGCTAAGGTAATGCAGTTTAAACCGGGTACTAAAATTCTGGATGTTGGCTGTGGTGGGGGATTTCCTGGAATTCCATTAGCGATCTTATTTCCGGAATCAACCTTTCATTTAGTAGATTCCATCGGCAAAAAAATAAAAGTAGTAACTGAAGTTGCGTCAGGCATTGGGTTAACAAATTTGACGGCCGAGCACGAGCGTGCCGAAAAAATAAATGATAAGTATCATTTTATCGTAAGTCGGGCAGTTACAGCGTTTCCTGAATTTTATAATTGGATATCCAAAAAAATCTTGAAAGATAATTTCAACGATCTGCCTAACGGTATTTTATATCTTAAAGGTGGCGATCTTCAGGAAGAGTTTGGAAAACACTACGACAAGGCCGTTTTCTATGATCTGAAAGATTACTTTGATGAAGAATTTTTCGATACCAAAAAAGTTGTTTACTATAAGCTGTAGTTTTCTATTTTCTATCATACTACCCCCTGCATCCGTTAGTAACAGTGTGGCTGTCTCGATCGCTACCGGAATTGGCAATTGGGTGCGAACCGCCATTAAAGGTATAGCATTGCGGGGTAAATGGAGGGTGACGAATTGCCTTAATTTTTTGTTTCTTTTTCTTCAAGGAAAAAGAAAGTATTAGAAAAAGCCCTTACCAAATTAATGGTAAAGGCTTTATGTTTTTTTTTAAATTACTTCTTTGCATCAGCCAAAAACTGTGCTAAACCTTTATCCGTTAACGGATGATTTAATAAAGCAGTAATTGCACTCAAAGGAGCCGTAATAACATCAGCACCTAATTTAGCACACTGTATAATGTGTAAAGGGTGACGAACAGAAGCTGCCAAAATCTCAGTTTCATATCCATAATTATCATAAATGATACGAATATCATCAATCAGATCCATGCCGTCCTGGCTAATATCATCCAAACGGCCTACAAAAGGAGATACATAGGTTGCGCCCGCTTTTGCAGCTAATAATGCCTGCCCTGCTGAAAAAACTAATGTACAGTTGGTTTTAATGCCTTTATCGGCAAAATATTTAATAGCTTTCACACCTTCTTTAATCATCGGTATCTTCACAACAATGCGTGGGTGTAGGTCAGCAAGCATTTCGCCTTCTCTCACCATACCATCAAAATCAGTTGAGATAACTTCAGCGCTCACGTCGCCGGTTGTAATATTGCAGATATCTACATAATGTTTCAGGATATTATCCTGTCCTTTAATGCCTTCTTTGGCCATTAAAGATGGGTTAGTTGTTACTCCGTCCAGAACGCCAAGGTCTTGTGCTTCTTTGATTTGCGCTAAATTTGCTGTGTCAATAAAAAATTTCATAAGTGGGTTGTTTTTTGTGTAAATTTAGGATAAGCAAAACTATAATTTACACTTGTTTGTAGTTTGTTTAAAGTTTATTTTTACGCTGGTAATGAAGAAAAAAAAGATAGTTGTTTTTAGCGGAGCAGGGATGAGTGCCGAAAGTGGCATTAAAACTTTTAGGGATACAGGAGGCTTGTGGGAAGAATATAAAATTGAGGATGTAGCAACCTTTGATGCCTGGGAAAAGAATCAGAATCTTGTGCTGAATTTTTATAATGAGCGCCGCAAACAGGTGATGGAAGCTCAACCCAATGAAGCTCATTTTTTGGTGGCCGAATTGCAAAAACACTTTGATGTACAGGTCATTACCCAAAATATTGACGATCTTCACGAAAGAGCCGGAAGCAAAAAAGTATTGCATTTACACGGCGAAATCATGAAAGGAAGAAGTACTGTGAAGCACGACCTCGTTTATCCTTTAAAGCATTGGGAAATTAAAGCCGGTGATGTGTGCGAAGTTGGTTCTCAGATCAGGCCACATATTGTGTGGTTTGGCGAAGCTGTTCCTGAAATGGACAAAGCAACCGAACTGGCCGAGAAAGCAGATATTTTCATCACGATTGGTACTTCTTTAAATGTATACCCTGCAGCAAATTTAATACATGTCATCGAAGGACATATTCCAAAATTCCTGGTTGATCCGGGTGATTTTAATCTTGATTATATTAAGAATCTGACGATTGTTAAAGCTACCGCCATTGAAGGCATGAAAGTGCTGTCAAAAAAACTGAACGAATTAATTTAGATCACCGCCTTTGGCAAATTTTCACAAAACAGCATGAGTAATCCATCAAATATTGTCTGCCCAAATTGCAAGCATGAATTTCCTATCGGAAATGCATTAACGCAGCAAATTGAAACAGATATCCGCAACAAGTATTTAAAAGTTTATAATGACGACAAACAAAAACTGGAGGCCGAGCGTTCCCAGGTAAATAAATTGTTGGAGCAAGCTAAAGTAGATGCCGAAAACCAGGAAGCTATCATTGCTGAAAAGGTAAAGCATCAGAAAGCCGTATTGGAGCAGGAAGCCATTAAAAAAGCAGCTTCCGAAATGCAGCTGCAAATGGAAATGCTTAATAAAGAGCTGTCAGAGAAAGAACATAAATTAAAAGACAGCCAGGCAAAAGAGCTACAATTTTTATTAAAAGAAAAAGAATTAAAAGAAAAGGAAGCACAATTTGAGTTAACGCTTCAACAAAAGTTGCAGGCCGAAAGGGAAGCTTTAGGCGAACAGATCAAAAAACAGGAGGCAGAAAAAACGTCCATCAAAGAAAAAGATCACCAGTTGCAATTAATGGAATTGAGAAAACAACTGGAAGACCAAAAGAAACTGACTGAGGAAATGGTTCGTAAGCAGGGGCAAGGTTCTATGCAAATGCAGGGCGAAGTTCAGGAACTGGTATTGGAAGAATTATTAAGAAGTATATTCCCTTTCGACTCAATCGATGGAGTAGGTAAGGGCGTGAAAGGAGCAGATGCTATTCATACAATTCGAAATCCACTAGGACAGGTTTGTGGTAAGATCATTTACGAAAGTAAAAACACCAAAGCTTTTGGTGGCGACTGGATAGATAAATTAAAACATGATATGCGTTCCACACAGGCTGATATTGCTGTGATTGTTACTGAGACCATGCCAAAGGATATGGATCGTTTTGGAATGAAAGACGGTGTGTGGGTTTGCAGCTTTACCGAGATTAAATCACTATCATTTGTATTACGCGATACACTTATAAAAATATACGCCGCTCAATCTAGTCAGGAAAATAAAGGCGATAAGATGAGCCTGCTATATTCTTACCTAACCGGTACAGAATTCAGGCAACAAATTGAAGCAATCGTAGAAGGATTCACGGAATTGCAATTCGGTATTCAGAAAGAAAAAAATGCCATGCAAAAGATCTGGAAAGAACGTGAAAAGCAATTGGAGAAAGTATTATTAAATACCACTAATTTTTATGGCTCTGTAAAAGGTATTGCCGGCAATGCTATCGGCGATATTAAGTTATTGGAGTTGGGTGCCGAGGATGATACTCAAATCTAATATGTGTCAGTTTGATCAAAGTCGAGAATCGATAACAACTATTTGATTTTTAAATAAGAAAGAGCCTATCTAAAAACTATAGATTGGCTCTTTCTAGTTAAGGACAATAATGAAACTATTCTTTTATAAAACGAATAGTTCCAGTTCCTTTTTCTGTTTTAACTTTTAATATATACAATCCCGAAGATAATTTTTCAACGGAGAAAGTATTTGTTTTTTCTGTTTGTACTATAGCGCCTAAGCTATTATAAATTGAAATAGTTTGGATTTCTTCATCTGTTTTTACAGTTAAGTTTGTTGAAGCTGGATTAGGAAAAATACTGATTTCATGAGTTGTGTTAGTCAGTTGACCAATACTTGTACACAAACTAACACTTTGAGTAATAACTGCATTGTTTTCGCAACCGTTTATGTCTGTTCCAGTAACCGTGTAATCTGTTGTTACCGTTGGTGACACTGAAATACTGGTACCTGTACCACCCGGATTCCATGTATATGAAGCAGAAGTTCCGTTTGCTGTTAGGCTTGCAGTTTCGCCTGCACAGATGATCGTATTGTCTGTTGTTGCATTTATGGTTGGCAATGAGTTTACAGTTACATTTATTACGGCTGTATTAGAACAAGTCCCACTAGCTCCGGTAACCGAATAAGTTGCATTAGCAGTTGGAGTAGGTGCAATGGCCGACGATGTTGCCCCGTTACTCCATGTATATGTTGTGGCGCCACCCGCAGTTAAATTTACAGATTGTCCATTACAAATAGTATTAGTTCCGGTAATTGAAACAGTTAATGTATTAGCAACTGTAACTGTTGCGATAGCAGGACTACCGGAAGTACAGCCTGCCACTGACGTTCCTGTTACAGAATATGATGTTGTACTCGTAGGAGAAACAACAGCCGAACCACTTGAATAGGTATATGTGCTTGCACCACTCGGGCTTAAGGTAAATGAATTACCTGTGCAAATAGCACCGCTTGCAATAGTGATAGTGGGGGTTGCACTTACTGTTACTGAACTTACTGCCGAATTTGCGCATCCATTAGTTCCTGTTCCTGTAACGGTATAATTAGTATTAATTAAGGGATTCACAACATTTCCATTACTGTATGTATAGGTACTTGCACCACTTGGTGTAATTGTAAAAGAATTTCCCGAACAAATACTCCCGCTATTAACAGTTATAGTAGGTGTAGCATTAACAGTTATATTAGATGTTGCTGGTGTGTTAGAGATGCAACCTGCTGTATTTGTTCCAATAACTGTGTAAGTTACATTAGCTGTAGGCGTTTTAATTGCATTGCCGCCTTCTATTGTATAAGTGTTAGCGCCACTTGGTGTAATTGTAAAAGAATTTCCTGAACAAATACTCCCACTATTAACTGATATTATAGGCGAACTATTAACCGTTACATTTGATACATTTGATGCGCTTGTAGAACAGCCTATTAAGTTTCCATTTACACTATAAGTTGTATTTGAAGTAGGATTTACAATGATACTGTTTGTTGTTGCTCCGGTACTCCAAGTATAGGTATTTACACCATTTGCAATTAATGTAGCGCTATTACCTGCACATATAGTCGAGTTATTTACACTTATGCTGGGAGCTGATCCCACACTAATAGTGGCGGTAACCAAATTGCCTAGGCATCCTTGGGAAGACGTTCCATTAACTGTGTATGTTGTGTTAGAAGCTGGTGATGCCGTTATAAAGGACGTATTTGCTCCTGTGTTCCAAGTATACGTGCTAGCTCCGCTGGCTGTTAAAGTTGCTGTAGCTCCGGCGCATATTGTGGTTGATGGAACAGAAATTAGAGGTAAAGCATTTACCGTTACTGATGCCGTGGCAAAAGTTGAAGATACGCACCCTGCAGCGCTTGTTCCTGTAACTGTATATGTTGTATTAGTAGTAGGTGTTTTAATAGCGCTACCACCTTGTATTGTGTAAGTACTGGCACCACTTGGTGTAATTGTAAAATTATTACCGGCACAAATGCTGCCACTGTTAACTGCTATAACAGGTGCTGTATTAACATTAACGGTTACAAGTTGAGCCATCTCACGATTACACATGGCTCCACCGCAATCTACATTACCTGTAACCCAAGCAGCAGAAGGAGTCATTCCAGACATATTTCCAACTGAGCCTGTCACTAAATCAGTTACTGAATTTCCTCCATTTTCAGAAAATTTGAAATAGTTTTTTAATCCAATTTCATTGCCAATTAAACAGTTATTCATATTTCCAGCTATTTCAGTTTGAGTTCTGGAGGTATTCCAAATTCTTACTTCATCCATTTTTCCATTAAAATATTCTGCTGTACCAATTGTAGGATCTTCTCCTATTGTAGTTGTATTAGTGCAGCTTGGTATAGAAGTAAATGGTGCGGTACTTGTACCAACCGCAATACCGTTAACATATATTGTTGTAACGCCATTACTAAAAGTTCCAGCAACATGGTTCCAGGCATTGAGAGTTAAAACATTTGCTGAGCTTAACTGATGAAGCGTATTTCCAGCACCTTCTACCACCAATCTTAATCCTCTGCCGTTATTCGTTGCGTTATAAGTGTCTAAAATAAATTCTCCACTTTGGGCAGCATTGTTAAAATAATTTGACACAATTCTTTTAGCAACTGTTCCTCTCGGGTAAATCCATGCTTCGATAGTTAACGAATTTGTAATTGATGAGCTTATGTTTGTTGTTATAACATCATTCGTACCATCAAAATCTAATCCTTTATTCCCAAGACTTTGAGTTTCGGCATAAACGTTATATGTTGTATTTGAAGTTAACGTTCCTGTATTGAATGATAAAGTACCTCCAGTTCCAGTAACAGGACCTACAATTACATTGTTTGTAGCGTCATCTCTTAAATAATATTTTATATCTGTTTGCGATGACGCAATTGTAACGGTAGCTGACTGACCACTACATATATTTGTTGAGGATGCTGAAACAGAAAAATTTGTAATAGGAGGATTTACTGCAACTAGGAGAGTTGATCCGGTTGAGTTTGTACAGCCATTAATATCTGTTCCTGTTACGGTATATGTTGTAGTTACTGTGGGTGAAACAACACTTCCACTACTGAAGGTATATGTTGATGCACCACTTGGAACAATGGTAAATGAACTACCTGAACAAATGCTTCCGCCACTAACTACGATAGTTGGTTTTGGAATAACAGTAATGCTAGCTGTAGCAAAAGTTGATGATGTGCAACCAGCGATACTTGTTCCTGTAACAGTATAAGTAGTATTAGTGGTTGGCGTTTTAATTGCGCTACCTCCTTGAATAGTATATGTATTAGCACCGCTTGGGGTAATTGTAAATGAATTACCTATACAAATGCTTCCACTATTAACAGTGATAATTGGCCTTGCATTAACTGTAACACTAGAAGTGGCAAATGTTGAAGATACGCAACCGGCAGCACTTTTGCCTATAACGGTATAAGTAGTTGACGCAGTTGGCGTTTTTACAGCACCTCCTCCTTCGATAGTGTAGGTACTTGCACCACTTGGAGTGATGGTGAAATTATTACCTGCACAAATACTTCCACTATTAACTGCAATTACAGGTATAGGGTTTACTGTAACTGAACTTACAGAGCCAATCGAATTTACACAACCGTTAACCCCGGTTCCGGTAACTGTATAGCTTGTATTTGATATTGGCGTTACTACACTTCCGTTACTAAAAGTATATGTATTTGCTCCACTTGGGGTAATTGTAAATGAATTACCGGCACAAATACTTCCACTATTAACGGTAATAGATGGTATTGCATTTACAGTCAGTGTAAAAGGTGTACGAATAGATGCAAGACCACATGTATTTGTGGTTGATGCATAATAGGTAAATGAACCTGCGCTTAAAGTTGGCGTTACATAAGTTAATCCCGTTCCCAATACAGTTGTACTAGTGGATGTTGCAAACCAATTAACCGTTCCTGTACCGCTAGCTGTTAATGTAGTCGTTTGATTTTGACAAATTGTTAGATTAGAGATAGGGGTTGTATTCACCGGACTAGCATATGCAATACATTGACTCATTTTATGTACATAAGTATCGTTACTTCCCACAGCTGTTAATGTATACGTTCCCGTGTTGGGATCGAAATCAACGTTGCCAGCAAAACCACCAACAGTATATACATCATTTAAAGAATTAACTACTATCCCATTGCCTGAATTTCCAGATGCAGCGGCAATGTTTCTCGCCCAAATAAAATTTCCTAATGGATCTAATTTGAGGAAATAAGTAGCGTTTGATCCAGCGGTAGTCATATTAAATGCGCCTACATTTGGATCAAAATCAACGGTACCTCTGAAATAACCTGTAGCGTAAATATTATCTGAAGCATCTAAATCTATTCCTAAACAGCTCTCATCAAAAGTACTACCAATTCTTTTTGCCCAAATATAGTTAAGAGAAGCGTCGTATTTTGCAATGAAGATATCTATATCACCAACCGCTGTTGTCATAAGATTTGCAGTTCCTGTGCCTGGATCAAAATCTATGTTGGCATCAAATGCACCACCTATATAAACTTCTCCAGTGTTATTTACTTTAATTGAATTAGCTTGATTTGTTGTCCAATTACCTACTAATCCAATAGCATTTACATAGTTTCCCGAAGCATCTAATTTTGAAATAAATACATCTGGCTGATTACCAGATGATGTTTTTGGACTGCTACCTCCATTTGGATCAAAATCAACGGTGCCAGCATAATAACCTGTTGTATATACATTTCCTGAAGCATCTGTAGTAATGGCGTAAGCTATTTCGTTGCTTGGCCCCGCTATACTTTTACCCCATAAAAAATTCCCAAATGCATCCAATTTTGAAATAAATATATCAAAACCTCCTAATCCATTTATAGTATAGGTACTTGCGCTAGGATCTAAATCAATATTACCTGAAAAATAACCAGTTGTATGCACATTTCCAGTAGCGTCAACATCAATACTATAGGGGACATTACTATTTGTACCTCCTAAAACTTTTGTCCATATAAAATTTCCTAAAGGATCTAACTTATTTATAAAAACATCTTGTAAACCCAAAGATGTTATTGTGTAAGTAGATGCACTAGGGTCAAAATCAACGGTGTTTTCAAAATAGCCTGTTGTATAGATATTACCATTCTGATCAAGATCAATATCATAAGCGATCTCTTGTGAAGTTCCTCCAAATGTTTTGGCCCAGATAAAATTTCCAAGTGCATCAAATTTTGTAACATATGCATCATCCGACCCTAAAGAGGCCAATGTATATGTGCCTGCGCCTGGGTCAAAATCAACCGTTCCTTGAAAGCTACCAGCGGCATAAACATTACCAGATGCGTCTACGGCAACGGATCGACCTTGATCCGAACCAGTGCCTCCTGTTTTTCTGGCCCATTCGAAATTTGCAGTTGTTTGCGCATTAATGTTGATTAAAAATAAGCCACTTAAAATAAAGAGTAATAATTTTTTCATAGTATAATTTTAGTTTTATTAAGTAAAATTATAGCTTAACTCGTTATCTATTTCTAGTAATTCAGCAACAGCCAATTGAGTTTAGGAATGGACAAATCTAAGAAGCAATAGCCTCTTCAAACTCTGTTTTTTTGTATTTTGAGAGTTTGGTAGTTATTCCATTAGAGAGCTGAATGCTTAAATCGGATTTAGAATAATGTCTGATGTAATCTTTATTAACGAGCCATGATTTATGAACTCTGAAAAAATTGGGAATGTTTTCTAATACCGTTTCAAAATGCTTTAAGTTTTTGCTGGCAATATATGTTTTTTCTGAAGTATGAATAGTGCAATACGATTCCTGAGCTTCAATGGCAATGATGTTATCTACCAGAATAATATTCTGCTGGCCTTTATCGCTGATGATAATATTTTTGAGTTGTTTTGTTTCCAGGGTGGTTCTCAATAACGATAAACGTTGCGATTGATCAGATATATTTCGTTGTTGGACAACTCTCGATACGGCATTTTTTAAACGGTCTATGTCAATCGGTTTCAATAAGTAGTCGATAGCGGCGACTTCAAATGCCCGGATAGCATATTGATCGTAGGCAGTAACGAAAATAATATCAAAATTGATATCTTTAAAAAAAGTAACAATTTCGAAGCCAGAATAGTTTGGCATTTCAATATCAAGAAACACCAAATCGGGTTGTGACTTTTTAATAACCTCAACTGCCTGCAATACATTATTACACTTAGCAACCAGTTCTATATCCGGGCAAAAACGGGCTAACAAATTTTCAAGCACATCCCTTGCGCCTTCTTCATCATCTACCAATATGGCCCTTATCTTATTCATAGCTTCTAAACATACGATTCGTTTTCAGATATTATATATTAAGTTTATAAACTTACTCTTTTAATTCACTAACAGACTAAAATTTATGTTTGACAGGAATTGATAAAGTTACTTTTGTTCCAATTGCTTCCTTGTTATCATCGCAGAGATCTTCATAAGTGTAACCAAAATCTCTTCCAAACACATTGCTTAATATCTCAAAACGTTTATGAATTGCTTTTCCTGAAAAAGATTCATGTTCCGAACGTTGTCTTAATTTAATGGCTTTCGATTTTTCTCGGCCAATACCATTATCCTCAACAGTACAGATCAAGGTATCTTTTAATTCAAAGGTTATTTTTAAATTCTTTTGCCCTTCTTTATGTAATAAGCCGTGTATCAAAGAGTTTTCTATAAACGGCTGTATCAATAATGGCGGGAGCATAATATCTTCTGCATTTTTAATATCAATAGTATAATTTAGTTCTTTTTTGAAACGTAGCTTCTCAAGCGATAAATACAATTCCAGTAATTTAATTTCCTGGTCAAAGTCAATAAAATCCTTTTCAGAATAGCTGAGTGTTCTTCTCACCAAATTTGAGAAAGTAGTAATGTAAGAGTAGGAGTGTTCTACATCGCCCTTTAATATAAGATCCTGAATGGAGTTTAAGGAGTTAAAAATAAAGTGAGGATTCATTTGTGATTGAATGGCTGTTAATTTTGAAGCATTTAATTCGTTGATCTGTTGAGATTTTTTGCGTTGAATATTTAATTGCCAACGGTAAACCATAAATACAATAATTAAAAATAAAAAAATGAGTGTAGCAATAAACCACCACCGTGTGTAAAAGGGCGAAACAATAACAAAAGAATATGTAACAGGTTCACTGAATACACCCTCATTCTCGGTCTTCACATAAAAGGTATAATCGCCCGATGCCAATGCTGGATAGGTTATTTGATTTATTTCTTGACCGCTAACGTTCCATTTTGAATCAGCTCCGGAAAGCTTGTAATGGTAGCGTACGGTTTCCCGATTTTTTAGAGTTGGCGAAGAGAAAATAAATTGAATTTTTCGTTGATCACTTTTTAAGGAATAAATTTTTAAAGGATCTATTACTTCGTCGTTCACTAGTATTTCATCTAAACGAATGACAGGTTTTTGTTGATTTTTATTTCCATAATTTAAGTCAATAGGTTGTACGCCCCCGGAGTGGCTAACCCAAAGTTTACCTTGATGAAAGTTGAAATCAATGATCCTCTTTGACGAAAAACCAAAAACAGAATGAATCGTTTTTAAAAGCTTTCCATTCATGTCAAATTGAAATAATCCATTGGAAGATTCGGCAATGATGCTACTGTTATAAATAATGATCTTTTTCAGAATTTCTTCTTTGTCATTTACCGCAGGGCGAATAACTCTCATCACTATGTTTTTTTGTATGACTAACACACCATGTTTTTTTGTGCCGGCATATATTTTTCCATCAGCATATGTCAGGCCATTTGGAAAAATTGGTTTCCCGTCTTGCATGATCTGTTTAGCTGAGCCTGAAGGTGAAATAGCAAATAAACCGTTGGCTGTAGATGCATACAGGGAACTATCTTCAGAATTAAACTCCATAAAATAAATTCTGCTGTCCATACCTTTTATCCTTTTGATACTAAAGGCGTGATCTCCGTTTCTTATTACTTCAATAATACCCCGGTTGGTTCCGAGGTAAAATTTGTTTTTTGAAATGATCACGGCATCTTTTAATGAAGCTTCCATGATATTTGAAACAACGTGATTTTGTTTATTGTAAACTCTGATATGTCCGTTATCAAAGATAAGTAGATCACTTGTTGGATGTCCGTAAATTGCTTCAACAGGACGTTTACCTTTATCGTTAATTATGGTAAGTTTGTTATTGATGTAATTCATCAAATTTCCTTTTGATGTGCCAATTACTAAGCCCAGGGTCGAATCGGAATACAAAGCGGTAGCAGGATCATCTCTGAACGGATGAATAACATCCGGTACTTTTGTATCGGGAATGATCAATATGCCTTTATCAAATGTGCTCAGCAATATATTGCCTTCGTTATCTTTATAGACATCAGAAACAAAATAGTCTTCGTAATAGATAGGATAGTTTTCTCCGGTTATTTTATGTTGGATCAATGCTACTCCGGGTAATGAGCCCGTAACCCAAAGACCGTATTGGGTTTCGTATAAACGCACAGCTTCGCTTCTTTCAAATATAGTGTTTTTGGGAAGTAAGATTAATTCATACGTTGTTGGGTTGTAGCTGTATTGTTCTTTTGTTTTCAGGTCAAGTGCATAAGAAAACGCCTCAATTTTGAAAAATTTCAGAACACTTTCATTCTCAAGTTTTCCGGATATAAACTTTAGTTTCTTTTTCGTTAATGCTCCTTTCTCATAACTTAATACCGAGTCAACGCCGTTCAAGTGAAACTGAATGCTGTTTTGCGGTGTTATAAAGGCCTGCCCTAAATAATGAGTGTCAGTTGCACGTTGAACTATTTTTTTGCCGGTTTTATCGAGTACAAGTATTTTTTTTGCGCCGATAATTAAGTTTCCGTCGTCTGCAATCGCCAGGCTTATATCAGGACTACTTTCAGAGCTTGTGAGTTCATAGAATAAAGAACATTCTTTATTATTAATTTGAAATACCTGGTTATTGAGGTTGTGACAATAAATGAGTCCTTCATTATTTATCACAAAATTAAAGACGGAACTACCTTTTGCTTTGCCGCATTCTATTTTTTTGTAAGTATGGTAATCAAAGTAATACAAGCCTTCACCTGTAGCAAACCAGTAGCTTAAATCTTTGTCCTGAATAATATCATAAATTTGAACGCCTCTAAATTGCTCTTCGCCAAATACAAAGTAAGCCGGTTGTTGCGAAAATACACGTCCACTTAGGAAGAATACGAATGAAATGAATACTAAAAGATGTCTCCCGATGCTTGTCAATTGTAAGTTTTGCTTTATTTAATTATAGCTAGTCGTTTTTAAGTGGATTTAAAAATCCACCATCAATGATCAGTAATTTAGCGCCATGCTCAGAATACGACCGGTGGGAACTTAAATCATCTGATACAATATAACTTGTGCCTTTAGTCAATGTGATGCTTTCCACACCTTCCATTTCGCTTATAAAAGAGCCTTCGAGACAATGTACAATATGTCCTTTTTGACACCAATGGTCGGCTAAATAATTTGCCGAATATTGCACAATGCGAACACGCAATCCGTCCAGAATCAAAGTTTGCCAGAAGGAAGTGCCTGTTTCACCTTTATGTTCAATTTTTTCTACGTTATCCCAATTGATGTGTTTGAACGGTATATGATACATATCTTATTTATTTTTTCTTAGTGATACAAGTAAGTAAACAAAACAGCTGATAAGGAAAATAATATTTACAACCCTTGCAAATGGCGGCGCTCCCTCAGGCCACATTTGCCCAAGTAGTACTACGCCATTTAAAATGAGGAGGATGATAATGAATATGTTGTTTTTTGCCATGATCGTTTTTTTTAAATATAATACAGATTGATTCTATCTACAAATAAAAAGGCCCTTTGTGGTATACAAAGGGCCTTTCAATATTTTCGATGAATTAATTATACTTTGAGCTTTTGTCCCAACCGTAATACTTTGGTTTGTTTGATACCGTTCTTTTTGCAGATAGCTTTAATCGTTGTGTGATTTCTTTGAGCAATGCGGCCTAATGTATCTCCTTTTCTAACCGTATAAACTTTACCGTATTTTGATTTTGATCCTGTTGTACGCGTAAGGTTTAAATCTTTCTTTTGGCGACTATGTAAAGCTCTTAAATCGTATTTCGTTTCAACATCGGCTTTGGTGATCATGCAGTCATTCTTCTTCAAAGTGCCTGTCGCAAAATCAATAAAATCTTCTGCATCCATTGCCTGACCTAAATAACGGATTTCAAAATGTAGGTGCGCTCCAAAAGAATGCCCGGTATTTCCACCTAATCCTAATGTTTGTCCGGCTTCAATTGTTTGACCTGCTTCTACTAATATTTTTGATAAATGCGCGTAAACTGTTTCTAATCCGTTTTTGTGACGAATGATGACCACATTTCCGTAGCTCCTGTTTAGTTTGGCAATACGCACCATACCATCAAAAGCAGCCATGACTGTATCCCCGGTTTCTAAATCTATGTCAGTTCCGTAATGAGGTCTTCTTTTTCTCCATCCAAATTCTGAGGTTACGTTTCCACTAAAAGGTAAAACAAAGCCACAATCGGTAGGCTCAGTTAATCTTACCATGGCTGAATCCTGTTTAAAGCTTTCAGCAAATGAATAAGGATGAATAACAGTAGTATCCCAGGAAGAATATAAATCATTCGACGGGAATGCCAACAATGAATCCACTTCTTCGCCTTCATGATCATGTTCCTCTGAATTGAGTACCAGGCTTAACGGATTTATTGTTGTTTTAGTGGTATCGTCTCTTTTTACCGCTTTCTTTTTCCCGTCATCTTTTAACGGTTTTTCATCCGGATTAAGCGTGTTAAACGTGAAAAAGTGCTTTGGCTTAATATTTGCATTTATTGAAGCAGGTGAAAACGCGCTGGCTATTAATGATGATCCCATCATTAATATAATTGCTGCTATGTTTCTTGTTTTCACGTGTTAATAATTTGTTGTTTTGCAAATATGTTGTTTTTTTTCATAAAAACAAGTGTTAAATGCTGTTAACACCCCTCTATTTATTAACATTTTAACAATTTTAACATTTAAGCTTATAATTAACTCTATGAAAATCAAAGAGCTACAAAATGTCTACAAAAAGTTAGAAATTAAGTAAATTTTGATACTCAGGAACATCTTTAAGAATTTCAGACCCACTTTCCATTAATTTTATGCATACATGTTGAAGGCCGTTACTCAAAAAAACAGATGGTACCTTTAGTTGCAAATTATAACGTAAAGCCTGGTTCACCGTTAATTGATCGATTTTAACTGAGGGGGCTTTACATTCAATGATCATCAACGGTTTAAGGAATGAGTTAAAAACAACAAGGTCGGTGCGGCGTTTTGTGCCGTTTAAAACCAATTGTTTTTCTAACGAGATCATCGACGCTGGAACGTGTTTATATTCAATTAAAAAATGAATAATATGTTGCCTTACCCATTCTTCGGGAGTTACATCCACAAACTTTTTTCGGATAATGTCAAATACCTGCAAGTTTCCTTTTTCATTTTTTTGAAAACGGAAGTCAACAATCGGAAAATTGAGTACAGGTAGATTCATGATGGGTTTAAAGATAAAGGAAATAATTAAATTGGTAATTATTTGGGCGTACCCCTGCGGATTGTGCTTTTTCCGGCACACGCTTTTTTTCATCCTGAGGGGACAAATAAAAAGAACTCAGACAAATACCTCAATACCCCAGGTGAGTTTACTTTTCAAAATTCGGAGTTTACACTTGAATCTTACCGTAAGCGCTTGAAGGATGGCCCGGAAGCGGTGCAATAAAAGGAAATCCTTTTTCGCTAGGTGGAAGAGATTGCAGTCACAGCCCCTTCAGCTCCCGCAGAATGCGCCCAAATTCTTAAAATATCTTTTATCAATCATCTCCAAAAGCACCATAACCTTAAATTGATAAAATAATAATAAACAAAACTTAAAATACTTTGTACCTTAGCTTAACCAAAAAATCAGACGCATGAAGACGAAAGAAGATATAGTAAATAATTGGCTACCACGTTATACCGGAAAAAAATTAGAAGAGTTTGGTGATTATATATTACTTACCAATTTTGGAGGTTATGTAAAAATGTTTGCAGACTGGAATGGAGTAGAGGTAGAAGGGCTTGACAGGCCTATGCAGACTGCCACGCATGAAGGTATAACCATCATCAATTTTAGCATGGGAAGTGCTATGGCAGCAACGATTATGGATTTGTTAACGGCTATTAGCCCTAAGGCGGTTTTGTTTTTAGGTAAATGTGGCGGTTTAAAAAAGAAAAATCAAATTGGCGATTTAATTTTGCCAATCGCAGCTATCAGGGGCGAAGGTACTTCTAATGATTATTTTCCGAGTGAAGTACCGGCTTTACCGTCGTTTAATTTACAAAAAGCTATTTCTTACACCATCCGTGTAAGTGGCCGTGATTACTGGACAGGCACCGTTTACACAACTAACAGACGAGTTTGGGAGCATGACGACAAGTTCAAAGAATATTTAAGAGCAATTCGTGCCATGGCCATTGATATGGAAACAGCTACTATTTTCAGCGTTGGTTTTCATAACGAGATTCCGGTGGGAGCTTTATTACTTGTAAGTGATCAGCCTATGATTCCTGAAGGTGTGAAAACGGAAGAGAGCGATAAAAAAGTTACAACGGATTATGTGAATGATCATTTGAAAATCGGTATTGATTCTTTAAAAGAATTGCAAAATTCGGGAATATCCGTTAAGCACTTAAAATTTTAAATTACCCTAATCTTCTGTAAAGCTTGGTTTGTTGAAATTTCTGATATCCTTTGGAAGGCTTCATCCTAAAGCGATAGCCTAATGAAAAGTTAACGGCTCCGTATTTAGACAAATAAGTAATCTGGCTGGCGTTATACCAGCTGAAGTCGGATGTGGCGCTGAGCAGTACAAAGAATTTTTTAAAATTCAAGCCTATACATCCTCTAAAATCTCCCGATATGGAGGTGTAAAATACCGTTCGCGTTGGGTAGGTATCCATGTAGTTATAAGTTCTCCATTGTTCTTCAGGTCCTATGATCAAAGTAAGATTCATGAAAAAAGCTTTCCATAAAACCAGGTTCCAGCTAGCCCCACCATATACCGAAGCCGCAAACACGTTGAGCCCATTCATAGAATGATGCGTGTCGTAATAATTACGGATAGGGTATGGGAAAAATGAACTGTCGGAGTTTAGCCGGTTGTAATAGATATTTGCCGAAAGTACAAAGCTAAAAGCTGACCTTAGCTGGTGATAATTGCAGGAATAGCCTGATTTGAATGAAAATTTATTAGCATTGGTGAAAAACAAAAATTTTGTTTTATAGGCCTCTGAAAACAAAGTAGGATTTTGATCATATATTCCTGTTCTTTTAAAACTGGTATCATAACTCGAGGTGTTTTTATTGTAAAAACCGGTGTAACTCCGGTAACTATTTTCAAGGATCCATCGATTACCCCCTATATTAAGTGCAAAGTTTTTATACTTGGTGTCGCCTTTTTTTGCTGCGTCTCTCGATGGGTTTTTAAAACCAACAGATAAGTTGAATTTATCGTAATTTAATTCAAATCCATAAATAAGATTTGCTTCGGCTATATAAGACGTTTTAGAAATATTAAGAGAATCTTTTATTAATTTTTGCTCTATGTCCATTCCATAGTTTCGGTAAGATTGAAAAAACGACACGATCAATCTGTTTCTGTATTTAGTGTAGTATGTTGTATCCCAGCCCTTCTTTTGAGCAAAGCAGGTGTTACTGCTAAAAATAAAAAGTAATATGACTAAAATTACACGCATCAATTAATTATCTTCGAAGTCTAAATATAAAAATAAAAACATGAACATTAAGCCTTTAAATATCGAAAAACATATTGAACATGTGGTTTCGTTATTAATTGAATATACACCAAAAGTAATTGGCGCTTTATTGGTACTTATTATTGGAATGTGGTTCATCAAACGATTGTCAACGATCGCTACCCGGTCGATGGAGCGCCGCGAACTTGATATTTCACTGCGCAGCTTTTTACGAAGCTTAATTTCTATTGGATTGAAGGTTATATTGATCGTTACAGTTGCTGGTATGATAGGGATAGGTACCACATCTTTTGTAACCATACTGGGCGCAGCAGGGTTGGCAGTTGGTTTGGCCCTTCAGGGTTCGCTTTCTAATTTTGCAGGTGGAGTTTTGATACTGATATTTAAGCCTTACAGAGTAGGAGATACCATAGAAACACAGGGACAAAGCGGTTGTGTAAAAGAAATTCAAATTTTTAACACTATTCTTTTAACCACAGATCTAAAAACGGTTATCCTGCCAAACGGTGCAGTGTCAAATGGTACAATTATCAACTACACAAAGAATGGTGTTTTGCGCGGTGACGTGCAGGTTGTTGTCTCGGCAGCAAATGACGTAGATGTGGTAAAAGCATTATTAATGGAAGCATTGTTAAAGCATGAACATATTTTAAAAGATCCAAAGCCGGAAATTACCGCCGTTAAAATTGTGGATAATGCGGTTACTCTTTCTATAAAGCCCTATAGCTTGGCAGAAAATTATGCAATCATTAATTCGGACGTAGTTGAACTCGCTAAAATTGTTTTTGACAAAAATGAAATCAGCGCACCTATTCAAAAACGTATTGTTTTTAGTGGATAATTATAGTTTTATACCGATTAACAATATATCATCTACCTGTGCATGCTCACTGCCCATCCATGAAATTATTTTTTTATCCAGTTGCTCTTGTTGTTGCAACATTGGCAATTCATGAATTTGTAATAAAAATTCTTTGAAATTTTTAGTCATAAGCTTTTTACCTTTCTCCCCTCCAAACTGATCTGCGTAACCGTCGGTGGTCATATAAAACTGATCATTTGGTAAAAACTCAATTACTGTTTCTCTAAATACAGTGGCAGAATCAGTAAATCCACCAATGGCACTTTTTGTTGGCTTGTATTCTATCAGTTCAGAATTTCTTATCAATAATAACTCTCTGTTGGCGCCCGCGTAGGTTAGGGTATTGGCTTTCAAGTCAATCATGCATAGCGCCATATCCATACCATCTCTCGATGCCGACGTGTTTTGTTTTAACACTTTAAAAATACTCGTATTCAGACTGGATAAAATAGCGGAAGGACTGGTTATTTTTTTCGTCAGAATGATCTCATTCAATAAGGAGTTCCCAATCATACTCATAAATGCACCGGGAACACCATGACCGGTGCAATCTACACAGGCTACAAATAATTTACCATCTGTTTTGTTAAACCAGTAAAAGTCGCCGCTTACAACGTCACGTGGTTTAAATAAAATAAAACTGTTGGGTAATTGTTCTTTTATAACAGATGTTTCCGGCAAAATCGAACTTTGAATACGTTCGGCATAATTGATACTGTCTTTTATTTCTTCTATCGCTATATTGAGATGTAAATTGGCACTTTTTAGTTCAGAGGTTCGCTCGGTAACTTTAGTCTCCAATACTTGTTTTTCGCGGATAAGCTTTTGCGTTCGGTATTTAATAAAAGAAAAAATACTCGCAATAATCACTATAATAGTTGTAATAAAAAACCACCAGCGCATGTAAAAAGGTGGTGTAATTTCAAAAGCGTATTCTATGATGTCACTTTCAATATTATATTTATTAATCGCTTTTAATTTAAAAACATATTTCCCGGGAGACAAATTCGTAAAAACCGCTTCACTATTGGTTTGTGCCGGCGACCAGTCTTTGTCGTATCCTTCCAATAAAAACTGATAGTTGGTTGTTTGCGTGGATAGGGCTTTAAATTTAAAAGTAATATCGTTTTGCTTATAATCAAAAATAGGACTTATTGGGAGGTTAAGTTTTGAAAGCGAATCAAATTTTACTTTCGTACTATCAATTTTACTGTATTTTAGAAGAATGTCACTTACCAGAACTTTCGGTTTTATATCGTTTACAATATCTTCTTTTGAATTATAGGATACTAAACCTTCGCCTGTTCCAAAATATAAAAAACCGTTTTGTGCCATAGAAGCATTTTGTTCAATAGCAGAAGATTTCAACCCATCCTCGTCGGTATAGGCCTTAATATTTTGAAGTGAAAAGTTTTTATCAAGTGTTACTTTATTAATTCCCAAATCGGTCCCTATCCATAAAGTATTATCTTCTGTTTTTTGTATAACGTTAATAGAATTACTTAATAATCCGTTCTTTTTATTGATGTTGCTAAACGCGCTGTTGTTGTATATAAACAGGCCTTCATCAATGGACCCAACAATAACATGGTTATTTATTTCATTGATCGAAAACACATTCGTGCTTGTAAACCCTTCTTTTTTGCCAAAATGTGTGATCGTATTAGTAGATGGATTTAATTTAAGAATGCCTTCACCAATGGTTCCAATCCAAAGATCCCGGTTAATGACATGAATACACATGATATCATTTGTAGGCAGTGACTTGTTTTCTTTACAAAGCAAGCTGGTTTCGCCATTCTGGATTTTGACAATTCCTGTTCCGTATGAGCTCACCCAAATTGTATTAGTTACGGCATCTTTTTTAATACAGGTAATAATGGTTTTTAAGTCAACCGTGTCGATTTTAGTAACTGATTTTAAAATCGTATAATTATTTTTTGATGATTCGTTTAAAATGAATAAACCCCTACTTTCTGTGCCAACATAAAGGGTCTTATCTTCAATAAATAAGGCCGTAATAATATTGTCCGTCAGTTCTTTCGGTAGCGTTACAGTTTCAATTTTGCCGTCGTTAAAGTTATTTACTCCACTGGTTGTACTAAATAAAAATCCATCATTTTTTTTAGAGAAAGCAATTACACGGTTGTCGCTTAAACCATGCTGCTTTGTATAAACCGATAAAGCTTCATTGGTTAATTTATACACGCCATTTCCGAAGCATGATACCCATATCTCTCCTTCATAGTCGCAAAGTATGGATGGAATATCAATACCGGCTAAGCCATTTTCTTTGTCGAATATCTTATAACTTAGATCCTTATATATTTTTACCAGCCCGTGTTCCGTCGCGCACCAAATGTTATGTTGTTTATCTTCAATAATTTTTGAAATGTAATCTGTGCTTATTAAAGGAATATCAATTTGATGAAATATGTTATTATCCAGGTAAAAAACACCTTTCCCCGGAGTACCGATCCATATTTTTCCGTCAGTACTTTCATAAAAGCAAAATGCAGAGGCAGAGTTAAAGTTTTTAGACTCTTTGATAATGGTAAATGAATTACCATTGTATAGATTAATGCCACCTTTACTCGTACCGATCCAGTATTTTTTATTTTTGTCCTTAAAAACGCAAAAAACTTTATTTGAACTTAGTCCGTTATCAGTATTGAGATAAGTGAATTTTTCATGTTCAAGAATAGCAATACCGCCACCAAAAGTCGATATCCAGGTTTTTGTTCCGTCGCATAAAATGTGGAACACTTTGTTCTCCTTTAATCCGTTATCCGTTGTGTAATTTCTGAATTTTTTTCTGTCATATATAGAAACACCGTCAACCGTTCCAATCCAGATAGATCTGTTTTCGTCTTCGGTAATGCATATGACATCGTTTCCAACAAGGCCATCCTGTTTATCATAATTTGTAAATGTTTTTCCGTCAAATTTGCTGATTCCACCACCCTGAGTGGCAAACCATAAAAAACCATAGCTGTCCTGGAAAATGCACTTTATATTTGCATTGGCAAGTCCTTGTTTTTGACCAAAATGTTTAAAATTATAATCCTGGGATCTCAACATTGAGAAACTGAAAGCAAGGAATAGTATGAAAACTGATTTTTTAAGCATTTTGCAGCATAAATTTAATAAAAAAAGGCTGTCTCACACAGACAGCCTTTAATATTTAAGAAAATGCGGTATTTATAGTTTAGAAACGCGTTTAGTTACCGATCCCATTGCTGTTTTTATCACCACATAATAAATACCCGAACTAAATTCACTGATATCAACACTCGCTTTATCCGTATAAGTTAAATGAGAAGATTTTAACTGACTTCCTAATTGATTATAGATCTCAACATCAAAACTTTCGAGACCCGATTTTAACTCAATATCAAACATATCTTTTGTTGGATTGGGATACAGGGAGATAGAATTTAAGAACTCATTTTGTTCTGCCACTGATGTGATAACGTTAATGGTATAATCTTTAGTGTTTGACTTCGTTGTATTTACGATACTTTGCGCCACTTTAGCAGTTGGGTCGCAAGAGATAGCCCAAATAACATCAACACGGTGTTGCACACTATTTGCACCAGCTGGAATACTAAAATCTGTATATGTGTATACATTTGGAGGTATGCTATTATTTAAAACGATCCAATTACCTGAATTGTTGGTATCTCTTAACACTCTATAATTAATTACAGTTGCACCTAAGTATGGAAACCAACTTAAATTCATGTTTGGTGCCGAATAATTATTTACTAAATGTATAGTTTTATGTTCTAAACTTTTTGGCCCTTCATTTCCACAAAAATCAACAGCCGCAATTTTATAAATATAGCTAGTTACATTAGGATTAGCTGTACTATCTACTAATCTGCTTAAATCATTATAAGCAACCGTACCAATTAATGTATCTAATATTAATGATTGTTGTCTGAAAATTCTGAAACTATCTACATTGGATACACCATTTTTTTGCCAAAAAATTTCGTTATGTACCGAAGAACTATCAACAGTAACCACGCAAAGTTGTTGAGTAGGTAATCCTGAAATATTTACATTTAATACGCTTGATGTATCGCCGGCACCACACGCATTTGTACCAACAACTTTAACCCCTCCATTACTTGAGTTCAATGAAGCGTTTAAGAAAATAGAGTTTGTGTTTGAACCGCTGGCCACCGAATATCCGGAAGGGAATAACCACGTGTATCCTGTAGCATTAGTTATTGGCGAAACAGAATAATTAATGTTGGTTGATAAAGGACATACTTGATTAGAAGTTGATCCTGTAATACTTCCGGCAGCTCCCGGTAATGGATTTACGGTAATATTTTTATTTTTTACGCCACCATCACCACAACCGTTAGTTCCAAAAACGCTGATAGTTCCTGAGCTTGCAGAATTACTGTAATTTACGGTAATGGTTTTTGTATTTAATCCTGCTACGATATTTGCGCCATTAGGAGTGCTCCATGTATAAGACAAAGCGTTATTTAAATTATTGGCAACATACATTACAGCATTTTCTCCCTGGCATACAGTATTGTTCCCTGAAATAGTTGGTGCAGCAGTTGGTAACGGAGAAACAGTAATACTTTTTGTTGTTACTGAACTCACTCCACATCCATTGAATGCACTAACACTTATATTGCCACTAACCGCAGTTGTTGAGAAGTTGGCAGTAATGCCGTTGGTATTTCCTCCGGTATTCTGGGAAACCCCACTTGGGAATGTCCAGTTATATCCTGTGGCGTTTGCTACTGTATTAACAAAAAATGATTCAGCAGTTTGCCCCTGGCAAATAGTTGAGTTTCCAAAAATTGTAATGGGCGCTGCAGGAATAGTTATTACATTAATATAGCCCGTTTTAATTTCGGTATTTAAACCCGATAAACTATTAATAGTTAAGGTCACAGTTTTTGGGCCCACTGAAGAATAAACAACAGATGCGTTCGCCGAATTAGAAACAGATGGAGTAGCGGTAGCACCGAAACTCCAGGTATACGATGTGGCGCCTACTGAAGTACTCGTATAGTTTACTGAAGAGCCCAGACATGGTGTAGTATTATTAGTTAAAAAATCAGCATCGGGATTACAACTAGGAGATCCATTAATATTAGCAACAACAACCGTTGAGGAACTTGCAGGACAAACGCCATTGCTAATAGTCCACACAGATGTTACGGTTTGATTATTTACTACTTGTAAATTAGCATTTGGAGTTACTGTTGATGAAAGGTTCCCTAATCCTGTAGAACAATAAGTCCATGCACCCGTTCCAATAGAGGGAACATTTGCTGCTAATGCGGTTAAATTATTACAAATCTGTTGATTCGGCCCCGCGTTAGATGGAGTAGGCAGATCATCAAAATTTACTTGAAGCGACGAAATAGCTCCGGAGCCGCAACCATTTGTGTTGGTTCCATTAACCTTTATATTAAAGGTGTTTGATGTAATATTAAAGTTCACTGTGATAGAATTGGTGTTTGCACCGGCCGTTACCGTTGCATTGGGAGGTAGGATCCAGTTATAGCTTGTAGCATTTGCAATAGATGGAACAGTAAATACAACACCGTTCTTTACTTTACAAATAGTAGTGGTTGCAGTTGAGATCGCTCCGGCTGCTGCAGGAATGCCTAATACTGTAACAGTAAATGTTTTTATAGTAATATTATTATTAGGGCCTCCATCGTTCTCATAAATTGTAACAACAGATGTACCCGATTGTCCTGCATTTGGTTTAAAATCCAGTGTAGCACTTGTACTTGGATGAGAGTACGATATCGTTGGAGCCGGAAGAAGAATAGTGTTGCTGGAAGTGACTGAAAAAGATACAGTTTGCGTTTCCGCCGAGCTTCCATCACCAATCCCGGCTAGGGAAACCGTAGTTGTTGGGGCATCCTGGCAAACCGTGTAATTGGAAACAGTGTTTAGAGTTGGAGGCGTGTTGTAGGTTGAAAAGGAAACAAGATCGTAACCATAATAATTATAGCTATTATTGCTTGCAGATCCGGTTCCGTTACAGGCATAGGCTCTGGCAAAATAATCCGTAGCTGGTTGAAGGTTAGTTAAATTAACAGTACCTGTTGCTGAGTTAAAATAAGCAGAATAATTTAAACTACCGGTGCCTCCTATTTGAGCTCCAAAACCAAAAGTTGGCGAAGCTCCATAATAAGTTCCATCCACCGGATTTGCTCCGGTAACTGTTTGGTCACGTACTGAAATCAAACTCCAGTTTGCACCGGCTCCGGTCACGCTCAGCGTAGCAGTAGTAGCTCCGGGTGTTCCAACAACGGATAAAGTTGGTAAAGATGTTGGCTTGGTTGCGAGCGTGTAGTGAGATTCGCTATTGGAAGATGAATAAGTTGTTTTAAACAGATATCCCGTATTGGTACAACTTCCAAAAACATATTGAGTACAGCCGTAATTAGCCGAGTACACGATCACTTCATAATTAAAATTTGGTGATAAACCGGAAACGGTTATTGAATTAGCGGTAGATCCCTTATAAACAACGTAGTTCGAATTTCCCAAACTTGAACCCGATCCGTAATTGGAACTTGCGCTGTAAGAAACACCATTGGCATTTACAGGCGCACTTACTGCATTAGCTGCAGGCTTTACTATAACCAGATCGTAAGTTCCACTTCCGGAAGTCCAATTAACTTTAAATGATGTGGTGGTAATGTTGGTAATTGTAACATTTGATGCTTGTGTAGCGGGCGTGGCAATGGGTGTTTGAGCTAACGCATTTACCGCTAAAGCAATAAAAATAATAGATAAAAGTCTTTTCATGTTAGATGAATTTAATTTTCAATCAAAAATATGAAAATAATAGCGAATGATTCTAAAAAACTACTAACAAAAAAGCCCGAAAACTGTTAAATCTTACTCCGACCAACGGTAACTGCTGACATCTAATCCGGCAAGGTCTAAAGCTCTGTCTACTACTGTTGCCGCCAGTTCTTCAAAGCTTTTGGGTTTACTGTAAAAAGAAGGCGAAGCAGGACAAATAATACCACCGGCCTGGGTTACCGTTTGCATATTATTAATGTGAATCAAACTATAGGGCGTGTCGCGGATCATTAAAATCAATTTTCTTCTTTCTTTTAACATCACATCGGCAGCACGGCTTGTCAAATCATTACTGATTCCGGAGGCAATGCGGGCCATCGTTCCCATACTGCAAGGGCAAATAATCATCGTGGTATATTTGGCCGAGCCTGATGCAAAGGGAGCAAAAAAATCAGATTTTTCATAAAATGTAAAGTTTGAATAGTTTTTATAGTCCTCGTGTCCGAGTTCATGCTTCCATACATCCTTGGCATTATCGCTCATTACTATGCCTACCTGTTCAATTTGGTCGGATAATTTAGACAACTTGTCAAGCAGGATTTTCGCATAAATGCTTCCACTGGCTCCGGTAACTGCTACAACTATTTTATGTTTATGATCCAACTTTACTTTTTTTTGTTTTAATACGATACCCTAATGTAAACTCCAGGATATTATTGTAATACCCTTTATTAAACGTTCGGGCGATGATATTGTTGTAATAAATTGCCTGTTTGACCCGGTTAGGTCGGGTAGTGATAAAAGAATTACTGCTTCTAAAGTTCACAAACCATTTAGGCGAGAGGTTTACGCCAAGCCCAACTTTTACGGAATAATCAAATTTTTGAAAAGGATAAATGCCCGTAAAATTTCCTGCTTCAGATCCTTCTATGTAACTAATTAAGTAAGCTGCCGAAACTCCCACGTCAAATAAAAATCGTTTTTGCGTATAAGTCACTAAAATAGGAACCTCCAGGTAATTAAGATTCAGGTAGTAATACGTCAGGTCATTTTTTTCGATGCTCTGATTTTTACGCGCTCCTTTTTGAATAAATAAAAATGATAAACTCATGCTTGCTTTTTCGTTAAATACAGTTTCCACACCCGTACCACCCATAAATCCTAATTTATGAAATCCACTGTAATTATCACCATGTACCTGCGAAGGCGAAACCCCGGCAACAACCAATAAATTAAAAGCGCTTTGTTTTTCCTGGCTGTAAACCGCGAAAGATAAACTAATAAGTATGAGCAGTATTTTTTTCAAGCATTACAAAGATACTCATTTACTCCATAAATTGTTTAATCCATTGATAAGCATCTGTTCTCTTGTTAAAGAATTTTGTGGGACGTTCGGGAACAACAATTTTTATATAGAAATTAGCCATGAGCCTTTGAGCAATTGATTTTAAAACAAAGGCATCTGCTTTTGAATAAGGATCATTTTCGTTTTTAGCGAGGTGTTTAATAAACTCAATATCTGTTGACGAATATTCTCCGCACATAACGATAACCGGCAACTTTTTTTCACCAAAAATTTTTTGCGCGGCCACTAAAAGGTCCAGTTCTTCAAAACCAAATACTCCATCGTCTTCCATGGTAATTTCATAATAACCTTCATCATGCAGTTCTAATGTGAAATTTTTGAAAACGATATTTTTTGTAAAATTCAATTTGATCTGATTCTGTTTTTTTGTTTAAATATAAACAGGATGAACAGCTTTAGCAAAGTTTTTATGTGAAGCGTATAAATAAAAAAACCATTCATGTAAAGCGAATGGTTTTTTTATAATTTAAATGAAATTAATCAGCCTGTAAGAACGGATATTTATAATCTGTTGGTGGCGTAAATGTTTCTTTAATGGTGCGGGGAGATACCCAACGCAATAAATTAATTTTCGCACCGGCTTTATCATTCGTTCCACTTCCTCGTGCCCCGCCAAATGGCTGCTGACCAACAACAGCGCCCGTACATTTATCATTAATGTAAAAATTACCGGCAGCATTGCTTAATTTTTTAGTCGCCAGTTCAATGGCATAACGATCCTGGGATAAGATTGCTCCCGTTAGCGCGTATGGCGATGTAGAATCAACCAATTCTAAAGTCTCTTCAAACTTCTCGGCATCGTACACATAAACGGTTAATACAGGACCAAATAATTCTTCACACATGGTCACATATTTAGGATCTTTTGCTACGATGATTGTTGGTTCAATAAAATAACCGGTAGATTTGTTATAGTTTCCTCCGGCTATAATTTCAACGTTAGGATCTTTTTTAGCATCATCAATGTATTTTGCCAATTTATCGAAGCTCTTTTCATCAATAACTGCGTTAATGAAGTTTGTGAAATCTTCTGTCGGCCCCATTTTCATGTCCTTCAGATCTGCTAATACGAAGCCTTTTACTTCTTCCCACAAGTTGCTTGGAATATAACAACGGGAAGCTGCCGAACATTTTTGTCCCTGATATTCAAAAGCACCACGGGAAATAGCTACCGCCAAAGATTTTGTTTCGGCAGATTTGTGTGCCATGATAAAATCTTTACCTCCTGTCTCACCAACAATACGAGGGTAAGAACGGTATTTGTGAATATTGTTTCCAATGGTTTGCCAGATATTTTGAAATACTTCGGTACTTCCTGTAAAGTGAATACCGGCAAAATCTCGGTGATTAAAAATTACTTCAGCTGCATCCGGTCCGCTAGGATAAATTAAATTAATAACACCATCCGGAACACCTGCTTTTTTGAAAATTTCCATTAACACGTTGGCACTGTAAACCTGCGTATTACTTGGTTTCCAAACAACCACGTTACCCATCATGGCACAGCTTGTTGGTAAATTGCCTGCTATGGCTGTAAAGTTGAAAGGCGTTAAGGCATAAATAAATCCTTCCAGAGGTCTCCATTCTAGACGATTCCATACACCAGGGCCGGAAATTGGTTGCTCGGCGTAAATTTCAGTCATGTATTGAACGTTGAACCTTAAGAAATCGATGATCTCGCAGGCGCTGTCAATTTCAGCCTGGAACGCGTTTTTACTTTGCCCCAACATGGTAGCAGCATTTAATTTAGCACGGTACGGGCCTGCAATTAACTCAGCAGCTCTTAAAAAAATACTGGCTCTGTGTTCCCAGCTTAAGTTGGCCCATTTTTCTTTGGCGGCTAAAGCAGCGTCAATGGCCTGTGTTATATGACTTTTATCACTTTTATGGAAATGACCTAATACATGCTGGTGATCGTGTGGTGGATGTATCCTTATCAATACATGACTTTCTACCTCTTTATCACCGATATACATCGGAATATTTAGTTTTTTACTGCGCAATTCTTTCAACATTGCTTGTAATTCTTTACGTTCAGGGCTTCCCGGAGCGTAACTCTTAATAGGTTCGTTAGCTGCAACGGGCACTTTATAAATTCCTTTTGGCATATCGTTAATTTTTGAGCAACGAAATTACTGTTTTTAGGCACAAGATGAAAGATTTAAGATAAAAGATACGTTAAATCATCTTTAATCTTGCGTCTTTAATCTTTTGTCCAATCCTAATTTTGCTTATCTTTGCCGCCTAATTTTTTAAAGAATGATTTCTGTTTCCAATGTGAGTTTGCAGTATGGCAAACGTATTTTATTTGATGAGGTAAATGTAAAATTTACGCCCGGTAATTGTTACGGATTAATTGGCGCCAACGGTGCCGGTAAATCTACTTTTATGAAGATTTTATCGGGAGAGATAGAGCCAAATAAAGGGCAGGTGAGCATTTTGCCGGGTATGCGTATGAGCGTATTGAAGCAAAATCACTTTGAGTTTGATGAATTTTCTGTTCTAGATACAGTGATGATGGGTAACAAACGCCTTTATAATATCATGAAGGAAAAGGATGCTATTTACGCGAAGGAAGATTTTAGTGAAGCTGATGGAAACAAAGCAGCCGAATTAGAAGCCGAATTTGGAGAAATGAATGGCTGGAATGCTGAAAGTGATGCGGCTACGTTATTAACCAACGTTGGAATACCTGTTGAATCTCATTATAAAATAATGAAAGACTTAACAGGAAAGGATAAAGTGAAGATACTATTAACCCAGGCTATTTTTGGGAATCCGGATATCCTGTTATTGGATGAGCCTACCAATGATTTAGACGTTGAAACAATTGCCTGGTTAGAAAACTATTTGGCTGATTTTGAAAATACAGTAGTTGTAATCAGCCATGATCGACATTTTTTAGATGCTGTTTGTACGCACACCTGTGATATTGATTATAATAAATTAAAAACATATACAGGTAACTACAGTTTCTGGTATCAAATGAGTCAGTTAGCGTTGAAACAGCGGAGCGATGCCAACAAAAAAATGGAAGACAAACGCACGGAATTACAGGATTTTGTTCGTCGTTTCAGTGCCAACGCCAGTAAATCGAGCCAGGCAACATCCCGTAAAAAACTATTGGATAAGTTGGTAATCGATGAGATTCCGGCGAGCACACGTAAATATCCCGGCATTATTTTTAAACAGGAACGTGAAGCAGGCGATCAGATCCTCCATATCGAAAATTTGACCAAATCCAATGCGGATGGAATATTGTTTAAAAATGTAAATATTAATGTTACCAAGGGTGATAAGATCGCTTTCATTGCAAAAAACCATTTAGCTATCACAGCGTTATTTGACATCATTAACGAAGAAGATAAAGCAGATGGTGGCGAGTATAAATTTGGAACCACTATCCACAAAGGATATTTACCAAATGATAATGCTAAATATTTTACCGGTGATATGAACCTCATGGATTGGTTACGACAATATTCTTCAAATAAAGATGAGAGTTATGTGCGTGGTTTCCTGGGCAAAATGTTGTTTAGCGGCGAAGAGGTGATGAAAAAATGTTCTGTTTTATCGGGAGGAGAAAAAGTACGTTGTATGACCAGTCGTATGATGCAGGTAAATCCTAACATGCTGATCCTGGATGAACCAACGAACCATTTGGATCTGGAAAGTATCATTGCATACAACGATGCCTTAAAAGATTATACGGGGGTTGTACTTTTAACCAGTCATGATCATGAGTTAATGCAAACCGTTGCAAACCGCATCATAGAATTAACGCCAAATGGAATTATTGATAAAAAAATGACCTATGACGAATATCTGGAAAATGATGCTGTAAAAGAACAGCGCCTGAAACTATACGGGTCTTTGGCTTAAGCTATTTAATAATCTTTAAGAAACGCATTCCGCAACGAATGCGTTTTTTTTGTAACTTTCCATTCATAAATTACTTATAGGTAAATGCGGATATTCTGTTTTTTTAGTTTTATGTTAGTGTTTGGTTATGCTGCCTTTGCACAGTTATCCGACGCAGAATTAAAACATTATTCAAGCCTGGAGGATTCCTTAAAACACATCAAAGACAGGGTGTTTTTTAGTAAAAAGGAAGCGAGTCGGTTTGAAGCTAACCGACAGTTCATTGCTTTATGGAATGAAATTCTGAAAGATGAAAAATCCATGTACTATCCCTTCGATAGTGTAAAAATGGATATATCGTTATTAATGGCGCCTGATAAAAAATTCAGGATCATTACCTGGAATATGCTGCGGGAGGATCAAACCCATGTTTTTTTTGGATTTATACAGGTCAACAATTCAAAGACCATTAAAAAAGGAATGTTCAAAAAGGAGACAATGACGCAGTACGAGTTTTTTCCTTTAGTAGATAGATCTGCCAC
>JAZKDT010000057.1:0-14154 GCA_040387475.1 Bacteroidota bacterium | reverse complement strand
AAATTATGTGTCAGATCCCGCTAAATGGTTCGGTATGTTGTACGTAGACTGTATCAAATCTGATGACGAGTTTTATACCTTGATAGCCTGGGATGGCAATGATAAATTAACGGCGCGTAAGTTTATCGATATTTTATCATTTAAGCCCGACGGTACACCAATCTTTGGTAAAGATGTTTTTAAATTTCCCGGCAAGTTTGCTAAACGCATCATGTTTGAATATGCGAGCGAAGTATCCATGTCGTTAAAATATAATGCCGCCCGGAAACAAATTATCTTTAGTCATTTGGCTCCCAACACAATTGATCCAACGCTCGAAGGCCAGTTTCAATATTATGGTCCCGATGGTAGTTTTGATGCTTTATCTATGAAAAAAGGAACCTGGGTATACGAGCCGGCTATTGATATCCGAAAGGATAAAGATAAAAATGACAATGCTAAAAAACCCGAGCCTCAAAAGCAAACGCCTGTTTATAAACCTAAATGAGTTAGAAAGTTGAAAGGTTTAGAAAGTTAGTTAGGTCTTAATATATTAATTTGGCGATTTAACTTTCAAAACTTTACAACTTTCAAACTTTCAAAACTTAATCCAATGAACAAACTGATATTTTTCTTTTTCTTGTTATATTCTGTTTCTTTCTTCGCGCAGGAGGAAGAAGAGGGTACTTCTAAATTTTGCGTTGAGATCGATAATAAAAAAGCATTGAAGCTTTACGAAAAAGCAACAGATAAAAAGAAGTATAAAAAGCCGGAACGCCTTGCTTTTTTGCGCGAATGTTTGGCAGAAGAGCCCGATTTTGCAGAAGCCAATATGGCTATGGCCCGTGAGATTGTTGTACATAGTAAATTAGAAAATAAGTCTTTTGCTGCAGCGGTGCCCTTCTTCTTAAAAGCAATTGCAGCTTGTCCACAAATACATTCGGAAGCTTATTACTATATAGGATTTAATTATTACGAAGAGACAAAAAATGATTCAGCTATCAAATACCTTCAGCAATTTATTAAGTTTAAAGATGACGATGAAAAAAAGTTTTCCAAAACCTATGAAGGAGAAATATACCAGGCGAAAGAAATGATCAAGTTTGCCAAAAAGGAAAGCGAGTTAAAAAAGAAGATAGTGCCTTTTGATCCCAAAGTTGTTACAGGCATTTCTACTAAAACAGATGAATATTTGGCATATGTTGCTCCGGATGACATTACCTGCTTTTTTACCCGTAAAGTACCCTTAAAATCTATGAATACCGTAAAGGCGCTGGATGGAGAAAAAGAAGTGTTTATGGTAGCCAAGCGGGATAAAACAGGCGTGTTTAACAAGGGCGAAGAAATGTCGCCGCCTTTTAATACAACCGATGATAACCAGGGCAGCTGTACCATCTCCATCGACAACAAATTATTGTATTTTGCCATGACGCGTAATGAAGGCGGTGCCCAACCTAACTGTGATATTTATGTGAGCAGGAATGAAGATGAGAACTGGACCGAGGTTAGTAAAATAGGCGCTAACGTTAATCATCCTGTTTATTGGGATTCTCAGCCAACATTAAGTGCGGATGGAAACTCTTTGTATTTTGCAAGTGATCGTCCGGGTGGATATGGAGGTATTGATATTTACATCACTAAAAAGGATCCGAAGACCGGGGTTTGGGGAGTTCCACAAAATGTTGGGCCGAAAATAAATACCCGTGGTGATGAAAAAACACCATTCATTCACTCGGATAGTGAAACACTTTATTTTAGTAGTGGCCCTAGCAAAATGGGAGATGGCGGACACTTCGGGTTCGGAGGAATGGATATCTTTTACATTCGTAAAAATGATAAAGGTGAATGGCTCGAAGCCGAGAATATTGGTTACCCTATTAATACGGAAGCTGATGATCTTGGATTTTTGGTGAGCACGGATAGCAAAACCGGTTATTTCTTTTCTTATGACGAGGGAAAAATGAGAGGTAAAGGAATAGGGCGCTACGACCTTTATTCATTTGATCTATACAAGGAAGCCCGTCCGCAGGAAACTACTTTTTTAACGGGAGACATAAAAGATAAATCAGGAAATAAAGTAGAGGGTGCTAAAGTTGAAGTGGTAAATACGGTTACCAAAGAAAAAACGCTGGCGGTTGTTGATTCTATTAAAGGAACTTACATGGTGGCTATTAATTTAAAAAAGAAAGATGATTTATTGATCACTGTTAAAAAAGACGATTATGCATTTTCTTCTAAAGTAATCAGTATCAAAGAAGCCAGTTTTGAAAAAAAGCCAAAGCCTGTAAGCATCGAGGTGAATGAAGCCGTATCGGGCAGTTCCTTTGTTTTAAATAATTTATACTATAATACTAATTCAGCCGATTTGAAGAAAGAATCATTTATTGTGTTGGAATCCTTTGCAGAATATCTGGCTGAAAACCCAGGAATTACTATTGAGATACAAGGGCACACGGATAATGTGGGAGCAGTGAAAGCCAACGAAGCATTATCTGCTAATAGAGCTTACACGGTAAAAGCTTACCTGGAAGAAAAAGGTGTGGATGGTAAGAGAATTACGGCTAAAGGTTTTGGTCCCAATAAACCTGTTGCTGAAAATACGACAGAAGAAGGTAGGTCTAAAAACAGGCGCACAGAATTTTTGATTACCGGTAAATAAAATTACATTTACATAAAACAACCCTTATGAAAAAAATAACAGCCCTTTTTTTGATCGTATGTTCTTTTCATCTTTCGGCACAAAAAAGTTTTGAGAAAAATGATAACGTCATAGCTTTTGGTTTAGATGTGGGCCTTTATAATTATACTTCCAAAGTAGCGTCAAATCCAAAATCAGATCATAGCGCTGCCTTAAATAAGATGATGAGTCTGCAGTACGAACGCGCCGTTTTAAACTGGCTGGGTGTCGGAGCAAAAGTTCAGTTGTCAGATTACTTTACTGAAACTGATTCAGTAACTCACACAAAACCATCTATTAAGGCTATTGATGGCACTTTATTAGTGAATGCCCATTTTGTAAGGTCAAAGCGAGTAGATATGCTAGCAGGTTTTAACATCGGTTATTCCCAAATGAACTGGGAAGCGAGAGATCAGGCTATTTCAGGTGCCAAAGGCGGCGGACTCGTATTTGATTTGCATTTACAACCCCGTTTTTATTTTGGCAACCACATTGGCATGTTCATCAACCTCGCCTATGTTCATTACGGTTATCAAAATATGGACTTTCAAAATACCTACACATACTATAACGATGTATTATCGCTTACAGGTGGTGGTGTTAACTTTGGTTTTGGTTTCCAGGGAAAATTCTAATTATTTCAGATCTGTTTTTTCTGTGCACCAATCAATAGCGGTTTGAAGATCTTTGTGTTCAAAACCTTTGAATTCACCAGGAGAGATCAAACTGAAAAATTCTGTAAATGATCTGATCCCATCTGTATCGGTAACGATAGCAGCTCTGTTCCATTTGGTAATGTATTTTATGCCCATCACCACATCTTTAAACCAGGCCCCCATGCTAAAGTTTTTGATAGATGTATCCAGCACCAACATATAGTTTAGCGATCCGGTACGTTCAACCAGTTCCTTTACTTTTGGTATCACAACATCTGTGAAGTCTCTTTCATCTACTTCTCCGGTGGCTTTAAAGCCCACCATATTTTCCGGTAAATTTTCAATAAGCGTTATCATATTATTATAATTTAGATCGTCTGATGTAATTCAGATGAACTGGATAATAGAATAACTGTGCCACTTATTGAACGACTTAAAAAGCTTATTGAGCCTGATAAAAACTAACTATGAAGTTTTTATGTTTTTTTATGTATTTCAAAACGTGAAATAAATTTCCCATATAGTACAAAAGCGTAACTAGACTTACTTACTGCGCAATGATCTCTTTTACTTTGCAATTTTTACTAACCCAAACCGAATCAAATTCACTTATTTCTCTTCTAAGGCCTTTATAAATATAGTATTGGGAAGTTCTTTTTTTTGATTCTCCTAAAAATGGCATTTGGTTTCTAATTAATGTTTCCGGGCAATCTCTTATAAGGTTCGATTTAAGTCCTTCCGTAGATAAATCTGAAGGACAATAACCTGAAGATTCCTGAACCTTGCATGATAGTGTGCTGAGAATCAAGACCAGGCATATGAAAGAAATTATTTTCATTCTTTTTTTAAACCAGTTTTGCTAACTCATTCCAAACAGTATCATCTGTCCGCGGTTTACAGGTTATACTCACTGGTTCCTGTTTAATAGGATGAATAAATTCTGTTTTATAAGCATGTAAATGAATGAACGGTGTTTGGTTGGAACGATCGAATCCATATTTTAAATCACCCTTGATAGGACAGCCAATGGCAGATAACTGTGCGCGGATCTGGTGATGACGCCCGGTATATAAATTGATCTCCAATAAATGATAATTGGAAATAGAAGCGATGAGTGTATAGGATAATTCTGCTTTCAAAGCACCGGGTCTTTCTGTAGCGAATGCTTTGGACGTATTGTTCTTTTCGTTCTTAATTAAATAATGTGTCAGGCGATCGGTAATTTTTGGAGGTCTGTTTTTTACAACAGCCCAATACGTTTTTTGGATCGTTTTGTCTCTGAATAATTCATTCATCCGTGACAGTGCTTTGCTTGTTTTAGCAAAGATCACAATACCGGATACAGGGCGGTCTAAGCGATGACAGACGCCACAAAAAACATTACCGGGCTTATTATCGCGTTGTTTAATAAAGTTCTTAACTTTTTCAGACAAGGGCATATCACCTGTTTTATCGCCCTGTACAATTTCAGATGCTTTTTTATTGATCACAATCAAATGATTGTCTTCATAAATAACCTGTGAGGCTTCAATAATTTCGGAAGAAGGGAACATAGTATTAATTGAAGGTCAGTTTAAATTCAAGACGTCTGTTTACACCATGTTCATCATCACTGCAGACAACACCGTTTCCGCAATTATTCAAAAGCCTGGTTTCGCCGTAGCCTTTTGCTTTTATTCTTTCAGCATCAACGCCCTTACTGATAATGTATTGTTTTGACATATTGGCTCTTTGCTCACTTAGTTTTAAGTTATAAGCATCACCCCCTTTACTGTCGCTATGGGCACTTAATTCGATATTAAATTTTTTATTACTCAACATGGCTAATACCACTTTATCCAAGGTTTGTTTCGACTGTTCCTGCAGCTCCGCCTTATTAAATTCAAACAGGATGTTTTCTACAATGGTTGCGTTATCACCCGGTTTGTTTCGGGCATTGTTTTCTTTTTCAATGATGGATAGCCATGGATCATCCACGTAAATTTCAGTGATTCTGTGTTGCTCGGTTTCCAAAGGTCTGTAACTGAATTTTTTTCCTTTGACCTGTGATACTATTTTTATAAGGTTATCAGCGTTATCAAATACTAAAATATTATCAAACGATTCAAGAATATTTTTTTCGTTTTCGGCAGATATGAGCAGTTGCTTGGTGTAGGGCATATGTTTGAAAGAAAAGTCACCGTTTTTATTGGTCATGGCAGAATCGATAGCTTCATATTTTTCATTCAGTAATAATACTTTCATGTCGGCCAGCGGATTGTTTTTGTTATCACCATACAACCGTCCATTTACATTCATTCTTAATTCGGAGTCATCCATCACCAGGTCGTTAAACGAACTACTGGAAACCGATAAAAATTTATAAATGAATTTTTTGCCTGAAATGGAATCCAACCGTCTGATAAATTTATCTTTTACGCTAAACAGGTTCATAATGTAATCGGGTTCAGCATCTGCACTATCGTAGGCAATCGAATATGATTTTCCTGCAGCAACCTCCGGAAATAAGAAGGTTCCTAATACATTAGTTTTTGTTTTTTGAATAATAGTGTTGTTTTCATTTAATAGATAAACGGTTTTATGAGAGCTTATTTTTTTTTCGGTTCCTTTGGTAGCAACCAATTTACCCGCCACATTAAATCTAAAATCGTTATCCGTTAATTTGCTGATGAGCTGATTGTTTGCATTGTTTTTAAAGAAATAGGTCTGCCCTGATACGGGGCTCACCGATTCTATATGATCGGATCCGCTGCTTTGGAGTTTGACCTTATCATTATTAGGATTGTCGGCACTATTTAAGGCAACGGTTATGCCGTCGGCTTCGGCGGCGTCTACACCCTGAAAAACAAAGGTACCATGATTGGTAGTTTGCGATGTAGAAATTACCTGACCCTTTTTATTTAATAAGGTAACGGTTTTATTTTTAACGGGCGTTTGTTTGTCGTTATCAAGACTTAATTTACCGGCGAGCTGTAAATATTCTTTTATTTTTTCTGTGGTTAAAATAGGAACAGTTGTATCTTTTTTGACGGTAATAGCTTTAGGTTTTGCATAGATGTTCCTTATAAATTGACTCATGTAGGCGGTATCATCTACAAATTTGGATTTTCCATCAAACATGATCTGGTGAAATGGTTTTGAAAATTGCGTAGAGTCCAGCAAATTCGCATCTTTCCTAAAAAAGGGAATATCAAGCGCGTAGGTTATTTTATAATATCTTTTTTCCTCCGGAACACCATCTGCAAATACTCTAATGAACATCGTTTGACATTGCGGGTTTATGAAATAAATGTCATAAACATGACCATAATACAGTTTAGCAGAAAAATTGTTATTGTCTTTCGTATCAAATTCGGTAACGGTTTTGCTGCCGTTCATTACCCGTATCTTAGTGCCGTTCAAGGGCTTATTACTCATGAAATTCCTTCCCACGAATTTTAGCTCGCCATCATACTCCTGTGCCTTAGCTAAAAAGCTAAAAAAAGCAATGAGCGTTAAAAGTAAAACTTTAGTAAAAGACATATATAAATGTATCTTATTTTTTTGTTTTATTGATAATTTCAAGAATTTCTTTGCAACAATTTTCCAGAATCGCACTGTTATACTGTTTGATTGTTAAAATCAACACAAGTGTATTTACTTTTCCATTCACCATATAATAGGTGTCTAACGATTTTTTTAATTTCTCTAAATAATTTTTTTTGAGGCTCTTTTCTATTTTACGCCCGCGGGTTTCAATATTTTTTAGGAGCAGGTCAGTTGAGGTATCCAGGTAAACGATGAGGTCGGGCGTAGGTATTGTTTTGCGGAGAGGTTTAAAGTGTTTTTTGAAAAATGAAAAATCCTTCGTTGATAAATTGGTCTTTGCAAAACACAGGCATTTATCAAAATGAAAATCACTTACCGTGATGGTTCCTCGGTTTGTTGAATTAAAATAGTTTGTGAGTTGTTTTTGACGGTCAATCAGAAAAGAGTATTCCGTAGGAAACGCAAATGTTTTGGCATCCCCGTAAAAAAGCGGCAGCAACGTGTTATCTTCAAACTGTTCAGGCAAATAAGTGGCTTTTAATTTTTTGGCCAGCGCTTTTGCCAATGTTGTTTTACCGGAACCGATATTACCTTCTATGCAAATGAACATATGTTATAAATGTGGGTTAAAAAGGGTTACTTCTGAGGTATCTGGGCAATGACTCCATAAATTAAGGATAGTTTTATTTAATAAAGGATGTAAAAAACCGGGACAAATATCTTTGAGGGGAACGAGCACAAACTTTCGCAGGTGAAGACGTGGGTGCGGTACAATTAATTGAGCGGAGGTAATGATCTCCCGGTTAAAAAAAAGAATATCAATATCTATTGTTCTGGGCTGGTAGGTTTCGCTATCACTACGCTCTCTTCCAAGTTCTTTTTCAATAAAAAGCAAAGTAGTAAGGAGTTCTGCGGAACCTAAATGAGTTGTTAGTTCAATACACTGATTAAGGTATGCCTGTTGGTTTTCAACGCCCCAGGCTTCGGTTTCATAGATGGATGAGCTCGCAGTAATTTGTCCGGCCGTGTCGCCGATTTTAAGCACGGCCAGTCGCAGGGCGTTTTCCCTGTCTCCAATATTACCGCCCAAACATAAATACGCAACGTTCATACAATTATTGGTAAAAATAGCAGAAAGTATATTAATTTAGTTGAATGTTGTAAATAAATATGGCGGTGGTTTAGCTGGTGTATTTATTGCGGTACAAACCACAACAATTTAAACTATGGAATGATTCATTTGAGAAAAATGAATAAGGATACAACCACTAAAAACTATATAAAATACGTATGAAACAATTTTTCGGAGCCTTTTTTGGTTCATGTTTGGGAATATTATTAACCGGTATTATCATCACGCTTATTGCAATTGCATCTATTTCAAACCTGGTAACAGATGCTATATCTATGAAGGACGGTAAGCGCTTTACTTCTAAAGCAAACTCGGTATTAAAAGTCGATCTTAATGGCGACATCCATGAAAGAAGTGTTAAAAATCCCTTTGGGGAAATGGACCTTGGACCTTTTGTGCCTAAAGGAACTATTGGATTGGATGACGTTTTGGCCAGCATTAAAGAAGCAAAAACGGATAACAACATTAAAGGTATTTACCTTGAAGTGAGTAATCCTACAGCAGGATTTGCTACGCTTGAAGAGGTACGTAACGCATTGCTGGATTTTAAAACATCCCGTAAATTTATTTATGCCTATTCAGAGGGTTACTCTCAAAAAGGGTATTATTTGGCAACTACGGCCAGTAATTTATATTTAAATCCAGAGGGTGGTTTGGAGATCAAGGGATTGAGCTCCCAGATGATGTTCTACAAAAAGATGCTGGAAAAGCTGGATATGGAAGTGCAAATCTTCCGCCACGGTAAATTTAAAAGTGCCATTGAACCCTTTATGCTCGATAAAATGAGCGAGGCTAACAGGGCGCAGGTGGAAACCTACCTGGGTTCATTATGGGGGCAAATGACTTTGGGAATCAGTAAAACACGTGATATTCCGGTAGATGAAATTAACGCAATGGCGGATAACTTATCGATCAGAAGTACCCGGGATGCATTAAACTATAAATTAGTAGATGAACTTAAATATGAAGACGAAGTATTTAGTGAGATTAAGAAAAACATAAAGATCAAAGATTCTGAAAAAATCAATTTTGTATCCCTGAAGGATTATGCCGATTCCTATACAGATTCAAAACTATCTAAAAACAGGATTGCTGTGATTTATGCGGTTGGTGAAATAAACAGTGGCGATGGCGGAGAACAGAGCATTGGCAGCGAACGTTTGGTGAAAGCTATTAAAGAAGCCCGTCTGGATAAAAATGTAAAAGCCATTGTGTTACGTGTTAATTCACCCGGTGGAAGCGCTTTAGCATCGGATGTGATCTGGAGAGAAACCGTATTGGCACAAAAAGCAAAACCCTTTATCGTATCCATGGGCGATGTAGCCGCCAGTGGTGGTTATTATATCAGTTGTGCAGCCGATCGCATTTTTGCACAACCTAATACTATCACTGGTTCCATCGGTGTATTTGGCATGATCCCCAATGCTCAAAAAGCCTTGTCCGAAAAACTGGGAATTACCATTGACACCGTTAATACAAACAAGCACAGCGATGTGGGCACTATTTTAAGAAAAGCCTCGCCCGAGGAGTATGAATACATCCAACAAAGCGTAGAGCATATATATGATGTATTCATTACTAAAGTGGCTGCAGGACGAAAAACAACGAAGAACAATATCGATAGTATAGGGCAGGGGCGTGTTTGGAGCGGAACCGATGCCATTAAAATAAATTTAGTGGATGAGCTGGGTGGGATTAACGATGCCATTGCTTACGCGGCCAAACAGGCTAAGTTGAAAGATTATAAAGTATTAAGTTTACCGAAGCAAAAAGATCCTATCCAGGAATTATTAGGCAATACTAAAGATGACGTGGAAGCCAGGGTGATGAAAAACAACCTTGGAGAACAATACCTGTATATGAAACACCTAAAGAATGTGTTGACTTTAAAAGGGGTTCAGGCTAGGTTGCCTTACGAGATGATCATCAATTAATCTTTTTGAAAGCGGTTAGCTGCTCAGGAAGAGTTTGTTAGTATTATACACACCACGGCATACGTTGGTAATGGTGCGGCTGATTTGGCAATTCAGAGCGAACCGCCATTCTGCGAAGGCACTCCGGGGCAAATGGGGGTTGGTGAATTGCCTTGATTTTTTTGTTAACTTTTTTCATCAAGGAAAAAAGTTAGTGAAGAGACAAAAAACTTTCTTATACTTTCTTTGCCTGCCATGCAAGCTCTTTTATACTTTTTGACGTACTTCGGCTCCGCTCAGTAACCACCAAAAAGTATACAAAAACCCTCATAATTTTGTGGTAGGTGGTTTTTGTAGCAAGCTCAGCCTTGCTACAAAACCGTTTATAAACAGCTCACGCCCTGTTACCTGTCGGCACCAGGTCTTCGTTGCTTTTATAAACTATTACTGCACAAAATCATTGTCACAAAGCTTTGGCTTTTATTTTCATAAGTGCATATAGGCGGTTAGCTGCTCAGGAGAGTTTGACCGCACGGCGCGGTGGCTGAGCGGAGCCGAAGCCCTGCATAACGTTAGTAATTGTGCGGCTGATTTGGCAATTCAGAGCCAACCGCCATTCTGCAAAGGCACTCCGGGCAAATGGGGGTTGGTGAATTGCCTTGTCTTTTTTGGTTACTTTTTTTGACTAAGAAAAAAAGTGACTAAAGAGGGTTTTTTTAAGAGGCTCTTGTATGTTCTTTGACGTAACCGACTCCGCTCAACATCGCACAAAATCGTTGTCACAAAGCTTGGGCTTTTATTTCATAAGTGCCTAATAAGCGTCTACCCAGGAAAAAGAAGGCGAACATAGTGTTTTCAGTTACTTTTTTGAAAAAGAAAAAAAGTAAAAGTGATAACTAACATTTTTTAAGAATTCCATACCTTCCAACTAAGTTAATTTACCTATTTTCACTAAAAATTAGCCTTATGAAACACCTTTTACTCATCGTTTGTTACTGTTTAACCCTTTGCGGTTTTTCTCAAATTGCCCAAACTCAGGCACCTTTAAAACCCGTTACCTGGATGGTGTCTTATGTTGAAAAATCGCCTACCGAAGGAGAAATTGTTTTTACGGCAACCATCGATAAAAAATGGCATATCTATTCGCAAAAGCAACCCACTGACGTTGGACCTATACCTACTTCTTTTACAATTGCGCCCGGCGCCAGTTATGAGTTGGTGGGTAAAGTGGAAGAAGAACAGCCGCATGAAGAGTACGTAGCTGCTTTTGAAGCAAAAGTGCTGGTGTTTTCGGGACATGCCATTTTTAAGCAAAAAATAAAACGCAAAAATAAAGACGCCTTCACCGTCGAATCTCTTTTGGAGTTCATGACCTGTAATGATATCCAGTGTTTACCACCTTCCATCTCTACATTTATGGTCAATGTTCCGGCCGTTAAATAGCTTAAAATGTATTTTAGGACTCTCATAATCGTATAATTTGAATTGTAAACCCAAAGAGGTTTTTATCAAATTAGTTTTACTTTTAACCAAACAAATTGTTTATGCTAAAAAAAATATCGCTCCTTATTTTATTACTTGTTACAGGTTCATCTGTGTTATTTTCACAACAACTTCATGCTGATCTGAAATTCACCACCAAAAAAATATCAGATTGTGAATACGACCTGTTATTCAATGTAACTATCGAAGATGGCTGGCATATGTATTCTTTAAATGAAGTGAAGGATGGCCCGCTACCAACCGTATTTAAATTTACGAAATCAAAGGATTACGAATTAGTAGGGAAAGTAAAGCAAAGCGCGCCCATAAAAGAATTTGATAAAGTATTTGAAGTGAATGTGGAGTACTACGAGCACAAAGCTACGTTTACACAGCGCGTTAAACTTAAGACGGATAAAAAATTAAAGGTGACAGGTACTTACGAATACCAGGTTTGTACGGATACCAAATGTGACCTTTCACCTCCGGGCGAAACGTTCGAATTTACGGTGCAGGGAACTCCAGCTTGTGTTCTTACTGAAACGGCGATCGTTGGCTTATCTACAGCGGTTAATGCTTCCGATACGCTAAGCCAACCGGATGCTCCTGATACAACTGCAACTGCACAGGCGGAAGATAAAAACATTAAACATAAATTAGGTGAAGAGGTTTCACAGGCGGTAGATCAATCACTTGAAACTCCAAAATCGTGGTGGGGGATTTTTATTGCCGGATTTATTGGAGGGGCGCTTGCTTTATTAACACCTTGTGTGTTTCCTATGATCCCAATGAATGTTAGCTTTTTTACCAAGCAGTCTAAAACCAAAGCACAGGGAATTCGCAATGCTTTCCTGTATTCCATGTCTATCATTGTATTGTATGTTGGTTTAGGTTTAGGCGTCACCGTTATTTTTGGTGCAGGGGCTTTACATTCGCTGTCAACAAACATTTGGTTTAACCTGGCATTTTTTGTTTTGTTGCTGGTTTTTGCGATGTCGTTTTTAGGCGCTTTTGAAATTACTTTGCCAAGCGGTTTCGTTAATAAAATGGATGCTAAATCGGACAAAGGCGGATATGTTGGAATTTTCTTTATGGCCTTTACCCTTGCATTGGTGTCTTTCTCCTGCACCGGACCTATTATAGGTACCTTGTTAGTTGAAGCTGCCGGAACAGGTAATTTGGCAGGGCCATTCTGGGGTATGTTTGGTTTTTCGTTAGCGCTGGCATTGCCATTTGGATTGTTCGCCGCATTCCCTGGTTGGTTAAATTCATTACCCCAATCGGGTGGTTGGTTAAATGCGGTAAAAGTAACTTTAGGATTTATTGAACTGGCACTCGCTTTAAAATTTGCGTCCAATGCTGATTTAGTTGTCCAGGCCGGTATCTTAACCCGCGAAGTATTTATTGGATTGTGGATCGTGATCTTTGCTTTACTAACGATGTACCTGTTGGGCATGTTCAAAACATCGCATGATAGCGATTTGAAACACGTGTCGGTGAGCCGTTTATTTGTAGCTATTGCTTCCTTCTTTGTTACCATTTATTTAATTCCCGGAATGTGGGGAGCGCCTTTAAAATTATTCTCCGGCATTTTACCTCCTTTAGAATATTCTGAATCTCCTCATGGTTTTGGTGGTTCAGGTGGCGGTTCAACAGCCGAAGCATCGGTACCTAAAGATGAAGAGTTTTCAAAATTCATGGAAGTGAATAAAAATGGTATTGTGCACTTCAAAAATGATTATGAAAATGCACTGGCTTATTCTAAAAAAGTTGGTAAACCATTATTGATTGATTTTACCGGGCATGCCTGTGCTAATTGCCGTAAAACAGAAGATTATGTGTGGCCCGATCCGGAAGTGATCAAGCGCCTCAATAACAATGTGGTGTTGGTTTCTTTATACGTGGATGATAAACGGGAGCTCGATCCTAAAGATTATGAAACCGTTGAGTGGTACGGCAAGCAACGACAACTCACCGATATTGGCGACAAGTTTAAATACATGGAAGAAAAAGTATACGGACAAAGTACCCAGCCTTTATACATACTAGTGGATGGCAACGAAAAGGTTCTGAATAAGATCCGCGGTTATGATCCTAGTATTCCTGATTATATTCAGTGGTTAGATGAAGGTGTAGCCAACTACAAAAAGTAACCGTATGCGTTTTGTGATTCAACGCGTTTCTGAAGCTTCTGTCAAAATTGATGGCTCTGTATATTCTGAAATTCAAAACGGATTTTTGGTATTGGTAGGCATTGAAGACGCTGATACAACAGAAGATGCCGACTGGCTTTGCAATAAATTGATTTCTTTACGCGTGTTTTCGGATACTGAGGATAAGATGAATTTATCCTTACAAGAAATTAAAGGCGATGTGTTATTGGTTTCTCAATTTACCTTATTTGCCTCTACTAAAAAAGGCAACCGCCCCTCCTTTATCAGATCAGCAAAGCCCGATATCGCTATTCCGCTTTACGAACATTGCATTCAGCAATTATCGTCGTTACTTAAAAAACCTATTTCAACCGGACAATTTGGCGCTGATATGAAAGTAAGTTTAGTGAATGATGGACCTGTTACTATTTTAATAGATAGCAAGAACAGGGAGTAGTTTTCTTCACTCATTTTTTTTCTTGATGAAAAAATTTAAATGAAGAAAGCAAATAGCTTTTGGATACCCGGTGACTGAGCGGAGCCGAAGCCCAAAAATGTTTTCACTAACTTTTTGTCTTCATACAAAAAGTTAACAAAAAAATCAAGGCTCATTAAAATTTAGCTAAAATCTGCG
>JAZKDT010000056.1:0-3693 GCA_040387475.1 Bacteroidota bacterium | reverse complement strand
GGCAATATCAGCGTAATTTACCTGGCACGAAACATTAAAGACAACAACAATGCTCCCGGCTTTTGTGGCGGCTTTATTTATGAGATCAACGATTTTGTGCGTGTTTCGGGTTTATATACGCGGTTCCGGCCTATTAACATTGAGCCCACCTGGTTAAATGTAAAAGCCAATACGTATGAAATGAACTTCGAGATGTTGGCCAGATTTCCTAACAAAAAAACATTGCTTTATCCTTTTCTGGGTTTAAGTTATAATACTTACAAGGGCTTTTTTACGGGCGAATCTGATTACTTAGGTTTACGGGAATATTATAAAGTGAACAGTGTTGTAAAAAACAATTGGCTTGGCTTGAATTTAGGAACCGGCCTTGAACACAATTTTGGCATTGTTGGTATATTTATAGACTACAGAATGCGTGTAGGCCGGCAGGAAAAAGCCTTTAATATTATGGATGTGTGTTATACCGGCGGTGTAAAAGTGAGATTCCCTTATGGCAAACTGGCCAAAAAATTATCGCATCCTAATGATCGATTCCATTGGTTTTAATCCTTTTTCTGATTCCCACCCTTATTTTTCCTTTAATTCCAATATGGGTACTTTTTAAAATGTGCTAAAAAAGCCCTGAATGGTAGGTACGTTTAAGTAAAATAGCGTAGCTTTATTTAAATGAAAAGTTTTGTTACACTATTTTGTTTGATCACGGTCATACTTTTTGACTCCTGTTCTAAAAAAACAGAAGTTAAGGGCCGGGTTTACTCAAAATATAATACACCTGTTTCAGGTATAAATATCAGGCTGTTAGGTCACGGCTCGTCTAAATATGCCGATATATCCGAAGTGGCAACAACAGATGCTGACGGGTATTATTTTTTTAAATTCAAAGCCAAAAGAAAATACTATTATGACATTAACTGTAAAATTGATAGTGGGTTTACTAATACCGAGAGATTAACAAATGGAAAATCACATCAACTGGATCTGAAGTTTAATTATTAGCTGATAAGGATGGCCAAATATTCATGAAAACCATATTAAAATCATTAATAATAGTCTGCATCTTAACCTCCTGTTCTAAAAAAACTGAGTTGTCTGGCCGGGTTTACTCAAAATACGAATATCCTGTAGCAGGAGCTAAAATTGCTGTCGGATATTTAACCGCACATGGTACTGACCGAATCAATGTAGCGTTATCTGATGCTGATGGATATTTCAGTTTTACATTAAAAATGAAGCATAAATATGATTATTACTTGAACTGTGAATCTGACAGTGGACAGGCATCTAATGCGATAACTATAAAATATCAAAAAACGAATACTATTGACATACACACCAGCGGTCATTAGATTGAGCTAACGCCTTAAATAAGGCCGATAAAAGAGTACATGAAAACAAATAGCTATATCATCGTATTATTATTTTCAGTGCTTTTTGTGAATGCGCAAAACGACAGCCTTAGAAAAAGGACTGAGTGGTATTGCCATTTTGCGGGAATTGATATCGGCTACACCGGTTACGATCATATTTCAGGATATAAGGCAGAAACAAATTTAAATTACGTATTCAACCCCCAATATTTTATAGCAAAAATACAATTGGGCATAGCGCCCGGCACAAACTTTGGCGCTCTTAAAAAAGGGTTTATAGGAATTGGCTTTAGCACTAAAACCAACAAAGCATTTTCCTGGCATTTAATGCATGGAATGGGGGCAATTTCTCCAACTAAAGACTACACAATATATGAACCCAACGGTAACAATCCCAAAGTTGAACGCACCTATCATTTTTTTTGCAGAACCTTATATGTAGAAACCGGTTTTTATTCAAAGCCATTGAAACATAAAAGACTAATTTTGGGTTTGAACGCTGTCGTATTTATATCGTCAATTATCGATTCAAGGTCATCGAGAATAAACTACGATAGAGAATCTGTACTTACACCAAATATAAATTTTAGTATCAATTATAAAATCAACAAATGATCTTTACCATTTACTAAATTATTTTTTTGAATTTAAAAGTCTTACTTATTCTTCTTTAAAAACTCCTGAACCAATTGTTCATCGGTTTTACCAAGATTTTGGATAGCAGCTTTAGAATCGTTTGCAAAGGCAGTTTCCGGATATTCCCTGATGATTTGGTTGTAGATCTTTCTGGCCTCGGGTTCATTATTTAATTTTGCCGGGTCGTCATACAACTGGGCCAATAAAAATAAAGCCGCTCCCCTATTCTTGAAATCCACAAAATCATCTTTGCATTTTACAAACATGGATTGGGCCTGGGTGTATTTTCCAATAGATTGAGCAACTTGTCCCGCTTTTACTAAAAACACGGGCGCTAAAGAATCTTTTCTACATAAATTAGCAAAGTTGTAAAAAGAGATAATGGCTTTTTGGGCAACATCCTCGTTAACAACGGTTGCGCGCAATAAAATATCATCGTTTAATTTGGCTTCATTAAACAACTGTGTGCACTCGTCTAACGGAGCAACTACCGAATCTTTTTTTACGGTCAATTCTTTATCAGCAACCTGATCATTACCGCAAGACGCTAATAATACTAATGCCGCAACTACACATCCAATTTTGTAAAACATATTATCGTTTAGGTTGAAAAACTCTTGTTTTATAATCTGCTCTGAATTTCCCTTTGGAGATATCCGTTAACTTACCACCGATTAATTTACGTTTAAAAGGGTTGATCTTATCGGTAAACAAAACACCCTCAATATGATCATATTCATGCTGAATAACGCGTGCAATTACGCCATCGTAAGTGTCAGTATGTTTTTTAAATTTTTCATCGTAATACTCAATGGTTACCGTGGGTTTACGCAGCACATCTTCGCGTACCTTAGGAATACTTAAGCAACCTTCATTGAATTTCCACTCCTCGCCTGTTTCTTCAATAATCTGAGCGTTGATGAACGTTTTTTTGAAACCATCCATTTGCTTCATTTCTTCTGCCGTAAATTCAGGTTCTTCATCTTCGTCCACTTCAGCAAAAGGAGACGCATCAATTACGAACAAACGAATAGCCTTATTGATCTGCGGCGCTGCCAAACCAACACCGTTAGCTTCGTACATAGTTTCGTACATGTCTTTAATTAACTGTCCTAAATTTGGATAGTCTTTATCAATATCAACACATTTTTTTCTTAAAACCGGATCGCCGTAAACTACTATGGGTAATACCATTCCTTATTCTGTTTAAAATTCTATATTTAATTTTTAGATGCAAGATTAAAGATTTAGGATTGCTTTAACAGATCTTTAATCTTGTGCCTTTCATCTTTTTATCTATCTCGTATAATTCGGTGCTTCGCGGGTTATAACCACGTCATGCGGGTGACTTTCTTTAACACCGGCAGCAGTTATGCGCGTAAATTTAGCTGTTTGTAACGCTTTGATGTCTTTAGAACCACAGTAGCCCATACCCGCTCTTAACCCACCAATTAACTGGTACATCACATCAGCCAAATGGCCTTTGTAAGGAACGCGTCCGCTGATACCTTCGGGTACTAATTTTTTAATATCGTCTTCTGCATCCTGGAAATAACGGTCTTTTGAACCTTTTTGCATCGCTTCTAGTGAACCCATTCCGCGGTAAGCCTTAAACTGGCGACCTTCAAAAATGATCGTCTCTCCCGGACTTTCTTCCACTCCTGCAAACATACCACCCATCATAACGGTG
>JAZKDT010000055.1:0-85666 GCA_040387475.1 Bacteroidota bacterium | reverse complement strand
AAAGCAGCAGCTAAGAAAAAGTAATAAAAGCCCCGCATTAGCGGGGTTTTTTGTTTAAAGTCTTTTCTTTATTCGTTTAAAAATTTATTATCTCAAATGCCACTACCAAAATAGTGGCATTTATATTTTTGTAACACGCCTGTTTGCAGTATATTTGTTCAGCCATATAAACGTAATGCTTTTTATAGTTTAATTAAGCTTACCAGGCTCCATAACGAAATTTAAAAACAATTAAAACACTACGATGAAAAAACTAGTTACACTTTTATCAGCTTTCACCTTATCGTTAGCAATTATATCTTGCGGCGGAAAAGAATCAAAAGAGAATATAGAAGCACCAGCAGGTATGGTTGCGTTGGATTTAAGTAAATACGGAAAACAGTTTTCTATTTTTGTTCCTGATACTACAGCTGCAAAACTTGAGATAGTGGAACAAAGTTGGGGAGCATTAGAAATCAGAGTTGGAAAGGCATTTCATATGTCTGTTTCTGAAGATCCGGGAGATATTGAATTGCAAAAAAGCGATATCAAATCTAATGATGTTAATATTTTCAAATCATTTGTTATTGACGAACCGTTAACCATTATGTGGGAAAGCGAAATTACAAAACCAGAGTATCATTTCTATTCTATTCAAAAAAGCGGAAACAATACTTACGTATTTCAGGATGTAGTTTCTACGGATGGCATGCCTTTTAGCAAAGAAGCTGTTCAAAAGATGGTTGACTCGGCAAAAAAAATTATTGAAAAACAAAAGCCGGACGCTTAATAGTTTAAAATTCATAAAAAACCCTGCCTGTGACTACAGGCAGGGTTTTTATTTTGTAGGTTTTTTATTTTAACTTAAATGATACCGGAATATTATACCTTACTTTAACCGGATGTCCGGAATTTTTTCCCGCCTTTTTCCAGCGAGGCATTTTGCCCACTACTCTTATTACTTCCTCGTCGCAGCCATATCCGATACCCCTCATTACTTTTACTCCCTCTACATTTCCTTGTTCATTTACAACAAAAGACACATGCACTGTTCCTTCAATCCCAGCTTCTCTTGGTATAGAAGGATAAACTATGTTCTGGCTTATATAGCGCATTAAACCAGCAGTTCCTCCTTCAAATTCAGGCATTTCTTCAACGATAACAAACACGGTATTTGCCTCGGTAGTAGTTGTGGCTACAACAGAAATTGTGGTAAGAGTGGATGTTTCTGTGCCAACGGTGGATACACCGGTTGCTGTTGCAGATCCTGTGCCGTTAATTGGATTGTCGAGGTTTACAGGCGTGGTGTTTTCCGGTTCGTCATCGGTAACTTCAGTTCCAATAGTTCCTGCAGGAGCCACAGCCGGGGCCGTTGCGTTTTGCACAGGTTCCTTAATGGGACTCATGTCAACCGGTGTTACATATTCTCTTGGATCCAGGATTGGGTCATTGAAAAGTGCCATATTTTCAATTTCTGTTTTTTTGTTCGTGTTATTATATGCATACACAGATCCAAATAATAAGACAATCATACTACTTAAACACAAAAGTGATTTTAATAGTGAGTCGTTATAACTTTGTCTGATAGCATAAGCACCGTAACTTTTGTTTCTATTGGCAAAAATCACTTCATTTAGTTTGCTGGTATTGTTTCCTAAGATATTCATCACTTTATTTTTTAAGGTTTATACTTTTTTTGCTTTCAAACTTTTCTTTGTCGCGATTAAGATTGTTTGCTGAGGTAAAAGTATATAGACTTAAAACAGAAAACCACATCCGTTTAAGATGTGGTTACTATGAGTTGGTAAGTGGTAGGTTTTAAGCTAGAAATGGGAAATTTATTTTGAATAAACTGCAGCGCAGGTGTCTACACTTGTGCCTATCGTATTCGTATAAGTCATCGCTATACTGTTATTACTGCTGTTCATGGTTCCAGAACCTTTTGTAAAGCCAATAGACCCTATTTGCTGATAGGGAATGGTTACGTTATTATTGGCTACTGTAGCCCTTGCTGATACTGATAGTCCCGAAAAGTTATTCAGTATGATTTCACTTGAATTAGTACTTGATTTAATAATATTCACGGTATGTGTTGATGTGCCACCTACTGAAGAACTATGCTCACTTACATTCCAGTAAGCTACATATTTATCTCTCGCGTCGGTATCGGGTTCAGGAGCATTTGGATCATCCGATTTATCAGGTGCGCACGACGCCACTATCAATCCCATTAACATAACTGAAGAAAACACTAATTTTTTCATGGCCTTACTTTTATAATCTAAAATTAAACAAAAACCGTTCCTTTTACTTTTCTCTTAACGAATTTTGAGCGTAATAGGCAATTTCCTTCTCGAACTTCTTTTTTGCAAGTAAAGGAGCTAACCTAGATAAAATAGTGATTATCGGAGAAAGAATTAAAATTGCCGTGGGTAATACGATACCAAAAATACGCACTCTTGTTCTGCGCTGTTCACTTCCCTGAGTACCCTTTTTTGAAATATAATTGGCATATAACGGAAATAACGCCCTCCCTCGGCCTTCCATAAGCAATAAGTTGCCTCTTATATCCAAAGCACCTTGTTGGTTGAGGTCTGGTTGAATGCGTTGTAGTTCATTTTTTTCTAAATGATCAAGAATAATTTTTCCAAACACCGGCGCCTGATTCATATCCTTATCGGTAACCCCATATTTAGGGAAAATCCCCATAAAATTTTCTTTTTTACCTTTTAAAACAAATGCTAATACCGTTACCAAACTTATAAGATTTGACGACCTATCTACAAACGTAATATTGCCAATCAACTTAGCATTTAAGTTCAATAGCTGTTTTTTCATTTTTTCCTGAGCACCGAGCCACATGTTGCGGCAATTGATAATAGTAACTACTGGTTTATTCGACAACAACTGTTTCGCTTCATTGCTTTGTAAAAAACTATTAATAGGGACACATATACTTAAAAACCACGGCTGATATGCAATAAATACCAAATCGTAATTAACCGACGTATCAATGGCTAAGGGTTCCAATTCACAAGCAATGCCATTAACCGTTTCAGGGAATACATCAAAAAATTGGGTGTAACTCCAGGGATATGGAAACGCAAGCTTTGGCTTGATCAATAAATAATCGATCGTATAATTTGCGTTTTCCACAACGGGCTTTAAAACGCTATCCAATGCTTGTTTAGCCTGGCCGGTTTGAGAATAATAAACAACAAGTACTTTTTTCATAATGGTAAATTACTGCTATCCAAAGATAACCGTTTATCATTAGTTAACGACTAAATTTTCGTTAAAAGGGTTATTTATCGTACCTTTACAGCCATGATCGCCATTAACCATACGCTTATTTCAGAGGATATTTTTGATAAAAAATTTGTCTGTGATCTCAATGCCTGTAAAGGCGAATGTTGTGTGTCGGGCGATAGTGGAGCTCCATTGGATAAAAAAGAATTGAAGATCCTGGATAAGGTGTATCCAACGGTTAAACCGTATATGAATAAAGAAGGCATTGCTGCCGTTGAAAAACAAGGAACATACGTTTTAGATAGCGATGGCGATTACACCACAACATTGGTGAGCGATGGTGCCGAATGTGCTTTTGTATTTTTTGATGATAAAAATATCGCTAAATGCGCTATTGAGCAGGCTTATCTCGACGGTAAGATTGACTGGAAAAAGCCTATCTCTTGCCATTTGTACCCCATACGAGTTAAAGAATACAAAGAGTACGAAGCGGTTAACTACCATTCATGGCATATATGTAAACCAGCGTGCGAATGTGGGAGCCAACTAAATGTGCCGGTTTTTAAATTCCTGAAAGAACCTTTGATCCGTAAATACGGTGATGCGTGGTATGAAGAGTTAGATGCTGTTTACACAGCTTATAACAAAAAGAAAAAATAATTACTTCTCAAACTGATAATGACTATAATCCAATAGTATAGTTTTCAAAAAAATCTCGTCATTTAAGTCGCTTGAAACTCCCATTTTGGCTTTAACTTTTTGAGACAACAGAGTCAAATTCTCCTTTTTATTATTGGTGATACTATGTTCCAGAATTTCTTTTACGATAGCCACATCTTTGTCGGATAGCAAAGCAACTTGCTCAAAAACAATTTTGTAATTGTCTACCTGTCTATACAGGATCGTATCTCTTAAAGTTGTTTTTGGCCCTAACTTAATCACAGTAGTGCCTGCAGCCATATCACCTAATCGCTGGCTATTATCGGATACAACAACGGTTATCAGTCCAATTACTCCACTAAATAATTGAAGATCGATAATTCTTAAAATGGATCTTAATACATAAGAGCTGATCCCTGGTTGTGTACCATCCAGCTTTACCACCTTAATTCCAATGATCTTTTTGCCAAAGCTTTGTCCGTTCATTAACGTTTCACTTAAAAAGTGATACATTAAAACCGGAAGCCCGCAAATAATTATGAGAGTGGTGGCCAAATATTGATTACTGCTGTAAAAGTAATTGAAACCAAATTGAGTAAACATCAGCAACATAAGAAGAGCATAAACTACAATAAAAACGCCATCCAGTAATGTTGCTAAAATTCTATAGCCTACACCGGCTGGATCATACTCCAGATCAACATTTTGGGTAGTTGTAATTATTATTGCGTCCATTTAAACAAAATTGATAAATTTATATTGGAATTAAAAGTATTGTGTGAAAGAAATTACATTTTTAAAACAAAATTCGTCTAAGTGGGAAGAATATGAAATTTTGCTGGATAAGGGCGAGGTTAAACATCCTGCAAAAGTGACTGAAATTTTTATCGAAATAACAGATGATTTTTCGTACGCAAAAAGCAATTACCAGGGTAGCAAAAGCGTTACATATTTAAATGGATTAGCTTCCAGAATTCACCAACTCGTTTATAAAAACAAAAAGGAAAGCAATAAAAAAATTTTATCGTTCTGGAAAACAGAAGTGCCAACACTGTTTGGCAAGTACCATAATTTATTATTAGTATCTTTTGTTTTGGCTATTATAGGGACTTTGCTCGGCGCCGCTTCTCAGCTATATGATGATACTTTTGTTCGCATAATCATGGGCGATGAATACGTGAATCAAACGATCGAAAGAATTAAAAAGGGAAATCCCTTAGGCATATATGGCGAGGCACCCGAAGGCTTCATGTATTTTTACATAACAATAAATAATATCCGGGTATCGTTTGTGATGTTTGCCATGGGAATGTTATTTTCCCTGGGCACAGGTTTTTATTTGCTATACAACTGTATTATGCTTGGATCTTTTTTGGCAATGTTTCATCAATACAACGTGTTGGGAAAAGCATTAAAAGTAGTGTGGATTCATGGTACCCTGGAAATATCGGCTATTGTAATTGCCGGATGTGCCGGATTTGTATTAGGTAACAGCTTTATGTTTCCAGGAACTTACAGCAGACTGGAGTCCTTTAAAAGAGGATCAAAAGATGGTATAAAAATCGTGATTGGACTTATTCCTGTGTTTATGTGCGCGGGTTTTTTAGAAAGTTTTATCACCCGGTACACTGAAATGCCCCTATGGCTTAGCCTCATTATCATTTTTGGATCATTAACTTTTTTGATCTGGTATTTTATCTGGCTCCCGTTAAAACTTAAAAACAACAACCATTATGCAACAACAAAAAATTGAATTTAGAAAGCAACGTGATTTTTCATCGGTGCTTGGAGATTCATTTAAATTTTTAAAACAAAACTTTAAAACATTTTTCTCCAGTATTATATTGATAGTTGGCCCATTCATTTTATTAATGGGACTTTGTTATGCTTATATGCAAACAACTGTGATGACTAATATTACATCAGACCCAACTAATCCTTTAGGGATGTTTAACGTAACATACTTTTTATCAATAGGCGCTCTTGTTCTTTTTGGAATAATATCTAATATTCTGCTAAGTAGTGTGGTTTATAATTATCTGGTTTTGTATAACGAAAAACCATTTGGCGAAAAGATAACTGTGTCGGAAGTTGGTAAACGTTTGTGGAGTAATATTGGCAGCCTCATTATTTCAACCATTGTTTTTTTGCTGACTTTTGTGGTATTAATAACCATAATGGTATTGATTGGTATTGGTATCACTTCAATGCTCGGCGTGGCGGGAGGTGTTCTCGTGGGTCTTTCAATATTTGCAACAGTTATCATCTTTGCACCTGTTATGTATTATTTTATACCCGCGGCATTTTACGTAGTCGTAAGAGACAGGATTTTTATTTTTCCAGCAATGGTTAAGGTAAGAAAATATTTATCTGGTAACTTTTGGTGGACATGGTTGATCATGGTAGTTGTATTAATAGGGTTGGCTATTTTGCAAACCATATTTAATTTGCCTGCAAGTATTATGGCTATGATGAGTATGTTTTCGAGAATGAAAACTCCTGGGGTTGAAGATACTTCGTCGGGCGCCAATATGTTATTAATGGCATTTTATACATTGGGAATGTTTTTAACACATTGCACTAGTTCTATTTCTCACTTAATTTCAGCATTCAATTTTATGAGCCACGAAGAAAATCACGAGGGAAAAGGATTAATGTCGCGCCTGGATGAAATAAAATAACATCATCCGCTATATGGAAATTGTACAAAAGCCAAAAATTGATTTTAGTCGGGAGCGCAATTTATTGCAGCTTGTGAACGACTCTATGCGTTTTATTGGCAAAAACTTTAGGCCATTATTTCAGTCGATTTATTGTTTGATCATTCCTTTTACACTACTGATATCTGGTTTTATTTTTCTTCCTGATAAAGTAAGAGCAGCACCTTTGTTATATGACATGGTAGCAATCATATATAAAATAAAAGCTTCTTTAGGATTTAATCCGCTATACTTAATAGCCATCGTTTATCTCGAATGCATAGTTATTTATAACTATATGCACATTTATAATCAAAATTCAGCGGAAACTGTGATTACCTGGATGGATATCTTCAAAAAAACAAAAGGTAATCTCCTGTCATTATTTAGTATGCTGATTATTTTATTAGTTGGATTTAGTTGCATCGTATTAGCCTTTATGTATTTGGATACCGATATGACAGATATATTTGGTTTTTCATTGTTTTATATCCTTGCTGTTTTTGTCCCATTTCTATGTTACTTTTTACTTTCCGCACTATTTTTAGGTTTATCGGACAATTTTAACCTCATACACGCTGCCCATAGAGTAAGAGCCAATTTTAAAAATCATACACATATCTGGATAAATACTGCTGCGATTTTAGTTGGATTAATAGTTCTGCAAAAAATGATTACAACTACATTTGCTGCCCTCTATAATTTATTTCCGATAGAATTTTTTATTAAAATTTTTCCCGTGGCCAATATCATCGAACAATTAGTAACTGCAGGCATTATTGCTATTTTTGTAGTTATAAGTGCCTTTTCATATATGAGTCAGGAAGAAAATGTGAAAGGAAAGAAACTGTTATCGCGCATCGACGAAATTAAATAAGTCATTGAAATTTTCTATATATATCTGGTTTTATACCCTGTTTTTGTTTGTAAATACTCACTTATGGAGTGTAAATAAATCTAATGCAGGGCGGTATGATTCAACTTTCGTTAAAATGCATCAACCTTCTAAAGTTCAGGAACAAGAAGTGTTTAGTGAAGTAAATCTTGATTTCGCAAAAAAGGTAGAAGACACAGAAATAGGATTTTGGGATAAGATTTGGGATTGGCTTCTCAATTCTATTTTCGGTAAAGCGGATTATGACGATAAGATAACAATGCAAAAAATAGTTATGTGGATTTTGGTCATAGCAGGCGTAACAGTCGTTATCTGGTTATTAACACGAACAGAGTTTACCAGTTTTCTTAAAGGCAATACCAGGAATGCAGCGTTTAATTTTTCAGATGTCGAAGATATCGCAAATGTGGATTTCGATGAAAAAATATTAAAGGCCTATCAGGAACGTGATTTTCGTGTCGCCGTTCGTTGGCTGTATTTGAAACAGTTATTTGCATTAAATCAAAAAGGAACCATCATTTATCAACCCTATAAAACAAACATTGACTATTCTTTAGAATTAACAAAAATGCCGTATCAAAAGCATTTTATGGAGCTTAGTAGGATTTATGACTATGTGTGGTACGGACAGTACGCTATTTCCGAATCAGATTATCAGTTATTTGAAGCCAATTTTAAAAAATTTGAAACAAGCATAAATGTTTAGCGGCAGCAAAAAATATTATTATGTGCTGGGAGCTATTTTTTTAGCTGTTGTATTGCTGCAATATTTTCAACCCAAACCAATTGATTGGCGGCGAACTTACTCAAAAAACGATAAAATTCCATTTGGATGTTATGCTATGTTTAACTTGCTGGACCCTGCGTTCTCCAATAATATAGAAATTAATCAACAAAACTTTTATAGTCTTAACCAACAAACCAGCGATTCGAATCAGGCGTTAATTATTGTAAATAATGATATTGAGTTTTCTAAATTGGACGTCGAAAATTTATTCGAGTATTTAAATAAAGGCAACACGGTGATGATGTGTGCAACAGCATTTTCTTCCGCACTAAAAGACACCTTTGCTTTGGAAACTCAGAGTAATTGGTTTAGCAATGGCATCAAGCTCGATTCTTTGTTGAAGACCAAAGCTTTTGAAATTGCATATGTTCAACCCAAAAATAATGTACAAAAATGGTATACTTATCCGCAGGTTGCGTTTGAAAGTTTTTTTGTAAAGTTCGATACAGCACGTTTTAAAGTTACATCCATAAACAGCAAATCTGATCCGGTTTTATTGCAGGCTACAATTGGAAAAGGTAAGTTAATTCTATGTTCCGTTCCGGATGTTTTTGGCAATTTATTTATCGTTGATCACAAAAACCGGTTTTATACCTATACGTTGTTAAGTTTGATAGCCAATAAACGGATCGTTTGGGATGAGTATTATAAGGACTATAACATTCAACAAAAAGGGATTTTTCAGTTCATATTTAACAGCGATGCTTTGTATATGGCATATGTTATTTTATTGCTGGGATTGCTCTTTTTTATGCTTTTTGAAATTAAGCGCAAGCAAAGACCGATACCTGTAATTACACCTCTCAAAAATTCTACTTTAGAATTTATTGATGTGGTTAGCCATGTATATTACAATTCAAATAACCATAAACACATAGCCGAAGAGACAATTCAATACTTTTATTTTGATGTTCGGAAGAAATTCCATGTCAATACAAATGAAATCAACGAAGAGTTTTATATCACTATTCATAAGCTAAGCGGAATAAGCCAGGAGGATATTAAAAAACTATTTTCGTATTGCGAAAACATAAAACACGCTCCGGCATTAACCGAAAATGATTTAATAGAACTGAACGATAGAATTAATAATTTTAAACAAAAAAGTATACGTTGATGGAAAATTTTGAGAACCGCGTTAATCTTACTGAGTTAACCACAAAAGTTGAATTGATAAAAAAAGAATTAGCTAATTACCTGGTAGGCCAAAATCACCTAGTTGATTATTTGATCATAGCGCTATTGGCTGATGGCCACGTGTTAATTGAAGGAGTACCGGGTGTTGCTAAAACTTTAACTGCTAAGTTGATGGCAAAAAGTATTCATGCCGATTTTAAAAGAATTCAGTTCACACCTGATTTGATGCCAAGTGATATCACCGGAATTTCTATCTACAATTCAAAAACAAACGATTTTGAATTTAAACAAGGACCTTTATTTACCAATATCGTGTTGGCAGATGAGATCAACAGGGCTCCAGCCAAAACACAAGCTGCTTTGTTTGAAGCTATGGAAGAACGCCAAATCACGGCAGATGGAAAAACATACAAGTTGGAGGTGCCATTTATGGTGTTGGCCACGCAAAATCCTATTGAACAGGAGGGGACTTATCGTTTGCCGGAAGCGCAACTCGACCGTTTTTTATTTAAGCTTCAGGTGAGCTATCCAAATCTTGAAGAAGAAATTTCGATTTTGCAAAACTCCCATGCGAGTGGTAATAAAATGGATTTGAGTCAGATAAAAGCTGTTTTAGAAAAAGGGGAGATGCATACGTTAAGAAATACTGTATCGGCAATTTTAGTTGAAGAACATTTATTTAAGTATATCGCGCAAATTGTAGGTAGTACACGTCAAAACCCTTTTCTGTATTTAGGAGCGTCACCAAGAGCGTCAATAGCTATTTTAAATGCTGCTAAAGCATGTGCATGCATGCGGGGACGAGATTTTGTGAGTCCGGACGATATCAAATATGTGTGCGCACCTGTATTACGACATCGTGTAGTATTAACACCTGAGAAAGAAATGGAAGGGATTTCCGTGGATGCTGTTATTCAGCAATTGGTAGATAAAATCGAGATCCCAAGGTAATCATCAAAAAATTTAGATACATATTCAACTCTGTTTTTTTTACAAAGCGACTTTATATTGCTTTGGGAGTCATTGTATGTCTTTTTGTTTTTGCGTTCATATATCCCTGGTTATATTTAGTAGGATTAATTGGTTTTTGGTTTCTGGCGCTGTTAACCACCGGCGATTTACTGTTTTTATTCGCGAACTCAGCCGGATTTGTAATACACCGCTCCGCAGCACATCAAAAATTATCAAATGGGGATGAAAACGATATTTTTTTACAGTTTAAAAATAATTATTCATTTACCATTACTGTAGTAATTATCGACGAAATACCTGAGCAGTTTCAATACAGGAATTTCAATATTTCTAAAACACTAACGTCAAACCAATCGCAAAAGGTTAAATATACATTGCGTCCGGTTGCCAGGGGCGAGTATCATTTCGGAAATACTATCGCCTATGTGAGCTCAATCTTGGGGTTAACAAAACGAAGATTTATAACGCCAGATAGATTAATGATGCCTTGCTATCCGTCATTCATAAAAATACACCAATACGAATTAATTGCGATAAGCGACAGGTTGGTTGATACCGGTATTAAAAAACTGCGAAAAATTGGACAAAGCTCAGAGTTTGATCACATTAAAGAATATGTTATCGGAAATGATGTAAGAACAATTAATTGGAAGGCAACCGCCCGAAAAAATCAGTTAATGGTTAATCATTACAGGGATGAAAGAGCACAACAGGTATACTCGATCATTGATATGGGACGTATAATGAAAATGCCTTTTGAAGAATTAAGCCTGTTGGATTATTCAATTAATGCTGCTTTGATACTTAGCCACATTAGCTATATTAAACAGGATAAGCCAGGATTAATCACGTTTTCAAATACCATTAATAATTCGGTTATGGCCGATAGAAAAGGAAATCAGCTATACCGGATTCAGGAAAATTTATATAACGCGTCTACTAATTTTGCCGAGAGTAATTATGAGGTATTGTTAAATCACGTTCGAACAAAGATTACACAAAGAAGCTTGCTGCTATTGTATACTAATTTTGAAACACTGGGTGGACTTCGCCGTCAATTGAAATACATTAAACAACTGGCTAAGTATCATTTAGTTGTTGTGATCATTTTTGAGAATACAGAGTTATATGAATTGCTCAATAAAAAAACCAGGAACACTTCCGAAATATACAGCCAAACAATTGCAAAGAAGTTTGATTATGAGAAAACCCAGATCACTCATGAGTTGCAAAAATCAGGTATACAGTGTGTTTACACTAAACCGCAACAGCTAACCGTTAATACATTAAACAAATATTTAGAATTAAAAGCAAGAGGAATGATTTAAATACCCGGAGGAGGGTATTGAGTTCAGCTTAAGAATGGGTTAATTTTGAGGAATCAAAAAAATCACTCTATGAAAATTCATCTCCAACATTTCGCAATTGTATGTGCAGTTGTAGGCATGTGCGCTACGGCATGCAAAAAAAAGGCTGCCGATCCTGAAACTGATCCAACTCCAGCAACAACCGGCGGCACGGCCGTTAGCGGTTTTACCTTTACACCAAACGGTGGCTCGGCAACCGTTGCCGATTCTGCATTTTATTACCAACAGTATAATACTATTCATGCATACAAAAATGGTAATGCAAATCATTTCGAAATAAATTTAACCTCACTGGCCGTTGCTACGTATAGCATAGGATCGGGCAATGCGTTAACTTATGTTATGGGTTCAACTTATCTTGGGGCAACGGGTGGGCAGGTGAATATTACTGCAAACGGCAGTAATAAAATATCTGGTAATTTCAGCACACCTCTTTCCGGTGGAAGTGTTACTTCTGTTACAGGTCAGTTTTTGGATATTCCAAAAAAGTAAAAAGCAAAACAAAAAAGCCGACTTCACTTCTGAGTCGGCTTTTTTTATGATATAAAAAGGTTATTCAACTGTTACACTCTTTGCTAAATTTCTTGGCTGATCTACATTACAGCCACGCATTACTGCAATATGATAAGATAACAACTGCCATGGAACAACAGAAACTAATGGAACTAACGATTCGTCTGTTTCAGGAATTTCTATAACATGTTCAGCCATTTTCTTAACCTCAATATCTCCAGCTGTAACAATAGCAATAATACGCCCTTTGCGCGCTTTTACTTCCTGGATATTACTCACTACTTTTTCGTAGTTAGGGCCTTTTGTTGCAATTACAAATACCGGCATTGCCTCATCAATCAATGCAATAGGGCCATGTTTCATTTCTGCAGCCGGGTAACCTTCTGCATGAATGTATGAAATTTCTTTTAACTTCAATGCACCTTCCAGCGCTACCGGGAACGAGTAACCTCTTCCCAAGTATAAGGCATTGGTGGCATCTTTATATTCAGCCGCTATTAATCTTATGGAATCATTTAATTTTAAAACTTCTTCAACTTTAGCAGGAATCGATTCCATCTCATAAAGTAACTGGCGGTAACGGCTTTCAGCAATTGCACCTTTTACTTTGGCAACATGTAAAGCCATTAATGTTAGAACAGTAACCTGCGCGGTAAAAGCTTTGGTTGATGCTACACCAATTTCAGGTCCCGCGTGCGTATATGATCCTGCATGCGTGGCGCGGGCAATAGATGAACCAACAACGTTACATACACCAAAAATAGTGGCGCCTTTTGCTTTAGCTAATTCGATGGCAGCCAATGTATCTGCTGTTTCGCCACTTTGGGAAATAGCGATCACAATGTCATCAGGATAAATTATAGGATTACGGTATCTGAATTCAGAAGCATATTCCACTTCAACCGGAATACGCGCATATTCTTCAAATAAGTATTCGGCCACCATGCCCGCGTGCCATGAAGTACCACAGGCAATCACTAAAATACGTTTGGCATTTTTAAATTTACCTTCGTGCTCTTCAATACCACCCATTTTTAAATGACCAGTTTCCGAATTTAATCGCCCACGCATACTGTCAAAAATAGAACGGGGTTGCTCGTAAATTTCTTTTAACATAAAATGGTCGTAGCCGCCCTTTTCAATGGCTTCCAATTCCATTTCTAATTCCTGAACATATGGCGTAATTTCTTTATCGCGAATGGTTCTGATCTTTAATTCTTCTCCGCGACGAATGATAGCAACATGTTCATCTTCAATATAAACAACGTTCTTTGTGTATTCTACAATAGGGGAGGCATCCGAAGCGATAAAGTACTCATCTTTACCAACACCAATAACCATCGGACTGCCTTTTTTAGCAGCGATTAGTGTATCAGGATCATTTTTATCCAAAATAACAATGGCGTAAGCGCCGTTTACCTGTTTTAAAGCAGCCATAACTGCATGCCCTAATTTCATGCCTACCTCGTGCTGACGGATATCTTCAATCAAATGAATCAATACCTCAGTATCAGTTTCAGACATAAAGGTATGTCCGCGTTTTTTTAAACCTTCCTTTATAGAAGAATAATTCTCAATAATTCCATTATGGATAATAACCAGATCTTTTGTCTGAGAATAGTGAGGGTGCGAATTCACATCATTCGGCTCACCATGGGTTGCCCACCTGGTGTGCCCAATACCAATATTTCCTGATTTATCTTTATCTTTACTCGATTCCAATAGGTCAGAAACCTTCCCTTTTTTCTTGTAAACGTTCATTTGACCTTCTGGCGAGATCATTGCCACACCGGCACTATCATATCCACGGTATTCTAAACGTTGTAACCCCTTAATTAAAATTGGAAACGCATCACGGTTTCCAATATATCCTACAATTCCACACATATATTTTCTATAAAAAGACTAGGCTAAGATAACGCTTTTTTTGCTAAAATATTGCTTAGGTCACAATTATTAATCAAGCATTATTTTTTAGTAACAAGTTCATTTAAAGCGGGGGAAAGGAGTGGAAATTGGAATGTAAAGCCACTGTCAATAAGCTTTTGGTTACTTACCCTCGATCCTTCCAATAATACACCCGACATTTCACCAAGCGCCAATTTGAGTATAAAAGCCGGCACCTTTGGAACAAAAAATGGCTTGCGAAGACTTTTAGCGAGTTGCTCTGAAAAGGCATAATTTGTGGCACTTTCGGTAGAAACGGCATTGTAAATCCCCTTAAAATGGGCATTAAATAATGACTCATGAAAAATATTCAGTAAATCGGTTTCATGTATCCATGGCATATATTGATTTCCACTACCAATGGCCGAACCTAAACCGGTTTTAAATAATGATACTAAGGATCTTAATGCGCCTCCGTCCTTGCTTAAAACAATGCCAATTCGGATGATGCAATTCTTATCTGATAAAAGTTTGATATCCTGGTATGACTGCTCCCATTGAATACAGGTTTTACTCAAAAAATCATTTTTACCGGTGTCAGTTTCAGAATATATGTGGTCCGATGTTGTCATGCCATAAATGCCAATAGCACTGGCGCCTACAAAAGATTTTAGGCGAATGTTTTTTTTTTCACTATCGAGGTGATGAGATTCATACTGTTGACTCTCGAATCAAGAATATCTTTTTTTCTGTTGTTGGTCCAGCGTTTGTCAATTACGCCGCTTCCTGCTAAATGAACGATGTGTTCTACATTATCAAAAGCTGCTTCGTCAATTTCGTTGCGCTTAACATCCCAATAAAATGATGTGATCTTACCATGCTGCGATGGATTTCGTGATAATATCCGTACCTCATGTTCTTCGGAGATGAGGCGTTGACTTAACGCCGTTCCTATCAAACCTGTTCCTCCTGATATTAATATAACTGCCATGATGAATAATTACAATTTAGCTGTAACTTTGTTTAAAGATACCTAATATATATGACACCGATTTTTGATATCCATGTTTTTGTTTGTACTAATCAACGTACCGGTTCCGAAAAATTAAGTTGTGGCGAAGCTCATGGTTTGGAACTGGTCGCAGAATTTAAAAAACAATTGAAAAACATGAACGTGGGATTAAAAACACGCGCCAATAAAAGCGGCTGCCTGGGAATTTGTGATTTTGGACCGACCATTGCTATCTATCCTGAAGGGGCTTTTTACGTGGGAGTTAAAAGAGAAGACGTTAAGGAAATTATTGAATCTCACATTATTAATAAAACACCGGTTGATCGCTTGCTCTTAAAGGAATGGAAATAGATTTAACAGGCTTGCAAAAACCCGACCTGTTTGCAAAATTCAAACTTCAGGTGCAACGCGATTTTGAGCTCGCCGGCTTATCAGAACAGCTTCCTGTAATAGAGTCTAATAACTTAACTACATTAAAAATTGCTTTTTTAGATTCAATTTTAAAACTGGAAATAGGAAATGCTCTTAAAACACTATTATACCGTATAGATATTACAGAGCTACAAATAAAACAAGCTTCACAAAAAAATCAGGACATGACCTTGCAGCAAATTTTGGCAGAGTTAATGATCAAGCGTATCTTGCAAAAAGTAATCTTAAAAGAATTATATTCTAAATAATGAACATAGAGATCAGGAAAGGTACAGAGGCTGATATTTCACAAGCCTTACAATTGGTAAAAGAACTGGCCGTATATGAAAAAGCGCCTGATGAGGTAGAAGTAACACCCGAAGAAATGTTAAGCTGGGGTTTTGGCACCCATAAACAATTTGATTTTTTTGTAGCTGTCGAAAAAGATATAATGGTGGGTTTAGCTTTATACTACTACAAATACAGCACCTGGAAAGGCAAGTGCCTGTTTCTGGAAGACATTATTGTTACTGAATCTCAACGCGGAAAAGGACTGGGTAAATTGTTGTTTGATAAAGTAGTACAGGTTGCTAAAGAACAAAAAGTACGTCGTATGGAGTGGCAGGTGCTGGATTGGAATACGCCGGCCATTGAATTTTATAAAAAGTATGATGCAACTCTGGACGGAGAATGGGTTAATTGTAAATTGACCAATCATCAATTGGAGAAGATGTAGTTTTTATGTCAGTTCGATTGAAGTGGAGAACTAAACATTAAATCAGAGATAAAGCTCACAGACCAGGTCGGAATTGAAAAATGTTTACAGTCCCTTTACACAATCAATAAAGTATTTCACTTTATTTTTATCTAAGTCAGGATATAAACCATGACCTAAATTGGCGATGTAACGTTGCTTACCAAATGCAGAAATCATTTTGCGTGCTGATGCTTCAATAGTTTTTTCATCGGCATATAACATACATGGATCGGCGTTACCTTGTAACGTTTTTCCATTACCGATAATAATGCGCGCATCCTGCGGATTTATGGTCCAGTCTAATCCAATGGTGTTGCAATTTAACTTTGCCATATCGGCCAACGCAAAATGCGCATCTTTAGCAAAAACGGTTACCGGGGCCAATGGCTCAATCGCATCACAAATTTTTGAAATGTATTTTAAGGAAAACTCATTGTATTGCTCCTGGCCTAACACTCCGGCCCAACTGTCAAATATCTGAATCATATCTGCACCGGCTGCTACCTGCGCTTTTAAATAATTGATCGTGCTTTGTGTTATTTTTTCTAATAGTTGGTGCGCTAAGGCCGGTTCCTGATAAAAGAATTTTTTTGCCTGGCTAAACGTTTTGCTTCCGCTTCCTTCAACCATATACGCCATCAACGTCCAGGGCGCACCCGCAAAACCAATTAATGGAACACGGTTGCTCAATCCTTTTTTTGCAAGCTTAATGGCCTGGATTACATAATCTAGTTCGCCGGCATCGGCGATATGCAAATCATCAATATCTTTTTGCGATTTAATAGTTTTCTCAAAGTTAGGCCCCTTAGCTTCTATCATTTGATAAGGCAATCCCATCGCTTCCGGTATTACCAAAATGTCGGAAAATATGATAGCAGCATCCACTCCTAAAATATCAACAGGTTGTATCGTTACCTCGGCGGCTAATTCGGGAGTTTTCACAAATTCAACGAAGTTTTTTGCGCGGCTGCGGGTTTCTTTGTATTCAGGTAAAATACGTCCTGCCTGACGCATTAGCCAAATTGGCACTCGCTCTACATGTTCACCTTTTGCTGCTCTTAATATTAAATCGTTTTGGTACATCTTAATTAAAAATTTCGTTAATGTTGTTTTTTATGCGTCCGCAAATATCATCCAATGGCAAATCGTTGTCATCTTCACCAAACGGGTCTTCAATTTCTTCTGCAATTAATTCAATACTGGCAAATACATACAATACGATAACGGTAATAGGTACAGTCGTATATCTGAATTCACTTCCAAAAAATATAGGCAGCGACATAATATATAAAAAGATCATCTTCTTTAAAAAGATATTGTAAGAGTAGGGAATGGGCGTATTCTTAATGCGTTCGCAGGCACCGATATTATCTGTAAATGATTTTAATTCTTCGTTCAGTATCCACAAGTGTTCGCTGCTTAGCACTTTGCGCTGCTGCAAATCGTATATCTTAGTATATAGGGCTTTAGCTATCAGGTTTGGTTTATGAGTAGCATCTGCAAAACTGGAAAGACTTATTTTTTCGAGCGGCACAAATTCATCCTGAACATATTTATTTCTTAAATGATTTTTGGCACTGTACACATAATTAATAATAAGAGCTCTTAATTCTTCCCGATCGTTTTTTTCAGTTACTAATACCGATAATTTCAAGGCCAGGTTGCGGGAATTATTTACAAAACTTCCCCAAATTTTTCTACCTTCCCACCAACGGTCGTATGCCGAGTTGGTTCTGAATACCAATAACATTGATAACACAAAACCCAAAATGGAATGCATAACCGTTGGATTTTTGGTACCCAGCTTAAAAAAATGAGCTTCGGCAAAAACAATGGCTGCAGCATAAACACCGATGAAAAATAAAGACGGTAACAATATCCTGAAAGTATCACTTTTGTGAAACTTTAGAATGAGGGTAAACCAGTCTTTTGGATTATATGTGATCATAAAAATGTATACAAATGTAATAGCTTTAGCTAAACTACGGTGCTATTTACGGTAGATGATGCCAAAAAGTTTTTAGCATTTCAAACTATTCCCAAATCGGGCAATAAACCGCCTGTTTTTCAGCGACTTGAAAGTTCTGGAGTTGATGGAGTTTTCAAATTCAGCGCTCAGCTTACTATTTTGTATAGGTTGGCCGCATATTTTTCCTTTCAAGAATAGTACAGCGGCAATTTCACCCGCTTCATTTATTTCAATGTACATATCGGCATAAAAACTCTCACAGTTTTTACAATTCAATCCTTTGATCTTATTGTTTTTTTTAAGTGCAGAATACTCTACATAATTCCAGTTGTTTTCAAATGCCGTCCATTCTGCTTTTTCCGGATTTAAAAATGAGGGATAGGCTTGATACAAACGTGATGTATCAGATTGCGAAAAGCCAGGAGTTACTATTAAAAAGGTTAAAAAAATCCAGAAATATTTCATATTTGAGCTGATATAAAGCGAAATTATATATAAAAATTACCGTTTATATATTTTTCGACTAAAAATGATATAATTAACATTTTTATAGATTAGATTAGTTGTATACATTTTATACATAAAAATAAAAGCACTACGTACGCCCATGAAAAAACTAATACACCTTTTCTTTGCAATGTCTTCTTTTGCAATCATACACGCGCAAACCCATTATTGCGCCGATCACAAGGCCCAACGTTTTAATAAGTTGCAAGCGGCCGGCCAATCCGTTAAAAAAACAGCTCAATCTACTGCCGTACCTAAAGAAAATATGTACGACTTAAAATTCTATCACTTAAATGTGAACGTGGAGCGCAATACCTTATTTATTAGCGGGAACGTAAAAAGTCTTGCAAAGGTTGTTACGCCAACTCTTGATTCATTTGCATTTGTTTTACATGAAAATCACACAATCGATTCCGTTTATGTGAATGGCGCAAAAAGAAATTTTATACGGAGAGATAGTTTGGTAACCGCCACTGCCGGAACTCCTATTCCTCAAAATCAGTTATTTTATGCTATCGTGTATTATAAAGGAACTTGCCCAACCGGTGGCAGCGCAGCTATTGGCGACGGTTATAACATGGCAACATCGCCCTCATGGGGAAACCAGGTAACCTGGAGTTTAAGTGAGGCAATATGTGCTTATCAATGGTTTCCTTGTAAACAGGATCTGAGGGATAAAATAGATTCATCATGGGTTTATGCAACCACTGATTCAGCAAATATGGTTGGCTCAAACGGGCGTTTAAAAAATGTAGTGACTATAGGAAATAAGAAACGCTACGAATGGAAATCAAAATATCCTATCGATTACTATTTAATATCTGTTGCTACCGCAAAATACAAACCTTATATTTTATATGCAAAACCTCAATACCTGGTAAACGATTCAATTTATATTCAAAATTTCGTTTATGATAATGCGATTAATAATTCAACCTGGATTAACGGGCAAAGACTCGAACTGAATAAAATTGTTCCAACAATTGAACTGCAGTCTAAGCTGTTTGGTATGTACCCGTTCTACAAAGAAAAATACGGCCATTGTATGGCGCCCTTGGGTGGCGGTATGGAACATCAAACCATGACCAGCCTCGGCTTTTTTGATTTTGAATTGGATGCTCACGAGTTGGGTCATCAGTGGTGGGGAGATCACGTAACGTGTGCAGCCTGGAAAGATATTTTTATTAATGAGGGATGGGCAAGTTATACAGAATACTTATGTCATCAGTACATGACCGGAACCGGAACAACCCCTGTTCAAAAAATGCTTGACGTACATAATAATGTGATGTCACAAACTGGTGGAAGCTGTTATTTTACAAATGCAGATACCATGAATTCAAACGTTATTTTTAGTTCTCGGTTAACTTACGATAAAGGAAGTGCCGTTATTCATTCGTTACGTTACGAAATTAATAATGATTCTGTGTTTTTTCCGGCTATCCGCTCATTTCAGGCAGCGTATTCGTTCAGTACAGCATCGGTGATAGACTTTAAAAATCACATGCAAACTCAAAGCGGACAAAATTTCGCACAGTTCTTTAATCAGTGGTATTATGGCGAAGGTTACCCAACTTTTGCTGTTTCCTGGAATCAGGGTGGCGGCGTGTTTTATTTAAAGTCAACGCAAACTACTTCAAAGCCAACCTCTATTCCATTGTTTATGACTCATGTCGATTATCGTATCACAAGAACAGCTAAACCCGATACGATTGTGAGGTTATATCACGGACAAAATATTGAGAATTATAGCTTCCCGTTAACCGGCACCGTAACTAGTATTGGTGTTGATCCTAATAACTGGATCTTAAATAAAGTAGGCACTAACACCCACGACCTTACATTAAGTGCTTCTGAAATAGGACAAGAACTAGCCAATGTATTTGTTGGACCAAATCCTACATCTGATGCTTTGAATATTTATTTGTATAACAATGATAAAGCCACGGTTGAAATTTTTGATGTAACCGGAAAACACATGCTAACGCAATCAGTTAATGCGCATGCTGAGTTCGATATTTCAAAATACGCTAATGGCGTTTACACCGTTTCGATAAAAGATAAAAATGGTAACATTCTAAAAACAAGCAAAGTAGTTAAGAATTAATTTTCTGTCATCTTAACATAAAAATCCCGGCCATGGTCGGGATTTTTATGTTTTAAAGAGTTGTGGCTTCGAGAGCATCAGCCACCGAACGCGAGACTGCACGATGGGGTTCTGGAAGTGTTTCGTTTACAAGCCCTCAGGCGGTTTTACTTTTCAATGATCGGAGCTTATACGTGGAGTTGATGCAAGGCCGGGCCGGAGGTAACGGCCTAAAAAACAGCAATTATTTCATCTTCCCAATCCAATGAGGGAATTCAGTTTTAATAGGGGGTTCTGATTCAAACAACCCAAACACCGCGCTTCCACTACCGCTCATGCAGGCGTAAACCGCACCACATTCATACAAATCATGTTTGGTTTTTTCAACGATGGGATATAAACTAAAAATAGATTTTTCAAAATCATTGATGAGATCAGTTTTCCAGGTTGAAATCGGTTGTTTGATCACCTCTAATAAAGATTGGGCAGGCAGTTGCGGTTTTACTAAGCTGTAAGCTTCTTTCGTATTGCTATGTAGATTAGGATAAATAAGGGCAATATACAGATGGCTTAGGTCTAAAGTAATGTCGCTAAATACATCACCTTTTTGTGAGGCAAACACAGGTGTGTTTTTAATAAAGAAAGCGCAATCGCTTCCTAACTGTTTAGCAATATTAATGCGTTCCTCATCAGTAAAATTTAATGCGAATTGCTCATTCAATAAATTGATAAAAAACGCGGCGTCTGCGCTTCCTCCGCCTAAACCAGCACCCATGGGCAATGTTTTGTGTAAGTAAACGTCAATAGCAGGCAGGGTTTTGGTCTGCTTTATAATGGTGTATGCTTTATACAATAAATTATCTTCTGTGTTTCCAGAAATTGCTAAACCACTTAAGTGCAAATTAAATTCCTTTGCCTGCAATTTATTTTCAATAACCTCTAATGCATCGTTCCAGCCAACGGGATAAAAAATGGTTTCAATATTATGAAAGCCATCGTTACGTTTTTCAGTAACGTGTAAACCCAGGTTTATTTTAGCATTCGGAAAACAAATCATGTTGTAAATATATGTACTTTTTTCAACCACTTAAATACATAGGAAAAGCGCATAAAATTTTCCGTCAGTTCGAGCAAGGCAAAGTTCAATGAACTTTTGAGCGGATGGTGCGTAAGCAATGAACAAAGAAAACTAACTTATAACACGTCTCAACTTCGCTCGAAGTGACAGTACTCATTTATCCCTTTCTATGTCACTAGGCGGTTAAATTTAACAAAACCCGGCTTCTGTTATAATTTAATACTGAAAACCAGTTACTTACAAGTAGCGGTTTTTCATTTTTTTAGTATCTTTGCCCCCTAACTAATTACAACCACTACAATGATTTATCTTGATTTTGAAAAGCCAATTCAGGAGTTAGAAGAAGAATTAGAAAAATTGAAAAGCGTTGCTGAAAAAAGCAAAGTGGATATGAGCAAAGCTGTAAAAGAAGTGGAAGCCAAAATTCATTCAAAACGCGTTGAGATATTTTCTAACTTAACTCCATGGCAACGTGTGCAAGTTAGTCGCCACCCCGAAAGACCTTATACCTTAGCATATATTGATGCTGTATCCAACAGTTCATTTATTGAATTGCATGGCGACAGAACCGTAGGCGATGATAAAGCCATGGTTGGAGGATTTGGAGATGTGGACGGACAAACCGTGATGTTTATCGGACAACAAAAAGGAATCAATACCAAAATGCGTCAGATACGTCGTTTTGGTATGGCAAATCCCGAAGGATACCGCAAGGCACTGCGTTTAATGAAAATGGCCGAAAAATTCAATAAGCCGATCGTTACTTTTATAGATACTCCCGGCGCTTATCCTGGTCTGGAAGCTGAAGAGCGCGGACAAGGGGAAGCTATTGCCAGAAATTTACTGGAAATGACCCAACTAAAAGTTCCGGTAATTTGTATCATCATTGGCGAAGGAGCCAGTGGTGGAGCTTTAGGAATTGGTATTGGTGATAAAGTACTCATGTTGGAAAATACCTGGTATTCGGTTATTTCTCCCGAGTCTTGTTCATCTATTTTATGGAGAAGCTGGAGCTTTAAGGAAACTGCAGCTGAAGCATTGAAACTAACCGCCGATGATATGAGCAAAAATGGCTTGATCGATGGTATCATTGGAGAACCTTTAGGAGGAGCGCATAATGATCAGGCAACCATGTTTGCAACCGTTAAAGCAGAGATCTTAAAACATTTGGCTACGCTCAAAAAACAAAGTCCCGAAGAACGCATCAATGCCCGCATCGAGAAATTCAGTAACATGGGTGTCGTACACGAATTAGAAAACTAAAAATATATAAACGAATAAAATTTATAACACATGGCAGATACAGGAGATATTAACGTAGGATCCATCATCCGTTTCAATAACGAATTGGTAATTATTACAGAGTGGCAACACCGTACACCGGGTAACCTGCGCGCCTTTTACCAGGCAAAAATGCGCAACTTAATTAACGGCAAACAAACCGAAAATCGTTTCAGAAGCGGCGAAGGTGTGGATGTAGTACGTGTGGAGTTTAGAAACATGCAGTACATTTACCAGGAAGGCGAATTTGCGGTGGTAATGGATAAGGAAACGTTTGAACAGGTATACGTGCCAGTTAAATTATTTGGAGATAGTTTCCAGTTCCTGAAAGAGGAAATGGAAGTAAAAATTTCTTTTGAAGGGGATACGGTAATTTTAGCCGAGGCTCCAACATTTGTTGTTTGCGAAATTACCTATGCCGAACCGGGTGTTAAAGGTGATACTGCTACTAACACCTTAAAACCTGCTACTTTAGATTCGGGAGCAACAGTAAGTGTTCCGTTGTTTTGTAACGAAGGTGATTTGGTAAAAGTGGATACACGCACGGCTACTTATGTAGAACGTGTTAAAAAATAAAGATTAACCCTCATCAGTTAAAGTCCAATCTTCATCGGTTGGACTTTTTTTATGGGTTACCATAGGCACAAGTCAATCTCGATCATTGCCACTACACCAACAACCAATATTAAAATCAAAAAAAGAAGTGTAAATTTGGATCTTGACGAAAGCTAAATTCATATTCAGTGTGTTTTGCCTGCTACTGGTATTAAGTGTTTTACTGGTTGCCGACCTTTGTTTTGGCAGCATCAATTTATTCGCTATAAAAAATGATCCGGTTTTATTCGACACCATATTATATGATATCCGTTTGCCTAAAACACTTACCGCTATTGTAGCAGGGTCTGGCTTGGCACTATGTGGTTTGCTCATGCAAAGTTTGTTTCGTAATCCTTTGGCAGGGCCCTATGTACTGGGTGTGAGCAGCGGGTCCAGTTTATTTGTAGCCATCGCAACCATGCTGGTATCCTCAGTGGAAATATCAGGTTTTTATTTCATGGGAAAAAGCATCATCACCCTCTTTTCAATCGCAGGTGCTTTTTTTGTAACATTGATCATTTTGCTGATCTCAAAAAAAAATAAAAGTAATGTTACCGTGTTGTTGGTCGGCATTATGCTTAGTCAAATATTAGGAGCTGTAGAAGGCTTAATAGAGTTTGTAAGCAGCGCAGATAGCGTTAAAACATTTATCATGTGGGGCATGGGTAGCGTAGGAAGCACCACGTTGCAAGACCTCACACTGGTTATTCCCGTTTATGGCATCACCATTTTATGTGCGTTCCTTTTTGTGAAACCGCTTAATGCTATTTTACTCAACGAACAATATGCCCAAAACTTAGGTGTAAATGTTAATGCGCTCAGGTTATCTATCATCATCATCACCGCTATACTGGTGGGGTTAATAACTGCCTTTTGCGGGCCCATTGCTTTTGTTGGAATTTCGGTTCCTATTGCATCGCGCTTGTTATTTAAAACTTCACATCACCTGTATCAAATGATTTTTTGTTTGTTGCTGGGAGCATGTGTGGTGTTATTGGCCGAGGTTATTTGCCAGCTGATGAGTTCTCAATTCATGTTGCCAATTAATACGGTAACCACATTAATAGGGTCACCCGTTGTTATTTATTTATTATTCAGATCTAAATTAAATGTAGGATGATAGATATTAAACAACTGGCAATAGGCTATAAAACGAAAGGTAAATACAACAGCGTTTTTACGGATATGAATATAAACTTGCAGGCTGGCGATCTGGTGGGTCTCATGGGTAATAATGGCATTGGTAAATCAACCCTTTTAAAAACCATCACCGGAACCTTGGCACCGCTGGCCGGCGATATTTTAATTAATGCCAGATCCATTTCTACATATTCGGCACAGCAACTGGCAGAGATACTTTCAATCGTTGTAACAGAGAAGATCGGCGGCTTTAATTTAACCGTGTGGGATGTAGTTGCCAGCGGCCGTACACCCTACATCAACATCTTCGGAAAACTAACTGCCCACGATGAGGGTATAGTCAATACGTCTCTGGAGCAATTAAATATCTTTGCTCTAAAACATAAACTCATTGATGAACTCAGTGACGGACAACGCCAAAAAGTAATGATCGCAAAATCGCTCGCACAACAAACGCCCATCATTATTTTGGACGAGCCCACAGCATTTTTAGATCATACATCCAAACATCAGTTGTTTTCTATTCTCAAACAACTATGCTCCCAACAGAATAAATTGATTATTGTTTCTTCCCACGATCTCGAACTCATGAGATCCTATATAACCCGTTCTGTTACAATGATCGAAGGGAATCAAGTGGAGTTGACATAACACGCGTCTTCCAAAGCTTAATATGTGGATCGCACCAGCTAAAGAGTCGTAGAAACCACTCCACAAAAAAAAGGGGGAATTTGGCAACAGCCCAATGCTCAATTTATATTAAAATTATTGTAATTGAAGCATTTACAAATTCCCCACTCAATGGTATGCATTTTTCGCGTTAGCTTATGGGAAAGGGCATGCCATGCCATTTCCACAACATATTCACTAATTAAAAACAAAAAACACTTATGAATTACTCAAATCAAAACCGCGGAACAAGCTCTCGTAACGAGCGCGACCGCCAAAACAACAATTATCGTAGTTCCGATAATTATTCTAATTCAGGTAACCGTCGCAGTGGCGATGTATATGGGTCCGGTAACTATGGTCAGGGACAAGGCCGCTCTTCTTCTACCAACGAAGGTCGTGGCTATTACAACGACAGCGATATCTATGAAAGCGAATTCAGTCGTTACGACGATGGTTATGACGACAACTATTCATCACCTTCCCGCTCCAACGGCTACTACAACAGTGAGCGTAGCGACAGAAGAGACGAATCTAACGGACGTAACATCTTTGAACGCGCCGGAGATCGTATTCGAGAAGGCTGGAACAACTTAACAAATGACCGTGACGACGATCGCAGAACCCGTAATTCAGGCAGTTACGACAGCGATCACCGCGATAGCGCTTACGAAAAACGTTATAATGCCAATCACCGTGGTAACCGTTTAGAGTACGGGCAGGAAAATGATTACGACTACGAAAACAGCAACCGTTACTACGGTACAACCGGAAACGGTTACCGTCGCGAAAACGAACGTACGCCTTCCAACCGTAACAGCAACTCTTCTTACAGAAATTCAGGTTCGGGCCGTAACAATGGTTACTCCGAATCAGACAGCAACAACAACCAATACGGCCGTAACGAACGTAACAGCTACGAAAGCGATTATGGCATGTACAATGGCCGTAATAAAAACTACAGTTCAGATAACAGCTACAGCAGCCGCAACAGCAACCGTGATAATAATGAAGACGGACGCTCCCGCAGTACATACGGAACAGATAATAGCAGCAGCTATAACGGCCGTAACCGGAACACAGGCTCAAACAGTGATAGCAATTACGGAGGATACAGCGATTACAGCAGCCGTAGCTCTAACCGTGGCCGCGGATACGGATCCGATGAAACCTACACAACAGGTTACAGAAACGAAGGCAATTATTCCCGTCGTGGAGTAAGCGAAGATGAATTAGCCTGGTAATTTTTTATCTCGTTAATTCAAAAAAAAGATCCCTGTTCTTATAAAGCAGGGATCTTTTTTATTTAATGCACACACAACAAAAACTTAAAGACAAACGGTTATTCTATCTTCTTGTAAAACTTAAACTCGTGCCCCGGTAATAACTCCGGACAAAGAATAGCAATCAGGTCGGCTAGCACTTCGTCCGGGTTAGTAATACCTGTCTCCCAGTAATTGCTATACCCTAAAGCATTTTGCACTTTATTGTTGTTGTACAAGCGCCCTTCTTTGGCAGCCTTAAATAAACCATAGCGCTCATCAAAAGCACTCAGCTCCTTTTTCGAGTTCACGTTATATAAATTGATCCACACATCGCAATCTTTCGCTTTCGCATAAACCATTTCAAAAGATAAAGGAGTGCTGCCTGTTTTGGCATCATCTTTCCAAAAGTAATCACCACCGGCATCAGCAATCAAATGTGCCATATAACTTTTGCCCGAAGGCACATACCAGGCATCGCCGTATTTTATTTCCGTAAGTACGGTTGGCTTTTGACGGATGTTGGCCGTTAAGGCTTTCAACGCATTGTAATGAGTTTCGGTTTGTTTAAATACCGAATCGGCCACCGCTTCCTTATCAAAAAAGCAGGCCAAAAATTTGATCCACTCGGCTCTTGCCAAAGGTGTTTCTTCTAAATGATCCAAACTAATAGCCACCGGAATAGCAGCCTGCACCAGTTTTTCATCCACATCTTTTTTAGGGTTACCCATCCCAAAGGTTAAAAACAAGTCGGGTTTCAGCGCAATGGTTTTTTCAATATCCACGGTGGGTCCTTTCGATAGTTCAGCCATCGCACCTTCTTTTACTTTGCGCTGTATAAAATCGTAGGTATAATAATCGACATTATCAATCGCTATAATGCTATGCTGGCAATCCAGTTTCGCCATCATGGTGGTATAAATCGAGCTCATGCAGGCCACGCGTTTTACCGGAGTTTTAATATAAAAAGCGTCTTTAGCATACTCAGGTTTTTCGCCTTTATATAAAATAAAGGTTGCCGTAACATCATTACTGCTTTTATCGCCTAGTAATTCAAGCACGGTGTAGCTGCTTGTTTTTTTAATAGCAAAGCGTTTCGCATAACCCAGAGGTACACTAACAGGTATTTCACTGGTCTGCTTGGTTTCGGTGGTGCTGTTGCAGCCGGCTAATACTAACAGGCATAAAACGGAAAATAATAGTTTGTATAACATACTGTTTTTTTTGAAGCGATGAAGTTACATAAAAATTAATTGTTACAGCTACTACTATGATCAGATGGCTGCGGTTCCCGAAGCCTCGTGTAAAAGATGAAGTATCGTTTGGATACTTGATGAAATAAGTGATTTGATTTTCCGTTATTTCTCACTTACACAATTTTAATTTTTTTAAATGTGCCAAAAAAGTCTTCAATGGTAAGGTAGTTTTTATTTTACCGACATAATTTTGTTTTCATAAAACATACATTATGAAAAAAATTATTTTATCTGCAGTTGTCCTATTCGGATTTCAAACGTACTCACAAAATACTATACCCACAACAACTTGTACAGGCACTTTAAAAATCAATGATTCACTCAATGTGAATAGAGGCATTACTGCTACCGGCGATATTACGTCAGGTGGAGAAATTATAGCAGCCGATACGATGCGTGCTCAAAAAGATGTAATTGTAGATGGTAATGCAAAAATTGCAGGAGATTTAATGATTGGTGGTAAAAGTAGCTTTGAACAGGATTTGTCGGTGAAAAAAAGTTTGCTATTTGGCGGAGGAAATGAGTTTAGTTATATCCCATCAACATCATCAACCCGACCAACATTTTTTCTGGGAAGCACGTCTTCAAAAGTACAACCCTATGATTATGTATGCCCTAACCCAAATATAAATACCTCTCTGCAGTTTCTTAATAACGGTAGTTTTATTTCTCGTGTCCCTTTGGGTAGCGGATCTAGTCAAACGAATTCGAGCTTATCATTTTACTCGGCCCCTTGGGATGGAAGTGGTATAATTGAAGTTGAAGGTGTTGCTAATACTGGCATGGGGGAAAACGGATTATTAATAAATTATTTTTGTGGTAGGAACACAAAAATAAATGTAAATTGGGATTTATCCACAGCACCTATTAAGGATGGTGGAACTGTGTTTATGGGAGCTAAGGTTGATCTGCAAAGTAGCTTGAAAATTGGATGGACTCAAACTGGAGCTATAGATTTGAACACTTCTATAGAAATCAATCAAAATGGTAATAACGCAAATGGTGTGAAAGTGCAAACATGGAACGTAGGCGTAAAAGCATATTCCATTTTAAGAAATGATGGAAAAAACACCTTTGTTGTGTATGGTGACGGAAGAACAAGGATTGGTACGGGCCAACCCAAAGCAGGTGGCGCTGCCGACAATGCTATGTTATCTGTTGACGGATTGATTCTGGCAAAAGAAATTAAGGTTGCTATTGCTAACACACACTGGGCAGATTACGTATTTGACAAAGATTATAAATTAATGCCCTTAAGACAAGTAGAAGCTTATGTGATAAAGCATAAGCATTTGCCCGAAGTTCAAAGTGCATCAGAAGTTGAAAACAATGGAATCGACCTGGTAAATATAAATGCAACACTGCTTAAAAAAATAGAAGAATTAACTTTATATTTAATTGAACAAAATAAAAGAGTGGAGAAGTTGGAACAAGATAACCTTATACTTCTTTCCAGAAAATAAATTCAATATATAGTAAATCGATGAGAATATTTATAACATATCTGCTTATCACTGTAGTTACCCTTGTATTATTTAATTGTAAAAAATATCCTGAAGGTGGTTATCAAAGACGGGGGCCTAAATTGATAGTTGGGAATTGGAAATTGACCTTGTACGAAGTGAACGGGATTGATAGTACAGATTTAATTAACTATAATGGAGATAACAATTATAAACAAATAGTATTTATAAATGAGCAAACAAAGTACAATCCCCATTTATATGTTAACGTAGATAACGCAAATCAAAAAAAAATTGGGTTTACTAATTCGAACAAATATCTAAACATCTCTTATGATCATTCAAGTAAAATAGGAACTACATGTGCTTTAGATTATTACAATAAAATTAAATGTTATCGATTGTTTTTTTGCCCGGAGGGCGAGTCTACTGGATGGAAAATAATAAAACTAACAAAAAAAGATATGAAATTGAGCTTTTCTAACAAAAACTCTTACGTCTTAAAATTCAATAAATGATTATGAAAAAATGTAAACTTTTATTATTACTCCTCTTTATTATTGCAAATAATATTTTTGCCCAACAAACCGTTGATAATGACAAGGCGCATCGTCGTTATTGGTATTATCGCACCCGAATGATTAATGATTTTATGAAAATAGGGAAAGAGCAAGGTTCATGCATTGTTCTTGCAGAAAGAAACTATTTAGAAAAGGGAGTTTTTCAATCCAAAGTGGGGCCTGACCAAATTGACATTACAAATCAATATATTATGGCTTTGGCTTTAGAATATAAGTTGCTCACTCGTAATCATCAAGATGCAAGCGAAACGATTAAGGAGCTTTACCACATGTTGTATGCAATAAATAGGTTGGATTTGGAGGCGGAGCAATTTTGGACCATTGGAAATAATTGGTCAAGTGACATAATTCAGTCAACCGGTTTGTTAAATGGATACATGCTGCGAGAAGATATGCCTGGCAATTTCATTAGTCAAAATTTCGCTCACTACAATTACAGTTTGTTGGAAGCTACTTCACCAACAGTAGGCAGCGATTCCACTTTTGATGGCTTTACGGGAGTAAAACATACGAATCAACTTACGAATGATAACAAGTTTAGTGGTTTTTTTACAGCCCAAGAACCCGCCACAGACTTAATATTACCTCAAGATAAGTATCATACGATAATGATCGCCATGATGTTTATCGATAAATATATACCTCAAAGTATTTCTTACAACGGCGAAATATTTCAGGATGGCGAGATAAGCATTAGGCAGGAAGCTAGAAATATTGCAAACCGTTGCTACAATTATTGCAAAGGACAAAATAATTCATGGGTTTTACAATTATTGAACTCCTCCGGGAATAGTGTCGGAAATTTGCCTGTTGGTGGCAGCGCATTTGTATATGCATGGCCATTAAGTAGATATGCTTGTATGGCTAACCGGGACTTTCCATGGGTTGGAGGTAGCAATAATTCTTTCTGTTCAGGATACAATGATCCTTATGCTATAACAAGCGGTCGAAGTTCATATAATCTGATGTGCCAAACCCCAAGTCCTTGCTTTGACGACAACGCAGTATTTAAGGCCTGGAGTCAGGCAGGAAGTAACTCAAACCCTTTCTTACCGGGAATAGGTATAAATTCACCAATATATTTAGCTATGCAACAAAACACAAGCCTTAATAATTTGGAGTGGGCAGATCTTTTGAGAAAAGTGCTGCATCAAGATGGATCTTTACTCAGACAGCTTTCAGTTTACGGAGATCCAATAAATAGTGCGCCTTGCCAGGGACCTTATAATTACAGTAGTTGTACTCATGGTGGTTGGGAATGGTCAAGTCAGGATAGACTCGAACATCCTTCTAGTAGAGGTTCTGGTTGTGGTTCAGGAGTTACCAACCACCCCATGACATGTGCAAACCAAACATTTGATGGTTCAGTTCAGGGAAATTATCCGGGAGTCGATTACATGTTGTTACATAATTTGTATTATGAATACCAGAACCAACTTACTATCGATGGTAACAATGGAAATACTGGAGGAAGTATTGTGACTGGAGGTAGTGGAGGCGGAGGCGTGTTAGGAAATTTGTTGGGTAATGTAATATCAGTGATTGTTAATTCCGCAACAAATGTGATTAACTCCGTCAACTCGTCAATATGTAGTTCAGGGATCCCTGTTTATTTTGCAGGTAATAATATTTGTGATCAAATTGCTAATAATACTGCTACTCCATATTATGCATATAACTATATGGATAACATAGATAAAAACATATGGCCCAGAAAGTTGATTTCATCTGGGCCTATGGTTAATTCACCCAATAATATTCAAGGGGTAGACCAAACAGGGCTACAAGGTAAAGTTGCAGTGTTTCAAAACCTGGTGTCTGAAGCACATATTTACGCGGCATCATCTCCAGCTGCCCCGCAGAATACAATTCCGTCAAATGTTACCTATCGTGCTGGTAAAGAAATCGTTTTAAAATCAGGATTTCAGGTGGATCAGGGAAGCACTTATCGGGCATATATACAACGTTATATATGCAACGGAAATAATGATGCGTTAAATATGCGTATGGCTAAAGATTCTATTTTATTAGAAAATCCCACAGAGTTTGACTATGAATCGGATAATATAAATCCAATTCCAATTCATTATTATGAAAGTCCAAAATCAGATTCGGATAATAATCCTATTGTTCCTGAACAGGACGATAGCGAACAAATTATTCCCGATATGACTTTAATGGATCAAGTTAAATCCAGCGACTTCAGTTTAACGCCCAATCCAACAACAGGTAAAATAACACTACACACTAAAAAATCAGTAGAGAAAGAAATTTTTTCTGTTCACGTATATGATATGAAAGGTCAATTAATTTATATGTACGATAATGTAACGTCTGATTTTGATGTGAGTCTTGAAGGATATAGTAAAGGAATTTATATGGTGCAGGTAATCTCAAATTTAGGGAATAGTATAACTAAGAAAGTAGATGTAGTAGAATAATTTTAATGGCTAAAAAGTTGGTTGTTGTTAACTAAATAGTCATAAGGCTCCCTGCTGATAAATGGTCAGCAGGGTTTATATATTTATAAAAATGTAATTTTGAGAAAGTGAAACATGTATTTCTTCTACTAATAATTGCCTTAATTTTTTCTTCCTGCAAAAAAGAAAAAATAGTGGTCTCCGGCCATTGGATGGATAGAAAAACCGGACTTACGTTTAACCCATATCATAGTTCAATAGTGCGGTTGGTCTTCGATCAAAGTTATGGTCATTCCGAAAAAGTCGGATCCTGCGAGGTTGATGAAAACGGTTATTATGTCATCGCCGCAAAAACGCGTAAAGTAAATGTAGAAGCAAGACGCCAATTAAAAGTGGATGATACAGGAAAACATAATATAGATCATCACATCACATTAAAAAATAGAGTGGGCTATGATTTTATATTGTCGTAACAAATACTTAAATAATATGAAACTGTGGATTTATATAATAGTGTGTTCCACGATATTGCTTTTTTCATGCAAAAGATCGGGAAGTGGTTATGTGGATGGGCATGTGTATGAAGCAGGAACAAATACTCCAATTTCGGGCGCAAAAATAACGCTCTCCTATTATCATACAAGCGAGGCCGTGGTGAATCAAACCAAAACAGATGCAAACGGATATTTTAAAATCCGGTATTCAAAAACCGCTTTGCCGGGTTATCGTTACTGGGTTAACGCGCGTGCTGATTATTATTATATAGCAAATGACAAAAGAGATATCTCCTATAAAAAAGAGAACCTCGAATATTATTTTTCTCCCATTGCTTATACTAAATTCCACATCATCAACCTTACTCCGGTTAATTATACGTTAGCTATTTCCAACTCGGTCTTTAATACACCAACTATTATAACGGGTAATGCTTACGAAAATAAAACAGCGCCAAATTACCTCCAGGCAGTTGGTAATACAATCAATACGATCAAATGGAATTATTTAGATAGTAGCTATTCCGGTAATGTGCCGGTTAATGTCAAACATGATACCATAGTTTATACCATTACTTTAAATTGAATGAAAAGCATCTTCAAAAATAAACTCTCATAGTATTAATCATTACAACGTTTTATTCCTGCGTAAAAAAATTTAATTCCAAAGGTATGGTCTATTCAAAGCTGGGCCAGTCCCGTCCAAACGCCGTAGTTTTTCTTTTTGTTTATACTTCCGGCAAGGATGCTCCCTTATCTCATCGATACAAAACGACTACCGATCAAAGCAGGCATTTTATCTTTTCTGAGAACATCGCAAAACATAGTTCCTTTGGTTTGGGTTGTGAAGTCAACGGGGAGTCGTTTCATGAGAACCAGCTGAGCAGAGAAGATTTAAAACATGACGATATACATCTTCGCTAACGCAGCGCCCAAATTTTGATCGTCGCTTGTTAGTAAAGTAAGAGCTGAAATAAATCTCCCTGTAACTTTTTTTAGCGGTTGCGTTATGTGCTTAAATGAAGCTGCAAAAGTACATACTCCCCGTTTTTGTTGGAAGCAAACTGCTAGCCCAAAACGAAGCGAGTTGGTTTCCCCAAATAAACCTTGGCTTTGCACATGCCGTTTACAACAGCACCTCTTTTAAAGCAACACCCGTGGAGTTGGCACAAAAAGAGTTTCATCACAAGCGATCCAAAGTTACCGAAACACAATACGGTTTTGGCATCGGTGTGTTTTTATGGATGCCGCTCAACGCCGGCATTGTGTTTAAGCCAAAAATAGAAGGTACATTTTCTACCACCTGTGCCCGGCATGCCAAAGCCATTTTTGCAACCGCCTTTGATCTCAGCATTTCTCACGGCTTCGCTATCAGCTTAAAATCTCCCGATCCCCACGGTGTTATTTATGCGGCAAAAGATATGAGCTGTTACCTCACCACCAAGCAACCTTATCTGTTAATCGGCCCCAGGTTAAATTTGAAAAAGTTCGATGCGGGCTACATCAGCAAAGGGTATCAAAACGAATTCAGTTACGGGTTTTTTATCGGCTATGGCATCAACTACGAATTTCACGGTACCAACGTAGTTCCCGAAATTTCTTACGGCGTTTCATCCACGGCACAAAATCCCATCGATGGTTCCAAAAAAGTAGTGCACACCCTTACCTTGGCTTTAAACTTTTTTTAAGCATGGGTCTGCCGCACGTCATCGTCATGACGAGCGGAGCGATTAATCTCATACTTGGTTTTCTTTTATATGTATTGTATGAGATTGCTTTGTCGTACCTCCTCGCTATGACGAAAAAAACTCAATCCGTCAAACGGCGCTTGTGGTAAGATCGAAGCAAGAGTTTCAAATTTAAAGTAAACCCCGCGCGAGGGATGCCCCAAAGGGATGCAACAAACGTAAATCCTTTTTGCCGGACACTGAGCGGAGCCGAAGTGCGGCAAAAAGATTGCAACCGGCCAGCCCGGTTTCCGCCAGATGGCGGACCGAACGCGCCCAAATCTTAAAACAGGTTACCTAAAGCGTAATACTCACCGCACTGCTGTTCGCATCCAAATCAGGTGGCGTTGGTACCGAACCAAACTTGCAACGGTTGTTCTCCGGCTTCCGGTCAATTAATTTGTTGTAAGGATCCAGCCCTGCCGATACCGGCTCTTTGTCAATAATAAACTCAAAGGTCTTAACAGCCTTGTCCATTTTTATTTTCTTAAATAGTAACTCCTTATCTACTTTTTTGCCGTTCACCTCTTTCTGTGTAAAGATGCCAATATCCATCCAGTCGTTCACCGGTACAGCTTTGCTTTTTCCTAAAGTATCGGCTTTAAATTTAGAAGAGCCAACGGTTAACGTCACTTTGTATTTGCCATCAGCCTGTTTGGTATATTTCAGGTCCTTCACGTAATTCTCATAAATCGTAATGTCTTCAAACAAATCTTTGATCACATACTGCATGCTGTCAGGCGTAGATAATTTCATATTAGCCACAAAATCTTTAGCCGTTGTATAGGGCGCACTCTGAAATCCCACTTGTTTGATGTAACGTTTCAACGCCGAGTTTACCGAGTCTTCACCAATGTAATCTCTCAGGGCGTACATAATTAAACAGCCTTTATTGTAGTGAATGTACTGTTGGTTTTCGGCCAGCATAATAGGAAGTTCCCTTTTCTTTTCGGTAGCCCGCCCGGTTAAATATTTATTCAGGGCATCTTTTAAAAATTTATGCATCATTTCTTTGCCGTATTCTTTTTCCATCACCATTAAGGCGCTGTACTCAGCCATCGATTCGCTCATGAGTGTTGCTCCCTGCACATCAGCTCCAATAACCTGGTGCGCCCACCATTGGTGTGCAACCTCATGGGCTGTTACATAAAACGGGTAATCAATGCTCAACGGATCGGTAGCATCCACATCAGCAATAAACCCTATACTCTCCGAATAAGGGATCGTGTTTGGAAAGGACTGTGCAAAACTCGCATAACGTGGAAATTCTAAAATACGTACCTGGCGGTGCTGATAAGGACTAAATGCTTTCTCATAATAAGCCAGGGATTTTTTAATGGAGTTGATCATGCGGTCTAAATTGTATTCGTGTCCTTCATGATAGTAGATCTCAATTTGGATATCCTTGTACTTATCTTTTTTCACCGCATAGCGCGCAGACAAGAAAGAATAAAAATTAAGAATGGGACTATCCATTTTATAATGAAAATAACGGCGGCCATCTTTGCTGTACTCTTTAATTAAGTATCCCGGAGCTACGGCTATCTGATCAGGGACTGTACTCACAATACATTCAAAATTTATCCAGTCGGCATCCTTGCTGATATAGGTGTTGGCATAAGCAGCAGTATCATTAATGTCAGCCATCCGCGGCTTCGCTTTTAAATTATATTTTTTGCGCGCCTCATTTTCACCAAGTTCAACAGCTTCGTTATAACCTATAGACGGTAGCAAACTGTTATTTATAAATGTGCCGTTATACACTACATCCGATTTCTCATTATTGCTAAACCAACCTTTCTGAAAATAATCGATACTATAATCCATCTTAATCGAATCGCCCGGTTGCAGTGGCGTATTTAATTTAAATACTTTTACATACAGGTCTTTGTCGTTTACCAACTCTTTATGCGGTGTAGAGAATGCAAGCGATTTAAGGTCTACCTCGCTGCTGTAATTGATCAGGATGGTGTCAATAGCTTGTTTATGTTTGTTCTTCAAATAATAATAACCTTTAAATTTAGCCCCTAAATCGTTCGGGAACAAATCAACTTCTACATAACTGGCTACAACACGGGGCTGCAAAGTATGCTGAAAGTGTTTATAGGTTTGTTCAAACTTTGCCTGTAGTTTTTCTTCATCGGTTCTCGATATCATTTTATTGGCTACTTTAATGTTATAGTAGATCAGTGATCCGATTCCCAGAAATATAATGCCTGCAATAACAGCCGTAAAACGAAACTGCTTGTGCGAATCATATTTCGAAAAACGGAAACGGGCTTTCAATCCTTTCTCTTTTCCTCTTAAATAAAAGCGGATTGAGAATACAAATAGTAAAACAATAACGGCCAGCCAATACGTTTTAAATAAATAAAAGATAGGCGTAGTATGTCCGTAACCATTCATATCACTATACGGCAACATGGGTCCGCTCGAATTAAAATTATACAATGGGTTTTTTAATTGCAGCTGGCTAAAAATAATACGGGATAAAAACGCTACAATAAACGCAATAACAAAGCCCACATATTTATTGCTTACCATAAACTGGATCACAAAACAAAGCGCCGCTACAATAGCAAGGTTAATGAAGGTGTGCCCATAGATGCTTTCAATATATTGGCCAAACTCAAACTGGTAATAACCTTTAAGCGATTGAATGATAACTCCGGTAATGATTGCGCCCAGTAGGCCCAACGCCACCGAAGCTAACAAACCTAAATATTTTCCAAGTACAAGGGTGGATGATTTGATGGGGGATGCACCTACCAATTCATCTACTTTAAATTGCTTTTCGTTAAATACTAAATTGCCAGAATAAAAAATAATCAAGATAGAAAGCATGAAATGAAACATGGATCCTGTTTGACCAACAATGTTATACGTTACAGGGAATACTTCGGTTCCAAATATCAGCGAATTGAAACTGCTGACGATATAAGCAAGTACACCGCCCAACACCAACATGATGATAAAGAAGTAGCTTTTAATAATGCGTTTGTATTCAAAGCCTGCAATAAATAAGAGTTGGTTCCAGAAAGCTTTTCCGCTCGAGCTGATCGTAACTTTCGGCAGTTCACCTACATGCTGTATGGCGGGTATTTGAGGAGAAAGACTTTCTTCTTTTTTGCGGAACGAAAATACTTTAGAAGGGTTTAAAAATTGGGAGAAACTAAATCTCACATAGCTAAACCACATGATTAATATAGCTAGCCCCAGCCATACTAAACGATTATATAACAGTACATCGGTTAGAGGCAATAGTCTTTCATTTTGTTCGGAGGGCGTCCAGTATTGGGTGATCTTGTTTAAAGCTTTACTGCCGTAGGGGTCAAGCATGGCTGCCACCGATTGGTAATCAATATCCGATAAAACCGAATTGGCAGCAAGGTCAAATAAAAAGAAAATAACAGTAAACAGGTAAGCGATGGTTGTATTTCGTAAAAAAGTAGTTAACGAAAAATAGATAGTCCCAAACAATAAAGTATTAGGAAGCACAAAATAAATAAAGGGCTGTATGTAATTATACAACTCAATAGGCCCCATAGCCGATTGCCCCTGTCCTATAACGCTGCCTAACAACAACCCAAATAATTGCCCGCTAAAAACAAATAAAGCAATAATGAGCACGCCAAAAAAACGCCCGAAGAAATAAGATTGCTTGGTAATAGGTTTGGTAAAGAATAGCGAGTGAGAGTTAAATTCAAAATCGCGTTGTATAGCGGTTGCCATAATAGCAATGATGATCATGTTGTGAATCAATGCAAGTATGTTTTGGTTAAACGCCAGGTATAAACTGGCATTGGCTACTGCACTGTTCAGGTAAGTATTACTGTCGCTTGATCCTAAAGGAATGATTCCCGAAGCGGCTAACGATAAAAATAAATAAAACGCAAAGTAAATGGCAAAAAACACATACGTAGATGGTTTTTTGAGCGCGTACTTTAATTCGAACCGAAGTATTTCTAAAAACATAATTTTATATTAAGTGTGATGTAACAAATTTGGTTTAGCCATATAGCAACATAGAACAAGCTCTGTGTTTTTTATGGATTAAATCTTTAAAGAATATTTGAAAAATATACATCTTCCAGGTCTGGCTCAACTACTGAGAAATTAGCATCAGGTATCGAATCGCTTTTCACATGGATCAATACTTTACCGTCAACTACTTTGGCCGAAATAATTTTATATTTTTCTTTGTAAGCATTCAATTCGGTTTTATCGATCATTAATTTCCAAACGGTATTGCGCATAGCTTCAATTGTATCGCTTGGTTTACCATCCAGTAACACCTGCCCGCGATTCATAATAACCATACGCGGGCATAAATTTTTAATATCCTCTACAATGTGAGTAGAAAGAATGACAATGATATTTTCTCCAAGATCACTTAAAATATTATGGAAACGATTTCGCTCTGCAGGATCCAGCCCAGCGGTTGGTTCATCCACGATAATTAATTTAGGATTACCTAACAACGCTTGTGCAATGCCAAAACGCTGGCGCATCCCGCCTGAGTATTCGCTTAAGTTTCTTTTACGTGCTTCGTATAAATTAGTTTGATGTAATAACGCGTCGCAAATATCTTTACGCTCGGTTTTGTTATTGATGCCTTTTAACACCGCGAAATGCTGAAGCATATCTTCGGCATTTACTTTCGGATAAAAACCAAAATCCTGCGGGAGGTAACCCAACACTTTCCTTAACTCTTCTTTTTGTTTCAGCACGTCAATGTCGCCCAGCATAATGCTTCCTGTGTCAGGATCCTGCAAAGTTGCAATAGTTCTCATTAAGGTTGACTTACCGGCACCATTAGGCCCCAGCAAACCAAACATGCCCGGGGCTATGGTTAAATTGACATTGGTTAACGCTTTTAATCCGTTAGCGTAGGTTTTAGAAACATTGGAAATAGTTAATTGCATAAAAAAAGTTTTACCAAATGTAAAACCATTTTTAACTAATAAAGCCTGTTTAAAAAACTTATATGACCACTTACACGATTTTTAGGTGAATAAAGATGGGATTTTATTATTTGGGCGTGCCCCCGCAAGGAGGCAGCGTCGTCGGGCTGGCCCGCTACAATCTTTTGCGGGAGGCAGGCAAAAGGATTTCGCTCGCACCCCTCACGCGGTAGGGCTAATCCGCCTTTTAAATTCAAGGACGAAAATCGAACTTATTTTCAGCAAGGCCACGCGCAGCGTGTTGCGACGATTCTGGGCTGCTTGAGATCTGTTTTTCACAGATCGAGTTTCCAGAATCAGGCGGAAAAACAAGTTAAGATTTTCGAGATAAATTTAAGAAGCGGTTATTTTTCTTTGTTACTTTCTTTGCATGGTAGGCAAAGAAAGTAAGTTATATATGGAAAAAGTAATATTGTAAAGTGAATTACTCAATACGTTTCAAATGCAACTCTTTTGGTTTGCTGATCACCATCGGGAATTTCTCGATCTTCACAGAGCTGCTATCCAAACCAAAGGCCTTAGCTTCACTTAAGCTGTATTTTTTCAGGAAGAAATAAATGTTCAGGATCATCTTTTCCTTAAATGGCAAGTCATTTTCATAAGACAGGAATTTTTCTAAAACCACAAATTTAAAATCACCGATCACATTATTTTTGTTCAACGATTCGTAACGGCTGGTAATATCCACTTCCTTGTTCTTCACCATATCAGATACCACATGTCTGAACATTAAATTGATCTTTGGTGCAATCCTGAACCCCAGCCTGAAATCAATACGTACAATATCTTCTTCAGCTATCTGGGTTACTTTATAATCCATACGGTAAGGTTCATCCACTACATCTACATGTACAAACCAGTAAACATCGGCTTTTTTAGGTCGCTTCTGCAAAATCGAATAAATAACTTTTGATTCGATCGTGGATGGATCATTCGCACTGGTCATATATACCAAATGTGTGGCATATTTTTGAATGGAGTTATCTGCACTCAGATCAACCAGCATTTGTTTGTAATTGGCTAATGGCACAATATCCGTGTATCGCTGGCGAATAATTTTTGCCATATACCAACAACCCATCACACTTGCTAAAAACAACGCTATTAATAAAGTAATGTAACCACCTTTAGGGAATTTTTCGAGATTGGCTATCAGGAAGGAACCTTCTACAATGATGTAAGTGACCACAAAAATCCAGACGAACATTTTGGGAAACTTCTTCAGTGTCATGAAAAAAGCCAATAAGCGCGACGACATGATCATCCCCAAAATAATGGTCAAGCCGTAAGCGGCCTCCATTTCTTTGGACTCTTTAAAGAACAAAACAATGAATACACATCCTATGTAAAGTAACCAGTTAATAGATGGGATATACATTTGCCCTTTCAGGTCGGTAGGGTATTTGATCTCTACTTTTGGCCAGAAATTTAAACGCATAGCCTCATTAATAAGTGTAAAGGATCCGCTGATGAGGGCCTGGGAGGCTACAACCGTTGCTATGGTTGCAATCCCAATTCCTACCGGTAAAAACCAATCGGGCATAATAGAGTAAAAAGGGTTGGAACCGTGTAATACTTGTCCGTCCTTAGAAACTAGCCAGGCGGTTTGTCCCATGTAATTTAAAACCAACATCGTTTTAACAAAAATCCAGCTCATACGGATATTCTTGCGGCCACAATGTCCCATATCAGAGTAAAGCGCTTCGGCCCCGGTTGTACACAGAAACACAGCGCCTAGCAACCAAAATGCACCCTTATGTGTAAATAATAAATGTATACCGTAATAAGGATTTAATGCTTTTAATACAGATGGGTTTTGTAATAAACTAAATAAGCCTACCGATCCAAGGGTTAAGAACCAAACGAGCATAATAGGCCCGAAAAATTTACCAATAAATTTGGTTCCAAACTGCTGGATAAAAAATAATAAGGTGATGATCGCAATAACAATAGGAATGGTATGTATTTCACTGAAACGCGGGATCAGTTTTAAACCCTCAACGGCTGATGCTACCGAGATGGGCGGCGTAATGATCCCTTCTCCTAAAATACAACATCCACCAATAATGGCCGGAAAAATCAGCCATTTGCGTTTAGCCTTTTTAATAAGGGCGTATAATGAAAATATTCCGCCCTCACCTTTATTGTCAGCTTTTAGTGTAAAGATCACATATTTGATGGTCGTTTGTAGCGTCAGTGTCCAGAACACAAGCGACATCCCCCCGATAATAACATTGGCATTAATAAATCCTTCGCCTACAATGGCCTTCATTACATAAAGCGGAGAGGTACCAATATCGCCGTAAATAATTCCGAGAGTAACTAAAAGACCTGCAGCAGTAACTTTGCTTAATTGACCATGATGATGAGAGCTCATGAAAAGGGATTGTTTAGGGGAGTAAAATTACTACTAATACTGACGTTAAATCGCATTTTCGACGAAATAAATATAAAATAAAAACGTTAATAAATTTGACATTTTCATTCTAAAACTGTTTACTTGCAAAAAGGGATTTTTAACGTTCATTTTAATTATTTTTCTCTATCTTTAAATACTAAAATTTTAAGGGTTTTAGGCATTTTACATTCATTTGGTTGACTTTGAAAAAAAGTGTTTATATAATTATATTATCCTGCCTGGTTTTTTCGTTAAAACTTAAAGCTGCCTATTTTGCAGGCAATATTACTTATAGTTGGGTAAGCGGATATACTTACAAAGTAACTTACACAACCTATACTTCTGTTTACGTGATCAGCGATCCCTATTGCCAGGTAGATTCTGTTTGTTTTGGTGATGGAACAAGTGGAACTTTATTAAGAAACAACGGGTTTTGTGGAGGTATGTGTGCGCCAGCTTGCGATGGTGTAGTATTACCTGGAGCTGTTATCAGGATGAACGTTTATGAAGCTAATCATACCTATCCTGGGCCAGGAAATTACACGATATGTTTTAACCAGCCAAACAGGCATCAGGGAGTTATCAATATGCCTAACTCAGTTAATCAAACCATGGCATTCGAATCTCTTTTAGTGATTCCAACCTTTAGCACAGGGAAAAACACTTCTCCTATATTTTATAATCATCCTATTGAGAGTGGTTGTATGAACAATGGCTGTTTCACTCATTATCCATTAGCAACCGACTTCGAAGGAGATAGCTTATCTTATGAAATTGCTATGTGTAAAGGATTCGCACAAATGCCTGTTCCCGGGTATTCTTATCCTGCTTCTGGTGCAGGTGGCACATTTAGCATTAACCCTGTATCAGGTTTATTAAGTTGGTGCAGCCCACAATTAGTGGGAGAGTATAGCGTATTGATTAGAATAATAGAATGGAGAAATAGTGGCAACGGTAATTATTTTATGGTTGGTTATGTGGAAAGAGATACTTACTTGAGTGTGACCAATTGTACCCGCATTAATGACATTTTTGAAAAAGAAAATCCGATCTCTGCGTTTCCAAATCCCGTTTCCAAAAACTTAACTATTTCCTTCAACCAAAACACAGCAGAATTGTTTACCGTTGAACTCTGTGATATAGCAGGCCGAATATTGAAAACGATGATCACAAAAGAACCAACGATACAATTGCAAACAGACGACCTGTATCCCGGCATTTATTTTTTAAAAATCAACGGTGATAAACACACATCCCTTATTAAAAAAATCATTAAGCAATAACACATTTATTATGAAGAGGTTCCGCTATTTAATATTCACTATTTTTTGTTTAGGATCTTTCCTCAGCATTAAAGCTACTCACAACCGTGCCGGCGAAATTACATACACCTGGATGTCGGGTTATACCTATAAGATAAAAGTAACTACCTACACTAACATCGGCGGATCTAATTTGGCAGACAGATGTGAGGATACAGTGTATTTCGGGGATGGTACGCGCGCAGTGGTGCTAAGGAGTAATAGTGTTTCTTTTCCATGTAACGGCCCTTGTTATCCCGCCTGTGAAGGTGTGGCAATTAGCAGTATCATTAAGTTAAACGAATATGAAACCACACATACGTATCCGGGACCTGGCAACTATTTAATTACCATGACTGATCCTAATCGAAACGCAAACGTTATTAACTTGCCTAATTCGGTTAACCAGGTTTTTTATATTGAGTCGTTTTTAGTGATCCCAACATTCAGTACAGGGAAGAACAGTTCACCTGAATTAACCTTCCGCCCTATCGATAATGGCTGTGTCGGGAAATGTTTTAGTCATAATCCGGGTGCTTTTGATCTGGAAGGTGACAGTCTCTCTTATGAATTAACCAATTGCCGCGGTACAGGTGGTACAACCATTCCGGGTTATACATATCCCGCCACCGGTGGTGGAACCTATAATATTCATCCTACCAATGGAACGCTTACCTGGTGTACACCCCAATTGCAGGGCGAATATAATTTAGCGATCATCATTAGAGAATGGCGAAAAAAAGACAATGGCACATATTTTTTAATTGGTTATATCCTTCGCGATATGCAGGTTACTGTAGGAGCCTGTAATAATAACCAGCCTCTTATTAAGGTAATTACTGATACCTGTGTAGTTGCTGGAAGCACGATCACAAAAACCATTACAGCTACTGATCCGGATCCGGATTTTCTTACACTTACTGCTAACGGAGGTCCTTTTAACGTAACTCCTTCTGTAGCTACCTTCGCTTCGTCTTCTACTCTCACACCGGTTAGTGGTGTTTTTACATGGAATACCAATTGTAATCACATTCGTAAAACACCTTACCAGGTAACTGTAAAAGTGGAGGACAACGATCCAATGGTTAGCCTGGTAGATTTTAAGACATTTAATATTACGGTTGTTCCACCGCCGCCACTCAATGTAACTGCCGTTCCTTTAGGAACAAGTATTAAAGTGACCTGGGCAAAGCCTGTTTGTCATCTGACATCGGGAAGTAATATCATTCTCAAGTATTGTATTTACCGGAAAAATGATTGCTTACCATGGTCGCATGCTAATTGCGAGACGGGAGTGCCTTTATCTTCCGGTTTCACCAGAATTGGATGTACAGGCACGGCTAATGATACCACCTTTATGGATACAAACGGAGGTAGTGGATTAACACATGGCACCAATTACAATTATGTAGTGGTGGCCGTTTATTCAGACGGCGCCGAAAGTTATGCCTCTGGCCAAACCAATTGTGTGCAGCTAAAACGCGATGTTCCTATTTTAGTAAATGTGGATGTGAAAACAACCGATCCTGTTAATGGTTCTATCGAAGTACGATGGATAAAACCAATTTTAGGCGCGAATGCTTTGGATACGATCGCTGTTCCGGGACCTTATGAATTCAGGCTGGTACATCATGACGGGTTTAACGGAACATTTGGAGCGTCCCCCGTGTTTTCTGTTACAAAAACGTATTTCGCCGGCTTTAACCAGCTTTCTGATACTACCTTTACCCATACTGGCATTGATACGAAAACGATTCCGCATACCTATAAAATTGAGTTTTACGCTAATGGACAATTTGTGGGTAACGGACAAAAAGCGTCGTCGGTTTTCTTAACCTTAACACCAAGTGATAACCAGTTGACGCTGAACTGGCAGCAACAGGTGCCATGGAATAATTATAAATTTTATATCTATAAAAAAGATCCAACTCAAACCGTATTTACTTTAAAAGATAGTACTAACTTTCTGACTTATACGGATACAGGTTTGATTAACGGAGCTTTGTATTGTTATAAAATCAAAGCGGAAGGGCAGTACTCCGACACAAATATTATTAGGCCTTTATACAACTATTCGCAGGAAGTGTGCGATAAGCCAAAAGATACAACACCTCCCTGCGCCCCAAAATTAGAAATAGTTTCAGATTGCGAAGTGCCAAGCTTATCATTGATATGGAATAATCCCAATCATACTTGTGCTGATGATGTGGTAAAATACAATGTTTATTTTGCTGCTACGGATAACGAAGATCTGGTATTTCAGAATTCCATCTTCCAGCTTAATGATACTATCCTGGCTTTCGATGATCTTAAATCTATTGCAGGATGCTACGCTATTACAGCTGTTGACTCTTTCGCAAATGAAAGCGTTAAAAGCGCCAAGGTTTGTGTGGATAATTGTCCTGAATATGAATTGCCAAATGTAATCACGGTAAATGGCGATGGCGTAAACGATTTCTTTAAGGCAATTAAAAACAAATTTGTTAAGGATATAGATCTTAAAGTATATAACCGTTGGGGAACTTTAGTGTATGAAACTACCGACCCTGCATTTAACTGGGATGGTAAAGTGATCCAGTCAAAATTACTGGCTACCGAAGGCACCTATTTTTACGTATGCCAGGTAAATGAGATAAGGGTAACCGGAATAGTATCGCGCGACCTGAAAGGCTTCTTACAGATATTTGTTAAGTAGTACAGCTGATCATACATTGTGTCGAAACGAACTTCACTTATATTTTTTATTCTCGTAGGCTATATTGTCTTGCAGTTTTTATGGTGGGAAGTGTTATTGGTAAAACAATCAAATGCTATTATTGCTTTAAAGCAAAATATTGCGGCACTCTCATCAAGCGATGATCACATCATTTTGCGGGACATTGCAGAACTTCAAAAAAAGAAAACCACACAGGTATATATGATAACAGGCGAGGGCACTGTTTTTTTACTGATCCTGTTGTTTGGAGTGTACCAGGTTCGTAAGTCAATGCGGAAGGAAAGTGAATTGGCTAATCAAAAAAATAATTTTATCCTTAGCGTTTCTCATGAATTAAAAACGCCCATTGCTGCCACAAAGCTTCAGTTGCAAACCTTGTTTAAACATGAACTCGATCGCGACAAGCAAAAGGAATTACTGAGTAGCGCATTAAATGAAACCGAACGACTTCATAAGTTGGTAGATAATGTGTTAATGGCAAACCAGATTGAAAATAACAACCTGGGCATTGAAAAGAAAAAACTGAATTTAAGCGAATTAGTAGAGCAGACAACAACACGGTATTTTACTGAACAGATCCGGAAGAAGGAACTGATGCTAACTATTGAACCGGGTATTTTTTATGAAGGTGACCACGAGTTATTACCGTCAATTATTATTAACTTAACTGAAAATGCCATCAAGTATTCATTTGAAACAGTTCGCATCGAGGTAACATTAAAAAGCATTCACGGAAAGCCATTTCTTGAAATAAAAGATAATGGCTGTGGCATACCTGACAAGGAAAAACTGATGGTGTTTCATAAGTTTTTCAGGAGTGGGAGCGAGAGTACCCGAAAAACCAAAGGAACAGGCATTGGTTTGTTTATTGTAAAAAGCATTTGTGATCTGCACAAAATAGACTTAAAAATACTTAACAATCAACCAACAGGAACAATTTTTAAACTACAGTTTTAGGCCTTTTGGTTTACCAGTTCTTCCCAAAACTCGGCGCCTCTGCGTGTATGAGGAATAACAATGGTTCCGCCCACAATATTTGCAACTGCAAAAATTTCGTATACTTCTTCTGTAGTGCACCCCTGTTCGTGACATTTGAGTAAATGATATTTGATACAATCGTCGCAACGCAATACCATACTGGCGACCAGCCCAAGCATTTCTTTGGTTTTAACATTCAAAGCGCCATCAGCATAAGTTTGCGTATCAAGGTTAAACAAACGCTTGATCACTAAATTATCTTTACCTAAAATAACATCGTTCATTTTAGAACGGTAATCATTGAATTCCTGAATTTGATTTGCCATATCTATGCTAAATTATGTTTCTTAATAACATACGCGCTTACAAAAATGCTTATCTCATATAATAAATACATGGGTACTGCAACCACCATTTGCGAAGTCACATCAGGTGAAGGCGTAATAACAGCAGCCGCGATTAAAATAACAACTACGGCATACTTTCGGTATTTACGCATAAAGTTGGGGGTCAAAATGCCTAAGCGCGTTAGAAAATAAACCAAAACGGGTAATTCAAATACAATACCCGATACCAGCGTCATGGTAGAAATCAGTGAAATATAATCATCGAGCGTATTATTGGTTTGCACAATACCACTATCTGACAACTGATAATTAATTAAAAAATTATAAGACATCGGGAACAATAAAAAGTAACCGAAAAAAATTCCAATTAAAAAGAGGAAAGAAGCAATGATCACAAACCATTTTGCGGGCGATGATTCTGTTTCTTTTAAGGCAGGTTTAATAAATCTCCATATTTCATACAGTACATATGGAAAAGCTAAAATAAGGCCGCCAACTAAAGCGATCCACATGTGTGTAAAAAATTGTTCGGAGGCCGATAGTGTTTGGAGATGTGGGGTTTTAACAGTCATGCACATTACATCACCGGCGCCAATTTTATGACCCAGCGAACATAAAGCACGATAAGAGATAAAATCTTGTTTTAAAGGGCCAAAAATAACGGTATCAAATAAAAAATTATTGAGACAGAAGAGAGCAACCGCAAAAATAAAAATTGCAATGGCACTTCTCACCAAATGCCATCTCAATGCATCAAGGTGTTGCATGAAGGACATTTGCATAGACATTTCTTCGGGGGTATTATCTGCCATAATCGACGGCAAATTTACGCATTATTTTCACTATTCGTTTGGGTTTTTTGATTGCCCTGAATCTCAGTTATCGCAAGACCGAAAAGATCTAATGACATTTAAAGGATGTTCCCAGGTCTTGCCAGGGTATTATATATAATAACAGCTAAATCCTGATACCAATAATCAGGATATCATCCACCTGATCCAGAGTTCCTCTCCAGCTTTCGATGGTGTTATCCAAAATAAGCTTTTGTTCCCCAGCAGGCATCGAAGCAATTGAAACCAAAAGATCCTGCATTTGTTTGTATTTGAATTTTTTTCCCTTCGGTCCGCCAAATTGATCGGCGTATCCGTCTGAAAATAAATAGATCATTTCTCCTGCGCCAACATTGATGGTTTTTAATTCAAACGATTTGGTTTCTTCTTTAAATTTACCTATAGGTTGTTTGTCCGCTGATATCTGCGATAATTGCCAGGGTTCTTTCCAAAGATCAGTTGTAATAGATGGAGGACTTACTACCCATATCGGATTATTTGCAGCAGCTATGTGCATTTTTTTTTGTTCCTTATCAAATACGCACAATACTGCATCCATTCCATCATTTACTTCATAATCGCTTTTAGAGAATGTTTCCTGCATTAATTGATTTACTTTGTCAAAAATTAAGGCAGGGTTTGTCAATTTAAATTCATTAATTGCTCTGTTCAGGGCATTGCATGCTACAATGCTTACCATCGCTCCGGGAACACCATGTCCGGTGCAATCACCTACAGCGATTACCGGATTGTTATGTATGGTATCGGTCCAGTAAAAATCTCCGGCCACCACATCTTTGGGCTTGTACAGGACAAAATTCTCAGAAAACAAACTTTGCATGGTTTTATCAGAAGGTAACATGCTCCCCTGGATGTATTTGGCGTAATGAATAGAATCCATTACGTCCTTGTTTTTAATTTCAATAATCTCTTTCTGAAATTCCACTTCTTTTTTTTGTTTCTGAATCAGCGAGAATAGTTTTTTTGTTTTATTGTTATAGTAGAACAAGAATATAAAAGCAATTCCCACAATAGCCAAACTACCAATCAAAAGCAGGGTGTTGTTTTTGGAAGAAGCTAATGCGACCTTTTCTTTTTCAAGCGACAAACTTTGTTCGGCGATGATCTTTTCTTTTTCACTTAATTGCAGTTTATGTTCAATATTATTTATGCTTTTTATTTTTTCTATGTTTAATAAGGAATCTTCAATGAGTTTAAAGCGTTTTAATGTCAGAAAAGCGGCACTATAGTTTTTCTCCTGTTCATGTAACTCAATAATTCCTTTAAGCGCATCTTTTTCTTCTACGAGTAAGTTGTTTTCGGCGGCAAGCTTTAAGGCAGTTTGGTAATAAAAATGAGCTTTATCCGGATTATTTAATGTTTGATAGCATTCAGCAATTCTTGTAAGTCCGGTTATTTCACTATCTAACATTTTATAATGCTGTGCAGTTTCAATGGCTTTCTCAAAATGTCCTATAGCCAAATCCATTTTATTTTGACTGGAATAAATACTGCCATAATTTATGTGAACAAAAAACTCCTGATCTTTCTCAGGTAAGTTTAATGACTTATATTCCTGCAGCGCATCTAATGCGTTTTGATAATCGCCCATGTCGTTATATGCATTAGACATGTTTAAAAGGACGTTAGACAACCCTTCATTATCCTGTAGTGATGAATAGATGTATTTTGCTTTCTTTAAGTAGGTCAGTTCTTCGGTTTTTTTGGATAAGCGGCCCAAAGCAATTGATTTTAGTGAATAAACTTTGGCTAAACCTTTTTGCTCTTTATTTTTTTCAAAAAGACTAATGGCTTTATTCAGTTTTTCAAGGGTTACTTTAATGTCTCCTTTCAGCAACAGGTAACGAGACTCACAATGTAACGCATAGCCCAGTTGTACTTCCAGATTGTGTTTTTTACTGAGTTGTTCAGCTTCTTCACAATAACCAATTGACGAGTCGGGACTTGAATAGTAAATACTTTTAGCAATATCTATGAGCAGGGAAGCGCGTTTTTGGGGAAGCTTAGTTTTTGGCAACAATTGTTTAAGGCTGTCGAATTTTGCTTGTTGTGCAAGGCAAAACACCTGCACAAACAAAAAAAAGAATAAAGCGTATATGGTCTTGAATCGTAACACTCAGACTAAAGTAATAAATTTCCTGATAAGAAAGATGTTAACTCTGAATTAGTTAGCTAAAAGTTTCCTGACTTCCGGAAAGATTAAGCTTTCCCAAATCGCATATTCTTTCGCCGATGGATGCAATCCGTCAGGCGATACAAGTTGGCTATTGCCCTTCATTTGTTGAGAAATAGCAAAGATATCCACACAAACCAATCCTCTTTTTTTGGCCTCAGATTTAATAATGTCGTTAAATTCACTAATGCCTTTTGAAATATCCCGCCCGCTTCCGTAGCCTGCTCCCTGGGGAGTTACGCCAAAATCAGGAATAGTGATTAATATCAAATGTTTTTTGTTGCTTAACTTTTTTTGTATTTCATCAATGATATAATTTAGGTTCTTGTGATACGTTTCAGCATCTGTTTGCCTCACCCAATCATTCACCCCAATTAATAGCGTGGCAAAATCGATGGCATTTGTTTTAAGTAAAGGAAGTTCATTATTAATGAGATTTTGTGTGCTAAAACCATTACGGGAAGGGTTAAAGGTTAGTTCAGTTGGAATGCCAGCATCCTTTAAATGTTTAGCCAGTATATTGGGCCAATGTTCGCTATCAGTGTTGGTTCCTGTGCAAATGGTGTAAGAGTCACCAAAGGCGATATATTTAAGTGGCTTTTTTTGTTCTTGTTTATCGGGAAGAAACATGATTACTAAAGAGAGAATAATGGCTATAATTTTCATATAACTAATTTACGATTTACTTCCAGGAACGGATTTACTTAGTCCTTTTTTTTAAAACACTGATAATATCTTTTAGACTGTAGTCTTTTGCGTGTAACAAAATCAGGTAGTGGAAAAGAAGATCTGCCGCTTCGCTTTTAAATAATTCACCATTGTCGTCTTTCGCTTCAATCACTAATTCAATCGCTTCTTCACCTACTTTTTGAGCAATTTTATTAATGCCTTTGGCAAACAGAGATGAGGTGTAGGAAGAATTGGAAGGATTGTTTTTTCGATCGCGAATAAGGGCTTCCAGTTGCGTCAAAAACTCTGTCGGGATATTGGGTTCATTAAAGCAGGTGTCAGACCCCGTGTGGCAGGTTGCGCCGATGGGACTTGCTTTTATGAGAATCGTATCGTTATCACAATCCAATAAAATGGCGTTAACGTTTAAAAAATTTCCACTTTCTTCCCCCTTGGTCCACAATCGTTTTTTTGAGCGTGAAAAAAAGGTCACCCGCTTTTCAAGCTTTGTTTTTTCAAAGGCGGTGGAATTCATATAGCCAAGCATTAACACACTATTAGTAATGCTATCTTGTATGATAACGGGTATTAAGCCGTCGCTTGATTTTGCAAAGTCTGGTTTCATAATCTAATCTCTATATTATTATTTTTTAAATATCCTTTTAAATCAGGGATTGATATTTCATTATAGTGAAACACGCTTGCTGCTAACGCTGCATCTGCTTTTCCATTTTCAAACACTTCTTTAAAGTGTTCTTTGGTTCCTGCGCCGCCGCTTGCAATCACAGGAATGCTAACCATTTCCGAAACTTGTTTGGTAATATCATTGGCAAAGCCATTTTTTGTTCCGTCGTTATTCATGGAGGTTAGTAATATTTCACCTGCACCCATCGAAACTATTTGGTTAGCCCAATCAACCGTTCTTAGTGTTGTTTTTATTTTACCCCCGTTGCTATAAACCTGCCAGTCACTGATTTCAAATTTTGTATCGATGGCAACAACCACACATTGGCTGCCAAAACGCATCGCAAGATCCTTAATCAATTTCGGGTTTTTGATGGCAGATGAGTTAACAGATATTTTATCGGCGCCCGCATGTAATAATACCGAAACATCTTCAATAGAACTTATACCACCGCCAACTGTAAAAGGGATACTAATGTGTTTTGCAATGCGGGTCACTAATTCTAAAAGCGTTTTTCGGTTTTCATTTGTTGCTGTAATATCTAAAAACACCAATTCATCAGCTCCTTGTTTAGCGTATTCAATGGCAAGTTCCACGGGATCTCCGGCATCTCTGATATTCTCAAAGTTGATTCCTTTTACCGTTCTTCCATCTTTGATGTCAAGACAGGGAATAATGCGTTTGGTTAACATGTTATAAATTGTTTTATTTCGTTTAGAGTGATCCTGTTTTCATAAATGGCTTTTCCTACAATTGCTCCTGAGCAGCCTATTTGTTTCAAGACTCCCAGATCGCTTAAGTTTGAAATACCACCACTGGCAGTTAAGTTTATTGAAGGAAATTTTAGGAGGATGTTTTTATACAAGTAAAAGGATGGTCCTTTCAATAAACCATCTTTGGAGATATCTGTGCAAAAAACCTGTTGAATTCCTTCTTTCATATGATCTTCCAGGAAGTCAAACACAGATATATGAGTTGTTTCGAGCCAACCGCCAATCGCAATTTTTTCGTTTTTCACATCAGCGCCTAAAAATATTTTATTAGCACCGTATGTTTTTATCCAAGAGAATAATAGCTCCTTATTTTTAACTGCTATGCTTCCAATAGTTGCCATATCAGCACCATAGTTAAAAACGGTTTCTATGTCGTCGTCTGTTTTGATGCCTCCTCCAAAATCAATACTCAATTTTGTTTTTAGGGCGATCTTTTCCAAAACTTTATAGTTTTTAATTTTGCCGGCTTTTGCTCCATCAAGGTCAACCAAATGGAGCCGCCTAATGCCGATATCTTCAAATGACAAAGCAACGTCCAGGGGATCTTCATTATAAATTGTTTTTTGTGCATAATCTCCCTGTGTTAAACGTACACATTTGCCGTCTATGATATCTATTGCCGGAATAAGTTCCATGTTTATAGTTTTATAAAATTTTCCAATATACGTTGTCCGGCGTCGCCCGATTTTTCAGGGTGAAACTGGGTTCCGTAAAAATTGTTTTTTTGGAGTGACGCACTGTATTCTATCTCATAGTTTGCTGTAGCGATGGTATACTCGCCCAATGCTGCATAATAACTATGTACAAAATACATGTACTCATTTTCCTGTACATGTTTATATAAATCGGTTTTCAGATCATAAATAGTGTTCCAGCCCATTTTGGGGGCCTTAACACCTTTAGAAAAACGCCGGACCTTATTATCAAATATTCCAAGGCAGTTGGTGTTCCCTTCTTCAGAGTATTGACACATCAATTGCATTCCCAGGCAAATTCCCAAAACAGGTTGTGTTAAGGAAATAATTAATTGATCTAATTTCTTTTCTTTCAAGTAGTTCATTGCTGAACTTGCTTCGCCAACGCCGGGTAAAATAATTTTATCAGAAGATCTTAAAAGATCAAAGTCATCAGTGACAATTGCATTAATTCCAATTCGCTCTAAAGCAAATAAAACCGATTGTACATTTCCTGCGTTATATTTTATTATGGATGCTTTCATTGGTTTGTTTCCGACTTCGCTCGAACCGACACGTTTTTTTATTACAATATTCCTTTAGTACTGGGTAAGTTCATGTTATCTGGATCTCTTTTTGCAGCTTGTTTGATTGCTTTGGCAAAAGCTTTAAAAACGGATTCAATTTTGTGGTGTTCATTCTGGCCTTCTACTTTAATGTTTAAATTGCATTTAGCTGCATCACTAAACGATTTAAAAAAGTGATAAAACAATTCTGTTGGCATATCACCAATTTTTTCGCGCTGAAATTCTGCGTCCCACACTATCCAGTTCCTCCCGCCAAAATCCAGGGCAACTTGCGCTAAACAATCGTCCATGGGCAAGGTAAAACCATAACGTTCAATGCCGCGCTTATCTCCTAATGCTTTTAAAAATGCTTCACCTAATGTAATAGCTGTATCTTCAATAGTATGGTGTTCATCAATATTCAGATCGCCTTTAGTGTTTATACTCAGATCAACATTTCCGTGTTTGGCAATTTGCTCTAACATGTGGTCAAAAAACGCAAGTCCGGTTGAAATGTTTGAGTGGCCTGTACCATCTAAATTAAGCTCAATGCTAATATCCGTTTCTCTTGTTTTACGGATTTGTTTTACCCTTCTTTCAGGCAATTTCAGGTAATTATATATTTCTTCCCAATTATTTGCGCTTAATTGAATGTCAGCTTCATAGCCATCAGGTTTATCGTAGTTTTTAATGAATATAGCTTTTGTTCCTAAATTCTCTGCGAGTTTAACATCTGTTATGCGGTCGCCAATAACAAAAGAATTTGCGAGATCATAATCACCTTGCAGGTATTTAGTGAGCATGCCTGTATTTGGTTTGCGTGTGGGAAGATTATCTTTTTCAAATGTACGGTCAATACATTGTTCCGAAAAGGTTATCCCTTCGCTAGCTAAAATGTTTATCATGAGATGATGAACCGGCCAGAATGTACTTTCCGGAAAAGCTTCGGTTCCCAATCCGTCCTGGTTGGTTACCAATACCAATTCATAGTCCAACTCCCGAACTATTTTCCCCAGCCAGGTGATAACGCCCGGTAGAAACCTGAATTTTTCAAAACTATCGATCTGAAAATCGGTTGGTGGCTCCCAGATTAACGTTCCGTCACGGTCTATAAATAATACTTTCTTCATGAGTTACATTGTTTTAAGGCATTAATAAGTTGTAGGTTTTCTTTTTGTGTTCCAATTGTGATTCTTAAACAGTTGTCACATAAGGCAACATTACTCCTGTCGCGGACAATAATTTTTTGAGTGATGAGGAAGTCGTATATCTTTTTTGCGTTTTGTGTTTTTACTAAAATGAAGTTAGATTCGCTGGGATAAACTTTTTCAACCAATGATAGTTTGCTAAGTTCCTGGCTTATGTTTTGTCGTTCCGAGATAATTTCCTTTACCCATTCTTCTACCTGGTCTCTATTAGACAATGCTTCTAAAAGTAATTGCTGAGAAACGGCATTGATATTATAGGGCGGTTTAATCTTGTTAAAGAGAACTATGATCTCTGCAGAAGCAAATGCCATCCCCACTCTTAAACCCGCCAACCCCCAGCCTTTAGAAAATGTTTGAAGAATCACCAGGTTTTTATAGTTATTTAGTTTAGGAATTAAACTTCCGTAACTCGCAAAATCTATATAGGCTTCATCAACCACCACAATGCCATTAAACGAATTCAGAATTGTATGAATATCCACCCATTTCACCCCATTGCCTGTTGGGTTATTAGGGCAGCAGATGAATATAAGTTTGGTGTTTTCGGTTATGGAGTTTAAAACGGATGGTACATCTAATTGAAATCTATCGTTGGATAAAGGCACTTTGTAAACCCGAATATTGTTGATATTGGCCGACACTTCATACATGCCGTATGTTGGTGGACAAATAATTACAGTGTCTTTTCCGGGATCGCAGAAAGCACGAAATAAAATGTCAATGGCTTCGTCGCTCCCATTTCCTAAAAAAATATGATCAACGGGTATATTTTTTAATGTACTGATCTTCGCCTTTACCAATGATTGCAAAGGGTCAGGATATCGATTATAGTTCACAGGTAATGGCGAGCCATACGTATTTTCATTGGCATCCAAAAAAGTGCCCTCATCGCCTTTGTACTCATCGCGCGCGGATGAGTAGGCTGCTAAGCTTTTTATATTTTGACGGGTTATGTTTTCTAAATTGAAACTCATCTTCTATTTTTGATTCTAAGTGTAACTGCATTTTTGTGACCTTGTAATCCTTCGGCTTCAGCCATCAGTTCGATAGCGGGACCAATATTGTTTATACCTTCTTTAGTTATTTTTTGGTATGTTATTTTTTTGACAAAGCTGTCCAAGCTAACGCCACTATATGCTTTTGCATTTCCATTGGTTGGAAGTGTATGATTGGTTCCGGAAGCATAGTCTCCTGCACTTTCGCAGGAATAGTTACCCAGGAATACTGAACCTGCATTTGCCACAAGGTTGGCTAAATCTTCGTTGTTATGGCAGGCAATGATCAAATGTTCGGGCGCATATTCATTTACTAAATCAATCGCTTCTTCAATAGTTTTTACCAAAATGGCTTTACTATTGTTCAAGGCCTGAGCTGCAATATCTTTTCTTGGCAAGATCGCTAATTGTTTTTCTATTTCCTGCAGAACAGCATTTATAACACTTTCATTATCCGACACCAGTATAACCTGTGAGTCTGAACCGTGTTCCGCCTGCGACAACAGATCAGCCGCTACGAATTCCGGAACGCAATTTTTATCGGTAATCACAGCCAGTTCAGACGGCCCGGCAGGCATATCAATGGAAGTGCCTTGTTTGTTTATCAATTGTTTGGCACAGGTTACATACTGATTTCCCGGCCCCACTATTTTATAAACCTGCGGAACAGCCTCAGTACCATAGGCCATAGCGCCGATGGCCTGTACACCGCCAATTTTATATACTTTGTTAATACCAACCAGTTGCGCAGTATATAAAATGGCAGGGTTTATATTACCATTTGACTCCGGTGGGGTGCACAAAATAATTTGTGAACAACCTGCTAATTTTGCTGGAACTCCTAACATTAATATAGTGGAGAATAATGGCGCTGTTCCGCCTGGAACATACAGACCTACCTTTTCAATAGGAACTGACCTTCGCCAGCATGTTACGCCAGGCATGGTTTCAATGATCTTAAATTCCTCTTTTTGGGAAATGTGAAATGTTTCTATATTATTTTTTGCAAGTTGAATAGCTCTTTTTAGGGCTTTAGGAATAGATTGTTGTGCGGCTGAAAATTCCTCGTCACTCACTGAAATATTTTGGAGATCAACTTTATCAAATTGCAGTGTATATTTTCGTACAGCGGGTTGTCCGTTCAGTTGGATATCGATCAAAATATTCCGGACAGTAATTTCCAGTAAACTGTTTTCTATAGTCGGGCGTTTTAAAAGAGCTTTCCACGTACTTTTATTTGGGTATTTAATGAGTTTCATGTTCTTATTTTCAGGTATTATATTATCGTGCTGCGAGTCTGCTTTGGCTGGCAGCAATTTAGATTATCATTTTTTCTATTGGTACAACCAGTATTCCTTGGGCACCTTCTGTTTTTAACTTCTCAATAATTTCCCAAAATTGATTTTCTTCTACAACAGAATGAATCGAGCTCCAGCCTTTATTTGCCAATGGTAAAATAGTTGGACTTTTCATTCCGGGTAGTATATTGCAAATTGCGCTTAGTTTGTTGTTCGGAGCATTTAGCAAAATATATTTGTTATTCTTTGCTTTCCGAACAGCTTTTATTCTGAATAATAACTTTTCCAAAATAATGTTTTGTTCTTTGCCTAATTTTTTATTAGCTACTAAAACCGCTTCCGATCTTAAAATGATCTCAACTTCCTTCAGTCCATTCGTAAATAAAGTGCTGCCTGAACTAACCAGGTCGCAAATAGCATCTGCCAAGCCGATGCCGGGAGCAATTTCAACAGAGCCGCTGATTTCGTGAATCTCAGCTTTTACGTTTTGAGTTTTTAAATACTTCGTTAAAATAGTAGAATAGGTGGTGGCTATCCGTTTTCCATTTAAATCTTTGATAGACTTGTAGTTTTGTTCTTTAGGAATAGCCAGGGATAAACGACATTTTCCAAAGCCTAGCGTATCTATCACTTTTAGATTTTTATTTTTCTCCAACAATACATTTTCTCCAACAATGCCTATGTCTGCCACCCCATCTTCTACGTATTGCGGAATATCATCGTCTCTTAAAAAAAAGACTTCAATAGGGAAGTTGGAAGCTTCTGTTTTTAGTTTGTTTAAACCATTATCGATATCTATCCCGCATTCTTTTAAAAGTTTAAGGGAGTTCTCACTAAGGCGACCTGATTTTTGTATGGCTATTTTTAATTTGTTTTGCATGTGTTTGATTTTTGTAGATGAAAAATTCGGCAATAAAAAAAGGCTTACCGATTGGTAAGCCTTGTTAAATATATAGTTTAGCTATTTTTGAGTTCTCTAAACACCATATCATCCCAGCCTACCTAATGGTAAGAAATGGAAATGATGCATGTGGGTTGTTTGTAACATTGTGCGACAAATGTAAATCAAATTTTGGTAAAACAAAATTTTAGCGAAAAGATTTTAAGTTTTACTTTCATCTTCAATACTTTATAAATCAAAATATGAGATATATATACGGATTCGTTGCCATCTGTTTAGTGAGCACTTTAACTTTCTGCACAGGCGAAAAACAAGCAGTCAATGAAAATACAAAAAGTAATAACATGGCCAAGTTGTTGTCAGAAGATGCCATGTATGATATTGATTCTATAGTTGATGGACTAAAAGTAGTTACTGAACTACAAAAGAATGAAGGAAGAAAGTATTTTTTAAGAGCGATGGATCTATTGGTTAACGAAAAGAAAGCAACCGAGAGCATTGTTCTTTTTAAGGAAGCGATCCGTTATTTTCCTGATGGCAGAATGTTCATGTTTTTGACCAAGGCTTACATAGAACTAAATGATGTGGATAACGCATCCCTGGTCAATGAAGTGTGTCTTCGGGTGGGGTATAGTCCTTATCATGAAATGGTATTTAACGATGCCCTAATATATGCAATAAAGAAAGACACAGTAAATTGCATCGACAATTTGTATCAGGCCATTAGAGAAGGGTTTTTAAATAAAGATAAGATTATAAATGAGAAACATTTTGATTTTGTTAGAGATGACGAACGTTATGCCAGCCTGATGGTTAATACATTTGGCGATAACGAAAAATTGCAGGCGCTGATGTTCAGGAATTACTTGAAAGACATGCCTAATTTAAATTTGCCGTTTACAGAATCTATAGATAGTGTTAGCAATCGACTTAACGGAAGATATATCAATTATGATTACGCGGTTTTTATTCCTGATATGGAAGATGGCCGTTTTTCGAGGGATGTGACCAATGAATATATGTATATAGGAAAAATTAAGTTGGATAGTAATTGTTATGCTGTTGTATACAAGACATTTTTTGCAATTGCTGATACATTGAATCCAACTAAAACCTATGTTATTACATATGACTCTGTAGGAAATATTATTGATAATGAAATTGTGGGTTGTTTTTGTTCGCCAACAACCTCTCAGGCTTTTACAATTAGTACTGACATGACCATTGAATCAAGTGAGTATACTTATAAATGGAAAAACGACCCTATCGAAAAAGGCTACGCTGGAAATAAAATCGAATCATTTGAAGTAGCAAAAGCCAAACAAATTCAATTGGGCGGGTCGGGAACAATAAAAAGAATTAGCATCGCGGGAAACACAACTGTTAAGTCTGCGAAGGAAGGCGGTTAGAATTTGTATGATAAATAATTACTTCAGCAACTACTAAATTAATTGTCCAGCTTAACCAGGCTATGAGCGCATATTCTGTTTTTGCGGTTAGATGAATAAAGCTGGGTAATATAAAAGCTAAAAGTCTCAGTGTTATTGCAGACAAAGTTAGCGCATAACTTCTGATCATCCACTTCTGATGTTCTATAAAATCTTTTTTAAGAACTTTAATGATAGCTATTACTGTGAAAAAGATCCATAATGCAGATAACAGCACAAAGCTTGTTTTAGATGTATTGTTTCCATTTGCATAAAAAGCCATGATCAATCCTGATGGACCCGCCAGGCAAATAACATCTACAGCATACATGTAACCCATTGTTTTATGCAGTTTTTTGTGTTTCGTTAAAATGTAATCTGAAAACTGAGTTAATCCGGCGATCAAAGAAAATATACTGAGAAAAATATGGGTGTAAAAAGCGTAACGCCAGTGTTTTATATGAATGATCTTTTGTTTGGTCAGTAAAAAATCCACATCGTGTTCGAAACCCATATAAGGTAACGTTAGACCAATCATCAGCCAGCAAAAAAAGAGAATGCTTAGTATCCAAATAATTGATCTGACAGATCGGATCATCTTATAATAAATGATTTAATATCTCGCCAAATCTGTATATATCTTCAAAGGAATTGTATAAAGGAACAGGGGCGCAACGAATCACATTTGGTTCTCTCCAATCGGGTATCACACCGTGTTCAATTAATTTAGTATATAGTGCTTTTCCTTGTCCGTGCGCTACAATACTGATTTGGCAGCCTCGGTTTGCCTTTGGCGTGATAATTTCCAGGCAATTATTTTTTTGTTTATTGATCTCCCCAACAATATACTCTAGGTAAGCCGTTAACTCTCTGCTTTTTTCATTGAGTTTATCCATGCCTACTTCATCAAAAATATCCAACGATGCTTTGTAAGCTGCCATCGCAAAAATCGGAGCATTACTCATCTGCCAGCGTTCAACACTTTCAATAGGCTTAAACTCACGATCCATTTTAAACCGCGTTTCTTTATCGTGGCCCCACCACCCAGCAAATAGAGGCATGTCGGTGTTTTTATGGTGACGTTCATGAACAAAAGCGCCGGCCACACTTCCTGGTCCGGCATTTAAATATTTATAAGAACACCAGGCAGCAAAATCAACGTTCCAATCATGTAAGTGTAATTTTAAATTACCGGCACCGTGAGCCAAATCAAAGCCAACAATGGCTCCTGCTTTATGCCCTGCTTCAACAATAGCTTTCATGTCAAATACTTGTCCACTAAAATAATTAACGCCACCAATCATAATCAGTGCTAAAGAATCTTTATTAGCTTCAATGGCTTTGTATATATCTTCATGACGAACTTCATATTCGCCTTCACGTGGAGCAATTTCAATTAACGCGTCCTCAATTGTATAACCATGAAATTTCACCTGGGATTGTAAAGCATACTGATCGCTAGGAAAAGCTTTTGCTTCACATAAAATCTTATAGCGTTGTTTGTTTGGTCGGTAAAACGAAACCATTAATAGATGAAGATTAACCGTCAGTTGATTCATCATAACTACCTCAGAGGGCAAGGCTCCAACGATTTTAGCGGTTTTATCTGTTAAAATTTCATGATAGCTCATCCATGGATTTTTAGCCAAAAAGTGTCCTTCAACGCCAAAAGTTGCCCAGTCGTTCAATTCCTGTTGAATATATTCCTGCGTTGTTTTTGGCTGTAATCCCAGTGAATTACCTGTAAAGTATACCATATCCATATCATTATGTTGTGGAATGTGGAACTTTTGCCTGTATGTATTTAACGGATTTTTTGCATCCAGCTGCTTAGCGAACTCAAGTGTATTTGTAAAAACGGTCATAGTAATTATAATGTCCCGTAAATTTAACAAAAAAGAAAAACGGTATAGCGAAATAAAAAAACTTTACCTTTAAGCTGTGTCATTGGCCAACCATATACAACTCTCAAAAAAACTATCTTTTAGGAAGTTAATTAACGCGCTTAAAGTGTGGTTGAGTTATCATGTTTCAAAAGCTCAAAACAGGTCGTTAAGTTCTGGCTTTCCTATAAGCATGGCTATTGAGCCTACAACCAGTTGCAATTTACGATGTCCTGAGTGTCCCAGTGGATTGCGTCAATTTACGCGTCCCATTGGTATGCTTGAACCTGCTTTTTTTAAAAAAACAATTGATGATGTATACAAGGAGCTTATTTATCTGACATTTTATTTTCAGGGAGAACCCTATTTAAACCCTAATTTTTTAGATATGGTAAGATATGCTTCTGATAAGGGAATTTATACATCAACTTCCACCAACGCGCATTATCTAAATGAAGAGCAAGCACGAAAGACGGTAGAAAGCAAGCTAGACCGGCTCATTATTTCTATTGACGGCACCACCCAGGAAACTTATCAGCAGTACCGTATTGGGGGGCAATTACAAAAAGTGATTGAGGGCACTAAGCGTATTATTGCCGCTAAAAAACAGCTTAAAAGTAAAACGCCACACATTGTTTTTCAGTTTTTGGTTGTAAAACCAAATGAACATCAATTAAACGATGTACAACTTTTGGCTAAAGAATTAGGAGTAGACGAGGTTGTATTTAAAACTGCTCAGGTGTATGAGTTTGAAAACGGAAATCCTTTAATCCCGGAAAACATTAAATATAGTCGCTATAAAAAAAATGCCGACGGAACTTATTCTATTAAAAACAAGTTACTGAACCAATGTTGGCGTATGTGGAGTAGCTGTGTTGTAACGTGGGATGGATTAGTAGTGCCATGCTGCTTTGATAAAGATGCCAAACATCAGTTAGGAGATTTAAAAGAAGAAATATTCAAAGAATTGTGGAAATCAAATAAGTATCAAAGTTTTAGACAATCGATCCTTAAATCCCGACAAGAAATTGATATATGTAAAAATTGTAGTGAGGGAACTAAAGTTTGGGCCTGATTAGTAATTTCAAGTAGTTTTCTTGCCAAAATCTAAAAACAAATTGAAGCCTCACATTCCACAGGCTAAATTATGTATTTCGATAAAAATCAATATATTAGTTCTTTATTTAATCTTTTATGGCATGATCAAAAAGTTATTATTTGTTTTTTTAGGCACTTTATTTCTACATTCAACTAAATTAAAAGCGCAAACTAAGGTTAACTATGTTTTTGCCCAGGATTCGCTGGCCGGATTTAATGAACAGCAGGCCAAGCAAATTGCTACCTCAAAAAATTTAGTGGGAAGAGAGTTTAAGTTCTACATGTATAAAGCTAAGCGGGAATTTGTCAATCATAAATACCAGCTTAATCATGCAGATAATATAGTTTGGAGAACTTTGCAAACAGCGTCTGTGCAGCCATCGTGTTCAAACGTGGATTTTGAAAATGCAACTGACTTTTTTGGATGGACTGTAGAGAACGGCGGTAACAGTAATTCGCTTACAATGGCCGGATGCTGTGGTCCTGGAACGGGAGTGGCTTCAATTATTAGCAGTACAGGAACTGACCCGCTTTTTCCTACACTTAGTTTGGCGTCGCCGTTTGGGGGTACCAGAATTGCTAAATTAAATGATGCTACAGCGGGAAATAAATCACAACGTATTTCTCAAACGTTTAATGTAACCTCCAGTAATGCCATTTTTCAAATTGCCTATTGCGGCCTGTTAAATTCAGGCGGGCACGATTGCTTTGAGCAACCTTATATTAACATCAGCGTAAAGGATAGCACCGGCACTGATCTTTCGTGCCCTAAGATTGAAATACAGGCACCCGATCCCAATTGTACACCAACTAGCAGTACATCTACTTTAGGTTGGAATGCCACGGGATTTAATAATCCAGCTTCTGATCCAAATGCTAAAGTGTTTTGGCATAACTGGGAAATAAAAACGGTTGATCTTTCTCCATATATTGGTTCAAATGTTACCGTACAAATAACCGTGGGCGATTGTATTTTCAGTGCCCATTATGGTTATGCTTATTTTGATTGCAGATGTTTGCCTTTGGAAATTAGTTTAAACGGAACCATTTTTGACGCAACGCCGCAAACTCCCATTGATGTATCCATGTGCGGCGCTTTAAACGCTACATTAATCGCACCCCTCGGTTTAAATCCTTATTTATGGAATGGCCCAGCCGGAACAGGAGTATCCGGTGTTATCACTCAATCAATGGTAACAACAACGCCAGCAACTTACACGTTAACGATGACTCCTGATGGCAGTTGTTATGGGCCTATTGTGAAATATATTGTTTTACATGCTTCTCCCAATCCAACGGTGTCTTCCATTTCGGCTCAGGCAACCTGTACTAATGCTACCGGTTCAGGTACGATTAATATTGCGAGCGGAACTTCTCCTTTTACATATAACTGGATACCGGCTTCCTCTACAGCATCAGTTGCCACAGGCCTTACACCTGGCACCGATTATACTGTCACGGTGGTAGATACATTTGGTTGCCAGGGAATTACAACTGTTTCAATTGCCAGTTTCACGGATGCTCCTACCTATACAATCAGTCCCTTAAGTGCCAACCTTACTTGTTTATCCACGTCGTTAACGGCATCAGCCATTACGGGCACAAATACAACAGCCGTATGGACACATACAACAACCCCTAATTTTACCGTTAGCTCTCCTGGCACCTACTCCTGTGTGGTTACTAATACCGTTAGTTCCTGTACAGCAACTGTACCCATTACCATTACAACCAATACGGTGGCTCCGGTTGCAGTATACACGATCACTTGCAATGGGTCAACTGTATCAGTAAATGGAATATCAACCGCAGGAATAGCACTGGGTTGGTTAGCACCAACAGTTCCTCCCAGCCCGGTTAGTAATCCTGGAACATCTACAGCTTCTGGTATATTTACTTTAACGGCTACTAATTTAACTACAGGCTGTAAAGCTACTTATACGGTGGAATCTTTAAGAGCTGATATCACTGTGGCGACGACTCCTACTATACTTAATTTAACCTGCATTACCAATAGCATACAGGCTACAACTACTACAACTACAACAGTCGGTACTACTATTACCTGGTCGGATGGCACAGGAACTTATCCGGCCAGTATCTATACTATTACTGCAGCGGGTAATTATACAACAACGGTAGCACTGGCAGGAGGCTGTTCAACACAGTCTATAATTACAGTATCGTCTAATACTGTTGCAGGAGTTAACATCAATTCCGCTGGAACTGAGATCCCTTGTTCTACAAATAGTTTGACGTTAAATGCCAGTCAAACCACTCCAGGTAGTTATTCGTATACGTGGACAGCATCTTCGCCTACTGTTACCGGCAGCGTTTATACTGTGTCGAATGCAGGAATATATACCGTGACCGCATTGAATGCTACAAACGGTTGTACTACAGCAGTAACACAGGCAATAAGTCATGAAACAGTAACTGCATCATTTGTTGCAGATCCTTATCAGGGATTGATGCCTCTACCCGTTTCTTTTACAAATACAAGTACAAACGCCATCGAATACTATTGGAATCTTGGCAATAATGTAACCGATACCACAATGCATACTTCCACTATTTATAACAGCCAGGGAAATTATCCGGTTATCTTAACCGCTATAAACGGTTTCTGTTCTGATACGGCGGTAAGAATAATTAAAGTTGATCTTGTTTCCTTCTTGACCATACCAAATGTTTTTACGCCTAACGGCGATGGCCGAAATGATATTTTCACTTTCAATGCCATTAACATAGGTGATATAGCATTTACGGTGTTTGATCGTTGGGGCTTGAAGATGTTTGAAACTACAGATGTAGGAAATGTTAAATGGGACGGTAAGAACAAAGGAGGTTCTACAGTAACAGACGGAACTTATTTTTACATTGTTAAAGCTATTGGCTTAGATGGCGTTAATTACGACCAACAAGGGACAATCAACGTTTTTCAATAGCAGGATTTTTTTCTTCAAAATTAAAAGCCATGCAAATTTTGCATGGCTTTTTTCGTCTCGTCTAAGTTTACATATCAGATATTCAATTTATTTTTTGATGGATTTTATACATTTATCAACCTAAACAAACATCTATTTACAAATTTTGGTAAACAGACTGTAACTAAACGAATGATATGAAAATGAACTTTACAAAATTAATGGTTGCAATATGCTGTACCAGCGTTATTTCTTTAAAAGCACAGCAAAACATTGCCGTTGACAATCATAACCATGAGCATATTGATGAATTTTATTTGCCTTTGGAATTTGATAAGGACTCTTTAAAAGGTTTTAATGAAGAAGCGGCTTGGCAGCAAGCTACAATGAGCACTGATCAGGAATGGCGACAAAAAAGAATTGTTGCTGTGTTAAAACGTAACTTTATTGATTTTAAATATGGATTCTCAAAAGCAGGTCCTGATCCAACAGTTCAGGGTCCTTGTTCAAATCCGGATTTTGAGACTGGGTCTCTTGCTGGTTGGACAGCTACACAGGGTCCCAATAATAATTCGTTAACTATGGCGGGATGTTGCCCAAATACAACATCGCAGGCGGTAATTGTAACTGCAGGAACTGACCCAAATGTACCTGTTATACAAAGAGTTCCTCCGGGAGGAGGAAATTTCACCTGTCGTTTAGGGCCAACCGGCGTTTCCAGTGGTGGAACATCATATCGTTTAACTCAAAGTTTTACTGTTACTCCAGCTAATTCGGTATTTATCTATAGATATGCGGTTTTGTTAAATAAAGCACCACACACCTGTTCGGAGCAACCCTTTTTTAATGTTTCTTTTAAAGATTGTTCGGGAAATCCGATCCCATGCGGTCAGTATAACGTAACAGCAATTGGATCTTCATGTTCCAGTGGTGATCCATCGTTTGTTACTTCAGGAAGTTGGGCGTATAAAGATTGGACAACAGCTGCTTTTGATTTAACATCTTACATTGGTCAATGCGTTAATTTAGAATTTACTGTAGCTGGCTGCGTAGCATCTCAGGGTGCGCATGGAGGATATGCGTATATTGATGCATCTTGTCAACCTATGACTTTAAATTTAAACGGTACGGATATTCCTGTAGGACAAACCAATAGTTCTTTTTGTGGGGCATCAACTACTAATACACTTTGCGCACCGCCCGGATTTACCTATAATTGGAGCGGACCTGGTGTTAGCGGACAAGTAGGACAATGTGTGAATACCTCGTCTTCAGGTACATTTTCGGTTACCTTAGGGGTGGCTGGAACAACCTGTTCATTTAGTCCTGTTTTGTATTCCACATTTAATTCGGCGCCAAACCCTACAGTAACGGCATCTCTTACTCAACCTGTTTGCTTGTTGCCTGCCGGAACTGCAACAATTAATACAAGCGGCGGTACCGGCCCGTATACTTATTCATGGACCCCTGCTGCACCTTCTAGCTCTGTTAATACCAATTTGCCAGCTGGAACTTCCTATTCAGTATCCGCAACTGACGTAAATGGATGTTCAGGAACAACGTCGTTTTCAATCGATCCATACCCTCCGGCACCGTCTTACACGTTAGATGTGAGTCCTAGTTATAGCTTAAGTTGTTCTTCGCCAAGTACAACAATAACCTTTGCGCCAACAAATACTAGCACCGCTAATCAGTGGCAAGGTCCTTCAGGCGCGATAACCGGCACAAACGTAGTGGTTACTGCACCTGGTGTATACACCTATACAACCGTTAATACGGTAAGTACTTGTTCATTAACCGGAAGTATAAATATTACCGGCTCAATTAATATGCCTGTTTTAACTTCTACACTTAGTCAGCCAAGCTGTGTGTCACCAGTAGGAAGCGCAACAGTTAGTGTTGTAAATGGTACAGCTCCATATACTTATTCCTGGTCGCCAACAGTTACGGCTCCAACGGATACCATAAACTCTAATTTGCCTCCCGGCACGAGTTATACGGTATCTGTGACTGACGATCTAGGTTGTATAGCTTTAACTAGTTTTTCAATTAATCCTTTCTCTGGCGCGCCTTTGTATGCATTGAGTAATAATCCTTCCTTGCTAATTACATGTGCCTCTCCAAGTACTACGTTAACTTTTGCTCCAACAAACACCAATACCAGTACCTCCTGGACTGGCCCTTCAGGAGTTATTTCAGGAACTACAACAGTTGCAACTGCAATGGCAGCTGGTACTTATTCTTATGTCGCACTTAATACCGTAAGCACATGTTCGGTTGCCGGAACATTTGTTGTTACTGCTGATACGATAAAGCCTACTGCAACTTACACTATTGGGTGTAATACAACGACAATAAGTTTAAATGCTTCATCAACACCAAGCGTTGAGTTAGATTGGATAACACCGTTTACACCAACAACATCCATTGGTAATCCGGCAACTTCCACCGCCCTTGGTGTATATACCTTAACTGCATTTAATCCTAATAATGGATGTTTGCAAACGTACACAGCGTCTACGTCGGTTCCTCCAATTAGCGTTGTAACATCGCCGACTACTAATGTGTTAACCTGTATTGTAAACACCATTACAGCTACTACGTCACCGGCGGCTACATCTAGTTTGGTAGTTACCTGGAATAATGGTGTAACAACTTCCACCGTTAATCCATATTTAATTACCAGCGGTGGAACTTACACAACAATCGTTCAGGTAGTCAATGGTTGCTCAAGTCAATCTGTTATCACTGTTAGCACCAACACAGTTGTTAATGTTAACATTATTCCTACATCAACATTAATTACCTGCGCAACAGGATCTGTTAATTTGACGGCCGTTAGTTCGGTAGGCGGACCTTATTCATACAGCTGGACTCCCGGTGTTGTCACTTTTACGGGAACTCAATTCCCGGTAACAGCCAGTGGTATTTACACCGTGGTAGCTCTTAATACAGTTAATGGATGTACAGCTACTGCAACGCAAGCTATCGGAATAGAGTCGATCAATGCTTCTTTTGTTGCCGATGTATATCAGGGACAAATGCCATTGCCTGTATCATTTACAAACACAAGCTCAAATCCAGCAGGTACAAATTACACCTGGGATTTTGGCGATGGACACGGCTTTGCGTCAAACGACACAACAGTGTCACATCTTTACAACAGTCAGGGTAATTTTCCGGTAGTATTAACAGCTACAAACGGATTCTGTACAGATACAGCCATGAGATACATTAAGGTAGATTTGATTTCATTATTTGAAGTGCCAAATGTTTTTACGCCAAATGGCGACGGAAAAAATGATGTGTTTACATTCCGCGCTATTAATATGGGTGAAATTACAATTACAATTTTTGACCGTTGGGGATTAAAAATGTTTGAAGGCACTGATACCGGAAATGTTAGATGGGATGGAAAAAATAAATCAGGAAAAACAGTAACGGATGGTACTTATTTTTACATTCTTACGGCGACTGGTTTAGATGGCGTTCAATATGATAAACAGGGAACGATAAACGTTTTTCAATAAGGAGAAAACATAAACTAAAAAGCCATCCGGTAACTACCGGATGGCTTTTTTATGATCCGTATTTTTTTAAAGAATGTCGGCTACTGTAAAAGTACTGCCGCCAACAAATATAAGGTCAGTTGTTTTTGCCTGTTTTTTTGCCGAAGATAACGCTTCAGTTACCGTTTTAAATGTTTTACCAGACAAGCCCTCTTTTTTTGCCTGTATCGTCAGCTCTTTTTCATCGAGCGCTCTGGGGATGGAAGCTTTACAAAAATAATAGATGGCTTCTTTGGGGAGAAGTTTTAGAATCTTTGAAATGTCTTTGTCATTTACCACGCCTAATACGACATGTAGTTTTTTATAGTCATATCGTTTTAAATTTTCTAATACCTCTTTCATTCCATCTTCATTATGCCCGGTATCAGCAATGATCAAGGGTTTGTTTTGTATGATTTGCCATCTACCCTGTAGCCCGGTTATTTTTTGCACTTGTTTGAGAGCTGCATGAATAACTTCGTCTTCAATTAAAAATCCTTTTTGTTTTAAAATCTCAATGGTATTTAAAACGCCCATCAAATTTTTTACCTGGTAAGTTCCTTGAAGATCAAGCGTGTAAGTATGGATTGTATTTGTTTTTTTGTGAAGTAATTCGATAGATAATGATTGGTCGTTATAAGAAGTGGAAACTGCTTTGTAATTTTTGTCGGCAAATTCAATGGGCGCTTTTTGATCTTTAGCTTTAGTATTAAATACAGAAATAACTTCCAATTGTGTTTGACTTATTGTTACCGGAATTTTGTGCTTTATAATGCCGGCTTTTTCCTCCGCAATTAAAGGAAGCGTATTCCCTAGTAAATTAACATGGTCAAAACTAATATTCGTAATTAAACAGGCAACAGGATTGATCACATTAGTTGAATCTAATCTGCCGCCAAGGCCTACCTCTATAATGGCTACATCTACTTCCTGTTTAGCAAAGTAGTCAAAAGCCAAACCCACGGTCCACTCAAAAAAGGATGGCTCAATGCTCTCGAAATCAGCTTTATAGTCTTCAACAAATTTAACAACTTCTGCTTTAGGAATCATTTTGCCGTTGACTTTAATACGTTCTCTGAAATCAACTAAATGTGGAGAAGTATATAAACCTGTTTTGTATCCTGCCTTTTGTAAAATGGCTGCCAACATATGGGATGAGGAACCTTTACCATTGGTGCCCGCTACGTGAACGCATTTTAATTTTTTTTCTGGATTACCCAATACCTTGCAAATGGCCAGAGTATTATTGAGATCAGCTTTGTAAGCAGCAGCGCCAACGCGTTGGTACATGGGCAGCTTAGCAAACAAATAATCAAGAGTTTGTTGGTAGGTCATAATTTCTTGTGGGTTAAGGCTTTATGACTTAAGTAAAATGGCATATTAGAAACTAAAAATAATAGTGATGGTTCCTTTTTGTTCTTGCATAACGCTAGAGTTAAAATGAGTATTCAATGCCGCCCATTTTGCTTTTTCTTTTAACGTTGCACTGCTCGTCGTTGTTCCTCTACCATTTGGTTCAGCATTAATTACTGTGCCGTTATGATCTACTGTAATTTCTACTACTACCTTTCCCTGTTCTTTAGTATCTTTTGAAATTTCAGGATTGCTAATGACTCTTCTTCCGGATAAATCTATCCCAACTCCTGGAATTGAACCAGTCGTTTCGTCGCCTGTTCCTTTATATCCTGTTGGTTCTTTTGATAATCCATCTGTACCACCTTGCTGAGTTTCATTAGAGCCAACAAATTTCCCATTCCCTGCAATAAATTTTTCAGTTAAGAGTTGGGCTTCTGTTTTTTGAATTGCAGCTTCTGTATTTTTAGCCGAAGTTAATTTGCTTGAAGCATTTTGAATTTGCAAAGCTTCATTTCCTGATTTTTCCTGAGCCATACTGGTTAATGCTTGAGAAAGATCAAATCCAGATACCTCTATGCTACCAGTATCTAAAGGTTTAGAGGGTGTTTTTATGGAATATAAAATAAAGGTAAAAAGCAGGATACAAATTGAAGAAATGCTAATGGTAGTAGCTATAACTCTATTTTTATTTTCTTCAGCGGAATTGATATTCATAATTATACATTAAGATAGTTAAACGTATCATCTAGAAACTAAAGATAATAGTTATTGTTCCTTTCTGTTCTTCAAATTCGCCGCTCACATTAAAGGTGGTAGCAAGGGCAGCCTGGCGCGCTTTAGCCTTTAGCATTGGGCTGCTGGTTGTAGTTCCACGGCCATTTGGATCAGCTTTAATTACTTTACCTGTTTTGTCCACTGTTATCTCCACTACTACTTTTCCTTCTTCTTTCGTGTCCTTAGATAAAACAGGAGGTGTCATGATGCTTCTGCCAGATAAACTAAATCCAAAGCCACCATTACCCGGTCCTTTTCCTGGCCCTTTTCCAGGTCCGTCTCCACCGCCATCGCCGCCACCTGTTCCGCCGCTACCGTGCGTATTTGGGTTGCCATCCGGCCTTCCGTCATTCCCTGCATGCCCGCTGTTTCCGTCTCCGCCACCGCCATTGTTGCCTTTATTTCTTTCAAATTTTTCTTTGAGTAATTCAGCCGCTGTTTTCACTTTTGGTTGAACGGGTATAACAACTGTTTGAGTAGTAGTATTATTTTTAGTTTCAGATTTGGTGATATTTATATCCTCCCCATTTTCTGAAGTAACAATATCATCGGCGCTATTAGTTTGTGGCGTAGGTACTACTTCCGTACTTTCTACAACTTTAACTGCGTCACCAACTCCGTTGTTTTCTACATTACCTGTACCTTCAATTAAATTTCCGATATTAAATTCAATGCCGCCACCACCACCGGGAGGAGCCTCCGGAAAAGGTGGGTTAGGTGTAATAATGGTATAAAAAATGAGAAACAATAATAACAGCGTTAGTATCGACAGGGATATTCCCATAGATATCAACCTGTTCTTATTTTCTTCGGATTGAGATAAAATCATGTTCTATTTCCCATTGGATGGTTTGGTAGCCCAAACCATTTTGCATTTTAACTTATCTACAATAATCATTACATCCACTGCATCCTGAATACTTAAATCTTTATCCATCTGCAGTACAACAGTAGGTTCAGGATTATCACCAATTTTAGATATCAGGTAGGATTCTAAAACCGAAAAATCTACGGGTTCATTTTCTACAAAATAATGCCTGTCGCTAGATACATTAAGATGAATAGGTTTAATTTTATTTTCTACAGGAGTGTTTGATTTAGCACTAGGTAAATTTACTTTAATGGCATTAGGACTTACCATCGTGGATAAGATCAGGAAGAATAGAAGCAGGAAGAACATGATATCGTTTAACGCCTCTGTACTTACCTCCGCCTCTTTATGTGCTTTTTTTCGTAATCCCATGATTATTTAAGATTTAGTGATTTAAGAACTCTGACTTCTAAAACCTGACTTTTAATTTATTTCGATGGCTCGTTTAGTATATCTAAAAATGCCATTTGTGTTTCCTCCATGCGATGGGCTAATCTATCAATACGTGCATTTAACCAGTGATAGCCAACAAAAGCAATAACACCCACAATTAAACCGCCACAAGAAGAAACCATTTTTACATATAAACCAGATGAAATAACTTCAATTTCTACTGTTTTGGCAACAGAGATTTTGTAGAAGATTTCAATAACTCCGATAATTGTTCCGATAAAACCAAACATGGGAGCAATGCGACCGGTAATATTTAAAACGCTCATGTTTTTTTCTAAACTTGATAATTCAACGGATGCCGCTTTATCCATGGCCTCACGAATTTCAGTCATGCTTTGTCCAATACGGGAAATTCCTTGTTCTAACATGATCGCTTCAGGCGTATTTACGCTTTTGCACATGTTGCGTGCATTAGCCAAATTACCGCTGTTGATCATGTCTTTGATACTTGCTAATAGCGTTGCATTCTTTTTTGATGCCTTTGAAATCACCAACAGTCTTTCCACCATTACGTAAATGGACATTAATAGCAATAATGTTAATGGGATCATAATAACCCATGCCTGGGCTATAATATCAAATACATGAATTTCGTTGGGAGGTAACTCCGTAGCTGTTTGTATGCCCGTTACTGCCGGTTGAGCTATAGCGCTATCAACAACAGCGGCAGCAACTGTATTTGTTATTTGAAGAATAAATGACATCATAGGAGCTTAAATTTTAATTACACGAAGTTACTTTAGAAAGGGACGAGTAAATTAAGCCATAAGCGATGTTTTAAACAGATTTGTGTTAGTATAATCATGTTTTTCGGTAAAAGATACACGAATTTACAAAAAGGCTTTCGGTATGCGTTTAGATTCTGATCCCAAAAACGGTTATATCGTCTGTTTGTTCATTTGTACCTTGCCATTCTGCTAAAGTGTTTTCTATGATTCTTTTTTGTTCCGACATCGGTAGCCCGTTCATTTTTTGTATGGTAGCTCGAATAAATTTAAAACCAATGCAACGGTCGCGCACGCCACCAATCTGATCTGATAATCCATCGGAAGCTATATAAATGCAGTCGCCTTTTTTAAGGTCTATCGTTCTGGTGGTAATGCTAAAATCGTCTGTATGAATTGAACCCACCGAACATCTGTCTTTTTCAAGTAGTATCAATTTTTTATCTCTTAAAATGAAAGCCCTCATCCTGGCTGATGCATATGTCAAGGTCATTAATTCTTTATCGATATTGCAGATCATCATATCTGCGGATTCTACCAGCTTTTTTTCTTTGTTTTGCTGTGTAATTCTATTAAGTTCGTTGTTGATCATTTTTAATATTTTACCCGGATTCTCATAACAAAAACGGGTAATTCTTGATAAAATATGTAGCGTTAAAATAGAAATATAGGATGCTGCAATTCCATGACCTGTGCTATCGCCAATTACCACCATTAACTTGTGGTCTTTTTGTTCAATTTTATAAAAATCACCACTGATAATTTTTTGCGCTTTATAAATAAGAAATGAGTCGTCGCCCTCGCTCAAACTTTCGTTTTTACCCAAGAGGGAACCGTGTATGTGTTTAGCATACGCAAGATTTTCTAATAATTCGGTGTCTATTTTCTTTTTAGCTTGTATAAGTTCTTCCTCGGCGCGTTTTTGTTTGGTAATATCATATTCAATACTAAGGTGTTTTGCTGCTTTCCCATCCAGTCCCGAAATAGGTGCGATTGTTGCAATGACCCAGTAATCTGTTCCGTCTTTGGCTTTATTTTTTAATTCTCCTTTCCATATGTCTCCTTTGGCAAGCGTAGTTTCTATTTCTATAAATACCGAAGGATCCGTGTCGGGATGCCGAATGATGTGATGGGAATTATTCAATATTTCATTGAGCGAATATTTTGAAACACTGCAAAACAGTTCATTAGCGTGAACCAGATTTCCTTTTATGTCTGTAATAGTTAATAAGGCTGATTGATTTAAGATTTCCATATGTGAAGCCAGTTGGTTTAATACAACTATGGATGACGACGGATTTACTTCATGGCCCAATTGAGTTGGGATATTTTGATCGGCAAAATCGTATAGCGATTTTTTTTTAGTGGCGATGTATGCGTTTAATGCGGTCATAATTTGTGTTTGTTTATTTTCCTCAATTTTCAGATTTTTTAAAAATAGTGGATGAAAATATTAAATGTCTTATATGCTTCTCACGCTTAGTAATTGTTTTCATAGGCTGTATTTTTGAAAACGATAGTTGATATTACTGTTTTCATAGTTACTAGATAAAGGCGTATTCCTTTTAAAAGTAGTTGCTCTTGTCCATTTGTGTATATTAACCTGTCAAAAGGCGCTAAAGATTTGTAAAGTGAACTATCTGAAAACGCGAGAATTTTGATGTCTTTTGTGTCTTCGTCATTTTTTAGTATTCTCGTAAATGTCCTGGCATCCAGCTTAGGTGAATTTATGTCAAGTATAATTAAAAATGGACGTGCGGTCGTTAGCATTGCTAAACCTGATTCGGTACTATCTGCATATTGAACAATAAAGCCGTCTTGTTCTAAACTTTTTGATAACATGGATCGGTTTAATAAATTATTTTCAATGACAAGGATGTATTGGATTTCCATTTTAGCCTTTTTTGTAGGTTTTGCTTTGAACATATGATGGTAAATTATGTGTTAAATCAATTTTTAGTGTTTCTCCCGTTACAAAATTAGTGAGAGACTAACGGAACCGAAATAGTTACATAAATGATTGTGATGTCATAGAAACTATGACAAAGAAGGGTTATAAATGTGCATTTCTACAGCGGGGTGTAGAAAAGACTAATGATAGTATTAGTGCTGGTAATTGGAAAACTAAAGTTGGCTAAACAATGGCGTTATTAATAGCATACAACGTTAACTCAGCATTATTTTTCATATTCATTTTTTCAAGTAACCTGCTTCTGTAAGTGCTTATGGTTGCCACACTGAGAGATAGAGCCTGTGCAATTTCAGAAACAGTTTTTCCAGAGGCTATAAGTTTCAATACCTGCAATTCGCGGTCTGAAATAAGTTCATGTTGTTCTTTATTAAGATCTTCGTCAAATCTTGAAGCCAGTTTTTCAGCTATGTTTTGGGAAATATATTTTTTTCCGCTCAATATTATCTTCAGGGCGTTTAAAAATTCGGCACGTGGACAATCCTTGGTAATGTAGCCGCTCCCTCCAACCTTTAATACGCGTAAGGCGTATTGATTTTCGGGGTGCATACTTAAAATAAGAATCGGCGTTTTTATGGATTCTGATCTCAGCTGTTTTAATACATCTAATCCGGTTTTGTCGGGCATAGACATATCCATAATAATAAGATCCCATTTCTGAGTTCTTCCCATTTTTTCGGCCTGGGTTCCATTCGGAACTTCCTGAATGGTTGCAGAAGGATATTCTTCGGCTACCAGTCTTGCTAAGCCACTTCTCACTAATTCGTGATCATCAGCTATCAGTATATTCATTTTCGAGCGATAATATTAGTTTAATGCATGTTCCTTTTTTTTCCTTCCCAATGATCTCCAGTTTTCCGTTTAATAATCCGGCTCTTTCCTTCATGCCTAAAATTCCCAATCTTTTACTATTGTTTGCATGTTCCGGCGTAATCCCCTTACCATTATCCTGTATTTCCAACACCAGGTTATTATCAAGTTCGGCTAGTATAACAGCCACTTTATTGGCTCCCGAATGCCGGTTAACATTGGTGAGCGATTCCTGTAAAATCCTATACATATGGATGCTAAAATCTTTGCTAAATTTTCTTTCTTTTATCTTTGAAATAAACTGACATTTAACTCCTGATCGTTCTTCAAAATCTGCGCACTTCCATTCAATTGTTGCTATAAGTCCTAAATCATCAAGTAAAGCAGGCCGTAGGTCGGAAGAGATACGCCTAACGGTGTTTATAATGCCATCATTGATATCTAACATCTCATGTAGTTTAATAATAACTTTTGGATCCGGATTCGTTTGTTTATGAAGAATCCAGTCGATGTCCAATTTCAAAGCCGTTAAATGCTGTCCTAATTCATCGTGAATTTCACGTGCCACATTTTTGCGTTCTTCTTCACGGATAGTTTGTAGGTGATTGGATAGCGACTTGAGTTGTTTGTTTTTTTCTAGAATCTCTTCTTCGGATTTTTTTCTCTCCGAAATATCCCTGAAGTTTGAAACGAAGGCGTTGATGCTTGGTTCGTGAAGTAAATTTGTTAAGGTTCCTTCACACCATATCCAGTTTTTATTTTTATGTAATATGCGATATTGAAATGGAAGCGATTCACCTGGTTTTGCAAGTAAGGTCTTTTTGTTTTTTCTAAGATTTGGAAGGTCGTCGGGGTGAAAAAATTCGGCAGACGAGTGAAATAGAAAATCCTGGAGCGCATAACCTAATACTTTGGTTATTGAAGGACTACCATACAAAAATTTGCCGTCAAGCGTTGTCAGCATTTTCATGTCTGAACTTTTTTCAATGAGTGCGCGAAACCTTTTTTCGTTTTCTGCTATTTGGTTTGAAAAATTTTCTTTCTCCTTTTGCAATCGAAATTTTTCAATGGCATTTAATATGGCGCTCGGTAAACGGGTTAAACGATCTTTGATAATATAATCATCGGCCCCATTCAACATTATTTTAACAGCAAATTCATCCGTCATGGTGGATGTGATAAGAATAAAGGGAATTTGCATGCCTTTTTCCTTTACAATTTGTAACGCGCTAATTGAATCAAAGGAGGGAAGAGAATGATCAGAAAGAATGATATCAGGAGGAAAAACATTGAGGGCGTTCTCAAAATCTTTTTTATTATCAACTACTATTTTTTCAAAATAAATACCACCCTTTTTCAGCTCTCGTTCTACTAATTCTGCATCGGATGAAAGGTCTTCTAAATGGAGGATCTTAATTTTGACGTTCCCGATTTTTATCATTATTGCTAATGTATGACTAAAGCGGGGTTAGTTCAAGAGTAATGATTTGTTTTGCTTACACGTGTAAGAAAAAAATAAAAAATAAACGTCGTCTATGTTGTAAATATAAGTAAAAGCTAATCTTTCTCTAAATATGTTTTAAGTGAAATGCCAATGATATGATTCCAGCCTTCAATGAAATTAGTTTTAGCAAAGTCAGAATTATTAGAAGGAAAAGTTTCCAGGCCTTCATGTGTCAGTTTCAGGCGCGTATTATTATTTCCTTCGTGAAATAATTCAAAAGTAACGAAAGATTTACCGGCAAAGCCATCGTATGACCAGCTGTAAGTCAGTTTTTTTTCTATAACAACTTCTGTTATTACACATATATGTATATATTGTACGCCATCTTCCGGCCCTCCTTTAAATGTAAACTCAAAACCCACTTCGGGTTTAAACTCGGCAAGGTCGAAATACCATTGTTTCATTTCATTTTTGTCAGTAATAGCTTTCCATACCTGTTTAGCAGAGGCTTTGTAAGTACGTTCTATAACAAAAGGTTCCTGTATCATCATAATTATTTTTTTATTTGGTTGTAAAATTAAACATCCAGTTAACGCCATACTTGTCGGTGCAGCTACCATAATAGGCTCCAAAGAACATATCCTGCAATGGCATGGTGATATTACCTCCTGATGACAACGCGTTAAATAGTCGTGTGGTTTCTTCTTTTGAATCAGGTTCTAAATTAATGTGCGTGTTATTTCCTGAATTTAATGTAAACCCCATGCTTTCAGGTGCATCTGTAGCCATTATGATGTGACCTCCCAAAATTGATAGTTCTACATGTAGTATCATTTTTTTAACTTCTTCAGATATAGGAGGGTGCTCTGCTGTTGCCGGAATATCTCCGAATCGTTGAATACCTTTTCCACTAAATTCGCCACCGAAAACTGATCTGTAAAAATTGAACGCTTCTTCTGTATTACCCGGAAAATTTAAATAGGTGCTTACTCTTGCCATGGTGGTTGTTTTTAATTGTTGTTTAATTTTTAATTGCGATTTAATATAAGCGTCTAACTGATCGAATGTTTTACCGAAACCAAGGCCCATATTTTCTTTCATGCCTGCAAAGGTTGATATTTCGCTAGCAATATCTGATAATGGAGTGCCGGAAAGGTTTAATGTTGTTACGCCATTTTCTTCAGTAAAAATCCAGGTATTTAATATTTCTTTCGGAAAATTTTCTAACATAGTTGTTGCAATAATGTTTCCTTTTTCATCTGCAAAGGAATTTGTAAACACTATTTTTTCAGGTGCCTTAATTTCTTTATAGTTAAAAACACCATACATTTCCTGTCCGCCGGGCATGCTCATTTTGTAATGAAATTTGCCGCCAGGTTTAACGTTTAGGTTTAATACCGTGAGTGTACAGCCTTCAGGCCCCCACCAATGCATTAAATGCTCAGCTTTTGTGAAAGCGTCAAATACTAATTCTCTTGGCGCATGCACTACGCGCTTAATGTGTAATGTGTTGTCTTGTTGATTCATATTATTTTAAGAGTGATATATAATTTTGTAATTTCTCAATGTTTTGTTTCAAGCCTTCATCGGCCTTAAATGTTTTAACCACCTTTATAAATTCTTCTTTTGTTTCAAATAGCATATGCCATTTAATTAAAGTTTTGTCTCCCTGTGCTTCAAATTGCACGGTGGTTAAAAATTTAGGACTTGAAATATGTTGATACACAATTTTTTGATGCTTGACAATTTCTTTAAAAACACTTTGGTTTTTATAATCGGTGCCATCCGGACCATGCATTACCAGGTTCCACTCACCTTCCGGCTTAATTTCCATTTTGCTAATGGTATTTGTAAAGCCGTTTGGTCCCCACCAGTTTTTAATATGGTCGACATTTGTCCATACTTCCCACACTAAATCAACAGGGGCATTTAATGGCCTGGAAATAATTAGTTCACGGTCAGCTGTATTATTTTCGTTTTCCATCTTTCTTCTCTTTTTGAATTTTATCCAAATACAATTGCAAGGCATCCAGCTTGTCTTCCCAAAATTGCTTGTATTGTTGTACCCATTCTGATACTTCGTTGAGTTGATCTAATTTTGCTTCGCAATATCTTTCCCTTCCTTGTTGTTTAATCGTTATAAGCCCGCATTCTTCTAATACTTTTACGTGTTTGGAAATAGCAGGCCTGCTGATATCAAAATTTTCGGCAACCGCATTTAGGGTTAATGTTTGTATGGCCAGTAAACCCAGTATGGCTCTTCGGGTTGGGTCGGCAATAGCCTGAAATGCGTCTCTTCTGGTTTCCATAATGTGTAACTAAGTGGTTACAAATATAAGTGTAACTATTTGGTTACGCAAATTTATTTTAAAAAATCTGTTCAATTCAGATTAGCGGAAATTTCGGCCGCCATAAAAAACATCGTGGTGCTCAGCTTTAACTTCTTTCTGAACCCCGGGGGCACGACTCATATAATTTATACTTTGATCTTCGGATCCCCTGGCTTCTAAGTCTCCAATGGGTAATAGTAGTCCGGAAAGATCGTAGCATTTTTTAACCACCACATGAATTACGGCCCCTTCTTTTTGTACTTTACCCTCTACCATTAGCATCCGGCAATGCACAATCTCTTTCCGGTATTGATGAAATAATTTTTTAAATACAACCAGGTTGGATGTTCCTGTTTCGTCTTCAATGGTAATAAAGCAAATGCCACTTGCTGTTCCTGGTCGCTGGCGAACTAAAACCAAACCTGCTATTCTAATTATTTCTCCGTCATTACAATTACTCAATTCATAAGATGATATAACTTTTAACTGCTGTAGTTTTTCACGTGCAAAAATTACCGGATGTGCTTTTAGGGATAAGGTAGTAGAGCGATAATCTTCTATCACATGTTCAAACAATTGCATATCAGGTAATGTAATGCATTGCTCGGAACTATTATCAGGTGTTTGTCCGGCAAATAAACCTTGTGCATGATCACTTAAAGCTGATATTTCCCAAAGCGCTTTCCGCCTGTCTAAGCCAATAGAGCGGAAGCAATCGGCATCTGCTAGCTTTTCTAAAGCAGATAATGGTACACCGGCATCTACCAATTGGGGGATAGTTATTTTTTGGTGTGCAGAACGGGCAGCCATGAGTATTTGCATATCTGCATGACGTGCGCCTTCAACCTGTCTGAAACCCAAGCGTAACGCGCAGTGCCTGCCTTCTTTTTCTTCCAGTATATTATCCCAGTTCGAGTAATTAATGTCAGCGGCTTTTACAGTAACGCCATGCTTTCGTGCATCTGTAACAAGTTGTGCGGGTTGATAAAATCCCATAGGCATACTATTTAAAATTGCTGTAGCAAATACATCAGGAAAATGACATTTTAACCAGGATGAAACATATACCAACAAGGCAAAACTCACTGCGTGACTTTCGGGAAAACCATAGCTTCCAAAACCTTTCAATTGCCGAAACACCCGTTTTGCAAACTCTTCGGTATAACCTTTTGCCATCATGCCGGTAACTAATTTTGTTTCAAAATTATTTACCATGCCTTTGGCTTTAAACGTGGCCATACTTCGTCTTAATTCGTCTGCTTCGGCAGGGGTGAAGCCGGCAGCTACTATCGCAATTTCCATGGCTTGCTCCTGGAATAACGGAACGCCTTTTGTTCTCCCTAAAATATTTTCCAGCTCTTTGGATGGAAATTCTACTTTTTCTTTTCCATCACGCCGGCGTAAATACGGATGAACCATGTCGCCCTGAATGGGTCCTGGTCTTACAATAGCCACTTCAATTACCAGGTCATAAAACTCCCTGGGTTTTAAGCGCGGTAACATCGACATCTGTGCACGACTTTCAATTTGAAAAACTCCAATAGTATCGGCCCGGCAAATCATATCATATACATTCGGATCATCCTGCGGAATGTTTGCGAGTGTGAGATCCAAACCATAATGTATTTTACAGAGATCAAAAGCTTTACGAATACAGGTAAGCATTCCTAAGGCAAGCACATCTACTTTTAAAAAACCAAGAGATTCAATATCATCTTTGTTCCATTCAATATTGGTGCGGTTTTCCATGCGGGCATTTAAAATGGGGCATAAATCCGATAAGCTTCCTCGCGTAATAATAAAACCTCCGGTGTGTTGCCCTAATTGCCTTGGAAAGCCAATGTATTGATTGGTGAGATCCAGCACTTTGATGAGGTGTTTATCTTTAGCGCTGAAGCCCGCCGAAGATACAGAATTTCCTTCACGCCATTCGTCAGTGAATTCCCAACCAGAAGAAGAAAGACTATTGACAGCATCCATTGATAAACCCATTGCTTTGGCTACATCCCGAACCGCTCCTTTATAATGTTGTTGAGTGACTGTAGCAACAATAGCCGCGCGATCTCTGCCATATTTTTCATAAATGTATTGCATCACTTCTTCGCGCCTCTCGTGCTCAAAGTCTACATCAATATCAGGCGGTTCATCCCGCGCGTCTGACATAAAACGACTGAACAGTAATTTGAATTTTGAAGGATCAACAGAAGTAATACCAAGGGAATAACATACTGTAGAGTTAGCAGCTGAGCCTCTTCCCTGGCATAAAATTTCGTGCTCCCTGGCGTACTTCACAAAATCATAGACCGTTAAAAAATAGGCCGCATAATTTTTTCGTCCAATAAAACCCAGTTCATATTGAATGCTCTTCCTTACTTTTTTCGGAATTTTTTTCTTAAATTTTTCATTAGCCCCCTTCCAGGTCAGGTAAATTAACTCTTCTTGTGGCGTCCGTCCATTGCTGGTGATCTCTTCGGGATATTCATATTTCAATTCACTTAAACAAAAAGTGCAGGCATTGGCTATTTTTTTGCTATTCTTTATTGCTTCCGGGTATTCTGCAAACAAGCGGAACATTTCTTGTTCAGGTTTTAAATAGCGCTCTGCATTTTGATATAACCGAAAACCGGCATCGTAAATTGTACATTTTTCACGGATACAAGTGAGCACATCCTGGAGTTCTCTTCTTGCCGGTGCATGATAATGTACATCATTCATGGCAACCATCGGTACTTTATATTGTTTGGAGAGCTGAGACAGGTGAAATAATTTTTTACTATCGCTCGCCTGATAAGACCGGATGGCTCCAAGGTAAAGAGTGTTGCCCAAATTGTTTTTATATTCCTGCAAAGCTTTCATGAAGTCCGGCTCAAATTCAAAGACTGTATTTAAAGAGGGAGGAGGTATGAGAATAAATTGGATATCTTTTGCATAGCGATACACATCTGCTTTATACAAAAGACATTCACCTTTTTCTGCACGGAGGTTTCCTTCAGATAATAAAGCTGAAAGGCGGGCATAAGCTTCTTTGTTAGTTGGATAAGCCAATAAGCTATAGCCATCCGCTAGCTCTAACCTGCATGCCGGAATGATACGAATATCTTTTCCTTTGGTTGCAGTGTAGGCCCGTACAATTCCCGCCAGTGTATTGTAATCTGTAATGGCAATTTCAGTATAGCCTAAAGCTAAAGCCTGTTCCACCATTTCTTCGGGATGCGATCCTCCACGCAGAAAGGTAAAATTGGTGGTAACCTGTAGTTCGGTGTATTTCATCTGTTAAGAAAAAAATCCATGTATAAACCATTTTGGATCAGCACTGTAATCCCCCGACCTGAAAAGCCAATAGCGCGCACCATCTTCGTCTTCTACACAATAATAATCACGGTAAAGCCCATTTTGTATCCACCATTCCTGTTCAATACGTTCTGGCCCGTCCGCTTTTTTTATGGTATGTACTTTGTTTTTATATCGAAAGAGCAGAGGGGGATAATCGGGCATTTGCACTGATACCTGAATTAATTCGGGAACAGATAAAATATGTAAAGGACGCGGAAGATCGGTACGCCATGTGGTAGTAGGTTTTTCGCTAAGGGAAGTAGCTTTTTTAAAAGAGCGTTCCGGCCAGTAATGTTCGGCAGGTAAATAGCGATAGATGGATTTTCCCCCTGTCTTACCAGCTAAACGATCAAGCAACTCAGCAAGCGCTGTTTCATCTCCACTGCTGACTGTCCACAATGAATCCTGCGTATTTTGAAGATCTTCAACTACGGATGCTTCCAATAAAAATAGTTCGATACCAAGATCGGGTTCAATCTGTTTAATTTTATTTTCAAATAATTTAAATAAGTGTAAGGTATTACGGGAAGGTTTACTGGTTCCTATCTCTGTTTTTTCAATTCCTCCATCTATGCGATAACATTTGAGCTCACATTTACGGAGACCTTTACTTTCCTGTTGTAAGCGCAAACAGAGCATTTCCAATAATGTTTTAATTGCTATTTCAATTCCTTCCGCAGTGCGTATGGGTTCTAAACTTGGCAACCTTTCCCGGTAAGGTGTTAATGGGATTACCAAGTTCATCATTTCCATTTCCTCTCCCAGTGCCTGACCCAGGCGGTTTAATAAAGGTTGACCAAAACGTCTTCGCAAAGCTGTTGCCGGCATATTTATAAAACTGCCAATGGTTTTAAGTCCTAGTTTCTGAAGCTTTTCTAAAACCGGCGTTTCTAATCGTAATGCAGCAGGTGGAAGCGATATTAATGATTCCGTTTCTGATCCTGATTTGATAATGCTGTTTGTTTGTCCGAACTTACAAACGGCCCAGGCTGTTCCAATAGTATCTGCTATGGCAATTTTAATTGTGTAGCCGAATTTATTAAACTTGTTTTGTATCTCCTGGAGATATTTTTCTTCGCCGCCCCACAAATGCGCACAGCCACTCGCATCCAGTATCAGCATATCTGAAGCATCGACAGAAATAAAAGGAGTGTAACGAATGCACCATTCTGCGAGGGCAATTAATAATTTAACCGGTTGCTCAGGTTCATAGTCAAGGATCTGTAGTTCAGGTACAATAGCTCTACAGTCGGCCGCTAACATTCCTGTACAAATACCTTTTTCGTGCGCCTGTGGATTTACTGCTTTTACAATGCGTTTCCCTCTTTGTGTTAAAACCAACACAAAAGGCACATCCTTTAACTCCGCTTGTCGACGCAGCATCCACTCTGTTATTAAATATGGAAACCATATGGCAACGATACGCTTGCTCATGTTACCCTGTTTGTAATTGTATAATTTGAGTTGTGTCGTGATGTTCGGTGTGAATATATTCTAGTCCATCCGGCGACCATTGTACCTGCCAGTTTGCAGGCTGTCCGTTTCTTACTTTCAATAACTGAACATCCCATCTTGAAAAGCCAAGACCCGGCCGATCAGATTCGGTACTGGCTAAAGGTGTAATCTGCCAACGGGTAACACAGGCAACTGCATTTTGTGTTTTAGGCTGAAAGCGATGTATAAAGCCGGTAACATGACTTTTTTCTACTGCTAATTGAAGGCGTCTTGATTCATTAAAATTGAGTTCTGTGAGTTCTCCTACAACGGCTACCAACGAATCACATTTAAGCGCTTCTTCAATAGCCCACAAAGTATCTTTTGTTTTTGGCGTATCAACAAATAAAATCTTCTCCGGGTTTATCCCAAATGCTTTTAACGCGGGGGGATAAATGCTGCGCCTTGGGATAGTGCTGATCCATAGGCAGTACCCGCTTTGTTGCATTATTTTTCCTAATATAACAGCCATAAAAGCACTGGTGCAAGTTGCGCCTTCAGAAGATGTACTAATCAATTCATGTACAACTCCCTTGGGAAACGCCCCGTCAGGGAAGGCTGATTCTAATTCTCCTAATCCAATAGCACGGACTGGTTCACCGGATGGTTGCTGACTAGTTTGCAAATCAACTATCTGTTTTTGCAACGCTTCAATAACCGCTCTGTCTGCCACATGCTTCATCTTCCAATTTTTTAGGTAAGATAAAGTTAACTATAAATAATAGTATTTATTTGCTATAAAATATAGCAATATATATTATTTAGCGTTTGGAAAGAAAAAAGGGATTTCATCTGTATTAGCAGAGAAATCCCTTTCGTATCCAGGAGGAGACTCGAACTCCCACGTCTTGCGACATACGCACCTCAAGCGT
>JAZKDT010000054.1:0-44138 GCA_040387475.1 Bacteroidota bacterium | reverse complement strand
TATCGAAATATGTCACAGTTTTTAAGTTTAGTTAATTCATTAGGTATTGATAATTCACGGTTAAAAGCGGATGGTAAAGGCGAGATGGAGATCAGGAACCGTTGTAAAAATGGAATCGACTGCTCGGATAAGGAGCACGAATATAACAGAAGAACAGAATTTAAATTTTCGAAGAAATAGTTGCTGGCATCTCAGACGGATTGACGAACAAGGCTGCGTGATACTTCAACTGAACTCAGTACAAGAATGACAGATAAAAAATAATTCCTACGTATGAAAAAACTGATTTTACTCGCCGCTCTGTTTTTAACGTTTTCAATAAACGCACAAAGACCTGATAAATTGAGAGTAGGGGAGAAAATTCCTTTTTCAAGAATAGTTGTTTTAAATCAGGATCATAAACCTACTAACATTGATTTGCCAAACGGCAAGAATACCACTGATCGTTTTGTGCTTGTTTATTTTTATGATACCACTAAGTCGGTAAAAGAGTTAATCGCCATTAATAACGAGATCGAACATATCTTAAATAAATACCAGAACAATTCCTGTAAAGGCGCTTCTGATATTGAGTATGCTACTATTTGTGTAGAGAAAGATTTTGCAAGATGGCAAACCCTGTTAACCGAAACCAATTATAATAAATCCAAATTCACAGGCAAAAAAACCAATTACCTGGCCGAAGATGGCTTGAGAGATAAAGCAGTGCAGGCATTTAAAGTAACTAAAATGCCTACCTTATTATTGGTAAATCCTAAAGGCCGGTTGTACCTGGAAACTGATAGTTTTGAAGTATTAGAGAAAACATTTTCTAACATTTGCCGGGTTAATTCGGCCAGCTCAACAGCCGATATTTCAGGAAAATTGTTAATTGGCGATAAAAATAAAACACCATTAACAACACACAGTGTATACCTGGTAAAAGGAAATGCTGATACGATTAATAAAACATCTACTGATACTTACGGCGATTTTGTATTCAAACAAATTGATACCACTCAAAATTTAAGTATCCGTATTGAACAGAATGCAAAAACCAAAGGTGGTCCAAAGGTGTTTTTAGCTAAACAAAATGGTGAGATCGTTTCTGAATTCAAGAAAAATGCTGCCGGCAATTTCGAGTACAAATTATTAGCGGTAGATGTTGAAAAGCTCACATTATTGGAAGACGATGATGATATTACCATGAAGTATAAAAAGTTTAATGGTACCAATAAAAAAGATCTGACGGTATCCGAAAATGTTTATTATGAACTTGGAAAATACAACATTGTAACTGAAAGCGAAATTGTATTGGATAAAGTAATTGCCATTTTAAAAGCCTCACCTAATGTTAAACTGGAGGTTATTTCTCATACCGATTCCCAGGGCGAAGATGCAACCAATTTAAAATTGTCCGAATCCCGGTCCGCTTCGGTAATCGACTATCTGGCTTCAAAGGGTATTAGCCGTTCCCGGTTGAAGGGAGTAGGTAAGGGCGAACTCGAGATTCGCAACCGCTGTGCAAATGGGGTTAACTGCTCTGATAAAGAACAGGAATACAACCGCCGCACCGAGTTTAAATTCATTAAGGGCTAGGGTTTACTATTAATTTTTAGTTTTTTTATTTGGGCGTGCGCCGCAAAAGAGGCGGTAGGTTCGGGCTGATCCGCTCCAATCTTTAAAAGAGACACAAAAATAATTTCCGCTTGTTGCACGCCATCGGGGCATCCCTCGTATGTTTGTATTTATTTTCCACTCTTGCATACGTTGGTAATAGTGCGGCTGTCCGGATAGCTATCGGGATTCGCGAAAGAGAGCGAACCACCATTCCGGGAAGTTTTTGCGGGTAAATGGGGTCTTTCGCCTTGAATTTTTGTTTCTTTTTTTTCAGGAAAAAGGAAAATGAGAAGCCAAAATCAATAGGATTAAAACTCTGCCAAGTATATAGATATTGCGCCTAATCAGGCAAAGAATTGATTAAAAACTGACAAAATTTCCCTTTTTAACGTGTGGCAAGCATATTGATTATGTACATTTGCCAAAATTTTTTACTATGGAACAGAACGAGAAAGACCCTATTAATCAAACCGAAGAGAACGTTGATTCCACAAACGATCAACCCATTGAAGAAACTACTGCCGAAGAAGTGGCGGAAAATACTGCCAAACCAATTGATAATGAGGCAAAAATAGCCGAATTGAACGATAAATACCTGCGTTTATACTCAGAATTTGATAATTACCGGAAGCGTACTATCAAAGAAAAATCTGACATTATCCGCTCGGGCGGCGAAGATGTTTTTAAAGCCATTATGCCAACGATCGACGATTTTGAAAGAGCCATCAAAGCTAATGAGCATGTAACCGAAGCAGAACCAATTAAAGAAGGGATTTCACTTATTTATAACAAATTTAAATCGGCTTGTACCGCAAAAGGACTGGAAGCCATGGATACTATTGGTAAGCCGTTTAATGCAGATTATATGGAATCCATTACCAGTATTCCTGCTCCAACCGACGATATGAAAGGTAAGGTGATTGATGAAGTTGAAAAAGGATATAAATTAGGCGATAAAGTGATTCGTTTCGCTAAAGTAGTTGTAGGAGCTTAATCCTAAAAACAAAATTATGAGCAAAAGAGATTTTTACGAAATACTGGGGGTAAGCAAAAGCGCAAGCGACGATGAAATTAAAAAAGCATATCGCAAGCTTGCTATTAAATACCATCCGGATAAAAACCCGGATGACAAAGCAGCCGAAGAAAAATTTAAGGAAGCCGCTGAAGCTTATGAAGTATTAAGTAATACGGAAAAGAAACAACGCTATGATCAGTACGGTCATGCCGGTGTGGGCGGAGCATCCGGTGGTGGTGGTGGTGGCCATTATGGCGGCGGCATGAACATGGATGATATCTTCAGCCAGTTCGGTGATATTTTTGGCGGCGGCGGTTTTGGCGGCGGTGGAAGATCATCAGGTGGCGGACGACGTGTGATGCGTGGTTCGAACCTGCGTGTAAAAGTGAAAATGAACCTGGGCGAAATTGCTAAAGGCGTAGAGAAGAAATTAAAAGTAAATAAATTTGTGAGCTGCAAAACCTGCAAGGGAAGTGGCGCAAAAAATGGACAGACTGAAACCTGTAAATTGTGTAACGGGTCGGGAGTGCAGGTGCGCACGCAACAAACCTTTTTAGGGGCCATGCAAACACAAACAACCTGTAGCGGTTGTAGCGGTGAGGGTAAAGTTGTAAAAGATAAATGCAATACCTGTCACGGTGATGGCGTAGTACGCGAAGAAGAAGTAATCTCCATTAACATACCAGCCGGTGTTGCCGAAGGTATGCAGTTATCAGTAGGTGGTAAAGGTAACGCTGCACCGCGCGGTGGTATTAACGGTGATTTGTTGGTTTTAATTGAAGAAGAAGAACATCCGGAATTAAAACGCGACGGTAGTAATTTATTTTATGATAGCTATGTGAACTTTGCTGATGCCGCTTTAGGAACCAGCATCGAAATTCCCACGGTAGATAATAAAGTAAAAATTAAAATAGAGCCGGGTACCCAAAGCGGTAAAGTATTACGATTAAAGGGCAAAGGCTTACCTGATATCAATTCATACGGACATGGCGATTTGTTGGTAAACATAAACGTTTGGACACCACAAAGCTTAACGCCCGAAGAAAAGAAAGCATTGGAAACATTACGAGTATCAAAAAACTTTGCGCCAAACCCTAACCGAAAAGAAAAAGGTTTCTTTGACCGCATGAAGGAATATTTTGAATAACCGATTTTATAATGCGCCAATAGTCAGCTCGGGCGAAAATGAGAACTGACAACAAAACGGAATGAATATATAAAAGCCCCTGCTTAATTGCGGGGGCTTTTTTAGTTGTTGCGAAATGAGTGGTGCAATTTGATACATGGCATTTGCGTTAAGCCAAATACAAATCTAAGTGAAGACCTCAATTTTTATTTTATATTTGATTGTACCTAAATACCCTCATGTTAACGCGTTGCGGTGTATTTTAAGGATAAGTAAAGTTATAGCGGAAGTAAATTGAAATCTAACCTCATGAAAAAATTACATAAACTAATAATCGTCACTTTTATTGTAGTAGTGCTTTCATGCAATGATAATGGAAAGGTTGTTGATCTGAGCCAACATCCAAATATTCAAAAGACATATGATCCTTCAGTTCCAATAACAATCATTTCAAACGCCATTATTAAAACAAACTATAAAGACAGCATTTATCCAAAGGATTTTGAGGCAGTATTTATGGATTCTACCTTTGTTAAAGAAATTACAGAACGGGGCCAAAGTACCTACTCATTTCATACGGTTAACATTGGTAAAATTAAGATAGAAAGTGGACATATTATTGCCTGTGACCCATCGTTTATGCAACACGGTAAACCATTTACGGATAAATTTCCTATAGGTAACTTTGATGTTCAGCTTTCTATTGCCAACATACCTGTTCAAAACAATAGAGTTGCCTTTAGCAGAATATTATTTTCCTCTAATCCTGTTCGTAAATGGGTTTATGCGACGCGTGAGGGTGAAGAAAAAGTGCCGATCAATGACAGTACACTTTATAGTTTTCCGGTAGACGCCGGGCTGGCTATTTATATAGATCAAACGGCCAGAGACGTATTCAATGCATACGATTCTAAAGATTTTATGAAAGTATTTGTTAATGGAATGGAAAAAGAAGGGAATTTTTTTGGATACGTCCATAATTTCGAATCTCACAACCTCGCTACATTTTCAACCGGTTACGGTGATGGTAGTTACGGTTCATTTATTGGCCTTGACAAAAATGGTGAAATTTGCAGACTCGTTAGCGATCTGGGTATATTAATGTGGTGGAAAAAGTAAACGGGTACGTACAGTCATTAAATGTATTGTTTTTTTTGGTCTCCCTATGCTTATAAAATTTATCTTGAAAACTCAATTAATCAATAGCATCAATTTGAAAACGATAAAAGGAGCTGCCATCCTCATGTTAACCATATTTCTCTCATCCTGTAGCACCGTGGTTTCGCTCGCAACCCGATCTGAAAAACAGGATGTCTCGCTTAATGCTGCAAATTTTTCTAAGTTAAACGGTACTTTTTTAAATCAACCCATGAAGGAGTACGGAACCAATCAAACGGTATTATCGGGTATTGGAAAAAATAAATTGTGGGAACAAAAAGGTGCGTACGTTAATCTTTCTCCCATCAACCAACGGAAAATTAAATATAAATTATTTGATACCGACAGTATTCTCATCAACAGCGGTACCTTAAAAGGGAGATATAAGAATGGTTATTTCAAGATAAAACCGCAATGGAAGGCGGAACCCGCGTTAGGAATTATGATATGGACCATCGAAGATCACACCACTTATATTGGTCTTAATAATCAAAATAATTTAATAATTGTGAGGGCTGAGCCTGTATGGCACGTATTTGCATTGGTGATTCCCGTATGGGCCGGCGGCCAAAATGGGCAAAACGATAACGAATACCAACGCATACGATAAATATATATGATAGTTAAGTTTGTAAATGATTTAAAAGCTTTAGATTTGGTTTTAGGCATTCCATAACTAAAAAAACAGAAACACTTATTACCCGGATAATAGATATGAAAATTAAATTAATCCTCATCCTTGCATGTCTTGCCATCTTCTCAAATGGTTTTACGCAAACATCATCGAGCTACAAAATGGACTTTGTGAGAGCCTGCATTGATACTTCAACGAATCAAAAAGTAATTACGGCAGTATTTTGCGTGAAACCCACAGTTAAAAAATTTAAATTGATATTAAGCATGAGAGTTACCTATGCTCTTCAAAATGGTAAAGACACGGTGAACGTTTTAAAAGAAAATGAGGATCATATTCAGATGGCGATATACGGCAAGGATTCAACAAATATAAGGCATAAAGCTTTTTACGATTTTATAAAAGGAAAAGTTGACCTTAATACTAAAAACGATTTACAATTCATCGTTTTTCGCTTTAATAATGTAACTCAGGAGTTCATTCATAAAATGAGTATAACATACGGACTTTGGGAAAGTAATAATTCAAATATAAGAAATGAACGTAAATTTGAATTTGATGTCGAGCCATGCCTAAAATAGTATTGATCGCTTTAGCTTTATTAATGGTTGTTTATGGATTGTATATGAGTTTAGGCGCTTTAAGGAACTGGAATAGCTTTAATAAAGCTCATAAACGTATTGATCTGATAGCTATGTTTGGCGACCCGGGCCGCCTTATATACGTTGTAGCTGGTATGGCCATATGCGTTGTTGCCGCATTATGTGTATGTGGATTAATGGGAATAGGGCCTTTCAGCAAATATTTTATATTTAAACAGTAAGAAGTTGATGAATAAACTGATTTTTTTATGTTTTTCGCTAATGATCTTTGTATCATGTCATACAGAGGTTAACGATGGAGTAAAAGAAGAAAACAACAGTCAACTGCAGAAAAGCCTCCAGGAAGGTGATTTTACATTCGCCGAAAAAAAAGAATCCCCGAGCACAGAATCCAGTGCAGCGAATTCTGAAATTTACGATTTTATGACTGTGGTTATCAATGAACAAAAACTTAACAGGAATTTTGGTTTAATACTGGAGTCTTCTGAATGCCTTACTTTTAATTGTCAAAACGAAACATTTCTTGAAGAGGAGTTACTGATAAAAAAAACCGAACCCGCTAAAACGGTTACTATTAACGGACTAACTATGCCTGCGGAAATTAAATTAAAAAGTTTTGACCGGTGTTTAACACATAAAGACATTGACACCATGCTGACGCAAATGATGACTCATAAAAATAGTGTGTGGAACAATGACCGACTTGGCTTCAATTTATACAATGATAAGAATTACTATTGTTTTTCGGTGCCGCTATTCTCCGTCAATAAAACAAAAGCAGTGATGCAAATCAGAAACCTTTGTCCGGGCCTTTGTGGCACCTCAGAAACTTTTTTATTTCAGAAGCAAAACGGTAGCTGGACCTCTCAATCGGGTGGCGTAGCTTACCATTAAATTGCAGGAGTGCAAGAGATTGCATTCATTAAGATGTTGACTTTTGACCGGTTCTGAAAAAATGCGGGGAAACAATACTAAAAAAAACTTAGCAGTAAAGGTGAAGATTATTTTTGTTTTTGCTATGCGAAAGTCCGATAAGCGGTTATCTTTGTGAGTAACGTTTGAGTTCACATTAAGCCTTACTACGTGAGGCAAAAAACTGGCAGCTTAAACAAAATGTACCCATGAAATTAAGCAGATTATTCAACGACTTCTTTGAAAGCGAAAAGGCCGGCGGACTCATTTTGGTTTTCGCAACGCTTCTTTCGCTGGGGCTTGCAAACTCTGCATGGCAAACAAGCTATATTAATTTTTGGCACATCCACCTGGGAAGCCAAAGTATTGTTCACATCATTAACGATGGACTCATGGCTATTTTCTTTTTGCTGATCGGATTAGAATTGGAGCGTGAAGTTTATACAGGCGAGCTTTCCTCGGTTAAAAATGCGTCGCTGCCTATCTTTGCGGCTTTTGGGGGCATGTTAATTCCCGCAGGGCTTTACCTGGCATTCAACTTCGGAACTAAAAGTCAATCAGGAGCGGGCATACCCATGGCCACCGACATTGCTTTTGCAATTGGCATTTTATCTTTATTAGGTAATCGTGTTCCTACTTCCCTAAAAATATTCCTGACAGCTTTAGCAGTAATGGACGACCTAGGTGCCATAGTTGTTATTGCAATTTTTTACACCCAAACCATTGCATTTGTAAACTTGTTTATGGCATTAGGCATTTTTGGATTGCTCTTAATTTTAAACAGACTCAAAGTACACAATTTAATACCTTATTTAATTGGCGGTGTTGCTATGTGGTACTTCATGTTAAATTCAGGAGTTCACGCCACCATTACAGGTGTGCTTTTAGGTTTTGCAATTCCATTTGGCAATGGCGGCGAAAAATCGCCATCATTCATTTTGCAACACTTTTTGCATAAGCCGGTTGCCTTTATCATTTTACCGTTATTTGCTTTAGCAAACACCTGCGTTGCATTAGGGAGCAATTGGCAAAGCGGCTTAACAAAAGCAAACAGTATGGGCGTTATGATTGGATTAGTGATTGGAAAACCATTGGGCATTTGGTTATTTTCGTTCATAGGAGTGAGCCTGGGATTTTGCGTTTTGCCTACCGACCTTAAATGGAAAAACATTATTGGAGCCGGTTTTTTAGGAGGCATTGGTTTTACGATGTCTATTTTTATTACCCTTTTGGCCTTCGACGATGCAGATCTTATAAATAATTCTAAAATTGCTATACTCCTTGCTTCATTCATTGCAGGAACCATTGGTTTTATATGGCTCAGGTTTACACTTCAACATACAAAGGCGTTATAGGCAAATACGTGAAGAGTAGTGTAGCCTCTGTGTGGATATCGACTATAAGATAATTACAAAACGTTTTCGCTAACTTTTAGTCCGGTTTCGGCTATTTAATAAGCATGGCCCCAATGTATTACATTTTCTTAACCACAATGCTTACTACATGGCTCATGAGTCCTGCATTATCATTTCCAATCACATACATAGCTTTATAATGCCAATCAGCCAGTAGTTGACCTATAGGCAATGGCGTTTTATCGGTATACTTAAATTTTAGTAAGCGGCCAAGGGTCACAAATCCATTACCATCTTTCCGGTCAACATATAAGTCCATGGCATCGGCCGAATTGCGCGCACAGGTAATATAAGGCATCCCGGCATTGAGCATAATCTTTAATTTGGGTTGTAAAACAGAACGGTCTGTTTTTTTTGCTGCCTTTACAATCCCCAGATCTTCGCCTATATTATCGGTATAATTTGCACTGGCTTTAATACGTTGAATGAGTTTACTCATGCGGTTAAATATCCCTTCGGGTACAAGCGGTGGCGGAGCCGAAAGTACAGGCGGAACAGGAACCGGGCCCAGATGTTGCTGATGTACCGCATTTCTTAATAAATTACGATAGGCTGTAATAGTGTGTAAGGTTCGTTTATATGCTTCGGCCATGTTGCCAAGGTATTCATACATATCATTATCTTTTTGCACCGATGTAACTTCCGAATTGGGAATACCCAGTAGGCTTGCATAAGCAGGTAGCTTTACGGTAAAATTATTTAGCCACATGATGCGGTCGTTGTCTGAGTTTGGAATGTAATTGTATGTACTGGCCATAACTGTTTGTTTGTAATTTATGTGTATAACGCACTAACTATTTTACATAGTATGGTTTTAACAGGCTTTAACAAAATAGCGCCTGCTTTACCTAAAGAAGTAAACGATTTGCTACAAGAACCAATTGCTTTGCCGCAAGAAATGAAATATTTGCTCAAAGCATTATTTTATTTATTATAAGATGTTGCAACTTAAAACAAAGTTATGGTTACTTGTCTTGAAGAAGTAATTGCTTGGAGCAAAGAAACGGATGCTTTGTATAAAGGCACAGTATATTTAGCATAAGTCGTTATATCTTGATTAAAAGCTATCACATCTTAACACTAATCAATCACTGCTTTTCATAAAGTAGCCCATGCTTTATACCAGACTCCTTAAGCAAGATAGGGTAGAACGTCTAATTTTGTTTATATTTGAATACCGGCGCGTAAATTATAAGAATTGTAATGCTCATTATATTAAAACAGATAAATAACTAATGTTGCCAGGGCTGATTGTGTGTGCACTTCCCTTTATTGACAATAGTCGGCTACGTTCGTTAAACTCAAATACTATGAAGATTTTTTTATCAGGGATGCTCTTATTTTGTTTTGTGGCCTGTACCCAAAAACAGGAAGAGAAAGCGGAGACCAGGCTGCCCGAAATTGAATATAGTACTTACCATTCGCCGGAACACAGCTTAACCATTACTTATCCAAAAGGCTGGGACACAGTTAATGTGGATGCCAGGATGATCTTAACCGCTCGTGAAAAGAAATCGTCAATAGGAGATACGTTTAGGGAAAATATTATTGTGTATAAAACGCAAATGCCTGTAAAGATAAAACTGGATTCGGTTTTGAATCTGGCGGTAGCAGCCATCCGACAACAATATCCGGAAGCTAACATACTATCAACTGATATTGCCAAAAATGCCATGAATAAAGAGTATGCGACTTTTCAAATGGTTTCGCCGCAAAATGGGATCAAACTTATTTCTGTGGTTTATTATTTTCCGAAAGACAATGATTTTTATGTTTTAAATCTTGGGTATAACACTAAGGACTCTGCCCGGTATCGCCCCATTTGCGACAAGGTATTTAACAGTTTTACATTTAAATAAAATGATATGTTAGGCATCCTTTTAATATATTTTATCTGGAAACAGTTTAATGAACTGGCGGTGCAATACCATAAAAAGCCCTGGCGCTATGAATTGCTTGGAATTGCTACTTATTATATCGGAACGTTCATCGGCGGTATGATGATGGCGATCATATGTGTGATGATAGGTTCAGATTTAATAGTAACCACACACGAATTGGTTTTAGGTTTGCTGGCCATGCCTTTTGGTATTTTGTGCGTTTGGGGATTGTACAAACTATTACAGCATAAATGGGCAACAGGAGCCAAAGCGGTAGAAGATGATCCGTTTGAGATAAATCAGTCTGCTAATAAAAACTAAGATTAAAGGACATGGGTTATTTTTATCTAATTTTCCCCTGTTTCAATATTATAATTGGCCTGTATATGGCGCTGGTGGGCTTTAAGATCTACAAACCCTTTTCGAGTGAAAAAGCTGTGACGATGTATGAAAAATTTGGGTGGTTTTATAAGTACGGTGGTATCGCCGTATGTGTGATAGGGATATGCACCCTCATTTCTGATTTAAATAAATTTTAAGGCAACTATTCCTGTTTTTTGCAAATACTCTTATAACACCGTATATTTATTAAGCACTTTTAATTTAATGGTTATCTGCTAACCATTTCCTACGATCTGATTCATTAAAATAATATAACATGAGCTGTAAATTAGTATCGATTTTATTCCTCTCAATGGCAACCAACCTATTCGGTCAGGAATTTTTTGAGGATGGAAGCATGAAGCTTTCTGAAATTTCTACCGATAAAAAATATGGATATGAGGCCAATCCTAAATGGGCCGTGCCGGTGGGCAAAGTAGCAAATGAATATGCTTATTTAAAAGCACTGCAGGGCCCAAATAAAGAAAAAGTGCAGGCGCAACGGATTTCAAGCTGCTGCGAATTTGAAAGTAAAGCATCTTTGTTTGGGATGGGGTTGTTAGACAAATGGGAACTCACTTACGAAGGACTTAAAAAGCCGGTTATTGTTTACTTAAACAGTTACAGCTCCGAAACTCCAAAGTGCATCAATGGTTTCACCTTTAAAACCATTGATCATGTTGAGAAGGTGCAGCTTTTTTCGGCCGATAGCATTATAAAAGTAACGGCTTGTTCTCCAACAATCTATTCGGTAGACGATTTTTTAGTGAAAGAAAATTTTGGAGAACTGGGTAAACCCACACAAAATCCTGCGTTTGCCGGAGGGTTTGATGAGTTAAAAAAATATTTTCAGGAAAATCCTTTAACTGATGAAAAAGCGCAAAAAATGGTGTTTAGAGTATCTATTGCGTTTTTGGTAACGTGTGATGGAAAAGCCGGAAATTTTGTGATCGTAACAAAAGGTAAAGGCGATTTGGCCACCTACGCTAACCAGGTGCTGGCCATTGTAAATCACATGCCCCAAAAATGGCAGCCTGCTACAGTGGATGGAAAGCCGGTAGATTGCTACCAGGTATTATCATTTACAGCTGTAGGTGGTAAACTCAATAATGTATCCTGCCGCTAAAATTAAAACAAGGTAATAACCAATAGAAGAAATATGAGTACAAGTAACAGCATACATGTCACCAAAGGTAAACGGGGCGATTCAGGCTATGATAGTTATAATGTGATAAATAAAGATGGATACAGCAACGGCAAGTCAAGATGGATCATCATTGGCGGCGCCAAATTACGCGGGGTTCCTGATAAATTATATTTTTCGAGCCATGGGGATATTATTATTGTCGCGTATAATACAAAAGATCTTACCGTTCGTTCATTCTGGAATGTTACTAAAGATGAAGGAAAATTGTATAGCGTCATTAACCTTATTTTTCACCCCTACTTATGGACGATGATCATAGCAGGAGCCTGCTTACTACTGGCATTTAAAAAGGAAATCAAAACAGAAGAAAATTTCAGGAATTATGTGTTTTTAGCTTACGGTACCGGCATAGTGATTGCGCTTATCTGTAGCTTTTTTGATTGGCGAAAGGATGTGATTGCCAGTGATAAGGTAAAAGAAGTGAAAAATATGAGTTAAGCGATCTATGTTTATTCTTCTTAAAATAATTTACCTATTACGATTTGGTCTCAATTTTCTGGTATTTATGTTGTTTATTAATTACTTTGAGATGCAGGATGCACCTACAGCAGACGAAACCGGGTTTTATGGTGGTCTGATCATTATAATTCCTTTTATGATCGCTTTGTGGGTGTGTGAGTTTTTTATCTATTCGCGTGCAAGTCATCCAACCCGCAATTATTACTTAAGTTTATGGGCTAACATACATTATGTGTTTTTTATTCTGCTGTATGTCATCAGTTACTTATATATTGAACTTGCTAACCCGGATAATAATGCCGGCGGTAAGCATGGTTTTATGATCATGAGTTTTATGTTTTGTTTATTACTGGGAGCATCTGTTATTAATATTTACCAGTTTTTTTTCGTGAAAAAAGCAAGTTTGAATAAATAACACACCGCATTATCAAATTAAAATCTTACTTCTGATAATCAATGAGTTTCATAGCTCTTAAAACTTTACGGCCGTTTTGCTTGATGTTAAACCTGTAGCCAACAAAAAACACCACTTTAGCAATATAGTTTTGAGTTTTAAATTCACGTGCGCTAAAAGCATAGTTGTTATCGTAAGTAGCCATAACTCCACTAAAAAACCACAGATCGTCGTAGCGCAAGGATGATTTTGCATTTAGATGAACACTGGCTGTTAATGGTTTTTTGTATGCCTGTTCATCTGTTTTATAATAGGTTGTTTTTTGTTCTCCAATACCCACATTCACACAGTTGCTGTAAATCAATTTTTTATATACAAAGGTATATCCGTACCCACCGCTTACGCCCAGGTTTATCATGGTTATTTTCCTGATCTCGTTGAGTAAGGGCGAAAAATTGTCGCGAAAAGGGGTTTCAATAAAGGTTGAATCATCAGCCCTGAACTCGGTATGAGAATGATAAATGCCCGCCATAAAAGAACCCGCACTTTTGCGTTGCACATCGGTAAAAGAAAAGGCACCCCGCAACGAATATTTGCGCGGGTTAAACACGTACATGGTATTGATCCCAAATGAAAACACGTGAATATCGGGCCGCACCACAAACGTATCGGGATTAAGGTTTGCTAATTCATACTCTTTGGTATTGTAAAGATAAAACCCTTTGTAATTCTGAATATTGATATCGGTGATAACCCGTGTTCCAATAACCGTAACCTGTAGATCTTTGCTAACCGTTGTACCCTTATCGGCTTTTGCGCCAAACTTAATACCGGGGGCAAAGCCAAAAGTAAGAATGATGTTACTAAAGTTAAACCCCACATGGTAATAATTATTAGGCGAAAATTTTAAGGTTTTGCCCGTAGAAAGATCATTGATGTTAAATCCATAAAATTTTTTAGAAACCGGTACTGTGATGGTGAGTTTACGTTTGTTGGATTTGATATAGCTGGTATCAAAAGGCACTTGCTTAGGCGCCAATAAATGCCGCACATACCAACGGTGTGGATACATGATGATATCAAAGGCCGTTTTTTTTGGAATTTCTTCTACAATCAATTTCGTCTTAATTGTATCCACCAAATCACGCGCGAGGCTATCAATTTGGGAATGAGCTTGCATGGAAATGCAAATCATTGAGAATAAGAAGATTATTCTCTTTATCGAATGTGATGGTTTGTTGTTGGCAAAAGCCATATATACTATCATATGGCATTTTGATGCCAGATAATTCTGTTATACTGAGCTTGTTTCAGCATGCCAACTAAGATCATCAAAAAGGTCATAAAATCGGGTTATGTAAAACTCTGCATGGTGCAAAGTCGCTTATAAGCGCCGTTTAATGCGGTCAGCTCAGCGTGCGTTCCCTGCTCAATGATCTCCCCTTTATCCATTACCACAATCTGATGAGCATTGGCAATCGTTGATAAACGATGTGCAATAACCACACTTGTGCGGTTGTGCATCAGGTTGGTTAATGCATCCTGCACCAGTTTCTCGCTTTCAGTATCCAAAGCCGATGTGGCTTCATCCAGGATGAGGATTTCCGGATTTTTTAAAACCGCCCGGGCTATGCTCAATCTCTGGCGTTGTCCGCCGCTTAGTTTACCGCCTCTGTCGCCGATAGTAGTATCGTAACCATCCGGCAGCTGCATGATAAAGTCATGGGCATTGGCAATTTTGGCTGCGTTTATGATTTTATCTTTACTAACATCCGTTTGCCCAAAAGCAATGTTATTAAATACAGTATCGTTAAATAATATGCTTTCCTGTGTAACAACACCAATATGTTGGCGTAGGCTGCTTATTTTAAGATCCTTTACATCCACATCATCAATAAGAAGCTGTCCTTTCTCACTCTCATAAAAACGACACAGCATGTCAGCCAGGGTTGTTTTACCACTTCCGCTTTGTCCAACCAGGGCAATGGTTTTTCCTTTCTCTATTTTAAGGTTAACGCCTTTTAATACGTGACCGTCGTCGCCTTTATGATAAGCAAACCATAAGTCTTTGTATTCAATAGTATGATTAAATGACTTAAGGATTTGAGCATCCGGCTTATCATGAATTAAATTATCAGCGTCCAGTATTTTATTGATCCGTTCTTCAGAGGCCAGTCCTTTTTGGATATTATTATAAGCAAGCGTAATTTGCTTAATAGGGGGCACAATTTGCGACGCAACCGCAAAATAACCTAAAAAAGCGGCGCCTGATAAAGAGCCTGTTCCGTCAAATACCATATTGCCTCCAATGTAAAGGATCATCAGTAAAGCGCCCAGTACAACTGTTTCGCTGATAGGCGAGGTTAGATCAGCGCGGCGGTACAACCCCACCGATATCTTATTATAATCTTTATTTACCTTTTCAAATTTATCCTGCACAAAACGCTCCGCCGAAAATGCCTTGATCACTTTAAGCGCACCTAGCGTTTCTTCCATAATATTAAACAACTGGCCAAACACTTCTTTACTTTTGGCAGAACGACTTTTTAAACTCTTACTTACCAAGGCTACCACTAAGCCCGCTACCGGCAATAGTAAAAAAACATACATGGTTAAATACGGACTAATAAATATGAGGGTCGCTAAAGAGATAATGATCGTTAAAGGTTCACGAAAGATGAGTTCTAAAGATTGCATGATCGACCATTCTATTTCGATCACATCGGTGGTCATCCGGCTCATCATATCACCTTTTCGCTCGTCGCTAAAGTAAGAAAGCGGAAGTGCCAACGATTTGGTCATCATTTTATTCCTGAGGTCTTTTACAACACCATTGCGTATAGGCGCTAAAAAATACATGGCAAAATACCGGGCAATATTTTTTAAAAAGGTTGCCAGGAATACCACCAAACAAATGATCATCAGGGTTTGCGCTTTACCCTGCTCAATAATCATGGCCGACATTTGATAATATCCCCAATCGGTAATACCTTTCATAGAGAATGATAATGCCGGCGCTGTACCCTGCAGTATTTCCTGATAGTCGCTCACATCTTTTTTAAAGATCAGTTCTAGGAACGGAATAGTTAATGAAATGGAAAACACAGAAAATACAGCGAATAAAATATTAAAAATGATGTTTAAGGCAGTATATCCCTTATAATCCCTGGTATATTTTAGTACCGAAAAAAGCTTTTTCATAAAGTCTAAAAGTACAAATTTATTGCGGGTTTTAGCAGCCTAAGCCCATAAAATTATAGAAGAACGGAACAGGAATTAGTTCAAAAATCGTAGGGTTGGAACTGGCATGCTATTATGAAGAACGCTATTAAAACAATTAAAAACCTAAGGCTATGTGTTTTTCAGCCACCGCCAGTTTCGGTGCTGCGGCAGTACTTGGTACTATAGGCGCCGTAGCCATGAGTAAAGCCAAAAAGCCCTCTCATAAAATGTTTGCCGCTATTCCGCTTGTATTTGCCACACAACAAGCCTGCGAAGGTTTGTTATGGTTAGCTTTAACCAACGATGGCTTTGAACCTTGGCGAGTGATAGCTACTTATGGTTTCCTGTTCTTTGCGCAAATTTTATGGCCGGTGTGGGTACCAATGTCTGTTTTACTTGTGGAGCAGGATACAAAACATAAGCGATGGTTGCTATGGGCTACCGGGGGAGGAGTGGTGTGTTCTTTAATTATGATATACCGCGTTATGGTATTTGATGTGTTTGCTGAAATTCAGAACCACCATATTGTATATTATGTCAACGACTCTATCTCGTTGATTGTTTTGAGTAGCACATTGTATTTTATGGCTACCGTTATTGCGGCATTTTTTAGCAGCATCAGGCAAATGAAATGGCTTGGTATCTTATCATTTGGATCGCTGGTTATTTCAAGGATATTTTATAAAATGTATTTCATTTCGGTATGGTGTTTCTTTGCAGCCCTTTTAAGTGTTGTAGTCATATACATATTAAAACACATTCATGATACAAGTTCGGCAAACGACGCCTATAACATAAGAGACAAACATTACTCATCCTGATAAAATTACTGATATGCCTGAAGATAGAAATACGCCGAAAAAGAAAGGACCTTCTAAAAAAGATAAGAAGGATCCTGAAAAGCCAGAACTTCCAAAAGTGGAAGAACCAGAAAAAAAGAGTAAAAAAATAGATGATCCACCCCAGGATTAATGAAACACCCAAAACAGGAAAAAAAATTCCCAGTTGAGTAATTTAAAGGAATAAGGGGAACAGAATTCTCACCAAATTACAACATTCAACATATTTTGGGATAATTGGCACACGATTTACATATTCAAATCAATAAAAACTTACAGTTATGTTACATGCAGCTAAAATATCGCTAACAAAGATGAGAAACAGTATCCTGTTATTCGGGTTCATTTCAGCTTTGTTGTACATTGGTTTTCTATTAACCATGAAAACACTCAACTTAATGCACATTACAGAATTAAGGCTATTTAATTACGTCATCTTATGCCTGGTATGTATGTACCAGATTAAACGATGGGTCATTAAAACCGGAGCTTATGTCCCTTTTCTACATGTGTTTACCACCACGTTTTTTACAGGCATATTGTCCTTTGTTTTATTTAGTTCCTTTTTATATTTCTATACGATGATCGATGCTGAATTGAACCAGTTATTTATTGAAAACGCTAAAGATGTGTTCAGTTTCTTCCCAACATTGGTTATTTTATTTGAAGGCTCAGCCATCAGTATTATTGTAGCCCTCATTAATCTGCAATACTTCAGAAGATATGAAGAAGGAGAGAAAGCAATTTCATAGTCGTTTTGTTTTAACTCTTACTTCAAAAAAAAGCTCCGATTCGTCTCGGAGCTTTTTTTATGATATTATCTTTTTTTAATTTGCCCACAGCCGCAAAAAAGCTTGGCAATGTTACTTCCCTTTTGTAACGGCTATTTGATTTTCAAATATTTCTGATACGGTAGTTTGTGGTGAAACCGTAAAACTAATTTTAATGGCTCTGCATCCAGGAACATTTTCGGTTACAAATCCATCCTTATCCAGGGGCAGTAACTTTACATTTAGAGAGGTGCTATCGGCGAGGATAAATTTAGCGCCACAGGCAATATCTTTATTACTCATCGATTTCATGTTCTGATCAAGTAACCAAACGTTTACAAATTTATCGCTTGTTTTAAACTCGATAAAATAGTTGTCGGCTTTCTTTGCAATTCCTCCATGTGGCCCATCATGGGCCGGTGTTGTTTGCCAGGCAGCAAGTGTAAACAACAATCCTGGCAAAAAGGCGTAATTAAATAGCGTTTTCATGATGTTTTAATTTAAGTAAATAAAATAAACCCCCCGAGTAAACGAGGGGCTTGAGTCGATTATCTGTTCAGTGCTTATATCAGTATCATCCAATTTAAGTATTAGAACCGTTGATCAGATCTCTCTGTGGTGCTAGCCAGATAATCTTATGTTTATATGACATACAATCCGGTGCCATCTTTATTTAATTAAAAACACACTAAAAGGAGAAAGTCTTTACTCATTTTTTTGAAATTGTGGAATTATTTGTAGAACACTCGTTTAGTAAAAGCTCATATTTAACATGTTTGAATTTTAAATAAAATTGTATTTTAGTAACCTGATTAAAAATTTAGAAAACAAAAACTATGAAAAAAATTGTATTAGTTGTAGCAGCGTTAACGTGTTTGTTAACCACCGTAGATGCTCAGAAAAAAGAGAAAGCCTGGAAAGAAATTGCGTATAAAGATATTACGAGCGAGTTTGACGAGATGACTGTCTCTACAAATAATGGTGTATCTAACGCTGAAATGACCAAATTTAAGTTGAAGATAACTAACAAAACTAATGATGTATTGCTTTTTAAACCTGAAGAAAGTGTTATTAAAGCGGCAAAAGAAGTAAAACCAAAAGAGAAATGGTTATATGTATATCCATCGGAGTCGGAGTTTAGAGTTGTTAATTCTACGGGACCGGATTATTTAATGCCTTATTCATACGTTATGAGCGGGATGTATAAAATTTCCATTTCAGGGAAAGGCATTGAAGCGCCAAATTTTCAATTACCGGCTTCTCAAAATGAATTTACTGTAGGAGCTTTTTCGTGTACAATGGCCAGTTTAACTAAAGAATCGGATAAAACAGAAGTTAAATTTGAGTGTAAATATACGGGCGATAAAGTAGGCGTTATTCAACCGGGCAGATCTGCCGTTAAATTGCCGGATGGTACAGAGATCGCTAATGAAAAATCCAAATCACAGCCAATCATTTTAATGAAAGGAAAAACGGAGAAAGTAACCTTTAAATGGAACCGTATGGAAGGCGGAAAAGCGCAGGACATGCAAAAAATAAAACTCGAGATTTTGTTCCGCAATACGTTTTCGGAAGTTGAACTTGAAAAAATGAAAGATGAAATCATCAGTTTTGAAATTGATGAAGCCTTAAGTAAAAAATAGAAACGTTTTGTTAAAACCAAAAGCCTGAGTGATCAGGCTTTTTTTATTCCTTATCTTGTCAACCAAAATGAACGGTAGCCGCAGTAAAATAAATACGATGAAACTGGTTCTCGCGATCAGTTTTATACTCATGGCGCTTAAGTTCCTGGCGTGGTACTTAACCAATTCAAACGCTATCCTAACGGATGCTATCGAATCGATCGTTAATATTTTGGCGGGTTCATTTGCCCTGTATAGCTTATATTATGCTGCTAAGCCCAAAGATGAAGATCATCCGTATGGCCATGGCAAAATAGAATTTTTATCGAGTGGAGTAGAAGGTGGCATGGTAACTCTTGCCGGTATTGCCATGCTGATAAAAGGAATTATATCCATATTTGCACCTTATGAATTGCATAACCTGGATATGGGTTTGGTAATTTCTGCCTTTTCAGGTATCGTTAACTATGTGTTGGCCAGAGTTCTTATTAAAAAAGGAACCGAGCTTCATTCAACAACCATGGTAGCAGATGGGAAGCATTTATTAACCGATACCTGGAGTAGTGTAGGTTTAGTAATTGGCCTGATCTTGATTTACTTTACGCAATTGTTCTGGATTGATTATGTTATCACTATCGGGCTGGGTATTTTAATCATCTTTACCGGAATAAATTTGGTTAAGGAATCTATTTTTAATTTGCTCGACAAAGCAGATTATGGAAAAATAGAACATGTGATTAAAGTTTTAAATGACAAAAGGAGAGAGAGCTGGATCGATATTCATAACTTAAGGGTTGTAAAATACGGATCGGTTGTACATGTTGATTGTCATATGACTCTGCCCTGGTATTATACATTGGAAGAATCACACAAAGAAGTGGATGATCTCGATAAACTGGCTACAAAAGAATTTAGTCACGAGATCGAGTTTTTTATTCATGCTGATCCTTGTTTGCCAAAGTCCTGCTCAGTTTGTATTATGCCCGATTGTAAAGTCAGGAAACATGACCTGGTTGAAAAGTTAGAATGGAACATGGCGAATGTTTTGCCGGATGCAAAGCATAGTTTATCAGACTAACAGGGCGGCAAACCCAAATAAAAATCAGGTAATATCCTCAGCCTTTTCTTTCAAAAAAACTAAAGCAGCCTCACGTTGGTTTGGAATAATTCCGTCAAGAATAGCATCCTTTAAAGCATTTTTTAAATCACCTACTTTTTTGCAGGGTTCAAGATTAAAGATCTCCATGATTTCTTCTCCACTTACCGGGGGTTGCCAGTTACGAATCTTATCTTTTTCTTCAAGTTCCTTTAACTTTTCGCGAACCAACTCAAAATTTTGTAAATAACGTTTTACTTTATTGGGATTTTTTGTGGTAATGTCGGCTTCACATAAAGCCATCAGGTCATCTACGTCATCACCGGCTTCAAATAATACGCGACGAACAGCACTGTCGGTTATTTCCGTTTTGGCTAATACAATAGGGCGTAAATGGAGCAAGACTAATTTCTGAACATACTTCATTTTTTCGTTCAACGGTAAACGCAGATTTTCAAATATTTTTGGAACCATGCGTGCGCCTTTGTCTTCGTGCCCATGAAAGGTCCATCCATGATCCGCTTCAAAACGTTTGGTTGCCGGTTTGGCAATATCGTGTAATATGGCCGACCAGCGCAGCCACAGGTTATTGCTTTTTTTTGCAACGTTATCCAATACTTCTAAGGTATGGTAAAAATTATCTTTGTGTGATTTACCGTTAATAGTTTCCACACCATGCAACTTCATCATGTCAGGAAATATCAGCTGTAGCAAACCTGTATCGGATAATAATTTAAACCCAACGGATGGAACAGGGGAAAGGATAATTTTATTGAGCTCATCGGTAATGCGTTCTTTGGAGACGATACTGATGCGTGATTTATTTTTTGAGATAGCATCCAGCGATTTGGCTTCGATGGTAAAATTTAATTGAGTCGCAAAACGAATAGCGCGCATCATCCGCAATGGATCATCGCTATAGGTAATCTCCGGTTCTAAAGGGGTACGAAGTATTTTATGGTCTATATCTCCGGCACCATTAAAGGGGTCTAATAGTTTTCCGAAGTTGGATTTACTTAAGCCAATCGCCATGGCGTTGATGGTAAAGTCTCTCCTGTCCTGATCATTCTCAAGAGTTCCGTCTTCAACTATAGGTTTACGTGAATCACGTTGGTAAGATTCTCTTCTTGCACCAACAAATTCAACTTCGAGGTCACCAAATTTTACCTGCGCAGTTCCAAAGTTTTTAAAAACCGATAAATGGGCTTCTTCGCCCAGTTGTTTGTGAACCAGTTCGGCCAGTTCAATACCTTTTCCAATGGTAACTACATCAATATCTTTGCTTTCGCGTCCCAAATAAATATCACGCACAAATCCGCCAATCACGTAAGCATCAACATTTAATTGATCGGCGCAATCAGCAATGGTTTTAAATATGGGGTGGGTCAGATGCTTGTTCACGCTGTAAAAGTAATGGTTATTTATTGAATTTTCTCCCACAGATTGCAAAGATCAACGCAGAAAAGATGGCGAATGTGAGGTACATCAGCCGGATCGTTGTTAGGAGTACTTTTCCAATTTATCCTGAAAGTGCAGGTCTTTGTTGCCGGCGTGCATTTTCATGTTGATCAGTAATTCTTCGCAACCATTATTTAAGGTAGTAGTTCGTATATCGTTTACTAATTTAAATATCTCATCATAAGTACCCTCCACTACTGTTTCAAAAGGACAAACAAGGTAACTTAACCCGGAGGCCTGGATGCAGGCAATGGCTTTATCAATCAACGCAATTTTGTCGCCCGAATATTTCGTCGGAAGTAACTGGATGGCAAGGTTTATTTTGTGGTTGTTCATGAGTGTTTGTATACGTTTTTACAATATATGTTTTGTAATATGGAGAGCAAGATAATTATAAATGGTGTATAATAATGTATTATGGAACAATCTTTAGTTCCTGTGGCAACCGATGTAATTCTAATAAATGTTGATCTGCTCAAATGTAACTCCTAATAGTTTATGGATCATCAGGGGTATAAATCCCGTAGGAATTATATATCTGTCGAATAAATAAGTTGTTACTGAGGACGTGCCGTTAGGTACGAAATAGAGTTTAATTTTTAATTATATAGTTAATCCGGCCAGCTTAGTTGCCATTGTATTTACGAGGTCTCTTAGAGGCTTTTCGGCCATTGCTTTAATAAAGGGATTCATATCGCCTTCAAGTTCTACATTTGTTTTTTGATCAGCCAATAAATGAATGTGTAGTGTGAACACAAATTTGGCAATACCGGTTGTTTCAAAAGTAATCCGCGTTTTAGGTAAACGTTCTTTGATTTTGATTGTTAAGGGCATCAATCCTTTAATACCAAATGAGCATTGCTCGGCTGTGCATTCAAAATCCTGAATTTTATCTTCTGGTAATAAATGCTTAAAGTTGTTGAAATCTCCCATAAAGTCAAACAAACTGTCGGTGGGCGATTGGGTTGCCTGTGTTTCGCTAAGTATACTAAAGTGTGCCAAGGGTATAAATTATTGTTTCCAGGTTGATGGACTTTCTCTCCATTCTTTTAACGAATCCAGGTCATTTTCAGAAATATATTTATGCTTTAACGCCACCTCAATTAATGTATTGTAATCACATAACGTTGTTAACGAACAGTTGGCCTGTTTCATATTTTCAGTAGCCTCATCAAAACCGTAGGTGAAAATAGCAACCATTCCTTTTACGTTACACCCTTGTGCGCGTAGTGCATCCACTGCTTTAATACTGCTTCCCCCGGTTGATATGAGATCTTCTATAACCACTACACTTTGATCCTTTTCAACTACACCTTCCACCATGTTTGTTAAGCCATGCTTTTTTGCTTCGCTGCGTACATATACAAATGGTAAACCCATATCCTGTGCAATTAAAGCACCCTGGGCAATACCGCCTGTTGCTACGCCGGCAATCACGTCGGGTTTTCCAAAATTGTCGTTAATCACATTTACATATTGCTGACGGATATAAGTTCTGATCTGTGGATACGATAATGTTTTTCGATTATCACAATAGATAGGTGATTTCCATCCCGAAGCCCAGGTAAACGGTTGATCAGGCTGAAGCTTGATCGCTTTGATTTGTAATAAAAATTCGGCAACTTTATGCGCGGCATCAAATGGTGTCATTGTCATAGGGCGTCAAAAATACACCGATTAACAGTACTAAACACATCAAATTATGAACATCACTATATATTATTTGTCGAAAAAAATTGTTCTGCAACAAAAAAATCAAAGTTCAGAAAATCAATCATTTATAGATTTAGACCTGTTAAAAAAGACGGAAATACTAGATGAATTTGAAAAATTTGCTCACGAAACCAGTCAAACTTTATTAACTTTTGAAACCGAAAGTTTAGAAAAAGGATTCGAAAAATTGAGAAAAGCATTTAAATATATTTATGCCGCCGGAGGTTTAATAGAAAAAAATGATACCTGGTTATTCATTTTTCGTTTAAAACGCTGGGATCTTCCAAAGGGAAAACTGGATATGGGCGAAAGCCCTGAAGACGCTGCCGTGCGTGAATGTGAAGAAGAATGTGGTATAACCCGGTTAACCATTACCAAAACACTGGCACCAACCTACCATATTTATGCACACAAAGGTAGTTACGCCTTAAAAAAAACATACTGGTATGCTATGGCAACAGAGCATACAGGCATTCTTGTTCCTCAACTGGAAGAAAATATTGAAAAAGTAGAATGGTTTAATAAAGAGCAGATCCAGGAGATCGTTTTTCCCAATTCTTATCCTGCTATACTGGATGTTATAAAGCATTTGTCCTAATTTTTTAACGCGCCTCTGTTTGTTAACCTATGACAGGAAGTTTGTGAATTAAGACAGAGAAGTAGTTAATTCTGACAGTGCCCGGTAAATGTTTTATTCGCCGCCGAAAGGAAGGCCTTGCGACTCTCACCTCTAAATTATTTAGAAAATAAATCTAAACTTGTTTAGAAATCGTTATATTTGTTTAAAACGATATAATTTAATTACATGGCCATTAAAAAAACATTGTTAGAAGATATTGCCAAAGAACTGAATGTTTCTAAAACATTAGTGTCGATGGTTATTAACGGTAAAGGAGATGCTTATGGTATCAGTAAAAAAACACAGGAAAAAGTATTATCCAAAGCCGGCGAAATGGAATATACACCTAACGTTTTTGCCAGAGCTTTACGAACTGGTAAAAGTCATTTAATAGGGCTTTTAGTGGCCGACATTTCAAATCCTTTTTATTCTAATATTGCCAAACACGTTGAAAGAGAACTTGCGGCCAAAGGGTATAATTTGATGATTTGCAGTACCGATGAAAATGTTGAGCGCGAAGAGAAATTAATTAGTTTATTTGCCGAACAACATATGATCGATGGATTGATCATTGCAACTACCAATACATCCGGCGAATTTTTTAGTAAGGAACGTCTGCGTAATTTTCCCATTGTTTTTATTGATCGTTATTTGCCGGATATTGAATCCAACTATGTAGTTGCTAATAATTACCAGGGCTCGTATGAATTAACTGATCTATTAATCCATAAAGGTTGTAAAAATATCTTAGCATTAAATATAACGCCCTCGCACATCAGTTCTTTAACTGAAAGGATTAAAGGCTACAAAGATGCTTTGACAAAATATGATATTCCTTTTAAAGATGATAATTTATTGGAAGTATCTTTTAATAATATTCAAAAGGATGTGCGCGAAAAATTATTAAAACGTTTAAAGCAATCTCCTAAAATAGATGCAATTTATGCGCTAAATAACCATATAGCAACTGCTTGTTTGCATGTATTTAATGAAATTGGTTATGATGCTAAAAAAGAAGGTGTTTTATTCGCCTCTTTTGATGACATTAACCTGTTTGACTTTGTGAAACCAAATGTGATCTCGGTATCCCAACCGGTTGAGCAAATTGGTGTGGAAGCAGCTAACTTAGCCTTACATCTCATTGATAGTAAAAACAGCGAATCTTTTAAAAAGATTGTGTTGGCAACTTCGATTATTTCAAGAAACTAAGTTTTACTACACGTAAGGTACCTGCCTGCCGCAGGCAAATGCGAGTGCAAATCCTTTTACGAATAAAGCGAGTAAATTTCTTACAAACTATATTACTTTGCGTAAAGTATACCAACTTAAATAAAAAAACCTTTATATTAGCACCACTAAATTAAACACACTATGAACTACGATGTTATTGTTATAGGAAGCGGTCCGGGCGGTTATGTTGCTGCAATCCGCGCTTCTCAATTAGGATTAAAAACGGCTATTATTGAAAAAGAAAACCTTGGAGGTATTTGCCTTAACTGGGGTTGTATACCCACTAAAGCCTTGTTAAAAAGTGCCCAGGTGTTTGAATATTTAAATCACGCAAAAGATTATGGTATCAGTGCAGATAATATCAAAGCTGATTTTGGTGCTGTGGTAAAACGCAGCCGCGATGTGGCTGATGGCATGAGTAAAGGCATCCAGTTCTTGATGAAAAAGAACAAGATCGAAGTGATCATGGGAACTGCCACGGTTAAAGCCGGTAAAAAAGTGGAAGTAAAAGCAGCAGACGGGAAAGTAAGTACAGTTGAAGCAAAACATATTATCATTGCAACCGGAGCCCGTTCTCGCGCCTTACCAAATTTGCCACAGGATGGTAAAAAAATTATTGGTTACCGTGAAGCTATGAACTTGCCTAAACAACCAAAAACAATGGTTGTAGTAGGTTCAGGGGCAATAGGTGTAGAGTTCGCTTATTTTTATGCAACGATGGGTACAAAAGTTACTATCGTTGAGTTTTTACCTAACATTGTTCCGGTGGAGGATGAAGAGGTATCTAAACAACTTGAGAAATCGTTGAAAAAGATAGGTATCGATATCATGACAGAAGCATCTGTTGAGAGTGTTGATACAAAAGGTGATCTTAGCAAAGCAACTGTTAAAACAAAAACAGGAAATGTGGTTTTAGAAGCTGAGATTGTTTTATCAGCGGTTGGTATCGAGGCAAACATTCAAAATTTAGGTTTAGAAGCTTTAGGAATTAAAACCGATAAAGGTAAAATTGTAACTGATAAATTTTATGCAACAAATGTGGCAGGTTATTATGCTATTGGTGATTGCGTTGGAGGACAAGCTTTAGCTCACGTTGCATCAGCAGAAGGAATTACCTGTGTTGAGAAAATTGCTGGTGTGCATACTGAAGCGATTGATTATAATAACATCCCGGGATGTACTTATTGCCAGCCTGAAGTTGCCTCTGTTGGTATGACAGAAAAGCAAGCTAAAGAAAAAGGCTATACGTTGAAAGTTGGTAAGTTTCCATTCTCAGCATCGGGTAAAGCAAGTGCCTCGGGCGCAAAAGACGGATTCATTAAATTAATTTTTGATGCAAAATATGGCGAGTTATTAGGCGCTCACATGATTGGAGCTAACGTAACAGAAATGATTGCTGAGATTGTAGCTATCCGTAAACTGGAAACTACCGGCCATGAATTAATTAAAACCATTCACCCACATCCAACCATGAGCGAAGCAATTATGGAAGCCGCAGCCGCTGCGTATGGTGAAGTGATCCATTTATAATATAAATACCTTTAGTAAAACGCTCCGGAATCCCGGAGCGTTTTTTATTTGTAGCATGACTGAAACCGATATAAAAAGTAAACCGTTGTTTAAATTAGCCGGAATAATAATCTCGGTCGTTCTTGTTTTTGGAACCTTATTTCTCAATAAACCCATGTGCCACCTTTTTGGCCTCACCGGTAAAGTTGCCTTCCTAAATTCCCGCATCTTGTTCTGGCTATGCCTGGCATTATTGTTTGTATATGCCCGTAAAATTGAAAAACAAAAGTTGTTACTATGGACTGAAAACTCCTATGGGTTTAATGGTTATTTAAAATATACAACGCTATTGCTATTGACCTTGTTAGGAAGCATGCTGCTCTTTTCTATTATATTCGCTGTTTTAAAACTACCCCGTGAGAGTTCCGAGTTAGAGAAAATCATTCGGTTTTTTGACGGTAATTTATTTTTGATCATTACCACCTGCATTACTGCCGGGGTAGTGGAAGAGTTAATCTTCAGAGGATATTTAGTGCCCAGGCTGGAGTTGTTGTTTAAGAATCGATACCTGGCTATTGTTATTTCTTCTGTCTTATTCGGGCTGCTTCATTTTGGTTACGGGACTCTTTTAAACGTGATTGGTCCTTTCGTGATAGGCCTTGTATTGGCTCAGCATTATTACACATACAGGAATATTAAAATGATCATCTTCGTCCATTTTTTATGGGACTTTATGTTACTCATGCTTAAAACCAAAGTGTCCTGATAATACATGTAATTTTCGGAGAAAATTGGACATTTAGTGATTTTATGTAATTTAACGTTCTGTTTATGAAAAAAATATTTCTCCTGATTACACTTTTGCTTTTTGCGTTTGGTGTACAATCTCAAAATATAACCGTTGATTGGTTAAGCGAATCAAAAGCGAAAAACGGCATGAATCCCAAAAATATTTTAGGGGAATTCAATAATGAGATCTATTTGTTGAAAGACGATTACAGCTCTGCGGGAAGACACCATTACTATTCGCTCGAAACCTATTCTTCGTCGGATATGATGCTGACTAATTCCATCGAACTTAAGCTGCCGGATATTCATGAAAGAGGCGATCAGACAATGATCAGGTTATCACTCATGAAAAATGGAAATCTGGTTTTATTTTTTGACAATGAAAAAATGAAACTTGCAAAACCTTATGCAAAGACATCGGAAATAGAGTATAAATGTTACGCTGCGTTAATAGATAATAAAGCAAAAGCCATTGGCGAGCCACAGCTTATTTATGAAGATGAACAGTCTTATAAAGTTGGCAAAGAATATACGACCAAAAAATGCAATGTTATTTTGAGTACCGATAGCACACGCTTTTTTATGTATTCGGGAAACGTAAGAAACAAGCGATTGTCGGGAAAAATATTTGATTCAGACTTGAAACAACTAAAAGTGGTATCATATGAATTCCCTTTGGAAAGGTCATTTTCTATTTCGAATTTAATTTTTGATGAGAACCAGATTCTTTACGGAGTTTGTAAAGAAAATACAGCGGAAATAAAGAAGTACGCGTACAAGATCATAGCGCTAAATCTAACTAACTACAGTTTAAAGAGTAGCCCGATCGATATAAAAACAGAACTCCCTTTGTCCAGGTTTCATATGTCTAAAGCCAATAACAGGCTGCAAATAGTTGGATATTATTTTGCCGGACTTAAAAAAAAGACAACCGGTGGCGGGATTTTATTTTATGAATTTAATGCCTCTGATCTTAAAAACCAGAAGTCATTTTCCGCTGAATACGACCCAAAAGTCATTACTCAACTAAATTGCAATAGTAAGTTTCTTAAAGACTATACAATGTATGATACCGCTAATGCTATTACTTCTTTAGTGAACTCAAAATTCATACATTTAAAAAACGGAGAAACCATTGTGTTGTCTGAACAGGTTGTAGAGTTGGATTTGGCGAGTACCTCGGGCGATGATTATTTCAATATCCTGGTCACTAGAATTACCAAGGATGGGATCATCAATAATCCTTATGTGATCCCTAAACTTCAGTCGGGTAAATCCAAATCCTATTATTCCTTTTTAGACATGGTTAAGAACGATAAATTATTCCTGATTTATAATGATAATTCGCGGAATGAAGAACAGGAGGATCCATATAAATCGATTAACGGGTTAAACGGCATCAACGGTAGCAGTACGTTTATAGTTAGTTTTACAGACGATAGCTGGAGTAAAAAGTTATTGTTTCCAATTGATGCGGATGCCTCCTTTATTCATCCGGCCAAATTTTTATACAGAAACGCGAATGAAATACTCATATACGGACAGAAAGAAAATAAAATAAAGTTTGCTCTTATTAAACTTTAAGATGAATTTTATGCGAGTTACTACTCTTTTTTTTGTTTTAATTTCATTGCTTAGCATTGCTTTCTCCAGCCCTTGCTATTCTCAAACAGGGTCTTTTGTCACTAAAAAAACGCTAAAAATACTTATTGATACCCTTGCGTCTAAAATTGACAACAGGTATGTGCTGCCGGATAAGGCTTATGCCATGAGCAATTATATTAAAAAACGATATAATTAAGGAGCCTACAATGAAATTACCGACCCCATATTATTGGCAGATATACTAACTAAAGACATTTTAAGCATTCATAACGATGAACATTTTTACATCGAATACAATCCTCAACTTGCCAAATTGTATTCTGCTCCTTTAGACTCTAATTATGCAAAAGAACAATTAAGGGTTAATAGAAGTAAGAACTACGGTTTTAAAAAAATAGAGATCCTTCATGGAAATATCGGTTACATCGACATCAGTTATTTTGCATACCTTACCCCTGAGGCTGAGCGCACAGCAAATGCGGCTTTTGATCTTCTGTCAAACTGTAACGCAGTTATCATTGATTTACGTTATGGTTTAGGAGGTCAACCTGAAATGGTTAGCTGTATCTTAAAACATTTTTTGAAAGACGAAACGCTTCTAATGTCATCAACTATAAGAAATCAGCCCGGGAAACATTTATACTATTCTGAGCCCGATTCTAATTATACAACGCTTTATGACAAGCCATTGTATATTTTAACCAGCTACAAAACATTTTCAGCTGGTGAAATGGTAGCTTATTCACTTAAAAATTTGCACAGGGCTACCCTAGTTGGCGAACAAACACGCGGAGGTGCCCACAACTCACCCAAATCATTTTTGTACGGCGATTACATTATCTCATTGCCCCATGGCAAAGCTCATTCGAAGCTAACAAACTCTAATTGGGAAGGAGTGGGAGTAGAGCCTGATATAAAAGCTACAGCCGAGACTTCTTTAGAAAGAGCTGAATTGGATATTTTTGAAAAGTATTTTAAAAACACCATAGACACCAATGAACTTAATAATTTAAAATGGCAATTGACACTATTAAAAGCAAAGAATCATGAATCTGTTCTTCCGGTATCAGAATTGCAGAATCGGGTAGGATCATACAGTTATATTGACATAACACTATATCGTAACACATTATACTACGAGCGTGTTGGCAGGGCAAAATTTCCTCTGGTACCAATGACAGATACTAAAATGAGGTTTAAAGGAAATGATTCTTTTTTTGTTGAGTTTGTAAAAGACACAACAGATAACATCACAGGAATAATTACCTATTATGAAGATGGCAGAATTGAACATTCGAAAAGGAATGAATAAATAAACGGTTGTTTAACCTGTTTACATAGTTTCATGCCGGTAAATATTTACCTACATTTAAAAAGCAATAAATCTTAAATGAAAAAAACTGAAATAATACTGGCTATACTAGCTGTTATAGCTGTAATGCTCAATTACCTCCTCGTTCCCGGAGGTGTTATGTTAACTGTACTGACCTTGTCTTCATTGTCTTGTCTTTATTTTGCATTTAGTTTTGCGCTGTTAAATGATATCAGGTTTCGCAATATTTTTAAAAGTGATAGTTACAAGAATATCGGCGCACTAAAAATTGTAGGAGCTATTGGCACAGGCTGGGCGTTGTCAATGGCCATGAATGGTTTATTATTCAAATTATTATACTGGCCGGGTGCTGCTGTCAGTATAGTGGGTGGTATGGTTTCTCTTTCTATACCATTTATTATTTGTGTGGTTAAATATGTTTTAGGATCAAATAGGGCGTATTATTCGCGCGTCTTAATAAGAACGGGAATTGTTATAACTTGCTGTGTTTTCATAATGCCGTTTTCATCAGAGCAATTACATCAATTTAAATACAGGAATTACCCGTCGTTTTTAGAAGCTGAAAAACAATACCATGAAAATCCTGATAATCAGGAACTGTTGAATAAATACGAAGAGGAGCGCCAAAAGATGGATGAACAACAGTAATCAATGAATTTACTCCTTCACAAACTTTAAATTAGAAACCGAATGTTCTGATTGTAAGCTAATAATGTAAATTCCTTTAGCCCATGATTCACAATTAACAGAGATAGCTTCTTCTGAAGAGATAGCTTTCTCTTCGATCAGAGTTCCGGTAATTGAGATTACTTTTAGATTCACAGCCGAATGATGATTTGTTTTATTGATGATCTGAAACGAAGAGCTTGCAGGATTTGGGAACACTGAAAATGAATGTTGTAATTCCAGTTCTTTTACAAATACGCTCACATCGATCGACCAGATGCTATCAGCCCATTCGGGATGATCAATAAATGGATTACGGTTGTTTTGAAACTTGTAGTAAATAGAATCGTTGCGGGCATGTTCTTTAGCACTTACCGGATCCTGTTGATTCCATTGCAACAATACATTCATTTGCCACGGAAGAATAATCGACTTGTTAGTGGCATCCGAAGTTGACCAACCGCTATCTTCGCTGTAATATCTTGTACTCATATAAAAATACGTTCTCGCAAAATCTCCTTTGTATTCATCAATAGGCTCAAATACAGTTTGGCTATAGCCTAAATTGAAACAGGGGCCTAATTTGCCACCGTTTAAGGTTGTTATAGAGGGAGCGTTCACATTTCCGTACGGATAATTACTTCTTTCTCCGTTTACTTTTCCATCGGTTGGATAAATATGAAATAGATCGGATACAGGACCTGAAACTGAATTGAACCAGCTTTGTGGCCAGCTGTGTTCGCGGTTATAACAGTCGCCTTCTACTGAATAATTACCACACTGATCGGTTACAAACGTATATTGATAAGGTGGTGTTCCGGAGGGAATATCGCTGTACATATCCCATACTTTTCCGTTTGACTTTACATCTGTTTTTTTATAAGCAGTCCATAAACCATTATACGAGATCTGCGTGTGGTTATCAATGATATTGTGCAAGGCAATTTTTAGTGGGTTGCCGGTTAAACCCTGCGCTGAATTATAATAACCCAGAGGAATTTGAGCAAAACAAAAGCCTGAGATCAGGCTAAGAGAAAGTACCAGTTTTTTCATGTAAATAAATTGTAAAGTAAAGATAGGGAAAATATCGCAAATGATATATCGTACCTACAACACTGGAAAAACAAGTAATCGATGCTTATACCAATATTTTATACCTACGGGATTTAAAATATTAGATTTTAGAATAATTTATAATATGGGTATAAACTTCGAAGGAGTTAAATATAGATAACTGAAAAATGGTAAAAGTGAAAATAAGTGCCGTAGGTACGATATATGGATCTAAAACTCAATTAACTTCTCTCTTTCAATAAAATTGAATTTCACCTCATGAGAGCTGGTTTGCGTTAATTGAATAACATACCGTTGTACATTTTTGAAGATGCGGTATTCGGGCACACAGGGCACATTCAGTTCATCTGTGCACCATCGCTTAATATATAATAGGTTATGGTCATCGTTGGTCGTACAATAACGTTTAAGATCCTGCGGTAACTGCTTATAAGCTTTATTGGAAAGGATCAATTGGCAATCATTTAAATTAGACGAGTACAGGGAACTCGATAAATAGGAGTCGTATTGATTGTTCAAACTAAAGATAGGGAAGATCAACATTAATGTAACAACAATATAAAAACTCAGGCCTTTGAACAAGAACGAAATGTCAAAAAAGCGTTCCTGTTTCACATCAGTGAAAAGCAGTAAAACTAAAGCAATCATAATGATATTCCAGGGCCAGATAACGGAGTTATAGGATTTACCGCCAGGCCCCAACATCACTAAAATTAAAATATGCATGAGAATTACCAGGGGTACTATGATAAATCGCAACTGTTTTACCAATAAGAGAACACCAACGGTTAACTCAAAATAGGGAATAATATATCCGAATTTGGTGATTAGTCCTAATTGACGTTTCGATAAAATAGTATCAAACGAGCTAACCATCCATTCAAAAGTGTCAGGTACAAAAGCGCTGTTCATTTTTTGTATACCACTAAAAATATAAATAAGGGCAATTAATAATTGCAGTGAAATAAAAACGGTTGTATAGTTATTAGGCTCGTCTACCCGATACCGGTAAAACAACACGATAAAAAGGATTAGCACATAATTATAAAACCAGGGTTGCAGGCGGTTTTGATCATCAAAACACAGGTATATGCAAAACAGGATCAACAGTACCGTAGGTAATTTTTTTTGAGACATAAATGAAAATAGGATCAGAAGTATCAATACAACTAACTGTAGATAATCGTAAGGGTATGGCACTCCAAAATAATCCTGTATAAATGTTGTTTTCGGAAACCACCTGTCACCCGCCCACAGATGATGGCTCAGCAGGATGGAGGCCAGGAGGCCAACCAATACTGTCAATTTTATGAATTGCAAACGTTGCGTTAAGCGCATAAGTTAAGCGTATTTTATATCATAAGTAACTGAAGGTACATCATGCAGCAAATTGTTCTCTACGAAACTCATTCCCAGTTTTTTGAATACATGAATAGAAGCCGTATTAGCTTCCATGGCATTGCCAATAATACGTTTTAATTTTAAAATACTAAATCCGTAATCGATACATGCTTTAGCCGACTCAGTAGCGTAGCCTTTGCCCCAGTATTTTTGCATAAAGCGGTAACCAATATCCGTTTCATTGGTATCATCGTGAAATTTGAGCCCGCACCAACCCAAAGGTTCTCCACTTTCTTTTTCAGCAACTAACCAGCGTCCATAGCCATTCTTTTCATACTGGCCTATCACATACTTTACAATATCTTCGGCTCCTTTCAGATCTTTAAAAGCGCCGTCGCCGGTATACTGTGTAACCAAGGGATCAGAATTAAGATCAAAAAAGAAAGGGGCATCTTCTACTACCTTTTTACGAAGGAGCAGGCGAGGAGTTTCTAAAATTATTTCGTGTTGCATCTTTTTAGTTTTTAATTGTTCTTGCTTTCGACTGTTATGTATCGTCACCCTGAACTTGATTCAGGGTCTCATGAGATGCTGAATCAAGTTCAGCATGACGCCAGTAATAGTCAACAAGAATTTACTTCTTAAAAATAAAAAAAGAGATATTGCTATCTCTTTTTAAATTAGAATGTTATACACATTTATTTTTTAGTATCATGGTCGGTACGAGGTTTGTCTTCTACATTTTTGCCCATGTTCTTGGATACTTCTTCCAACAGTTTTAATCCCAGTAAACCACTGATTGGACCGTTAGCGCCATCGCCGTTACCACCGGTGATCAATACATCAGGAATTACTTTGATCTTATCTTTACCAATAGCTTCAGTTACTTTTAAACGACTAAAGTTATCGCCACCCATGGCTTCAACCGCTAATCGGTATGACTCCGCGTTTGATTTACCAACCGCTAAAATACTTTGCGCTTCAGCAGTACCTGTTACCGAAATTTTTTCGGCGTTTGCGTTTGCCAGCATTTTTACTTTTTCTGCTTCGGCGTTGGCCGATAGTTTTGTTTTCTCAGCGTCAGCCGCAGCTATTACTTTTAACCGGTCGGCTTCTGCATTGGAAGAAATTTTTACACTTTGAGCTTCACCGGTGGCTTTCTTAACGGCAGCATCGGCAATACGTTCAGAGATCAATACACCCTGATCAGCCTTCACGATTTCTTTTTGCATATCAGCAACTGCCGTTTCTTTTTCGAGTGCCTGACGGGTTACCTCGGCGCGTTTTTGAGTTTCGAAAGTTGTATTTTGTTCCTCTGCAATTTTACGATCGGTTAATGTTTTCATTAAACTTTCAGGCGGAACGATATCTCCAATTAAGGTGTCTACACCGTTTACATTGTATTGATCCAACACCTGGCTGATTTTCATTTTAGCGGCGTCCTGTCGTTCTTTACGGGTACTCAAAAAAGCGATCACATCACTGTCCTGCGCCGAATTCCGGAAATAGTTACCAATCGTTGGTTCAAGCACCTGTCCAACTAAATTCATCATACTACCAAAACGGGCAATAACTTTCGGTGCTTCATTGGTTGGAATATGAATGATCTGCGATACATCTAAGTTAAAAGGGAAACCATCTTTAGAACGCACCGTGATGGTGGATAAGTTTTTGTCTAACTGATGTGATTCACTTCTGGCATTGGCCCAGTTCAATACTAAATTAGTTGTAGGAACTAATTCAACACGCATGATAAATGTATTAACCGGGTATTTTCCTGGTCCAAGTGGTTCAGCCCAAACTCCTTTTTCGCCTTTACTAACGATGTTGCCGTGTTTAAATTCAGCACCACTTAGATCTTTACCGTCCTTACCGACATATGAAATTACAACGCCTACATATCCAATGGGAATCTCGGTCATTTTAATTTGCTCTACCTGAATGAACCATGGATTTAAATAATAGGACCCTGCTAAAATAATTTCGGGTTGTAACCCTTTGTTTCCGCCGGCCTCTAAAAATGCATCACAATCCTGGAAATTATTATGACCTGTTACTTGTCTGCCTGCGATGTTACCTTCCTCTACCGGCATACCATCCATGGTGGTTACAATGCCTACCATGTTCTCGTTCACATGCGTCATGTCGTAAGTACTGATCTCAAATAAAAATGTATTGATTCGGTATGTACCGGCAGTAATAATAGCCGACTGTCGGCCTTTACGCCCACCATTTCTTAAAAAAGCTTCAGAATCCTGAAAAGAATCACAATCAACTTTTCGGGCAAGGATAAATCCTGTTTCAAGTTGTTTACCATCTTTGGCAACGATCAAACCAATTTTTCCTTCAGGAATAACGGTGAATGATTGCTGAGTAATTTCATATTGCCAGATCCATTTCCAGAAATAAATTCCCGGAGCTAATGGTTGTGCCTGGAAACCGGCTTCGCCATCAATAGCAATGATGCGGCCTGCCGGTAACTCTTTGTTAGCGCCAAAGAGTACGAATTTTTTGGTCACCAATCCGATTTTATCTTCAGGGATAATAATGATCCCGAATAAACGGAAGATCAGTTTGTAACATAATAAAAGTAAGAAGGGTATGATGACCCACCAATAGGCTAGAATGTAATTCATAATGGTTTAGTTTTTTAGTTGAGTAAATGTATAGAGGAAAGGCGTACCGCAAAAAGCATTTTATGAACTAAACCCAATGGTTATGAACTATTGAGAAACCAATTTACTTATCACTTGGAGCACGGCAGAAGTGAACTTCTGAGCGAGAAAGAGAGATGCGTTCTATATAAGTTTGTCTAGTTCTCGACTTCGCTCGAACTGACAACTCCTTTTGATACTTAATCCTTAAAAAAATAACCGCCCTTTGCATCCGTATATATTTTCCGGGTAGCGTGGTTCTTTTCAAAGTAATCATAGGCAGGTTTTAAAGTGTTCCAGAAATCAACCGTTTTTTTAGGATAGTTTGCAGTCAGGGATTTCATATTCTCAGAGGTTAACCTGGCTGGAAAAATATCAATTTTAACGGTACTGTTCCTGTTTTTTGCCTCGAGGCATAACACATACAACTCTTTTATTTTGTCATCTGTCATGGGTAAACATCCAATAGTAACGCAGTTGCCATGTACCATGATAGCACCTCCTGCGTTTTTTCCTGTTTTCAAGATCTGATCGCTTGAGTTTGGATAGCTTACACGCATACTTAAATAGTAGTTAGAGGTTGGATTAAACAAATCAATCGTATAAAACCCTTCCGGTACCTGGCCGTCACCCTCCTGTCGCTTTGGCCCTAAATTGCCGCTGCTGGCACAAATATCATAGGTTTTGAAAAGTGTATATTTTGGATTGCCTGTATTTTTTAGCCACACCTCCATTTGCTTTTCATTTTTAAACGCCCGTAGATAAATCTCGTAACCTTCGGCGTTAATTCTCAGGGCTTTAATGTCTTCTTTCAGTTTAGGCCATTTGGTATCGTAAGCATCTTTTACTTTTGAGTATTTAAGCTGCGCTGATTTAAAAGCCGACGTTTTAACCTGGGAAAAAGCAATAGAAGTTGTCATCACAACTAACAACGCGGTATGAATAACATTTTTAAGCAACATCGTTAACGCTTTAAATTTGACCTAACTTTATAGGACTAAAAGTAAACCTTTTATCACATGGTAATTCTTAAAATATTAAAAAATAAATACTTCCTGGTCATTATTGGCCTGATCGTATGGTTATTATATTTTGATAAGAATGATGTATTTACACAATTTGAGCTGGTTTCCAAATGCAACAAATTGAATGTTGAAAAAAGTTACTACATCACCGAAATAGAGAATAACAAGAAAGATATTATTGAATTACAAAATAATAAAGAAAGCCTCGAGACTTTTGCCCGCGAAAAATACCTGATGAAACGGGATAACGAAGACGTGTTTGTTTTTGTTCAGAAGTAAGTGTTACAATCCTTCGCAATATTTATGATTACGAATTATTACGAATATACGAATCGGTGTATGAAGTTTCGATTCGTATATTCGTATGAAGATTTGTAATTAAAAAAAATTATCAATATGCGTAATCGCTCAGATATTCGAAATCTTTGGTCAGTTTACCATCTTTGCAAATGCTGGCACGATCAATAATCGCATCAACATCTTCTTTAAATAAGAATGGTACTACGCGCTCCATCAGATCTTTACCAAAATCATCACTGGCGTCTCTAGGCAATTCGCACGGTAAATTATCGACAGCCATTACACAAATGGTTTCTTTATTGAACGGAACATCCTCTTTGTCGGTTTTGGGATTGTATCCATAAAACGGTTTATCAATAGTACTCGCTCTTAATGTAGTTGGTACACTTCCGTCAATGTCACAGGTTATATCAGCAACCACACTCATGTGAAAGTCGCTGGCCTTCATATCATCAGTAGTAAACATTTTAGGAGAGCGGGGATCCCAGAAGTGGGCCGAAATAAAAATATCAGTGGCTTTGGTAAACGGAGAGAATTTCGATACAAAATGTTCGGGATGTTTAAAGAAGTCGTTCAAATCAAAATTATGATCATCCGGGCGTTCAACATAATCCCTTGGATTTAGCTGGCAATAAACGGGTTCACGAAACGAAGCCATTAAAAATTCTTCGGGTGTTACTTTTCTTATTCTTAAAGCAGATAATGTTTCAATAGCTCCATTAGCTACCCGTCCTCCACCTGTTAAAGCAATTTTAATGTTTGGCAATTTCACCCGTTTTAATTCTTCTTCCATTTCGGCACGGTCGCGGCAAAGGTTAGCTGGTTTAATTTGAAACAGATCGTATTTACGACCGTAGCCTAAAATACCATTATAGGCTCCAACAATGCCTGCATAACGCCCGAAACCAATAATTCTATTGTGATTTTTGTCGGTGAGGGTTTCATAATCGATCATTTGAATTTTTTTCTCAATTAACGCTTTCATTAACTTAATGTTATGCGCTTGCTTTTTGATGGTATGAGAAAAGAAGAAATATTTTTTGCCCGGTATTAAATTGTCTTTCGGAACCTCTTTCACACCCATTAATACGTCGCAATCCGAAAGATCTTCCTGTAAGGTTAACCCAAAGCCCAGGTATTCATCGTCGCTATAGCAACGGATTTTACTCGGTTGGATAACAATTTCAAGGTTAGGGTAACTGCGTAATAACTCCGTACAGATTAATGGCGTTAAAGGCACTCGTTTATCGGGCGGTGACTTTTCTTCGCGAAGAACACCTATTTTAAATTTTGACATACTATTTAGTAAAAGTGGATAATTATTGAGCTAAAAAAATAGGAAAACTACAGAATTGTCTTATTTTTATACAAATATACATGGATTGTTTTAAAATAATAATCGTTTGTATGATTCGAGAAAAAAATAAAACCCCGCCTATGAAATCTATTTTTACTACTCTTATTCTTTTTTTAGCGTCAATTAATCTATACAGTCAATGTGCTGTTGGAAACGTTGAAGTTAAGATTGTATTAACCACTGATAACTATGCTTCAGAAACCACCTGGCAGCTAAAAGATAAGTTCGGGGTTGTATTACTGTCGAATGGAACATTAACAAATGCGACCACTTTTACAAGCACGCTTTGTGTTCCAAATTCAGGCTGTTTAAGTTTTACGATAAACGATTCATTTAATGATGGTATTTGTTGTAATTATGGTACCGGTAGTTTCCAGATCTATGTCAATAATGTTTTACAAACTAATAATACCGGACAGTTTGGTGGGTCTTTTACTTATTATTTTAATTGCCCTCCCGGCGAAAGCTGCAGTAGCGCTATTACTGTTGGTACTGGTACATTTACGGCTCCCGGTAACGAGTATTACTATTCCTTTAAACCAACTCAGTTAGGTTTATATACCGTGTCAACCTGCAGTTTGGCAGGCTGTGATACCAAATTATGGGTTTACGAAAACTGTAACGGACCGTTTAATACCAACAACACCGGTACTATTCTTTATAATGATGATTTCTGTAATTTACAATCAGAAGTTTCGGGGGCATTAGATACCTCCAAAACTTATATTGTAAGAGTGGGTTCTTATAATAATACCTGCACCGGGCCCATAACTTTTGCTATTAATTACCAGGGGCCTATTTCGGGTTGTACTACATATAGTGCCTGTAATTATAATCCGTTAGCAACTATCGACGATGGTAGCTGTGTATATTATCCGAGTCCATTTTGTACTGCTCCTGATCTCACCATCGTTCAGCCGCAATTTATTAGCTCATTAAGTTTGGGAACTGTAAATGCCGGTGCCGGTGACTGCCGTGTGGCCGAGAGCTGTTTAACCGGTTACGGAGCCAGAACCGTAATTAATTTTGATACCTATATAAAAAACATAGGAACCCAGGATTATTTTATTGGCGATCCGGGTAACAACCCCGGGCAGTTCACCACTAATAATTGTCACGGACATGCTCACTACGAAGGGTATGCCGAATACCGTTTGTATAAACCAGGCGGACAAATGATTCCGATTGGATTTAAGAATGGATTTTGTGTATTGGATTTTGATGGTTGTCCGGATGGGGGAGTTGCAAAGTTCTCTTGCGGGCAGATGGGAATTAGTAAACAATGCGGGGATATTTACAGTGCAGGATTAGATTGTCAGTGGATAGATATCACAGATGTGGATACCGGAAATTACGTGATGGCGGCCAAAGTAAACTGGGATCAGTCGGCAGATGCCCTGGGACATTTTGAAAGTAATTATACCAATAACTGGGCGCAGGCCTGTATTAGAATTACAGCCAATTCATCCGGACAAAAAAACTTTGTATTGCTAGCGTCTTGTCCGTCCTATTCTGATTGTGCCGGAACGCAATTTGGAAATGCGGCCGTTGATTGTAATGGCGTATGTAACGGAACCGCCAAAATGGGCGATTTAAATAACAGCGGCACACAACAATTGGTAGATGGCCAGCTGTATGTGAACAAGATCTTAAATACAACCATTACACCTAATAGTTGTAATGACTTAAATAATACCGGAACCATCACCGTTTGGGATGCCGCTTTAATGGCTAATTGTGTAAATCACGGCGCCGGTAACAATACCAAATGCTTGTTCCCACGTGGTAATTTAAATCCAAATCAAACAGCAACCCTAAGCATTGGTGGTTTTAATTTATCTCAAAATTACATCGATGTTTATATTAAGAATCCTACTTCACGCATTGTGGGGTATGAATTTACGATCAGCGGTGCTACCATTTTAAATGTGGTTAACCTGGTGCCTGCATCCGTATATCCCGAAATTCCTGATTTTTTAGTGGGCGGAAATAAAGTGATTTGCTTGTCGTATAAAGATTCAACCATTGCTAAAAGTACCATTGCTCAGCCTATGTGCCGTGTTTATTATACTAACGGCTCAGGTAATATTTGCGTGAACAGTGTTGTTGAATTAGTAAATAAAGAGTATGAAGCTATTAATAAAGTAGTGCAAAGTAATTGTGTGTTAACCACCGGCGTTACGCAGGTTGCTGATCATAACCATTATTTTTCAGTGGTTCCAAATCCGGCCAGCAACGAAGTTCAGTTAACCGGCTTTGTGAAACAAGGCGATAATAGTTTAATTGAGATAAAAGACATAGCGGGTCGTTTATTATTTTCCGAACATGTGTTTTTAAACGAAGCGTTTAATCATCCTTTAAACTTCAGTGAGTTTAAATCAGGTGTTTATTATATTACAGTTTCTTCTAAATCAGGTTCGGCAACTAAACCTGTTGTGATCGTTAAGTAGAAGAGCGGGCAACGGATTTTCGCTTGTTGCATCCCTTTCAGGTATCCCTTGCGCGGTTTATCTCGTAGTGAAACGTAAGCTTCGACTTTATTGCCGGTTCGCGTGAGGATTGCTGCTATTTCTTATTTTATATGGGTGACAGCGAATACGAGTATTTGAGATATTTGTTTGAGCTCTTTTTATTGGTCACTGAGCGGAGTCGAAGTGCAAATAAAAAAGCGAGTGCCGAAAGCCCGACCCCAAGATAGGAGGGGCACGCCCTCATCTTAAAAAAAACCTCCATAAAACCAAATCATTTTCTAAATTTGGTTTCACTAAAACTAAATTAATGAAACATTATATCCTTTTAATATGCCTGTTCTTTACCGTATTGCTTAACGCTCAAAGCAATTTTATTAAAGATAGTATGGATATCTATATAAAGCGCGAGATGGTTCGCTGGAAACTGCCGGGTCTTGCTATTGCGATTGTAAAAGATGGTAAAGTCATTTTCATGAAAGGCTACGGTTATGCGGATAACATTAAAAAAATTCCCGTAACAGAAAATACGGAGTTTCAGATAGCTTCCATGAGTAAAGCTTTCACAGGAACTTCAGCGGCTCTACTTGAGTATTATGGTAAACTGAAGTTAGATGATAAAGTGAAAACCTATTTGCCCTATTTTAAAATGCACGACAATTATCTGACAGAACAAGTTACGATCAGAGATTTGCTGTCGCACCGCATTGGTTATGCAACCTTTCAAACAGATCTGTTAAACTGGGCAGGGACCAAAACGCGCAAACAACTGGTAGAAAATATGGCGAATGTTATTCCTAAAAATGGATTCAGAGAAAAATACGGTTATTGTAATATGGGTTTTATAACCGCCGGCGAAGTTATTTTAGCCGCTTCAGATACAACCTGGGATGATTATTTGAAATACCATTATTTTTTGCCTTTGGGAATGACGCGTACCGGAACAACGTATCAAAATTTCATCAGTTCGTCCAATGCTTCTAAAGCTTATACGTTACTGGACGGTAAATTATTTGAAATTCCGGTTTCGAAAGTGGATAATATTGGTGCAGCCGGTTCTATGACTTCAAATGTTAACGACCTGAGTAAATGGGTATTAATGCAGTTGGATAATGGCAAATACAATGGCAAACAAGTAGTTCCTGCAAAAGTTATCCAGGAAACAAGGAACTCTAATACCGTTGTTTACAGAAGAAGCCTTCCCGGGCATAATTTTGTAAATTATGGTTTAGGTTGGTTTATGGGTGATGTATATGGTAAAAAAATGATTGAGCATGAGGGCGGTTCGAACGGATTTTTAAGTAAAACCGTGCTGGTACCCGAAGATAATTTTGGATTTGTAATACTAAGCAATAGCGATCAGCAGAGTTTGTACGATGCTTTGTCAGTGCAAATCATGGATGACCTTACACAGCAACCTTATCGTAATGTTAGTGCTTCCTATTATGAAGATTTTACAGAAGGCTATAACGCGGAGTTGAGCGAAACTAAAAAACTAAAGTCGCAGGCAGCAACTTATAAAGCGTCTGCTGATGCTTACAAAAAAATTGCCGGCATATATACCAATAAGGTATATGGTAAAATTGCCATTGAAGCAAAAGACAATTATGCAGAAGTAAGTTTTGAGTTTCATCCGCAATATAAAGGCAAAGTAAGTTTTAAAAGTCCAACCACTCTGATGATCGAGTATAACGATTCATCTTCATTAGGGGTTAAAGAAATTAACTGTACCGATAATACCATTGAGATTAAAGTGAACGAGTTTGTGGATATGGATACTTACCTGTTTACAAAGATCAGTGAAACTTACAAAGCGTTTTAGGTTTTATTTTCGTCTAAAAAAGGGTAGGGTGTTTACTTTTTTATTTTCCTGATATGTTCAATTTCAAGCTTAAGCGGAAAAGTGATTAGAGGCACAAATTCCATAAGATGAAAAACGCTTGTCAGCCAAATACCTTAGATCATTTTAATCGATGGCTTCCGATTCCTTGTTTCTTGAAGATTTAAATCTTATTTGACGGCTAAGAGCAAGCACTATGCTTCTATTGTAAACCTGATGAGAAGTTCCGGGCAATTGTGTTCGAACAGGAAGAAGTGAGTGGATCATTCGCAATCCTATAAGCCACTTTTCATTAAATGCGTAACCAGCACCCACATTAAAAGTAAGGTCCTTATTACTAAAGGGATAAAGATCTGTTTGGAACGGAAACGCGCCTCTGTCGGTATATTCTCCGGTATTGATTAATGCTGCTAATGCCGGACCAAATTCAACGTAGCTCTTTTTCTTGTGATATTGAAAGAGGATCGGGACTTCAAAGTAAGATAGGCGTAATAGATAATCGCCATAATGAGATCCCCCTTGGCCTCCACCAGTTCCTTTCCCAAGTTCATATAGTTCAGCCTGCATAGTCCAGCTTTTACTTATGTTTAGCTGAACCCACATTCCACCCATCAAGGCAGGTTTTGGATGAGTTTTTATGGGAAAGCCTGTAATCGTGTGCATTCCTAAACCCAACTTAAGCCCAAATTTACATGCAGGTTTTAATTTACCCTGAGACCAAACATCAAGGCAAATAATAGACATGACCAAAAAAATGAAAAGCTTTTTCATTGGTATTGAACGGAATTGTCATATATAAATTGTGCAAATATCTATTTGCCAACAT
>JAZKDT010000053.1:2200-43181 GCA_040387475.1 Bacteroidota bacterium | reverse complement strand
TTTTTTAGTTTTTTTAGTTTTTTAGATTATATTTGTCACTACTATAAACTTATGTACCTAGGTATGAAAAAAATATTTATTCCACTAGCAGCAGGTCTATTTACTTTAGGCTTAGCTTCTTGCACATCCTGTTCAGACGATAAAAAAGGCAATCACGATGGTGAAGAAGGCAAAGGCGGAGTGTACATGGGCGGGGTAATGCGCATGAACGAAGTTGAGGCTTTTAAAAGCTTAAACCCGATCGCCGTAAACGAAAATGTCGGATTTCATATAGGTTGTCAGTTGTTTGAAGGATTAGTGAAGTTTGATCAAAACGACCTGTCTATCAAATCGGCTATCGCCAGAGATTGGAGCCCGAACGCTGACCAGACAGAGTGGACTTTTCATATTCGCCAGGATGTTAAATTTCACAATGACGCTTGTTTCCCTGATGGGAAAGGCAGAACAGTAACGGCCAACGATATTAAATTATGTTTCGATAAATTATGCACCAATGATCCTAATAACGCTCAGTTTGATGTAACATTCAAAGATCGTGTAGTTGGTGCTAACGAGTCGTTTGAAGCATCTAAGGGTGGAAAAAGCTTAGCGGTTTCAGGAGTTAAAGTGGTAAATGACACCACATTAGTAATCACTCTAAAGTCGCCATTTGCAGGATTTTTAAATATTTTAGCGATGCCTGGATGTTGGGTATACCCTAAGGAAGCATTGGATAAATATGGTTTGGATTTACGCGTTCATCCGGTTGGTACCGGCCCTTTTTATATGGAAACAGTGAAGGAAGGCGAAGTATTGATCATGAAAAAAAATCAGGATTATTATGGACTTGATAAGGATGGGAACAGATTGCCATATTTAGATGGATTGAAATACACATTTATTCGTGAGAAAAAAGCAGAGATTCTAGAATTTAAGTCAGGTAATTTGGATATGGTTTACCGTTTACCGGTAGAGATCATACCTGAAATTTTGGGAGACCTTGAACACGCTAAAGATCGTAAAACGGAGTTCCAGATCTTAAATTCAACAGCGTTTAACACTAATTATTTAGGCTTTAATACTACCAGCGAAGCATTTAATAAGAAAGAGGTTCGTTTGGCATTTAATCACGCTATCGACAGACATAAGATCGCTGATTTCACTATCCAAGGTGAAGGCAATTCAGCCGATTATGGTATCGTTCCTTATGTTGACGCATTTGAAAAAGATGGATATGACTTCAAAGGATTAAAAGGATATACATTTGACGTAGCTAAAGCAAAGGAATATTTGAAAAAAGCAGGTTATCCCGATGGTAAAGGTTTTCCTAAAGTAACGTTACAAATTAACAGTGGCGGAGGTAATAACATATTAATTGCCGAAGTTGTGCAGAAAATGCTGAAGGAAAACTTAAATGTTGATATTGACATCAATACAGTTCCCTTTGCTGAACATATCGAACAGGTACAGGCAGGTAAAATCGACTTTTTCCGTTTTGCATGGGTAGCGGATTATCCGGATCCAGAAACGTTTTTAACCATTTTCTACGGAAAACACGTTCCTGCAAACGCCAGCGAGAAGTCTTTCATCAATTATACGAGATTTAAAAATGCTCGATTCGACTCTTTATTTGCTGCATCTTTCACAGAACCTGATAAAGCAAAACGTTACGCTATGCTTTCTAAAGCCGAGCAGGTTTTATTAGACGAGGCGCCGTTTATGCCAATATTTTATGATGAGAATTTCCGTTTGGAGCAATTAAACGTTCGTAATTTCCCTGAAAATGCAATGAATTATATGGATCTTTCGGTAGTGTATCTGATACCCAAAGATAAAATGAACAAAAAATAAAAACATACTTTATATCAAGCCGTTCACGATTCGTGAGCGGCTTTTTTGTTTTAAGCAATTATTAGTGAATAAAACTGTCATTGTATTTTATCAAATCATTGATTTTTAGTAAATTCGCATATATGACAATCATTTCCAAAAAAAATAATAGTGATGGTAAACAGAGTGTTGCTATCATCTGTACGTCTTTTAAAAATAAAACAGAATATAATCTCACTAAAGAACAGTCAGATTATATTGCTCAGGATATAAAAGCAAATGACAAAAAGGTTGTCTGTATTAATACGTTGTCTCGTGTTGTATGTGTAATCATCGTTGATGAAAAGAAAAATCACTATACCATGCTGGAAACAATCCGCAAAACCGGAACCACGATTGTTGATACATTAAATGCTGAAAAAAAAGACACGGTTTATTGTGTGAATGAATTATCCAATCCGGATTATTCTTTAGCGCTTGCCGAGGGAATTGCCTTATCCAACTATCAGTTCATTAAGCACAAACCCAGTGCAAAAAAAAATGCAAATACATTAAAAAATGTTCAGGTCGTAGATGCAAAGATTACGACACAACATATCGCTAATTTATCAATTGCAGTTGATGCCACGTTAAAAGCCAGAGACCTGGTTAATGAGCCGGTAAATGTGTTAAATGCTACCGATCTTTCGGAGGCGTTTAAATCAATGGGCAAACAAGCGGGTTTTAAAGTTGAAGTATTTAATAAAGCCAGGATAAAACAACTAAAAATGGGGGGCTTGTTAGCGGTTAACCAGGGAAGCGTTGATCCACCAACGTTTTCGGTGATGGAATACAAACCAAAGAACCCTAAAAATAAAAAGCCATATGTATTAGTTGGTAAAGGAGTTGTGTATGATACCGGTGGATTAAGCTTAAAACCTACTCCCAACAGCATGGACCTGATGAAATGCGATATGGCGGGCGCTGCTGCAGTGGGTTGCACCATGTATGCCATCGCGAAGGCAAAATTAAATGTGCATGTCATTGCTTTAGTACCTGCTACAGATAACCGTCCGGGTTACAATGCCTTTGCGCCAGGTGATATTATTACAATGATGGATGGCAGTACCGTGGAAATGCTAAACTCCGACGCTGAAGGCCGAATGATATTGGCAGATGCGTTGCATTATGCTAAACGTTATAAACCTGAAATGGCTATTGAATTATCAACCCTAACAGGAGCTGCTGCGGCAGCTATTGGCCAGTATGGCATTGTGAGTATGGGTACAGCAACCGATGAACAAAAAACAAATTTAACGGTAAGCGGCCTGCGTATGCATGAACGCTTAGCTGAATTTCCTTTCTGGGATGAGTACGATGAGTTAATTAAATCAGACATTGCTGATCAGAAGAATTTAGGAGGACCGTACGGTGGGGCCATTACTGCCGGTAAATTCCTGGTAAAGTACACAGATTATCCTTATATGCATTTTGACATTGCAGGCCCTGCTTTTGTAACAGCAAAAGACAGTTACAGGGGGAAAGGCGGCACAGGTTATGGTGTGAGATTATTATTTGATTTTTTCTCTAATTTATAAAGATGAAATATTTACTACATATCTTATTATTCTGCTCAGCATTGGGTGTTGCTCAAAGTGCAGAGGAATCTTTAATTGTAGTGCATTATGATGAAGGTAATAAAGCCAATTTAGGCCAGCATATATACAGATATAATTACATCAATAATGTATATGCAGGAAGAGAAAAAATAATGACGGTCGTTGGCCGCAAAAATGATAAGGATTACATTCGTTGCGATAAAGGTGAAAATGTACTTTATAAAGATCGTTATTTAATTTCTGCCATTGGTAATGTGATCGATCTCAAAGAAAAAAAGGTATTGCATGATGGATCTGCAAAATTGGTGCGTTGTTCAAACGATAGCATCATTTTTTACATTAACGATATTTTTAAAGGTAAATATTACGCGTATTTTGACCTGAAAAGTAATGTGTATGCTGAAATCAAATCTTTAACGTTTAATCCCAATATTGGCCAGGCGGTGGAGTTTGATAGAACCAAATCACCTTATAAATTGTTGTATTATCCGCAAAATAAGCCAAAGGTTGTATTGATGGAAGATGCCGGGCATGGCGGCATTAGTTCTAAAGCTCCCAAGGCCGACATTCCTATTTATTGGGTTGATAACAATACATTCATCTTTCCCAATATAAAAATTACCGACCTTGAAGGAAGTATTGTGAAATATAATATCCCCACAAAAACATCGAAAGTAATTGGCACGTTTAATTCAACAGCTAATGTTCCTGCTACTTATCAATTGGTTAGTAGCATTGATTGTTATATCGAATTTTATTTCAAGAATAAATTATATTGCATCAACCCGGCTAAGGAAACCATGTTGCAATCTAATTTTAAAGAGATAGACAAAAACTTTTCTATCGAAGTGGAACCAAAATCAACTGGCAGAGCTGTTTACTTTAAAGGGAAGGAAAACGGTCGATTTCATTTTGACATGAAAAACTTTAAAGCATCTTCTAATTACGCAGCTATTGTAAAAGAGATCATTATGGGTGATGAATCTTATCAGCAGGGGATATCCGTATTTAATGTATCAAAATCAAAGTGGGAAGCAGTAGATGGGGAAGAAGTGGCTTCGCTGGTAGGCTGGATTAAAAAATAAGTTATGGTAGAAAATAAAGTAGTAGTAGGAATCTCACAAGGAGATCTGAATGGTATAGGACTTGAGATCATTTTAAAAACATTATCGGATCCAGCATTTGCTGAAATTTGCGTGCCTGTTTTATTCAGTTCTCAAAAAACAGTTTCTTATTTCCGGAAGATGCTTAACATGGAGGAGTTTAACTTTAATCCTTTAAGAGATTTTACCCAGTTGCATACCAAAAAACCGAATGTGTTTATTTGCTATGAAGAAGAGGTAACCATCGAAATGGGTAAACCTACAACACTTAGTGGCAAGTATGCCAAGCTATCTTTGGAAGCGGCTACGATGGCTTTGTTTGAGAAAAAAATTGATGTGTTGGTTACAGCGCCTATTAATAAACACACCATGCAGGAGGCAGGATTTAACTATCCCGGTCATACCGAATACCTGGGTGATAAATTAGGTGGTAAACCTTTGATGTTGCTTTGCTCTGGTGATCTTCGGGTAGCCATTGTTACCGGGCACGTTCCTGTGAAAAATATTTCGGAACACATCACTACTGAAAATGTGTTATCCAAGATCAAGCAATTACACGCGTCGTTAATAAAAGATTTCGGTATCCGTAAACCAAAAATTGCTGTATTGGGATTAAACCCACATGCCGGTGAAAACGGAGCCATTGGTGATGAAGAGAAAACGGCCATTCTTCCGGCTATTGAAAAAGCAAAAGAAGACATGTTGGTTTATGGACCTTATTCGGCTGATGGATTTTTTGGTAACAATACACAGTCGCAGTTTGATGGCGTGTTGGCCATGTATCACGACCAGGGTTTAATTCCTTTTAAGGCGTTGGCTTTTGGGCACGGCGTTAACTTTACGGCCGGACTGGATTTTGTGCGTACATCACCTGATCATGGAACCGCTTATGAAATTGCGGGCAAACAAATAGCAGATGAATCTTCTTTTAGAGACGCCATCTACGCAGCAATTGATATTTATAAAAAAAGAAGCCTACTGGAGGAGATCTCTGCAAATCCTTTGGCGTTTACGCCAATGAAAAAGGAGAGAGGTTAAAATTTACGAAGTGGGCCCTGCCCTCGAAAATTATCTTTATAAAATCTTTATATGATTTAAGTTCTTTTTACGCTTCGCTTATCATAGTTCACGTACATTTGTAGTACAAACTTTTGTTGTGTCTAATTTCCTCTTACATAAATTCAGCATCAAAAAGCAGTATATGGTGAGTATTTTTTTAATACTCTTTGTTGCTGCTACCGCGTATCTTTTTTCGGATTTTATTGAGTATAAAGTGGTTGCTTTTTTGCTATTAGTAACGGTTTCTTTGATTGCCATGTTCTTTGATATTGTGCCGGTTTTGCTGGCCGCTTGTTTAAGTGCTATCGTTTGGAATTATTTTTTCATTCCGCCACGTTTTACATTTGCCATTCAGAGCACCGAAAATGTTATTTTATTTTCCATGTATTTCGTCATCGCGATGGTTAACGCTGTTTTAACTTATAAGATTAGAGAGATAGAAAAAAAAGCCAATAAGAAAACAGAAAAAGAAAACACGCTTAAATTATACGACACTCTACTGAATTCACTATCGCATGAATTGCGAACGCCTATCTCAACGATTATAGGCGCAACAGATACTTTACAGGAGGAGAAACACAAATTATCGGAGGAGAACGCTACCGAGTTGATATCTGAAATATCCAAAGCATCTTTGCGCTTAAACCGTCAGGTTGAAAATTTATTGAACATGTCGAGGCTAGAAGCAGGTGTTCTGAAACCAAAAAATGATTGGTGCGATATCAGCGAACTCGTTTATGATGTGATTCATCAGTTAAAAGATACCTTGCAACATAAACCGGTTGAGGTTAACATTAAAGATAACATACCACTCTTTAAACTCGATCAGGGCTTACTGGAACAGGTGTTACATAATTTGCTATATAATGCAGCCCTTTATATTACCAAGTATGCGGTTATCACGGTAAGAGTAACAGTTAACAAAGAACACCATTTGGTTATCATCATAGAAGATACAGGAGATGGTTTTCCGGAAGATGAGATTGAGTACGTATTTGATAAATTCTACAGACTAAAAAATTCAAAAACCGGCGGAACGGGCCTGGGTTTGTCTATTGTAAAAGGATTTGTAGAAGCAATGAACGGTAGTATTCGTTTGGAAAATGGTGATGAATACGGGGCTATATTTACGATCACTATTCCTGCAGAAATTGCTCATGTAAATGATATCAAGAATGAATAACAGTGTCGAAATATTAATTATAGATGACGAACCACAGATTCGTAAACTTTTAAATATTACGCTGCAAAGCAATGATTACAAATTAAAAGAAGCGTCTACAGCGCAGGATGGTTTGGTTATGGCGGCCAGTCATCCTCCCGATCTGATATTGTTAGATTTGGGCCTGCCGGATGAAAGCGGACACGAAGTTCTTAAAAAATTGCGTGAATGGTATTCGAAACCGGTGATTATTTTATCGGTGCAGAGCCGCGAAGAGGATATTGTAAAAGCATTAGATAATGGGGCTAATGATTATTTGGTGAAACCTTTCAGAACGGGAGAGTTACTCGCAAGGATTCGTTCTCTACTAAGAAGCGCTTCATCTGACGCTGAGAACCCGGTTGTAACTGTTGGTGAGATAGAGATTGACCTTTCTTTAAGAACCGTAAAGAAAAATAAGGAACAGGTAAAATTAACTGTAACCGAATATAATTTACTGGCGCTGTTAGTTAAGAACGAAGGGAAGGTATTAACCCATCAGTTTTTATTGCGTTCGATTTGGGGACCAAGTTACATTGATCAGTCGCAATACCTGCGCGTATTTGTGGCCCAGCTTCGTAAAAAAATAGAAGACGATCTCAACAAGCCTTTGCACATCATTACCGAAAGTGGTATTGGTTACCGGTTTGTGTAAATAGTTTCTGTCAGTTCGAGCGAAGTCGAGAACAAAGAACATTACATGAGAACGCTTCTCGCTCGAAGTGACAATGTATAAAGCCCAACAAAATCTTTATAAAATCTTTATACTCCTCGTAAGAATCTTTATACAGCATTTATAGCATTCGCGGTAATTTTGAGCCATGAAAAAGACCTTAACGGCAATGCTTTTAGCAAGCCTTTCGATCACTGCGGTTTCACAGGAAGACACAACTATATTTTTTAACAAACAAAAAGGAGAGCCATTGGAAGGCATGGATTGCTCGTGGTGGAATGGAGGAGACAGAAGAACCAAGCCGACTTTATCGGGAAAATATTTTACGCCAACCGTAATGGTTGATGCCAATTATTCCTATTCGTTTAAAGAGCCTATTGATAATACAGTGGTTGGATCAACAGCCTTATCTCGTAACAACGAAATGCAGATATCGGCTGTTCATTTAGGTGGTGATTTTAATTACCATAATGCACGCGCACATATAGTAACGCAATTCGGTACGCGCTCAACCATTATTCCAAGAAATGATTATAGTGTTTATAAAGGCCAGTATCAATTAGCAGATGCATATCGGTATTTGGCAGAAGCAAATGCAGGCTATCATTTTAACGTGTTGCACGGAATCAATATTGATGCGGGGATGTTCATGTCATACCTTGGATTAAATTCATATTACCAAACTGAGAACTGGGAATACCAGGCATCTTTTACTTCCGATAATACACCGTGGTTCTTTAATGGCATTCGCTTGCAAATTTTCGTCAATAAAAAACTGAAAGTAGAACCCTGGATCATTAATGGCTGGCAAAGTTACGGTATGTATAATCATCAGCCGGGGGTAGGTGGAAACATTACCTGGTGCCCGAATGAAAATGTGAAATTACTGACCAACGATTATTACGGTGCTGATGCAGCGGGCATTCCTTCCCGTAAACGTTTTCATACCGATAACAGTTTGTTAGTGAGATATTTTAGTCGTCCAAAATCACGAGGTATCAGTAAAATGGCGTTTTCGTTAACCGGCGATTTTGGTTTTGAGAAAGGAGGCGGTGTAAATGGAATTACAGACGGAGATTCAACACAAGGACCTGCTCAATATTTTGCAAGTGTCATGTTTTATAACCGCGTGTGGTTTGCTAAAAATCATTTCGCCTGGACAATCGGCGGAGGATACATGCAAAATCCGGGACGTTATTTGGTATTGTACCCAACAGGACAGGCAAGCCCTTTGCCCAATCCAACCAATCCCATGCAAACAGCGGGTGCTTACCCCTACAGCGCCAATCCCGGCGATCCGTTCTCCGGATTTGATTATTCTACCAATATGGATTGGATGCCTAATCAACATATTTGTTTTAGGTTAGAGTATGTGCACCGTGAAGCCAGCGTTAATTATTTTGCCGGGCATGGTGGCGTCACTTCTCCCAGTGGTTACACAACTACGCAGTTAACGCCAGATTGGAAGCCAGACTTAGTAAAATCAGAGGACCGTATCATTTTCGCTGTTCTATTCAGATTATAAAGTATTATAGAGCCTTTAGTTTTTTAAGTTGTCAGTTCGAGCGGAGTCGAGAACAAAAAAAAAGAAGACTGTACGTTTAAAATAAAATATCATGCAACATAAACATCCTATTAATAAAATTACCGCTGCAAGTTTACTCGTTACCTTAGGAATTATCTATGGCGACATAGGAACTTCTCCGCTGTATGTCATGAGCGCTATTTGCGGTAAAGAACCCATTGATGCCGGTATCGTAAAAGGCGCTGTGTCGGCTATATTCTGGACACTAACCTTACAAACCACTTTAAAATATGTGATCTTAACATTAAGGGCAGACAATAAAGGTGAGGGCGGTATTTTTTCTTTATTCACATTAGTAAAGCGCGCTAAATACAAATGGTTGATAGTACCCGCCATTATAGGTGGTAGCGCTTTGTTAGCAGATGGGATTATCACGCCACCTATTTCGGTTTCGGCAGCGGTTGAAGGCCTGCGGTTTTTTAAACCCGAACTAAATACAGTTCCAATTGTTATAGGCATTTTATGTGGCTTATTTTTTATACAACAATTCGGCACCAATTTTATAGGCAAATTTTTTGGTCCGTTAATGACGGTTTGGTTTCTTATGCTTGGCGTATTAGGTATCTATAGGTTAACGGATGACTGGTCAATCTTATCTTCCTTAAATCCTTACTACACGTATTTACTATTAAAAACGCATCCATCAGGCTTTTTAATTTTGGGAGCGGTATTTTTATGTACGACGGGCGCCGAAGCCTTATATTCCGATCTTGGACATTGTGGCAAACAGAACATTCGTATCTCCTGGGTTTTTGTGAAATCAATGCTGGTCATCAATTATTTCGGACAAGGCGCCTGGCTAATTTCACAGGAAGGAAAAACGATGGAGATGTTCAAATCAACCAACCCGTTTTATGCGATGATGCCGGAAAGTTTTGTGCCGTATGGTATTGTTATTGCTACTATTGCAGCCGTTGTTGCTTCACAGGCTTTGATCAGCGGATCTTTTTCATTGATCAATGAAGCCATGCGCTTAAATTTATGGCCAAAGGTAGAAGTAAAGTATCCTTCTGTTTTAAAAGGACAGTTATATATTCCATCCTTAAACTGGTTGTTACTGGCAGGTTGCATTGGTGTTGTTTTATATTTCAAAGAATCAGCTAATATGGAAGCTGCTTATGGATTGGCGATTGTATTATGTATGTTAATGACAACCACGCTTCTTAATTTTTACATGCACATGAAAAGGTACAATGTTATTTTAATTTATGCCATTATCACCATGTACCTGGTTATTGAAATTTCGTTCCTGGCTGCCAACCTAAGCAAGTTCTCTCACGGTGGATGGATCACTTTATTAATTGCATTTGGCTTGATGTCGGTCATGACGATTTGGTTTCTGTCTAAAAAAATAAGACAGCGTTATGTGGATATGGTAAAACTGTCCGACCATCAAAGCAAACTGATCGACTTGAGTAACGATGAATCGTTAACCAAGTATGCTACGCATTTGGTTTACATGACCAGTGCCAATAATCCTGAAGAGATTGAGTCGAAAATTATTTATTCTATTTTACAGAAACGCCCAAAAAAAGCCGATGTATATTGGTTTGTGCATGTGGATGTGATGAATGAACCATACCGCATGGAATATAAAGTAACGCATGTGGCCGGACAGGAGATAATTCGCGTTGATTTCAGGTTAGGATTCAGGATAGCGCCTAAGGTGAATGTTTTGTTCAGGAAAGTGGTGGAGGACCTGGTAAAGAGTAAAGAAGTAGACATTACAAGTCGTTACGAATCATTGAACAAAAATAACGTGATCGGTGATTTTAAGTTTGTGGTGATCGAAAAATTCCTGTCTTATGAAAATGATCTTCCTCTATTTGAAAAATTGATACTCAATGCTTATTTCTTTTTAAAGCGTTTCAGTTTAAGTGAAGCCAAAGCATTTGGTTTGGATAGTAGTTCTGTTAAAGTAGAAAAATTTCCTATGGTAATAAGTCAGCCAAAGGAGATGAGGTTGAGACGGATAGAGTAGAGCAAAAAGAGCTTTCAATTATTTGAAAGCTCTTAATAAATGTAAATTGATTTTCACTACCGTTCCACTTGATCTTCTACTTCGCTCTCTCCTCCCAGATAGCGGCTAAGTGTACAATGGTTTGCGTGGCCTTTTCCATATCCTGCACGCTCACCCATTCGAGCTTGCTATGAAAAGCATGTTCGCCTGCATAAATATTCGGACAAGGTAATCCCATAAATGATAAACGGGAGCCATCTGTTCCACCACGGATACTTGATAATACCGGTTTTACACCTGTGCGTTTAATCGCTTCCAAAGCATTCTCAACCACAAAATAACAGGTATCCAGCACATCTTTCATGTTGCGGTATTGTTCGGTGACTTTAAATTCGTAGCTCGATTTTTTGTAGGTACTTAAAACAGCTTTGGTGATTTCTTCCAACTCTGCTTCTAAAGATTTTAAGGTTGCTGTGTCGAAAGCGCGAATGATGAATTTAATTTCTACCTGTTCTAAGCCGCCGTTAATGGCAACAGGGTGGATGAAAGGCTCTTTCTTTTCGGTAGTTTCGGGCGTTTTATCTTTTGGAATGCGGTTGATGATCTCTGCTGCAATTTTAATGGAATGTTCCATTTTATCTTTTGCAAAACCCGGATGTGTTGGAATGCCATGAATAATGATAGATACTCCATCCGCAGAAAAAGTTTCGTTCTCTAAATGCCCTAATGATTCGCCATCCATGGTGTAACCATATTGCGCACCCAGTTTTTTAATATCAACGTTATCGGCACCTCTCCCAATTTCTTCATCGGGAGTAAACAGGATGCGGATATCCCCATGCTTCACTTCGGGGTGGTGCATTAAATAATTAGCGGCATCCATAATTTCTGCTAGGCCCGATTTGTTATCTGCACCTAATAAGGTTGAACCATCTGTGGTGATAATATCATTACCAATTTGCGCTGCCAAATCAGGATGCTCGGCAAATTTGATGATCTGTGACAGATCTTTTGGCAAAATAATATCTTTACCATCATAGTTTGCATGAATCAGGGGATTTACGTTTTCACCACTGCAATCAGGTGATGTATCCATGTGAGAGCAAAAGCAAATGACCGGAACCTGTTTGGTTGTGTTAGAATGAATAGTTGCATATACGTAACCATGCTGATCCATCTCGGCATCAGTAATGCCCATGGTGGTTAATTCTTCCACTAACAATTTTCCAAGATTCTTTTGTTTCATGGTACTTGGGATCGTTGTGGAGTTTGGATCGGATTGCGTATCAATTTTTGCGTAACGGATGAATCGTTCAGTTACTGTGTGCTTGTAGGTTGTAAAGTCCATAGAAATGAGTTTAGAAAGTTTGAATATTTTGAAAGTTTATTAAAGTTGCATTGGAGTAATCTTTAATCTTATGTCTTTTATCTTTAATTCTGTTCTAAAGATTATCAATAAAGTAATCCGTAATTTTTTCCATTAAGTGTGCGCGATCTTTTCCTAAGACGTTGTGTTCGTGGCCAGGATATAAATAGTAATCTAACTGAATCCCTTTTTCAACTGCCTTACGTTGGTACATGACACTGTGTTGCCATACGACCACAGGATCCTGCGCACCATGGATCATTAATAATTTTCCTTTTAGTTTATCCAGATAGTTCAGCAAATTATTTTTATCGTATCCTTCTTTGTTGTCCTGAGGCGAATCCATATAACGTTCGGTGTACATGATCTCATAATAAGTCCAGTCAATTACCGGCCCACCTGCTGCGCCAACTTTAAATGTTCCCGGTGAACGTGTCATTAAAGTAGTTGTCATAAATCCGCCAAAGCTCCAGCCATGCACGCCAATTCTTGCAGCATCTACATAAGGTAATGATTTTAAATAGTCAACGCCCTTTAACTGATCTTCCATTTCTTTAGTTCCTAACTGACGGTGGGTTGCCTGTTCAAATGCTTTTCCCCTGTATGAAGTGCCGCGACCATCCAGTGTAAATACGATAAATCCTTTTTCGGCCATGTATTGATACCATAGTTCACCGCCTGCCATCCATGTATTGGTTACCATTTGCGAATGCGGGCCGTTGTATAAATAAACCAACACCGGATATTTTTTAGTAGAATCAAAATTTACCGGCTTAAATAAACGACAGTACAGATCTGATCCTTCTGCATTTTTAATAGTGAATAACTTCCAGCTTCCGGTTTTATAATCTTTAATCGGGTTTTCTGCTTTATAAAAATTGACTGCTTTTTTAGTAGCTGTATTAATAACATTATATTCTCTTGGCGTGGTTGAACTAGAGAAATTATCAAGGATGTAGTTTCCTTTTTCATCGATTGTACAGGTATGGAAACCATTGCCGTAAGTTAAGCGTTTTAGTTCGCCGCTTTTTAAGTTCACAGAATAGAAATCCTGATTAACGGGGCTTTGATCATTGGCATGGAAGAATAGACGCTCACCTTTTTCATCAAAACCATTCTCTGTTTTTACTTCCCAATTACCTTTGGTTAACTGTTTTATGAGCGTACCGTTGATGTTGTATAAGTAAAAATGAGTGTAACCGTCTTTACGGCTTTGCCAGATAAATTGCGCGGGATTATTTTTCACGAACAACATAGGCTGTAAAGGCTCCGTGTATTTATCGTCATGTTCTTCCAATAAGGTGCGCACAAAATTTCCGGTTGCGGCATCGTACTCATTTAATTTCATGTCGTTTTGTGTACGGCTTAATACAGCAATATAAATATATTTTTCATCCGGACTCCAGGCAATATTCGTTAAGTATTGTTCTTTATCGCCGTCTACTTTTACATAAAGTGTTTTGCTGTTTTTTACATCATAAATACCTAAAGTTACATGGTGACTTTTGTTACCAGCCATGGGGTATTTAATATTTTCGTTTTTTGCAGGGCGGGATGTCCAGTCGATGATCGGATAATCGGTTACAGTAGATTGATCCATTCTATAAAACGCTAAAAAATTTCCTTTAGGGCTCCAGAAGTTTTTACCGTCGATACCAAATTCATTTTGGTGAACATTTTTTCCTGTGTAAACAATTTCGTATGACCCATCATTTGTTACCTGGGTTTCTTTACCATCCCTGACTACATATAAATTATAGTTCTTGCAATAGGAGTAGGCACCTGTTACGGGTTCTTTCAGATATTCATCCAATCCTGTTTCTTCTGTTTTCTTATCTGTATTTCCAATTGTTTTTTTATCTAAAGAATATAATACTTCTTCTTTTTTATTTTGAAAATAAAACTGGTTGGCATTTTTCCAGGTGATATTGGCTAGTGCCGCTAGCGTATCTTTTCCTCCGGCTTTTAAAACAGAGTTCAGGTCTTTTACCGATAAGAGGTCGGTTACTTTGCCGGTTGCATTATCGCCCAGTTTTATCATGCCATTATCAACGTATGAAAACTTGCTGGTACCTGCAATAAAATTCAAAGCAGCTAGCCTTTTAGGCGCTAAGCTGGTACGGCCTTTTAATACGGCATCCTGTATGGTGAGTAATTTGTTTTGGGCAATGGAGATGCTAAATGCAAACACTCCTGATAGTATTAGTATTTTTTTCATGTTATTTTATATAAACCACATAGTCACATAGAGGACATAGGGTTAATGGTTATTATTGTTTTTCGTCATGCTGAACTTGATTCAGCATCCCTAATTTAGTAGTTAATTTGCTTAATTCCAATCTGCAGCTAAGTCTAACATTTTTGGATTCAATTCTTTTATTAAATCAAGTTTCCAATCGCGATGCCAGTTTTTTAATTGCTTTTCTCTTTTAATTGCTGTTTTAATATCACTTATTATTTCGTAATAAACCAAACATGTTAAGTTATATTTCGATGTAAATTCTGATCCATCTCCATCTTTATGTTCTTTTACTCTTCTTTCCAAATCATTTGTTACTCCTATATAAAATGTCGTTAAATTTTTGTTGGACATGATGTATATAAATGCATTTGTTAGTTTCATTTTAATGAGATGCTGAATCAAGTTCAGCATGACGCCCTAATCGAGCTTACCTTCTCTATGTGCCTATGTGATCTAAAATACCAAACTACTTTTTAATCGAGTTATATAAATCCAGTATTTGTTTTTTTGTATCTGAAACCGTTTTTAGTTCTTCGGTCATTTTTGCAACATCACCTATGGAAGGATCTGTTTTTGCTTTTTCGATCTTAGCTTTCAGTTTATCTTCTTTATCCTGCCAAACGTTTAATAAATTATCCTTCATTACTTTTTGTGCAGCAAATTTAACGTATTTGCTATCGCTTGCACCAAATTTGGCGATTTCCTGAGCCCCTTCGATAGCGGTTTCTGGTTTAGTAGCACGTTTTAAAAACTTGCCGTAAATATTAGCGTAGGCTAACATTTCGAAACCATTGAATTGACCTTTTACTTTTTTGAAATAAGCGTGATCTTCATCCGTTCCGTTTTTAGAGTATAGATCAGCGATTGAATAAATGATTTCTTTAGACATTTCATTTTCCAAAGCTTTGGCTTTCTTCATTCCTAATTCAGGATTCAATTTCGCAATGGCATCAAAACCTTCTGATACAATAGCATAAGATTGTTCACCTAGTGCTTTTTCATATAAAACATTTAAGTCTTCGCCTTTATAGTTTGCAGCTAAAGCTTTAATAGCTGCGGCACGTACTTTCGTATTAGCGTCTTTTTCAGAAACCGACATAAACAGTGGTTTTAGTTCCGCTTCTTTATCTTTTCCTTTTTCGCTTAACAAAGCAATAGCCTCTGACCTGAATTTTCTCCAGGGATCATTTTGTGCAATGGATTTAACCAGATCAAATATGTTTTTATCATCCATATGTTCTTTGAAATAATCCAAGGCTTCATCTCTATCGCCCCACAAGGCTGCATTTTTGTATTGAAAGATGTATTCTTCTTTGCTTTTTTCAAAAGTGATCTTAGCTAATAGCTGTCGTTCCGCATCAAAATTTACTAATTCGGGCGTTGATGCTACGTCGAAGCTATAAGTGTTTTTTACGGCATCAATCCAGATCAGTTTACGGTCTTTTTTATCGCCTGCATAAATATCAATGTAAACGGGCAGTTTGTATAATGGAGATACTTTAAAATCCTGTTGTTGTGTAATGTTGATGTTGAGTTTTTTTGTTGCAGCATCATAGGTCTTTGTCACATTCAATTCAGGATGCCCTTTTGCATAATACCATTCGTTGAAAAACCAGTTTAGATCTTCACCGGTTGTTTCTTCAAAAGCTAAACGCAGGTCGTGCGCTTCTGCTGTTTTGAATTTATTTTTTTCCAGATATAATTTTAGGGAAGCAAAGAAGGCATCATCACCAACATATTTGCGAAGCATGTGCAATATTTGACCACCTTTATTATAGCTGAATGCATCAAACATATCTTCGCGCTCCTCGTAATCAAAGCGTACAAGATCCACTTGTTTTTGATTGGATTGTGCAAAATAACCAAAGCGTGATTGTGCGCTGTGATCATCGGCCGCGTCTCTTCCATATTCAAATTCTTCCCATAAGTATTCACCGTAAGTTGCAAAGGATTCGTTAAGCGTTAAATTACTCCAGCTTTCACAACTGGCCAAATCGCCAAACCACTGATGAAACAATTCGTGAGCGATGGTGCTTTCGCCTTTAGCGCCATCAATAATTTCGCGGGCGGTTTGGTAGCAAATAAAATCGCCATGTAGAGTTGCGGTAGTATTTTCCATAGCGCCGCTCACATAATCTCTGGCTACAATTTGCGCATATTTTTGCCAAGGGTACGCAACTCCTAATTTTGTTGAGTAAAACTCAACCATCTTTTTCGTTTTTCCAAAAATGGCTTTGGCGTGTGGTTCATATTCTTTTTCCACATAATATGAAATTTCTTTACCATTCCACGGTTCATCTGTTACTTTTTTAAATTCACCAACACCCATCATTACTAAATACGGCGCATGGGGTAAGTCCATAACCCAATGATCGGTACGTGTGCCATCTGTATTTTTTTTAGAGTCCGTTAATAAACCATTCGATAAAGTAATGTATTTATCTTCTACGGTCATATAGATTTCGTTGGTCATTTTTTCAGTAGGGTTATCAATGGTTGGAAACCACACAGAGTTGGATTGTGTTTCGCCTTGTGTCCATATTTGAGGCATTTTATCGGGATCTTTTCCGGTTGGATTGATAAAATAAAGGCCTTTATCATCACTGATAGCTGAACTCCCGCCCGATTTTAATTCGTTGGGTTTAGCGAGGTATTCAATTTCTATTTTATAATTTTCGTCTTTCGTAAAAGTTTTTCCGAGATTGATCCTGATAGAATCGTTGGTATACGTATACGTTACATTTAATGGAACAGTGGTGTAGCTATTCTGTTCTTTCACTTTTTGCCCTGGTTTTACAATAATCGGTTTATAAATGACGGCGCTTCCTTTTACGCTTTTAATATCCATGCCGCGGGCATTGAGGTATAGCATATCTGTAGAATAAAAGTAAGGCTTAACTAAAAGCTCCGCTTTACCTGTCATTTGCGACTTTTGCCAATCAAAGCTAACCCAAAGTTTTGTATGAATAATATCGTTACTTTTAGTATGGGTAGCCTGGTAAATTTTCTTTTTAAAAGGTTCTTCGGCCAAAACCCTGATGGTATCTAAATCAATGGCAGGTTCGGCCATCGTAACAGGTTCATTTGTTTTAGCAGTTTTTTTTGTAGAGGAACAGGCTGCAATAAAACCAAATATGACTGCCGGAAAAAGTAAATGTTTATAGTTCATTCGAATTGGATTGAGTAGTAAAAATGCGATTAATTCGTGGATTTGCAAAAAAACCCAACAGCAGAGTATATAAGCGGTTGAGGATGGTGACTGGTGGATTTTTTTAGCATGTTTTGGCAGTTTGAGAGGTTATTTTTATTTATGTGGTTTATGGTTAAATCCTTACATTTGCGCCATGCAAATTGAAGTGATGAAATCCAAATTGCATTGTGTTACAGTAACACAAGCTGAGTTGGACTATATAGGAAGTGTTACCATTGACGAAGATTTAATGGACGCAGCAAATTTTATTGAAAACGAACAGGTTCATATTTTAAATAAAAATAACGGAGAGCGGTTTATTACATACGTGATTAAAGGTGAAAGAGGAAGCGGAGTTATATGTTTGAACGGACCTGCCGCAAAACTAGTAAGCTTAGGGGATGTTGTTATTATTATTTCATATGCCAGTATGGAGTTTGAAAAGGCTAAAACATTTAAGCCATGGGTTGTATTTCCCGACACTAAAACCAATCGTTTAAAATAAACCTGATGAACAAAAGTACAAAATCCATTATTCAGTTCATCGTGTTACTTGGTATTGGCATTTTGTTGGTTTGGCTTTCATTCAGATCGGTTTGGACGGAAAAAGAAAAGATCCTTGAATCGTTTAAAACTGCTGATTATCTCTGGGTTGGTGTTTCCATTCTTATTGCCTTTTTAAGCCATTTTTTAAGAGCTTTCCGCTGGAATTATTTGCTGAAGCCAGCTGGTTATTCGGTAAAACCGGCTAATGCTTTAGGCGCTGTACTGGTTGGCTATTTTGCTAATTATGGCTTGCCCCGTATGGGTGAAATAACGCGTTGTACGTTGGTAACCAAATACGATAATGTGCCTTTTGAAGTGGCCCTGGGAACAGTTATTACAGAGCGCATTGTTGATATGCTCATATTGATTGTGATCTTCTTTTTAACGTTGTTTGCGCAATTCAGTCAACTTAAAGATTTAACTGCTACTTACATTTATAATCCCATGGTGCATAAACTACAAGGCATTTCAGAAAATCCGATGGGTTTAATTTCGCTGATCGTTATCGTATTGGTTTGTGTTATTGGGTTCTTTTTGTTACGCAGGAAATTTTCGGGATTATTAAAAGGGAAGCTAGGTAATGTGATCAAAGGTTTTGGGAAAGGGTTGAGTTCTGTAAAAGATATGGAGCATAAATTTCAATTCATTATTTTAAGCTTAGCTATCTGGGCTTCTTATTTTTACAGTTTATATGTTTGCTTTTTTGCCTTCGATGGTACCTCCCAACTTGGCCAGTCAGAGTGCCTGGTACTTCTGTTGTTCGGTACTTTTGGGGTTGTTTTTTCACCGGGCGGCCTTGGCGCCTATCCGGCAATCATCACTGCCTTATTAACGTATTACGGCATTGAACAAATTGCTGCATTTTCGTTTCCGTGGATGGCCTGGACCTCACAGTTTGTTTTAATTGTTGTTTTGGGATTACTTAGCCTTATTTTATTACCTATCATTAATAAAAATAAAAACGATGTCATTTCATAAAAAGCTATCTGAAAAGTTTCATTCCAAAGACTCACTCAAAAATGTGTTGGATCAATGGAACTCTGAGAACAAAAAAATAGTTTTTACAAATGGATGTTTTGATATTTTACATCGCGGACATGTTGAGTATTTATGTCACGCGCGGGATCTGGGAGATAAATTGATTCTGGGGTTAAATACGGATGCTTCTGTTAAACGTTTGGGTAAATCGCCGGAACGACCTATTAACTCAGAAAATACGAGAGCCATTATTTTAGCGGCATTGGAGTGTATCGACGCTATTGTGTTGTTTGATGAAGATACACCGCTGGAATTAATTACGTTTGTACAGCCGGATATTTTAGTAAAAGGAAACGATTATAAAGCCGAAGAGATAGTGGGTTATGATGTTGTTACAGCCAAAGGCGGAAAAGTATTAACCATACAATTGGTAGACGGTTTCTCAACTACTAAATTGATCGAGAAAATGAAAGGCTAGTAACTACAAAAGGTTAATATCTTCGAAAATTACAAGCTCAGCGTCCTTAATAAAATCTTATTTTTAGTTCTTTAACGAAGTAAAATTGTCAAACCCTCTCAAAAAATTAGCATCGCAAACAGCCATTTATGGTTTGGGTAGTATATTGCCGCGCGTTGTCACTTTTTTATATTCATTTATTTTAACCCATATTTTTAAAGAGCCGGCCGAACTCTCTGCCAATACCGAGTTTTATGCCTACATGAGCTTTCTCAATATTTTGTTTACTTATGGTATGGAGACGGCTTTCTTTAATTTTTCCAATAAAATTGAGAATAAAAATTCGGTTTACTCAACAGCTTTAATTTCCGTTTTTACTAGTTCGGTTATTTTATCATTTATCTTCATCGGTTTTTCGGGCTCTGTTGCTGAATTTATTAAAGAACCTGAGCATGCTAATTTTGTTACCTGGTGCGTTTTAATTGTAGCCAGCGATGCCATGATGGCTATTCCGTTCGCAAAACTAAGGCAAACCAACCAAGCCAGGCGCTATGCCGGGCTAAAATTATTGAACGTAACTGTATTTTTACTGGTTAGTATTTTTTTCTTTAATATCTGTAAACCCGCTTATTATAATCACCCTGAATCTGACCTGGCTAAATGGTACGATCCTGCTATTGGTGTTGGTTACACATTCATAGCAAGCCTTATAGCAAATGGTGTAAGCTTATTGTTCTTAGCAAAAGAATTTATCAGTATCCAATATGTATTTGATAAAGAGCTTTGGAAAAAGATGTTGTTGTATGCCTGGCCTTTACTGATATTGGGTTTTGCGGGCATGATCAATGAAACCTTTGATCGTTTTATCTTAAAATATCTATTGCCAAAATCAATAGCACAACACGAATTAGGAGTATACGGCGCCTGTTACCGCATTGCCATGCTCATGACCATTTTTACAACTGCTTTTAAGAATGCAGTAGAACCTTTCTTTTTTAGTAATGCTGCCAGTAAAGAGTCTAAGAAGCTAAATGCGGTGATCATGAAATACTATATTATCTTTTGTTTATTCCTCTTTTTGGGTACTATGATGAATTTGCCGTGGCTGCAATGTGTTGTAAGCGAAAAATACCGTTCGGGATTAGCAATTGTTCCTATTTTATTAATGGCTAATTTATGTGTGGGTGTTTATTGGAACCTATCTATCTGGTTTAAATTAACCGGGCAAACCAAATACGGCGCAGCCATTACCATTTTTGGCGCCATTATCACGTTGATCATCAATTTTGTTGGCATTCCCAAGTATGGTTTCATGGCTTGTGCATGGGCTACATTCGCGTCCTACTGCATGATGATGGTTTTATCCTACCTATTGGGACAAAAGTATTATCCAATTAAATATAACCTGCGAACTATATTTGTATTTACGTTTTTAGCGCTTGGTTTTTATTTTATCTCGACAATCTATTCAGAAATGGAGGGATCTATCATTAAGTTACTGTTGAATAATAGTTTGCTTGCTTTATTTGCCTTTATTTTTTATAAATTAGAGTTTGATAATCTCAAGAAATTAAGACATTTAGAAGCATAATCATGAAAATCAGAGTAGTTAACCAATCCAAACACGAATTACCGCAATATGCTACCGAATTATCGGCGGGGCTTGATCTGCGTGCAAATATAGATGCTCCCATTGAGTTGAAGCCACTGGAAAGAGTCTTAGTTCCTACAGGTTTATTCATCGAATTGCAGAAAGGCTACGAAGCACAAATTCGTCCCAGAAGTGGGTTGGCGTTTAAAAATGGTATTACCGTCTTAAATTCGCCGGGCACCATTGATGCTGATTATCGTGGAGAGATAAAGGTACTACTGGTTAATTTATCCAACACTGATTTTTTGATTAACGATGGCGAACGGGTAGCACAAATGGTAATTGCCAAACATGAGCAAATTGTTTGGGAGCAAACAGACTCCTTAGATGAAACGCAACGAGGGGCCGGTGGCTTTGGCCATACGGGAACAAAATAAAAACAAATTTACTGGCATGAAATTTTGATTAGAATGAACAGTCAAACTAATTAAGACAGCTAATCATGAAAACCAACGAAAAAGCACTTTGCAATTTCTCTATAAATTTTGGGAGCAGAGACCCATCAGCACTCATTCAAACAGCAAAAACAGAATTAGCAAAGCACGGAGGTCAACTAACAGGTGATATGGAGCAAGGTGAGTTCTCTGTGGCATCTCCCTCAGTTGAAGGTTGGTATCGCATTTCAGGAAATGAGATTACTTTTGTGATCACCAAAAAACCCTGGTACGCACCCTGTGGATTAATAGAAGGAAAGTTAAAGGAATATTTGCAAGCTTAAAAGCATTCACTAAAAAAGCCATCCCTATAAGAATGGCTTTTTTACATAACAAAAATCTGAAAAACAATTAATTTCCAAATTCACTGATAAATTTGATACGCATTAAACGTACTTCTTCTTCACTGTATTCATCTTCACCTAACTCTTTTAAAATAGCATTGATATCATCTGTTTCAGCTTCACGTAAACAGTCGTAGATATCATCTTTTTTATCTTCATCAATTACCTGATCAATGTAATAATTGATGTTTACTTTTGTTCCTGATGTAACGATTGTCTCAATTTCGGTTAACAGATCATTCATTTTCAGGTTCTTATTCTTAGCCATATCTTCTAAACTCACCTTACGATCGATGTTTTGAATGATGAACACTTTTAAACCTGATTTGTTAACCACCGATTTGATCACCATATCACTCGGGCGTTCAATTTCGTTCTCGTCAACATGCTTCTTAATTAACTCTAAATATGGTTTGCCATATTTAGCCGCTTTACCCGCTCCAACGCCTGAAATCTTTGTCATCTCTTCCATGGTAATTGGATAGTTGATCGACATTTCTTCTAATGAAACTTCCTGGAAAATGACATAAGGAGGTAAATTGTTTTGTTTGGCAATTTTTTTAGTCAGGTCTTTCAACATGGCGTACAATACTTCATCCGTGCTATGTGCGCCTTTTCCGCCAACAATATCATCATCGTTATCGCTTTCGGCATTACTGAAATCATTATCCCGTGTGAATTTAATGCTGAACGGCTCCTTTAAATACGCTTTGCCTTTGTCAGTAATTTTTACCAAACCGTAATTCTCAATGTCTTTTGCAAAGAAACCATTAACAATTGCCTGGCGCATCACCGCATTCCAGAATTTATCGTCCTTATCATGTTCAACACCTTCGCCCCATGTTTTTAACTCGTTGTGTTTGTATGATTTTCCGGTAGCGGTTAAGTTTCCGATCAGTAAGTTTACGATGTCTTTTACTTTATGTTTTTCTTTACTTTCTTTTACTGCTTTGATAGCCAGGATAAGATCATCCTGCGCTTCAAATTTTTGTTTCGGATGACGACAATTATCACACATTTCGTTGCATTTGACATCATCAAACTCTTCGCCAAAATAATGCAGAATAAATTTACGGCGACAAGAAGATGTTTCAGCAAACGACGCCGTTTCGGATAACATTTGTTTTCCTATTTCCTGCTCATTTACCGGTTTATCTTTCATGAACTTTTCAAGCTTCATGATATCATCGTAACTATAAAATGTCAAACAGTTTCCTTCGCCACCATCACGCCCGGCACGTCCGGTTTCCTGGTAATATCCTTCCAGTGATTTTGGAATATCATGGTGAATCACAAAGCGAACATCCGGTTTGTCGATTCCCATCCCAAAAGCAATAGTTGCCACAATCACGTCGATATCTTCCATTAAAAAGCCATCCTGCGTTTTAGCACGCTCTTTAGCATCTAATCCGGCATGGTAAGGCGCAGCTTTTACACCATTCACAATAAGTGCTTGTGCAACTTCTTCTACCTTTTTACGGCTCAGGCAATAAATGATCCCGGATTTGCCCGTATTTTGCCTGGCGTATTTAATAATTTCTTTGATCACATCCTTTTTAGCGCGAACTTCATAATATAAGTTCTCACGGTTAAAAGACGATTTGAATAATTTGGCATCCAGCATCCCTAAATTCTTTTGAATATCGTGCTGAACTTTCGGAGTAGCAGTTGCGGTTAATGCCATTACAGGCACAGACCCTAATTTATCGATAATGGGGCGTAAGCGACGGTATTCAGGACGAAAATCATGCCCCCATTCTGAAATACAATGAGCCTCGTCGATAGCAAAGAAAGAGATAGGGAATTCAGAAAAGAACTCAATATTATCTTCTTTATTTAAAGTTTCGGGTGCTACGTATAATAACTTGGTTTTACCGGAGAGCACATCCTTTTTTACAGTTGCTATTTCCGATTTATTTAAAGAGGAGTTTAAAAAGTGGGCAATTCCGGTTTCATTACTAAAACCACGGATAGCATCCACCTGATTTTTCATTAAAGCAATAAGGGGCGATACAATAATGGCCGTTCCTTCGCTCATAATTGCAGGTAACTGGTAACAAAGCGACTTACCGCCACCGGTTGGCATAATCACAAAAGTATCCTGTTTATTAAGGATGTTATTAATGATAGCTTCCTGGGTTCCTTTAAAGCCGCCGAAGCCAAAAAAGGCTTTAAGTGGATCGGCTAAATTATGGGTTTCAACTTCTGCAATCATGGTTTTAGTGATTAAAATGTATGTTCTAGTGAGTGAGTGGTTTCGTGTAATTCTATTATAAAGATATAATTAAATTTTCGATAAAAGCAAAACAATTTGACGGCTAAATAGCATTTTCAGACAAATTAACACTTTGATACGATGAATCGATAAAACACTCAAAGTAAATTAGGTTGATTTTGAATAGATTAGGGAAGAGTGGTAAACAGACTTTTAATTGCTGTACCTTTTTTAAGTGGATTGCATTATAATTTTCCACTAAAACTATAAAACCACTTGCACATGAGAAAAATCTTACGAACTATCCTGCTGATGATTGCTGTTTCCTGGGCCTTTTCCTGCACTATCAAAAAAAGGGTCTATATGCAGGGCTATTATGTTGATTGGATGAATTTTGCAAAAACAGATCCAAATCCCGAAGACACCAAATTTGTGAGTTATTCTCTTAATGCTTATAATGCACTTTCTACCAAACATTCACAGGAAGCTGTTATTAACGCTTTTGATCCCGAAGACATTTATTGCGACGAAGGAACGATCATTAGTTTTCCGGAGGACGCATTTGTATATGAAAATGGAAAAGCCATTAAATGTAGCCAGGTAGCCATTTATGTCACCGAATTTTACGCCATGTCTGATATATTGGAGTCGGGACTTACTACCACTTGTAATAAAAGAACGCTTTCCTCTGCAGGTATGGTATATATAGAAGCTAGCTGTCATGGCGAAAGACTGAAACTCAAACCCGGAAAAAAAGTGGCGGTAAGCATGCCGGCTAGTAACTATGATAAGAAAATGAAGGCTTTTTCCGGTCGATTAAAGGGTGGGATTATAGATTGGAAGGTAAACGGTGGTGTTTCTAATATTTTGATCGATTCATTTACAGAAGTTCCTGACAGCGAAAGCTTGGCCGACCGTTCATTTGAAGGAGAAGGCGCAATTTTTAAGCCAGGAATCGATAATCAGGAAGGGTATTTGATGACGATGAGTAAACTCGGTTGGATTAACTGCGACCGCTTTTATGATATGAAAACCTCTACACATTTATTGGTAAAAGCAGATTCGGTTGCTAAAACCTGTGTTGCCATGATCTTTAAACAAATGAAATCGGTATTGCCCGGCTACCAGTTTGCTAACCATACCACTGAGTTTAAAAATGTACCTCTGGGAGAGCAGGTTACAGTGTTGGCTTACCGGGTAAATGAAAAAGCAAAAGAAGTAACAGTAGGACGACAGGAAGTGGTATTAGGCGATACCAATGTGGTTCAGTTGAATATGGAAGTAATGAGTATACCTAATTTTAAAACTCTATTGGCAGGATATAATTGATATCGGTGATTTAGTTACCCTGAACTTGTTTCGGGTTTTCATGATGAGATGCTGAATCAAGTTCAGCATGACCACACTTTAGATTAAGTTACAAGTTATTATCCATCTTCCGGTAATGGATCAAAAAGAAAATGATAAATACAATGGAATAAAAAATATTAAAATAAAAGCGAAAGGTATACATATCCAAAAACATAAATGTAATTACCCGGATGCAAAACATGATGATGAACAGTTGAACTCCCCATTGCTTCATATGCCAGATACCGATTAATGAAACAAACTGTAAGGTGATGATAATTCCCAGGATCATGGGAATAAAATCGCCCATACGTTTTATGGATGGCATAAAGAGCATTGGAAACGCTAACAGCACCAGTATAATGGCGATAACCGTTATAATACTAATGTCTTTGGGACGATGAACTACAGCCATATTAGTTGGTTCTGATTGCTTCTACGGGGTCTAACTGCGAAGCGCCATAAGCAGGGATAAACCCGCTGATGATGCCAATTAAAACCGAAATGGTTAAGCCTAAAATAATATTGGAACGTGTCAGCGTTATTTCCATATCAATAACGCCATCTGCGGCAAAGGTGAGGATGTAGATGAGTAAAAGTCCAATGACTCCCCCCATTAAAGATAAAAATACAGCTTCGAACAAAAACTGCGCTAAAATAAAATAGTTTTTAGCACCCAGTGACTTTTGAATTCCGATCAGGTTAGTTCGCTCCCGCACTGATACAAACATGATATTGGCAATGCCAAAGCCTCCTACTAAAATGGAAAAGCCACCGATAATGGCACCGGCTATTCCAACAATATCAAATAAGCCATCAAAATTTTTACTCAGTAAATTGGTTTCGTTAAGCGCAAAATCATCGTCGGCCATGGGTTTTAATCCTCTAATGCTTCGCATAATACCGGTAAGCTCATCTTTTAACTGATCATTGGTAACGCCAGGCTTCGCTTTAGCAGCAATAAAAGGCTCACTGTTCTCAGACTTAACATCCATAAACAAACGGGCAAAATTGTAAGGCACAACAGCCTGATTATCCATGCTATTACCAAGCATACTTTCCCCTTCTTTTTTAAACACACCAATGACTTTACAATTTCGTCCTGATACCTTTATAGTTTTTCCAATGGGGTATTCGTTGTTTGGAAATAAACCATCTGCAAGTGTATAACCAAGTAAGACAACGTTATATCCTCCTTCCGCCTCATCTTCTCTAAAATAACGTCCATCAGAGATATCAAATGCTTTTACCTGCCCATAACCATAAGACCAACCAGATACAATGGCATTTTCAATCGTATTATTATTGTGTTTTAAAATTTTGCGGGCACCAATTCTGAATCCTATAGCCTCAATGCTTTTTGCCTTGCGTTGTACCTCCGCTAACTCACTATATTCTGGAACCGGACGATTCATATATTTCCACCAGGGGTAATCAGGGCCAAAGGTCCAGGGCCATTTCATAACAAACACCACATTATCTCCCAGGCTTTGCACACTTCCCCGAATGTTGCGTTCCAAACTATCAACAATGGTAAATACAGTGATGATGGCAAAAATACCAATAGTAATGCCTAACAAACTTAAAAACGTTCTAAGTTTATTGGCAATTAAAGCGCCCCAGGCAAAAACAACACTTTCTTTTAACAGGGTAAATACCATACCATAAATATACTGCATAATCAAACGCAACAATGGGTTTTTGTTTTAGCGGTTTTGTGATCGGATAGAGGGGGTTTTAATAAAACAGATTACGGAATCTTTTGGATTTTAATTATATTTATAACTTGTAATGACAGAATTGGATCAGATATATAAAGATGGACACATTAGTGAAGTTCAATTCAGTAACATCCAATCACTCGAAACCAATAAATTATTTTCCATTCACTGGGAATTAAGAACAATCCTTTATCTGGGTATTTTATTATTATCGGCGGGCATTGGTATTTTAGTGTACCAAAATATCGATACTATCGGACATCAGGCTATATTAGCAGGAATTGCCGCGGCAAGTTTAGCTTGCTTTTATTTTGCCGGTAAGAACAAAATGCCTTATCAAAATGGGAAGATCTTGCATGCCTCACCTTTTTTTGATTACATTGTATTGCTGGGAGTTTTGTTGTTCGCTTTATTTGTGGGTTACTTTCAATTTCAATACAGTCCGTTTGGTGAGCATTACGGCATTCTTGTTTTTATTCCAACCATACTGGCATTTTTTATGGCGTATCGGTTTGACCATAAAGGCGTTTTATCCATTGGTATAACAGGCTTAGCAGGAACCTTCGGATTAAGCATATCGCCAAGGCAATTGATAGACCATAACGATTTTTCTGATCTTTCGGTTATCTTTACCGCTATCATCTTAGGAATATGCTTAGCCGCCTGGGCCTGGTTCTCAGATAAAAAACAAATTAAAAAGCATTTCAGTTTTACCTACAACAATTTTGCACTTAACCTGATGTGTATCGCGTTGCTTGCCGCTTTATTTGATCAGGGACTTAAGCTGATCAGTTTTTTGGCATTGGCCGGAGTGTGTTTTTATTTTATACGGTATGCACTTAGCCAACACTCGTATCTTTTTTTATTGCTTTCGGTTTTATACGGTTATATCGGATTAACTTATTCAATATTTAGTTTATTATTCGAAATAGATAACGCCGGACAGGGAACATTTCTAATAGGTATGCTCTATGTGATGGGATCAGCTGCAGGAGTGATTATTTTGTTCCTAAAACTCAAAAAAATAGTGAAAGGATGATGAAGGCATATGATTCTGATACGATCTTTAACGCATCCGTTAAGCGAAAAGCCGGAAACTGGTTTGCCCGGAATTTAATTTCTGAAGAGCAGTACGCTGCAATTTCAAAGCACTATTCAAATCCTTTTTACACACCAAACATTTTTGTAAAAATAGGATTATTTATTTTCACCTGTTTTATTATTCTGGCGGTGCTTGGCATTTATTTACTGATGTTTGCTGCCGGAATAACTGGTAGCGGCCATGGATTTTTTATTTTCACAACTTTGTTTTTTGCAGGAGCCTGTTTTTTTGCACTCGAATTTTTAATCCGGTCGAAACAGGTATACAATGCCGGTGCTGATGAAGCTCTGTTATATGCGGGCCTTGTATCGGTTTATCTGTTTCTGTTTGCAATTATGGATGTTTACCAAGAGGATTATCCTTTATTGTTTTCTTGTTTGGCTTTACCGTTTCTTGGTTTTGCAGCCCTCCGTTATGCCGATAGAATTGTGACATTAGCTTTGTGCTTCTGTGTCTATTTTATTTTATTTTTTACTATTTTGAAGGTTGGTGATGTGGCAAAAATGATCATGCCTTTTGCGTTGATGTTGTTTTCTGCGGTTTTATGTTTCCAAACCCGAAAGCTTAAAAATAAGCCTGAATTGTATTATTGGCATTCCTGCATTATCGTTGTAGAGTTTGTGTCTTTGCTTGTTTTTTATGCAGCCTGCAATTATTTTGTTATTCGGGAGTCAAGCGTTGAGTTTTTTGACCTTCAGTTGACGGCCGGACAAGATATCCCCATGGCATTTTTGTTTTATATATTAACCGCCATCGTTCCCATAGCTTATATTTATGTGGGAATGAAACAAAAAGATAAAATCATGCTGTGGGCCGGCCTTATTTTGCTGGCTGCGTCGGCGGTTACCTTTAAATATTATTTTAGTTTGGGGCATCCCGAAATATCACTGACCATTGCGGGCATTGTATTGACACTTATAGCTTATTTTTCTATCCGCTACTTCAAACAACCCAAACACGGGATTACTTTCGAAGAAGAGGTGGATGCCGATAGCTTTTTAAAAAGCAATGCCGAAGCGCTGATTATCCTTGAAGGTATGACGCCGAAAGTGCCAAACGCACAAGATGGTTTTGAGTTTGGGGGCGGTAAGTCCGGGGGTGCCGGTTCAGGCGGATCCTATTAATTGAAAGACGTTATTTATGAAAAATCAAAAAAAAGCCATGCTGTTTATATTTATCACCATGTTGATAGATTGTACCGGTCTTGGAATTATAATTCCTGTAACCCCAAAACTTATTGAAGAACTTACAGGAAAAGGTGTAAGCGAAGCAGCGACGTATTTTGGCTGGTTATCGGTGGCATATGCTGTTATGCAATTCTTATTTTCGAGTGTATTAGGTGGATTAAGTGATCGTTATGGCAGAAGACCGGTCCTTTTATTATCATTACTGGGCTTGGGAATAGATTATATTTTCCTTGCCGTGGCACCAGGTATTTTTTGGCTGTTCGTTGGGCGTATGATCGCAGGTATTTCAGGAGCCAGTTTCACAACCGCATCAGCGTATATTGCTGATGTAAGTGAACCTGAAAAAAGAGCGCAGAATTTTGGGATGATAGGGGTTGCTTTTGGTATAGGGTTTATATTAGGGCCATTGATTGGAGGAGTGTTTGGAAGTTTTGGAACACGGGTGCCTTTTTTAATTGCAGCAGGGTTATCGCTATTGAATGCCCTTTATGGTTATTTTGTTCTACCCGAATCATTATCGCCTGAAAACAGAAGGCCATTCGACTGGAAACGGGCAAACCCAGTGGGTATGCTGCTTAATTTAAAGCGTTATAAACATGTGTTGGGGTTGATTCTTATTATATTCCTTGTAAACATTGCCGGACATGCCGCACAATCAACCTGGACTTTTATCACTATGCTAAAATTTAACTGGAATGAAGCCACGATCGGTTACTCCCTGGCGTTTGTGGGTTTGTCGGTTGCTATCGTACAAGGGGGTTTGATAAGAATCGTTGTGCCTAAAATCGGCGAAGTTAAAGCGATATTTGTAGGCTTTGCGTTTTACCTGATTGGTTTTATATTATTTGCTTTTGCCAACCAAGGATGGATGATGTTTGCCTTTATGATCCCTTATGCCTTGGGCGGACTAGCTATGCCAGCGGTACAAGGCATTATCTCCAATCACGTGCCGGATAATGAGCAGGGAGAAATTCAGGGCGTATTAACCAGCTTGATTAGTTTAACCGCCATCATTGGGCCATTGGTAATGACGATGCTGTTCCATTACTTCACACAAAGTAATGCTCCGGTCTATTTCCCTGGTGCGCCGTTTATGATGGGCGCCGTACTTACCCTTGTTTGTTTGAGTATTGCTCTTAAGGCCGTTCGAAGAGCGACTGCACATTAGTGATTTTTAAGAGTTTTAACCTTTTGTTATTGCTTATTTAGGCTTAAATTTGATTTTTAATGATCACAAAATGAGATATTCATTTTTTATAGGCCTGTTTTCGATTTTTGCGGTAAATTTTTTTTCCTGTAAGAATACGCATCACTATGAAAAACACATAAAAGAACTCGACAGTTTAAAAGTGGTATTGCAACAATCAGCAGATAATTTTAAAACGGTTGATAGTAACGCGGTGAGCCTGGCCTATAGCAAGCAATACACTTATACACGATTTGTGGAAACACATTTGAAAGATACTGTGACAAAATCAATAGCAGAAAATTTGCAAAACTTTCAATCAGTTGACAAAGGATTACAGGATTACTTAATATTACGATCAAAGTGGCTTAAAGAAGCGAACTCCTCAATTGCGCAGTTGCAAACCTTATCACATGATTTAAAAGAAGATGCTGTAGAAAATGATGATGCCGTTGAATTTATCGCAAATGAAAAAAAACGCGCGGAAGCAATTATTGAAGAGCTAAAAGTAAATACTGAAACCATTAGAAAACACCTGGACATTTTTAACCAGGCTTTGCCAACAGTTGAAGCACTTATTAGGCAATTAAATTCTGGAATTTTGCCTGTATTAGTCAATCCAGAATTAAACCAAATCGCTGTAAGGAACTAATTTGAAACGTATTTTTTTCATAATCATTTTATCTGCCCTTGGCCTCGGGGATGTTTGTGCTCAAAAAAACACAGACGATAAATTGGCGATGCAGTTTTATGAGCAAAAGCAGTTTGATAAAGCCGTGGTGTATTTTGAAAAACTCTATGACAAACAGCCGGATACATATTTCAATTATTATTATAAATGTTTGCTGGAAACCAAGGACTATAAAACGGCCGAAAAAATCACTAAACGGCATATTAAACACAGCGAAAGTAATACCCATTTGTATGTGAAACTGGGAAAGGTTTACAAGTTAATGGGAAGTCCGGATAAAGAAAAGGACCAGTACCAGAAAGCTGTTAAAGAAATGATTCCTCAGCAAAATTATGTATTTGCTTTAGCGCACGCCTTTGAAGAAGAAGAGTTATATGACTACGCTGTTGAGGTTTATAAAAAAGGACGTAAAGAAACACCCGCCACTTACCCTTATTATTATGAAGTTGCGGATATCTACAAAAAAAAGGGTGATTTAAAGGCGATGGTTAATGAGTATCTGGATGCCATAGAGTTCAGAGAGAGCGAATTATATACAGCCCAGGCTAATTTACAACAATCGCTGGGCTATGATGATAAGAATGGAGGCTTTAATAATCCGGTGTTAAAACAGGAACTGCAAAAACGGATCCAACAAAAACCCGATCGGACTATTTTTTCTGAATTTCTGATCTTTCTATTGAACCAGCAAAAAGATTTTGAAGGATCGTTTGTTCAAACAAAAGCACTTGATAAGCGACAAAAAACCGACGGAACGCGCATGATGGAGCTCGCTAAGTTATGTGTGAGCAACGAAAACTATGCGGTAGCAGAAAGATGCTATCTGTATGTTATGAGTAAAGGAAAAGACAATCCCTATTACGATATAGCGGATGTTGAAAGACTGAATGCTAATTATCTCCAGGTAACTACACAACCTAATCCTTCAACAACCGACGTCATTACATTAAACACGAATATTGAGTCAGCCATCAAACAGTACGGCATCAGCAACTTAACTTTACCACTTATAAAAAAAACAGCGTTGTTAAAAGCATATTATTTGAATAAGCCCGAGGATGCCATTCAGTTTTTAGAATCAATCATGGCTGAGTATACCTTTGATAAAAATAGTGTTGCTGAAATAAAACTGGATTTAGGTGATATGAACCTACTCGTTGGAAATATCTGGGATGCCTCATTACTTTACTCGCAGGTTGAAAAAGATTTTAAATACGAAGTGGTAGGTCAGGGAGCTAAATTTAGGAATGCCAAACTAAGCTATTATGCGTCGGATTTTAAATGGGCTAAAACACAATGCGATGTATTAAAGGGAGCAACGACTAAAACCATTGCCAATGATGCGTTAGATCTATCATTAGTTATTACAGATGCGATAGGTGTTGATACTAACGACGCTCCCTTAAGTATGTTTGCATCCGCAGAATTATTAGTGCTACAGCATCAATATGATAGAGCTTTGGCAAGATTGGATAGCATTAACAGCATATTTAGCGAGCATACATTAGGGGATGATATTTATTACAAAAAGGCCGACATCTATCGTCGCACAAATCGTTATGCCGAAGCTGCAAAAATGTATGAGAATATTTTGGAGTTTTATCCTACAGATCTATACGGCGACGATGCTTTATTTAAAGAGGCTGAGCTATATGAGCGCTATTTAAACGATAAAGAAAAGGCTAAGCAATTGTACCAGGATGTTCTGGTAAAATATCCGGGAAGTATTTATGTGGTTGATGCGCGTAAGCGCTATCGAGACCTGAGAGGTGATATCGTCAATTAATTTAATAAAGCATGTACATATATAACGTAACTGTAAGTATAGAAAAGTCAATAGCCGAAGAATGGCTTAACTGGATGAAGACAATCCACGTTCCCGATGTTTTAAAAACAGGTTATTTTACTGAGAATAAAATATGCAGGGTGTTAAATGTAGATGATGAAGGAGCTACGTTCTCGGTCCAGTATACATTTAATCATATGGCAGACATAGAAGCGTATCAAAATAACGACGCCAAACGCCTGCAGGCTGATCACAGTAAACGATATGAGGGTAAGTATGCCGCCTTCCGAACCTTATTAGAAATTGTGTAATGAAAGCGATTTGCTTTATATGCTGTTTTCTTTTTTCCCAAATTGGATTTTCCCAAAAGATATTAGACGTACATTATAATTCTTTGTTTGGAAAAAATAAGTCTTTTCAGATATTTAATAATTCTAAATTCGACTATAAGCTCAAAGGCGACTTGTTTTATAAAACTCACAAATTGGTGAATATGAATGACAGCTTATTGATTTTCGATAACGATTCGGTTATCAGGTTAAGTCAATTAAAATGTATCAAAGTTAGAGGCACCAGGTTCAGTCATTGGGTGTTTGTTTCTGGCATTTTGTTTTTTGTGATAGATACAGGAAATAATATTGTAAACGGCCATGCTAAAATTGTGAATGAACAAACCGTTTTAATAAGCACCGCGGGTATCATAGCGGGGCTTATTGTAAAAAGAATACAGGATAAACATATTTACATTCGAAAAAATGTGACATTGAAAGTGCTCGATACTAATTACGAAAACCTGAACTCAGTGTCGCGTTAAAACTTTAAATAAATTCCCGTATTTGCACCCAGCGAATAAAAAGTTCCGCTTACCGGGTAGTCAACCAGAGGTCTGATAAAGCTTCTGAAACTTGGCTCCACTTTTACAAACAAATTTTTAGTAAGATCATAACTTAAACCAACGCCCCCTAAAACAGCAAATTCGGCAGCCGGGATGTTTTTCTTATCATAGCTGTTGGATGTTTCTTTACCTCCATCATAAACAGATACCGTTTTTTTTCCCATGAAAATATTAGCCGAACAGCCAATGCTTGGAAACACTTTCAATCGCTTATTGATGAGGTAAACGTTTACTTTTAATGGAATTTCCAAATACTTGTAAGTAAAAGTAATTTTCCTTGCAATATGTAGATTACCCAGGGAGTTATAATTGGGTATAGAAGGATCGTAGGTGTGATTATCAGGAGTTACCCAATTAGTTGAAGAGGTTTCCGCTTTTTGCCCTTTGGTTGAATATAAAGCACCAAACTCGATACCGATCTTATCTAAAAGCTGATAACGGAGGTTGATGCCTGTAGTAAACCCCATTTTGCCGTTTTCCGTCATATTTGACGAACCTTTCTCGCTTGCCTTTGCATAGCGCATTCTAAAGCAAAAGTCAGGAGAATAACTTAGGCCTACAGCCCATTTTTTTGTTTTTAAACTATCCGGAGTAGTTGCAGAGAGTATTGCCGAAGAAAAGAGAAGAGTAAAGATCAGTAATCGCATAACATCAAAAAGGTTGTCTGGAGTTCAGTGTTTTTGTAAATCTAACAAAAGTGATTTCATACGCAAAAAAACAGAAGACGTTTTTTATAGATAATAACTAACAGGTTGTCAGATTTAATAAACCAACTATTTTACTTACTTTTAAACCATGGCATCACCCGTAAAAGCAAAGAAACATTTAGGCCAGCATTTTTTAACCGACCTTAATATCGCGCAAAAAATTGTTAATGCGCTACCGCAGGATACCTTGCCTACCTTAGAAATTGGGCCTGGAACTGGTGTTTTAACCCAATACCTTATTGAGAAAGATAATTTCACTGCTTTTGATATCGACATAGAATCTATAGACTTCTTAAAACAAAAATATCCCGAACACCAGCATAAAATACAATTTCAGGATTTTTTGGAAGCTGATCTTAAGCCTTTTGCAAGTAAGGGAAATTTTAAAGTAGTAGGCAATTTCCCTTACAATATTTCTACACAGATCATGTTTAGGGTTTTAGAACACCGTGCTGATGTAACCTCCCTGGTCGGTATGTTTCAAAAAGAAGTAGCTCAACGTATTGCTGAAAAACCTGGCTCCAAAACGTATGGCATTTTAAGCGTATTGTTACAGGCATTTTATAAGATAGAATATCTTTTTACGGTAAGTGAACACGTATTTAATCCACCACCTAAAGTAAAATCTGCAGTTATTAGGTTAACGCGCAACACGACAGAAAGGCTCAACTGTAACGAGGATCTTTTTTTTAAAGTCGTAAAAGCATCTTTTAATCAACGTCGCAAAACAGTACGCAATTCGGTTAAAGTATTAAGCGGGAATAATGCCATTGAATCTGTTTATCTCGACAAAAGAGCGGAGCAACTCTCGGTAGCGGAGTTTGTAGAATTAACAAACTCTATTGAAAAGGCAATCCAGCCCTGATTCGCCTACAAAAAAAAGCTATTTACCGAAGTTATTCGCTGTCATGCAAAAGCTTTTTTATCTTAGCATAATGACACAACAGCGGCGCACTATATTTATACACATTTTAGGGTGTTTGGTATTTCTGTCATTACCTGTGTTATTTTCTCCTGACCTGGGCAATACCCCACATATGATCAACATTCGTCCTTTTCAAAGAGACCTGTTGACGGCAGTGTTGTTGTTGCTATTTTTTTACGCTAACTATTACGTTTTTATTCCCCAGTTTTTTGTCACTAAACGATTTTTTATGTTTTCGGCAGTCGTTCTTGTTTGTTTTGCTGCATCCATTTTTATTCCTGAGTTATTATTGATGGGTCATCAACACCATCATCATCCCATGGATGAACATCACAATTTCAATCCTCCTCCCCGAAAAATGGGAGCCCTGTTTTTTTTAAGTCACCGGGGATTAAATTTTTTAATCGTTTTTGTATTATCGTTATTAATGAAGACCCGCGAGCGTCTTAAACAAACAGAAACAGAAAAAGCAAATGCTGAATTATCTTATTTAAAAGCACAGATCAATCCTCACTTTTTATTTAACACACTTAACAGTATTTATTCACTGGCAATTCAAAAAAATGATCGTACAGCCGACGCTGTTGTGAAACTCTCGGATATGATGCGTTACGTGCTAAACGATAGTAATACAAATTTTGTGTTGCTGGAAAAAGAAATAAACTATATAACCAGTTATATTGAATTACAGCGCATGCGCCTGGCATCCAATGTTCAGCTGTCATATGCCTGCGAAGGAAATGTTGCCGACAAAAAAATTGCTCCCCTGGTATTGATACCTTTTATCGAAAATGCTTTTAAGCATGGTGTGAATTCAGAGGAAAATTCCAATATCGACATTAAAATAGTGGTTACCGACATTCATTTAAAAATGAGTGTGAAAAACAATTGCGTCACTACAAATAATAATACACTTAACAAAAGCGGACTTGGCATAGAAAACACAATTGCCCGCTTAAAATTGCTATATCCAAAAAATTACACACTTAACATTTCTGAAGTAGATAAAACTTTTACAGTAAGCCTTACACTTAACATTCATGATTAAAGCATTAGCCATAGATGACGAACCATTAGCACTTAGTGTGATCGAAACTTTTTGTTCCCAGGTAGATTATATTGATCTGCAAAAAACATTTACAAAACCCAATGAGGCACTAAAGCATTTAAACAAATATCCGGTAGATCTGCTGTTCCTGGACATACACATGCCTTCACTTACAGGGATTGATTTTTACAAGAATATAGAGCAGAATACCATGGTTATTTTTTGCACTGCCCATGGCCAGTATGCAGTTGAAGGGTTTAATTTAAATGCACTGGATTATTTATTAAAGCCTTTTACCTTTGAACGCTTTCAGCAGGCAACCGAAAAAGCCAGAGATTACTTTTCGCAATTAAGTAGTCAAAAAACAGTGGAGCATATTTTTGTGAGAGCTGACTATAGTCTTCAAAAAATTACTCTTGATGATATTTTATACATTGAGGCGCTTGATGATTATTTAAAGATCTATCTACATCAGCAAAAAACAATTGTTGCCCGAATGACTATGAAAACGATGCTTGAGAAATTGCCCGCTACAGATTTCATAAGAGTGCACCGTTCTTTTATCATTCCTATAAAAAAGGTGGAAAGCTTAAGAAATAAATCTTTCCAAATCTCTGATCGTAAGATTCCCGTGGGGAACAGCTATGAGGTTGAAGTGTTGAAACACTTTAATTATTAACCTCAAAATACTTGGATTTTATCTCAATTAATTGCTGTAACTTAATGATTTAGTTACTTTTAATTAATAATTAATATACTTTATGAGAAAACTATTTACTAAAATTTTATTAGCAGCTAATTGTATTTTATTTTTCGGAGCATTGCATGCTCAACAATGGAATGGATTAACGCTTTACAGTGTCCAAAATGCAACAACCGCTCAGTTGGTAGATACCGCTAATGTAACGGTAAAAACCTGGACCGGACTTACAACAGGCACTGCTTATTCACCTTATTTGATGCCAGGAGGTATTTTGGTTAGAAGCGTAAAAGTGAATAACACAACATTTAATGGTGGCGGTGCAGCAGGAGGAATTCAAAAGCACGATTATAATGGAACTCTTTTATGGAACTACACGCATTCATCTACTACTTATTACTCTCATCATGATCATTGCCCCTTACCTAATGGTAATGTTTTAATGATTTGTTATGAATCTAAAACACAGGCTCAATTAACAGCGGCCGGTGGCACAGTTACGCTTGCTTCCATCTGGCCCGAGAAAATAATTGAGGTGCAGCCAACAGGGCTAACAACGGGAACTATTGTGTGGGAATGGCATGTGTGGGATCATTTGGTACAAAACGTCAATAGCAGCTCTGGTAATTACCAAACATCAATTGTTAATCATCCGGAATTATTAAATATAAATTATTCAACGCAAAAAGACTGGATGCATATGAATGGAATTGATTACAATCCTATTTTAGATCAGATAGTTGTTAGTTCCCATAATTTAAATGAATGGTATGTCATTGATCATAGCACTACTACCGCTCAGGCTGCTTCGCACAGCGGCGGTAATTCCGGTAAAGGCGGCGATTTTTTATACAGGTGGGGCAATCCGGCAGCCTATCAGGCAACGGGTACCAAGATATTAAAGGTAACACATGATGCGCATTGGATTCCGGAATATCCCGGTTCGGCCTATGCTAATACCGGCAGATTGGTAGGATTTAACAATCAAGGCGTTTCTACCACGGTATCATCCATCGATCAAATAGATTCACCTTTAATGAGTAATTATAATTATAGTTTAACAACAGGTTCAGCCTACACCCCGGCAAATTATCTACAACGTACTTCGGGTTTTGGTTATAGCAGTAACATGGGATGTTCAGAGCAGTTTCCTAACGGCAACCAATTAGTATGTGTAGCAACCGCCGGCAAAATTTATGAATTAAACCCAGCCGGAACTCCTATATTCACAATTACAGCGAGTGGTTCAACTGCCCAGGCACATCGTTATACCACGTGTTACATTAATAATCCCGCACCTGCCCAGCCAACTATCACACTCATTGGAAGTGATTTAACAACCGCAGTTGCTACAACTTATCAATGGTATTACAACGGAACTTTAATAAGCGGAGCTACTGCTCAAAATTACACGCCTACACAAAGCGGTATTTATGTGTTAAGAACTACGGATGCAAATGGTTGTGTATATGCCTATTCAAAAGGATACGCTTATTCGATTTCTACTGATGTTGAAGAGTTGGAGGGAAAACATATTTCAATATATCCCAACCCATCAACGGGCATTTTTGATATTGACCTGAACTTTCAAAACCCTAAAAAACTAACGGTAATGGTGTACGATACCTTTGGCAAATTAGTTTTCTCAGTCGAAAATTCTTCACGTATTGACCTGACTCAATTTGCTAATGGTGTTTATTCGATGGCAATTGCTTTGGACAATAATAAACCCGTTTATAAAAAAATTATTTTAACAAAATAGTATTCAATTTTAAATAAAGAAACATGAAAAAAATTCTACTAGGATTATCATTGATTTTTGCAGTAACTCAGGTGTCTGCAAAAAAAGTAAAATTTGCTGTTGATATGACAGGCCAAACTATTAGCGCTTTTGGTGTACATATTGTTGGTGATTTTCAGGAAGCGGCGGGATATCCTTTGAACTGGGATCCGGCGGCCACAACTTTAACACAGGAAGGCGCTACTAATATTTACAGCATCATTGTTGCAATACCGGCGTTTACCAAGTACGAATATCTTTTTGTGAATGGTGATCAAACTTATGAAGCAGAGTTTGTTCCCGATGAATCACGTGTTGGATATAATTTTGACGATAACAGATGGTTATATGTAGATTCATTGGCAAACGACACGTCTTTTGTTGGTGCTATTTTATTTGGCGGAAATGCTCCGTCAGGATTTAGCCTCGTACGTTATAAAGTTGATATGGCAAACGCATTACCTGTATCACCAAATGGCGTGCATGTTGGAGATAATATGAATAGTTTTAGTACAACTAAAGTCCCACTATACAGTTTTGGAAATGATGTTTATGAGATTATCAGTTATTACCAAAACAGCTCTTATGCATTTAAGTATTATAACGGAAATACAATTTCAACTGGCGAAACCATATCGGGCCCATGCGATGTTTTTGGCAACAGAGGATTAACAGTCACAAAGGATACAGTGATGTCGCCGGTTTGTTTTTCCAGTTGCAGCCTTTGTTCATTGACTTCAATAAAAGAACATTCCATTTCAAATTTATTTAATGTCTTCCCTAATCCCGCTAAAAATAAGTTAACGATTCAATCTGCTCAGAATGATTTGATAGAGGCAGTCATTATTTATAACATAGCCGGCCAACAGGTTAAACATTTTTCTGCTATTCATCAACATAGCATTACGTTTGATGAGTTGGATCTACCCGCCGGATTATATACAGTAAAAGTCTCTGATAAAGATAAATCGGCACAACATTTAAAGTTAATTATCGAATAACATGCGCTTATCCATACTTTCTTTTTTAAGTTTAATTATTTTGTGCGGGAAGTTTTCCGCACAAAATTTTTATGATCAAAATACCATTCAAAAAATCGAGATTCAGTTTGGGCAGTCAAATTGGGATTATCAGTTAGATACAGCTAAAGCAGGCGCCGAAGGTTATGTTATGGCGGCGTCGGTTACAATCAATGGCGTTTACTTTGATAGCGTGGGCGTGAAGTATAAAGGAAACAGCTCTTATAATCCCACTTATACAAAAAACCCTTTGCACATTGAGTTGGATGGCTTTAAAGACCAATCTTATCTTGGAATAAAAGATATTAAACTAGGAAATAATTTTGCCGACCCATCCATGATAAGGGAAGTATTGGGATATGATATCCTTAAAAATTACATGCATTGCCCGGAGGCAAATTTTGCCAAAGTTTATATCAATGGTGTTTATCATGGTGTATTTGCATGGTTTGCGCATCCACGTGGGGCTCGAG
>JAZKDT010000053.1:0-2190 GCA_040387475.1 Bacteroidota bacterium | reverse complement strand
AGTATTGGCAAGAAATTTTACGCTAAACATTATTTTTCATCAGGCAACACTGCCATCAAATGCAATCCAATTGTCAATCCAAGCGCGAATACAAAGTCAAACCTAAAATATTTTGCAACAGGCGATAGTAGCAATTATTTTAATTTCTATGAATTGAAATCAAATTATGGCTGGAACAATTTAAGAGCATTAGCAGATACAGTGACCAATTTCCAGACGAGATTTTCAAATAATGTAGATGTTGACAGGCTTATCTGGATGCTGGCCTTTAACAATGTCAACGTTAACCTTGATAGTTATAGCGGAGCATTTTGTCAGAACTATTATTTATATAAGGACAATACAAATCATTACAACACCACTATTTGGGATCTGAATATGTGTTTTGGAGGTTTTCCTTATTTAGGATTTAGTAACAGCAGCCTGGCAGCGCTGAATATTACCAATATGCAGCAAATGGCCGTTAATATTCATGCAACAGATGCCTATTGGCCAATGATAAATATTGTGAACAACAATGCACAGTACAAAAAAATGTTGGTTGCGCACATGCGTACCATTTTGAACGAATACATTGCTAACGGCGATTACGTGACCCGGGCCAATCAATTTCAGGCATTGATAGATACTTCTGTACTAAGTGATAATTTTAAATTTTATACCTACCCTCAATTTCAAACCGGATTAACTGCCAATGTTTCAGTTGGCAGTTATTCTGTTCCAGGGATTAGTAATTTGATGGCTGCACGATTAACATTTTTGCAGGGCACGCCCGAATTTGGATACACAACCCCTACTATCACGGCAGTAGCTGCAAACACAAACTCTCCTGCTATTAACTCCTCTGTTGTTATTACTGCGAGCGTGGTAAATACTAGTACGGTATATTTAGGTCACAGAATAAATAACCATCAAAAATTTACGCGTGTACTCATGTACGATGACGGCGCGCATAATGACGGTGTTTCCGGTGATAATGTATATGGGGTCTCTATCACAGTTACTTCAGCGGAAACAGAGTATTATATTTTTGCTGAGAACTCAAATGCAGGAATTTTCTCGCCTGAAAGAGCCGAACATGAATTTCATGTTTTGCACACTAATCTGGCGCAGCCCGGTGTTGGTGAATTAGTTATTAATGAGTTTTTGGCCTCCAATAATTTTGGACAAACGGATGAGAATGGAAAACACGAAGACTGGATAGAATTATACAATACAACCAATACTGTTTTGAATTTGAGCGGCTTATATTTATCTGATGATTATGCTAATCCTACAAAATATACCATTCCAAATAATACGATCATACAACCCAATGGGTTCCTTACTATTTGGGCTGATGAGGATAATACGAATGGGGAAACCCTGCATTGCAATTTTAAATTATTAAACAGCGGCGAAAAAATTATACTTAGTAAAAATACAACTGTGTTAGACAGCATTAGTTTTGGTTTCCAGGGGGCGGATATTTCGATGGCGCGTTGCCCGGATGGAACGGGCGTATTTGCAGCTTCTTCTATTCCAACCTATAATGCCAGCAATTGTGCAGTGGGTGTAAACGAAGTTAACATGGAACAGGTTTCTCTTTTAGCCTATCCCAATCCGGTTAACGAAGAGTTAACTATTACCTGCACAGCAAACGCTATCCTACCTGTTGAAGTGCTTAACTTAATGGGTGACGTTGTATTGAGGACGGAACTGAATACTACTGTGAAAATAAATACCTCGACATTAAGCCAAGGTATTTATCTGGTGAAGGTATTGAACAAAACTTTAAAAATTATAGTTACGCATTAAAATTATTTTTTAAAATCGTATCTGTATATTGGTTCAATATCACCTTTATCATCGTAAACAGCTTTTAGTTCGGTAATAAGCCCGCTATTTAAACCGTATACCCATCCATGAACAGCCAGCTGTTTACCTTCGGCCCAGGCACCTTGTACTATTTTTGTTTTTGCTAAATGCTGAACCTGCTCAATCACATTTAATTCAGTCAATCGGTCAACACGTTTGTCTTCATCCGAAATACCCTCCAGCTCTGCAATATGTTTTTGATAAACATCTTTTATATTTCTCAGCCAGTTATCTACTAAACCATAACTCCCATTACCCATGGCGGCTCTAACGCCGCCACAACCATAATGTCCGCAAACAATAATATGCTTAACGCCTAATACAGTTACAGCA
>JAZKDT010000052.1:0-6630 GCA_040387475.1 Bacteroidota bacterium | reverse complement strand
AAATGGAAGTAATAAACACATCAGGTCGCAGAAAATGTTCGGTAGCTCGTGCTTATGTATCAGCAGGTACAGGAATCATACTTATCAACAAAAGAGATTATAAAGAATACTTTAAAACTCCAACTTTACAATACTACGTTTTACAATCATTAAACAACGCAAAATCTGTTGGTTTATATGATGTAAAAGTAAATGTAAACGGTGGCGGAACTACAGGACAAGCTCAGGCTGTGCGTTTAGCAATTGCTAAAGCATTAGTTGAGATCAACCCTGAGTTGAAAAAAGACTTACGTGCAGAAGGTTTAGTTACACGTGATCCACGCATGGTTGAACGTAAGAAATTCGGTCAGAAAAAAGCTCGTGCCCGTTTCCAATTCAGCAAGCGTTAATATTTATTTACAATACATTTATACAGACATGTCAAATACATTCAACGAATTATTAGAGTCAGGTGCACATTTTGGTCACTTGAAAAGAAAATGGAACCCAGCAATGGCTCCGTATATTTATGCCGAAAAAAACGGTATTCATATTATTGATTTAAACAAAACAGTTGCTAAAATTGATGAAGCAGCTGCAGCGTTAAAACAAATTGCACGTTCAGGTAAAAAAATATTATTTGTAGCTACTAAAAAACAAGCTAAAGATATCGTTGCTGAAAAAGTAAAAGCAGTGGGTATGCCATATGTAACTGAGCGTTGGCCAGGTGGTATGTTAACTAACTTTGCAACGATCCGTAAAGCCGTTCGTAAGATGTCGCAAATTGATAAAATGGCTACAGACGGAACATTTGAAAATATCTCTAAAAAAGAGAAATTACAAATCTCCCGTGAGCGCGCTAAATTAGAAATTAACTTAGGTTCAGTAGCTGATTTAACCCGTTTACCATCAGCGTTATTTATTGTCGATATCACTAAAGAACATATCGCTGTTGCAGAAGCAAAACGTTTAAATATACCAACATTTGCTATCGTTGATACAAACTCTAACCCTAATTTTGTTGATTACGCCATCCCGGCTAATGATGATGCTTCTACTTCAGTAGCGTATATCGTTGAGTTAATGTGTAAAGCTATCAACGAAGGTTTAGGTGATCGTAAAATGGACAAAGAAGCTATAGCAGCTGACGAGAAAGAAGGAAAAAATTCGAAAGAAGAAGCAGAAGAATTAGCAGAAGGCTTAAGTGTTAAAGGTGCTAAAACTGATGATGAAGATGGCGCTCGTAAACCAGCGGCTCGTAAAAGAACAACAGCGAAAAAATAATTTTTCACTAATATAATTTAACGGCCGTTCCTTTTAAAGGGAAGGCCGTTTTTTTTAAACTCATAAATAATTAATAAAAAATAATACAATGGCAATTACAGCACAAGAAGTAAACAAATTACGCCAACAAACCGGAGCAGGTATGATGGATTGTAAAAAAGCATTAGAAGAAAATAATGGTGATTTTGAACAAGCAATTGATTACCTACGTAAAAAAGGTGCTAAAGTAGCAGCTAACCGTGGCGACAGAGATTCTAAAGAAGGAGTTGTTTTAGCTAAAACATCTGCTGATAACAAAAGAGGTATTTTAATCTGGGTAAACTGCGAAACTGATTTCGTAGCAATCAACGCAGATTTCATCGCTTTTGCTGATTCTATTGCAACTATCGCTTTAGAAAAAAATGCAAAAACTAAAGAAGAAATTTTAACATTACCATATAACGGCGATATTACTGTGGGTGATAAATTCATGGAACAAGTTGGTAAAATCGGGGAGAAAATCGAGATAGGATATTTCGAAGTAATTACTGCTGAAAAAGTATCTGCGTACATTCACCCAGGTAACCGTGTATCTGTTATCGTTGGCTTTAACCAGGAAGTATCTGATGAAGTTGGACGTAACGTGGCTATGCAGGCAGCTGCCATGGCTCCGGTAGCTTTGGATAAAGAAGGTGTTACTCAGGATATGTTGGATAGAGAATTAGAAATTGCCCGTGAAGTAATTCGCGCTGAAGGTAAGCCTGAAGATATGGTTGAGAAAATTGCTCAGGGTAAAATTGCTAAATTCTACAAAGAGTCTACTTTGTTAAACCAGGAATATATTAAAGATAACAAAATGAACGTTTTACAATACTTACAAAGTATTGATAAAGGTTTAACGGCAACAGCTTTCAAACGCTACGCATTATCTTAATTTTATTAAATCCCGATTTTTTAATCGGGATTTTTTTTGTTCTTTTTTTTTACTTAAATAAACAATAATTCCCGCGCTCCTTAGAGCCTGCCTTTTGCAGACAGGGTTAAACAACATATATGAAATATAAACGTATACTCTTAAAATTATCGGGCGAAGCCTTAATGGGAAATAAAGGATTTGGTATTGACCAGGTTCGGTTATTGGAATATGCCAAAGAAATAAAAACAGCATACGACTCTGGTTGCCAGGTGGCTATTGTCATTGGAGGAGGTAATATCTTTAGAGGTATACAGGCCGAACAAGGTGGTATGGATCGCGTACATGGCGATTATATGGGAATGCTTGCAACGGTAATCAACTCAATGGCTATACAATCTGCGTTGGAAGGATTAGGCGTTCAAACCCGATTACAAAGTGCTATTAAAATGGAACAGATCTGCGAACCATACATTCGCCGTAAAGCCGTACGTCATTTGGAAAAAGGACGTGTGGTGATTTTTGGTGCTGGTTCCGGAAACCCATATTTTACAACCGATTCGGCAGCGGCTTTAAGAGCCATTGAAATTGAGGCAGATGTCATTTTAAAAGGAACGCGTGTAGATGGAATTTATACTGCAGATCCTGAAAAAGATAAAACCGCTACCAAATATGAAAAAATTTCTTTTGAGGAAGTTTACAGTAAAGGTCTGGAAGTAATGGATTTGACAGCTTTTACCTTATGCAAAGAAAATAATTTACCAATCATTGTATTTGATATGAACAAAGCAGGAAATTTACAAAGCCTCATCAATGGGAACAAAGTTGGTACCTTGGTTGAAGTATAAGTTTTACAGCAATACAAAAAAAGTCCCGCTAAATTTATCGGGACTTTTTTATGTCTTTTAATAACTGTAACTTCCATAAAAAACGGTATTATACGATATAAAGAAGGCTTTTTTTTAGATTGGTATGAAGCTTGTATGTAAATACATATAAATACGTTATGAAATCATTAAAATATATTTGCTATATACTGATCTCTGTCATTATCATATCCTGTGTGAGTTCATGCCGCACTCACCGCGACTGTAAAGGCCGTAAGAAGACGGCAAAAACAGCTATGGGAGGCTGGTTGTAAAAAGCATCTATTTAAATTTTTTAACGCCCAGCGCGTTTAAAATAAAGCTATAAAAATCTGTTTGTTTATCGATATACTTTTCATAAGTGCGCGCGCCATTATGGCCTGCATTTTTCTCAACAATTAACAGCACCGGATTTTCACCGGAGGCTAACGTTTGCATGGTCGCTGTCATTTTATAAGAGTGTAAAGGAGGAACCCTATCATCATAATCAGCGGTCATAAATAAAGTGGCTGGATATTTTAGCCCTTTTTGTACGTTGTGCAAAGGCGAAAAAGATCTCAAATTTAAATAATCAAGTGATTTCTTTATCGTACCATATTCATCCAGGTGTACCGAACCAATCGTAAATTTCTCAAAACGTAACATGTCATAAACTCCAACCACCGGTACAACAGCGGCAAATAAATCGGGGCGTTGCATGGCTGCGGCGGCGGCCATTAGTCCACCATGAGAAGTGCCGGTTATTGCAATTTTTGGTGCCTGAGTATACCCTTTATCAATAAAAAACTGAGCGGCGTTAATAATATCATTAATGGATTTCTGTCGATTAAGTAATCTTCCGTCTTTATGCCAATAGTGTCCTTTTTCGCCTCCTCCCCGAATCATTGCATAGGCATATATACCTCCATTCTCTAAAAATGAAATCCTACCCGCATCATACTCCGGATCGTGAATTATCCTATACCCTCCATAAAACTCAATAAGAACCGGGTTATTGCCGTCAAGTTTAACATGTTTGTTATGTATGATCAGCATCGGAACTACAGCAGTATCAGATTTATAGGTAATTTTTTCAATTACAAAATCCTCCATCGAATAACTGATCTTAACCGGTTCGATCACTTCAAATTTATACCCCGACAATTTCATACTGGCTAAAACAGGTGGATGCAAGTAAGATTGATAAGTCAGTAACAATTCATTATTGTTCTCATCAACACCGGTAATTGAGCATGAGGCCCCAAATGGAATCTCCACTTTCTTTATGATTTTGCTGTTTTCACTTAAAACAATTAAATACTGTTGCTGATCAAAATAACACACTTCATAATAGTAACCTTTGTGATAAATTGCATCTCTTAAAATAAGCTCTGTATTCAAATGGCTGTTTTCTGTGTGTTTAGCAGGGTTTTTCGTATTGATGCTGACGATCTTTTTTTCACCATAGTAAGACTCGAGAAAGGTAAGTTCGTTGCCTTTTGCATACAAAGGACGATACACTTTTCCTGTTTTTTTAATAAGTGGTAATATGCCTTTTTGAACGGGATCATTAAAGTCAACGTAATAAAAAGAGCGCATGTTTGTATTCTGATTACAATCTTCGATGATCAGATATTGTTCGTCATCCGAAACCCAGGCAGAGAAAAAATTATAAGGGGCATCACTTCTCTTAAAAATTAAACTATCCTCTTCCTGACTCGTCCCAAGTTTATGATAATAAAGCATCGGATTTTTGGCTTCCTGCTTGTACTCATTTCCATTTTTATCTTTTTCAAACCGTTGATAATAAAACCCATTTCCTCTCCAATCAATACTTGAATGTTTAACGTTATATAAATGATCGTCCAGATTTTTTTGCCTCGTTAGATCTGCTACTTTTATTTCTTTCCAATCACTGCCATTATTATCAAAACTATAAGCCATGTATTGCGAATTTTTAGACATGTAAAATCCGGATATGCTGAATGTTTCTCCTTTTTTAACTCCCAGATCTTTACTGATAAACAACTCATCCCAATAACCTACCCTTATATCTTTGGTATAATATACTTTCATTTGTGTTCCCCCAAAAGCCTGTCGCAATTCGAAATAATAATCGCCGCTTTTTGTTGGATGCCGGTAACTTATTTGCGTATTTCTTTTTATCTGTTCTCTTAAGGTAAAATTATTCGGTATTTTTTGAAGATAATTTTTTGCAAATTTATTTTGTTCAGCAACCCATTTTTTCGTTTCTTCTGATTGTTGATCTTCCAGCCAACGATATGGATCTTCTATCGCCTGATTAAAGAAAGTGTCTATTTGGACAACCTTTCTGCTTTCCGGATAATTATAGGCATTCTGCGATAGAAGCAGGTTACTGGTAAAAATACTAATGAGGAATAAAGATTTAAGCATATCAATCCAAAAATAGGGATTTATTTAGCCTAAAACCCTTGGTATTTTCTTAACAATAATTACTAAATTTACCCATCAAAAACCCAAATAACCCCTTTATGTCAAAAATTCACAATTTTAGCGCAGGTCCTGGTATTTTACCCTTAGATGTTTTAAAACAAGCTTCAGATGCATGTATCAATTTTGATAATATGAATTTATCGTTATTGGAAATCTCCCACCGCAGTAAAAATTACGTAGCAGTGATGGATGAAGCCCGTGCATTGATTAAAGAATTATTTGAAGTGGGTGATGATTATGAAGTTATGTATTTAGGAGGAGGAGCCAGCACGCAGTTTGCGATGGTTCCTTACAATTTATTGAGTGATTCGGGTTACGCTGCTTATTTAAGCACAGGTGTATGGGCCAGCAAGGCGATTAAAGAATCTAAAATTATTGGCAATACTAAAGTAATTGCATCTTCTGAAGATAAGAACTTTAATTATATTCCTAAAGGATACGAGGTTCCAAAAGATGCCGATTATTTTCATATAACGTCAAACAATACTATTTATGGAACTCAAATAAAAGACTTTCCAAAAAGCGAAGTTCCTTTAGTGTGTGATATGAGTTCTGACCTTTTCAGCCGTAAGGTAAACGCAAAGGATTTTGCGCTGATCTACGCAGGTGCCCAAAAAAATATTGGGCCTGCAGGGAGCACTATGGTAATGGTAAAAAAAGACGTTTTGGGTAAAACAGGTCGTAAAATGTTATCGATGTTGGATTATCAGGTTCATATTAAAGGAGAATCGATGTATAACACACCTCCTGTATTTCCGGTTTACGTTACCATGCTAACGCTTCGTTGGTTAAAACAAAACGGCGGCATCAGCTGGATAGAAAAAGTGAACCAGCAAAAAGCTGATTTGATTTACGGAGAAATTGACCGTAACAGTCTATTTTATGGAACTACAGCTGTTGAGGACAGAAGTAATATGAACGTGTGCTTTCTGATGAACAAACCGGAGCTAGAACCTGAATTTGATAAATTCTGGAAAGCAGAAGGTGTGGATGGAATTCGTGGACACAGAGATGTAGGTGGGTACAGAGCTTCCATCTACAATGCTATGCCAATTGAAAGTGTAAAGGTCCTTGTAGACCTGATGAAGGCTTTTGAGGCAAAATTTGCTTAATTCTACCTTTCCCAAACAATAATCAAAGGCCTATACCGTTTTT